>CAVRMG010000017.1:0-207901 GCA_963721495.1 uncultured Actinomycetota bacterium | reverse complement strand
AAGGTGGCTCGCTGGGGACGTGGCAGACAGGCACGGTGGAGTCGGGAACATGCAGCTAGGTTGGTGGAATTGCGAATGCGGCGTGTCGGTTTACATCAAGTGAAGTAGTGACGACTTCCTGTCGGCAATCCGCCGTCGCGCCCGACGCGAAGCGCGGTTGAAAAGCTTGTGAAATCGAACAAAGCCAGGGCAGGCAGCAAACTACAGTCGCGAAGACTATTGGCGAACAGTTTATTTGCTGATGGTCGCGAGAAACTGTATTTTCAACGGTAAAAATTGCGGTCGCCAGCAACTTGCTTACTAGTGCTATGCACACGGTTATTAATGGCTTGCACACGTTGCAGCGCGCTGCAGCAATGCTCGATATGCGCGGGCGCGACAGTTGGCATTGCACAACATGCGTGATTTGAAAAGCCTGAGAATTCGCTGAGAACACCAGATGGGGTGGCTTGGGTCTCCGCCAGCACCATCGCCACCGTCGCCGACGCGCCGCCGGAGACATCCTCAGGGTGAAGCCATCGCGGTGAAGAACTGGCGCGGTCAAGAGCGGCAGCCGCCTCGTCGTTCGACATCCAATACGACGTCGTGGCGCCCGATCTGGTGAAGCTGACGACCCAAGAACAGACGCAGAACGAGATTCTTGATCACTGTGTGCAGACCCCCGGCGGCTACGGATACATGAACGACTATCGCGCAGCGCGCGCATGGAAAGACGCCCGCGTCACGAAGATCTGGGCCGGAACGAACGAGCTAGTGAAAGAGCTCATCGGACGCGACCTCGGTATGTGAAGCTCCACGAGACTTAAAAGTCCCAGTACTCCACCCTTGTTTTCGTACAGCTCGAACAGCAGCTCGTAGGTGTAGTCCTTGAGCTCGGCCTGTTGACGCTCGATGGCACGCTGGTCGAGCTGGGCATGCCCGACCAGCCCATGACGGTCCCGGCTCCCCCACTTGTGTTCGGACGGCGCCGCCTGGCGGGCTCGTTGATCGGTGGCATCGCCGAAACGCAGGAGATGCTGGACTTCTGCGCCGAGCATGACGTGCGTCCCGAAATCGAGGTCATCGCACCGGATTACATCAACGAGGCCTACGAGCGGATGCTGGCGAGCGACGTGCGCTATCGCTTCGTGATCGATACGCAGTCGCTGCGGGCCTAGTCGGCGGCGTCGCCGATTCCGGCCAGTGGCCAGCCCGCCGCGGCCAGCTTGGCGGCGACGCGCTTGACGTTCTCGGGGCCGGCGTCATGATGGGTGACATCCGAGATGAACGTGGCGATCTCGTCGTCGTCGATCGAACCGTCGGCAATGGCGGTCGATCCATCGGCGGTGAGGTTTTTCACGACTTCCTTGACCTGGTCCTCGGTCAGCGGGGTGGCGCGCAGCAGCGCCAGCAGCGGCACCCGGTCGGGCCCGGGGACACCGTCTGGGTATCCGGCACGAAGCCAGTTGAGGATCGAACCCAGCAGCGAAGTGGTGGTCACGACCAAAGTGTCGTGGCTAGGCGACGGCAATGCCACCACCGGATCGACAGTTCGGCCGTCATTCACCCCGCGTTCATCAGCCCGACAGCCGAGTAGGGTGCCTGCCCGTGAAGGAGGCCACATGACCACTGCATCAGCGCCTGACGGCACGGCCGTGCGGGTCGCATTGTGGCGCGCCCTGCACGTCGAGGTCGATCCGCCACCGCACGTACTCGACGACACCGTGGGCCTGCGGCTGGCAGATCCCGATCCGGACTGGCGGGCCCGCGGCGACATGGATCCCGACGGCACCCGCGCGTTTCGTGCGTCAATCGTGGCGCGCGCCCGCTTCCTCGACGATCTCGTGCGTGAACTGGCCGCCGGCGGAGTCGGGCAGTACGTCATTCTCGGCGCCGGGCTGGATTCATTCGCACAGCGCCATTCCGATTCGGCCCTTCAGATCTACGAGGTCGACCAGCCTGGCACCCAGGAGTGGAAGCGCCGCAGGCTCACCGAGGAGGGCTATCCGCTGCCGGAGAGTCTGCATTTCGTCCCCGTCGACTTCGAGAGCGGCCAGTCATGGCCGGAAGCGTTGGCAGCCAACGGCTTCGACACCTCACGCGCCGCGGTGGTCTCGTCGACCGGGGTCAGCATGTACCTGACTCGAGAGGCGACGGAGGCCACGCTGCGCCAGGTTGCGGGGCTGGCGCCGGGATCGGTGTTGGCGATGACCTTCATGCTGCCGCTGGATCTGGTCGACGCGGCCGAACGCCCCATGCAGGAATACGTCGAGCAGCAGGCGGCGACCTCCGGGACACCGTTCATCAGCCACTACTCCCCCGACGCGATGGCTGACATGTGTCGCGCCGCCGGCTTCTCGTCGGTGCGCCACGTCAGTCCGGACGTCCTGGCCGACCGTTACTTCGCGGAACGCACCGACGGTTTGCGGCCACCCACCGCGGAACATCTGGTCGTCGCGACGGTCTGACCACTCAGAACTGGCTGCCTTCCAACCACGAGGCGAGGCAGGCGAGTGCGGGCGCCGACTACCTGCAGTCGACGTCCGCATCGCTTGCTCGACGAGCCCTAAACCTCAGCTTCGACGTTTAAGCGCCATTGTTGCCAGGCTCGCCGGGTCACCATCGGCGCCGCCAAGACCGCCCGGACCGGCTGTGCCGCCCGCACCGGTGGACGTGGTGCCGGGAGGTTCGGCGGTCGCGTCGCTGCCCCTGCCGCCGATGCCGCCGTCGGCGAGGCCGCCGGAAGGCTCCGCTGGAATCCGCCCATTGCCGCCTTGCTGCCGCCGTGGCGTCGCCGAACTGACCGGTGACTCCTCCACGACGGGGTCGTGAAGTCGGCCGGTTTCCGCGAACCGCTCGGCTGAGACAGGCGTGGTAGGTCGCGGAATTCCATGCAACATTGGGCGGTATCCGGCGGGCCTCCGCCACCCCGGGGCGAAGGGATTCGCCATAGCCCTGGGTCGTCGTCGCCCCGTGGTCAACGGTTTCGGGTAGGGCAGGACCTTCCCGCCGCGTCGGTCGAGCATCACCATCCCCCGGCGGCGCCTACGGTCCACCCCGTGCGCGTGAATCGAGGCCGCCCAATTGGATTGGGCCAAACGTCGTCAACCTCGCCGAGCAGACCCGCCAGCGCGGCGGTTGTCGGGTGATAAATTTCGATCATCACCGACTCAGCGGGGGCAGAAGCCATGCAGACAGCCCAGAACACGATTCTGGTGACGGGTGGCGGGTCGGGGATCGGTCGTGGCCTGGCTGAATCGTTTCATCGTCTGGGCAACCAGGTGATCATCGCTGGCCGCCGCCGCGAGCAGCTGGAGAGCGTGGCAGCGGCCAATCCCGGAATGCAATTGCTGACCTTGGATCAGAGCGATGCGGCAGACATCGAGCGTTTCGCCACGGAGGTGACACAACGCCACCCGGAACTCAACGTTCTGATCAACAACGCGGGCATCCAACACAGCGAGGACCTCACCGCTGGCGGTGTCGCCGAAGCGGAGGCCATGATCATCACGAACCTACTTGGTCCCATACGCCTCATTGCTGCGTTGCTGCCGCGCCTGCTCGCTCAGCCCCGCTCAGCCGTTCTGAACGTCACCTCGGCGTTGGCCTTCCTGCCCAAGGCACAGGTGCCAACCTATTGCGCCACCAAGGCAGCGCTGCACTCCTACACCCAATCGCTGCGGTTTCAACTGCGGAACACGGCGGTCCAGGTGATCGAGATCGTGCCGCCGGGGGTCCAGACTGGCCTGCGCGACGAGCGAGTCAACGAACCCGACGCGATGCCCCTCGATGAATACATCGCCGAGACCATGGCGCTGCTGACCGAGGAGCCCGAGGCGACCGAGATTGTCGTGGACGCCGCCAAACCGCTCCGGTTCGCCGAACGCGACGGCGTGTACGAGCAGCGCTATACCGACTTCAACACGTCACGCTCTTCCTGACAGGCGTCGGCGCGACATCTCCGGTCAGGTTGGATTGGGCGCGGACCTGAGTGTTGGCAATGTCGAGCAGGGCGCCAACTGACCCGTACGCAATGAATGACGAAAGGCGGCAACGATGGCGCTGACCGACCTGCTGATCCGGGGCTCGAGCGTGGCCGTCGTCGTATTCGTGGTGTCGAGCACGCTGAGTGTTGGCCTGAGTCTGACAGTCGGCCAGATCCTCGCCCCGCTCAAGAACACCCGGCTGGTTGTGCTGTCCCTCGTGGCGAACTTCGTCCTGGCGCCCCTGGCAGCGCTCGGGCTCTGGCGGGCGCTCGGTCTCGACGAGCCGCTGGGGATCGGCCTGCTGCTGTGCGGGCTGGCGGCGGGCGCGCCGTTTCTGATCAAGCTCGCGGAGTTCGCCAAGGCCGATCTGGCCTTCGCCGTGGGCCTGATGGTGCTGCTGATGGTCGTCACCGTGGGCTACCTGCCCCTCGCTCTGCCGTTCTTCCTCGAGGGAATCACGGTCAACCCGCTGAAGATCGCGCGGTCGCTCGTCGTGCTGATGCTCATCCCGCTGGCCGTCGGTCTCCTGGTGCGTGCTCGCCGCCCGGGCGCGGCAGGCCGCATCCGACCCACGGTTGGGTGGATCTCCAACGTCAGCATGATCCTCGTGGTGGTGTTGACCACGGCTGGTCACTTCAAGAGTCTCCTGTCGATATTCGGCACCTTCGGCGTCCTGGCCGCCGTCGTCTACACGGTGGTCTGCGCCGGTACCGGGTGGCTCCTCGGAGGACCCGGAACGAGCACCCGGGGGGTGCTGGCTCTGGGAACGGCGCAGAGAAACGCCGCCGCTGCGTTCGTGGTCGCCGGGCAGAACTTCGATGACGCGAAGGTCATCGTGATGATCACCGTCGTCTTGATTGTCGAGTTCCTGATGCTGCTGCCGTTCGCTCGCATCCTCGCGAGGGGCAGCTAGAGTTCAGGCCCTCCAGTCGGGAAAGCACCCCTCAGGAAAGCGGGTGTACCTGCGCGCCCGTGACGGTGTGAGGGTCTGACCGCGTCTTGGAACACCAAAAGAGATTTGCGCGCACCCCGTTTTGCCTCAGAGGCGTAAGGCCACAGCGCCAGGCTCTTTATCCCCAGATGCGAATACAAAAGTAGCGCGTCGACACCGCGGCAACGCTACTGGCGGAATTCGAGCACGTCGGTGAGAGGACGGCGCGGTGTGGCGGGCGCTTGATCGGACGGCGCAATGCCGATTCTGATCAGCAGTTGCGGCGAGCCGGTTTGACCCATGAGCTGTCGGATGATGTCCCGACTCGGTGCAACCTCCGTCATGTGTGTCAATGTGCACGTCGCCAGGCCCGCGAGGGTGCATTCCAACAACACGGCGGACAACGCTTCGCCACAACGCAATACGTCACAGCGCGCATCTTCGTGAGACGTGGACAGCACGATGATCTTGGAGCGGTCAGCACTGATTTGCGAACGGCGCTGCGTTGGTTTCGCTGGCGGAAAGGTTCGTGCGATATCGGTTCGGTCCGCCTCCGAGTCAGACACGAGCGAAGCCTGCGGCACACCCTCGCCCGGCGCGAATAGTGATGTCCACCAATCTAATTCGGACTGATAGGTGGGGTCAAGGCTTCGCAGCCGTTCTGTGAGACGGGAGGCCTCAGCGAGGACCGGACGGTCACGGTCGAGGACGATGTCGGTCATAACATGATAAGGGATGACCGCAAGACGCAGTCGCGCTTCAATCGAAGGCCACTCTGGCGGCGCGTCGAAGGGCAGTCGATCGGTGTGACGCCTGAGAATGGCGTCCGCTCGTTCATATTGCCCGTTGGTGACGCCAGACGTCGGTGCAAATTTCAAAGTTGCAACATGATCCGGATCATGGGAATCCGGAAACCGCTCAACGGTCGTGTCCCATCCGGCGGCGGCCATTGCGACCCGAAGATGGTCGAGAACCGCTCCGCAGCTGAGGAAGACTTCACGCCCCGTACTGTCGCTGGACAGGACTGCCCGCTTTCGGTCGGCGAACAGGTCAAGGCCCGCACCGTCGAAGGTCCACCGCCAAGGCTGAGTGTTGTGCAGTGACGGCGCCCGACACGCCAGCGCGACCGCCTTCCGAATAACGTCGTGTCCAGGCACAGTCTGCGTCATCTCAGTGTCCAATCGCGTTGGTCCTACGTCAGCCCCGTGGCTGAGGGTTCCGCCGCGAATGGCCGCACCAATGTTGGTCATTACGTGATCCAAGAGGCCGTTGTAGGCGGCGCCGTCATTGACGATCCCGCCCATTTGATGGTGCCGGAGATAGGCGTCGAGTCGCCGGTCAAGTGGCCAGTCGGCGTAGATGTCCCGGGTGAATTCCGAGCCCAGGAACTTCCAGGCCAATTCCTCCAGTTCTGCATTCCTTCTATCGGCGACCGGTCCCATGGCGGCTCCTTCGATCTCACGGGTGATGCCTTCAATGGTCACTGTGGGTACGGCCGCGCAATAGAGACCAAGGTCATCGGAGCGGTCGACCCTAAGACCCACCTACCCTCTCGTTGTCGACTGCGACCGCCGGCGACGGCGGGGCCTCGGAGATTCTGGCGATATGCGTCGGGCGGTGCGCGACGGAGCGGCGCTGCCAGGGTGCAAACGCGTCAGAGACTGTACGTGCGGTGAAAATCGCGATGCCACTCGATACCGCTGTTCTGCAATGCTTCTGGAGATCGTCGGTACGATCCGGCACGGCCTTCGGCCGGACAGGTCAGGACCAGCTGCTCCACCCCACGCAGATGCAGTGTACGGCTGATTTTGCTCCGGTCATGTGCTGACACACGTACTCGTGTTCGCCGTAGAGTTTGTGAGCTTCTTGCGGGTCGCCCCGAAAACTCAGGTTGTGAGTCTCTTTCGCATGACCACAAGTGCGGCAGTACTCCGTCGGTGTTTCCACGGCGGCCTGCGTCTCCGTGCTATCTGCCATGATCGTGCTCCTTCGCAATTGATTTCGTCAGATTGTTACCGCCAGAATGCGCCGCGCCAGCGCCCTCTTATAGGGCCAATGGTCCCCGGAGGCCTGCCGAAGGTGCAGGTGTTCGAGTCGCGCCACCACAGGATCTGACTGCCAGCGCAATCGGCGCGGTCCGATCGTCGTGAGGCTATTTGCCGTGATATGCGCTCGAGCCCGCCAGGTCCGAACCTGTCCGGTCTTCGTGACGTTGACGCGAGGGGACTGTGGCACCGCCACAACGGTCGGTTCGCGCAGTACGTCGCCGCGACGGTCAAAGATGCACGACGACGGGTCGGCAACGATGTCTGAGGAAACGATCGGATCCTCGCTGTAGCACCAAGTCCTCACCCGTCAACTGGTTGCGGCTGGTGGGTTGGTGCTTCTTGTGCCGGGTTGACGTGTCCGTGCTTTAGGCGATAGACGCGGCTAGCCACTCGAAGCGACCCGAACGTCCACCACACCCGGTCACTCGGGCATGCTCCTGAGGTGCTTCTCCTCAGCAGGATGACCGGCCAAGACGTGCTGGGTCCCGACGGCCGGGTCGTCGGGCGTCTTGCCGATCTGACGATCCGACTTGGGCGCGCACGGCGGGCCGCAGCTCGTCGAGCGACTCCTCGTGCAGCGCCACCGCGCACCAGACCTGCTTGTACCGTGGGCCGTGATCGAGAGTTTCGAAAACACCTGCGTACTGATACAGGGCCCTGACGACCCGACGTCATTTGCGATCCCGTCGACCACCGAAGCACTCAGAGACGACGAAATCCTGCTCGTTCGCGACGTCATCGACAGCCAGATCGTCGACGTTGTGGGCCAGCGACTTGCCCGCGTTGCCGACGTAGTGCTCACGCGCACAGCCAACGACCGGCTCGAGACTTGTCGGCGTCGAGGTCGGCTTCGGCGGGGTTCTGCGGCGGCTTGGCCTACATCGACTTGCGGCGCGCACCGACGAGGACGTCGTCACCTGGACTGACCTGCACTTAACGTCCGAGCGAGGTCACACCGTGCAGCTCGCGACACCGCGGTCGGCCGTGCACCACCTCGACACAGCCGGCCTCGCCGCCCTGGTCAGCAAGCTCGACACCGAGTCGGCCACCGAGATCCTCGTGGCTGCGGGACCCGGCGTCGCAGCGGATGTCGTCCGCATCGCCCATCCGGTCGTCAGTGAGCGCGTGCTTCGGGCGATGCCCGACCTCGATGCCGCACAAATAGTCGCCGCGATGCCCGCGGAGCAGGCAAGCCGATGGCGCACGCGCCTCGCGCACTCTCCAGCACTTCTTGGCAGACGCTTCATTCGTTCTCGGGTGTGGCCCCGCCGCGGTCACACCCCGACCGGGCGCAGGGGCGCCGGGGGCGGAGTGACGTCGTGAGGCGTCCTGGCCGCAAAGGACTTAGCGTCGGTGCGCTGCTGGCGGTGGTCGGTCCGGGATTGCTCGCCGGCCTGTCCGACGACGACCCGGCCGGGATCACGACCTACTCCGTACTGGGAGCGGACCACGGCTACCAATTGTTGTGGGTTCTGCTTTTGTCCACCGTCGCCCTTGTGCTCTTTCACGGCCTCGCAGCACGCATGGGTGTGGTCACCGGGCAGGGCCTCATCGGCCTGGTACGACAGCGGTACGGCGTGCGGTTGGGCGGTGCCGCGCTGGCCGTGCTCCTGGTCGCCAACGTCGGCACGACCTGTGCCGAGTTCGCCGGGATCGCCGCCGGCGCCGAACTTTTCGGGATCAGTCGCTACGCGAGTGTCCCCGCCGCGGCGGTCATCGTTTCCCTACTGGTACTGCGTGGCAGCTTTCATCGTGTCGAGCATTTCCTGCTGCTGCTGTCGACGGTCTTCCTCGCCTACATCGCATCCGGTGTGCTGGCGCACCCGGACTGGGGAGCCGCGGTCCACGGAATGCTGGTGCCCAGCCTGCCAACCAACAGCGCGACCATCGCAATCGTCACCGCCACCATCGGCACCACACTCGCCCCGTGGGGGCTCTCGTTCATCCAGTCCTACGCCGTCGACAAGAAGCTCCGCACCGAGGACCTCTCGCTCGAGCGGGTGGACGTGGTCACGGGCGCCTTGCTCACCGGCATTATCGGCTTCTTCGTGGTGGTGGCGTGTGCGGCGACGCTGCATCGCGACGGCCATTCCATCCGCGACGCTGCAGATGCTGCCGTCGCGCTGGAACCCCTTGCCGGCCAAGCGGCTTCGACACTCTTCGCCGTGGGCCTGATCGGGGCGGCGTTCCTTGCTGCTTCCGTGCTTCCACTCTCGACGGCTTACTCGGTATGCGAGTATGCCGGCGTCGAAGCGGCCGTCGACGACTCATTCTCCGACGCCCGCCCCTTCTACCTGACGTTCGGATTCGTCACACTCGTCGGCGCGCTCACCGTCCTGATTCCGAATATCCCGTTGGTGACGATCCTCGTGGCCACCCAGGTGCTCAACGCGGTGCTGCTGGTGCCACTGCTGTTTGCGATGATCGGCATCGGGCGGGACCGAGACCTCATGGGCCGCTTCACCATCGGCGGGGCCAGTACCATCGCCTATTTCGTCACGACCGGCGTGGTGGTGCTGTGCGTGGCCGCGTTGGCGGTCACCTCGCTCATGGGATGACGTCGATGCCTTTTCGCAGTCACCGTCTCCGGAATGCTTCAACGGCGGTGGGCAGCGTCATGAAGATTCGCTCATCGCCAATCTTCGTCAGCAGGCCGCCCGCCTTCAGTGCGTCACGTAGATCCTGCTTGACGCGTGCCATCGCGAAAAGGATCCCACGCCCCTCCAAGTCAGCACGGAGCTGGTCGAGCGCATCGAGCGCGGTCATGTCGATCTCCACATTCGCCTCGGCATTGAGGACGAACCATTCGACTGGCTGGGGGTATTGATCGACAGCTTGCAGCGCACGTCTGCGGAAGTCCTCCGCGTTAGCGAAGCACAACGGCGCGTCGTAGCGGTAGACCACCAGACCGGGCACCAGTTCAGCCTGCGGATAGTCATCGATGTCATGCATGCCCGCCACCCCTGGCACGAAGCCGAGCACGCTGTCGTGGCCACGCGCTACTCGTCGAAGTAGATCCAGAACCGAGAGCGCCACTGCGGCAAGCACACCGTAGAGAACTCCGATACCCAAGACGGCCGCGGTGGTCATCAGCGCAATGATCAGTTCGCTGCGGCGGAATCGTGCGAGTCGACGGAATTCGGAGACATCGATAAGCCGTAGCGCGGCGTAGACGACCAGCGCCCCCAGCGCCGCCGACGGGAAGTGTGCCAACAGATCGCTCGCGAACAGCATGACGACAAGCACCAACGCCAACGTCACCAGCGAGTAGAGCTGCGTGCGGCTACCGACTGCGTCACCGAGGGCGGTTCGACTGCCGCTGGAGCTGATCGGGAAGCCGCGAGTGAGGCCAGCTGCGATGTTGCAAACGCCGACCGCCCGCAACTCAGCGTTGGCGTCGATCTCGTAGCCGTGGCGGGTAGCGAAGATCCTGGCCGTCAAGATGTTGTCCGAGAATGCGACGATCGCAATCCCGGCCGCCGGAATCACCAGCGCCGCCAACTCGTTCGGCGACACGAGCGGCACAGCGGGAGTCGGCAGACCGGATGGAACGGGACCGACCACGACGATCCCTTTGGATTCCAGCGACAACGCCGCCACCGCCGCGGTGGCGGCCAGCACGGCAATAAGCGGGCCGGGAACCCGTGGCGCCCACCGGTCCAGCGCCAAGAGGAGTGCGAGGACAGCACCGGCCAACAGCATGGTCGGCCAGTGAAGGTCGCCAACGCCACGGGCGAACGAGCGCATCTGGTCGACGAACTCGTCGCCCACCACCGAGGCACCGGTGAGCTTGCCAAGTTGGCTTGCCATCATCACGAGCGCAATGCCTGTCATGTAGCCGACCAGGACCGGCCGCGACAACAAGTTGGCGAGAAAACCCAGCCGGGCAATGCCTGCCAACAAACAGATGGCGCCGACGAGCACCCCGAGAACCGCAGCGAGCGCGGCGTAGCGACTGGCGTCTCCTGCGGCGAAGGGTGCCAGAACCGCGACGACCATCAGCGCAGTGGTCGACTCGGGACCGACAGACATGTGGCGCGACGATCCGAGTAGGGCGTAGATCAGCAGCGGTGCCAGTGCGGCCCACAATCCGACGATCGGTGACAAGCCGGCCAGCGTCGCATACGCCATCACCTGCGGGATCAGATACGCAGCCACCGTGAGCCCGGCCAGCAGGTCGCCACGCAGCCAGGCCCGTTCGTAACCCCGAAACTGCGCGACGCCTGGGGCCCACTCGGTCCACGTCATCGTGGTCTCAATTGTCGGGGATCATCGTCAGTTGGGGCCGCATGCCACGACGAACGTCTCGGCGCCGCCAATGCCGCGTCAGGGCAACGGCGCACACCATCGCAGCTTGGTGCCGCGTTCCGGCAACGCCACGACCGTGAATGTTCCACTGGCATCGGCAGCACGTTGGTGAAGGTTTGTCAGGCCGCTCCTGGTGACGTCGTCAGGGATGCCACGGCCGTCGTCGACTACTTCGATACACAAGTCGTCGTCGACGGTGACGGTGACTGCGAGTGACGAGGCGTCCGCATGCCGGACGGCATTGCTCACCGCTTCGCGGACCACCGCCTCGGCGTGGTCGGCCAGCGTGGCATCGACAACGGACAAGGGACCCACGTACTGCACCGTCGTGCGGACTTCCGACGTTGCAAACTGTGCGACGGCCTCGTCAAGGCGCTGACGCAAGCCGAGTGACTCCCGACGACGCGCCGTGCAGGTCGAAGATCGCAGTGCGGATCTCCTGAATGACCTCTTGGAGATCATCGACACAGCCCGTAAGTCGTTGCTGCACTTCGGGAGAGCGCGCTCGCGGGAATCGTCCCCTGAAGCGCGAGACCGACCGCGAAGAGGCGTTGGATGACGTGATCGTGCAGATCGCGGGCGATGCGGTCGCGGTCTGTCAAGATGCTCATCTCACGCATCTGGCGCTGTGCGCTGGCCAGTTGCCACGCCAGCGCCGCCTGGTCGGCGAAGGCAGACATCATGTCGAGTTGGTCGGAGCTGAACGGGGGAGCGCCTACGGGCCGCAGGGCCACCAGAACCCCGGCGACGGCGTCCGTGGCACGCAACGGCAACACGAGCGCCGGGCCGGTGGCGGTCGCGTCGCCGGGGGTCAGCGTGAGGCTGTCGAATCGCCCGGGCAGGCGCCGAGCAAACGCCTCACCGATGACGGTCCCTTCGACGGGGATCGCGTGCGCGTCCATGGGCTCGTCGATGCCCGCCGTCGCGGCTATGACGAGGTCGGTGGTGTCGCTTGCCGGCAGCTCGGGGTCGGCGGGCACGGCCACGAACGTCGTGGCGGCACCGCTGAGCTTCTCGACACTCGTCGGCGACCAACCGGAACACGCGAGCCGGATCGGTACCGGAGAGCAGCTCGGTGCCGATGTCACGGGTGGCCTCGATCCAGGACTGTCGCGTCTTGGACGCCTCATAGAGCCGGGCATTGTCGATCGCGATGCCCGCCGCCGCGGCCAGGGCCTGGACCAAGACCTCGTCGTCCTCGCTGAACGGCTGCCCACCCGCCTTCTCCGTCAGGTACAGGTTGCCGAAGACCTCGCCGCGGATGCGCACTGGCACTCCGAGGAATGTCCGCATCGGTGGGTGGTTCGGCGGAAAGCCGACCGAAGCTGCATGGTGGGAGATGTTGTCGAGCCGAATGGGTTTGGGGTCATCGATCAGGACACCGAGCACTCCGAGGCCCTCGGGGAGATGTCCGATCTTCTCATGCATCTGCTCGTCGATGCCCTCGTAAATGAACTCGATTAGCTCGTGGTCCTGGCCGCGTACGCCCACCGCTCCGTAGCGGGCGTCGACCAATTCGATGGCGGTGTGCACGATCGTGCGAAGGGTCTCGTCCAGTTCGAGTCCGGAAGTGACCACCAGCATCGCGTCGAGCAGGCCGTCCAGCCGGTCTCGGCCCTCGACGATCTGCTCGACACGGTCCTGGACCTCCATGAGCAGTTCACGCAGGCGTAGCTGGGACAACGTGTCGCGGAGCGGGCGCTTGGTGGTTTCAACGCCCGACTCGATCGGGTCGGTCACACCGTTATCGTCGCACTTGCCAGGCCCCGACGGTGGCCCCGTTCTCAGCGACTATTTGACGAGACTGCTGGTATTTGTTGCTTCGCCTTGATACTTGTGCCCCACGAATGCATGGACCTGGTCTCGACGGGTCTGTTGGGCGCGATCGCGGATGCCGCGCATCATCTTTTGCTCCATGACGAAATGGGGCACGTCGAACGCAACGTGCCCGACGGCGCCACCGCTCCCCCGCGCGATCAACCGGGTCCACCCGTCTTTGCGCCGAAGATAGAAGCCCCAGGCACCCGAAGCTTTGTTTCCTTGCTGCACCCGCTCGAAGTCGTCGGGCGACATCAACACCAAGTGCGATTCTGGCGCCACCGCAGCCACCACCTGCCGTGCAGCGTCGCCGTAGCGGCGGGCGAGCCAAACGGTGTCTCCGACGTGCACGTCCTGCCACTCGGGGTGGACGGTGTTTGCGTTCGTCAATATGCGCGCCCACCGCCCGTTCCAGCACCGAATAGCTGTAGAACCCGCCGCGGTCCTCGCCGATCTGCGCCAGCCATGGCCACACCGCCGAAATGGGTGCGTCTATGGTCAACGCCCGCGTGGTGCGCGGGGTGTGCGCTGCCACGAGCTCGTCACCCGGGAGCACCGCCGTGATCTCCTCGTCGCTGGCTCCCCACGTGTACATCCACGGACGCACATGCAGTCGGTACAGCCCGACCACACCGAACACCGCCATCAGACCCGCGAGCCATGGTCGTTGCTTGCCCATAAGCTGAGGTTAGGAACGACGCACGCATCTACGAAGGGTCGAAGGTCCTTGCGACGATGCCCAAAGCGCCCTAACTCTTCACCCCGACGGTGACGCACGATTCAAGGATGCGGACGGACTGGTTGGTCGAGGAGCCCTCGAGCGGAGGGCCCGCCGCCCCGTTTCGCACACGTGTGGCCGGGGCTGGACGGCGCCTTCCGACCACGCACCTCACGACAGACGACTTGATGTCGACGACACGCCATCACACGCACATCGACCTAGAGCGGCTGACCGGAATACACGAACGTCGCGTCTCGGTGGGTGAGGACGACTCCTACAGTCTGGCCACGGCGGCCGCAATGGACGCTCTCAATCGGGCACAGCGCGACGCCGCATCGATCGACGTGGTGATCAGCTGCAGCATCACGAAACTACGTGACGGCCTGACTCAGCAAATGGAGCCTACGATGAGTAGCGCCGTGGCGCATGCCATCGGAGCCGACAACGCGATGACGTTCGACGTCTCGAACGCCTGTGCAGGAATGCTCACCGGCGTGACCGTCGCAAACAACTGGATTCGGCAGGGAAGCATCGAACGCGCATTGGTGGTCAGCGGGGAGTACATCTCGCAACTCGGCCAGAATGCAGCGCGGCACATCAGGAACATCATGAGCAAGGAGTTGGCCTCGCTGACCCTCGGCGACGCGGGAGCGGCACTTGTCCTCGAGCGGGCACCTGCAGGATCCGCGGGGATAAAGTTCGCCGGATTCACGACCGTGGCCGACTACAGCCGACTGTGTCTCGCCTATCCCAAGGGTGATGAGCCAGCCGCGCGAATGTTCACCGACGCCAGAGGCATCCACAAGGCGGCCATGGCCAACACCCCCCTGCTGCTCCACGAAGTGCTTGACGCAGTGGGTATCTCGCTACACGACATCGATCATGTGATCACTCATCAAACGTCTGCACGCGCGATCCGCAAGGGGATGGCCAAGATGTCGGCCTACTTCGGAGAGAGCCCCGCCCACGACGCCGTGATCACCGTCGACCGGTACGGCAACACCGCCTCCACCACCCACACGGTCGCCCTCATAGAAGAACTCGAATCGCGGCATATCCGGCCCGGTGAGACGGTTGCGTTGATCGCCTTGGCATCTGGGTTGGAGATCGGCATCGTGCTCCTGACACTCGACGAGGAATTGGTGGAACGCTATGGGCACAGTGATTGAGCACATTGCTCTAACCGACAGCGGGTGGCGGACTCGTCACAGCGCCCTCCGTCTCGCAGTGACGGCTGCCAAGGACTGCCTCCACGAGGCGGGGCGAGACGCTGACGATGTCGATCTCCTGATCAACGCGGGCATATACCGCGACCGCAACCTGGCCGAACCAGCGCTCGCGGCGTTGATTCAAGAGGACATCGGCGCCAATCCCGAAGATCCGCACGAACACGCGCACGGCACATTCTCATTCGACATTTCAAACGGATCCTGCGGAGTTCTCACCGCCTTGCAGATCGTTGACGGCTTCCTGAAGTCACGCTCGATCGACCTGGCCCTCGTGGTGGCCAGCGATGCTGA
Source organism: uncultured Actinomycetota bacterium (assembly GCA_963721495.1). Classification (GTDB taxonomy): domain Bacteria; phylum Actinomycetota; class Actinomycetes; order Mycobacteriales; family Mycobacteriaceae; genus Mycobacterium. Next base: position 192,590 of record CAVRMG010000017.1, on the reverse strand, counting down.
CCCCGGCCACGGAATGAGCGAGCACTTTCCGTTCTCGCCGGCCGGTACAGCGTTGTTGTGTGATTGGTCCGACGATGACCGCGGCCTCGAGAGCATTCATTGGGTCAACATCCCGGACGACGGCGAAAGCTTCAGCGCCACAGTCGGACTCCACGACGGTCGCAATGTGCTTCGCTTCGCCGTGACAGAGGCCTCTGATGAACTGTTCGCAAATGCTGCCGCACAAGCCGCTGAGACATGCCTTCGCGCGTCGGCGCTGACGCTCGACGACATCGACGCGATCGTCGCGGCACCCGCACACAATGAGTTCCGGGCGGCGCTTTCCGCGCGTATGGGATTCCCCGAAACCCAGATCATTGTCGACGAAGACCAGCGAACCCACACCGCCTCGTTGGCCGCGGCATTCGACCGTGCAGCTGATCAGATTCGGCCGGGTGGCCGCGTTCTTCTCGTCGCCGCCGGAGCAGGGGTCACGGCCGGCGCCGCGCTGTATCGAATGCCGGACAGAACGGCGTCACGTCAGCTGTAGACCGCTTCGCGTTCGCGGGGCCTCATCCATTAGTCGAGTGCAGCGCTAGGACGTGGTCTCACTTGCGAGTTCGTGACTGCTTCGATGTCTTGCGCCACCGCGGCCATCATTTGCCTGGCCAGGTCGGACAGAGCACGTGCGACGGCCAACTCGTCTCCAATGCAGGCAACGAAGCGATCATCTGTCTTAAGCCGCGACCGGCCAACGCCCACCGACTCCTGGTCGCGTCCGCGCAACCGCGCTGTGGCCCTGGCTCGGCCTTCGTGTTCGTCTAGCGAGATCTTGATGGTCCAGTCGTCGCGGAGATGGCCCGAGTTGTCTCTGCTCATGGCCAGCTCCTATGTTTGAGGTCCAGTCGGTTATCGCGCGCGGGGGCATGCGTCACACAGCCGTGAACTCACGGTCAGGCTCGGAGCCAAACTAGAATCGCCGGCCCGTGACGCTCAGCGGGCGAATTCGAACGAAGTGTTGTTTCACCGTCGCCGTCCACGGCAGGAGCTGGGCGCGCTCTGCCTCGTCGATCTCTTCGTCGGTGCGAAGAAGCCGCGCCATCCCCTTGACGATCACACTCCAGCCTTCCGCAACGTTGTGATCGTCGGCTTCAAACAGCACGTTGTTGTTGATCGCAGCACTGATCAGCTTGGTCCCCTCGGCCGTGCGGAGAAGCACCGTCCGGTGCTGGACGACGAAGTTGACCGGAAAGATCTCTGGCTGGCCGTCGACACTCGTCACGAGTCGTCCCAACGAGGCGCTTGACAGGAGATTCCAGCACTCGGTCTCCGACAAAATCGAGATGGGTTGAAACTCTTCAGTCATGGTCGCAACGCTATCGACTTCGGGGTGACAAACCTAGTGGTCCAAAGTCCCACAAAGGACGAACTAACGACCCGAGAACCTCGCTGCACTGCAAAACAATGATCCGCCTCGCAAGAGCGATTCATTCACCCGGTCGGCCTCACCCGAGGTGTGCGTGTCTTCGAGCTGCCGAGGGCCGCCAGGCGCCGCACCCCGTCCTCGATCCCGCTGGCGAGAGCGTCGACGTCGGGTGCGCTGTCGTAGTCGGCGGTGATGCCGAAAGAAAATCGGTCGGCGTAGCTGATCATTGCGATTCCGGTGCGCAGATGAAGGGCGATCGGTGGCACCGGCAGGATCTCCAACACGTCTCGACCCATAACGCGCTGCCGCCCGCGTGGACCCGGTACGTTCGTCGCGAGCGCGGTCACCGACTTCTGCGGCAGTCGGGTCAGGAGTCGAATCGTCCACGCCGAGAACGCAAACGGGATACTACCGACAGCCGCGAGAACGGCACTGCCGCCTTCCCGTTGACCACTCCCCTTAGCCTGGGTCAGCCGCCGCTGCCTCGGTCAGCCGCCGGTGAACGATCTCCAACTGCTTGACGGGGTCGGGTTCGTCGACCGGCAACAACGGCAGCATCGCCGACACCCGGTTGTCGGTCACGTCGAAGTCGTCCGCTGAGCGCATCGAAACGGGAACCAACGTGCGCAACGCGTGGGGTCCCGGCGTCTCACCGCGGTCGAGCAACATGGTGCGGTAACTGCTGGTGATGGCCGCCAGCGCCACGTCGTTGAGTGTCACGTCGAAATCCCGGCACACCTGCTTCATGACGGCGAGGTCCACCCGCGCGGCACTGTAGCGACGCATCCTGGTGACGGGTCCGTTCAGCGATGACTCCGGGGCGGCGGTGAGCACGTGGGCCGTCAGCACGGCCGCCCCCACCACGGCGTGTTCGGCCGCGTCGGTGGCGGTGAGCGCCGCCCGCCAGATGTCGCCCGCCCAGTTCAGCGGGTTCAGCCGCGGCCGCAGCAAGCTCAGGATCGAGCTATTGGGTTCTTTCGCGGAGCCAACGCTGCTCGCAAAGGTCTCACCGGCGCCGCCGTCGCTAAGCTTCGCCAGCATCTGCGCCGTCGCGATGCCATCGGCGATGCAGTGGTGGATCTTCATCAGCAGCGCCCACCGATTGTCGGTGAGCCCTTCGATGATCCAGCACTGCCACAGTGGGCGGTCGCGGTCCAGCCGTTGCTCCATGATGTTGGCGATCATCCCGAATAGCTCAGCTTCATCGCCCGGGTGCGGCAACGCGACGCGATGAAGGTGATGCGCGATGTCGAAGTGCTTGTCCTCCACCCATTCCGGTGCGCCGAGGTCGAACGGGTGAGTATGAAGCACCTGGGTACACCGCGGGATGCTCTGCGCCCGTTCAGCGAACGCCGACACGAGATCACCGTAGTCAGGCGGCGGCCCCTCAATGATCGACACGCCACCGACCGCCAGGCTCACATGGGGATCGGAATCCTCGGCTTCCAGAAAAGTCGCGTCCAGCGTCGTGAGGTGTTCCATGTGGAGACTTTGCTCTTTGCGCTGGTCGTGGCGGCAGAGTACAAGGTCCTCGCTTTGAGCGCCGTACTTCCCGCCGTTGGCCACCATCGAATGACCTTCGGCCCTGTCTTCCCGCAAGCCCTCCGTGGGAGGTTGGCATTTGGGACGAATACGGCGTTGTGGGGCAGCGACTCCGGCTGGGCCGCCACTGCTCGACACGCTACGAGAGGACAGATCATGAGTACGTCCGGGTACATCCGCTTTTTTGAGGAGATCGGCATCGAGGACGTGCCGCTCGTCGGCGGCAAGAACGCGTCGCTTGGCGAGATGTTCCAGAAGCTGTCCAGCCAGAACGTCCGCATCCCCCACGGGTTCGCCATCACCGCTGCGGCCTATCGGCACATGTTGGACAATGCCGGCGCCTGGGACCGGCTGCACGCCGAGCTCGACGACATCGACCCCACCGACGTCGCCGCGCTGGCGCGGAAAGCCAAACGTGCCCGGGAGATCGTCTATGGCGCTGGGCTCCCCGACGACCTGGCCGGCCAGATTCTGGCTGCTTACCGCGCGCTTCAGCAGGAGTACGGCGAGGAGGTCAGTCTCGCCGTCCGGAGCTCGGCGACCGCCGAGGATCTGCCCACGGCGAGCTTCGCCGGCCAGCAGGATTCGTACCTCAACATCAAGGGCGACGAAAGTCTGCTCGACACGTGCCGCCGTTGTTTCGCAAGTCTTTTCACCGATCGCGCGATTCACTACCGAATCGACCAGGGCTTCGACCACTTCAAGGTGTCGCTGTCGATCGGCGTGATGAAGATGGTGCGCTCCGACATCTCCTCGTCGGGTGTGATGTTCTCCCTCGACACCGAGTCGGGCTTTCGCGACGCCGTCTTCGTGACAGGCGCTTACGGCCTCGGCGAGAACGTGGTTCAGGGCGCCGTCGACCCGGACGAGTACTACGTCCACAAGCCGACCTATCTAGCCGGCCATCGCGCGGTGTTGCGCCGCCTCCTCGGCGATAAGGCCGTGAAGATGATCCTCGTCGAGGGCGAGACGAAGAATACGACGCGAAACATCCCCACCCCGAAGGCCGACCGCGCTCGCTTCTGCCTCACCGACGAGGACATTCTGGAACTGGCCGGCTACGCGTGTGCGATCGAGCAGCACTACGGCAGGCCGATGGACATGGAGTGGGCCAAGGACGGCATCGACGGAAAGCTCTACATCGTCCAGGCCCGCCCGGAGACGGTGGCCTCCCAGCACAGTGTGACCGCGCTGGAGTCCTACGTGCTCGAAGGCCGCGGCGAGATTCTGACCGAAGGCCGCTCGGTAGGCGAGCGGATCGCCTCCGGTGCAGTGAAGCGGATCGAGAACCTCACGCACCTAGCGGAATTCAAGCCCGGCCAGGTGCTGGTCGCCGACACCACCACACCGGACTGGGAGCCGGTCATGAAGACGGCCGCGGCGATCGTCACCAACCGCGGCGGCCGCACCTGCCACGCATCGATCATCGCGCGCGAACTCGGCATCCCCGCGGTGGTGGGCACCGGCGACGCAACCACGAGCGTGCCCGACGGCGCAGTCGTCACGGTGTCCTGCGCCGAGGGGGATACCGGCCGTGTGTACAACGGCGCGGTGGGTTTCCACGTCGACCGCACCGAGGTCGGCGACGTAGCCCGGCCACGCACGCAGATCATGATCAACCTCGGGAACCCCGACCTCGCATTCAAGACGTCGTTCCTGCCCAACGACGGTGTCGGACTCGCTCGGATGGAGTTCATCATCAGCGAGTACATCAAGGTCCATCCCCTCGCCCTGCTGCATCCGGAGAAGGTAGACGACCCCGAGGCGCGCCGGACGATCGATCGGCTGACCCAGGGCTACACCGATGGAAGCGCGTTCTTCGTCGAGCGGCTCTCCGAGGGAATCGGCACGATCGCCGCCGCCTTCTGGCCGAAGCCCGTGGTGGTCCGGATGTCGGACTTCAAGTCGAACGAGTACGCCAGCCTGCTCGGCGGGCGGGGCTTCGAGCCGTCCGAAAGCAACCCGATGATCGGCTTCCGCGGCGCCTCGCGGTACGCGCACCCGTCCTATGCGGAGGGCTTCGCGCTGGAGTGTCGCGCGATGCGGCGCGTGCGGGACGAGATGGGCCTGACCAACGTCATTCTGATGCTCCCCTTCGTGCGTCGGGTGGCCGAGGCAGACCTCGTCTTGCAGACGATGGCCGACCTCGGCCTGCGGCGCGGCGAGAACGGGCTCAAGGTGTACGCGATGTGCGAGATCCCGAACAACGTGATCCTGATCGACCAATTCGCCAAGCGCTTCGACGGCTTCTCGATCGGCTCCAACGACCTGACTCAGCTGACTCTTGGAGTCGATCGGGACAGCGAGATCGTGGCCTTCGACTACGACGAACGCGACGAGGGTGTCAAGGAGATGATCCGCCTGGCCGTCGAGGGCTGCCGCCGCAACGGCATTCACTCAGGGCTGTGCGGACAGGCGCCTTCGGACTACCCGGACATGGCCGAGTTCCTGGTCCGGGTCGGCATCGAGTCGATGAGCCTCAATCCCGACACCGTCGTGAAGACCACCCGTCAGGTATTGGAACTGGAACACCAGCTCGTGTCCTCCTCGGTGTCATGAAGCTGCCGATCACCATCGATCCGCGTTTCCACGACGCGGTGCTCTTCGACCTCGACGGTGCGCTCACCAACAACGTGCCGCTCTTCGGGGCGACGGTCGACCTGGCCCGGAAGCTGCAGGGCGCAGGCGTTGCCACAGCTGCCTATTCATCGAGCCCACAGTGCCGGCAGGAACTGAAGGACGCCGGAATCGATGACCTGTTCGGCGTCTGTATCGACGGAATCGCCGGCGAACGCGGGTCGGCCGAAAAGCCTGATCCCACAGTGCTTCTGGAAGCCGCTCGTCGACTCGGTGCGCGACCGCAAAGGTGTGTCGTAGTCGAGAACTCCGCCGCAGGCGTGGCAGCGGGCCGCGACGGCGGGTTCGCGCTCGTGGTCGGCATCGACGGGACCGGACGTGCCGACGACTTGACGCGCCGCGGTGCCGATGTCGTGCTCGCCGACCTGGCCGACGTCGCCGTCCGCACGGGTGACGCCCGCATCTCCGAGCTCCCGAATGCACTTGAGTCCTATGGCCAGTTGATCGGCATCACCGGCGTACGGGAGTCGATGTTGTTCCTCGACTACGATGGAACGCTGTCTCCCATCGTCTCGGATCCCGCCGCCGCCAGGCTCGTCGATGGCGCCGCGGAAGCTTTGAGGCTCGTCGCCGAGGTGTGCCCAGTGGCCATCCTGAGCGGTCGCGATCTCGAGGACGTCCGCAGCCGGGTGGACATCCCCGGCGTCTGGTTCGCGGGCAGCCACGGCTTCGAGCTGACCGGACCGGACGGCACCCGCCACCAGAACGAAGCCGCCGCCGAGTTCGTCCCCATCCTCGAACGCGCCGCCGCCGAATTGAGCCGAAGCTTGGCGGGCATTGCGGGAGTACGGGTCGAGCACAAGCGTTTTGCCGTCGCGGTGCACTATCGCGAGGTGGCGCCAGAGCGGGTCGGCCAGGTCGTCGCCGCGACGCATCAAGCCGGTGCGCGAGAGGGCCTGAGGGTGACCGGTGGGCGGATGCTCGTCGAGCTGCGGCCCGACATCGACTGGGACAAGGGGACCACGCTGGCCTGGATTCGTGACCGTATCGACCCGTCCGGTTCGCTGCTGCCGATCTACATCGGTGACGACCTCACCGACGAAGACGCCTTCGACGCGGTCCGCTTCGACGGCATCGGCATCGTCGTCGCGCACAACGAGGACGGCGATCGAAAGACCGCCGCACACTTCACTCTTCGCAGTCCTGACCAGGTGTGCGAGTTCATGGAGCGCGGATCTCGGTGGCTGTCCTACAAGCGGCAGGTGTCGGGCGAGGCATGGACCTACGTGTTCGACGGGTACGACCCACAAATCGAAAAACTCCGTGAAGCGTTGTGCACGTTGGGAAACGGCTACTTCGCCACCAGGGGCGCCGCATCGGAGTGCAAGGCCGGGCAGGTGCACTATCCCGGGACCTACGCGGCCGGTGTGTTCAACCGCCTGATCGACGACGTATCGGGTACGGAGATCGACAACGAGAGTCTGGTCAACCTGCCCAACTGGCTTGCGTTGACCTTCCGGATCGACGGTGGCGACTGGTTCGACATCGACGCGGTCGACGTGCTGTCGTACCGGCAGACTCTCGATCTTCGCGGCGCGGTGCTGACGCGGCAGATTCGCTTCACCGACGACGCCGGCCGGACGAGTGCACTGACGCAGCGCCGGTTCGTGGCGATGCACCTGCCCCACGTCGGCGCCCTTCAGACGACGATCGTCGCCGAGGACTGGTCAGGGACGATCGAGTTTCGCTCGACCCTGGACGGCAACGTGACGAACTCGCTGGTCGAGCGCTACCGCGACCTGGCCAGTCAGCATCTCGGGTCGGCGGACAGGCGGGAGATCGACGACGAGTCCGTGCTGCTGACGATGCAGACCACGCAGTCCCGCATTCCCGTCGCGATGGCAGCCAGGCACACCGTGTGGCGCGACGGAGCGTCCGTCCCGGCGACCTTCCGCTTGTTCGACGAGAACGCCGAGATCGGTCACGACATCACCGTGCGGCTGTCCACCGGTGATCAGGTCACGATCGAGAAGATGGTGACCGTCTACACGGGGCGTGACGTGGCGACGTCCGAACCCGCCGTCGACGCTGCACGTTGGGTGACCCGACTCGGCCGCTTCGACGAGGTGCTCGACGGGCATCTGACCGCGTGGACGCATCTGTGGGAGCGACTGTCGATCGAATTCGACGACTACGGCGACGAATTGCGGATCCTGCGCCTGCACCTGCTGCATCTGCTGCAGACCGTGTCACCGAACACCGACGACCTCGACGTCGGGGTGCCTGCGCGCGGACTGCACGGGGAGGCGTATCGCGGCCACATCTTCTGGGACGAACTGTTCATCTTCCCCGTGCTCAACCTGCGGTTGCCGATGGTCACCCGGTCCCTGCTCAGATACCGCTACCGGCGCCTCGACGAGGCACGTCACGCCGCCCGCGCGGCGGGCCACTCCGGGGCCATGTATCCCTGGCAGTCGGGCAGCGACGGGCGTGAGGAAAGTCAACGGCTGCACCTCAATCCGCGCAGCGGCCACTGGAATCCGGACGCCAGCGCCCGCGCGCACCATATCGGTATCGCCGTCGCGTTTAACGCGTGGAAGTTCTATCAGGTCACCGGTGACCTCGCTTACCTAATCGACTACGGCGCGGAGATGCTGGCCGAGATCGCCCGCTTTTTCGTCAGCCTGGCAACCTACGACGAAAAACGCGAACGATTCGACATCCGGGGCGTCATCGGGCCGGATGAGTTCCACTCCGGCTACCCCGACGCTCCCTACGACGGCATCGACAACAACGCGTACACCAACGTGATGGCGGTCTGGGTGATCATGCACGCCATCGAAGCACTGAATCTCCTGCCGCTGCCGAACCGCCTTGACCTGATGGAAGCGCTCGGGCTGAACAATGCCGAACTGGCGCACTGGGAAGACGTCAGCCGGCGGATGTACGTCGCGTTCCACGACGGCGTGATCAGCCAGTTCGAGGGCTACGGCGATCTCGCGGAACTGGATTGGGACCGCCTTCGCAGCCAGTACGGCAACATCCAGCGATTGGACCGCATCCTCGAGGCGGAGAACGACGACGTCAACCGCTACAAGGCGTCCAAACAGGCCGATGCGCTCATGCTGCTCTACCTGCTGTCGGCGGACGAGTTGCGTGAGCTACTCGATCGGCTCGGCTATCGCTTCACCCCGGAGCAGGTCCCAGAGATGGTGGACTACTACCTGGCCCGCACGTCGCACGGGTCGACGCTCAGCGGTGTGGTGCACACCTGGGTGCTGGCCAGGGCCAACCGCGAGCGAGCGATGGAATTCTTTCAACAGGCGCTGAAGTCAGACGTTTCGGACATTCAGGGCGGAACTACTTCGGAGGGCATCCACCTGGCGGCAATGGCCGGCACAGTCGACCTCATGCAGCGCTGCTTCACCGGCCTGGAGACCCGGTCCAACCGCATCATCCTGTCCCCCCACTGGCCGGAAGCGCTTGGCGTGCTGGCTATTCCGATCCACTACCGCGGTCTGCACCTGCACCTGCGGGTCAGCGGAAAGGGCGTGATCATCAGCGTGGACCCACGCGACGCCGCCGGGATCGAGGTGGAGTGCCGCGGTCGTGTCGTTCAGCTGATGCCCGGAACAACCGTCCGATTCCCCGGCTGATCCCCGCGATCTTGCTTTTCTGTTGGCGCCAGGCTCGTCCGTGCTGCCGTAGTTCAGGCGGGTCACCGCGGTCCGATGCGCAATTGATCGAGTGCGCGAAACATGCTGCGCTATTGGCTAATTCGACAATTTGGCAACGCGACCTGGGGTCTGAACCGTTGTCGCTGGGACACCCGCGAGCAACTGCGCATCGCGGTCGTCACCTGGATCGAACGCACCTGTCACCGCCGGCGACGTCAAGCCACCCTGTGCCGATTGACCCCCCATCGAACACGAGAACATCATGACCACACCGGGCCTATCAGATCTTCTCCGCGAGCACCAACAAGGACCGCAAGAAGCCGTTCGACATTCGAACGGTCATGCGTTCGGTGGTCGACCAGGACCATGCGGTATTGGAGCGGTGGGCCGATATGGCTGACGCCGACACCTCCGTGGTGTTCGACGCTCACCTAGCCGAAATTCTGTTGTCCGTCATCGGTATTGAATCGCGGGGCATACCGCGTAAGGAGTGGGTCCCCGCCGACGGACCGGACCAGTGGACGTCGGGAGCTCTGTTCCCGCAGTCCTCAAAGAAGACCGCGCGCGCGATCAACGCCGCAAGCGGAAGCCGACCCCTCGTCGTGCTGGCAAACCTGTCGGGCTTCGACGGTTCACCCGAATCGCTCCGGAACATCCAGCTCGAGAACGGTGTCGAAATCGGCCGAGCCATCGTCAACTTCGACGGACCGATCGTGTTCTGCGTGATCTCGCGCTACCACGGCGGAGCTTTCGTGGTGTTCTCCAACGCGCTGAACGAGAACATGGAAGTGCTCGCAGTCGAGGGATGGTTCTCCTCGGTTATCGGCGGTGCACCCGCGGCAGCGGTGGTGTTCACGCGAGAGGTGAACGGACGTATCGCAGCCGACCCTGGCGTGCGCGAGCTCGAAGCGCAGCTTGCCACTTGCACGGACGACGCGGCGAGTGCCAGCATGCGGGTAAAGCTCGCCGCCACCCGGACGGCGGTACGTTCGGACAAACTCGGCGAGGTGGCCGCGGAGTTTGAAGCGATACACAACGTGGAGCGGGCCCGCAGATGGGTTCGGTCCACTCGATCATTCCGGCGGCTGAATTGCGCCCGAGCATCGTCGCTGCTGTGGAGCGTGGGATCGCCCGAACAATGGATACGCTCAGCCGCTGAGTTCGTTAAGCGTTCAGGATCGACGCCTCCCCGCGCTCCCACCCTGCCGGGAAATAGCTCTAGCCGCTCGTAAGTAAGCTCGTCGCTGACGGGTGACCGATCCGAACTCTCAGAGGCCTACCGGGCCAACGCGCTGTTCGACGATCACCGTCACGATCCGAGTTCGGCTACCGATTCTTGGTCGAGGGAGCAGGCCCGGCCGGTGAACCGATCGCCGACGAACCGGATGGCGGATCTGCGCGGACAACGGCTGGCGGAGCATGTTCGGAAAGAAGCGCGGCAAGAACGGCAAAGTGTGCCCTGCGGTCCATCACGATCTTGTTCAGCACGACTTCACCGCCGAGCAGGCGAACCGGCTGTTGCCGGCTGACATCACCGAACACCATACGGCGAGGGCAAGCTAGACTGCTGCGCGATCAAGGACGCGTTCTCCAACCGGACTGTCGGACACAGCATCGACTCACAGATGAAGTCGACGCTGGCGACCACCGCACTCCGTAGTGCCGGCACCCGCCGAGGCGAGGTGGCCGGCTGCATCCTGCGTTCCGGTCAAGGACATTCGCGCACGCTCTGGGGCGATAGGGGACGACGCGCTAGGGCGAAGCGAGCATCCCCATGCCCCTGAACACGGTTCAGCCGCACCATCTCTCGGTGGATTGGAACCAGGTATCGGATAGCAAGAAAGCCGGATCGTTGGGTAGCATCCCCTGCTGGCCCGTGATCCCTGCAACGCTGTCGGTGCCCGCCGTCGTGGTTGTGCAGGTCCTCAGCCCAAGTTCAGCCGACAGCCTCCGCAGAGTCGCGCTCATCGCCGCAAACCGCTCGTCGTCGGCTAGCACCGACACAGGATGGCGGCGCGCCCGCAGCCTCAGCCGCTCCCAGTCCGCGGCGACGGCCGCGTACTGGCGCACCACTGTGACTTCCACCGGCCGACCCGGCACGGTGAACATTCGGATCTGTGCGACACGGTCATCAGTAGCTGACATGGTCCTTCGCCCTTTAAGCAAAAAGCTTCTCTCATAGGCTGTCAGGCGATTCCACTCGGCGATTGGCTACCGATCTTTCTCAGGCCATCTCGTGTACGCCGGGGTCGGCGTGGCGGTCTGTGCCGAAACGGGCGGCCACGCCACGATTCGTTCTGATCGGCAATGTCAGGGTACGCCAATCCCACCCCATCGTCAGGAACAACGTTCAGTCCATGGAAGTCGTGGACGGCGCTGGCGTGGCATCGCGCAACACCAAATCTGCCGCGATTCCAGACTGCCCTGTCCTCCTGAGCACCGTTTGGAATCCCGGAAAGGTTTAAACGGACCGGGCACATCCCTACTCCGTGTGGGTGCCCGCAACCCGGCGGCGTTTCCGAGGGGGCGGGCGTGTGAGGTCGTACTGCGGAACAACAAAGCCGACGGAGTTGTCCACAATCGGTCCGCCCGCTGGCGCAACTCCCGCGGGTAATTCGCCGTTCCCACGAGACTCTCTCCTTCGGCTTGCAAGATCCAACCTGGTTCGGAAGTGTTCGAGACAGCGGGGAACCGGACCCTGCCGAGGCAATACCTGCCCCGCGACGCCTTCCCTGCCGAGGGTGCTGCGCGACACGTCGGGGTCATCGTGGTGTGAGTGGCAGGTTCACGCCACTGATAGCCGATTGACGGTCTTCAGGCGCAGAGTCGCCGCCCTGGTGGAAATGATCGCAGCTGCTTTCGTGCTCGTGCAGTGCACCGCCACGCCACGCGTAACTCATCGCTGGGGACATCGACGCGCTCAATAAGGAACTCAATCCGTGGAAGCAAGTCAAGAAATTTGCGATCATCGATCGCGAGCTGTCCATCGAGGCCGACGACCTCACACCGAGCATGCAGCTTCGACGCAAAGTAGTCATCACGGAGTTCGCGGACCAGCTCGCAGCGCTCTACACGTAATTCTCGGAGACGGTCGCCGGTCGCTTTTGGACGCTTCTCAGTTGAACGCCTAGCACAACGTGTGACGGTTTTGGTTCGGCGCGTGGGCGGTTGGGGAAAGATGGACCGAGTGGGAATCAGCGTGGCCGTCACCGGACCGACCGGCGAGATCGGAATCTCCGCCGTGACGACGCTGGAGCACAACCCCGCGGTCGACCGGATCGTCGGCATGGCGCGCCGCCCATTCGACCCATCCCGACTCGGGTGGACCAAGACCACGTATCGGCAGGGCGACATCTTGGACCGTCAGGCGGTTGACGAACTGGTTGCAGACGCCGATCTGGTGATCCATCTCGCGTTCATCATCATGGGATCGCGCGAGGAAAGCGCCCGGGTCAACCTGGCCGGCACCCGCAACATATTCGAGGCGACGGTGGCCGCCGAGCGGCCCAGGCGACTGGTCTACACATCGTCGGTCGCGGCCTACGGCTACCACTCGGACAACCCGGTCCCGCTCACCGAGGACGTACCGCCCCGCGGGTCGCCGGAACACTACTACTCCGAACAGAAGGCCGCGTGCGAGGCGGAGCTGGCCAAGGTCACCAAGGCATCGTCGCTGGAGGTCTTCATCCTTCGCCCGTGCATCGTCGCGGGGCCGAAAGCGCCCGCGCTGGCCGACGCGATGCCGTGGCGGCACCTGCCGGGGGTGGTGCAATCGTCCACCCGCGCGGTTCCGTTGCTCAAGATGCTCATCCCCGACCCGGGATTTCCGCTGCAGCTGGTGCACCATGACGACGTCGCCGCCGCGATCGCTTTAGCCGCGACCACCGATGCCCCGCCGGGCGCGTACAACATCGCCGGCGACGGCGAGGTCAGCATCTCGGAAGTCGTCACGGCGCTGGGCGGGCACCCAGTGCGGGTTCCGGCCGTCGCGGCGACTGCCGCGTCGACGGTTCTCGCGCACCTGCCGTTCGTTCCGTCGGCCCTGGAGTGGCTGCACGTCGCGCGGGCGTCGGTTGTGATGGACACCAGCAAGGCGAAGTCGCAGTTGGGTTGGAAGCCGAAGTACACGTCGGCGGAAACGCTGCAGGCCCTCGCGGAGGCTGTCTAACCCGTTCAGTGCCACACGTTCCGCAGGGCCGATCGACCGGAGCGAATTCCGTATACATTTCACTGACTACTTCCTGAATGCTGAGCCTCCACTCGGGAGGCGCTCTTGCGCGCACCTGTTGGTACGAACCGCGTCGTCGTCCCGCCGCCGTTTCCCTATTCAGGCAGGAGAGGGCAAGCGAAAAATGCCAATCGCCCGGGCTCATGTTGGGTCGAGGTCTCCCCGCCGCATACCGGGCGGCTATCCGCAGTTGCGGCAGGTTCGTCGGCGACGGCTTGCTGGGAATGAGGTCGAATCGGCTCTATAGGCGTCCCAACCGTTCAGCCAACAAGGTTGGAATGTGAACACCTTTCCACGCTCAGAGTACGCGGCGGGACAGACAAACAATGGATTACGGAACGGCATTGACAGACGACTCACATTGTTACCGGAATCTCCTTGTGCAACAAGCGGATTGACAGTATCTCGGTCGGGAGTTCATGACGTCAAGGCGCAACGGAATGACGTCGTGTTGGTAGCTGCCGGTGAAACCGGGGTTGAAGCGGTGCCGGCCCGCCTGTCTGGAAGAGAAGAGACTCCAGTGCGGCCTGGGAGGCAGCGGGGAATCGAGCTGGTCACCGGACTCGACCGTGATGCTCCCCGTCCTGAGATGCGCACAGAGGGCGCAATTGCCGCCACCGATGTCCTGCACGATGTGGTTGCCGCCGCGTTGGGCGAGCAGCATGCCAGACCGCGGGGCGAACCCTTCACGCTCGCGGCGCATCACCACACGCGTTCGTCGGGTCTACCTGACGGGTCGCTCAATTGGACGACGCCTAGATAGCTATCAGGCGCGAGTCGGCGGTTGAGTTCCACTCCGCGTGCGCACGCCCGTTCTCGGCTGTCGGGGCTGCTGAAATCCGGGAAATCTGTCGTGATCGGCTTCTTGCCCTTGTATGCCCGGTCACCAATGAGGGCGTCGATGCGACAGTCGGCGCGCATGGCCCGTCGGCGGTGATGGTCTGCCGACGCATCACATTCTCTGGCCTGCCCACCTGCAGACGAAGTGGTCCGACGACCTCAGCCATCGGGCCCAACGGGGGGACCGGTGGGGACCATTGACCCTGGTGCGCGCCGTAGCAATCGCTAGGGTCGAAATCGACAGGAGGCGCGTATACATGACCCGAATGACGCGATCTGCATGACCGACAAGCCCGACTCATGGTGATCACCGGACTCGGCTTCGGGCTGGCATTGGTCAGGGCCGGTGCGCTCCCCTTCTGGGCAGAGGCGACCCCGATGGGCGGAGCCGTCACGGTCGCGCTGACCCCAACAACCCCGGAAGGCAAGCAGCTGGATGCCGAACCCTGGCAAAATGGCTGGTGACGGGCACGCCAGCAGGGACGTCGGTCGAGGCTCAGCCGGACCGCCGAAGGACCTCACGCCGCTTGCGGACCTGTCGCATGGGCAGTCCCGGGCCGGGCCGGTGCGCGAGCGCCGACCCGTCTACGTCGATCTGCTGCCGCCCTGCAATGTCGGCTGTCCCGCCGGGGAGAACATCCAGGCCTGGCTGGCGCACGCCACCGCAGGCCGCCACGAAGCCGCGTGGCGTCAGCTCGTCGCGGACAACCCATTCGCCGCAATCCACGGTCGGGTGTGCTATCACCCCTGTGAAACCGTCTGCAACCGGGCAAATCTCGACAGTGCGGTGTCGATCCATTCGGTGGAGCGGTTCCTCGGCGACCTGGCCCGGGATCGCGGCTGGATGTTCGAACCGCCGTCCGCCCGGACCGGCAAGCGAGTCCTCGTCGTCGGCGCGGGGCCGAGCGGACTGTCGGCCGCCTACCACTTGGCACGCCTCGGCCACGAGGTCGAGATCCGCGACGCGGGGGCCGCGCCCGGCGGGATGATGCGGTACGGCATTCCGAGCTACCGGCTGCCCCGCGACGTGCTGGATGACGAGCTGAACCGGATCGCGGCCATGGGCGTGCGATTGACGTGTGACCATCGGGTCGAGGACCTCGCCGCCGAGCGGGACGAGGGCGGCTTCGACGCGGTGTTCGTCGCGATCGGCGCGCATTTGGCCAAACGTGTCGACATCCCGGCCCGCGACGCAGGCACGATGGTGGACGCGGTGTCGTTCCTGCGCAGCGTCGCCTCCGGCGAGAAGCCGGTGATCGGCCGTCACGTCGCCGTCTACGGCGGCGGCGACACCGCGATGGACGCCGCCCGCGTCGCCCGCCGCCTCGGCGCCGAGGACGCGGTGATCGTCTACCGTCGCACCCGCGAGCAGATGGCCGCCCACGCCGAGGAAGCCGAGGATGCCGAACGTGAGGGCGTCCGGATCAACTGGCTGCGGACGATCACAGCCTTCGACGGCCCCGAATTGCAGGTCGAGGTCATGGAACTCGACGACTCGGGTTACCCACGACCAACCGGACGCTTCGAGACGCTGGCCGCCGACACCCTGATCATGGCGATCGGCCAGGAGACGGAATCGGCCTTCATGCGAACACTGCCGGGAGTGGAGTTCGACGCCGACGGCAGCGTACGCGTCTCGGCGTCGCTGATGACGGGCTGTCCCGGCGTGTTCGCCGGTGGCGACATGGTGCCCAGTGAGCGCACGGTCACCGTCGGTGTCGGCCACGGGAAGAAGGCGGCACACCACATCGACGCCTGGCTGCGCGGGGCGACGGCCGAACGGCCGGCGAAACACCCGACGGCGACGTTCGACTCGCTGCAACCTCTGGTACTTCGGTGACGCCGCGCGGCGTCAGCAGCCGGAACTCGAACCCGCAGAACGCGTCGAATCGTTTCGCGGAGGTCGTCGGCGGATTGTCTGACGAAGAGGCGACCTACGAGGCGGGGCGTTGCCTCTCCTGCGGCAACTGCTTCGAATGCGACGGTTGCCTCGGCGCGTGCCCCGAGGACGCGGTGATCAAACTCGGGGTCGGGCACCGATACGAGTTCGACTACGACAGATGCACCGGCTGCGCCGAGTGCTTCGATCAGTGCCCGGTACACGCCATCGAGATGTTTCCGGAGCCGACATGACCCGCGCCACGGTGGACGGCAACGAGGCCACCGTTTCGGTCGCCTACCGACTCAACGAGGTGTGTTGCATCTACCCGATCACACCGTCGTCGCCGATGGCCGAGTTGGCCGACGAATGGTCCTGCGCGCAGCGGCCCAACGTGTGGGGCACCGTCCCGACGGTGGTTGAAATGCAAAGCGAGGGTGGAGCGGCGGGCGCTCTGCACGGCGCCCTGCAGAGCGGCGCGCTGACGACGACCTTCACCTCGTCGCAGGGCCTGCTGCTGATGATTCCGAACATGTACAAGATCGCCGGTGAACTGACCTCGGCTGTCATCAACGTCGCGGCCAGATCGATTGCAGCCCAGGGATTGTCGATCTTCGGAGACCATTCGGACGTGATGGCGGTGCGGCAGACGGGGTTCGCGCTGCTCGGGTCGGCCTCGGTGCAGGAGGCTCACGACCTGGCACTCGTCGCGCAGGCGGCCACGCTCGCCACCCGGATACCGTTCGTGCACTTCTTCGACGGATTCCGAACCTCCCACGAAATCAACACGATTGAGACGCTGTCCGACGACGACCTGCGGGCCCTGGTCCCCGAAGAGCTGGTCTGGGCACATCGCGGACGCGCGCTGTCCCCCGAGCGGCCGTTCATCCGCGGCACCGCCCAGAACCCCGACGTCTACTTCCAGGCCAGGGAAACGGTCAACCCGTTCTACGCGCGGGTTCCGGATGTGGTCGAGAACCTGATGGCCCGGCTCGGCGAACGCACCGGCCGGACGATGCACATCGTCGACTACACCGGACACCCGGAGGCGGAACGTGTTCTGGTACTGATGGGTTCGGGCGCCGAGACGGTGAAGCAGACCGTCACCGCACTCGTCGAACGCGGCGAACGGGTCGGTGTGGTGCAGGTGCGGTTGTACCGGCCGTTTCCCACCAGAGCACTCCTCGACGCACTGCCGTCGACGGTGCGCACGGTCGGTGTGCTGGACCGCACCAAGGAGCCCGGTTCGATCGGTGAGCCGTTGTATCTGGACGTCGTCGCGGCACTGGCCGAGGCGCACGCCGACGGAGAGCGGCCGGTCATGCCGCGCGTGACCGGCGGACGCTACGGCCTGTCCTCGAAGGAGTTCACTCCCGCGATGGTGGCCGGCGTGTTCGCCGAACTCGCCCGCGAGCAGCCGCGGCGGCGGTTCACCATCGGTATCGACGACGACGTCTCGGGGACCAGCGTCGACTACGACCCGTCGTTCGACATCGAATCCCCCGATACGGTCCGGGCGATCTTCTTCGGGCTGGGATCGGACGGAACCGTCAGCGCGAACAAGAACACCATCAAGATCCTGGGGTCCGAAGAGGGTCTGCACGCCCAGGCCTACTTCGTCTACGACTCGAAGAAGTCGGGGTCGCAGACCGAGTCGCACCTGCGCTTCGGGCCGGAACCCATCCGGGCCCCCTACCTGGTGACCGGAGCCAATTTCGTTGGCTGCCATCAGTTCCGGTTCCTCGACAAGGTCGACGTGCTCGGTCGGGCCGCCCCTGGCGCGACGCTGCTGCTGAACTGTCGGCTGCCTTCTGCAAAGGTCTGGGACGCGCTGCCCCGGCGGGTCCAGGAACAGATCCTGGACAAGCGGATCACGCTCTACACCGTCGACGCCGACCGGATCGCGCGCGAAGCCGGGCTGGCCGGCCGCATCAACATCGTCCTGCAGACCTGTTTCTTCGCGATCTCCGACGTGCTGCCCCGCGAACGGGCCATCGCCAGGATCAAGGAATCGGTGGAGAAGACGTACGGCAACCGCGGCGCCGATGTGCTGGCCAAGGAACTGGCCGCGGTGGACGGCGCCGTGGCCGGGTTGCAGCGGATCGACGTGCCGACACTGGTCACCTCCGTCCGCGAACCGGTGCCGACGGTGCCCGAGTCAGCGCCGGAGTTCGTCCGCACCGTGACCGCGGAGATGATGGCCGGACGCGGAAACCTGCTGCCGGTCAGCGCACTTCCGGTGGACGGCACCTACCCGAGCGGCACGACGGCCTACGAGAAGCGCAACATCTCCGACCTGGTCGCGGTCTGGGATTCCGACAGCTGCATCCAGTGCGGCAACTGCGGCGTTCGTCTGCCCGCACAGTGTGATCCGGTCCAAGTTCTACGACGAGTCGCAACTGACCGGGGCGCCGGACGAGTTCGACTCCGCACCGCTGGACGCCGTCGGCCTGCCCAACGCCCGGTTCTCACTGCAGGTGTACGTCGAGGACTGCACCGGGTGCGGCCTGTGCGTCGAGGCCTGCCCGGTCGTCATCCCCGGCCCCGCCGTCACCAAGGCGATCAACCTCGGTCCCGCCGAGCCGCGGGTGGTCACCGAGCGGAAGAACATCGATTTCTTCGAGTCGCTACCGACCAATGACCGATCGCGGGTGGACTTCGGCACAGTGCGTGGAACCCAGTTCCTGGAGCCGCTTTTCGAGTTCTCCGGCGCGTGCGCGGGTTGCGGCGAGACGCCGTACCTCAAGCTGCTCTCCCAGCTGTTCGGCGACCGTCTGATGGTCGCCAACGCGACCGGCTGCTCGTCCATCTACGGCGGCAGCCTGCCCACCACGCCCTGGACCACCAACGCCGACGGGCGGGGCCCAGCCTGGTCGAACTCCCTGTTCGAGGACAACGCGGAGTTCGGGCTCGGCCTGCGCTTGGCCAGCGACGCACATGTCCAGCTGGCCCGGCGGCGACTCGCCGAATTGCGTGACACGGTCGGCGGTGGGCTCGTCGACGCGATATTGGCGGCGCCGCAACTGCGGGAGTCGGAGTTGGCGGCCCAGCGCGAGCGCGTGGCCGAGCTCAAAGACCGCCTCGGCGGCCTCGATCCGGCCATCACCGCTGACCTGCTCAGCGTGGTGGACCATCTGGTCCGGCGCAGCGTGTGGATCGTCGGCGGCGACGGCTGGGCGTACGACATCGGGTCCGGCGGGCTCGACCACGTGTTGGCGACCGGGCGCAACGTCAACGTGTTGGTGCTCGACACCGAGGTGTACTCGAACACCGGCGGCCAGATGTCCAAGTCGACGCCACTGGGCGCGGTCGCGAAGTTCGCCGCCGCCGGAAAGACGGTGCCGAAGAAAGACCTTGCGCTGCAGGCGATCGCCTACGGAAGTGTCTACGTCGCGAAGGTCGCCATGGGCGCCGATCCACAGCAGACTCTGCAGGCCTTCCGCGAGGCGGAGGCCTACGATGGGCCGTCGCTGGTGATCGCCTACAGCCAGTGCATTGCGCATGGCATCGACATGCGACTCGGGATGGATCAGCAGTACCGCGCCGTCGCCAGCGGACACTGGCCGCTGCTCCGCTACGACCCGCTACTGCGCGCCGCGGGGAAGAATCCGTTCCTGCTCGATTCGCACCGACCGCGGATCCCCCTTGCCGACTATGTCTATCGGGAGCTGCGCTACCGCTCACTGGCCAACTCCGATCCCGTCGAAGGCGAACGGCTGCTCGGTTTGGCCGAGCGGGCGATCGAACAGCGCTGGAACGTCTACGAGGAGATGGCTTCCCGCGGTCCCGAACACTTCCACCCCGACGCTCGCAGGGAACGCTGATGGAACTGTCGACTCGCTATCTGGGCCTGGACTTGCGCAACCCGCTGGTCGCGTCGGCGTCCCCGCTGTCGAAGACCGTCGACGGTGTCCGGCGCCTCGCCGACGCCGGAGTCGGTGCGGTGGTGCTCTATTCGCTGTTCGAGGAGCAACTGCGCCGCGAAGCCGAGGAGAATGCGCGCCTTGCCGTCGCAGGCACCGAGAGCTTCGCCGAGTCGCTGTCGTACTTCCCTCCGGCGGCCGACGACGACCACGGCCCGCGCCGGTACCTGAGCCTGCTCGAACGCGCGGCCGCCGCGGTCTCGGTTCCGGTGATCGGCAGCATCAACGGGAGCACGCCCGGCAGTTGGGCCGGATACGCCCGATCGATGCAGGATTCCGGCGCGGCCGCCATCGAATTGAACATCTACTATCTGCCCGGCGATCCGCACGTCTCCGGCCGCGACGTCGAACAGCGCCACCTCGACATCCTTGCGCGGGTCAAGGACGCGGTGACCGTTCCGGTCGCGGTGAAGCTCAGCCCGTACTTCAGCGCGACCGCTGAGATGGCACGGCGCCTGGACCTGGCCGGCGCCGACGGGCTGGTGCTGTTCAACCGATTCCTGCAGCCTGACATCGACCCCGAGACGCTGGCCGTGGCGCCGGGGACATCGTTGTCGCGCGCGGCCGAGGCTCGGCTACCGCTGACGTGGATCACGTTGCTGCACGGACGGATTGGCGCGTCGCTCGCCGCGACGACCGGCGTCGAGGGTTCGACGGAGCTGATCAAGTACCTGCTGGCCGGCGCGGACGTGGTGATGACCGCGTCAGCGCTGCTGCGGCACGGCCCGGAGTATGCCGCCGTACTGCTCGACGGGCTGTGCGAGTGGATGGAACGCAAGGGATACACCGCGGTCGACGACGTTCGTGGACTGCTCGCCGTCCCCATCGGAGCCGACGAGGCCGCGCGCGAACGCGGAGACTACGTCAGCGCGCTGCGGCGGGCCAACAGCGCCGACTTCGGGCCGTGGTGACGCGTCAGGCGGCGATGGCGAGCACTTCGTCGAAGCCTGCGACGAGGCACTCGTAGAAAACGTCGTAATCGGGGATCGCACCGGTGTCGACGTCGATGCCCAGCGCACAGGTGTCGACGTAGGTGAGCAGCGTGACATTGACCGCCGAGCCGATTGTCGGGCCGAACGCGTACTGCATCCGAACCCGGGCGCCGCCGAGGAACACCGGCACCGGGACGCCCGGGACATCGCTGGCAAGGAAGTCGACGTGCCGCAGGATCGAGCCGATGTACCAGCGTGGCATCAGGTTGAGCGCTCCCGCGATCCACTGGGTATAGGGCAGCGACCTCTCACGGCGCACCTTGCCGGTCTGCTCATGGATGGCGCTGATCCGCGCTGCCGGGTCGACGACGCCGACGGGCACGTCGAACCGCATCAACGTGATCCGGTTACCACCCATCTCGTCGCCTTCGGCCCTCAGGCTGATCGGCATCGACAGGTGCAGGTCGCCGACCGGGACACCGTGCCTCTCGTGGTACCGCCGCAACCCGCCTGCCAATCCGGCGACGAACCCGTCGTTCAAAGCCCCGCCGCAACGGTGGGCCGCCTCCCGTAGCTGCGGCATCGGCACCTGATGCACGCCCAGACGACGGGTCAGGGTCCGGTTCTTCATCAGAGCGGACCCGGTGCGATTCACGGGTCGAACGGTTCGGTAGATCGAAGCCGCAGTGGCCGTTGCGGATTCGACGGTCGCCACCGGGCGTCGGACGCTGTTGTAGATCAGTTTCGGGGCCGACGTGATGGCTCCCGCCATCGCCGTTGCGACGAGTCCCGCGTCGTAGCCGAACACGTCGCGGTATCCGCTCAACCACGGCGGCCGGGGCACCTTCGGCGGAGCCGGCAACGACTCGTGCTCTCCAGGCAGCTCGGAAAGGTCGAACAGCGTCATCCCGATCTGGACACCGCCGACACCGTCGGTCAGGGAGTGATGGAACTTGCACAGCACGGCCGCTTCTCCACCCTCGAGGCCGTCGATCAGCGTGACCGTCCACAACGGGCGGGCCCGGTCGAAGTCCTCCATCTCGGCGACCCGGGCGATCTCGAGTACCCCGTCGAGGGTGCCCGGGTCAGGCGCCGCCATCCGTCGGATATGGAAGTCGAGATCGAAGTCCGGGTCGTTCTCCCACCGTGGCGGCGCCGGAGGAGGCGACTCAACCACACATTGCCGGAACATCGGCAGTTTCCGGGTGATGAGGTCGATCCGGTCGCGCACGTCATCCCAGTCCGGTGACTTCTCCAGTAGCAGAACAGTGACCACCGTCGATCGCAGTCGTGGATCGCTTTCCATCGCCCAGGTGAATGCGTCGCTGCTGCGCATGAATTCAGTCATATGTGCTCCCACACGCAAACGTACGTCCAGCGATACAGCACGTCAGCACACTCGGCGCAACTGAGGACTTTGTGCCCAATGTTTCTGTCGACCATGGAGATCACGCTCATCGTCGACTGCATGGAAGAAGTTTCTGCCCACTCGGCCCAAGCCGTTGACGCCCAACCGGATCGCCATGACGTCTCCTCGAGGTTTCTGGTCCGGCTACGTCGTCGGCTGCACGCCATCTTGAGCCTGACGACACTTGAGATCCGGAAGCAGAGGGAGGGTCCTCGCTTCCCGCGGGGTCTTGTTCCCTAACCAGCGGTCCGGGTGATCTTGCCGCCATGGCTGAAGCGGGCAGCGCGCCGCTGGATGCGGTGCACGCGGTCGCGGGTGCGGTGTTCCTGTCCGGCAAGGTACATCGGATCTGCGTAGAAAACCTTCTTGGCGACCTCGACGAGAACCAGGTAGATGATCGTGAACACGACCAGCGCGGTGAAGAATATCCACGGCAACGGCGTGAAACCCAGGCTGTGAGATAGCGGTGACACAGTGATCGCGACGCCGATGGCGACGACCGCGAAGGCGGCCAGTGTCAAGACGAGACCGGGCCTGCTGCGGTAGAACGGCACCCGACGCGTGCGGATTGCGAAGATGATCAACGTCTGGGTGGCAAGCGATTCCACGAACCATCCGGTGCGAAACTCCACCGGTCCGGCGTGCAGCACACCAAGCATTAGGCCGAAGGTCAGGAAATCGAACATCGAACTGACGGGACCGAACGTCAACATGAACCGGCGTATGAACGCGATGTTCCAGTGCGACGGCGCATGCAACTGCTCGCCGTCCACCCGGTCGGTGGGTATCGCCAGCTGGGAGCTGTCGTAGAGCAGGTTGTTCAGCAGGATCTGGCTGGGCAGCATTGGCAGAAAGGTGAGCACCGCCGAGGCCGCGGCAGCGCTGAACATGTTGCCGAAATTGCTTGAAGTGCCCATCAGCACGTACTTGATGGTGTTGGCGAAGATGCGGCGACCCTCAGCCACGCCGGCCGCGAGCACGCCCAGATCCTTCTCCAGCAGCACCACGTCGGCGGCGTCCTTCGCGACGTCGGCGGCGGTGTCCACCGAGATGCCGACGTCGGCCGCATGGAGTGCCAGCGCGTCGTTGACTCCGTCGCCGAGAAAAGCCACCGATCGCCCTGTGCGCCTCAACGACACGATGAGTCGTGCTTTCTGCTCGGGTGAGATGCGCGCGAAGATGGTGTGGTTCCGTGCCGCGTCGTCGAACGCCGCGTCGTCGAGCGTTTCCATCGTAGCGCCGGTGATCGTGCCCTTGGACGGCAAACCCAAATCGCTGCATACCTTTTCGGCGACCTGAGGATTGTCGCCGGTGGCCACCTTGAGTTCGATGCCCAGCGCGGTCAGTTGTGCCAGTGAATCCTGCACCGCCGCCTTCGGTTCGTCGGCGAACACCAGGAAGCCGTCCAACGCAAGGCCGCATTCGTCGTCGGCGGTAAGGACTGTCAGCTCCGGGGCGGGTTTGCTGGCCACCGCCACAACGCGGCGGCCGCTGCTGAACAGCACGGCCAGCGTCCGCTGTGCCGCGTCCGGCACCGCAGCACACTTGGCCATCACTTGCTCAGGTGCGCCCTTGACCACCAGAAAACGGCGGCCGCCGTCGTCGAGCAGTGCCGATGTCGCTCGGCGAGCATGGTCGAAGGGCAGCATGGCGACTCTGCGGACGGTGGCTGTCACCAGGCGGTCGGCGGCTGGGGACTCCCACAGTGCAGCGTCCATCGCGTTGGCGCTGATGCCGCCTGATACCGGGTCGACATCGGTTGCCAACAAACTAACACGCAGCACCGAATCGTCGTGTGTACCGGCGGGGTCGACGGCATCGACCAGGCTGATCCGGCCCTCGGTCAAGGTTCCCGTCTTGTCGGTTACCAGTATGTCGATGTCGCCGAGGTCCTCAATGCACACCAGTCGTTTGACCAACACGTTGAGCCGCGCCAGCCGCCGTGACCCAGTGGCCAGGCTGGTGCTCACGACCGCGGGCAGCAGCTGCGGCGTGATCCCCACCGCGATCGCCAACGCGAACAGCACCGACTCGATCACCGACCGGCGCAGCAACAGGTTGGTGACCAGAATCAGCAGCGTCAGGGTTATCGCAACCCACAGCAGGAGGTACGAGAATCGGCGCAGACCGGCTTGGAACTCCGTCTCGGGTTGCCGCTCACCCAAGCCGGCGGCGATGCGCCCGAACTCGGTGTTGGGACCGGTTGCGTACACCACCCCGAGCCCCTCGCCCGCACTGACGATGGTGCCCATGAACGCCAGATCGGTCGAATCGGTCAGGCCCGCAGCGGCATTGACCGACTGTAGCGACTTTTCCGAAGCCGCTGACTCGCCAGACAGAATGCTTTCGTTGCATTCCAGACCGTTGACATCGATCAGCCGCACATCGGCAGGCACCGCTTCGCCAAGCGTCAGCCGGATCACGTCGCCGGGCACAAGGTGGTTGACATCGACCTTGTCGAACCGGCCGTCGCGGCGCACGACGGCGGTGTGGGATACCGCCGAATGCAGTGCGGCGGAGGCGCGTTCGGCGCGGTACTCGTTGACGAAACCCAAGCCGATGCTGGCGGCCAGGATGATGCCGATGATGATCGCCTGTTTGCTGTCTCCGAGGAAGAACGAAAGCACCGCGGTAGCCGCCAGCAGCCCGAGCACGGCGCTGCGCAGTTGGCGCCCCAGCACCGCGATCGCGCTCACCCGATGAGTACGAACGGAATTGGGGCCGTACCGCACCAATCGCGTCGATGCCTCCGCGTCGGACAGCCCCTCGACCGTGGTGTCGGTCAACCGCAGCACATCGGCGAGCGGAGCCGAAGAAACCCTTGCGGCGGTTAATGCCTCAATATTCGTTGAAGCGGCGGGCCCGGAAGCGCCCGATACCTGGACAGCGCTGTTCGCTTGCATGAATGGTCTCCGCGGTGGTGGCGTTCGGCGACTATCGAGTCGCGGTGAGCAGCACCTTCAATGCCCCGGTTTCGGCGGCGTTACCGAAGACATCGTAGGCGGTCTCGAACTCGTCAATGCCGAATCTGTGGGTGATCATCGGCGACGTGTCGAGCTGGTGACTGGCGACGAGTCCGATCAGTGTGGGCGTCGAATACGTGTCGACAAGCCCGGTCGTGATGGTCAGGTTCTTGATCCAGATGTCCTCCAGGTGCAGAGTCGCCGGCGCTCCGTGGACACCGATGTTGGCGACGTGACCGCCGGGGCGGACCAGCCGCACCGCCTGCTCGAATGTCTGCGAGGTCCCGACGGCCTCCATCGTCACGTCGGCACCCAGACCGCCACTGAGTGCGGCGATGATCGGCCAAGGGTCGTCGTGGCCGCTGTTGACGACGACGTCGGCGCCGAACTTGCGTGCCGCCTCAAGCCGTGAGTCGGCGAGGTCGATGGCGACGATGTGGCTGGGGCTGAAGAGCCGCGCAGTCATGATCGCGGCCAGCCCGATCGGCCCCGCGCCGATGATGACGACGACATCCGCGGGACGCACCGTGCCATTGAGCACGCCCACTTCGTAGGCCGTGGGCAGAATGTCGGCGAGCGCGATCATCTCTTCGTCGGTAACCCCCTCGGGTACGGCGTGGGTCGAGTTCTCGGCGAACGGTACCCGCACGTACTCGGCCTGGGTGCCGTCGATCAGGTGGCCGAGGATCCAGCCGCCCCCGCCCAGACACTGCCCGTAACTGCCCTCGCGGCAGTACCGGCAGCTGCCACACGAGGTGATGCACGAAACCAGGACCCGGTCGCCCACGGCAAGCTTCTGAACCGCGGATCCGACCGCCGTCACCGTGCCGACAGCCTCGTGGCCGAGGATGCGGCCCTCCGCTACTTCCGGCACGTCACCACCGAGGATGTGCAGATCGGTTCCGCAGATCGTGACGGCGTCGACGCGCACGACCGCGTCGGTGGGTTCTTGGATGACCGCATCGGGCACCTCCTCCCACGCGCGCTTGCCTGGCCCATGGTAAACGAGTGCCTTCACGATCTACGTCCTTTCGTTCGTTGTCAGATTGTTTGCGCTGCACCGCGCTTTCCGAGCCCGGCGCGACCCCGCTGATCTCTTGTGCTGAAGTCCATAGTCGGTTGTCACTCGACATGGCTTTCGTATTTCCCGAAGATGAGTACTTCGAGTGCGTTTCGCGTACGTTCGGTGCAGGCGTTTGATGCTGGGCATCAGCGTCCTTGGCCCATCGGCCGTCATTGATGCTGCGCCATGACCCGATTCTGCGGCCCAACGGCCATCCTCGCCACGGTCGAACTGCCACATCAACAGCGCAAAGGTCACGGGTCTCGAGGGGAATTGGACCCTAGTTCTTCGGAGGCGGCGACTGATATACCAGCGCGGCCTCGGCCGTGATACGTGTGATCCCGCCCCGGCGTTCACATGCTGTCCATTCCGGGGGTCTACGTTCGAGAGCATCCAGCCCGGAACGCGTGGCGATCGCTATACGTTTGCGGCACTTTCACTCCGGTCATCCGTTGACCGGGCTAGCGAGTACATGTATGAGCAGAAGCCCGAATTCCATCGACTCAACAGAGCCCGCCCCCAGTTCGGCGACGCCGCCGCCACTCCGGTTGCAACTTGATCCGAACAGGCCAGTCGAGCCCGACCTGGACGGAGCCTTTTGGCCCCACTCACACGAGCTGTCGACCGAGCTACCACCGTTGCTCGAGGCGCTGTCCACACACCTCGGACAGATCGCTATCGTCGGCTATCACCGCGATGCCTGGGATGCCGCGCCCGGAAAACTGGACGTGGCTGGCCACGCTGTGCATCTGCAGGACTTTGTCTCACCCAATCCTCCTACGGTGATCGTGATTGCCGACACCGGGCGACGCGTCACCTTGCGCGTCGTGCCGCCCGAGACTGACGTTGCGACTGCCGCACAGGCCATGTCTGTCGCCGCGCATGCCTCCGTCGAGGCCGCCACAGGTGGACGAGCGACGAAAGCAGACGCCAGCGAGGCGCGTTCGCTGGAAGAACTCGCTGAGCGGCTTTCCCGCCTGCCCGGCAACACCGCCCCAGAGCAGGCCGCGCTGATCCGCAGGTGGGTCGACGAAGCCACCGACCAGTTCACCGATGCACGAGTACAAGTATTCGTCCCGATCCTCGTCGAGCACATCGTCCGTGGCCAACTGTCCAAATTGCGTGCCGATCGGGACGCTCGCAGCACACAACGCACACCCCCGAGCCCGCAGGTTTCCTAGTCGATGATTGCCGAGCACATTGTGATAGCAGCGATCCGGCAACCATTCGCCGCCGCATCCGAACTCGACCTGCTCACTGTGCACTCGCCACTGCTGGACCTGTCGATGTGGCTGAGAGGGCTGCCTGCCCGACTCTCCGGCAAATCCGAGCCGAGCATGCCCAAACTCGTCATAGGCCCGGACATGCGGCTCTCGGGTTGGACGTTTCTGGGCCAACAACCGAACCGCGAGCTCGTCTTCGGCGCAGTCGGCAAATTCTGGCAGCCCAGCCATCGAACGGCGCGACATCCCCGTCGCCGACTTCAGTGGCTTCGAAGAGCCCGGATGGGAAGATCGCCACGAACTTCTCGCTCGCGCCTGCGGCGCTGCGCGACACTGCTCACCTACGAATGCCGCACCGTGACAACCGATCCCTACTCACGTCGGCGATTCCTGCGCTACTGGCATCTGATCCGGCCGTTCGTCGGTCACGTCCTGCGAGCCACCCTACGACAGCTCGCCGCGAACGCCGAGGCGTCCGCAACGCGCGGTAAATCAGACGCTGGGGCGGGCCAGTTGACCCGCGACGTCGTTAGTGGATTCAGGGCTGCAGGATCGGCCGTAGCGCGTGGAGCACGGCGGGATCCTCGATCGTCGAGGGCATGGGCTCGTCCTTGCCGTGGGCGATGCCGCGCATCGTCTTGCGCAGTATCTTGCCTGAGCGGGTCTTCGGCAGCGCCGCGACGACGTCGACGAGCTTGAAACACGCCACCGGCTCCGATCTCGTCCCGGACAGCACTTCACCAGGTCTTCGGCGAGACCGTCGGCCGATGCGCCGGCCTTGAGCACCACCAGGCCGCGCGGAACCTGGCCCTTGATCTCGTCGGCGACGCCGATCACCGCGCACTCGGCCACAGCAGGATGCGTGGCCAGCACGGATTCGATCCCACCCGTCGAAAGCCGGTGTCCAGCAACGTTGATCACGTCGTCGACGCGTCCCATCACGAACAGATACCCGTCGTCGTCGAGGTAGCCGCCGTCACCGGTGAGGTAGTAACCGGGGTGCTCGCATAGGTAGGAGGCCTGATAGCGGGCATCGTCGCCCCATAGCGTCGGCAACGTACCGGGCGGCAACGGCAGTCTCAGGCAGACGACGCCCTCCTCGCCGGGTTCGCAGGGGTCACCGTCGGCGTGCAGAATGTGCACGTCGTAACCCGGCATGGGAACGGTCGGCGAACCGGCCTTGAACGGCAGCGCCTCCACTCCCATCGGGTTGGCGGCGATCGCCCACCCCGTCTCGGTCTGCCACCAGTGGTCGACGACTGGAATGCCCAGCTTTTGCAGCGCCCAGTGGTAAGTGTCGGGGTCCAGCCGCTCCCCGGCCAGGAAGAGATACTCCAGCGCGGAGAGGTCATATCGACCGAGGTACGTGCCGTCCGGGTCTTCCTTGCGGATCGCCCGGATCGCCGTCGGCGCCGTGAAGAGCACCTTCACCCGATGCTCGGCGGCCACCCGCCAGAACGCGCCGGGATCGGGGGTACCGATCGGCTTGCCCTCGTAGAGCACCGTCGTCGCGCCGAGAAGCAGGGGGCCGTAAACGATGTAGGAATGGCCGACCACCCAGCCGACGTCGGAGGCGGCCCAGAACACCTCACCCGGGTGCATATCGTAGATGTGGCGCATGCTCCACAGCAGGGCCACCGCGTGGCCACCATTGTCGCGGACGATGCCCTTCGGCGTCCCGGTCGTGCCCGAGGTGTAGAGCACGTAGAGCGGATCGGTGGCCGCGACCGGCACCGGATCGGCTGGCTTCGCGGTGGCCATCAGGTCGTGCCAGTCCAGGTCGCGGCCCTCGGTTAGGCGTGCATCGCAACCGATCCCGTTGGACGATGACGCAGGCGCGGGGCGGGTGCTGCGCGGCGTCGAGCGCGGCGTCGAGCATCGGCTTGTACTGCACCGTGCGCGAGGGCTCGATCCCACAGGACGCCGACACGACGACCGCAGGCCGGGCGTCATCGATTCGGGTGGCGAGTTCGTGCGGGGCGAAACCCCCGAACACCACGGAATGCACGGCACCGATCCGCGCGCACGCCAGCATCGTGATGACGGCCTCGGGAATCATGGGCATGTACACCACGACACGGTCGCCCTTGCCCACGCCCAGACCCTTGAGCACCCCCGCGAACCGCGCTGTCTCGTCGAGCAGTTCGGCGTAGGTGTAGGTGCGTTGCGAACCGGTCACCGGGGAGTCGTAGATCAATGCGGGTTGATCGGCGCGTCCGTTGGCGACGTGGCGGTCCAACGCGTTCGCGCACGTATTGAGTTCGGCGTCGGGGAACCACCGGTAGTACGGCGGGTTGGCGTCGTCGAGGATCCTGCGAGGCTCGCGAATCCAGGACACGTCGCGGGCGGCGTCGGCCCAGAACGCCTCCGGGTCGGCGATGCTTGCCTCGAAGAGCTCCCCGTACCGTCCAACTTCGGTACCGCCCACTACCGGAGCACGTTCCGAAAGATCTGCGCTGTGGGGCATCTCGCATTCCTCATCGCACGAGCAGCGACCTCGACCATCGGGGCCCGCTTAAACGTATCCACTCCGGACGCGAGATCGATGGGGTCGTTGGACCCTACGCGGCGTCCGAAGGTCCCGACCCGACGCGCACCTCACAGCTAGCCGAGTCAATCGAAGGAAAAGGCCGTGCCGCTTCCTTGGTGCGCTGTCGGGGCCCGTGTGGGGACTTAAGGCTCGTGATCAGGGACTAAAGCCTCCTCAGCTTGCAAGGGCGGCGGCCATAGCGTCAGTGACGTGAGGCGATATTCGCGACCTTGCGCCATCTCGACCTGGGAGATAACGATGTCCGAAACCGTACTGACGAGGCCCGAGCCGGCCCGTCGCCCCGCGGCGAAACGCGGCCTTGGGCTTGCTGCCCTGACGGCCATCGTCGTCGGATCGATGATCGGCAGCGGCATTTTCGCATTGCCCTCGCAGATGGCGGGCAGCGCCGCTCCCGGTCCGCTTCTCATCGGCTGGGTGATCACCGGCGTCGGCATGCTCATGCTGGCCTTCGTCTTTCAAACACTGGCGACCCGCAAGCCCGACGTCGACGGTGGCGTGTACGGCTATGCCCGGGCCGGTTTCGGCAACTACATCGGCTTCACGTCGGCCTTCGGCTACTGGGTGTCGGCCTGGGTGGGCAACGTGGCCTACCTGGTGTTGCTGTTCTCGACCCTCGGCTATTTCTTCGGCGTGTTCGAGGGCGGCGCCACCGTGCCCGCGATCATCGGCGCGTCGGTCGTGTTGTGGATCGTGCACGCCCTGACGCTGCGCGGCGTGAGGACCGCCGCCTTCGTCAACGTGGTGGTCACCATCGCCAAGGTGGTCCCGATCCTGGTGTTCATCGCCATTGCCGCGGTCGGATTCAAGGCCGGGCTGTTCACCGCTGACTTCTGGGGGCGGAGCACGCAGGTCGACGGCGCGCCCCTCGGCGACACGATGTCCCAGGTCAAAAACATGATGCTGGTCACCGTTTGGGTGTTCATCGGCATCGAGGGCGCGTCGGTGTACTCCCAACGCGCCGCCACGCGAAAAAACGTCGGCCGTGCCACCGTGCTGGGCTTCGCCGGTGTGCTCGCGCTGCTGCTCCTGGTCAACCTGCTCTCCTACGGCCTGATGGCTCAGGCGGAACTCGCAGGCGTGCCCGACCCGTCGATGGCGGGCGTACTGGAGAACGAGGTGGGCAGCTGGGGAGCGGCGTTCATCTCGATCGGCTTGGTCGTGTCCCTGCTCGGCGCCCTGATCGCCTGGGTTCTGTTGTGCGTCGAGATCCTGCGCCTGCCCGCCCTCGAACACGTGATGCCGAAGGCGCTCGCCAAGGAGAACGCGCACGGCGCACCGGCGAATGCGTTGTGGCTCACCAACATCTGCGTCCAGGCGATGCTGCTGTGGACGCTGGCCAACGAGAGCACCTACCTGAACCTGATCCTGCTGGCGACCTCGTTGATCCTGCTGCCGTACCTGTGGTCAGCGGCGTACCAGGTGATGCTGGCTGTCCGCGGCGAGACCTACGAAGACGGCCACGGCCGGACCCGTGACCTGGTCATCGGCGTGCTCGGTCTGGTGTACGCCGTGTGGCTGGTCTACGCCGGCGGCTGGCAGTACCTGCTCGTTGCGGCGGTCTTCTACCTCGTCGGTACGGCGCTCTACGTCTGGGCCCGCAGAGAAAGCCGGCTGCCCGCCTTCACGAGTCGGAATGGGGAGTACTCGCCGTCGTGGCGCTGACCTCTGTTGTGGCGATTGCGCTGATGGCCAACGGAAGCCTGTCGGTCCTGTGAACGCCACCGACTCCCGGCTTGGCGTCTGGTCTGAGGCGGGCCGCCTGCGACGAGTCCTGGTGTGCGCACCGGGCCTGGCCCATCAGCGGCTCACCCCGGACAACTGCCACGACTTGCTGTTCGACGACGTCATCTGGTTGCAGCAGGCCCGCCGCGACCACTTCGACTTCGTCGCCAAGATGGTCGATCGCGGCGTCGAGGTGCTTGAGCTTCAGGATCTGCTCACCGAAGTCGTGGCGAAACCTGATGCGCGCGAATGGCTGCTGGATCGCAAGGTGACCGACGATCTGGTCGGACCGGGGCTCACCCACGAGATCCGGGCGTGGCTGACCGAGCTACCACCGGATCGGTTGGCGGAGTTCCTCATTGGCGGCGTCGCTTACCAAGACGTGATCGACGAAGTGGATAGCAGCTTCCTCTCGCTGTTCAACTCGTTGGACCCCGCGGGGTTCGTCATCCGGCCGCTGCCCAACACGCAGTTCATGCGCGACAACTCCGCCTGGATCTTCGGGGGCGTCACGCTGAACCCGATGTACTGGCCGGCGCGGCGTCAGGAGACATTGCTGACCGCCGCCGTCTACAAGTTCCACCCCGCCTTCGCCGACGAGAAGTACGACATATGGCTGGGCGACGCCGATGGACGGCCCACCGACCACGGTCTGGGTACCCTCGAGGGCGGCGACGTGATGCCAATCGGCAAGGGGCTCGTCGTGATCGGCATGGGTGAGCGATCCTCCCACCAGGCGATCACCCAGGTAGCGCGCAATCTCTTCGCTGCCGGGGCGGCCGAACGGGTGATCATCGCCAGCCTGCCGAAGACCCGCTCTGCGATGCACCTGGACACGGTGTTCACCTTCTGCGACCGCGACCTGGTGACGGCGTTCGCTCCCGTCGTCGACGGGATCGTGCCGATCAGCCTGCGGCCCGACGACAGCGCGCCGTCGGGCATGGACGTCCGGCGCGAACCGAACGGCCTGATCGCAACCATTGGCGAGGCAGTCGGTGTGGACTTCCGAGTCGTCACCACCGCCGGCGACGTCTACGGCATCCAGCGTGAGCAGTGGGATGACGGCAACAACGTGGTCGCGCTCGAGCCGGGCGTCGTCATCGGCTACGACCGCAACACGCTGACGAACACGGCGCTGCGCAAGGCGGGCGTGGAGGTCATCACGATCGACGCGAGCGAGTTGGGTCGGGGCCGCGGCGGTGGTCGATGCATGACCTGCCCGATTCTGCGCGATCCCCTCTACACCTGATCACGTCCACGAAGGAGCCCCGAATGGCGTTCAACAACCGCAACCGCAGTCTGCTCAGCCTCATCCACCACACCGATCGCGACCTGCTCTACCTGCTGGACCTGTCGCGAGATCTCAAGCGGGCGAAGTACTCCGGGGTCAGCCGGACCAGCCTGGCAGGCAAGAACATCGCCTTGATCTTCGAGAAGAGTTCCACCCGCACCCGCTGCGCGTTCGAGGTGGCTGCGTACGACGAGGGTGCCCACGTGACCTACATCGACCCCGCGTCGTCGCAGATCGGCCACAAGGAGTCGATGAAGGACACGGCGCGAGTGCTGGGCCGGATGTATGACGCGATCGAGTACCGGGGCGCCGGCCAGGAGATCGTCGAGGAGTTGGCGGAGTACGCCGGCGTGCCGGTATTCAACGGTTTGACCGACGAATTCCACCCGACACAGATGTTGGCCGACGTTCTCACCATGACCGAGCATTGCCCAAAGCCGCTGCACGACATCAGTTTTGCGTTCGTCGGGGATGGTCGCAACAACGTGGCCAACTCGCTGCTGCTGGTGGGCGCCAAGCTCGGCATGGACGTGCGGATCGGCGCGCCGCAGGAGCTGTGGCCGACCGAGGACCACGTGACGATGTGCCACGAGTTCGCGGCCACGTCGGGGGCGCGGCTCACCGTCACCGACGATCCGATGAAGGCTGTGAGCGGCGTCGACTTCGTATATACCGACGTGTGGGTGTCGATGGGCGAACCGGTGGAGACGTGGGGCGACCGGATCGAGCTGCTGCTGCCCTTCCAAGTCAACCCCGAGCTGATGGCGTCGGCAGGCAATCCACGAGTGAAGTTCATGCACTGCCTGCCCGCGTTCCACAACTCCGAGACCGTCGTTGGCGCCAAGATCGCCGCGCAGTACCCGCAGCTCTCCAACGGCATCGAAGTCACCGAGGATGTCTTCGAAAGCCCCGCCAACATCGCCTTTGAGCAGGCCGAGAACAGAATGCACACCATCAAGGCCGTCCTCGTGGCCGCGCTCAGCTGAGTACGGCAGCCATGCGCATCGTGATCGCTCTCGGTGGCAACGCGCTGCTGCAGCGCGGGCAACCGATGACTGCCGACAATCAGCGGGCCAACATCCGTACGGCTGCGGAGTGCATCGCGGCGGTGACCCCGGGCAACGAGATCGTCATCGCCCATGGCAACGGTCCCCAAGTCGGATTGCTGGCATTGCAGGCGGCGGCCTACCACGACGTCGCCCCGTACCCCCTCGACGTGCTCGGCGCCCAGACGGAGGCGATGATCGGCTACGTCATCGAGCAGGAACTCGGCAACCTGCTACCCGCCGAACAGTCTGTAGCCACGCTCCTGACGATGATCGAGGTGGATCCCCACGACCCGGCGTTTCAGCACCCCACCAAACCGATCGGGCCGGTCTATGACCGCGAGACTGCCGAGCGCCTGAAGGCGGCCGGCGGCTGGGACATCGCACCTGACGGCGACAAGTTCCGCCGCGTTGTGGCCAGCCCGAAGCCCAAGCGGATCTTCGAAATCGGGCCCATCCGCAGACTCGTGGAGGAGGGCACGATCGTGATCTGCGCCGGCGGCGGCGGCATACCGACGATGTACGACGAACACGGCGACCTGCATGGCGTAGAGGCCGTCATCGACAAGGACCTCGCGTCGGCGCTGCTCGCTGAGCAACTCGATGCCGACCTGCTCGTCATCGCCACCGATGTCGATGGTGTCTACACGGACTGGGGTACGCCGCACCAGGCCCGTCTCGGCCCGGTCACTCCTGACGACCTGGCTGGCATGGACCTGCCCGCGGGCTCGATGGGCCCGAAAGTCCAAGCCGCATGCGATTTTGCGCGCAGTACCGGCAACGAGGCCGTCATCGGTTCACTCGCCGACATCACCAAGATCGTCGACGGCACAGCGGGGACGCGGGTGCGCACCCGCTAGCGAAGCAGTCGGTCAGCGAGCGCCGGCACGTCGTCGAGACTGGCGACGAGCAGTCGAAAACGGGCGCAGTGGGACAAAGCCGAAGATCGAACTGTCCTGGGTCCCCAGGCTTCCGAGGACCAGCGGCACTCGGCCAAGGGACCAACGGCCCTCGCTGCGCGAGCGGTGTCGGACATAGCGTCAACTTTGAACGCCGAAACCGCGGAGTACGAACGCCGACGACTGGCCGACAGCTCTGGTTCTGACCGCGGTCGTCATCGCTGTGATCGCGGTAGTGACCACATACCTCAACGGTCGCTTCTCGAACATGTAGGCAAGGAGTGCGGAATGTCCGAAGACAAAGCGCAGTACGGGATCCTGGTAGGCATTGACGGATCACCGGAGTCCGAAGCCGCCATCCGCTGGGCAACCATCGAGGCAATCATGCGCGACCAACACCTCACCCTGATGCATGCCATTCCCCCGTTGCGTGTCAACTGGCCGGCGGCTTATCTGGAATCGAGCTTCGCCGAATGGCAGGAGGCGAACGCCCGCGAGGTGATCCAGAAGGCGCAGAAGACGGTTCAGGCAGCCGTAGGTGAATCACCAGCACCGATGGTCCACACCGAAATACGGCACATAGACTCGGTCTCTGCGCTCGTCATCGCATCACGCGACGCGTATATGACGGTTGTCGGCAGTCGAGGGATGGGAGCAGTCGGGCGTGCCGTTCTGGGCTCGGTCAGCAGCGGTTTGGTCCACCACGGGCACGGGCCGATAGCGGTCATCCATGCCGACGAAGCCAAGTCGCCCGGCCCCGGCTCACCAGTCCTGCTGGGCGTTGACGGATCTTCCGCCTCGGAGGACGCGACTGCGCTGGCGTTCGACGAAGCTTCACGGCGCGGAGTCGACCTCGTAGCGCTTCACGCGTGGAGTGATGTCGGTGTCTTCCCCGCCCTCGGCATGGACTGGCGCCAGTATGAGGATGAAGGGCACGAGGCGCTGGCCGAACGCCTGGCGGGCTGGCAAGAGCAGTATCCCGACGTCCACGTGCAGCGGCGAATCGTGTGCGATCAGCCCGCTCGTCGGCTCGTCGACGAATCACGACACGCTCAGCTCGTCGTTGTAGGTAGTCATGGTCGCGGAGGCTTCAGCGGCATGTTGATGGGCTCCGTCAGCTCGAAGCTAGCTCAGGCCGCCAAGGCGCCGGTCATTGTCGTCCGCGCCCGACAGCACACGAAATGACATACGCCACAGCGCCCGTCGTCGTCGGCGTCGACGGTAGCGCCGCAGCGATGGAAGCAGCCAGATGGGCCGCCGCAGTCGTCCAGAGGTTCGGGGCTCCGCTCGAAGGCTGAAGCCTGTCGTGGTGGTTGAGCAGGTGACCAGTGCTGCTCAGCTGGTATGGCGGTGGTCTTCGGCGTAGCCGCGTATGACGGCTTCAGTGTCTCCGTCGAGTCCTAGGAATTCCTGGTTGAGCAGGTCTGCAAGGCTTTCCACGGCAGCGGTGATGAGGGCACCGGCGAGTCTGGTCCGCGGCTGTCCGCTGTCGGCAGCCTCGATAGAGAGCTGGATGGCGTAATCGAGCGAGGATGCCAACGAAGCATCCGCTTCGAGGTCGCGAAAGTAATACGTCGCGCCGTACTGCGTGAAGTCGTTCCGGGCTTCGACAACGGCGTCGGCAAGTCTGGCGAGTACGTCGGCGGGAATGCTGTCGACGTCCAGGTCGGGATTGGCGCGGCGTGCCTTACGTAGAGTCGAAAGTTGAAGCGCCAGAACGCGTCTGCGGTGAAGGGCGGGATAGATCTGGAGCACCCAGGATACGGCTGCCGTGAGAAGCATGAATCCGAATAGCGCTTCGAGCGGGACGACTAGGCGAAGGAACGGCGATGTGGGCACGATGTCGCCGAACCCGAGGGTGCCAATCGTCACCAGCGACAGATACAGCGAGTCGAAGAGATCGTTGCGTTGGTCTGGATTCAGTTCCGAGCTGTAGGCGAAGCCATCCGGCATATGCGCGAAGTACAGCATTGCCCACCCGAGGATGGCTATTGCGCCCCAGGTCAACACGACCAGGGCGATCCCCAGCGGGCCCGTCAGTGATGCGATCCGGCGATTCGAGGGGAACAACCGCAGCAGCCACCAGACGAACTTCATCACTTGCGGCGCGATGCTGCCGTGGCCGATCGGATGGAACAGCGTATGGAACACGTCGCGGACCACCACTGCCACGAGTAAAGACCCACTTAGTGCGAACACCCAATCCGTCACGCGTCTCCTCAGCGCGTATCTTCGTCATACCGCTGATGCGCGACCAGTCGGCGCCCGAGATCCGACAGTGCCCGCGCGATGGCGAGTTCAGCTACCGACACCCTCGAAATTGTGTTCAGCTGCGCTGAGTCGTGACAATCCGACGCCGATGCACTCGCGGTCACCGCACCGAAGCCGCGCCGTAGCCTGGGTCCGCCCGTCCCGATCAACTACTGAAATCGCTACGGTCCGGACTTCTTCGTAGTCCGGAGAGCGGTCCTGCACTGGATGTGTTCGCATGGTTCCTCTTAGTAATACCGATCTGACTTCATGCAGCATGACTGCTCCACGGCGAGAGTTGATAGGGGCCGAAGTCCTCCAATCACGCCAAATCCGCAGGTTTTCGCGACGGGACTTCCGACGGCTACGCATGGATGGACATGCCCAAAGGGTCCACGCGCCCGCGGCGGTGGGCCCAATGGCCATCGGTTAGGTGACCAATGGCTCATGCCGTGCAAATCTGGCCGCCCTACCGTCTTGGTATGTCCATTCCGACCCAGCGTCCCGGCATCGTAGTGGGCGTCGACGGATCACCGGCCTCGATGGTCGCCGTCGACTGGGCCGCGCGCGATGCCGCAATGCGCAACGTTTCACTCACTCTCGTCCATGTCGCCAGTGGCCTCGCGGGGACGTGGCCGCAGATGCCGACATCGATCGGCTTGGGCACATGGCAACGTCGGCGGGGAGGAGAGATCTTCGACCACGCCGTGCGGATTGTCGATCAGGCCACACAGGGAACTGGTTCTGTTGAGATCGAGACCGAAATGTACTACTCATCAACCATTCCGACGCTCATCGACATGTCGAAAGACGCTGAGATGATCGTCGTGGGTAGCCGCGGGCACAGCGCATTCGGAAGCCTGCTTGGCTCGGTAAGCGCAGGGCTGGTCCAACACGCGCATTGCGCCGTTGCGGTCATACACGACGAAGACCCGCTGATGCCGCACCCCGCGCAAGCGCCCGTCCTGGTCGGCATCGACGGCTCGCCGACCTCGGAGTTGGCCACGGCGATCGCCTTCGACGAGGCGTCGCGACGACACGTGGATCTGATCGCCCTGCACGCATGGAGCGATGCACGGCTCGCCGACTTTCCCGGCGTGGATTGGCCCACGATGGAGTCGTCGGAGCACGAGGTGTTGGCTGAACGGCTGGCGGGGTGGCAGGAACGCTACTCCGACGTAACGGTTCATCGCTACATCGTCTGCGACCGGCCGGCTCGTCAACTCGTCGAGCGCTCAGAGACCGCCCAGTTGGTCGTCGTCGGCAGCCACGGCCGTGGCGGTTTCGCGGGAATGCTACTCGGATCGGTGAGTTCGGCGGTCGTCCAGTCGGCCCGGATGCCCGTGATCGTGGCTCGTCAGCCCTAGCGCTGGCGTACATCCCTTGTTCTAGTCGATCGCCTCAGGGAAGAAACGGATTACACGCATACGACGCCGATGTCGACGGGCATTTCGGCTACCTCGAAGAGCCTCTCGGCCTCGGTCCGTGTGCACGGGGCCGTGCCGGGTGTTAGCACCATCGCCGCGCCGGCGGCGATACCGAAACGTACCGACTCGCTCAGCGGCCAACCTCTGCTCAGACCCACCGCGATCGCCGAGGTCATCGCATCTCCCGCCCCCACCCCACTGACGCCACGCACAGGGATTGCCGAAAACCTTTTGCTCTCAGTAGAAGTAGCGAGCAATGCACCCTCTGATCCCAGTGACACCACGACGGCTTCGGCGCGGCCGCAGTCAACGATTTCGTGCGCGGCGGCGATCTGCTCTGATTCCGTGACCAGTTCGCGCCCCACGCATTCTCGTAGTTCGCGCACGCTCGCCTTCAGCAGAAACACCCCGGAGGTGAGGTGCCTGAGGCAACTGCCGGAAGTGTCCAGAATCAACCGTGCACCGAGATCCCGGCAGATCAGCGCCACCTGCTGGTAGAAATTGGTGGGTGCACCCGGCGGGAGACTACCGCTCGCCACAACGAACTTGGCGGACGTGGCCAGGTGACGCAGTTCAACGAGGCACTGCTGGAGTTCGGCAAACGACAAGGCGGGTCCGGGAAGCACGAACCGGTATTGCAGGCCGGTGCTGATCTCGTTGATAGTGAAGCTTTCGCGTGTCGAACCCGCGATCTCGACGCGGTGGAACGCGACCCCCCTCGCCTTGAGGAGATTGCCGTAGACGTCGCCGGTGGCGCCGCCAGTAGGAAACACCGCTGTGACCGATGCACCGAGGTTGTGGGCGACCTGCGCAACGTTGACGCCGCCGCCGCCCGGGTCGTAACGGACACCGGCACAGCGGACCTTCTCGGTTGGCCGGACCACATCGGCGTCGGTGGTGATATCGAGCGCGGGGTTCATCGTCAACGTGACGATTGAATCCATGGGATGGCCTCCTTGGTTCGCGAGTCGCTATTGATCCGACTAGTTCGCGGACCTTGACGGTAGGGGCCGAAGTCCCCTCGTGGGTGCCGTTCGTCACGTCGCTTAAACGGATTGGAATGCACGGCAAGCAACAGTTTCACAAGCATTTGGTCAGCCATCACTTGTGTTGTTCGCGGTATTGCCATGGTTCGCCACCAAAAGACGCAACACCAGTAGTCCATCAGGCATTCGCCCTGCGGACCGGCAGATCATCACCGGGACTGCGGCGTGATGGAGCAGATTGACACCCGTCGATCCCAACACAGCACTGGCAAGAAGACCGTGCCCGCGGCTACCGACGGCAACCAATTGGGCGTCTTTGACCTGCTGCAGAAGTGCTCTGCTCGGCTTGCCGGGCTCGAGGACACATCTGACCTCCACGTCGGGATACAGGCGCTTCCAGGGGGCCAGTTTGTCTGAGAGGTCCTGCCGTTCATCGCTTTCGACGGCATCCCAGTCGATCATGAAGGGAAGGGTGACATCACCCGCCGGTCGCAGACGTGACCACGCGTGAACGGCAACGATAGCCGCGCCGACTCGGTCTGCTAGTTCGAACGCAGCCGTGATCGCCACGCGGCTGTCGTCATCTCCATCAACGCCAACGACGATGGGCTGCCCGGTCGGTACCATGACGTCACCGCGCCATGCCACCACGGGGCAGGTCGAACGCGCCGCGACTGCCAATGTCGTCGAGCCGACCAGGATCGCCGCGCCGAGCGACACGTCATCACAACCAAGGACTATCAGTCGGGCATGCCGGCTCAAGTCGACCAAGGCCGCGTCGACAGATTCCGTCAAACGAAGGGTTGTGATGGGCAGGTGGGTGTAGTCAGCGCGGACGGCGTTTTGTGCGGACTGGAGTATCGCCTGTGCCGATTCTTCCTGTTCAGCCATAGCGGCCGCCCGCATGCCGGCGATCAGCGTCAGATGGGTTGTGACCGAGATAGGGCCGGGCGTGCACAATGCACAACGGCGCGCCGTACAGATCCGCGATCGCGCCGCCCACCGCGCCGCTCCGATCGCGGTGTCCGTCCCGTCGACCCCCACGATGACTGGGCTTACGGTGTCAGACATTTCGTCCCTCTATCTCGGTTAGATGGCGAGACAACATAGCTCTTCGGCTTCCTTGACGGAGTCACCCAACGGCTGACTGGTATCGATCAGATGGCCGTCAGTCGAACCATCGGTGCGCTCTGCCAGTCGCGCGGCGATCTGCGGTGTTGCATCGGATGTCGTCGTACGTCTGTCCTGGATCCTCGCCGCGGCTTTCTCGAGCGGTACGGCGCACGCAAGCTCCACTATCGGCGAACTTGTCTGGACGGCGAGTTCGCGGGCACGCTCGCGTTCCTGGGGATCACGCCACGTGCCGTCCAGAATCACCGTGGTCCCGGTACTCAGCGAGAGTTGCGCACGTCGCAGCACCTCGTCGTAGACAATTCGAACATTCGCCGGCGTGTACAGTCCGGCGTCGAGAACGCCCGCCGTCCCCGCGAGAGCGCCAGCGGATTGCAGCTCCCGACGCACATCGTCAGTCGAAACCACGCGCGCTCTGAGCCGGTCTGCCAGCGCCCGAGAAAGTGTGGTCTTTCCAGTACCAGGACCGCCGCCGACGACTACGAGCTGAACCGTCGCGGTTCTGAGGTGCTTGATTGCGATATCGATGTGCCGGCGCGCATCTGCGGCCGCTTCCTCGTGTCCCTGCGCAACACGAATGCAGTCGACTTTGGCGCGGACTACAGCACGATAGGCAATATAGAAGTCCTTCAACCCGGGTGGCGCCGGGTCGCTGGCATATCTGCTGTACGCATCGAGGTAGAGGGTGGCGAGATCCTCCCGGCCCAGAAACTCGATGTCCATCGCCAGGAACGCTGCGTCATCAATCGCGTCGACGTAGCGCAACTTGTCATCGAATTCCAGGCAGTCAAGTATCGCCAGTTCTTCAGGTGTACAGAAGATATCGTCTGCCAGCAGATCAGCGTGGCCGTCAACGATGTGATGGTCGGCGAGGCGCTGTGCGAACAGCGCGCCACGACCCGACACGAACTGGGCGGCAAGACGCTCTACCTCGCGAATGGCCGCATGAGAGACCACGGTGTCTGGATAGCGCTCCAGCTCCTCGAGGTTCTCCTCCCAGCGAGCAGCGATTGCACCGACCGTTGCCTGAGCTTCGATCGACCGCCCGCGGGTGGCATTGGTGTGAAACCGTGCCAGGGTCTCGGCAATCGCTCGCAGCTGATCGTGAACGGGTTCACCGTTCGTGATCATCGAAGCCAGACGAGTGTCGTCGGCGTACCGACGCATGACGATCACCGGTTCGGGCGTGCCGCCGTCCGGTCCGGTGAAGTGCGCCACCCCCAGGTAACTCTTCGGGGCGAGCCTGCGGTTCAGCGCAACTTCGCGTTCGCATGCATCCTCGCGACGCTCGAGGGTGCTGAAGTCGAGGAAATCGTTGGTGACGGGCTTCTTTGTCTTGTATGCCTTGTCACCGAGAAGAACAACCAATCCCGTGTGCGTCTCGCAGACTCGTGCGTCGAGGTTCCCCGTAATCGTCCAAGGCTCCCGAACAGT
This sequence comes from uncultured Actinomycetota bacterium, assembly GCA_963721495.1. Taxonomy (GTDB): domain Bacteria; phylum Actinomycetota; class Actinomycetes; order Mycobacteriales; family Mycobacteriaceae; genus Mycobacterium. The sequence continues at coordinate 150,193 of CAVRMG010000017.1, read as the reverse complement.
GTTCGCTGTCGCAGGCAGGCCGTTCATACCTCGATGCTTCAACAGGATGGGGCCTGCATACCAGGGTCCTTGGGCCCACCGTTGAGGACCATTGACCCTGGTTCGGACCGTGCGTTTCACCGGAAGCTTGGGCCATGCGAGACACCATGGTGAGCACCGAAGTCATCAAAAATGCGGTCCAACTGGCCTGCCGCGCACCATCGCTGCACAACAGTCAGCCGTGGCATTGGGTCGTTGAGGGCAGCACGGTTCACCTACATCGCGACAAGGATCGAAGCCTGCGCTCGACGGATCATTCCGGACGCGAAACGCTGCTCGGTTGCGGCGCGGTACTGGACCATTTCCGGGTTGCGATGGCGGCCGCGGGTTGGACAGCCAACGTCGACCGGTTCCCCAACCCCAACAACCATCTGCATCTCGCATCGATTGACTTCACCCCGATGGAGCTCGTCACGGACGGACACCGCCGGCGCGCGGACGCGGTGCTGACGCGCCGCACCGATCGGCTCCCCTTCGACGGGCTGCCGAACTGGCCGTCGGTTGAGTCGCAGCTACGCGGCGCTGTTACCAGCGACGCGGTCCGGCTCGACGTCATCGCCGACGAACTGCGCCCGGAGCTAGCGCAGGCCTCCCAGCTCACCGAGTCGCTTCGCCTCTACGATTCGTACTACCATGCCGAACTTGATTGGTGGACTGGACACTTCGAGACACGAGAGGGTATTCCGCGCAGCTCTCTGGTGTCGGCATCCGAGGGCGACCGCGTCGATGTCGGCCGCAATTTCCCCGTTGCAGCTGCCGGGGACAGGCGGATCGGCGTCGACCACGACCACTCCACGATTCTCGTTTTGTCCACGTATGACAACGAGAGTCTCAGTGTGCTGCAGTGCGGTGAAATGCTGTCGGCCGTATTGCTTGAAGCCACAATGGCGGGCTTGGCCACCTGCACGCTGACCCACATCACCGAACTCGAGGCGAGCCGACACATCGTCGCGACGCTGATCGACCAGACCACGACACCTCAGGTGTTGGTTCGGGTGGGTCTGGTCTCTGAACTCGAAGGTTTACCGCCCCCAACGCCGAGGCGACCGATGAGTGAGGTGTTCGAGGTTCGATCGACGGACCGTTGACTGCGCACCAGGGACCTTCGACTCTCGCCGTCCAATGGGCAGTAACCATACGGTTGGGATCGCAGACACAACGGCAGGAGCCGAGATGCGAGACTTTTCCTCATCGTCGCCAGCCGTGGTCGTGGGCATCGACGGTTCGCGATCCGCGGTTGCCGCCGCGCTATGGGCCGTCGACGAGGGGGTGAGTCGCGATATCCCGTTGCGCCTTGTGTGCGCCGTCGATCCGGACAACACATCCGCCACAGGTCCTCGGGACGCCGCGCGGGACCTAGCGACTGCCGAAGAAGCTGGTCAGTACGCGTATAGCGCGGTCGAGTCGACCGACAATCCCGTGAAGATCGAAGTCGAGATCGTGCGCCTCGCTGCACGAAACAGGCTGTTCTGTATTGATTTGCGAAGCACGGAACGTATCGTGAGCACACGATTCGACCGCCCCGACGGAGAGGGCTTCGCATGGTGAGAGTCTTTCTCGTCGATGACCACGAAGTCGTTCGCCGTGGGTTGATCGACCTGTTGAGCGCAGACCCCGAACTGGATGTCGTCGGCGAAGCCGGCTCAGTGGCCCAGGCAATGGCGCGGATACCTGCATTGGCGCCTGACGTCGCCGTCCTTGACGTGCGACTACCCGACGGCAACGGAATCGAATTGTGCCGGGATCTGCTGTCTCGACTACCCGATCTGCGCTGCCTGATGCTCACCTCGTTCACCTCCGACGAGGCAATGCTCGACGCCATCCTGGCCGGTGCTAGCGGCTACGTCGTCAAGGACATCAAGGGTATGGAGCTCGCCCAGGCGATCAAGGATGTCGGCGCCGGCCGATCGCTCCTCGACAATCGAGCCGCCGCGGCGCTGATGGCGAAGTTGCGCGGCGCGGCCGAGCAATCCGATCCGCTATCTGGGCTCAGTGACCAGGAAAAGGTATTGCTCGATCTGCTTGGCGAGGGCCTGACGAACAAGCAGATCGCCGCCAGGATGTTTCTGGCCGAGAAGACAGTCAAGAACTATGTATCGCGGCTGTTGGCCAAGCTCGGCATGGAGCGCCGCACTCAGGCGGCGGTGTTCGTATCCAAGCTGGACCGGGATCACCGCCGCCCGGAAGAGTAACCGGCCCCGTGCGCGTCATTTGTGCGGTCAACAACGTGCATAGATGTGGCCGTGACAAGTCGCACCCACGGTCGGCCCATCCAAGGGAATGAGGTTTCACATGTGGAATGCATCTGCGCCTGTGGTCGTCGGTGTCGACGGCTCCGAAGCCGCGGTCGCCGCAACGATCTGGGCGATCGATGAAGCTGCAAGTCGCGATGTCCCGCTGCGAATCGTTCACGGACGCTTCCCCGATGTACGCGTCTACTCCGTCAAACCACGGACCGACATCTCCCAATTCCTCAGCGAGAACAAGAATGAACCTGTGCAGTTGGCAGTCGTCGGCGACGCTGAAGCCCTCCAAGTCGTGCAGATCGTCAGGCCGCACGCGCGCACCCTCACCGGCCACGGTGCGTGCTCGCTTCTCGTCGTGCGTTGACCGGTTGGCAGCGACGGATACACCATGCGCACCGGAGACTTCGAGCGTGCTGCGTCTGCCAAGCTGATGGACGGTGCGGTGATTGCGCTACGCAAGTTGACCCTCGCCAACGCCGCCGACGTGGTCCACCTGTACGAAACTCTCAGTGAGGACGAGCGCTACTACCGCTTCTTCACCGCCCAACCCGCTCACCTCCAGACGACGGCACTATCACTTGCTGAACCGTCGGACAATCGATACACCCTTGGCGCGTTCGGATCCGGCAAGCTGCTCGGTGTCGCGAGCTACTACGTCGTTACCGACACACCCGGGTGTGCCGAGGTGGCCGTCGTCGTGGCTCACGGCGAGCACCTGCGTGGCGTCGGAACGGCGTTGTTGCGCCGGCTCGGAGCGATCGCGAAAGACCATGGTGTGCATCATTTTGTCGCTGAGGTTCTGGCTGAGAACCAGCCGATGCTTCGGGTCCTGACCGACTCTCACTGGCCCTGTACCCGACATCTAGAAGGCTCTGTCTTACGTGTCGATATCGATCTTGACGCCGTCGACTAAGCAGCATCACCGTCACATCAGCGGGGAACCATCCAGCCGCGTGGCCATTTCCGACAGGTCGCGACGCGCCGTGGACGGTAACGGATCAGCGTTGACGGGTGCCCATCCGATGCGCAGCAACATCTGAGGATATGCCTCTGCTCCGAAGACATCCGCCTGCACTTCTGCACGTGTCTCGGCGATCTCCAACGGCTCGGTAATCGGGCAACTCGCCAGCCCGGCTGCGGTCGCGGTCAGTAACACCAGACTCGTGGCTTCACCGGCACGGAGGCGAGACATCGTGTCGTCTTCGGCTGTGCCTAAGGCGATTACGATGGCGTTGTCCTCAGTTGGATCCGCGTCAGGCGATTGAGCCAGCACGGCGCCGGCGAATGACCGCGCGGGTATCGCGGCCGTTGTGTCGGGTTGCGGTGCGCTCCTGGCCGGAACACCGGCCGTCGACGCGTATCTTCCGCTCCACGTGGTCAGCTCCGCCAGATAGTCATGGTCGGTGCGGTGCTGCCACGCCGCGTCAGCCACGATGCTCTTGAAATTGTCGAGGGCGTCCACTCGCCGTAGCGTCACGCCGGCACGCGCCGCGCGAGCACCCATCAGAGCGATGTCTCTTTGCGGCACCGGCCACCAGCTGTAGTTGCGCCTATCGGTACGGCGTCGCGGGATCGCAGCAGCCAGGGCGACATCGGTTTCTGAGGCCGGATGGCGATGAAGTTCAATGACTGCCAGATGGTCGGGTTCAGCGGAATTCGGAAAGCGGCGGATCTTGGATTGCCACCCCAACGCTGCGAGTGCGACCATGCAATGGTTAAGCGCCGCACCGCAACTCAGCATCAAATCCCTTGCATCGGGGTCTGTATGCGGCAGGTTCAGGTCGTGGTTTGCGTATAGGTGCAAGCTCTGCTCACCGACCCGCCACATCCACGGCTGGGTGTTATGCACCGACGGAGCTCGGTTGCCGAGCAAGAGGGCTGACCTAATGGTCTCGGCGTCGGGAAAGTGGCCGCTCATTTGATGTGTACACCTCAAAGGACGTAGTTCTTGTGATTCCAGCGTGCCGCTTCCGGACCGCGGCGGCGAGGGCCGAAAGGCCCGGAGCGAAGGGACGTCTGCAGGCAAATCACCACCTGCTTCAGGACCGCGCCACGATCACCGGGATCCGCGACGCCTGCGCGAGGGCCGAGCTCACCGAACCCAGCAAAAGCCCGGCGAATCCACCACGCCCATGACTACCGACGACCAGCAGCTGGGCACGGGAGGACTCCTTGAGCAAGCGGCTGACGGGATTGTCTTGGCCGACGACGCGCCGGACAATGACTTCGGGATAGCGTTCGGACCAGCCGGCGAGGCGTTGGGCGAGCTCTTCTTCGGCCTGTGTCGCGACGGCATCCCACGCAACGTCGACGTAGAAATCGGCATGGTTCATCCACGTGTGAACGGCGACCAGCTCCACCTTCCGACGTGACGCCTCGTCGAAAGCAATTGCAGTCGCGAGCTCCGAAGCCGGCGACCCGTCGACGCCAACGACGACGGGCGCAATGGCAGCGTCATTCAGCAGTCGGCTGTCATCGTGGATCACGGCCACCGGGCAATACGCGTGGTGCACCAGCCCAGAGCTGACGGAGCCAAGGAGCAGTCCTTCCACTCCACCCAACCCACGGCTACCGGCGACAATCATGTCGGCGTCTTTGGAGAGTTCGACCAAAGCGGGCACCGCGTGTCCGGGAAGTATTCGATGCTCAACGGCTATATCGCGGCTATCGGAGGCGGCGACGACGACAACGCGCAGAGCATCATTGATGACTTGCTCGGCGCGACGATCACGCGCAGCCAAGCAGTCCTCAGCGACCGATATATCGATTCCACGGCTCGACCTCTGCCGGCAGTACGTGGACAAGGGTCAACGGCACACCGCGCAGCGCTGCGTCTCGCGCAGCCCAGTCGATCGCCAACTGCGATACTTCCGACCCATCCACCCCAACGACGATTCCATGGATCTTTGCCTCCAAAGTCTCTGATGCAGAAGCCATTTCGCCCTCCGTCAAACTGCCGATAGTCGGCCCGTTGGGTAATCTCGGTAGACGCTATGCCCGCGGGCCCGAACGATGCTGGAGGCATTCGTCATATGGTGCAAGGTCAAAAGGCCCGACTGCGTGCGCCACAACGGTTAGACCACCGTCGCATGCACCGAACGCCCTGCACTGCGATGGCGCATGGGGATCGACGTCTCTGCGCAAGCGTTAGCACCCGGACTCGTCGCAATTTCTGCGCCACTCAGTACGCGTCGGCTCCTATTGAGAGTCAGGGGAATCAAGTGCGCGGTGATCGTGGCGCTCGCCGCCAGTTGCGCGTATACGTCGGCCACAACGCACTGGATGTCAATGCGGCTTCGGGTGGGAAACTTAACGCAAAGCGCCGATACGACACCCTCAAGTTCATCGTGCACCATTGATCCTGCATTGGTGGTCATATGCCCAGTTTCATGGCGGGCAGACGACGCAACTACAGACCAAAGACCCGTATTGCATGGCGAGAGTCCCACAACAACAGATGGGACTTTCGTCCTGCCCGAACGAAACGAACGACCCTACGTCGCCTCTATCGCCGCCCGTAGGTTCAACGACATCAAGTCGATCGACCCAGCCGCACCACAGGAGTTTCGATGATCACGCTGAACAGCTCGAGAGAATCTGTTCGCACCCGCGGCGACGCAACGGCCGAGAATGGCGGACCACCCGCGGTCGAGCGGCAGTTGCGGGAACGGATCCGCGACGCAGCAATCAAACGGGTGGGACTATACGGGTTCAAGACTCCGTTGAGAAAGATCGCCGACGAAGCTGGCGTGAGCCAAGAGGTGCTGCTCGGTCTGTACGGTTCGAGACGCGACCTCCTGAAGTCTTGCGACGATTACATCGCCGAATTGATCCGCAGTTCGAAATCTCAAGCTTTGCAGTCTCATTCGCCCGACACTTGGTTCGCGGCGCTCTCAGAAATCGAATCCTACGCACCGATGATGGCGTACCTTGTCCGCAGCATGGAGAGCGGCGGCCTGCTGGGACGCGCGCTGATGAATCAGATGATCGACAACGCAGTCGGCTATCTCGAGGATGGCGTTAGAGCTGGGGCCATCAAGCCAAGTCGCGACCCGAAAGCTCGCGCGAGGTTTCTCGCCTTGAACAACGGCGGCGGTTTCCTCCTTTATCGGCACTTGCACCCAACGCCGACGGACATGGCCGCAGTGCTGCGGGATTACGGCAGAGACATGATCGTGCCCGCCCTCGAGATCTATACGCAAGGCCTGTTAGCCGACTCCACAATGCTGGATGCGTTCGTTGCGCGAGACCAGCCGGTTGAGCAGTGCGTTTAGAAGTCCCAGTCCTCGTCTTCGGTGTTGACGGCCTTGCCGATGACATACGAGGAGCCCGAGCCGGAGAAGAAGTCGTGATTCTCGTCAGCGTTCGGTGACAGCGCCGACAGGATCGCCGGGTTGACGTCGGTCTCGTCGCGCGGGAACAGCGCCTCATAACCGAGGTTCATCAACGCCTTGTTGGCGTTGTAGCGCAGGAACTTCTTGACGTCCTCGGTCAGCCCGACCCCGTCGTAGAGGTCCTGGGTGTACTCCACCTCGTTGTCGTAAAGCTCGAACAGCAGCTCGTAGGTGTAGTCCTTGAGCTCGGCCTGCGTGGCGGCGTCCTCCATCGCCAGCCCCTTCTGGTACTTGTACCCGATGTAGTAGCCGTGCACGGCCTCGTCGCGGATGATCAGCCGGATCATGTCGGCGGTGTTGGTCAGCTTGGCCCGGCTCGACCAGTACATCGGAAGGTAGAAGCCCGAGTAGAACAGGAAGCTCTCCAGCAGCGTGGAGGCCACCTTGCGCTTGAGCGGCTGGTCGCCCTTGTAGTACTGCATGACGATCTCGGCCTTGCGCTGGAGATTCGGGTTCTCCTCCGACCAGCGGAACGCGTCGTCGATCTCAGCTGTCGAGCACAGCGTCGAGAAAATGTTGCTGTAGCTGCGCGCATGCACCGACTCCATGAACGCGATGTTGGTGTAGACGGCCTCCTCGTGCGGGGTCAGCGCGTCGGGAATCAGGCTGACCGCGCCGACGGTGCCCTGAATGGTGTCCAGCAGCGTCAAGCCGGTGAAGACCCGCATCGTCAGCTGCTTCTCGTGATCGTTCAACGTTCCCCAGGACGGGATGTCGTTGGACACCGGCACCTTCTCTGGCAACCAGAAATTGCCGGTCAGCCGATCCCAGACCTCGGCGTCTTTCTCGTCCTGCAGCCGGTTCCAGTTGATGGCCGAGACACGGTCGATCAGTTTCATGCCATCGCTCACAAGAACCCCGTTTCACCTGGTCTTTTTAGATCGCAGCGATAGAGCTGCTGTCGCAAGTTCAACACTACAACTGGGGTCCGACTACTTAGCGGTATACGACATCTTGTGTTTTGGCGTGTCGCGGCGTCCATTGAGAAATGCGTACTCGGACGGATCGAAGCGGCGGGTCGCCAGCCAGTACTGCCATGTCATCCCACTCCACAGCGTCCGGTTGACACCGTGCTCGTCCAGGTACCAACTGCGGCAACCACCGGTGCTCCAGACCGTGCCCGCTAGGTCGCCCTGCAACTCCTCGTTGTACGCGTCCTGAGCCGCCCGGGTGGGCGCCAGCGCCTGGGCGCCCATCTTGTCGACCGCGGCGATGGCGTGGGCCGCGTAGCGGATCTGCGACTCGATCATGAACACCACCGAGTTGTGTCCGAGGGCCGTGTTGGGGCCGAGCAGGAAGAACAGGTTGGGCATGTCGGCGATGGTGATGCCGCGCAGCGCCGCGATGCCCTCGCGGTTCCACCGGTCGACCAGGTCTTCGCCTGCACGGCCCTTGATGTCGACATAGGTGTATGAGTCGGTGACGTGAAAGCCGGTGGCGCACACCACGACATCGACCTCACGCTCGGTGCCGTCGCCGGCGACGATGCCGGTCTTGGTGAACCGCGCGATGCCGTCGGTGATCACCTCGGTCTTCGGATCGGCGATGCCGACGTAATAGGTGTCGGAGTTGAGGATGCGCTTGCAGCCCGCCCGGTAGTTCGGCGTGAGCTTCTTGCGCAACTGCGGGTCCTTGACCGAGCGGCGGATGTTCCACTTGCCCATCAGTTCGCCCAGCTTCAGCAGGCGCGGCTGCTTGGTCATCGCGAACCCGACGGTCTCGTGGATCCAGTAGATCCCTGCGCGCATGGCCGCGCGCGTGCCGGGGACGTAGGTGAACATCTGCCGCATCCACGGCGGAATCGGGTTGTTCGGCCGGGGCATCACCCACGCCGGGGTGCGCTGGTAAAGCTGAAGCGCCGCAACGTCCTTCACGATCTCGGGCACGATCTGGATGGCGCTGGCCCCGGTGCCGATCACCGCGACGCGCTTTCCGGTCAGATCCACGCCGTGGTCCCACTCCGCGGAGTGGAAAACCGTACCTCCGGCATCCCGGAAGTCGTCCAGTCCGTCGAAGTCCGGGATCAGCGGGATGTGCAGTCCGCCCGCGCCAGAGACGAGGAACTGGGCGACGAACTCACGGCCGTCGTCTGTGAAGACGTGCCAACGCATTTCGTCGTCGTCCCAATGCGCGCGGTCGACATGGGAGTTGAACCGGATGTAGCGGCGCAGGCCGTACTTGTCCGTCACTCCCTGGAGGTAGTCCAGGATCTCCGGCTGAAACGACCACATGTGCCGCCAGTCGGGCTTGGGCTCGAACGAGAACGAGTACATGTGCGCCGGGATGTCGCAGGCACACCCGGGGTAGGTGTTGTCCCGCCAGGTGCCCCCGATGTCGTCGGCCTTCTCCAGGATCAGGAAGTCGACATTCTGCTGCTGCAGGGCGATGCCCATCCCGAGGCCCGAGAATCCGCTGCCGATGATCAGCGTGCGGATGTGCACCGGTTCGACTGCCGTCGCGTCGGGCGTGTGCTGCGCCACCGTCATGTTGGAGCCTCCCCTACTCCCCGCTTGCGCGTGGGCCCACCGTGTGGGCCCATCCTGGGAACGCCGGTACCGGGTACTTGGCTCCCAGGCTACGCGAACGAATGGGCCCGCTCGGAGGTGCGATGCCGGTGAGGATCGAACGTCTCGAAGTGACCCGACCCGACCATGCCGATTCCGCGCTGCGGCATGCGAAAGTCACCGAGGCGGGCCTGCCGGAGCAGTGGGCCGCTAGGGCCCAGATCGCGGCCTTCCAGAACTGCGTGCGAGTCAGCGACGACCCACAACTGCTTCGGGGCCATCATGTAGCACTGCCCGTTGGGAGCGCGGCCTGTCAGCCGAACGTCCCCGACGCCGAGTGTCCGGGTGGCCACTCTGCTGAGCCGCCGCAGAGTCGTCGGGTCACTCCATGCCGACTCGGACAACCTGGCGCCGACCGTGCTCATCAGTCGGGTCGCCGCGGTCGCCTGCAGTTCGAAATTCCACCGCAGCAGTCCGAGGATCTCGACACGAACCGACCACGGGCCGGCCCAGTCGACAGAGATATCGCATTGCACCGCGTCCTTCGGAGTGGCTGAGCTGAAGTAGCGCGCGCAACTCTGCTGTCCGGGCGTCGTGGCGTAGAACGTCCAGTTGCAGGACGGGTCGCGGTGCCAGACCGACACGTACGGGGGCGCGAAGCTCGTCGCGGGAAATTGGCGCATCGCCAAGTAGTGACCGTTGGCGAACGGCAAGCCCATGATTCCGAATCCGACGAACCGTTCGTCGTCACCGTGGGGCAGCACCGGGTTGGCCAGCACGGAGGTAACAGCGTCTTGAGGGGTGTGTTGTTTTGTCATGCCCCGATATTCATGCGGGACGGGCTTCTACGACATGAGGCGTCTGCCTCAAATCAGGCGACGGGTTGCTGCCGGCGGACAGCGGTATGAATCGGCTGATCGGCATCGATCTCGATGCCGAGCAGTTCGGCGGTGCCGTTGATGGCGCCCACCATGATGGTCGTCATGTGCGCGATGAACTTGTCGGCCGGCATCCGCCGGGGGCTGTCGTCGTCGCCGCCGAGCCACCAGTCCGTCGCCGACGCCGCGGTACCGAAGATCGCGAACGCCGCCAGCTCGAACGCCTCCGGTTCCGGCGCAAGGTCTTTGAGCTCGGTGCTGATCATGTCGGCGATGGCCAGGGTGATTTCGCTGCCCTTGTTGACGGTCGTCATCGCGGCCGCCGACTGATCGGCGAAGCGACCCTGGAGCAGGAAGCGCACGACGTTCGGGTGTTGATCGACCAACTCCACGTAGTGCTCGACCCCGCGGCCGACGATCTGGCGCGTGGAGTCGCTCTCCACGTTGATCGACGGAATGATGGCCGCCCACAACATGTCGCGCATCCGCTGACCGATCTCGGAGAACATGTCGGACTTATCGGCGAAGTGGCGGTAGATCTTGGGTTTGGCCGTGCCCGCCTCTTCGGCGATCTCGCGCACGCTGACGTTGGGTCCGAGACGGTCGATCGCGCGGAAGGCGGCGTCGACGATTTCCGACCGCACCTTCTTGCGATGCTCGCGCCAGCGCTCGCTGCGGGCGTCGACCTTCACGCCCGGCTCGCCACTGGTACGTGGCCTTGACCCTCGTCGCACCCGATCACTGTACCGCCCAGACACCGCTGACCTGCTCAGACCATGCCCGGGCGGCAATGATTACCGATGTATTAGGGCATTTCGCCAGCGGGATGGGTGGCGATGACTTGGGTACTATCTCTGCGACAGCCGCTCGACGAGACGAGTTTCATGACGCAGCGATACGACCTGGTCATTGCAGGTGGCGGCCCTTCGGGCGCAGCGGCCGCATGGCAGGCCGCGCAGACCGGCGCGAAGGTAGTGGTTCTGGACAAGGCCCACTTCCCGCGTGACAAACCGTGCGGTGACGGCCTGACCGCCCGTGCGGTGAGCTACCTGCAGAAGATGGGCCTGGCCGACGAGGTATCCACCTTTCACCGGGTCAACAAGGTGACGGTGTTCAGCCCGAGCCAATGGGAGCTGTCCTTTCCGCGGCGGCCTGGGATGCCCGACCACGGGCACACCGTCAGCCGCACCCATCTCGACACCGTGCTGCTCAAGCACGCGGAGTCGGCGGGCGCCGAGGTTCGCCAGGGCGCCGAGGTGACCGGGCCGGAACTCGATGCCAACGGCCGCGTGGTCGGCGTGACGCTCAAGAGCGGCGAGAAGGTGTACGGCGACGCGGTCATCGCGGCCGACGGTGCCTACTCCCCCATCAAGCGGGCGCTGAAGATCGACTCGGAGTACAACGGCTACTCGGCGATCGCGATCCGCTCGGAGATGCACGCCAACCGCCCCGACTCAGACAGCCTCGACATCTATCTGAAGCTGGCGTTCCAGGGCGACCAGCTGCCCGGCTACGGCTGGGTGTTTCCGATGGGCTCCGGCCTTTTCAACATCGGCCTGGGTTACGTCAACAGCTACAAGAACTGGCAGTCGATCAACGCCACGCAGTTCCTCGGCGAGTTCCTTCGCACGCTGCCGCCGGAGTGGGGGTTACCGCCGATCGAGGAGCTCAAGAAGAACAAGAGCGTGCGGGCGTGGCGGCTACCCATGGGCTTCACCGCGTGGCCGCCATGGCGGCCCGGGCGTGCTGTTCACCGGCGACTCGCTGGGTGCGGGCAAGCCGGCGTCGGGCGCGGGCATCTCCAAGGCGTTGGAGTCCGGGCTCGCCGCGGGTGAGTGTGCGATCGCGGCGCTGCAGAACGGTGGACCCGACGACTTCACCAACTACGCACAGCGCATGGAAGCCGCCTGGGGCAAGGAGTATCGGCGCGGCCGCTACTTCCACAAACTGCTGGGACAGCCGCGGCTCGCGAACGCCGGTATCAAGCTCATCGACAACGCGCGGTTCCGCGACCGGATGCTCAAGGCGTTGTACAAGAAAGCCCAAGGACCGCAACACACCATCAAGAAGTAGGCGTCGTCCGGGGCCGAGCGGCCACTTATCTGACGCATTTCGGCGTTGCGCGTGCGATAACTGGCCGCTCAGGCCGTGTCGCAGCGCCCTATGGTCTGGTGGTGCGACTCACCAATGCCCGCCACCGCCGAACAGGATGACCCCGGCAACCCGGCTAACGGGGTGCCTACTGGTCGAGTTCGGCTTGGGCTTAGTCGCTACTTCTTGTTCTTGTTCTTGTTGTCGCCCGGTTGTGCGGTTGGGGCCGGTTGAGCCTTGGTGGTCGGCTCGAACTTGCCGCCCTTCTTGGGGTCATAGCTCTGCTTTTGATCAGCCATGAGCCAAGCCTAGGCCCGCGCGAGGTCCGAGTCGATGGTTTGAAGGAGTGGGTATTTTCCGGCCGGACGTCCCTACAGCATGCAGGAGACGCAGCCCTCGACCTCGGTGCCTTCCAGCGCCATCTGGCGCAGCCTGATGTAGTAGAGCGTCTTGATGCCCTTGCGCCACGCGTAGATCTGCGCCTTGTTGACGTCGCGAGTGCTCGCGGTGTCCTTGAAGAACAACGTCAGGCTCAGCCCCTGGTCGACATGCTGTGTGGCCGCGGCATAGGTGTCGATGATCTTCTCGTAGCCGATCTCGTAGGCGTCCTCGTAGTACTCGAGGTTCTCGTTCGTCAGGTAGGGCGCCGGGTAGTAGACGCGGCCGATCTTGCCTTCCTTGCGGATCTCGATCTTGGACGCCACCGGGTGGATGGAGCTGGTCGAGTTGTTGATGTAGCTGATCGACCCCGTCGGCGGCACGGCCTGCAGGTTCTGGTTGTAGATGCCGTCCTTCTGTACCGACTCCTTGAGCCTGACCCAATCCTCTTGCGTCGGAATGCGAATGCCGGCCTCGGCGAACAGCTGCTTCACCCTGTCCGTCTTGGGCTCCCACACCTGCTCGGTGTACTTGTCGAAGAACTCACCCGTCGCGTATTTCGACTTCTCGAAGCCCTTGAAGTGCGCGCCGCGCTCGACCGCAATGCGGTTCGACGCCCGCAGCGCGTGATAGAGCACCGTGTAGAAGTAGATATTGGTGAAGTCGACGCCCTCTTCGGAGCCGTAGTGGACTCGCTCACGCGCCAGGTACCCGTGCAGGTTCATCTGTCCCAGACCGATCGCGTGGGAGTCGTTGTTCCCCTGCTCGATCGACGGCACCGACCAGATGTGCGTCTGGTCGGACACCGACGTCAACGCCCGGATCGCCACCTCGATGGTCTGTGCGAAGTCCGGCGAGTCCATCGTCTTGGCGATGTTCAGCGAACCGAGGTTGCACGAGATGTCCTTGCCCACTTGGGCGTAGGTCAGATCCTCGTTGAACACCGACGGCGTGGACACCTGCAGGATCTCCGAGCACAGATTGCTGTGGGTGATCTTGCCCTCGATCGGGTTGGCCCGGTTCACGGTGTCCTCGTACATGATGTACGGGTAGCCGGACTCAAACTGCAATTCGGCCAGCGTCTGGAAGAACTCGCGCGCCTTGATCTTCGTCTTTCGGATCCGCGCGTCGTCGACCATCTCGTAGTACTTCTCGGTCACCGAGATGTCTGCGAACGGCAGGCCGTAGACCCGCTCGACGTCGTACGGCGAGAACAGGTACATGTCCTCGTTCTTCTTGGCCAGCTCGAAGGTAATGTCCGGGATCACCACGCCGAGGCTCAGCGTCTTGATGCGGATCTTCTCGTCGGCGTTCTCGCGCTTGGTGTCCAGGAATCGGTAGATGTCGGGGTGATGCGCGTGCAGGTACACCGCACCCGCACCCTGGCGCGCACCCAGCTGGTTGGCGTAGGAGAACGAGTCCTCCAGCAGCTTCATGATGGGAATGACGCCCGAGCTCTGGTTCTCGATGTTCTTGATCGGCGCGCCGTGCTCACGAATGTTGGTCAGCAGCAACGCAACCCCGCCGCCGCGCTTGGACAGCTGCAACGCCGAGTTGATCGAACGACCGATGGACTCCATGTTGTCCTCGATGCGAAGCAGGAAGCAATTGTGTACGACCGTGCCACGAATCGTGTAGGTGTGCGTGCCCTCGACGTGAAGGTTGTACACCTTGTTCGGAACGTCTTTCGTACGTTCCAGTTCGCGGACTCCATATACGTGGCGCCCATGGACGACCTGGTACGTCTTGCGCGACGTCCCCTTCTGCCCTACATAGTTGTGGAGGTTCTTGCCGACGTCGAAGATGAAGTCCTCGTTGGCGCCGGGCAGCCCGGGCACGAACACCTGCCCCGTCGTGTTGCCGGCCCGGTTGGTGTACTGGCGAACCCGGGACATGATGCCGACTCGGCGCAGAAGGAGCTGCACCTGGTCAATGAGGTTCGGGTTCACCAAGTCGAGCACCATCCCGCCGGTGGTCGAGCATCCATCCCCACGGAACAACCCGGCCAAAAGGCCACGCTGGAATTCTTCGTCGGCTGTCAGTACCTCGTGGGACAAGCGCTTCAGGTGGTATCCCGTGCCAACCATTGACAGGAAGAGCGAAGCCACCACCTTGCTGTTGCACACCATGCGCACCGACTGGTCCGACACACTTTGATGCACGGCGAGATCGGCGGCGAAGACTCGCTTGAACGCTGCCGCCAACTCCTGCTGGTACTCGAGTTCGTGCGTACCGATCGTGAAGTGGATGCCATTGGGCGTCGTCGGACCGTCCTGCCCTGACCGTTTGGAGATGTGGCCTTCGGCGACGTACCAGCCGAGGATGAGGCCAAGGTCGTAGGACTCCTCGACATAGCGATTCACCGAAACGAACTTGATGCGGTGGCGTTGCTTGCTGCGGTGCTTCAGGTCGGCGTTCACCTTGCGGATGAGCCCGTCGACTTCTTCGTATTCGCCGGAGCCGACATAGTCCATCAAGTCGTGCACACGCCGCTCGCGTCCCTCGAGCGGCGCTGCAGTCACGATGAAATCCGCGGGATGAATGTCCTGGGCAGCCAGCCATACGAATCCGTTGAACGGGTCGGAACCGTCACCGTCGATCAACGATTGCACCTCGCGGGTCGTCCAAACCAAGATCGGATGCTCGGGAGTGCAGAGGATCGGCTCCTTATGTCCGAAATGCGAGATGCGAATGAGCGCTTGATCATTGGGGTTCTCGACGAGAGACTCGACCACGGAGAACGACCCGTCGTGCGAGAGCACCCAGTCACCCGCCTGCAAAGACTCGATGGCCCGTGGCCCTTCGGGGGTGTCCACCGGGGTACCGGCTGGGAAGCAGCTCACCGGCTCACCGCGCTGCTTCTTACCCGAGTTCAGAAACGGTCGGCGTGGCCGGCTGGAACCGGCCGTCGATGATCTCGTCGACCAAATTCTCGGCAAGGCCGGTGTCACCCGATGCCAGCGTCAGCGCCACCATCACCACGCGGTCCTCGAAGCGCTCCAGATAGCGCTTGCCGTCGAACGTCTTCAGCGTGTAGCTGGTGTAGTACTTGAACGCACCCAAGAACGTCGGGAAGCGGAACTTCTTGGCGTAGGCGCGGTCGATCAGGCTCTTGACGAAGTTGCGCGAGTACTGGTCGAGAACCTCACGCTCGTAATAGTTCTCCTTGATCAGGTAGTCGAGCTTCTCGTCCTGATCGTGGAAGAACACCGTGTTCTGGTTGACGTGCTCGCGGAAGTACTGATGCGCGGCTTCGCGATCCTTCTCGAACTGGATATTGCCGTCGGCGTCGTACAGATTCAGCATCGCGTTGAGCGCGTGGTAATCCGTCTCCCCGGGGCGCACCAGGAGGGGCGGTTACAGGCTCTGCAGCTGTGACGGTTGGTGGCACGTCTGGTCCTTCCAGAAGTCGGCAAGTCCCGCGCGGACGGCTTCCACGTCGTCCGGGGTTCCCATCAGTTCGAATCGATATAGGTACGGAACGCCACACTTACGGGAGACCACGTTGCCCGCGTACGCGAACTCGGTACCGAAGTTGTTATTGCCCGCGGCGATGACGCCGCGGATCAGCGACCGGTTGTGTTCGTTGTTCAGAAAGGCGATGACCTGTTTGGGGACATATCCGCCGTCGTTGATGTCCGGTGTGGCGCGCCCACCGCCGTAGGTGGGCAGCACCAGCACGTAGGGCTCATCGACCTCGATGCGCCCGTGCAGCGGGATCCGGGTCGCGGGCTGGCCGAGCTTCTCGACGAAGCGGTGGGTGTTCTCAGACACGCTGGAGAAGTAGACGAGGTTGCTCATCGTGTTCTCCTTTCTGCCGTCTGAGTACCCCTAGGCCGTGGCCGCGACCGCTCCGAGCGCCTTGATGCGATCGGGCCGGAACCCGGACCAGTGGTCGTTGCCGGCCACCACGACGGGGGCCTGCAGGTAACCGAGCGCCATGACGTAGTCACGGGCCTCGCTGTCCAGGCTGATGTCGACCTTCTCGTAGTCGATGCCCTGCTTGTCCAGCGCCTTGTAGGTGGCGTTGCACTGCACGCATGCGGGCTTGGTGTACACGGTGACGGTCATCTGCGGTACGGCTCCTCTGCGAACTGAGACTGGCAACTGATCGGGTACTGCGTCTCGCTGAAATTCAGCGGCCCGGAGGCCCTTAAAATTCCTGTCGCCCGGGGCCCGTCGTCCGCGGCGCCGGAGAACCGACACCAGTGGATTTCTGGACTCCGGCCGACCCCTTGAAAGCTTGGAAACCGTGGGGGTCTGTCGGTGCTCGGAACACTACACCTAGTGTCCGACATCGCGAAGGTATACCAGATGTTCTGAATAACATTTTTGGAATTCCCAGGTCGTAAGCATTTGGGGAACCCACCTCCCGGCGTGTCGCGCGTCACATGTCGGGTGTGTCGCAGTTCATCGATAGGTCTACCACCGGCCACCGACACGCCCGTTCGCCTGAAACGTCACGGTGACGCAACAGCAAAGCCGCCGTCGGGTCTCAGCGGACCCGGCCGGCGGCTTGCCTGAAACGGCTCTACGAGACTTCGGCGGCCAACTTTCCGACGATGTCGCGCAGGTTCGCCGCGACCTCGGCGTTCTCGCGCGGATGCTTGCCGTCGAACACCGTCGTGCGCAGCGACAGCTTCAAATCCTCGACCACCCGTGGACCGGCGATGCCGAAGGACTTGCGCGTCTCGTCGTGCGCCCACACCCCGCCGTACTGCCCGAGCGCCGCGCCGATCACCGCCATCGGCTTGCCCTTGAGTGCACTGTTACCGAACGGCCTCGACAGCCAGTCGATTGCGTTCTTGAGCACACCGGGAATGCTGCCGTTGTATTCCGGGGTGATGACGAGGGCCGCGTCCGCGTCGCCCGCGGCCCTGCGCAGTGCCGCGACGGAGTCGGCCACGTTCTCGTTGTCGACGTCCTCGTTGTAGAACGGCAACTCCCCCAGCCGGTCGAACAGCTGCAGGCGCACCCCGTCGGGAGCCGATTCGACTGCCAGTTCAGCGAGCTGACGATTGACCGACGCCGCGCGCAGGCTACCCACCAGCACCAGCACCTTGATGTCCGACATCTTCTGCGTACCTTTCGTAGACCCACGAGATCCTCGCACAGACGAACCGGACCACGGTCCGATTTATTTCGGGCAGATCTAAATGTCTGACAAGAAGCCCCTAGACTTGTGACATGGCCGCCCCTCGTGAGCTGAACGAGTTGTCGGTCGCCGATCAAGCGCCGCATGAGCGGGGCGACGCCGCGCGTAACCGCACGCTACTGCTCGAGGCTGCGCGCCGCCTGATCACCGAGCGCGGCGCCGATGCGGTCACCACCGACGACATCGCCGCGGCCGCGGGCGTCGGCAAAGGCACGCTGTTCCGCCGGTTCGGCAGCCGGGCAGGCCTGATGATCGTGCTGCTCGACGAAGACGAGAAGACCCAGCAGCAGGCATTCCTCTTCGGACCGCCACCGCTGGGCCCGGGCGCACCTCCCCTGGATCGACTCCTCGCCTACGGCCGGGACCGGCTGAAGTTCGTCAAAGCCCACCAGGCGCTGCTGTCGGACGCCAACCGCGACCCGCAGATGCGGTTCAACGCGCCTTCGACGCTGCACAATCGCCACGTCTCGGTGCTGCTGGAGGACGCGGGCACCACCGGCGACATCGGCGCCCAGGCCACCGCTCTGCTCGCGCTCCTCGACCCCGACTACGTGCACCACCAACTCACCGAGGGCGGCCAGACGCTGAAGAGCCTCGGCACCGCATGG
Source organism: uncultured Actinomycetota bacterium (assembly GCA_963721495.1). Lineage (GTDB taxonomy): Bacteria > Actinomycetota > Actinomycetes > Mycobacteriales > Mycobacteriaceae > Mycobacterium. Next base: position 131,900 of record CAVRMG010000017.1, on the reverse strand, counting down.
GAGGCCTTGGCGCGCAAGCTCTGCGGGACATGACAACCGGCTGGGTCCTGCACGTCGACCTCGATCAGTTCCAGGCGGCCGTCGAGGTGCGGCGCAACCCCGACCTCGCCGGACTGCCCGTCATCGTCGGCGGAAACGGCGACCCGAGTGAACCGCGCAAGGTCGTCACGTGCGCGTCGTATCCTGCGCGGGCGTTCGGGGTGCATGCCGGGATGCCGCTTCGCGCCGCGGCGCGCAAGTGCCCCGACGCGACGTTCCTGCCCCTGGACACCGACGCCTACGACGAGGCCTCCGAAGAGGTGATGGGCCTGCTGCGCGATTTCGGTCATCCGGTCGAAGTGTGGGGGTGGGATGAGGCGTATCTCGGCGCAGGCCCCAAAGACTCGATCGATCCGTTCCACCTTGCGGAGCAGATCCGTGAGGTCGTCGCCGCGGGCACCGGATTGTCCTGTTCAGTCGGCATCAGCGACAACAAACAACGGGCCAAGGTGGCGACCGGGTTCGGAAAGCCGGCGGGGATATACGCCCTGACCGAGGACAACTGGATGGCGGTGATGGGTGACCGCGAGGTCGACGCGCTGTGGGGCGTCGGCCCGAAAACAGCGAAAAAGCTTGCGGGCATGGGTATTACCACTGTCGCAGATCTGGCGTCGACCGATGTCCAACTCCTGACGTCGACGTTCGGCCCGACCACCGGGCTCTGGATTCTGCTGCTGGCCAAGGGCGGCGGCGACACTGACGTCAGCGCCGAGCCATGGGTCGCCCGCTCACGCAGCCACGTCATCACGTTCCCGCGCGACCTGACTGACCGCGCCGAAATCGACTCGGCCGTGGTCGAACTCGCGCACAAGACGCTCGAAGAGGTCGTCGGCCAGGCGCGCGTCGTCACCCGAGTGGCGGTCACGGTGCGGACCAAGACGTTCTTCACCCGGACCAAGATCCGCAAGCTCCCGTCGGTGAGCACCAATGCGGAAACCATCACGCACGACCGCGCTGGACCTGCTCGGCCAGTTCGAACTCGACCGGCCGATCAGGCTCCTCGGGGTGCGACTGGAGCTCGCACCACCGGACGGCGGCTACTAGCCCGACAGCGCACCGGTGGCCGAATCTGAACTTATGTGCGAGATTTCGACGGCGGTTTCAAGCACTAGCTCAGTTTCGACCCGTTCCATCCGACAAAGGCGGCGTCCGCAGCGCGCGCGTGAACAGGACGTTGGCCTGCCGCATCGCGACGCTGTAGGGCCACCACATCGTGCGCTTGAACAGATACAGCGCCCTGATGTCGGGCGATGTGTAGACCATGAACCGATTGCGGCGCACACCCCGCAGGATCCTGTCCGCGACGTGCTCCGGCGACACCGCGTGGCCGGCGAACCGGTCCGTCCATCGCTTCACCCGCGGATCGTCACGGTCCACACCCGCGATCTCCACCGTCTGCACCAGGGGTGTTTTCACCGCGCCGGGCACCACAACGGACACCCCGATGCGATGGCGTGCCAGGTCGAACCGCAGCACCTCGGAGACTCCGCGCAGTCCGTACTTGCTCGCGCTGTAGGCCGCGTGCCACGGCAACGCCACGATGCCGGCCGCCGACGACACGTTGACCAGATGCCCGCCCTTGCCCGCGGCCACCATCGGGGGGACGAACGTCTCGATGACGTGAATCGGCCCCATCAGGTTGATGTCAACCATCGTCTTCCAGTGCTGGTGTGTGAGCGTGGATACGGTGCCCCACGCCGAAACGCCCGCGATGTTCATGACCACGTCCATGGCCGGATGAGCGGCGTGGATGTCTTCGGCGAACCTGGCCACCGCGTCATAGTCGGAGATGTCGAGTGCGCGGTGCTCGGGCACCTCGGCGCCCAGCGCTCGGGCGTCGGCGACGGTCTTGTCCAACCCCTCGGCGTCGCGGTCGGTCAGATACAGCTCCGCACCCTCGACTGCCAGCTTCAGCGCGGTCGCGCGGCCGATGCCGCTGGCGGCTCCGGTGAGAAGACAACGCTTGCCGCCAAAACCGCTCCCCTGCGCCATGCGGTGAGGATACCGGCGGTACCAACTAGTGGGTCTGGCCGCCGCCCCACAGGCCGGACACCCACAGCCGCTCCACGATCTCGATGGCGCGATCGACGTCGTCGCCTCGGCCGACGAACGCGCTGTCGTGCGACAGCGTCATCGACGTCACGGCGGTGAGCGTGCGCACAAGCGCGGGCAAGTCGTCGGACACCGGCCTCGCGCCGGCGTCCTGCTCGACGAGGCCGACGATCTTGGCGATCACCGTGTCCGCGAAGTCGTCCATGATCTCGCGGATCTGCGCATCGGTGTTCCGTGCGAGCGTGCACGCCCGCATGATCGGGTCGTTGGTAGAAAAAACCACCGCGGCGTTACCGACCATCCGCTTTGCGAAGTCCGACGGCGCCTCGCCGGGTTCGCGGGGCGCGAAGTCGTGGGTCAGTTTGTCGAGGTCCTCCATCGCTTCCGCGACGATCACCGCGAGCACCGCGTACTTGGAGTCGAAGTAGAAGTAGAAGCCCGACCGCGCGACACCGGCCCGCTCGCTGATCGTGCTGACCGACAGATCCGCGAACGACCTCTGTTCCAGCAGGTCGCGAACCGCGGCGATGATGGCGTCGCGTTGCCGGTCGCCCCGGCTGCGACGGACCTCGGGCGCGGTGGAGTCTCAGCGGTCATGGGAGTAGACCTTCGCATCGCGACACATTCGATCCAAACTTGACATGCGTCAAGTCTGCCATTCAGGATGAAGATACGAGTGACAACGGCCACAGTCATTTCTTGCCCCAGGAGCGTAGATGCCGACGATCAGCACCAAGGACTACCTGCTCGACCAGGCCAAGAGGCGAATCACGACATCGCCCTTCCTGACGCTGCCCGGCATGGGTCAGCTCGAGAAGCGGTTGCTGGACCGTGAGTGGCCACAGCACGCCTGGGCCGAACCCCCGGCCGATAGCGAGCTCAAACCCGTCATGGGAGACAGCGGTCTGCCGATCCTCGGCCACATGATCGAGATGTTCCGCGGCGGACCTGACTTCTGGCTGCACCTGTACCGCACGCGCGGGCCGGTGTCGTTGCTCGATTCGCCGATTATTCCGACGGTGGTGGCGCTGGGTCCCGATGCGATCCAGGTCCTCTACTCCAACCGGAACAAGGACTTCTCGCAGCAGGGGTGGGCCCCGGCGATCGAGGCCTTCTTCACCCGAGGACTCATGCTGCTCGACTTCGATGAGCACATGTACCACCGGCGGATCATGCAGGAGGCGTTCGTCCGCACCCGGTTGGCCGGCTACACCGAGCATGTCGACCAGGTCGTGTCCAAGGTGATCGCCAATGACTGGGTCGCCAACGATGCTCACTTCCTGCTGTATCCGGCGATGAAGGAACTGACCCTCGACATCGCCTCAATGGTGTTCATGGGTCACGAGCCGGGCAGCGACCGCGAACTGGTGACCAAGGTGAACAGGGCGTTCACGGTGACCACGCGCGCGGGCAACGCGATCATCCGCACCAGCGTGCCCCCGTTCACGTGGTGGCGCGGACTGAAGGCCAGGGAATACCTCGAGCACTATTTCGAGGAGCGGGTGAGGGAACGCCGCGGCAAGGACGGCTCGGACCTGCTGACGGTGCTGTGCCAATCCGAGGACGAGGACGGCAACAAGTTCTCCGACGAGGACATCGTCAACCACATGATCTTCCTGATGATGGCCGCGCACGACACGTCGACGTCCACCGCGACCACGATGTCCTATTACCTTGCGGCCAACCCGGAGTGGCAGGAGCGCTGCCGCGACGAGTCCGACCGCCTCGGCGACGGCCCGCTCGACATCGAGGCATTGGAGAAGCTGGAAACGCTCGACCTGGTGATGAACGAGTCGATCCGTCTGGTGTCTCCGGTGCAGTGGGCGATGCGCCAGACCGTGCGCGACACCGAACTGCTCGGCCACTTCCTACCCAAGGGCACGAACGTCATCGGCTACCCCGGCATGAACCACCGGCTGGCCGAGATCTACCCCGAGCCATACAAATTCGATCCCGAGCGCTTCGCTGAGCCGCGCAACGAGCACAAGAAGCATCGTTACGGGTTCACTCCCTTCGGCGGGGGTGCGCACAAGTGCATTGGCATGGTCTTCGGCCAGCTCGAAGTCAAGACGATCATGCACCGCCTGCTGCGGCGGTATCGGCTCGAGCTGCCCCGGCCCGGCTACGAGCCGCGCTACGACTACGGCGGCATGCCCGTGCCGATGGACGGCATGCCGATCGTGCTGCGGCCGCTGCGCTGCGTACTTCTTTGGGCGAGCAGACGCAAACGCACCCGACACGCCGAGGTTTTAGGGCACTTTACGTCTGCTCGGACAGCAGCCGGTTCGCACACGCGATCACGGCGCGCAACGCCGACTGCGTCGGGTCGTCCGCGAGTCCCATCGCCCACTCGGAGTGTCCGCCGTCGGAGCCGCGGATGAATGTCGCGGTGTTCTCACCGGCGGGCAACTGGTGAAAGGCGGTCATCTCGACCGCGATTCCCCGCTCGTAGAGCATCTCCGTCAGCGCGGCGACCGGCCCGGACGCCTGAGCTGATGACGTGCTGATGCAGTCCCCCACGGCAAGCGTGGCCTGGTAGTTACGTGCCTGCGGACCGAGTCGGGTAGCGGGTCGCTCGGCATCGGTACAGGCCCACTGGCCCAGTCGCAGAGGCCCGGTGCTGGGCGCGTACTGATCGAGGAACGCTTCGTAGGACATCGCGTCGGCCTCCTCGCGCAGACCGCGTGGCATTGGTGCGTCCATGCGCGCCGCAAACGGCGACGGTGCTGCGCTGGTAGCGGGTTGGACTGTCATGTGCCGGTCTTCTCAGCGAAGTGGAAGTGACCGACGAAGTAGCGACGACCCACAGCGAGGGGTCGGTCAGAATCAGACCCCGCTGTGGGTTGCTACTACGAGTCGCCTCGGCACGTCCGCGATGTTAGACGCTGTTCGACCCGACGTGCAAGCAAATTCGGGCACGGCCTATCGCACCAGCCTGCGCAGCAACGACGATGCCAACGCGATCCCTGCGACCGCCGCCACGACGAGCACCACGACGTCGAGCACCCCGTTCGTCGGCGTGCCGATGAGCAGCCCGCGCAGCGCATTCACCTCATAGCTCAGAGGATTCACGGCAGAGAGCCAACGCAGCCATTGCGGCATGACGTCCACCGGGTACAGCGCATTGGACGCGAAGAACAGTGGCATCGTGATGGCCTGCCCGATACCCATCAGGCGGTCCCGGTTGCGCACCAGCCCCGCCAGCGTCATCGAGAGGCAGGCGAAGAACGCCGAGCCCAGCACGACCACGCCCATCGCGCCGAGGATGCGCAACGGGTTGACGGTCATGTGCACCCCCAACAGGTATGCCAGCGCGACCACGCCGACCACCTGCACCACCGACCGGACACCCGCCGCAAACGCCTTGCCCGTCACCAACGCCGACGCCGGCGCCGGGGTCACCATCAACTTGGCCAGAATTCCGGCGTCGCGGTCCCAGATGATCTGGATGCCGTAGAAGATCGAGATGAACAGCGCCGACTGCGCGATGATGCCGGGCGCCAGGAACGCGAGATACGGAACGTCGCCGGTGTCGATCACGTTCAGGTGTGAGAACGTCTGCCCGAAGATCAGCAGCCAGAGCGCGGGCTGCACCATGCGGGTGAACAATTCGGTGCGGTCGTGGCGAAGCTTCTGCAACTCGACGAGCGCGAACGCGCCGACCCGTACGGCCAGCGACCGGATTCGGCGCCAACCGCGCGGCGCGCGAACGAGGTGGATGTCGGCACGTGGCTCAACTGACACGGCGAGCCGTCCTTCTGCTCGAGCGCACTTCGTTGAATCCGGTCTGCGATGTGTCCTCGTCCAAATCCGTTCCCGCGTAATGGCGGAACACGTCCTCGAGTGTCGCTTCCGGGGCGACGGTCTTTTTCAGCTCGCCCGGTGAGCCGACCGCGCGCAACCGTCCGTGATGCATGAGCGCCACCCGGTCACACAGCGCATCGGCCTCCTCCATGTAGTGAGTGGTCAGCAGGACCGTCATGCCGAACTCGTCCTGCATGCGCCGGACCTGTGCCCAGACTCCGTCGCGGGCAATCGGGTCCAGGCCTACGGTCGGCTCGTCGAGGATGAGCAGCGAGGGCCGGTTGACCAGGGCCTGCGCCAGTTCGAGGCGCCGGACCATGCCGCCGGAGTAGGTGCTGGCCAATCCGCCGGCCACGTCGAGCAGGCTCATCGCTTCCAGCGCTTCGTCCACCCGGCGCCTGCGCTCAGTGCGCGGCACGTCGTAGAGCCGGGCGAACAGATCGACATTCTGACGGCCCGTCAGCGCCGATTCAATCGAAAGCTGTTGGGGCACATAGCCGATGTTGTGCCTGATGTCCATCGTATGGCGGCGGGAGTCCAGCCCGAAGATCTCCACCTGCCCACGCTGCACCGGCGTCAGCGTCGTCAGAACCCGCACGACGGTCGTCTTTCCGGCGCCGTTGGGGCCGAGCAGGCCCACCGTTTCACCGGCCCGTACTACGAGGCTGAAGTCGTCCACCGCGGTGAAACGACCGTAGCGGTGGACGAGGTTGCGGCAATCGATCGCAAGCGCGTCGGAAGGGGTCACGTCATATCCTTCTGCAGCATCCGGGTCACGTCCGTGAGTACCCCGAGCCCGCCTTCCAAGCGGTCGATCTGCTCGGGGGTCAAGTCGTCGAGCACCGCGGCGAGCGTCGTCCTGCGAGCCGCCCGCGATTCGTCGGCGATGCGCTGTGCTGGCGCGGTGAGACGCAAACGGCCGACCCGGCGGTCCTCGACGTCGACGGACCGGATCAGCAGGCCCTCCGCGACGAGCTTGGTGACCAGGGTGGACGCCGTATTGGGCACCAACCCCAGCTCGGCGGCCGCCTCCCTCACCGAGATGCCCGGCTGGCGGCCCACGAGCCGCAGCAGTTCGGCCTGGGACTGTGTCAGGCCGGTCGTGTCGAACCCGCGCCCGACCGACCGCCGCAGCTGCCGTCGGAATCGCCCCACCACGTCGAACATCTCACTTGCGAGGTCGGTGCTGGTCTCCACACTGGCCATGATACCTCTGTCTCAGAGCTATTCTCCATGGAGCACCCGGGCAACGAGTGATGGGCCGCGAGCCGTAACGTGAGCGCACGATGACGTGGTGGGACGCTGCCCTTCTCGCTGCAGCAGGCGTGCTGGGCGGCCTCACCGGAAGCATCGCCGGGTTGGCCTCGGTGGCCACCTATCCCGCATTGCTGATCGTCGGACTTCCACCGGTCACCGCGAATGTGACCAACACAGTGGCCCTGGTATTCAACGGGATCGGGTCGGTCCTGGGTTCACGACCGGAACTCGAGGGCCAGGGACCATGGCTCAAGCGCATCGCACCGGTCGCCGCGGTCGGCGGGATCGCTCGGCGCCGTCCTGCTGTTGTCCACGCCCGCCGAGGGTTTCGAGAAGGTGGTGCCCCTTCTGCTCGCACTGGCGTCCATTGCCATACTCGTGCCGCCCCGCGCCCGCAAGCGAAGTGGCAGTCGCAAGCCACCGAACGGCATACGGCGACACTGATTACTGGAATCCGCCGCGATCTTCGTGATCTGCATCTACGGCGGCTACTTCGGTGCGGCGGCGGGCGTTCTGCTGCTGGCCATGCTGCTGCGCGCGGGAGGTGCGACTCTGGCACACGCCAACGCCGGCAAGAACGTGATCCTGGGTGTCGCCAACGTCGTCGCCGCCGTACTCTTCGCGTTCTTCGCACCCGTCCAATGGTCGGCGGTCATTCCGCTCGGACTCGGCTGCCTGGTGGGTTCGCGGTTGGGCCCGATAGTCGTGCGCCACGCACCCGCGGGACCCATGAGGGTGGCCATCGGCGGCGCCGGTCTGGCCCTGGCCGTCAAACTCGGCATCGACGCCTACCGCTAATACGGCGACGCGAAAATTAGCCCAGCTCGAACGGGTTGTCGCCCTTGGCAACCCGGGTGCCCACGTCGATGAGATTCTGCGCCGACGCGTGCAGTGCCTCCCCCGCCTCGCGGCTGGCCTGACCCATCAGATAGCGGGACCAGGTGCCCTCGATCACGATGCCGAGCTTGAAGCACGCCATCGCGACATACCAATTCAGGTTCGACGTTTCGCGGCCGCCTGCAGCGAGGTAGGCATCGAGGAGTTCGCGGCGACTGGCCAGTCCGCCCAGTGCGGCGAGTTGTGCCCCGGCGGTGATGGTGTACGTGTCCAGGGGCCAGCAGATCAACATCCACCCCAGGTCCAGCAGCGGGTCGCCGATGGTGCACATCTCCCAGTCGACGAACGCCGCCAACTCCGGGCGGTCGCGGCGCAGCAGAACATTGCTCAGATGCGGGTCGCCATGCAGGATTCCGGGCTTGCCGTCGGGCGGCCGGTTGGATGCCAGCCACTCCGCCAGTTCGGTCACCGCCAGTGATTCGGGGTCGTATTCGTCGTGGCGATAGCTTTCGAGCAGTCGCAAGAACTGCGGAACCTGGCGCTCCAGAAAGGATCCCGGCCGCTTGAGCTCCGCGAGTGGGCTGCCCTCCCAGGCCACGTTGCCCAGCTGTGCCAGGCTCGCCGCGTAGGACAACCCGACCTGATGTCGCATGCTCGCGTCACGCACATAGGCGTCGTCCATGTCGTCGCCGGGGTTGAAGCCGTCGACCAGTTCCATCAGGTAGAACACCACTCCGAGCACATTGAGGTCATCGCAGCCGGCGATGAAGCCGGGGTGCGGCACCGGCGTACCGGTCAGGGTGCTCAGTGCGGCGATCTCCCGCAGCATCGTCTTGTCGCTCGTCGGCCGTGGGTGAACCGGTGGCCGGCGCAACACCATCGGGCGACCGTCGATCTGCAGACGCACCACGATGTTCTGTGTGCCGCCGGTCAGTGGCTGCACATCGCTGACCGTCGAACCCAGCCCCTGTTGGCGCACCCAGCGCTGCAACGCGGCCTGGTCGTCGTCACTCAGTGTCGGAAGCTGCTGCGCGTCGTCGGGCATGCAGACATGTTGTCAGGCCTTGCGCGCCGTCAGCAGCAGGTACTCCCATTCCATCGTCCGCGGAGTCGCTCAGAACGCTGTCGCCGACCCGCGCGATGTCCGCGTCGAGGGCTGCCACACGGTCCGGATCGCCCTCGATGTTGCGGTACACCGCGATCGTCGGCCCGTAGAGGTTCTTGAAGTAGTCGCGGAACTCGGCGCCGTCGGCGAAGTGGTCAACGGCCAACATCCGTCGCTCGGTGACGACGTCAGTGACGCGGTCCCCGAGCAGCGCGCGGACATGTTCCTCCTGCCCCCACAGCGGAGGTGGCTGCGCGCCGGGCGGAGGCGCGGGAGCGTACGGCTTCATCGCGGCCCACAGCTGCCCGATGTGGCCTTCGGGCGTCCAGCTGATCAGGCCGATCCGGCCGCCCGGTTTGCACACCCGGACCAGCTCATCTGCGGCGAGCCGATGGAACGGCGCGAACATCACCCCGATACACGACATCACCACATCGAATTCATCGTCCCCGAAAGGCAATTCGTGGGCATTGGCCTCGCGCCATTCGAGTTCGACGCCGCGCTCGGCGGCCAGCCTGCTGCCCTGCTCCAACAACTCCGGGCACAGGTCGCTGGCGATGACGCTTGCTCCGGTTTCTGCGGCGGGGATCGCCGCGTTTCCGGTGCCTGCCGCAACGTCCAGCACTCGGTCGCCGGCCGCGATCGCGGTGGCTTGCACCAGCACGGGGCCGAGGGGCGAGACGAGTTCGGCAGCAAGTTTGGCGTAGTCGCCGGAGGCCCAGATCGTTCGGTGTTTGGCCGCCACCTGGTTGTGGTCGACGGCCGCGGTCGGATTGCTCATTCTCGATTCCTCCATTGATCGGTGCGAACATCGTCCCGTCGCCGATCGCGCGGATCTAGTTACAGATCTGTACTGACCCTGGTTCCATATCTGTACTGCTCACTTAACGCTCGGAGGTGCGCAAATGTCCGGATATGGCCAATTCTGTCCGGTGGCGAAGTCGATGGAGCTACTCGACGAGCGGTGGACCCTGCTCGTCGTTCGCGAACTACTGGCGGGCAGTACGCACTTCAACGACCTGCGTCGCGGGGTACCGAAGATGTCGCCCGCGCTGCTGTCCAAGCGGCTGAAGTCGCTGACGCGCGCCGGAGTCGTCGAACGCGCCGAAATCGACGGCCGCACCACGTACTCCCTCACCGAGTGCGGGAAAGAGCTCGCCGACGTCGTCGAGGCACTCGGCGCTTGGGGCGTGCGGTGGATCGGGGAACTCGGCGAGGCGGATCTCGACCCGCATCTGCTGATGTGGGATATGCGGCGGACCATTCCCATCGCGGAGTGGCCGCGCACGCGAACCACGGTGGCGTTCCATCTCGATGGGGTGCCGCCGAAGGCGTCACGATGGTGGCTTGTGGTGGCCGACGGCGAGGCCGACGTGTGCGACTTCGACCCTGGTTACGAGGTGACGGGCACCGTGGAAACCAATCTGCGCATGCTCACCCGCATCTGGCGCGGTGATGTCAGCTGGTCTGACGCGCTGCTCGACGGCAGCGTCGCGGTGTCGGGACCAGCCGATGTACGCCGGTCGATCCCGACGTGGCTTGGCCAGTCGTTGCTGTCGGCCGTGCCACGGCCGGCGTGAAAGTCGTTGGCAGTCCTAGTAGTCCAGGCGCGACTCCGCACCGTTGATGGCACCTTCGCGGAACGCTTTTACTCTGGCCCAGCCGGCACCCTGACGTACGAGCAGCGCCTTGATCCCCTCGTCGAGGTCACCCGGCGATCGACCCACTCGGCCAGCGGTAGCGATTTCGGCGTGATCAGGTACGCGTAGCGCTACCAATCACGCCGAATTCGCAACTATTTACTTCGGGGCGAAGCGCTGGCCCGCGTCCAGTCGGAGACACTGGCCGTTGAGCATCGGGTTCTCGACGATCGCGGTGACGAGCTTCGCGTACTCCTCGGGCTTGCCGAGACGCTTCGGGAATGCCGCGTCCTTCGTCAGCGCCTTGGCGAACTCGTCGGGGATGCCCTCGGTCAGGCCGGTGGCGAACAGGCTCGGCGCGATCGCCAGCGCGCGGATGCCCAGGCTGCCCATATCGCGGGCCATCGTCAGGCACATCCCGGCGATGGCGGCCTTGGACGCCGTGTACGCCACCTGTCCGATCTGGCCTTCGAAGGCGGCGATGGACGCGGTGTTGATGATGACACCGCGCTCCTCCTGCTCGTCGTCGACGAGGTCCTGCTGGCTCATCTGCCAGCCGGCCAGCCGGCTGATGTTGAACGTGCCGATGAGGTTGAGGTCGACGCACTTGCGGAACGACTCCAGACTGTGCGGCCCGTCCTTCTTGACGGTGCGCTCTGCGGTGCCACCACCGGCGGTCGTCACGATGATGTGCAGTCCGCCAAGTGCGTCGATGGCCTGCTGCAGCACCTTCTCGGTGCCGTCGAAATCGGTGACGTCGACCTCGAAGAAGGAGCCGCCGATCGCGTCGGCTACTTCCTTGCCGTTCGACTGCGGGCGGTCCAGCACCGCCACGTCCGCGCCACGCTTGGCCAGCAACTCGGCCGTGGCCTTACCGAAGCCCGACGCCCCGCCGACAATGATGGCCTTCTTGCCCTGGATCTCCACCTGGCTTCCTTTCCAAAAAGCGCTCGATTCGTAAAGCAACCTATCCGATGTCACTTTTCGATAAGCCTTTCGGGTCGGTGCGTGGGTAGCTTGGCCTCATGACCGCGCGCGCCGCCAAAGCGATGGCAGGCGTCGCGGCGGCCGCAGTCGCACTCGGCGTGACCCAGTTGCTGGGCGTCTTCGTCGGCCCCGAATCGGACTCTCGCAATGCGGTCGGGTCGGCGGTCATCGACCTCACGCCCGGTCCGGTCAAGGAGTGGGCGATTCAGACCTTCGCCACGGCCGACAAGCTGGTCTTGTCGGTACTCGTGGTGGCGGTGATAGCGGCGGTCGCGGCGGTGACGGCACAGTACGAGACGCGCCGCGTTCCCGTGGGCAGCGCCGCGATCGTGCTCGCCGGGATCGCGGGGTGCGCGGCGGTCCTCTCACGCGCAGGGGCGACGGTTGTCGACATGGTGCCCACGGTCGTCGGCACCGCGTGTGGCGTCGCGGTGCTGCGGCTGCTCACGTCGGGCCGGTTCACCGACGAGCCCGACGCCGACCCGGCAGCGGACGCCCCCGACCGCGGCAGGCGACTGTCGCTCGTGACGCTCGGGTTCCTCGGGGCGGGAGCGCTTACCGGGGTTGGCGGTGCGGTGCTGTCGCGGCTGACGACCTCGGTGTCGGGCGATCGCAACGCCTTTGCGCTCCCGAAGATCGACGTGGCCGCCCCGGCCGTCCCGCCGACCGTGCAGCCGAAAGGCGTTGCCCTGCCGTCGTTCGTCACCAGCAACTCCGACTTCTACAGGATCGACACCGCGTTGTCGGTACCCCAGCTGAGCCGGGCCGACTGGGAACTGAAGATCCACGGCATGGTCGACCGCGAGGTCACCTATCGGTTCGAGGATCTCGACAGGTTCGAGGTCGTCGAGAAGGTGGTGACGCTGACATGCGTGTCGAATCCGGTCGGCGGAGACCTCATCGGAAATGCGTCGTGGACCGGCTACCGCGTGCGAGACCTGCTGGCGGAGGCCGGTATTCACCCGGACGCCGACATGGTGCTGTCGATGTCGATCGACGGGTTCACCGCGGGCAGCCCGGTAGAAGCGCTCACCGACGGCCGCGAGTCACTGCTCGCGATCGGCATGAACGGTCAGCCTCTGCCCACCGAACACGGCTACCCCGCCCGCCTGGTCGTCCCGGGTCTCTACGGCTATGTGTCGGCCACCAAGTGGGTCGTCGACCTCGAGCTCACCCGGTTCGATCGCGCCGAGGGGTACTGGACCCCGCTCGGCTGGTCAGCGCGCGGGCCGATCAAGACCGAATCCCGCATCGACGTGCCCCGCAGCGGCCAGGACGTGGCACAGGGGCCCGTGACGTTCGGCGGTGTCGCCTGGGCACAGCACCGCGGTGTGCGAGCCGTGGAAGTCCGCATGGACGAGGGCGACTGGGAACAGGCCGACCTCGGCGCGAGCTACTCCAACGACACCTGGCGGCTGTGGAGCTTCCCGTGGCAGGCGACCCGCCCAGGGCCGCACACGATCTCGGTGCGGGCCACCGACAACACCGGTGCGGTGCAGACGGCGGACCTCGCCGACCCGATCCCCGACGGCGCCACCGGCTGGCACACCGTGTCGTTCGCGGTCAAGTAGCCCCCAGCCGCGAGCGACCGTGTCTGCACACCGACGCGCCGGAAAATCACGTGCAATTGAGGTCGTCCCCTACTGGCGTGTGGGCCCACGCGCCGAGTTTGGCGCGCCGTGACCACTCCACCCGCCACGCGGTGCTCACCGACCTGCTGGGGAGATGTCTGACGCCCGTGCCAGGCTGAGGTCGTGCAGCTGCTTGACGTCGCCACCGCGTCGACGGAGGTCGGCGCGTCTTCGGCGCGACTGAAGAAGATCGCCAGGATCGCCGACCTGCTGCGGCGCGCCGGTGAGACCAGCGACGCCGACGCTTGTCGCTGTCGTTGTGTCCTGGCTGTCCGGTGAGCTGCCCCAACGGCAGATCGGCGTCGGCTGGGCCGCGCTGCGTTCGTTGCCTGACGCCGCGACGGAGCCGTCGCTGACCGTCCTGGACGTCGACGCCCGGTTCAGCGAGATCGGTACGGTCGCGGGCAAGGGATCGCAGGCTCGACGGGCCGAGCTGGTCTCCGGATTGTTCAGCCAGGCCACCGACGCCGAGCAGACGTTCCTGCGCCGGCTGCTCGGCGGTGAACTGCGCCAGGGAGCACTGCTCGGCGTGATGGCCGACGCGGTCGCCAAGGCGGCCGACGTGCCCGCTGCGGTGGTGCGGCGCGCGGCGATGCTCGGCGGCGACCTGCCCGCCGTCGCGGCCGCCGCACTGACCGCCGGTGAGGCCGCGCTGGAGCAGTTCACCCTCAAAGTCGGCCAGCCGGTCGGACCGATGCTCGCCCAGACCGCGACCGGCGTCGCCGAGGCCCTCGAACGTCTGGGCGGCACAGCTGTTTTCGAAGCCAAGCTCGACGGCGCACGGGTGCAGATTCACCGCGCCGGCGATGCGGTGTCGATCTACACCCGAAGCCTCGACGACGTCACCGAACGTCTGCCCGAGGTGGTCGAGGCGACGCTGGCGCTCCCCGTCACCGACCTGATCGCCGACGCCGAGGCGATCGCGTTGCGACCCGACAACCGGCCGCACCGGTTTCAGGTCACCGCGTCGCGGTTCGGGCGCTCGGTCGACATCGCCGCGGCACGCGCGGCCCAGCCACTGTCGGTGTTCGTCTTCGATCTGCTGCATCTTGACGGCACCGACCTGCTCGACCTGCCCGCAAGCGAGCGCCTCGCGGCGATGGACGCGATCGTGCCTGCCGTGCATCGGGTGGACCGGCTGGTCACCGATGACGCCGACGCGGCGCAGGCCTTTCTCGACGCGAGGCTGGCGGCCGGTCATGAGGGCGTGATGGCGAAGTCACCGACTGCACCGTACGAGGCCGGCCGCCGCGGCGCGGGCTGGCTGAAGGTCAAGCCCGTGCACACGCTCGACTTGGTGGTGCTGGCCGTCGAGTGGGGGTCGGGCCGACGGACGGGCAAGCTGTCCAACATCCACCTCGGCGCCAGAGACCCCGCGTCCGGCGAATTCATCATGCTGGGAAAGACGTTCAAGGGCATGACGGACGTCATGCTGGACTGGCAGACCACGCGGTTCACCGAATTGGCCGACGGCCCCACCGACGGCTATGTCGTCAAGGTGCGGCCCGAACAGGTGGTGGAGATCGCGTTCGACGGTGTGCAGGGTTCGTCGCGTTACCCGGGCGGAATGGCGCTGCGCTTCGCGCGGGTGCTGCGGTACCGCGACGACAAAAGCCCCGCCGAGGCCGACACCATCGACACGGTCCGCGCCCTCTACCAGCGCGGAAGCTAAAAGCCGCGGTTCGCTAGGGACTAAGGGATACAAAATCCCATCACAGCGGGGCCTTTCGTCCCTAGCCCACTCTCATCGCCCCGCTGAGGATGGAAGTCAAGAGAATTTCCACAAGTGGAGGAGCAGTGAGTGCCATGAGTGCTTGCTTCCCGGATCGAGAAACGATCCACACGGTGTTGTCGCTCGCCACCCGGGCGCCGTCGATTCATAACTCGCAACCTTGGCGTTGGCGGGTGGGCGCGCGGAGTCTGCATCTCTATGCCGATCCCGAGAGGCATCTGCTCAACACCGACCCTGACAGCCGGGATCTCCTGCTGAGCTGTGGTACCTCCCTGCACCACGCCGTCGTCGCGTTGGCAGCCCTGGGATGGCAGGCGAAGGTTCACCGGTTGGCTAACCCGGCGGAGCCGGAACACCTCGCCGCGATCGAGGTGTCCCGCCACACCCCGAGTGAGCTGGACGTGACGCTGGCGGCGGCGATACCGAGGCGACGTACCGATCGTCGGCTCTACAACGGGTGGTGCGTACCGGACGCGGACATCGCCCTGATGGGCGCGCGTGCCGCGCGCGCGGGCGTGATGTTGCGGCAAGTCGAGCAACTTCCGAAGCTGCAACGCATTGTGGCCCAAGCTGTTCGGCAGCATGCAACAGATCACGACTACCTCTCCGAGTTGTCGGCATGGAGCGGAAGGTACGCATCGGTGGCGGGTGTTCCGGCCCGCAACACACCGCAGCCCGATCCCACCGCACCGATCCCGGGCCGGCTGTTCGCCGGTGCCGCGTTGGCGCAGTCGCCCGACGTCTCGTCGGACGATGACGCCGCAGTTGTCTTGGCCCTCGGGACCAAGGACGACAGCGCGCTCGCTCGGATACGTGCCGGTGAGGCCACGAGCCTGGTCCTGCTTACGGCGACAGCGCTCGGGCTGGCGAGCTGTCCGGTCACCGAACCTCTGGAGATCGCCGAAACGCGAGAAGCCGTGCAAACCGATGTATTCGGTGAGAGCGGATTTCCCCAGATGTTGTTGCGTATCGGCTGGGCGCCGGTCAACGCAGATCCGCTTCCTTCCACTCCACGCCGTCCCCTGTCGGATGTCGTTGAGTGGCCAGATTATTGATCGTCATGGGAGTGGCGCGGACCACCGCAGCAACGTGCCGCCGGAGGTGACGTTCTCGACCGTGAACGCGCCACCGACGTCTTCGGCACGTCGCCGAAGATTCGTCAACCCACTGCCGATGATGTCGCCTGAATGCCGGGTCCGTTGTCGACGACCTCGATGGTGAAGTCGTCGTCGACCTTGACGTTGACAGTCAGTGTGGTCGCATTGGCGTGTCGAACGGCATTGCTGACAGCTTCTCGCACCACCGCTTCCGCGTGATCGGCCAGGCCAGCGTCGACTACCGACAATGGGCCAACGAACTGGACGGTGGTCCCCGCTCGGGGCTGGAGAACTGGGCGATGGCCTCGTCCAGCCGTTGCCGCAGCCGTGTCGTGCCCGATTTGGCACCGTGCAGGTCGAAGATCGCGGTGCGGATCTCCTGGATGACTTCCTGCAGATCATCCACACAGTCGGAAAGCCGTTGTTGCACTTCGGCCGCTGTGTTGGCCAAACCATCGCCTGCCTGCTGCACCCGACTGTCAGGACGACGCCGTGGTCGTGCCTTCGGCCGCACCCCGGTACTCCGGCAGTCCCGGTTCACGGAACTGGCGTCCGGTCATCTTCTCGGCCCGGATCCGCACAAAATGATCCCGCCTGCCGTCAACCCACGGCTGCACGAACGTTCCCGCCACCTCCACCAACTCGTCTATGTCGGTAATCTGTTGCGCGTGTCCGACGACAGTCACACTCCACCCTGTACGCAGGTCTGGATCCAACTCGTCAGCCTCGAACGCCACGACGCTGTTGTGGGCGGCGGCGGCCAGCTTGGCCCCGCCGGCAACCCGGAACACCACGTCGTCGCGCCACAGCCGGAAGTTCACCGGCTGCACCGCAGGCAGAGCGTCCTCGGTAAAGACCAGACGACCTACGCGCACCCGTTGCAACAGGTCCAGACACTGCGTGCGGTTGAGGACTTCGAGTTGTTGCCGTTTCGACATTGTGTTTCAACCTCCTTGCACCAGGGAAAGAGTCCCCACTGGGGTGCATCGCCAGTGGCCCGCACTAATGGCACTCAAGCGTACGACTGCCCGCTCAATGCCATTCGCGAGCTCGTCGACATCGGGTGTGGCGTCGTAATCGCCGATGATGCCGAACACGAGGTGGTCGGCGTAGCTCATGATCGCGATGCCCGTCCGCAGTTGCAGGGCGAGAGGCGGAATCGGTAGCAGCCTGATGACTTCTCGTTTCATGACATGCAGGCGCTTGCGTGGACCCGGCACATTCGTCGCCAGGGTGACGACCCCGCGTTGAGGCAGCCGGGTCAACGCCCGAACCGTCCAAGCGGTGAACGGGAACGGGATCGCACTCGCGGCCGAAACGAAGATGTTTCCTGCTTGGCGTTGCCCGCTCGCCTTCGCCTTTGTCAATCGGGCGTGCACGGTTCGCAGCTGCTGAACGGGGTCGGCCTTCTCGACGGGAAGGTACGGGAGCATGACTGAGACGCGATTGTCGGTCTTGTCGGCGGCGTCGTTAGACCGCACCGACACCGGCACGAGGGTGCGCAGGGAATTGTGTTCGGGCCGCTCACCGCGACCTATCAGCATTGTGCGGAAGCTGTCGGTGATCGCCGCCAACGCAACATCATTGATGGTCACCTCGAACCGATCGCACACCCTCGCCACATCTTCGAGCGACACCTCGACGGTGGCGTAGCGCCGCATCGTCGTCACCGGTCCGGTCAGCGATGACGCCGCCGCGGGACGCAGCAGGCCGCCGGCGATCTCTGCCGCCCCCTGTAATGCCTGTGCCGCGGCGGTTGTAAGGCCGAGCGATGTGCGCCAGGCACCGGCGATCCAATCGAGGGGGTTGAGCGTGAGCGCGGGCAGCCGCAATCCACCCCGTGAGGGCTCGTGCGCAGCGCGGATGTCGGTAGCGAACGTGCCGCCTCCACCGTCGTCGCAGAGCCGACTGAGCAGATGTGTCGCGGCGATTCCGTCGGCGATGCAGTGGTGGATCTTCATCACGATCGCCCACCTGTTGTGCTGTAGGCCGTCGATGACCCAGCATTCCCACAACGGCCGGTCGCGATCGAGGCGCCGCTCCATGACGTCAGCGACCCACCGGAACAGCGCCGCGTCATCCCCTGGACGCGGCAGTGCCGCGCGCCGCACGTGATGGGAGATGTCGAGGTCCGTATCGTCGACCCATCGCGGGGCGCCGAGGTCGAGCGGCTGGGTGCGCAGGACCTGCCTGAACCGCGGCACCGACAGTATGCGTTCGGCCAGCACGGCCGCGAGGGAGTCGAAGTCGGGCATCGGTCCAGATAGGACTGCAATGGCACCGATCGCAAGGCTTACGTGGCGGTCGGAGTCCTCGGCCTGGAGGAACCCCGCATCCAGCATCGTCAGTTGCTCCATAGAAATACCCTCCGACCTCTACGATCGTCGCGGGAGAGGCAAAGGTCCCGAACATCGAAGGCCCAGGGACTCTGCCGTCATCAGGCGAACGGTCAGTCGCTGTCGGGTTCGGAACCGAACCGGAAGCGGCGGCCGGTGATTTCGGATGGGAACACCCGAACATAGCGGGGCTTCTCCCCCGCCGTCCAAGGCAGCAATTGTGCTTGTTCCGCTTCTTGGATCTCGTCGCCGGAATTCAGCACCTGCGCAATGCCCTTGACGATCACGCTCCAGCCTTCCGACACGTTGTGGTCGTCTGCTTCGAACACCACCTGGCTGTTCATCACGACGGTGAACAGCTTGGCGGCGCCCTCCGCGGTACGGAAAAGCACGGTCCTGCGCTGCACCACGAAATTGACGGGAAAGATCTCGGGGTGGTCGTCCACGCAGGTGACCAGTCGGCCCAGCGTCATACTCGACAGCAGACTCCAGCTCTCACTCTCCGAAAGGATGTCCATCGACTCACCCTCCGACATCATGGTTTCCCCGTGGAGCTATCGCGGCGACCAACCGAGTGTCCACACCGACCGCGCCGAGTTGGGTGGCGCCCCCCGGGGAACCGAGCGGGACGTCGCGGCCTGGCAACACGTCGGTGAAGAACACGGCGTTGTCGGCGAGGTGCTGCTGCTCATCCTCGGGCAGATCGGTTTCGTAGTAGATCGCGCCTTCCTCACAGATCAGTTTGCAAGCGCCGCAATCCACGCATTCGTCGGGGTTGATGTAAAGGGATCTGGCGCCTTCATAGATGCAATCCACGGGGCAGTCCTGGACACACGATCTGTGCATCACATCCACACAGGCACTGCTGATCACATAGGTCATGCCCGCAGCGTACGGAGTCGCGTGGTCGAAGTCTCGGGTCGAAGGCCTGTTCCTTCGATGGACCAATGGCCTTAGCAGCATTGCGAGGAGGACGTAGTAGCTGCCGAGAGCGATCGGCGCAGTGAAGCTACTGACGCGGAAGCTGCGCGATGACGGTCAGCAGAACCACCGAGTCCTGGATGGCCGCGAGAGCGTGCCGCTCGGGGGGAATTGCGATGTAATCACCACTCTTCCCTTCCCACACATTGGTATTCGCGCTGAGGCGTACATGGCCGTGCAGTACTTGCAGCGTCGCCTCTCCCGGGCTGTCATGTTCGGCCAGCTCGTGTCCGGCGGCCAAGGCCAGGACCGTCTGCCGCAGTTCATGATCGTGACCGCCGTGAATGGTGTGCGCTGCCCGGCCGCTGTGCGCCTGCCGCGCCTGCGCCAACTTCTCCTCGGCCATGTCAATTAGCGAGATGGACTCCATCAGTTAATTCCTCTCTGCGTTGCGTTGTTCCAGCGTCGTTCAGCTGGATAGTAAGAGAATCCCGCCAGCCGCCAAGGCGATTACCTTGACCACCTCGAGCGCAACGTAGGCGTAATGCGCACGCGAGCGAGGGGCGATCTGCCCGGCCAACACCGCATCGGAGCGGCGCGCCAACCGCGGTCGTACGACCAGCAATTGAGCCGCGAGGGCGGCGAACACGATGGCGGACGTCACGATGACGCGGACGGGCGAATGTCCCATCGCCAGACCAATGAGGATGCCGACGGCAAGGACCGCTTCGGTGCTGTTGAGGGCGCGAAAAACCAGCCGGCCGATGCCGAGCCCAATCGGCAGGGTCACCCCGGGCGCCCGGAACTTCAGCGGCGCCTCGAGGAACGAGATCGCGAGCACCATGCCGAGCCAGACGAACATGAGAGCGACGGCAGTCGCCGAGCCAAGGCTCATGACGCCGCCGCGCGCGGGGTGAGGTGCGCCAGACACAGGTCCGGCTCGACGAACGGATCCAGCCGTTCGACCGTGACAGGCGCATCCCATGCTTCCAACGCCCCCTGCATGAGGCCAAGATGAATCGGGCAGACGACGGAGGATCTGCCCTCGGCCAGTTCAAGGAACGGGCAGTGTCGCAGTCCGACCTGTGCCTCACCATGGGTTGCGCGTCGCTGCGGCGCGAATCCCAGTTCGTCAAGCAATCCGACCAGGCGATCGATCGACTCCTTGGATCCCGGCGCCTTGCGCGTCGGGCGGGTCATCCGGCTGGCCCACGCCCGGCCGGCCTTGAGCGCCTTGGCGCTCGCGTTGCGGTCGGCGGCAAGGCCGACGGTGAGGATCTCGGCGAGCAACTGATAGCGCCGAGTCCCACCAGGGTCCATCCGGCGGACCGCACGGAACATCAGCGGCGGACGGCCGGGGCGTCGGTGATCCGGTTCAACACGTTCGACCCGGCCCTCGGCGACCAAGGTGTCCAGGTGGAATCGGACCGTATTCGGATGCACCCCAAGCTGTTCCGCTATCGCCGTTATCGTCATCGTGCTGGCCGCATCCCGCACCGCGGCCAGCACGTCCTCGCGACGACCGGCGCTCTCCGTGGGCCTAGAGGTGGCGCTCATCCTTCTGCGCTGGGCGCTTCCGCCACAAGTGGCGTGTCCACGCCGAGTGGGCCGATCTTCGCCGCCCCGCCTGGCGACCCCAGCGGCGCGTCACGGCCCGGCAGGGTGTCGGCGAAGAAGGCCGCGTTATCGCCCAGGTGAGGCTCCAACTCCTCGGGAAGGTCGTCCTCGTAGTAGATCGCCTCGACTGGGCACACCGGTTCACAGGCGCCGCAGTCCACGCATTCGTCGGGGTGGATGTACAGGGCGCGGGCGCCTTCGTAGATGCAGTCGACCGGACACTCCTCAATGCAGGACCGATCCATCACGTCGACACATGGCTTACCAATCACGTACGTCATGGGTTAGAGTTTATACAACTACTCTTGTAAAAACCTAGAGGAGATTTCGATGCCTTTCGCCACTCGCGACGACGATGCAGTTCAAGGCCAAGCAAGCCACCCGGTTAGCGATCTGGCCGACCGAGCCGACGTGGAGGTGTTGCTGCGGCGTTTCTACGGCCGGGTGTTCGACGATGACACCCTTGCCGAGCCGTTCGCCGATTTGCGGGTGAAAGGCCTCGACTCGCACCTTCGGGTGATGTGTGATTTCTGGGAAACCGTTTTGTTCCGCGCGGGCCTCTACCACGGCAACGCTTTGCTGGTGCACCGGCAGCTCGACGACCGGTATCCGTTGTGCACCAACCACTTCGCCCGCTGGCTGACACTGTGGAACGCCACCGTCGATGAGATGTACCGGGGTCCTGTGGCGCAGCGTGCGAAGGTCCAGGCCGGGAGAATCGCCAAGTCGATGCACCGCCGTCTGAGGGGCGTCGACGCCGGCGAACTCGACGCGTTGGCCGTGCGCTGACTCCGACTGTCACCAACCCCGGCGCTGCGGGTGTGACCCCACCAGTTCGTTGTCGGCTGCCACCTCACGGCTGCGGTACACGATGTAGGGCCGGAACAGATAGCCGATCGGCGCGCTGAACGCATGCACCAGCCTGGTGAACGGCCAGAGCGCGAACAGCGCAAGCCCGATAAGCACGTGGATCTGGAAGTACATCGGCGCTTCTGCCATCAGATCTCCGCGCGGCTGCAGGACCCAGATGGACCGGAACCAGACCGACACCGTCTCGCGGTAGTTGTACGCCTCCCCGACGACGCCGGACCCCAGCGCGGTGGCGCACAAACCGGCAACGAGCGCCAGCACCAACACGACGTACATCACCTTGTCGTTGACGGTGGTGGCCATGAACACCGGGCCAGTTGTGCGCCGCCGGAAGATGAGCAGCGTGATACCGGCCAGGGTGGTGATCCCGGCTATGGTCCCGAGGATCACGGCCTGGACGTGGTACGCGTGCTCACTCAGCCCGATCGCGTGGGTGAAGGAATCCGGGATCAGCAGGCCGATGACGTGACCGAAGATCACCACGAGAATGCCGAAATGAAACATCGGGCTGCCGATGCGCAGCAGCCGCGACTCGTAGAGCTGCGACGAGCGGGTGGTCCAGCCGAACTTGTCGTAGCGGTAGCGCCACCAGGTGCCGACCGCGACGATCGCGAGTGTCACATATGGGATGACGTCCCAGAAGATCTCGCCCAACATGTCACTGGCCTCCTGTGGCCCGCCGCGGCGGCACGGTCAACGTAAACGGTTGCAGACCAACCGATTCGGTGGGGGGACCGGCCTGTGCCAGCCGCTGCGCCCGCCGCACGTCGGAGTCGGTGGCCGCCGGCAGCGTCTCGCATACGGCGGCGACGGCGTGCGTATACGGCGAATTCGCTTGTGCCAGTGCCTCGCGCAGCACATCGATCGGCACCCGGTGCTCGACGAGCAGCCGCCGCCCGGCCACCGGGTCGACGGTCGCGGCGAACTCCAGCACCACCGGCAGGTGATCGGGCGCCTCGCCGCAAGGCGGTTCGACGCCGGCTTCGCGGTAGGCCGCGGCGAACGCGAGCATCTGGCTGCCGCGGTTGCGCGTGTCTCCGGCAGTCCAGTAGGTCAGGTACATCGTCGACCGACGCCGCAGGTCGAACGTCTCGACATAGTCGATTTCCGCCTGGATCGGATCGTTGGCTCGCAGCGCCGCCGCGGTCGCGCGCAACAGCCCCGCTGCGGACCCGCCGAAGTAACTCACCAGGTCATCGACGGTGTCGAGGCGCGCGGTGCGCTGTTCGTCGGGATAGGCCAGCAGCAGCGAGGCCGCCTGCCACGTCAGCCTGTCTTGAAGCGCGGGCGCGCGTGTGCGGCTCAGCAGTTTCATTGGCCCGGGAACATTCCGGTCGGCACGCCCCTGCCATCCCAATTGAGCAGGTTCACCCGCGACGGACGATCGGCATTGGCCCCCATACCCTCGCTCGTCTGCCGCTGTTTCAGCGCGTGGAAGGTCTCCACCGCCACGGGCACCGGGCCGCCACTGGCCTCGCCAAACGGCCCGGATTCGTACATGCCCGGTCCGCCCTCGAACGACAGTGAGCAGCTGGTCTCCTCCAACGCCTGCGCCTCGCCCGCGTACGCGGTCGGGATCACGTAGCGCTCTTCGTATTTCGCAATCGCCAGCAATCGGTACATCTGGTAGATCTGTTCCTCGGTCATCCCGACCGCCTGTGGGATGTGCGGCTGGGTCTCGCGGCCCAGGTTGATATCGCGCATGTAGGAACGCATTGCGGCCAGCCGCCGCAGCACACTCTCGACAACAGTGGTGTCGCCGGCGGTGAACAGCTCGGCCAGGTATTGGATCGGGATACGGAGTGCGTCAAGGGCGCCGAACAGGTTTCCGAGTTCCTCGCCGTCGTGCCCGTCGCGGCTGACCGCATCGACGACCGGGGAGAGCGGCGGGATGTACCAGACCATCGGCATGGTCCGGAATTCCGGATGCAGCGGCAGGGCGACACGGTAGGTGTTGATGAGCGCCCACACGGGTGACCGCTGCGCCGCCTCGATCCACTCGTCGGAAATGCCCTCGGCGCGCGCGCCCGCAATGACCTCCGGGTCGGTCGGGTCAAGCAGGATCTGGCGCTGCGCCTCATACAGGTCGGTGTCGTTCTCGACCGAGGCCGCCGCCAGCACACGGTCCACGTCGTAGAGCACCAGGCCGAGATAGCGCAGCCGCCCGACACAGGTTTCCGAGCACACCGTGGGCAGGCCGACCTCGATGCGCGGATAGCACAGCGTGCACTTCTCGGCCTTGCCGGTCTTGTGGTTGAAATACACCTTCTTGTAAGGGCATCCGGACACACACATCCGCCAGCCGCGGCAGCGGTCCTGGTCGACCAGCACGATGCCGTCCTCGGAGCGCTTGTACATCGCACCCGACGGGCAGGACGCCACGCACGACGGGTTCAGGCAGTGCTCGCAGATCCGCGGCAGGTAGAACATGAAGGTCTCTTCGAGCTGCAGCTTGACCTGTTCGCTGACCTTTTTCAGGATCGGGTCGCCCGGCAGGATCTCCGGCGAGCCACCCAGATCGTCGTCCCAGTTCGCCGACCACGAGACCTTCATCGGCTTGCCGCTGATCAGGCTGCGCGGCGGCGCCACCGGCATGTGCTCGCCGAGCGGTGCGGTGGTGAGGTTCTCGTAATCGTAGGTCCACGGCTCGTAGTAGTCGTTGATGCTGGGCAGCTTTGGGTTGGCGAAGATCCGGGTCAGCTTGCGCAGCCGGCCGCCGTCGCGCAGCCGCAACCGGCCTTTGCGGTCGCGGACCCATCCTCCGCGCCAGCGGTCCTGATCCTCATAGGTACGCGGATAGCCTTGTCCGGGACGGGTTTCGACGTTGTTGAACCACACGTACTCGGTGCCGGCACGGTTGGTCCAGGCCTGCTTGCAGGTAACCGAGCAGGTGTGGCACCCGATGCACTTGTCGAGGTTCATCACCATCGCCATTTGGGCCATGACTTTCATTGGTATTTCACCTCTTGGGAGCGACGGCGCACGACCGTCACCTCGTCGCGTTGATTGCCGGTCGGACCGAGATAGTTGAACGCGTAGGCGTTCTGCGCATACCCGCCGGCCAGGTGGCTGGGCTTGATCAACAGGCGGGTCAGCGAATTATGGATACCGCCACGAGTTCCCGTGGTCTCGGTGAGCGGTACGTCGATGGTGCGTTCCTGCGCGTGATAGACGAACACCACACCGTCGGGCATCCGGTGTGACACGATCGCACGGCACACCAACACGCCGTTGCGGTTCACCGCCTCGACCCAGTCGTTATCGTGGACAGCGATCTTGGCGGCATCGTCCGGACTCATCCACATGGTCGGACCACCCCGCGACAGCGACAGCATGAACAGGTTGTCCTGATACTCGGAGTGGATCGACCACTTCGAGTGCGGCGTCAGATACCGCACCGTCAAACCGATCTCACCGGAACCCAGCGACGGCTCGCCAAACAGCCGGGCCATGTCCAACGGCGGCCGGTAGGTAGGCAACTGCTCGCCGAGTTCCTCGAGCCAGTCGTGGTCGACGTAGAAATGCATCCGGCCGGTCAGCGTGTGAAAAGGCTTGAGCTCCTCGATATTCACAGTGAACGGCGCGTACCGGCGCCCGCCGGTCTCGCTGCCCGACCATTCCGGGCTGGTGATCACCGGCACCGGCCGGGCCTGGGTGTCGGCGTAGGTGATGCGACGTTCCTCGCTGCCCTCGGCCAGGTGGGTCAACCGCCGCCCGGTGCGCTTCTCCAGCTGCTTGAACCCCTCGACCGCCAGGCGCCCGTTCGATGTGCCCGACAACGCCAGGATGGTGTCCGCCATCCGCTCGGCGGTCGTGATCGCCGGGCGGCCCTGCGCCGCGCCGGAATCCATCACCCCGAACTTGGCAGCCAGCTGGCTGACTTCCTCGGTGGGATGGGTAGTGATGCCCTTGGTGGTAACGCCCAGGCTATCCACCAATGGCCCCAGCGTCGCCCACTTGTCGGCGATCGCGGCATAGTCGCGCTCCACCACCGCCACCGGACCCATCGTCTTGCCCGGCACCGGTGTCTCACCGGTGACTCGCCAATCATGTTCGGTGCCACCCGGATACGCCATCGCCCCAGGGGTGTCGTGCTGAAGCGTGCCGAGCACCACGTCGGTGCGGGTGCCCAGGTGCTGCGCCGCCAGGGTGCTGAAGGTGCGCGCGATGGCGCCGAACGCCTCGTAGTCCGACCGGGTTTCCCACGGCGGGTCGATGGCCGGACTGAATGCGTGCACATAGGGATGCATGTCGGTGCTCGACAGGTCGGCCTTTTCATACCAGGTCGCCGCGGGCAGCACGATATCCGACAGCAGCGTTGTCGACGTCATCCGGAAGTCGATCGACATCAGCATGTCGAGCTTGCCCTCCGGGATGTCATCGGTCCAGGCAACATCGTTGGGCCGCAATGCTTCAGGGGCCGGCTGTGCCTGCAGGTTTGAGGTGGTGCCCAGCAGGTGCCGCAGGAAGTACTCGTTGCCCTTGCTCGACGAGCCGAGCAGGTTGGCCCGCCAGACGTTGAGCACCCGCGGCCAATTCGCGGGGTTATCCGGATCGGTGACGGCGAGTTTCAGGGCACCTGCGGCGAGTTGTTCGGCGACGTAATCGGGGATTTCGCGTCCTGCAGCGCGGGCCTCGTCGGCGACGTCGAGGCTGGAGCGGTCGAACTGCGGATAGAACGGGGTCCACCCCATCGCCACCGCGGAGGCCAACACATCCATGGTGTGCTTGCCGGCGAACCGGCCGCGGCCCAGCGGGCTGGCCAGCGCGTCGGCCCGGTAGCCGTCGTAACGCCACTGGTCGGTATGGGCATACCAGTACGAGGTGCCGGCCATCTGACGCGGCGGACGCGTCCAGTCGGTGGCCATCGCCAGCGTGGCCCACCCGGTGACCGGACGGCACTTCTCCTGACCGACATAGTGCGCCCAGCCGCCGCCGTTGCGCCCCATCGACCCGGTGAGCAGCAGCAGGGCCAGCACCGCCCGGTAGGTGGCGTCGCCGTGGAACCACTGGCAGATGCCCGCGCCCATGATGATCATGGACCGGCCTTCGGACTCCTCGGCGTTGCGGGCGAATTCTCTTGCAATACGGATGGTTTGCGCCGCAGAAACCCCGGTGATCGCCTCCTGCCAGGCCGGGGTGTACGGCTGACTTGGATCGTCATAGCCGCTTGCCCAGTCCCCCGGCAACCCGGGTCGGGCCACCCCGTACTGAGCGAGCATCAGATCGAACACCGTGCAGACCAGGTGCTCGCCGACCCGGCGCACCGGCACACCGCGCGCCAGCGTTTCACCGTGTCCGTCGATGCTGTCGAAGCGTGGCAGCGCGATGAGCGCAGCTTCCGCTTCGGGACGCAACACCGTCAGCGCGGGCGACACGTCCCCGAGATCGAGGTTCCACTTGCCGACGCCGTCGTCGCCGTAGCGGAATCCCAACGACCCGTGCGGCACGGCCACCCTGTCGGTGGCCCCGTCGAGCAGTACCGGTTTGAACGCTGAGTTCTCTTGGTTCCCCTCGTCTCCACCGAGATCGGCCGCGGTGAGGTTCTTTCCGGGCACGAGTGCGTCGCCGCGCTGCTCGAGCTTCACCAGGAACGGCAGGTCGGTGTAGCGGCGCACGTAGTCGACGAAAAACGGAACGCGCTTGTTCACGAAGCATTCCGAGAGGATGACGTGGCCCATCGCCATCGCCAGCGCGCCATCCGTGCCCGCCGCACACGGCATCCACTCGTCGGCGAACTTGGTGTTGTCGGCATAGTCCGGGCTGACGCTGACCACCTTGGTGCCGCGGTAGCGGACCTCGGCCATCCAGTGCGCGTCGGGGGTTCGGGTGACCGGGACGTTGGAGCCCCACATCATCAAATAGGCTGCGTCCCACCAGTCCCCGGATTCAGGCACGTCGGTCTGGTCGCCGAACACCTGCGGTGATGCCACTGGCAGGTCGGCGTACCAGTCGTAGAACGACGTCATCGCCCCGCCGAGCAGTTCGACGAACCGGGATCCAGCTGCGTGGCTGACCATCGACATCGCAGGGATCGGTGAGAAGCCGGCGACTCGGTCGGGGCCGTAGGTCTTGATGGTGTGTACATGCGCCGCGGCGATCATCTCGGTGGCTTCGGCCCACGTGACCCGGACCAGCCCGCCTTTGCCGCGCGCCTGGTGGTAGCGACGGCGTCGTTCCGGGTCGGATTGGATGTCCGCCCACGCCAGCACCGGATCGCCCAGCCGCGCCTTGGCCTCCCGATACATCTCCACCAGCACACCGCGGCCGTACGGGTAGCGCACCCGGGTGGGCGAGTAGGTGTACCAGGAGAACGCCGCACCGCGCGGGCACCCGCGAGGCTCGTACTCCGGACGGTCCGGGCCCACCGAGGGGTAATCGGTCTCCTGGGTTTCCCAGGTGATGATGCCGTCCTTGACGTAGATCTTCCACGAGCATGACCCGGTGCAGTTCACCCCGTGGGTCGAGCGGACGACCTTGTCGTGGCTCCACCGGTCGCGGTAGAACACGTCGCCCTCGCGGCCGCCCCGGCGGCTGACCGTACGCAGGTCGTCGGAGAACTCGCCGGGCGTGAAGAAGCGTCCGCTGCGTCCGAGCAGTTCCTCGATGCGTCCGCCCGCGTGGGGCGTTGTGGTCACGTCGCGGTCTCCTTGCGGGCGCTCGGTTCGTGGGCGTGCAGCCGCAGCGCGGTGTAGCCGAGGGCCACAAGCGCGGTCGCCACCAGCAGCAGCAGGCCGATTGTGTAGTTGTTGTCGACCGGGTCGTAGGTCGCTCCCATCACCAGCGGCGGGAAGTAACCGCCCAGGCCGCCCGCCGCGGCGACGATTCCGGTGACCGAGCCCACGGATTGCGCGGGCGCGCGCCGAGCCACCCACGCGAACACGCCGCCGGTGCCGACGCCGAGAAAAAGCGCCAGCGTGATGAACGTCGCGGCCGACCACACGTCCGGCGGTGGTTGGAACACCGCCACGAACGCCATCACCGCAGTGCCCGCGAAGGACGCCAGCACCACGTACTTGGGTGCGATCCGGTCGGCGAGCGCGCCGCCGATCGGCCGGGCCAATACGGCGGCCAATGCGAACCCGGCGGTGCGCGCGCCCGCGTCGACCGCCGAGAATCCGTAGATCGTCTTGATGTAGGTGGGCAGGTAGTTGGCGAACGCCACGAAGCCGCCGAACACCACCGCGTACAGGAACGCCATCTCCCAGGTCACCGGCAGTTTGGCGGCCGCGATGAGCTTCGGCACAACGCGACCGGTGTTCGGGGTGAAGCTCGGAGAGTTCCGCATTACGAAGACGCACGCCGCCGCGGTCAGCGCGAGCGCGATCGCGATGATCACGTGGGTGGTGAACAGGCCGAACCACCGCACGAACCGGGGTGTGAAGAACGCCGACAGCGCGGTGCCGACCATTCCCATGCCGAAAACACCGGTCGCGAAGCCACGCCGTGAGGCCTCGTACCAACTATTTGCGAACGGAATGCCAACCGCGAAGACCGTTCCCGCGATGCCCAGGAAGAAGCCACACACCAGCAACAACGGGTAGGACCCTGCCGTTCCGGCCGCACCCACAGCCAGCACCGGCACGATCGACGCCACGGACACGACGATGAACATCGTGCGCCCGCCAAACCTGTCGGTGAGCGACCCGACGACGATGCGGCCCAGCGATCCGACGAGGATCGGCGTGGCGACGAGCATCGATGCCTCGGTGCTGCTCAACGACAGATCGCCTGCGTAGGTGGTGGATAGCGGGCCGATCATGTTCCAGGCCCAGAAGTTGATCGCTGACACCCACGTGGCCAGCACCAGGTTCACAGATCTCCTGGTGCCTGCGTCCGGCGTGGTCGCCATGTTCACATCCTCAGACAACCACCCGACCGCTGACTCGGTGTCGCTTTCGCGGAAACGATTGCGGCAGAAGCAGAGCCGTCTTAGCGGCGGGGCAAACCCCTGCCGGACTCGCCTCGCGACTTAAGCATGCCTGAGTATGGCCATACCGCCGAAGAATGACGATGGACTAATGATCGGTCGCGTCGAGGCAGTTCGGGGCCGCGACTTGGCGCTCCGCGCCACCCGCTTTTGCGGCGCCTGACGAGTCGAAACGCCGAATCCGCCCAACGCCGATTTGTCCGGTGAAAGGATCATGAATGGCTTGACACTTTCGCGTCATCGAGGGAGGGCAGCGTGACCGCACCCAGCACGTCGGACCGCATAGAGGAAACCGAAGGCGACGTCACCTATATCCGCACCGATAAGGACTTGCCGCCGGTGGCGATCATCGATCGATCGCCGATCACCACCAGACACAAGATCATCTTCGGAATCATCGCGGTGGTCGGTGCGATCGCCTGGGCGATCATCGCGTTCTTCCGCGGAGAGACGGTCAATGCGGTGTGGTTCGTCATCGCCGCGATCTGCACCTACGTGATCGGGTTCCGGTTCTACGCGCGACTGATCGAGATGAACATCGTCAAGCCGCGCGACGACAATGCCACTCCCGCCGAGATATTCGAGAACGACACCGATTACATGCCGACCGACCGTCGGGTTCTGTTCGGTCATCACTTCGCGGCGATTGCCGGGGCAGGCCCGCTCGTCGGCCCGGTCCTGGCGATGCAGATGGGTTACCTGCCCGGAACCATCTGGATCATCATCGGCGCGGTATTCGCCGGATGTGTGCAGGACTACCTCGTGCTGTGGATCTCCACCCGACGACGGGGCCGCTCGCTGGGTCAGATGGTCCGCGACGAACTCGGCGCCGTCGGCGGCGCGGCCGCCATCATCGGGATCATCACGATCATGACGATCCTGCTGGCGGTGCTGGCGCTGGTGGTGGTGCAGGCGCTCGCGGAGAGCCCGTGGGGTGTCTTCTCGATCGCGATGACCATCCCCATTGCGCTCTTCATGGGCGTCTATTTGCGGCTCCTGCGTCCCGGACGGGTGTCCGAGGTATCTGTGATCGGCGTCGCGCTGCTGCTGCTGGCCGTCGTCGCCGGCGGCTGGGTCGCCGAAACATCCTGGGGTGCTTCATGGTTCGGACTCTCCGCGGTGACGCTGGGATGGTGTCTGATCATCTACGGCTTCGCCGCGTCGGTGCTACCCGTGTGGTTGCTGCTCGCGCCGCGCGACTACCTGTCGACGTTCATGAAGGTCGGCACCATCGCGCTGCTCGCGATCGGCATCTTGATCGCCCGCCCGGTCATGCAGGCACCCGCTGTCTCCGAGTTCGCCAGCAGCGGCCAGGGTCCAGTGTTCGCCGGCTCGTTGTTCCCGTTCCTGTTCATCACGATCGCGTGCGGTGCGCTGTCCGGCTTCCACTCACTGATCGCCTCCGGCACCACGCCGAAATTGCTCGAGAAAGAAAGCCAGATGAGGCTGATCGGCTACGGCGGCATGATGACCGAATCGTTCGTCGGCATCATAGCGCTGATCACCGCCGCGATCCTGAACCAGCACCTGTACTTCACGCTCAACGCACCGGCGGCGCAGACCGGCAGTACCGCGGCGACGGCCGCCGAGTACGTCAACAATCTGCCGCTCACCGGCGACCCGATCACCCCCGAGCAAATCACCCAAGCCGCCGAGGACGTCGGCGAGGAATCCATCATCTCCCGCACCGGCGGCGCACCGACCCTGGCGATCGGCATGTCGGAAGTGTTGCACCGCGTGTTCGGCGGTACGGGCCTGAAGGCGTTCTGGTATCACTTCGCGATCATGTTCGAGGCCTTGTTCATCCTCACGACGGTCGACGCCGGCACCCGGGTGGCGCGGTTCATGCTTTCCGACGGCCTGAGCAACCTCGGTGGGCCGCTGCGCAAGCTCCGCGATCCGAGCTGGCGGGTCGGCGTATGGACGTGCAGCCTGGCCGTCGTCGCGTTGTGGGGCAGCATCCTGCTGATGGGTATCACCGATCCGCTCGGCGGGATCAACTCCCTGTTCCCGCTGTTCGGCATCGCCAACCAGCTGCTCGCCGCGATCGCACTGACCATCGTGACCGTGGTCGTGGTCAAGAAGGGTTACC
This sequence comes from uncultured Actinomycetota bacterium, assembly GCA_963721495.1. Taxonomy (GTDB): domain Bacteria; phylum Actinomycetota; class Actinomycetes; order Mycobacteriales; family Mycobacteriaceae; genus Mycobacterium. The sequence goes on along the minus strand of CAVRMG010000017.1, from coordinate 99,953 downwards.
TGAAATGGATGTGGATACCGGCTATTCCGCTGCTGTGGGATCTCATCGTGACCCTGACCGCGTCGTGGCAGAAGATCTTCTCCGGCGACCCGAGGGTCGGATTCTGGACCCAACACTTCCAGTACCGGAACGCGCTGGATGCCGGTGAGACCTCGTTCGGCGCGGCCAAGAATGTCGACGCGATGGAAGCGGTCATCCGAAATACCTTCATTCAGGGCACGCTGTCGATCGTGTTTGCGCTGATGGTGGTCATTGTCTTCGCGGCAGGCGTCGTCATGGTGATGAGGGCACTGCGCGGTGGCGGCCGACCACTCACCGAGGACGAAGAGGTGCCGTCGAAACTCTTTGCGCCGTCGGGCCTGATCCCCACCAAGGTCGAGAAGGAGGTGCAGAAGCAATGGGACGCGTTGCCGCGATCACACGCCAAATCAGTTGGTACTGGGGCACATTGATGGGTGACAACCACTACCGGCGGTACGTCGAGCATCGCAGCCAGACGCACCCCGGTGAGCCCGTCATGTCCGAACGCGAGTACTGGCGCATGCGGCACGACGCGACTGAGGCCAGCCCCAACCCGCGCTGCTGCTAGCGGGTTCTAACCGACGCGACGACCCCGTCGGAATGCCACGGCGCCAGAGGCGAATCCGGGGTGGACCGGAACGCGTCGGGCAGGTCGTCGGTGACGCTCCAGCTGGCCGCCAGCCGGCCCATACCCACGGCGTACGCGCAGTGCACACCGAGTTCGACGAGCTCCTCCTCGGTGAAGTGCAGGCGCAGGTCGTCGTAGACCGCGTCGTCGATCGAGAGGTGATCGGTGGCGAACAGGTCCGCGTAGCGCAGGGCACTGCGCTCGGCGGGCGAGAGGTTCTCGGCGTCGCCCGGCCGCTCGAGTGAGCACACCAGGTCCTCGGTGAGACCGTCGTCGATGGCGCTCTGATAGCGGACCGACATACAGCTGCGGCACTGGTTGTGGAACGCGATCCGCAGTCGCACCAGTTCGACGAGCCGCGGCGACAGCGTCCCCGTGGACTGGAGCGCGGCCCGCAGTGCGCCGAGCGCACCCGCCACCTCCGGTCGATGGCCGAGTATCGACGCCACGCCGAGGTTGATCCGGTCGCCCTGACCGAGATCGTCCAACGGGATGGCAGAGAAAGCCTCAGAAGGGGCAATTCGGGACATCATCACCTCACGTCGCCGTAGGTTGTCGCTCAGCACACCGTATCGCGCGGCAGCTAAACTGTTGGTCATACGGTAAGCAACTACAGATGGAGCGCCGTCGTGAACAAAGACGACATGATCCTGATCAGCGTGGACGATCACATCGTCGAGCCGCCGGACATGTTCAAGAACCACCTGCAGAAGAAGTATCTGGATGAGGCGCCGCGATTGGTGCACAACCCCGACGGGTCGCGACACCTGGCAGTTCCGCGACGTCGTCATCCCGAACGTCGCGCTGAACGCGGTGGCCGGCCGGCCCAAAGAGGAGTACGGCCTGGAGCCGCAGGGTCTCGACGAGATCCGGCCGGGCTGCTGGCAGGTCGACGAACGCGTCAAGGACATGAACGCCGGCGGCATCCTGGGATCCATCTGCTTTCCGACCTTCTGCGGCTTCGCCGGGCGGTTGTTCGCCACCGAAGACCCGGAGTTCAGCCTGGCGCTGGTGCAGGCCTACAACGACTGGCACGTCGAGGAGTGGTGCGGCGCCTACCCGGCACGCTTCATTCCGATGACCCTGCCGGTCATCTGGGACGCCGAGGCATGCGCCAAGGAGATCCGCCGCAACGCCGAACGCGGCGTGCACGCATTGACCTTCAGCGAGAACCCCGCCGCGATGGGCTACCCGTCCTTCCACGACGACTACTGGACCCCGATGTGGGAAGCGCTCGTCGACACCGACACGGTGATGAACGTGCACATCGGATCGTCGGGGAAGCTGGCCATCACCGCCGCTGACGCCCCGATGGACGTGATGATCACGCTGCAGCCGATGAACATCGTGCAGGCGGCGGCTGATCTGTTGTGGTCCAAGCCCATCAAGAAATATCCCAGCCTCAAGATCGCGCTCAGCGAGGGCGGCACAGGCTGGATTCCGTACTTCCTGGACCGTGCCGATCGCACCTATGAGATGCATTCGACGTGGACGGGCCAGGACTTCGGCAAGCAGAAGCCGTCCGAGGTGTTCCGCGACCACTTCCTGACCTGCTTCATCTCCGATCCGGTCGGGGTGGCGCTGCGCAACGAGATCGGCATCGACAACATCTGCTGGGAAGCCGACTACCCGCACAGCGATTCGATGTGGCCCGGTGCCCCCGAGCAACTCGACGAGGTCCTCAAAAAGCACAACGCGACCGACGCCGAGATCAACAAGATGACCTACGAGAACGCCATGCGCTGGTACCACTGGGACCCGTTCAGCCACATCACCAAGGAGCAGGCGACGGTCGGTGCGCTACGCAAGGCGGCCGAAGGTCACGACGTCTCCATCCAGGCGCTGAGCAAGCACGAGCACGGCGGCGCCGGCCTTGGGGCGAATTCCTTGCAGGCGCAACTGGACAGGGCCACCGCCCAGCAGAAGTGATCGCCTAGGTCACCGCAGCGAGTAGCGGATCGGCAGGTGCTTGAGCCCGCCGACGAAGATCGTCGCGATGTGCGCGGGATCGCCGGCCAGTCTCGATCGACTCGAGCCGCGGCAGCAGTTCGGAGAAGAAGCTGTTGACCTCCATCCGGGCCAGCGCCGCCCCGAGACAGAAGTGCACGCCGTATCCGAACGCGTTGTGCTTGTTCGGTTCGCGTCCGACGTCGAACCGGAACGGATCGTCGAAAACCTCTTCGTCGCGGTTGGCTCGACACATAGGACAGCAGCACCGATTCGCCCGCGGCGATCGGAACACCGCGGACCTCTGTGTCCTCGCGCGCCGTGCGCATGAACTCCTTGACCGGGGTGACCCAGCGGATCATCTCCTCGGTGGCCAGCGGCATCAGATCCATGTTGGTCGCGCAACCGTTCCCGCTGGTCCGGGTTCTCGATCAGCGCGTGCAGGCCACCCGCAATCGTCGCACTGGTGGTGTCGTGACCGGCGGTGGCGATGATGAGGTAATACGAGACCGTGTCGATGTCGGAGAGCGGCTCACCGTCGATCTTGGCGTTGGCGATTGCCGATGCCAGGTCCTCGGTCGGGTTCTCCCGCCGCGAAGCGGTCAGTTCGTTGAAGTACCCGAACATCTCGAGCAGCACGACCATCTGCTCCTCTTTCGATGTACCGCGCTGAAACTCCGCATCGTCACTGCCGAACAGTTCCTGGGTGTACTTCAGCATGCGAGGAAAGTCGGATTCGGGCACGCCGAGCATCGACATGATCACGTACAGCGGGTAGTTCACCGCGACCTCTTGAACGAAGTCGCACTCGGTGCCTGCCTCCAACATCTGGTCGACGTACCGCTTCGCCAGTTCATCGATGCGAACCTTGAGCGCCCGCATCGCTTTCGGGCGGAACCAGTCGGCTCCGATCGCCCGCACCGCGCGATGCTGCGGGTCGTCCATATGGATCAGCGTGCTGACCCCGATGGCGGCCTGCTGCTCGTCGCCCTCCGCGGTCGTCAGCACCGGCCGCGGCGAGTTGGTGAACATGCGTGTTGGCCCGTTCGATCTCCATGATGTCGGCGTGTTTGGTGATCGCCCAGAACGGCCGGTAGTCCGGCACCTCCACCCAGGACACCGGGGCGTTGGCGCGCAGATGTGTCAGCGCGGCATGAAGTTTCGTCTCGTCGGCGTAGGACTGCGGGTCGGCGAACACCCTCGCCGCCTCATCCATAATCCGGGTACTCATCGGTGACTCCTCATTGACGCAGCTCTTGCAGGACAGCCTTCACGGTTTCGTCCGGGATGGATCGTGGAAAACCGACCATGACGCGGTCGATCACGCCGTCGCAGCGATCGCGGATCTTGGCGGCCAGCTTGTCAATCGGTGCGACGACGGCGAACGCTTCGAGCACCTCGTCGTCGATGAGAGCACCCATGCCGTCCCAATCGCCCTTGAGCGAAAGGCTGCGCAGCTCGTCCTGTAGCGCGCCCCAGCCGTGCAGTTCGAGAACCTTGCGGTAGGCGGGGGTCGACCCGTAGAAGGCGATCTGCTTGCGGGTGGCGACGGCGGCGGCGCCGAGTTCGGAATCGTCTTGCGCGGTCACCACGAACACCGGACACGACACCTGGAAGTCGCTGCGCTGCCGACCCGATCGGGTCATCCCCCGCATCAGTGCCGGCGTCGTCACCTCTTCGAAGTACCGCTTGGTCGTGAAGGCGTGCGCGAGAAGGCCGTCGGCGACTTCGCCCGCCATCTCCGTCATCGCCTCGCCGACCGCGGCGACGAACACCTTCGGGAAGTCGTAGGCGTGTAGCTCGGGAGTGAACATCGGCGTCATCAGCTTGTGCGTGTAGAAGTCGCCCTCGAAGCTCAGTTTCGAGCCGTCGCGCCAACACGTCCAGATCTCGCGCATCGCCAGCACGAACTCCCGCATCCGGGGCACCGGCCGACTCCACGGCATGCTGAAGCGCTTCTCGATGTGCGGCTGAATCTGGGAGCCGAGACCCAGGTTGAGCCGTCCGCCCGAGTACTCCTGGAGATCCCAGCCGACGTTGGCGACGGTCATCGGATTGCGCGCGAAGGCCACCGCGATGCCGGTGCCCAATTCGATCGCGTCGGTGTGCTCGGCGGCGAGCGTCAACGGCAGAAACGGGTCGTGGCTGACCTCGGCCGTCCAACAACCGTCGTAGCCGCGTCGTTCCAGCGTGGTGGCCGCCTCCACGACGTTGGCGAGCTGGCTGGAAACGCCGCCGTCGACCTTGAGGCCGGCGCCGCTACCCATGCCCGCAGACGCTACAGTAAGCAATTCAGTATGGTCAACGTGAACATGCCGGTGCGACCATCACCGTGGGACGACAGGAAGAGCGCATGACGAACGAGCAGGGCTGGAAGGAGACGCTCGAAGACCTCGAGCTTCGGCGTGAGCGTTCGCGGGCGATGGGCGGTCCGGAGCGGCTGGCCAAGCATCACGGCAAGGGCAAGCTCGACGCCCGCGCGCGCCTCGACCACCTCCTCGACAAGGGCAGCTTCCGGGAATTCGGCACGCTCGTCGGCGGTGAGATCGCCGCCGACGGGATCGTCGCCGGGTCCGGCCTCATCAACGGATCACCGGTGATGATCGGAGCGGAGGACTTCACGACGCTGGCGGGCAGCATCGGCCCCGGGGGCAACGCGAAGCGCTACCGGCTGGCGGAGTTGGCGCTGCGAGACCGCATTCCGTTGGTGATGCTGCTTGAGGGTGCCGGTTTCCGGCCCAGCGGCGAGCACTACGGCCGCACCCCCACCGATCTGCTCTCCCAGGCGCAATGCTCCGGCAAGGTTCCGATGGTCGGGGGCCTGCTGGGTCCGTCGGCCGGCCACGGCGCACTGGTGGCGCCCGTGTGCGACTGGACCATCATGAGCAAGCAGGGCGCGATCTTCACCGCCGGTCCGCCCGTCGTGAAAGAGTCGACGGGCGAGGAGATTTCGAAGGAAGACCTCGGCGGGCCGTCGGTCGCACTGGCCAGCGGTGTGATCCACAACCTCGCCGAGGACGACGAGGCGGTGCTCGACGACATCCGCCGGTATCTGTCGTACTTTCCGCCGAGCGCGTGGTCGTATCCGTCGTCACTGCCCGAAGACGAAGCGAGCGAACCGCGTTCGACGCCCGAACTGCTCGACATCGTGCCGCGAGGCAACCGTCGCGTCTACGACATGCGTGCCGTGCTCGACGTGGTGTTCGACGACCGGGGCTGGTTCGAGGTGCAGCCCAAGTTCGGGCAGGCGATGATCTGCGCGCTCGCCCATCTCGGCGGCCACCCCGTCGCCGTGGTGGCCAATCAGCCCAAGGTGCTCGCCGGGTCCATCGACGCCGACGCCGCCGACAAGGCAGCGCATTTCATCACGGTCGCCGACTCCTTCCATCTCCCGATCATTTTCCTCGCCGACAATCCGGGCATGCTGCCCGGCAGCCGATCCGAGAAGACCGGCGTCCTGCGAAGCGGCGCACGCATGTTCGCCGCCCAGACCGCGGCCACCACGCTGAAGCTGCACGTCACCCTGCGCAAGGCCTACGGTTTCGGCTCGATGGTGATGTCGCTGTTGGGCTTCGACAACCAGGGCGCCACGTTCGCGTATCCGGGCGCCACGATGGGCGCGATGAGCGCCGCCGCCTTGAGCAAGGCCTCCCATGCCGCCGAGGACATGGAGGCCAAGCTGCGCAAGGCGGAGGTGGATGCGTCGTTCCGGTCGGCAGGCACCATGGGCTTCGACGACCTGATCCACCCGGAGGAGACGCGCAATGCGCTGCTGTCGGCACTGCAGCGCGGGATCTACAGCAGGCAGGCCGCAGCAGAACCGGTGTACCGCACCGTCATCACGCCCTAGTCATTCTGCGCGAGCAGACGCAAAGTTCCTCGGCGTGGCCGCGGCGACGCGCACTGCTGCGTCAGCACGCCGAGAAAGTCACACGGTGGCGCGGTAGGCGTCGACGATCGGTTCGAGTTCGTCGGGCGTGGCTCCATGCATGATCAGCGCGTCGGCGCCGTAGTCGAACTCCTTGCGGATGCGGTCGACGCACTGCTGGGCCGATCCGGTCGCTGACGGTTCCAGCCACTCGTCGGGTATCAAGGTCGCAATGTGCTCGATCTGCTCGGGTGTGGCCTTGTGGTCGATTCCTCCAGGGATCGACGTCACCACCGAATCCTCCCGGAAGCGCTGCAGCACTGCGGGATCCCAGTTGTTCGTCGTAACCATCAGGTCGCCGTAGCCCTGAAGATAGGTGGCCAGCCGGGCGACGGTCTTCTTCAGCCGAAGTTCTTCGGGTAGATGGTCGCCGACCGTGGCGAAACACGACCACACCCGCACGCTGGCCGGATCACGGCCGGCCTTCTCCGCCGCGTCCTTGACGGTCTTCACCGCATCGCTGCAACGTTTCGGGCGTGAAGTAGGTGTGCAGGATGACGTCGTCGAAGGCCCTGCCACCCAGTGCGAGTGTCTTCGGCCCGAACGCGACCAGGGCCAGTCGGATGTCCTCCTTGAAGTCGGGGTCCAGGAACAGCACCTGATACTTCCCCATCGGCCCGTCGTGGTTGAAGATGACCTCGCCGTTCCAGAGCCTGCGCATCACCTGCGCGAAGTCCTCCATCTGCGCGGTCGTCACCGACGGCACCCCGAACGCCGCGTACATCGCGGCGACACCGCGGCCGATGCCCAGCGTGAACCGCCCGCGGGACAACCGGTGCATCGTGGTCGCCCAGGAACCGGTGATCAGCGGATGGCGGGTGTTGTGATTGGTTGCGGCGGTGGCGATCTGCATACGGTTGGTGACGGCACACGCCGCACCGACGAGCGACGATGCCTCCTTGACATTCCAGCGTTCGGAGATGAATGCCGTGCCGAAACCCATCTCCTCACCGCGGCGCGCCTCGTCCATCAACGTCGCGGGACCCTCGCCGCCCGCTCCGGCCAGCAGGTAGTAGCCGAGCTCATCGAGTACACGTTCGGTCGCCGCCGGCTGAGCCGGTAATCCAGTCATTGCCAAACCCCTTGCTTGTAGCCGCAGTTCCAGACCTCGGTGATCCGGCCGTCGACGACGCGGAAGATCTCCATACTCCCGACCGTGGTCTCGGTGCCGTCCTTGAGCGTCATCGGCGATTGGTACACGATCGCCACATGTTCGCCGTCATCGCCGGCGACCACGAGGTTGAGATCGAAGCGAATCGTCTCGAACATCTCCCAGTGGTCCACGATGCGCGCGACCGCCTGCTCGTGGGTGAGCGTGTTCGACTCGCCCACATCATGGCGGATGACGGTGTCCCCCATGAGCTCCTCGGCGAGGTCGAAGTTGCGCTCGTTCCAGACGACGAGGTTGTACAACTCCACCACCTCGCGCGCCGAACGGGTCATTCGAACACCTCCAGTGCGTCGATCTCGTCGATGGCGGCGACCGCGCGATCGGTGAGCGTGAGGCAGAGCTGACGTGACCGCTCGGGCAGCGCCTCCCAGCCGTTGAGCGTGATGACGGGCAACACCATCAAATAGACGGCGGCGCAGCGGTAATGCCGCCACGCGTCGTCGAACGAGTAGTCCGTGACACCCCGCGCGGCAAGGTGGTCGAGGTACTCGCGCACCAGGGCCTCGTCGTGGCCCGCGCGTGCCTCGCTCTGCAAGCCCTGTGTGACGAGATAGGCGATGTCGGCCGCACCGCAGCCGCGTGCAACGAACTGAAAGTCGACCACCTTCATCTCGTCGCCGTCGAAGAACAGGTTGTCGGCCCGGATGTCGCCGTGCAGCAGCATGTCGCGTTCGGTCAGCGCGGGCAGTGCCGCCACCGCTCGATGAGCGAAACCTTCCGCGAAGCGTGCGACGTGCGCCGGAACCGGGCCGGTGCAGTTGTCGAGGTAGACCTGCCAGCCCGGCGCGAAGGCGGGCAGCAGGAGATCACGCGCGATCGGCGTGTCGATGCTCGGAAATGCCTCCAGCACAGAGGCGTTCGCCGGGTCAGATGACCAGGCATGTAGCCCCGCCAGCTGTTCGATGCACAGCCGCGCCCGATTCATCGCCAGACCCGCGAGGTGGTCGGCGTTGTCCCAGGCCTGCAGGTCCTCGAGCAGCAGGATGAAGTCGACGGAGTCCTCGGCCATGCGCGCCGCGAATGCCCTCGGCGTCGCGATCGGCGCATGCCCGGCGACGCTCTGGTAGAACGCCAGCTCGCGTCGGTAGCCGCCGAGCAGCTCCATCGCTCCGCGCGCCTCCGACTGTGCGGGCAGCTTCGCGATGAGAGTGGCCGGCACGTCGTCGTCCGCGGTCAGGTGCAGGCGGTACAGCAGCGACGAGAAGCCGCTGTCCATCGCGATCTGCTCGACACGAACGTCGGTCACCGTGGCCGCTGCCATGCCGGCGTCGGTCCGCAACAAATCGGTCAGGCAGTGCGGAGTCAGCGCGTCGATGCCGTCGGGAACCGACGTCGTGCCCGCACTCACCATCGAGTTCCTCCGCAACTTATTTGACGCAATGCAACTAACATAATTGTCGATCGTCTAATATGCAAGGGTGCCCTCCCCCACTCGTGGCCTGACACAGCCGGAACGGGTCGAGATCTCCAGCCGCAAACTCGCGCGCGCCGCAGCCGAGCTCATCATCGAAAAGGGCTGGGAGGCAACGACAGCGGCAGAGATCGGTCGGCGCGCCGGATACAGCCGGGCGATGGTGTACGCACGGTACGGCAGCAAGGACGCCGTACTTGACGCGATCTTCATGCGCGAGTACATGGCGCAGTTGAGCCCCGATCTGGACCCTGACGCCACCGGTCTCCAGCACGCGCTCGCACATCTTGACCGGATCGGCCAACTCGCCGCCGACGACCCGGAACTTCTGCGGGCGATGTTCGTCGCCGCCTTCGAGGCGGTGAAGAGCACGTCGGCACTGCGCCCGAGGTCGCTTGGCCAACTCGAGGTCGGCATGCAGAAGGTCAAGGAAGGACTCGAGAAGGGGATCGACGACGGATCGGTCCGTCGCGACATCGACGTGACGCGCGCCGTCAACGACATCGGCTCAGCGGTGTACGGCATCGCCTACCTCTGGCTGGTTCTCGACGATGGTTACAACCTCGAGCGCGAACTGAAATGCCTTCGGGCACGACTCATCCGCGACTACGGCTCGACTGCTCGCTGACTCCCCGCAGGAACCGTTCCGACGCCCGTTGAACTCCGGCGGCGAAGAGATGCCCGACATGGCTTCCCGGGTGCCAGTACAACTCGCCGCCCCACCGATCCTGCAACACCTGAGCGGGCTCGCGCATCGCCATTCGGTCATGCCAGGCGCCGACGATGAGGCGGCTGCGGTGCGGGCGGAGTCGGCTCGACGTCCAGATGATCGACGACGGACGCCACCGCTGCCACGTTGTCGGATTGCAGGAGCTCGATGGTGTCGTGCACCGACGGTCCCCATCGGCCAAGATGCTGGGCGATCATCCCGTTGAGTCCGAAGATCGGCGTGTAAACCGCTACGCCATCGACCTTCTCGAGATGCGCCACCAACGCGGCGACCGGGCTCCCCATCGACACTCCCGACACCGCGATCGCACTGGACTGCGGTCGCAGCCATCGGACCACCGCGCGGACCTCGGACACCACCCGCATCATGCCCGCGACATTGTTCAGCGGATCCATGTTGGGGTAGGTCGGCCACGCGGTGCGACGGGAACCATGCCCTGGCTGCACCGGCAGCGCGATGTTGAAGCCCAGTTCGTCCTGGATTCGACGGGCCCGCGAGAACAACAGGTCGATCGGTTGACCCTGGCCGGCGCCGTGCACCCACACCAGCCAGGGGCGTTGGTCATCACCGGTCCGGCAGAGGTGAACGGTGGCCGTCGCAGGACCGCCGAGGCCCTCGGCAGCCAACGACTGCGGCAGTCGCGGATCATGTTCGAATGTCAGCTGTTCGTACGTTAGTCGACCGATCCGACGTCGCCGAATGAACTTGACCCGCAACGGGTCCGGCTCGGCATTGGCCTCGACCACACTGAGTCCGGACAACTCCGTCGCCGCTACCCCGCAGGCCTCGATCGTCCGTTCGAGTTTGGGCGGCGGAGCGGTCAAGGTCATACCGGATAACGCGACCTCGTCGAGCACCACCTCGCCGAATTGACGAGCCCCACGCTGCGACAGGGGTTTCCAGTCATCGGAGCCCGCAACCGCGGCATGAGCGCGCGGCAGCACCCCGGCGAAATCCCGGCCGATGAGCCGAGCGCGTTCTGAGGCCTTCATCCGAGCTTGAATCCTGAGTAACCCGCGGCCGCGATCTCGTCGCACCGCCGCCGGTATTCCGGGATCCCGGCCGTGTAGCCCATGTACATGCGTTTCTTCCCGGGAACGTTGCCGCCGTTGTACCAGGAGTTGCACGACGGATGGACCAGCACCGTCGGCGCCACGAGTGCCGTCGTGTGCTCTATCCACTCGCGCTGCGCATCGGGCAGCGCCTCGATGGTGCGGTGATCCCCCGCACGCAGAAAGGCGATGCAGTCACCGATCCACTCCACGTGCTGTTCGAGCGCGGCGACGAAGTTCGTTGCCGCCGAGGGGCTTCCCGGCGCCTGCACAATGAACAGGTTCGGGAACCCCGCCACGGCGATCCCTAGGTACGTATAGGGGCCCTCCGAAGTCCAGAAGTCGGCCAGCGACATCCCGTCGCGCCCACGGATATCGATGCGCGTCAGCGCCCCGGTCATCGCGTCGAAACCGGTCGCGTAGATGATCACGTCGAGATCGTGATGCTCGCTCTCGGTGCGGATGCCAGTCGGCGTGATCTCGACGATCGGATCCTTGCGCAGGTCGACCAGCGTGACGTTGTCGCGGTTGAAAGTCTCGTAGTAGCCCTGGTCGATGATCGGACGCTTACACCCGAAGGGATGGCTCGGCGTCAGCGATGCTGCCGTCTCAGGATCCTTCACGATGCGGGCGACTGCCTCGCCGTACAGTCCCGCCGCCATCTCGTTGGCTTCGATGTCGAAGAAGATGTCGCCCCAGCCGAGGGCACCCATGACGCCGTTCTCGTCGATGGCGCGCAACTGGTCCTCACGTGACGCCGACTTCAGCGGCGGTCTGGTGAGCATCTCGAGTATCACCGAGAACGCGCTCAACCTCGCGGCGCCGACCGGGTGCTGCCGCTGCGTCGCGCGAATTTCGGCATAGTTCTCTTTCATCTCGTCCAGCTCGCCGTCCTCGAAGGCGCGCACCTGCCATGGCAGGGTGTACGCCGGTGAGCGCTGGAATACCGAGAGGTGTCCGGCCGCCTTGGCCACCACCGGGATCAGTTGCACGCCAGTGGAACCCGTGCCGATGACCCCGACCCGCTTACCGGTGAGATCGACGTGTTCCTTCGGCCAGCGGCTGGTGAACAACGACGTTCCGGCGAAGGAGCCCATACCCGGGATGTCGGGTTCCAGCGGCACCGACAGGATGCCGGACGCCGCCACCACGAAGGGCGCGACAAACGACTCGCCCGCTTCCGTGACGACCACCCACTCTGCGGCGTCCTCGTCGAACGTCATCCCGACGACCCTGGTGTTGAACCGGATATCGCGGCGCAGATCCAGCCTGTCGGCGACGAAGTTGAGGTAGGCCTCGATCTCGGGCTGGGCCGGCATGGTCTCCGTCCACACCCATTCCTGCTGGATCTCGTCGGAGAAGCTGTAGGAGTACTCGATGCTCTCGATGTCGCAGCGCGCACCCGGATAGCGGTTGAACAGCCACGTTCCGCCGACGTTCTCGGCGGCCTCGAGCACCAGGGTCCGCACCCCGAGCTCGCGAAGCCGGTGCAACGCGTACAAGCCGGAGAACCCGGCACCGATGACGAGCGCCTCGTAGCGGACTGGGCTGGGGATAGTCACGGGTCGGCACCTCACATTTCGCCGCGGCAGGAGATACTGTAACCATTACAGTATATGGGCCGGGCGGTGGGGTGAATTCAACGAAGCGCGGGGACGACGGTCAGCGACCCGCCGGCGCACCTGCTTCTGCCAGTCGATCCTCGCGACGTCGCTCGTAGTACGAGGCCTTGTCCTCCACGAGATCGAGGAAAGACGCCAGCTCGTCTCTCGCGCGCGCTCCGTCGCCGTCGAGATCGTCACGCTCGAACACTCTCCAGAACCGCAACACGGGCCGTACGACATCGTCCAGATGTGAGCGGAGGTCGTAAATGCCCGCCTTGGCGATCGTCAGGGCGTTGTCCGCGAAGCCGGGCATGGTGCTTCCCGGCATCTGGAAGGTGATCACCTCGCGAGCGATCGCGGCCATGGTGGCGTTCGGCGCGATATCGAGCGCAGCGTCGACCAGGTTCCGGTAGAAGACCATGTGCAGGTTCTCGTCGGTCGCCACTCGGGTGAGGAGTTGTTCGGCGACAGGGCATCCCGATGCCCGGCCGGTGTTGCGGTGGCTGATCCGCGTCGCCAGTTCCTGGAAGGACACATAGGCCAACGCTTCGATCATCGACTTGTTGCCCGAGTCGTAGCCGGCCGCCATGTGCACCATGCGACCGCGCTCGAGGGCCACGGGATCGACGCCGCGCGTGACGATGAGATAGTCGCGTATCGCGATGCTGTGACGCGCCTCTTCGGCCGTCCACTGACCCACCCATTGCCCCCAGGCGCCGTCGGGTCCGAAGCGCACCGCGATCTCACGGTGGTAGGACGGCAGGTTGTCCTCGGTCAGCAGGTTCACGACCATGGCCGCCTTGGAGACCTCGTCGAGCGGGGAATCCTCCGGAACCCAGTCCTGACCACCCAGAAAGGCGAAGTCACGGCCGCGACTCCAGGGCACGTAGTCGTGTGGATTCCAGGGCTTCGCGTTCGCAAGGTGTCGGTTGAGGTTGTCCTCCACCACCGGCTCCAGCTCAGTGAGCAAATCGACGTGCAATGTCGTCATCGAGACTCCTATGGCTATCGGTCTCTTACCTACGGCTGCGTAACCTACGCTACCGTAGGTTTACTGAAAATCAAGGGCAGGCGGCGCAAAATGGCGCGCGTTCAAATCACCTGACGGTCAGCCTGTTTCGCGTCGAAACTCCATGCGGCCACTCTCGCCGGCCGCTGTCGAAACCTCTACTGTAATATCTTCCGTTGACTATGCTGGCGTCCTAGGAGGCGACGTGAAAGTACCGTTCACCTGGAAGGTCACCGGCTGGTTCATGGTCGGCTGGTCGGCGGAGTTCCCCGCGAACGAAGTGCGTCCGCTCCGGTACTTCGGCGAGGACCTCGTCGCCTACCGCGACGATTCCGGCGAACTACACGTGCTGTCGGCCCACTGCCGACACCTCGGTGCGCACATCGGACACGGCGGGAAAGTGGTCGGCGACTGTGTCGAGTGCCCGTTCCACGGATGGCGGTGGGGACCCGACGGGACCAATCGATACATCCCGTATCAGCCCGACAGGCCCAACCGCGCACTCAAGCTTCGGGTGTTCCCGGTCAATGAGCAGCACGGCTGCGTGTTCGTCTGGCACCAACCCCAGGGCAAAGAGCCCCAGTGGGAGATGCCGGACATCTTCACATCGTTTCCGCAGTTCGAAACCGACCCCTCGGCGTATTACCGTCCTTACCCGGAATTTTCACGCCGGACCGAGAACGAGCCGGTACACCCGCAGATCGTGGCCGAGAACGGCCCGGACAGCTCCCACTTCCACTATGTGCACGGTGCCACGGTGACGCCGGTGAACCTCGACTGGCGGATCGTCGACGAGCAGTGGCAGTTCCTCACCGGCTGGCCGGATGCACGCAGCGACGACCCGAACAAGATGGCGCTGCACATACACAGCCACATGTTCGGGCTCGGCGGCGCAATCAGCGTGTTCGAGGGGTCGTCGAATCACCGGCTGATCTTCGCCGTCACTCCTGTGGAAGACGGGCTCTCGACGATGTTCTACTCGATCTGGTGGCCGAAGATCGACGGCGAGACATCCGACGTGCCGCCCGACAGCGTGCGGGAGCGAGTCGAGAGGCAGTTCCTGCGCACCGTGTGGGAGGACCTCGACATCTGGCGCTATCAGGAGTACATCGAGAATCCGCCGCTGGCGAAGATCGATGCGAAACCGTATATGGCACTGAGGAAATGGGCTCAGCAGTTCTACGACATTCCCGCCTCCGCACCCGGCGAAGTTCCCGCCTCGGTATGAAAATCGACCTCGCCGAACTCGCCGCGCCGGAACACACCGCGATCGTCACGCAGGAGTGCCAGGGCGCCGTCGTCGGCCCGAACGCCGGACTTGCCGTCCTCGCGGAGGAGGCGCGCCGCGAGGCGCTACCGAACATCGAACGCCTGCTGCCGGCCGCGAGGGGTGCCGGCGTGAAGGTCGTGCACTGTCTGGTGCAGGGCAGGGCCGACGGGCTGGGCGGCAACCACAACGCCAAGATCTTCGCGATCGGCGGCGGTGTCGACATCACTCCGGGGACCCCGGGCGCGGAGCTGCTGCCCGAACTCGGCCCGGCACCAAGCGATCTCGTGCTGCGGCGATGGCACGGCATCGGCCCCATGGGCGGTACCGACCTCGACGCCGTCCTGCGCAACCTGGGAGTGACGACGATCGTCGCCGTCGGCGTCTCGGTGAACCTGGCCATCACCAATCTCTGCATGGATGCCGTCAACAAGGCCTATCACGTCGTCGTGCCGCGCGACGCCGTGGCCGGCATCCCCACCGACTACGCGAACACGATCATCGACAACATGCTGTCGCTGCTCGCCACCATCACGACCACCGACGACCTACTCGAGGTGTGGAAGCAGCAGTGACCGAAACCGACAACCAGAGCACGGCCTTCCCCGAGATCAAACCCGTCGACACCGGCCCCGACCTGGGTCGGTTCATGGCCGCGATGCGACACCTGCAGGACATCGTCGTGTCGACCAATCCGGACAACGCGCTGTGGGCCGACGCCGCCGGCCAGATCGAAGACCTGTGCGCGCGCCTGGAAGTCCACCGCGCACCGCAGGGCGTCGCCCCCGCCGGTCGCGGGCCTCACCTGCCGGGCCTCGGGCATCCCCTGATGCCGCCATGGACGATGACCGAGTTCGGGCCGGACGGCGTGGTCATGAGCGGGCACTTCAGCCGCTTCCACGTCGGTGGAAACAACGCCGTGCACGGTGGCGTCATACCGCTGTTCTACGACTGGCATTTCGGGATGATCGTCTCGGCCGCAGGCCGCGCCAACAGTCGCACCGCCTACCTGCACGTCGACTACCGCAAGGTCACCCCGATAGACCAACCACTTGTCTCTCACGGTCGGATAGATTCGATCGATGGGCGGAAGGCCTTCGTCACCGCGACGATGACAGACTCAGACGGCAACGTCCTCAGTGAAGCCAACGGCCTGATGGTCCGCCTGCTCCCCCACCAGCCATGAGAGGCACTATGTCTGATTCGCTCCTCACGTCCGCGGTGCCCGACTCGATACCACAGTTCACCGTCCCGGCCGCCGCGGACGCCGTCGCCGCGGTGATCGGCGACCGCGATCTCGTCGTCCAGGGCAACCGCCGCTACACCTACGCCCAGATCGTGGAACGGTCCAACCGGCTGGCGTCCTACCTGCACTCCCGCGGATTGGGCTGCCACACCGAGCGGTCAGAGCTTCCCGGCCATGAGGTGGGTCAGGACCTGCTGGGCATCTACGCCTACAACGGTCCCGAGTACGTCGAGTCGATGCTCGGCGCGTGGCGGGCCAGGGTCGCGCCGTTCAACGTCAACTACCGCTACGTGAAGAACGAACTTCAGTACCTGCTCGCCGATGCGGGCGCGACCGCACTGATCTACCACGCGTCGTTCGCGCCGCGCGTCGCCGACGTCAAGCGGCAACTTCCGCGCTTACGCGTCCTCATCCAGATCGCCGATGACTCGGGTAACGACCTCGTGCACGGGGCCGTCGACTACGACTCGATCGTCAAATCGGGTTCGGCCGAGCCGCCGCCGGTCGAGCCGTCCCCCGACGATCTCTACGTCCTCTACACCGGCGGCACGACGGGCATGCCCAAGGGTGTGCTGTGGCGCCAGCACGACATCTTCATGACGTCGTTCGGCGGCCGGAACATGGCCACCGGCGAGCTCATCCAGTCCTATGACGAGATCGCCAAGCGCGTCCAGGAGAACCCCGGCACCAAGATCTTCACCCTGCCACCTCTGATGCACGGCGCCGCACAGTGGAGCGTGATGACCGCGCTCACCACCGGGCAGACGGTCGTGTTCTCCACGACACCAAGTCGATTCGACGCCGACGAGGTGGTGGCCACGGTCGAGCGGGAGCAGGTGCTGGCGGTGCAGGTGGTCGGCGACGCGATGGCGCGTCCGCTCGCCGACGCACTCGAACGCTCGTCGGCGGATCTGTCGTCGATGGCTGTGGTGGCCAACGGCGGGCGCGTTGCTGACCCCCACCGCCAAACAGCGCCTGATCGACGTCAAACCCGGACTGATCGTCATGGACGGCGTCGGGTCCTCGGAGACCGGAATCCAGATGAATCACATGTCCGCCTCCGGCGCGGTGTCGACGGGCAAGTTCAACGCGGGGCCGGATACATTCGTCGCGGCCGAGGATCTCGACTCGATTCTGGAGCCCGGCCATGACGGCATGGGCTGGCTGGCCCAACGCGGCTTTGTGCCACTGGGTTACAAGGGCGACGAGGCCAAGACCGCCAAGACGTTTCCGGTCATCGACGGCGTGCGGTACTCGATACCGGGCGACCGCGCGCGCCATCTTGCCGACGGCGGAATCGAACTGCTCGGCCGCGAATCTCAGACCATCAACTCCGGCGGGGAGAAGATCTTCGTCGAGGAGGTCGAGACCGCGCTGCTGTCGCACCCCGCGGTGGCCGACGTCGTGGTCTCCGGCAGGCCCAGCGAGCGGTGGGGACAGGAGGTCGTCGCCATCGTCGCCCTCGTGGACGGCGCCAGTGCCGATGCCCAGGAGCTGATCGACCACGCGTCCGGCGTTATCGCACGGTACAAACTGCCCAAGGCTGTGGTGTTCCGCCCGGTCATCGAGCGCAGTCCCGCGGGCAAGGCGGACTACCGCTGGGCCCGCGAGCAGGCGATCAGCGAGGGCACATGAGCGAAGCTTGCGAGCGAATCATCTGCACGTGAGCCGCCGCGAAATCAGGTTCCGGTACGCAAAACGCCAGGAAAACGTGTCATAAGTCTGATCTCGCCGATCAGCGGGAGCGCCGTAGCCGACGGCGCGTGCGGTTGCGCGCCATCCGCAACGCCAAGCGCGAACCTGCCTGCATCGATCCGCTGAACGGCGGGGCCGCCCGCCCGGTGATCGTGAACGGCAGGTCGGTGCCCACCACGGTGCGGTAGTGGCTGAAGGCGTCGAACCCGGCCTTGCCGTGGTAGGCGCCCATCCCGCTGCGGCCGACGCCACCGAATGGTGCGGCCGACGGAATCATCTGCGCGGCAAAGTCATTGCGCGCGACTCCGCCGCTGCGGGTGTTGCGGACGAAGTGACGGAAGTCGTCGTTGTCGGGCCCGTACCAGTACGCGACGAGCGGCGCGGGCCGCTGGTTGATGTAGTCGATCGCATCGCCCACTTCCGAATACGGCCGTACGACCAGCACCGGGCCGAAGATCTCCTCGTTGGCGATGCGCATCCGCTCGTCCACGTCGCGCACGATCGTGGGTGCGATCTTGCGCGACGCGCGGTCGGGTAGGGACTCACCATGCGGTGCGACGCTTTCCACGGTGGCGCCGTTGGCGCGGGCGTCGTCGATGAGTCCGACGACCCTGTCGAAGTTGGCCTCGTTGACTGAGGAGCAGTAGTCGTCGTTGTCGACGATCGACGGGAACATCGCGCGCAAGGTTTCTCGCGCCACACCGACGAAGGCGTCCACCCTGTCGTCGGGCACGAAAACGTAGTCCGGGCAGACGCAGACCTGCCCGCCGTTGATCATGCGCCCCTGCGCAATTCGTGCGGCGGCCCGGGCCAGGTCGGCATCGCGCGATACCACGACCGGATTCTTTCCTCCGAGTTCCAGCGTCACCGGGACGAGGTTCTCGGCGGCGGCGCTCTGAACGAGTGCGCCGACGGACGGGGATCCCGTGAAGAAGAGGTGATCGAACGGCAGCGTCGAGAAGGCCGCGGCGATGTCGACACCGCCGGTGACGATCACGAGTTCGGTTTCATCGAAGTACTTCGGCGCCAACGCAGCCATGAGGTCGGCGGTCCTGGGCGTCACTTCCGACATCTTGATCATCACGCGGTTGCCGGCGGCAAACGCCGCCGAGGCCGGCAGCACGACGAGATTGAGCGGGAAGTTCCACGGCCCGATGATCCCGACAACACCCACCGGTGACGGCTGCACCTCGGCGCGCAGGCCGAACATCCGCGCGGCACGCATGAGTCGTGTTGTCCGCATCCATTGCGGCACACTCGATCTGGTGTGCTCGATCACCGAGATCATGCCGAGGATCTCGGTGAACAAAGTCCCGGCCCGTGGGCGCGTGCCGAAATCAGCCGCCATGGCATCGACGAACGCGTCCGCGTTGTCCAGCACCAGCCCCAACAGCCGGTCGATGCGATGGCGGCGCACGGCCACGCTCGGCGGGCCCTCGGCCACGAACGCCTGCCGTTGGCGCTCCAGTAACGCGTCCATCGCGTCGCGCTCTTCGACGGCGACGCTCGCCCGGGCTGTGCTCGTATTCATCGCGCCACCGTTTTCCGAAGTGATTGTCTGAACAACCAGAATTGTTTACTGTCGAGCTTACTGTCGGCCATTCGATGGTACGACGACAGTGCGCTGAGTCGAAGGGAATGGATGTAGATGAGCAGAATCGTGGTCGTCGGTGCGGGTTCGGGTATCGGTGCCGCCGTGGCGAAACACTTCCACGACCGAGGCGATCACGTGCTGGCCGTCGATATCCGTGACCAGCAGACACCCGCCTCCGAGTACCGGCAGTGCGATCTTCGCGACGCGGCAGACATCGACGCGCTGCTCGCCGACATCGGTTCCGGATGGGACATGCTGGCCCACGTCGCGGGCATCCCGGGCACCGCACCGGCCGCCGATGTGCTGAAGGTGAACTACCTCGGCATGCGGCTGATGGCAGAGGGCATGCTGCCACTGCTGCGCGAGGGCGGATCCATCGTCACGGTGGCGTCGACGGCGGCGCTGGGCTGGGATCAGCGAGCCGACGTTCTGGCCGAACTGCTCGAGCTCACCGACGGCGACGCCGTCGCGCAGTGGCAGCAACGCCAGGATCCGGCGTATCCGGTTTACACCACGTCCAAACAGGCGGCGATCCTGTACACGAAACGGCTTGCGGGGCCGGCGTGGTCCAAGTACGGCGTGCGCGTCAACACCGTGAGTCCCGGGCCGGTCGAGACTCCGATCCTGACCGATTTCGAGCAGACGATGGGTAAGGACGTGCTCGACATGTGCCGCTCCACCGTCGGCAGGCACGCCACGGTCGACGACGTCGTCCCGGTGATCGCATTCCTGGGTTCCCCCGAGGCCCGCTGGATCACCGGCCAGGACATTCACGTCGACGCCGGCTTCATCACTTCGATGACCGCTGGGCCCCCTGTCCAGCTGGTATAGTCTTACTGTAAGATTTACAGTACCTACCGCAGGACGGAGCCGGACGGTTCCGAACCATCGAGATGCTGGAGAGCAGCCGTGGAGAGCCCAGTGCACAACGTCACGGTCGACGAGGCGGCCGAACTGCGTCGTGATCCGTATCCCCTCTTCGCGCGCAGACGCCGGGAGTTCGGTGTTTTCAAGGGTAGCGTTATGGACTGGTCCAAGACACCCGAGTCGATGCTCCCCGAAAAGCTCTACGCCGCGGTGTCATTCGATGCGGTCAACCGGGTGTTCCGCGACAGCAAGGTCTTCAACTCCCACATCTACGACAGCACCATCGGCCTGTTCATCGGCCCGACGATCCTGGCGATGGAAGGCAAGAAGCATTGGGAGCACCGCAATCTGGTGTCCGCGGCGTTCAAGACGAGGTCTCTGCAGCGCTGGGAGCCGGAGATCGTCCGGCCCGTCGTGAACGGGTTGATCGACGAGTTCGTCGATGCCGGCAGTGCCGACCTGGTCAGCCAGTTCACACTCGAGTTCCCGACCAGGGTGATCTCGAAGCTGTTGGGCCTGCCCGAGGAAGACCTTCCGTGGTTCCGTAAGCGAGCTGTCGAGCTGATCAGCTACACGGTGAAATGGAAGCGGGCGTTCGAGGCGTCCGCGGAGCTGAAGGACTACTTCCTGCAACAGATCGAGCTTCGCAGGTCCAAGCCGACTGAGGACATCATCGGCGACCTGGTGACGGCCGAGATCGACGGCGAGAAACTGAGCGACGAAGCGATCTATTCGTTCCTGCGGCTGTTGCTGCCCGCCGGACTGGAGACCACGTACCGATCGTCGGGGAACCTGCTGTTCCTGCTGCTCAGCCACCCTGAACAGTTCCAGGCACTGCAGGCGGACCGCGAACTCATCGGGCCCGCGATCGAAGAGGGCCTGCGGTACGAGACTCCGCTCACGACGGTCCAGCGCTACGCGACCGAGGAGACCGAACTGGAGGGTGTCGTCCTTCCCGAAGGCGCCGTCGTCGACGTGTGCATCGGGTCGGCGAACCGCGACGAGCAGCGTTGGGAGCGCTCCGAAGAATTCGACATCCACCGGAAACGCGTGCCGCACATATCCTTTGCCGCGGGTGAGCACACATGCATGGGGCTGCATCTGGCCCGCATGGAAACACGCGTCGCGGTCGAATGCCTGCTGGACGGTTGACCGACATCCAGCTCCTCACCGAGGACAACCCGCACATCTCGGGTCAGCCCTTCCGTTCACCGACGGCGATTCCCGTGACATTCGAAACCGCAGGTTGATCAGTGGGAAAAACCCCGGGGTCGGACACCCGCCAGCGTCGGGACCGTGGGTCGATCAACGCCGACGAAATCCTCAACGGCGCTTTCGAAGTCGCCGCGCAGGTGTCGATCGACAATCTGAGCATGCCGGTACTCGCCAAGCACCTTGACGTCGGCGTCACAAGCATCTACTGGTATTTCCGACGCAAAGACGACTTGCTCGACGCGATGACCGATCGCGCTCTCGAACAGTTCGAGTTCACGGTCCCGTCCATCGACGCATCCAATTGGCGTGAGTCCCTTCGCGATCACGCGCGAACGATGCGACTCCACTTCCGGAGCGATCCGATCCTCTGCGACCTCGTTCTCATTCGCGGACAGTTCGGCGGCCGCGCAGTGCGTGGAGCCTTGCAGAAGATCGAGCAGCCCGTCACGGCGCTGATCGAGGCGGGTCTCGATGCGCAACAGGCCGTCGCCACCTACGGAGCGATCTCGGTGCACACCCGCGGCTCGGCGGTCCTGGAGCGCATACAGGAGAAGACCGAGGGGTTTCCTGCCCAGCGTCCGAACGGCAACCGCTACATCGGCTTCGCCGACGACGTCGATTTCGACTACATCCTCGAGAGCATCCTCGACCACGCGCAGACGCTCATCGACGCGGCCTAATCGCTGTCTCACTTCTGCCGGGGAATCCGGCACCCGATGGTCTTGGTCTCCAGATACTGCTGGAAGCCCTCGATTCCGCACTGCCGCCCGACGCCGCTGTTCTTGTAGCCGCCGAACGGCGCATCGGCGCCGTAGAACATCCCGCCGTTGACGCCGAAGGACCCGGTGCGGATGCGGCGGGCGATGTTCATGCCGCGCTCCATCGACCGCGAGATGACCGCGCCCGCCAGTCCGAACGCGCTGTCATTGGCGATGCGCACTGCGTGGTCGTCGTCGTCGAACGGCATCACGATGAGCACCGGACCGAAGACCTCGTCCTGAGCGATCGCAGCGCTGTTCTCCACGCCGACGATCAACGTGGGTTGCACGTAGTGCCCGCCCGCGAGGTGTGCTGGCAGGTTCTCGACTACGCCGCCGCCGGTGACGATCTCGGCACCGTCGCGTCGCGCCCGCTCCACGGCCGTGAGCACACGATCCTTCTGCGCGGCGCTGATCACGGGTCCGACAAGGGTTTCCGGCAGCACCGGATCGCCCACCGGCACACCTTGATATGTGGCGGTGATGGTTGCGACGGCCTCGTCGTACAGCGAGCGGTGCACGAGCATGCGGGTGGTGGCCGCGCACGCCTGCCCGGCGTGGACGCAGACTCCGATCGCGGCTCCTATGATCGCGGCGGGATTGGCGTCGTCGAGCACGATGGCCACGGACTTGCCGCCGAGTTCGAGGAACATCCGCTTCATAGTGTCGGCGCCCTGACGCATCAGCAGCTTGCCGACGGCAGTGGACCCGGTGAACGAGATCATGTCGACGCGGGGGTCGGTGCCCAGGATTGCGGCAACGTCGTTGGACGGTGTCGTGACGACGTTGAGCACACCCGCCGGCATGTCGGTGTGTTCGGCCACGAGCCGGCCCAGCCGGGTCGCGTTCCACGGCGTGTTCGGATCGGGCTTCAGCACAACCGAATTGCCCGCCGCCAGCGCGGGTCCGAGCTTGTTGAGGATGACCTCGATCGGGAAGTTCGACGGGGTTATCGCGGCGACGACGCCCACGGGCTCCTTGACGACGGTGCGGACATTGCGCTCGCCGAACAGCCCGCCGCCGTCGAGTGTGCGTTCCCACTCGAAGTCGTCGATCAGCCCCGCGGGGTAGCGCAGCGATTCGGCGAGCGGCCAATCGAGTTGTGCGGACTGCGTTGTCATCGCCGGACATCCGACCTCGGCGATCAACTCCTCGCGCAGGTCTTCCTTCTCGCATTCAATGGCCGACTGCAGTTGCTCCAGGCACCGCTTACGCAGCGCTGAGTTGGTGGACCAGTCGGACTCGTCGAAGGCGCGGCGGGCGGCCGCGATGGCGCTGTTCATGTCCTCGGCGTCGGCGGCGGCCGTCGCCCCCAGCAGCAGGCCGGTGGCGGGGCTGACGTTGTCGAACTCGCCGCCCGACGCCGCAGCCACGAGTTGACCGTCGATCAGCATGCGGGACTCCGCCCGCCCGGCCGCGCGCCGACCGATGTCGACACTGGTCTCGGTCTGCTCTACTGGATCTTTGGTGAAGCTCACGCAGCTACCTCGTACAATCACTCTATGCGGGACGATCAACTGTAAACATTACAGTAGTGGGTTCCACCAACGGCGCACACTCAGGAGAGGGTCGACTTGATCAAGGTGATGGAGGGCGTTCGAGTCCTCGAGGTTGCACAGTTCACGTTCGTCCCGGCGGCCGGGGCGATACTCGCCGACTGGGGCGCGGACGTCATCAAGGTGGAACATCCCGTTCGCGGCGACACCCAGCGCGGCTTCATCAACATGGGCGGCTTCCAACTGGATCCCGAGCGGCATCCGCTCATCGAGCATCCCAACCGCGGCAAGCGCAGTGTCGGCATCGACGTGTCGACTGCGGACGGGCAGGAAGTGCTCTACGAGATCGCCAGGACCGCTGACGTGTTCCTGACCAACTACATGCCGGCGCAGCGCCAGAAGAACAAGTTCGACATCGAGCACATCCGCGCGGCCAACCCGAACATCATCTACGCGCGCGGCAGCGCATATGGCGACAAGGGCACCGACCGCGACACCGGCGGTTTCGACGGAACCGCGTTCTGGACGCGCAGCGGTGTGGGCCATGCGCTGACGCCGGCGGAACTCGGTGGCGCACTGTCGCAGGGCATTCCGGCCTTCGGTGACTCCATCGGCGGCATGAACATCGCCGGCGGTATCTCGGCGGCGCTGTTTCATCGCGAACGCACGGGCGAGGCAGTCGAACTCGACGTCTCGTTGTTGAGCACCGCGTGGTGGGCCGCGGGCGCCAGCGTGACTCAGGGCATGGAGACCGGCGAGACCATGCGTTCATTGATGCCGGATTCCATTGGCCCGACGGTGAACCCGTTCCTCGGCAATTACCTCACCTCCGACGGCGGCACCATCAACCTGTGCATCGTCAGCCCCACCGGCTACATCCGGGACGCATTCGAACACCTGGGCCTTTCCGAGATGGCCGACGACCCGCGCTTCTGCGATGTAATGCCGCTGATCGAGAACGCCGAGGCGGCCGCCCAGGCGATCGCCGAGTCGATCCGCAGCAAGCCCTTCGATTACTGGCGTCAGCACCTCAAGACCATGAAGGGTCAGTGGGCGCCGTTCCAGAGCCTCGTCGACCTCGCCTCCGACGAGCAGGCGATCGCCAACGACATGATCGTGGAAGTGGAGGCCGCCGACGGCGGAGCGCCGTTCAAAGTCGTGCGCGGACCCGTGCAGTTCAACCACGAACCGCTCGAAACCACCCGCGCGCCGCAGGCCTCCGAGCACACCGAGATCGTGCTCATGGAACTCGGCATGGACTGGGATCGCATTGAGGCGCTGAAGGATTCCGGCGCCATCGCCTAGGCAACCCCCTCGCGAGCGTGCGTGTCTGCGAGCGACACGCCGCGTAGCGCACACAGTTTGCGCACCCTCGCCCGGCCACGAGTGTGCGCGACATGCCAAGCAACACCGGCGTGTCGCCTGCAGACACGCACGCTCGCGGCAATCAGATGCGCTCGACCCGCACGGGAACACCTGTCAGCCAGGCCATCCCGGATACCGATTCGACGTCACCGGGCTCACTGGATGTCAGCCGGTTGACGTTGGCACCGCCCGCGCGGTTGGCGAGCTGCCAGCCTCCGGTGCCTTTGTGGCCCCAGCCGTGTGGAATGGCGACCACTCCGGCGACGAGGTCCTTCGTCGCGGTGACCGGCACGGTGATCTGGCCGTACGGCGAGCTGACCCGCACGACATCACCGTCGGCGATCTGTAGTTCGGCTGCGTCGTCGACGTGCATCAGCGCATGGTGGCGACGCTCGCCGCGCATCAACAACGGCGAGTTGTGCATCCACGAGTTCTCCGAGCGAGGCTCCCGCATGCCGATCATCCGCAACGGGTAGCCCTCGGGGTGGCTGCTGCGTGAGAGTTTGGCGACCTCGTCGGCGATGTCGGGATGGACCAAACGGATGCGGCGAGAAAGATAGGCGACCGCGTCACGCAACACTCCGGTTTGGACGTGGGGTGCTACCACGATGCCGTGCGGGTGCTGTTCGGTCAATCGGCGCAGCGTCAATCCACCGCGGCGAAGGCCGAATCGGTCACCGCCCTGAGACATTCGGATGAGTGCATCGATCATGATGCGTGGTGTGAGCGCGGTCCCGAAGACGCTCAACGCCTTTCGCGCGATACCGAAGGCGGCGAATGCCGGTACCTGCCGTCCCAGCCGATGCGCTAGGTCGTCGACGATGTCCCATTCCGGGCGCGCCTCACCCGCGGGTGCGACCACCGCCTCGGTGGCCTGACGAAACGGCGTGGCCTGAAAAGCCTGGAAGGTGTACGGGAAGTCGTCACGCTCGTACATGGTTGTGACGGGCAGGATGTAGTCGCACCGGGAGGTGGTCTCGGTGACGTAGAAATCGAGTGCCACCGACAGATCCAGGGTTTCGAACGCGGCCTCGAGTTCATCGCCGTTCGGCACCGACAGCACAGGGTTGCCCGCCGACACGAACATCGCCCTGATCTGGCGCTTGCCCGGCGTGGTGATCTCCTTGGCCATCAGGGCGGCGGGCTCGGAGCCGATCGCACTACGGATACCGCCGATGCGCGACCGTTTCCGTCGTCGGGACCGTCGCATGACGGCGCCCATCATGGTGTTCTGCCATTTCTGGCCGAGAGTCTGCATCGAGCTGAAGACCGAACCGCCCGGCGCGTCGAGGTTTCCCGCGATGAGGTTGACCGCGTCGATCAGGTAGGTGGTGAGCGTGCCGTAACGGCCTACGCAGGTACCGAGCCTTCCGTAGACGGCGGCACGCGGTGTGCGCACGAGATCGCGAGCGAGCGCCTTGACGCTCGCAGGATCGATACCGGTCTGGGCGGCGGTCGCCTCCGGTGTGAACGGTTCGCTCAGGGACCGCAACCAATCCACGCCGTCCGCGTCCCGACTCACGCGGGCGACATCGACGAGCCCCTCGGAGAACATGACCTGCAACAGCGAGAGCAGTAGGAAGGAGTCCGCGTCGGGAACGATGCCGAGCCATTCGAATGCGACGGCGGTCTCGGTCCGGCGGGGATCGACGACCACCACGCGCCCGCCGCGCTTGACGATGTCATGCATGCGGTCCTTGATCCGGGGCGCGGTCAGGAAACTGCCATGGGAGACGACCGGATTGGCACCCATCATCACCAGCAGTTCGGTGCGCGTCAGATCGGGGATCGGGACCGACGTCGGGACACCGTAAAGCAATTGACTCGCGATCAGCCTGCTGTTGGTGTCCTGCGACGAGGCGGTGAAGTAATGGCCGTGACGTCCGAGACCCTTGATGAACAACAGCGCCGCGAACGTGTGCGCGTAACTGAACGCGCCGGGATTGCCCATGTACCAGCCGACTCCACCGGAACCGTGCCGCCGCAGAACCGCCGACAGCCGTGCCGCGATATCGGACATCGCGATGTCCCAGGTGACCGGTTCGAACCCGTTCGGCCCGCGGCGCAGCGGTGTGGTGACGCGGTCCGGATCGTTCTGCACCTCGGTGAAGGCGATGCCCTTCTGGCACGCAAACCCCGACGACAGCGGATGTTCCTTGTCGGGACGGAGCGCGACGAGGCGGCCGTCCTCGACGGTCGCGACCATGCCGCACAGCGGCTCACAAATCCGGCAGAACGTGGGCTTGTGCTCGATCACCGGGGCCACGCCGACTACGATACTGTAAGAGTTACAGTTGCGATAGGCCATTGCTCGTCTACGGAGGGTCACCCATGCAGAAGGCGCTCGCGCCCGAAATCTCGACCTGGCCGGCGGCCGATCCGCAACTCATCGGGAGCCGCTGCGCCGGCTGTGACGCGACCACGTTCCCGACCCAACAGCGCTGCCCCAAGTGCAGTGGGGCCGACATGTCGGACCTCCTGCTCCCCCGGCGCGGCACCTTGGTCGCGTGGACGACGCAAGGCTTCCCGCCCGGGCCGCCCTACAAGGGTGTCACCGGCAAGGAGTTCGTCCCGTTCGGCGTCGGCCTGGTGCAACTCGAAGACGCGATCCGCGTGGAGGGCAGGCTGACCGAGAACGATCCGGCCAAGCTTCAGTTCGGCATGGAGGTCGAACTGACCATGATTCCATTCACCACAGACGGCGACGGCGACGAGGTCGTCACGTTCGCCTTCCAACCGGTTTAACCGAAAGGCTTCGCACATGGCCCACGACGTCGCCATCATCGGTGTCGGACTGCACCCGTTCGGCCGCTTCGAAGGCAAGTCCGCCATGGAGATGGGCGTCGACGCCATCTTCGCCGCGGTCGACGATGCCGGAGTGCAGTGGAAGGACATCAAGGCCGCGACGGGCGGCAGCTGGACGGTCGCCAACCCGGACGCGATCGTGGGCATGGTCGGCCTGTCCGGCATCCCGTTCACCAATGTGTTCAACGCCTGCGCGACGGCGGCCAGTGCCGCGAAGGTCTGCGCTGACGGAATCCGGTTGGGCGACTACGACATCGGCATCGCCGTCGGCCTGGACAAGCATCCCCGAGGCGCCTTCACCGAGGACCCCGCCCTGGTGGGCATGCCGCGCTGGTACGCCGAGAACGGCCAGTACCTCACCACTCAGTTCTTCGGCATGAAGGCCAACAAGTACCTGCACGACCACGGCATCTCCCAGGAGACGCTGGCCAAGGTGGCGGCCAAGAACTTCCGCAACGGCGCGTTGAATCCGAATGCGTTCCGCCGCAAGCCCATTTCCGAGGACGAGATCCTCAACTCGACGATGCTGAACTATCCGCTGACCCAGTACATGTTCTGTGCACCCGACGAGGGCGCGGCGGCCGTGGTCATGTGTCGCGCCGACATCGCCGAGCGCTACACGTCCAAACCCGTGTACCTGCGGGCGGTCGAGGTGCGCACCCGGCGGTATGGCGCCTATGAGGTCAACACGACCTGCGCACCGGTCGAGGAGGACGTCGCACCCACCGTCTACGCCGCGAAGGCTGCCTTCGAAAGGGCTGGGGTGGCACCGGAGGACGTCGACGTGATCCAGTTGCAGGACACCGACGCGGGGGCCGAGATCATCCACATGGCCGAGTGCGGCTTCTGCGCCCACGGCGATCAGGAGAAGCTGCTGGCCGACGGCGCCACCGAGATCCACGGCGCGCTGCCGATCAACACCGACGGCGGCCTGATCGCCAACGGTGAACCCATCGGCGCCTCCGGCCTGCGGCAGATCCACGAGTTGGTGCGACAACTGCGCGGCGAAGCGGGCGATCGGCAGGTGCCCGGCGAGCCGAAGGTCGGCTTCGCCCAGCTCTACGGCGCACCGGGCACCGCGGCGGCGACGATTCTCACGACCTAATCGGCGCGAGCAGACGCAAAAGTCCCCGAAACGGCATTCTGGGCACTTTTGCGTCTGCTCGCCGTAAGTTAGTGCAGCATTCGGCTGGTCGACGTCTGCCCGTCTTTGTGCTCGACGTAGAACCGAGCGGCGTCCCGTATCGACTCCGCGGTGGGGCGCGGCCGCCATCCGAGTTCGCGCGTCGCCTTGCCGTGATCGGCAGGCTGCGGTAGGCACCACAGCCGTACCCCAGTCAGATTCATCGGAAGCTCCCGCCTAAACAGGCGGCTTGCAACAGACAGGATTCCACCGACGGCGTACAGCACCGGCAGCGGAATACCCAGCCGTGGCGGCTTGGCACCAACCGCAGTCGCAGCGGTCTCGAGCAGCTCACGCATCGACATGTAGCTTTCCGAGACGATGTAGCGCTCACCGACGCGCCCGCGTTCACCGGCTAGCACCATCGCCTCGGCCACATCTTCGACGCCGACGACCTCGGTGGACACCCCTTTGGGGTACGCGGGCATCTTTCCCAGGGCGGCCATTTGGATCATCATCCCCTGGGAGGGCTGCCAGTCACGTGGTCCGTAGGGGTACGACACGCACATGACGACGGCCGGCAATCCCCGCTCTCGCGCATAGTCCAGCACCATCGCCTCTGCTTGGCGGCGCGACTCGATGTAGGCGCCGCCGATGCCGTGCCAGTTGAACGGCATGTCCTCGGTGACCAGTTCGCTTCCCTCGGCGATGGCGATCGTGCCGATGGTGCTGCAGAAGACGAACCGGAACAGATCCTCTTGCGCCGCAACGTCGAGTACCCGCCGCAGGCTTTCGACATTGGTTTCGAACAGCGGGGCGGGGTCGCGCAGGTGATATCGGGTATCGACCACGCAGTAGTAGACGACATCGCAGTCCGACATCGCCGCGCGCAACGCCTCCTCGTCGCGAAGGTCGCCGTAACAGCGTTCGACGTCGAGGTCGTCGATAGCCACCGTCAGGCTCGACCGGCGGAGGTAGACCCGCACGTCGTCGCCGCGCTCGACGAGCTTGCGCACGACGTGCGATCCGACGAATCCGCTCGCCCCCATCACGAGAGACTTGCGGCGCCTCGGTGAAGACAAGACTACGAAGCCTTCTTGGCGACCGGCGCGTACGCGGGCTTGCCGAGACCAAGCATGTACTGCGCGATCATGTTTCGGAACACCTCGAGTGTGCCGCCGTAGATGCCGACCAACGGTGCGAACCGGTAGACGTACTCCGCGGCGCCGTCGTCGGCCGCCCCGTCGGTGCCGACCGGTAGTGACGCGGCTGCGCCGAGAATGTCCATGAGGTCCGGGGAGATATCGCGCATCGTCTGGGCGAGTGCGACGCGTCCGAAGATGCTCGGCGCGCTCAGCGACGCCTCCAAGCGAGCGACACTGCGGCCCAGCCGGTAAGCGACGGCGCCGTCGTCGATCAGACGCCGGCCATCGGGGCCGGTCTCGGTGACCTTGGCCGCCGCCTTGTCGACCGCCGTAGCCATGAATCCGGCCTGGTGCATCATGATCGACACGTCCTGCAGGCCATCCTGCGCAGCGGCCACCGCACCGTGTTCGACGTTGAGCGGTTCACGCACCACGGTCCAGCCGTCGTTCACATCACCGAGCCGGTATTTGTCGTCGACCCGGACGTCGCTGTAGTAGACGATGTTCGTGCGGTCGCCGTCGACGGTGCGAACGCCCTGGATCTCGATGCCCGGCGAATCGAGCGGGACCAGAAACATGGTCAGGCTCTTGTGCTTCGGCGCATCGGGATCGGTGTTGGTGATCAGGAAGACGTACTGGCAGTTGTGCGCGCCGGTGGTGAACATCTTCGAGCCGTTGATCACCCAACCGTCGCCGTCACGCACGGCGCGCGTCTTGCAGGTGGCGACGTCGGAGCCGCCCTCGGGTTCGGTGTAGCCCAGGCAGAGGCGCACGTGACCGCTGAATACCCGCGGCATCACGTCGGCCTTCAGTTCGGGTGAACCGAACTTCTCCACCGAGCGCGCGATCATCGCGGTGGTGCCCGACGTGACCCACGGAACGTGCGCCCGTCGTTTCTCCAGCTGCCAGATGCGATTCCGTAGGCGGTTGAAGCCACCGTCGGACTCCGACTTCCACTCCTGCGCCAGATAGCCCGCTTCACCGAGCGCCAGGTGGACACCTTCGTCGAAGTTGTCGCCCGTCTCGCGATCGCGCCGGATCACTTCGTCGGTGACGTGGGTCCGCAGGAAGGCACGCGACTCATCGAGGAAGCCCTGGTCGTCATCGGAGAGTTCGACCCGTGAGAAATCCATTGTGTCCCTACCTGCTTTCCCGGGCGGCGACGATCTCGGCGATGTACTTCGCGGTGACGCCGGGGTCGCCGCCGGCCAGTGACCACCCGCGAGCACGCACCAGATATGCGGTGGCAGCCGCCTCGGCAGAGACGCCGAGACCACCCTGGACGTGTACCGCCATCGTCGCCGCTTTGGACGCCTCTTCGGCCATGAACACGAACGCCGACGGCGCCAGCTCCGGCCGCTCGTCGGGTTCGTTGTCGAGGAACCACGCCGCACGCCGCGCGAGGTTGCGTCCGCCCTGCACCGTGATGGCGATGTTGGCCAGTGGGTGCGAGATGCCCTGCAGCGTCGAGATCGGCACTCCCAGTGTGTACCGCGACTTGGCGAACTCGGCGGCGATGGTCATCGTCTCCTCGACGAGGCCGACCAACGCTGCGGCGGTCAGCACCCGCCATTCATCCAGTGCACGTTGGTATTCCGCCAGCGCGTCCGGCCCGCTGCCCAACACCGTGCGGCTGTCGGCTGCGGCCGGGTCGACCCACGCCATCGGCAGGCGGCCGATGTTGTCGACCTTGGCGGGCCGGGTACCGAACGTCAGCCGCACCACCTCGTCGCCGTCGCGCACGATGATGTGGTCGGCGATCGATCCGGTCGGGATCAGGCGAACCCCGGACACGTTGTCGTGTTGGGGGTCGAGCGCCACCAGCTGCTTGCCGTTGACGACGTCGGCCTCGACGGTGCCGAGGCGGGCAAGCAGCCGAGCCGCGACCACGTGGTCGATCCATGGCACCGGCGCCAGCGACCGGCCCGCCTCCTCGGCGACCAGCGTCAGGTCGACCAGCGTCGCACCGTCGCCTCCGCTGGACTCGGGCAGGGCCATGCTCGTTGCGCCCATGGCGCACAGGCGTTCCCACAGACTCTTGTCGAACCCGGACTCCTCGGCGGCACGAACGGCCTCGATCGGGCAGTGCGTCTTGAAGAACTCCCGATACGCGGATTGCACCGCCTCGTGGTCCTCGGACAGGCTGTAGTCCAGCCTCCGCAGTTCGTAACGGTCCATCGTCACTGCTCCTCTCGGGGCCCGAAGAAGAAATTCTGCGCGTTGTTGTAGAGGTAGTTCTCCAGCGCTTCGGCCGGCAGGTCCAGTGCCAACGCCTCAGGCACCACACGATGCATCCTCAGCACCGGCCAGTCCGAGGCGTAGATGACCTTGTCCGGTCCGCGGGTTCGCATGTAGTGCAGAAGACTGTCCGGCAGACGCTTCGGCGACCACGCCGACGTCATCAGCCGCAGGTTCTTGTACTTGATCATCAATCGGATCGCGACGTCCCACCACGGGTCCGCCCCGTGGATCATGCAGAGTTTCAGCTCGGGGAATCGCACGCAGACACGGTCCAGATGGATCGGGTTCTGCGCCTCACCGGGGATCGGCGGCCCGGGCAGTCCGGTGTTGACGCACAACGGCAGCCCGAGTTCCGCGCACTTGGTGTACAGCGGGTAGTAGACGGCGTCGCTCGGCGGGTACTGGCCATCGCCCCAAAAGCTGGGCCCCACAGCGGTGTACGCCACCGGCAGGTCGCGGACGACGGCGCTCAGTTCCCGCAGCGACGGCATCGGCCGCAGCAGGTTGACGCCTCCGATGGCGAGCGCGAACTTGTCGGGCCGTTCGTCGACGAACTTGCGGGCCGTCACCGACGGCTTCGTCAGGTTGTCCATCAGGATGGCCTTCTCGACGCCGTGCTCGTCCATCTCCTCGAGCAACTGCGGCAGTTCGACCTGGTCGTACAGCGACTGAGGACCCTTGAAGTAGTCGTCGCGCACCTTGAGCATGAACTCGGGTTGCTTCTCGGTCTCGCCGAAGTGCACGTTGACCAGGCAATCAATGGCTTTCGGGCTGGCCTTGGGGGTCATGTCAGCGACGCCTCTTGCACCGCAGTGCTCTTCGCCCAGCGGTAATCCGGCTTGCCGTTACCGAGGCGACGGACCTGATCCACGAAGATGAACTCCTTCGGCGCCTTGAACCGCGCGAGATGCGACGTGCATTGGTCGTGCAATGAATCGGAGGTGGCGACTGTGCCTTCCATGCCGGGCTGCAGGGCCACGAGAGCGACGAGCTCTTCGCCCCACCGCTCACTCGGCCTGCCGACCACCAGCGCGTCGGCGACACCCGGGTATGCACGCAGGACTTCCTCGACCTCTTCGACGAAGACCTTCTCGCCTCCCGTGTTGACCACGAGCGAATCACGTCCGAACAACTGAAGCGTGCCGTCAGGTGCCAGCGAGCCACGGTCGCCCGAGATGACCACGCGCTGCCCCTCGACGACGGGAAATGTCTTGCGGGTGGCGGCCTCATCGTCGAAATAGCCGAGCGGGATACGACCGGCGCGCGCGACGAAGCCGACCTCCTGCTCTCCCGGTTGCAGAAACCGCCCGTAGTCCTCGGAGAGCACCAGCGCGCCTTCCCGGAGTTCGAAGGTGTCCTTCTCGGACCCGCGCTGGCTGCGGCCGAAGCCCACGTTTCCCGTCTCCGACGATCCGTACCCGTTGATCAGGGTGATCTGTGGCAGCAATTCGAGCAGCGCCCGTTGGTGTTTCGGGTTGGTCGCCGCTCCCCCGGTGCCGATCGCGAACATCGACGACAGATCGTATGAGCCGCTGCGCAGTTCCTCGACCAGCGGGGCGGCGTAGGCGTCGCCGACCATCGTCATCATGCCGACCTTCTCCCGCTGCGCCGTCTCGAGCACCGCGCGCGGATCGAACTTCGTCCGGTCGTACAGGACGACCGGCAGGCCGTTGAGAAGAGCGGCGAACGCCGTCCACATCCCGGCGGCGTGCATCAGCGGCGACACGGCGAACCAGGCCTGCCCGGGGTCGTTCTGCGCCTTTGCGTGAATCTCGTCGACGGACTCGTGATCAGCGCCGTTCATCGACACCACGTAGGTGTCGCTCTGCCGCCACATCACACCCTTGGGACGCCCCGTGGTTCCGCCGGTGCACACCATCATCACATCGTCGGGCGACGGCGCGATATCGCGATCCGTATCTCCCTGAGCCAGAGCGTCTTCCAAGCTGATCGCTCCCGGCAGCAGCGGTACGGAATCGTCGTCGTCGACCGCGATCAACACGTCGGCGGCTAGCTGGGGGCAACACATCGGCGAGCTTGGGGCCGAAGGAGCGGTGGTAGATCACCGCCCGCGGCCGAAGGTATTCCAGTAGCTCCGCCACCTCGCGAGGCGCGTAGTTGTAGTTGACGTTGACCGGCACGGTGCGCGCCTTCAGAGAACCGATGACCATGTCGGGATACAGGTCGTTGTGCATGATCAGCGCGACGCGATCCTGTCCGCACTCCCAGTTCGCGAGGTCATCGCGTTCCCGGTGCGCGCCCAACCCTTGGCCGGCAAGGTAATTGGCCAGTCGGCGGGTGCGCTCGGCCGACTCCCCGAACGTGCTGCGGCGCGCGCCGCAGACGGTCATCAGCCGGTCGGGCGCGGCTTCGGCGATCGCGTCGAGCACCGCCCCGATGGTCCATTCGCCCATGGCTAGGCGGAGGCCGTCACGGTGCGGACGCGAGGAGCAGAATCGGCTGAGTGGCCCAGCAGCTCCAGGGCGTTGTCCCGCATGACCTTCCGGGTGTCCTCGGCGCTGAACTCGGGGAACTGCGGGATGTCGGCGGTGAAGTCCATCGGATCCGCGAGCCCCTCGCCGTGCGGCCAGTCCGAGCCGAAGAGGATCTTGTCGACGCCGATCGTCTCGGCGAGCAGCTTCACATCGTCCTCGTAGTAGGGCGCGATCCAGACGTTGTTCCGCAGCTGCTCCACCGGGTCCTCTTTGAAGTGGTACGGGGCGGTGTTGGCGGCCTTCTTCAGTCGCTTGATCAAGCGGTACACGAAATAGGAACCGTTCTCGATGCTGGCGACCTTCAACTTCGGATGGCGGGTGAACACCTGATGCACGATCATCGACGCCATCGAGTCGTGAATGGCGCGGTCATCCAGCAGGATCTGATCCAGCGGATCCTTCTTGCCGAACCCCTCGAATGTGCCCTTACCGCCCCACAGCGCCGCGATCGCCAGATAGCCGCTGTCACTGAGGTGAAAGCCCACGGGCACACCGGCTTCGGCCAGCCTGGCCCACACCGGATCGTGCAGCGGATCACCCAGCGAGCGCGGCTTGACCACGCCGGGCACCGGCGCCGGCCGCACCAACACCATCTTCGCGCCGGCAGCCAGAACGAACTCGACCTCCTCGACGGCCTTGTCCGGGTCGGCCAGCGAGATGATCGGCGCCGCGATGATCCGATGGTCGGGTCGGTCGAATCCCCAGTCCTCGTCGAGCCAGAGATTGAAGGCATGCACGGTCGCCATCGTCGCGTCGATGTCGTGTTTGAGGGCCTCCTCGACGCCGCAGGCGAAGGTCGGCAGCATGAACACCGTCTCGAGGTTCTGTTTGTCGAGGACCTTCACCCGCGCATCACGGTTCTGGTACTCGGGATGGTTCGCCATGCGGTCGACCTTCATCAGCGAGGCCGGGTCGACACCTTCGGGAATCTCGCCCCGGAACAGCAGATCCAGACAACCGGGTTCGATGATCGGGTCGAACGTGGGATTCGGGATGAAGTGGTTGACCGTCTCCCCCATCACCGCCAGGGTGCGCTTGCCGTCGGCGACCATCTGCACACCGCGGCGCTTGAACTCCTTGGGCAGGTGCCGCGTGCACGAATCGATCGTCTCGTAGTAGTGGTTGTCGACGTCGATGGCCATGTAGTCCAGGGTCACTGTTCCTGTCCTTTCAACGGTCCTTGGGTCACGGGTCCTTGGGCTGGCGGGAAGTTCGGCTGCCGCTTCTCGAAGAAACTGGTGATGCCCTCGATGAAGTCGGGGCGCTGCATGGAGTCGTGCATCAGCTTTTCCGCATCGTCGCTGGCGTCGAAGACATCACGCATGGTGTCTGCGTACACCTGTTGCTTGATCACCGCCAGAGAACTCGGCGCGCAGTTGGCGGCGATGTCCTCGGCGTACGCAATCGCCCGCGCCAGCAGGTCGTCGGGCGCCACGACCTCCTTGACCAGACCCAGCTGCGCCGCCTCCTCGGCGAGGAACACCCGGCCGGACAGCAGCAGGTCGAGCGCGACTCCCTGGCCGACGATGCGCGGCAGTATCCACGAGATGCCGTACTCCGCGATCAGGCCGCGGCGGGCGAACGATGTGGTGAACTTTGCGCCTTCGGCGGCGAACCGTACATCGCACATCAACGCCATCGTCATGCCCATGCCTGCGCAGGCGCCGTTGATTGCGGCGATGACGGGCTTGCGCATGGTGGCCGTGAAGTGCGGATGACGCGCGCCGACCAGCTTGCCGACGTCGGTGTCGGCCGCGGCGTCGACGCTGGCGGCGCTGATCGACGTGAGGTCGCCCATGTCCGCGCCCGCGCAGAAGGCACGGCCCTTTCCGGTCACCACGATGGCCCGGACGTCGGGGTCGGCCTCGGCGTCGTCGAGGCGCAAGTAGAACGTGGTCGCGAGACCGCCGCCCCAGCCGTTCATGCGGTCGGGCCGATTGAGCGTCAGCACCGCGACGCCGGTGTCGAGGACCTCGTACAGCACGGGTTCAGCCGGGCCGGCGGCAACGGGTTCCGCGACGCGGTCTCCAACGCTCACCCGTCAGTCCTCCTCAGGCGTGTCCAAGCTGGATGTATGCACATACTGTACACCTATCGGTAGTGCCTTCCGCAAGCGCTCAGCGGCTCACCCATTGACCAGTCCGAACCGCCGGTACGCAGCGTCGATCTGGGCTTTGGCCTCCGCTGGCACTACGGCCTGCGGCGGCCGCGAGTGGGGGTACGACCCGATCGGCAGGCCGAGCACCGACGCCGCGTACTTGAACGCTCCACCCCAGTGGGTGAAATAGTCCGGCCGCCCGGGATAGCAGGTGAACCACGAGCGCATGTCGACACTGAACTGGTCCATGCCGGACTTCTCCGCGTAGTCGATCGCCTCAGACAGCTTGTCGCTCCACACGAGTTCCCAGTATTCGGACAGACACCCGATGTTGCGGGGTTTCGTAGAGATAGCCGGACGTGCCCAGTTGTGCGGGCCCGACGATCCCGGCGCGCAGCCAGCCGGCGCGGTAGACCGTCGTATCGCATTCCCAGATCGTCAGGTCGGGCGCGAACTCGTGAAGCAGCCGGCTGGCCCTGGGCCGAAAGGCACCCTCCTTGGTGGCGCAGACCGCCGGAATCTCGTCGTAGATCCGCGCGCCCTCCAGCGGGCGTCAACACGTAGCCCGAGGACGGCGAGTTGAACATGCCCAGCGCGATATCGCTGCGATCGGCGATGTATTTGAAAAAGCGTAGAACCCCCTCGCCGCCGTGCGCCTCCATCATCGGCGTCTGGATGTACACGATGTCGGCGCCCGCCTGCTGGGCGTGCAATGTCAGTTCCAGGCAGTCTTTCGCCGACGTCGCGGCGGTGCAGGCCTGCACCACGACGTCGGGATTGGCGGCCCGACCCTCCTCGATCGCCACCTCCAGCAAGCGTTTTCGCTCATCCATTGTCAGCGACCAGAACTCGGCGATACCGCTCGTGCACCAGAGCATCGGGTGACGCAGTTCGCCGACGCAGTAGCGCACCAAGGTTCGGTACGCGTCCCAGTCGATGTCGTCGCCGTCATCGCCGCTGAACGGCGTGTAGAGGGAATTGCCGATGCCGCGCAGATTGCTGCGGGCCCACTCACGCGCCTCTGTTGCCGTCGCCACTGGTGGCCTCCTCAGGTGAAGTCGCTGCCTCCGTCGACATTGCAGACCGGCGGGTGGCAGGTGCGCCGGGTGCCCGAAGTGCTGCCGATGGCCGACATCAACGCATACGGGTCGTTGCCGTCGACCCCGACCGACGCGGCCCAGCCGACCAGCGCCTCCGACGCGATGCTGCCCGGCGAGACGACGTTGACCATGATCTCGTCCTTGGCCAGCAGCAGGGACAGATTCTTCGTGACGCTCGTCAGTGCCGCCTTCGCGGCGGTGTACGCGGGCAGGATCACGCTCTGTCGTTGCGTGGAGTGGGCGGAGAAGTTGACGATGCGACCCCAGTCGGCCTTTCGCAACAGTGGGAGCGCGGACCGGACGCAGTGCACCATGCCCATCACGCCGTCGTCGAACGCGGCGCGCCACTGATCGTCGGTCAGATCGTCGAACGTGCCGACGGCGCCGGGACCGACGGCGTTGACGAGGATATTGAGTTCGCCGCCCCACCGCGTGCTCAGTTCGTCGAACACCCGCTGGACTTGCTCGTTCGCCTTTCGCCACTTTCGCTAGAAACCCCTACTATAGGGCTTACAGTAGAAGGACGAAACGGTGGGCCGGCACGGTTATCGGCACGGCCGGCAGCGACACACCTGCGTAGACGCAGATCAGAGGCCAGCTGCCGGTACATTCAGGTCCACCAGTCGACTTTGATGGAGGTGGTGTTCGTGGCGAAGCAGGCGACCGCAGAGAAGCGTCAGCGACGCGAACGCGGGTCCATCAATCCCGACGACATCATCAAGGGCGCGTTCGAGCTCGCCGAAGACGTAGGCATCGACAATCTGTCCATGCCACTGCTCGGCAAGCACCTCGGCGTCGGCGTGACGAGCATCTACTGGTACTTCCGCAAGAAGGACGACCTGCTCAACGCGATGACGGACCGGGCACTGCGCCAATACGTCTTCGCCACGCCCTACGTCGAGGCCAAGGACTGGCGCGAGACGTTGCGCAATCACGCGCGCGTCGATGCGAAAGACGTTCCTGGGCAACCCGATTCTGTGCGACCTGATTCTTATTCGGTCAGCGCTGAGCCCACGCGCGGCGAAAGTGGGCGTGCAGGAAGTCGAGAAGGCGATCGGCAGCCTGGTCGAGGCGGGGCTGTCGGCGGATGACGCCTTCGACACCTACTCGGCGGTGTCGGTGCACGTCCGCGGTTCGGTGGTGCTGCAGCGACTGCGGGAGAAGAACCGGGCAGCCGACGAGGGCCCGAGCGACATCGAGGACACGATGACGATCGATGCCGACTCGACACCGCTGCTTGCGCTGGTCACCGAGAAGGGCCATCACATCGGCGCGGCCGACGAGAACAACTTCGAGTTCGGTCTGGAATGCATCCTCGATCACGCGAACCGGTTGATCGACGAGGCCAACAACAAGTCCGCGAAGAAAACCGCGCGCAAGCGCTAGCGATTCTCGGCGTGAGCAGACGCAAAGCGTCCTCGACGCGCCCGAAATGGGTGCTTTTGCGACGCCGAACTCGCCGCAGATCTAGACCTCGATGACGACGGCGCCGCCCTGGCCGCCGCCGGCGCACATCGCGGCCACACCGATTCCACCGCCGCGCCGCTGCAGCTCGTAGACCAGCGTGGTCACCATGCGCGCACCCGAAGCGGCGATGGGATGGCCGAGGCTGCAACCGCTTCCGGAGAAGTTCACCAGCTCCTCGTCGATGCCGTACTCGCGGCACGCCGCGATCGGGACCGACGCGAACGCCTCGTTGATCTCCCACAGCGTGACATCCGACGCCTTCAGTCCGGCACGGTCGAGCACCTTGCCGATCACCTTCACCGCGCCGAGCCCGCAATCGCGTGCCGGGACACCCGCTGCGCCCCAGGCTTTCACAGTGGCCATCACCGACAGCTTGTTGGCTTCGGCGTAGTCACGCTCGACGAGGGCTACTCCCGCGGCGGCGTCGTTGGTGCCGCTGCTGTTGCCCGCGGTGATCGAGAATCCCTCGATCTCCGGATGCAGGACCTTGAGTCCGGCGAGCTTCTCGATGGTGGTGTCTCGACGGGGATGCTCGTCCACGCTGAAGTCGACGACTGATCCGTCGAACTGCTGGATCTTCATCGGGATGATCTCGTCGAGGAACTTCCCCGCATCCATCGCCGCAATGGCGCGCTCATGCGACCGCGCCGCCCACGCGTCCATCTCCTCGCGGGTGATGCCGACCGACTGCGCGGTGTTCCAGCCGACCGTGATCGACATGTCCTTGGTGGGGGCGTCGGGCGTCTCGACATGCGTCGGCGGCATCCACCGCTCCTCGAACTTCAGCTCGGGGCCGGGGATGCGCCAGTTCGTCAGCGGCGTCATCGACAGCGACTGAACGCCACCCGCGATCAGCACCCGCTCCATCCCGGAGCCGATCTGCGCGGCCGCGTTGCCGATCGCGGTCAGGCTGCCTGCGCAGTGCCGGTTCACCGACTGGCCGGGGACGTGGTGCAACCCGGCGGCATCGGCGGCATAGCGTGCCAGATCGCCGCCACCGTAATGCGATTCGGCGAAGATGATGTCGTCGATGTCGGCGGGGTCAACACCCGACCGGCGAACCACCTCGGGCAGCACGGTGGTGATGAGTGTCTCGGGAGGCGTGTTGACCAGCGTCCCCTTGAACGAACGGCCGATTGCCGTCCGGGCGGCACCGACAATGACGGGTGTGGGCATGTTCTCAACCTCGGGTTTCGGCTTAGGTGACTTTACAAAAATAGCAGATACTGTATTGCTCCCAGTACGTGAGGGCCGTCACTCCGGTTCAGGCACGTGGAAGTGCTCGTCGCGCAGCCGGAACGCCTCCTTGGTGCCGTGCTGCGCCCGCGTCTTGACGAAGTTGAACTCACCCGGTGCGAACTGCAGGTTTGTCCCGTAGGCGTGGAACAGATAGCTGGCCACTTCCTCGCCCTGGTACGCCTGACTCTGCTCGACGAGCCGGAACGCCTCCTTGGCGATGACGACGCCGTCGGCCGGCATCTTCGCGGCCTTCTCCGCCCAGTATCGGGCCCTGGCCGTCACCGACCCGGGATCGCAGGTGTCGGTGAAGACGCCCAGGTGCTCGATCTCGCCGGCCTCGATGATGTCGCCGGTCAGCAGCATCCGCCGCGCCAGTACCGGCCCGAGGCGGTGGAAGAACATGTGCAGGCTGCCCAACGCCGGGCCCAGGAACCGGGTCGCGGGCATGCCGATCTTGGTGTCGCGTCCGATCACGGAGATGTCGGTCATCAGCGCCATCTCGAAGCCACCGCCCAGCGCGTAGCCGCTGATCTCCCCCACCGTGACCTTCGGGAAGCCCATGAAGTTGTGGTAGAAGCCGAACGACTTTCGGTCGACGGTCAGCCGGCGTCGCTGGCTGGGGCGGCTCCTCTTCGAGGACTTCGCGTCCTCGGCGGACTTCTCATCGCCGTACCACCCGTAGGCGTTGTTCATGTCCGCCCCGGTGCTGAAAACGCCCTCGGCGCCGCGCAGCAGCACGACGGTCAGATCGTCGTCGTCGGCCACCTGGTCGAGGTAGCGGCCGACGGACTCGCGCATCGCCGCGTCATAGGAGTTGCGCTGCTTCGGATTGTTCAGCGTGATGGTCGCGATCCGCTTGTCGCGGTCCACGTCGAAAAGCACGCGGTCGTCGGTCGTGGTCATCGTGGTCCTTCAGTGCTCGGTGTTGGAAATCAACTTGGCTTCAATGGTTTTGTCCGCACCAACCGCGAGGGTGTTGCGCCGCGCCGCGGCCAGATGGTCCTGCGCCAGCCGCACCGCTCGCGACTCGTTTCCGTCGCGAATGGCGTCCAGCAGTCGCTGGTGATCGCGAAGGGCGGCCCGCATGGTCTTGTGTTCCATCGGGTCGGCAGGGCTGGCTTCGTCGCTCCACACCGACGACTCGTGCGCCGACCAGATCAGCTCCAGCGAGCCGATGAGCAGGATCATGGGTTCGTTGCCGCACCGCGACACGATGGCTTCGTGAAACCGCCTCGCGTTGGGGACATATCGCGACAGGTTGTCGAATTGTTCGGTCTGCGTCTGGATCTCGGCTTCGAGAAACGGCACGACCTCGGTCAAGCGATCGTCACGGGCGGCACACATCCCCGCGCAGATCGGCTCAAGGTGCATCAACGCACCGCTGACGTCCGCGGGTGTCGCGGAACGTGTCTGCAAAACCATGCTGATCATGTGGGCGGTGCGCTCGGCCGACGGTGGATGAACGACCGCGCCGCCCATATTCCCGCGCCGGACGGAGATCAACCCGTCGGTCTCCAGAATGTGGATCGCCTCACGCAGAGCGGGTGGACTCACACCGAATTCGGCGAGCAGGGTGTCCTGCGACGGCAGGACGTCGCCTTCCTTGATGCGTCCGGACAGGATGTCCTCGCGCAGCCGCGACGCGACGATCTCCGCGACGCGGGGCTGACGAATGCGCTGCACGCTCGTCACGGGCTCTTGACCCGCCGCTGACCGAACTGGAAGACGCTCAACTTGTCCGGCGACGAAGCCGCCGTGCTGAATTCGCCGATGCACAGCACCTCGTCGCCCAGGAGCAGCCGCGCTGTGGACGTGACACGTCCGTCGCGTTCGGACCGCGCGACGTCGAAGCCGAGCTCGGTGAGGATCGGCGTCGGCCGACGGAAGGTCACCGTCAGCGACCGGGTCTTGCCGGTCCGCCCCGAGGCGCAGCTCTGGTGTTGCGTGACGCAGTCGAAAAAGACGGCGAGGAAGCCTCCGTTGACCAGTCCCGGCGGACCTTCGAACACGAGCGGGAAGGTCACGCGGCCCGACGCCGTGTCGGCATCGAGATGGTCGAACGTGTACTCGGGGAAGCACGGGTTGTACGCGCCGATGTCGAAGGCGTGGTCCAGGTACACGCGTTGAGT
Source organism: uncultured Actinomycetota bacterium (assembly GCA_963721495.1). GTDB lineage: Bacteria > Actinomycetota > Actinomycetes > Mycobacteriales > Mycobacteriaceae > Mycobacterium. The sequence continues at coordinate 57,107 of CAVRMG010000017.1, read as the reverse complement.
CTCGGTGCTGTCCGGTCCGATCCGCGGCGTGGGATCGGCGGGTATCGCCGCGCCTATCTCCCGCTCCCACTCGGCGAACTGCGTGAGCATCGCGTCGACGGTGGGATGTTCGTGCTCGAGAGCCAGCAGCTGATCGGCCAGGCGACGGAGCGCGCCCGCGGCGGCGACAGTCTGCGGCAGCGGTTGCTCACCGAATCGGGGTCTGCCCTCGGCCATGATTCCCCTTTCGATGCCACCTGTTCCGCTGACACGCTTTCCCTGCTAACTTGTACAAGATAGCAATACTGTATGGCTAACCGTATAGCGAGGGAACGGCGGAATCAACGGTGACTGACGACGGGACGGTGACGACGTCGCGCGAGGACGGCGTTCTGCTGGTCACGTTCGACCGTGCCTCGCGGCGCAATTCATTGAGCCAGCCAATGGTCGAGGCGCTTGTCGATGCGTTGACGGACGCCGCTACCGACGACTCCCTTCGCGCTATCCACATTCGCGGCGGCGGCGCCGATTTCTGCGCCGGAGTCGACTGGATGGCCACCAACAACGGGGAACGGCCGCGCACCGGCGATCTCGTGCGCCGCATCCCCCACGGCGCCCATCGCATCATCGAGCTCGTCCACACGATCCACCTCCCCGTCGTCTGCAGCGTGCGTGGCTGGGCCGCCGGGCCTGGGCTGCAATCTGGCGCTGGCCGCTGATTTCACCGTCGCCGCCTCGGACGCCGTCTTCTGGGAACCGTTCCTGGCCCGCGGCTTCAGCCCGGATTCCGGTTCGACGTGGCTGCTGCCCAGACTGGTCGGCGTGGCGAGGGCCAAGAGCATGCTGCTGCTCGGCGAGAAGGTCACCGGAACCGATGCGGCAGACTGGGGTCTGATCCACCGCTGCGTGGACGATTCCGAACTCGACGACGTCGTGGCAGAACTGCTGACACGGTTGGCGTCCGGCCCCACCGTGGCGATCGGACTCGCCAAGCAGGCCATCCATTACGGTCAGCACGCGACGTTGCCCCAGGCGATGAACCAGGAGCTGTTCAACCTCGAGCTGTCCTGTCGTACAAAAGACTTCAAGGAAGGTCTCGCGGCCTTCCGCGAAAAGCGCGCACCGGAGTTCGGTGGCCGATGAAACCAGACCGGATCTCAGACAAGAGAGAAGCACCCATGTCATCCTCCACATTCGAGGACATCACGTACGAGGTGGACGGGCACAAGGCCACGATCACACTGAACCGGCCCCACGCACTGAACGCGTTGAGCCCCCACATGATCACGGAGCTGCGCACCGCCTACGACGAGGCGGAGAACGACGACAACATCTGGATCATCATCGTGACGGGCACGGGCCGCGCGTTCTGCACCGGTGCAGACGCGAAGCAGATTCCAGAAGACGGCAAGGTGGTCAACGAGCGGCCGTACCTGTCGACCTACGAGCAATGGGAGGCCCCTCAGGAAGGCACCCCGCCTTTTCGCCGGATGGCCAAACCCATTCTCGCCGCGATCAACGGCATCTGCTGTGGCGCAGGGCTGGACTGGGTCACCACAGGCGACATCGTCATTGCATCCGACAAGGCGACCTTTTTCGATCCCCACGTCAGCATCGGCCTGGTGGCCGGTCGCGAGATGGTCCGGCTCGCGAGGGTGCTGCCCCGCAACATCGCGCTGCGAATGTCGCTGATGGGAAAGCACGAACGGATGACCGCCGAGCGCGCCTTCGACCTCGGAATGATCAGCGAGGTCGTCGAACACGACCGCCTGCTCGAACGCGCCCACGAGATCGCAGACATCGTCAATTCGAATGCGCCACTGGCTGTTCGAGGCACCCGCCTGGCCATCCACAAGACGCTCGACCTCCCGTTGAATGAAGCCGAGATCCTCGCGGAGGCGTTTCGGGAGCGGAACCTGCACACCCAGGACTCGCTCGAAGGACCCAAGGCGTTCGTCGAGAAGCGCGCACCGAACTGGCAGTGCCGATGAGTTTCGAGACGATCCGGCTCGACGTCGACCCCATCGACCACGTCGCGGCCATCACACTGAACCGCCCGGGCGCACTCAACAGCTTCAACCGCACCATGTGCGAGGAAATGGCCGAAGCGTGGCGGATCGTCAAACTCGACGACTCGGTGAACGCAGTCGTGCTGCGCGCGGCGGGCGATCGGGCGTTCTCCGCCGGCCTGGATATCAAAACGCCCTACGGGCAACCGGCCAACGTGTGGAATCACGAGGATCCCGGGGAATTCCTCAGCCCGAAGTGGCAGAAGATGTGGAAACCCGTGGTGTGTGCCGTGCAGGGCATGTGTACCGCGGGGGCGTTCTACTTCGTCAACGAATCCGACGTGGTCATCTGCTCCGACGATGCGACGTTCTTCGACTCCCACGTCAGCGCAGGCCTGGTCTGCGCGCTGGAGCCGATCGGATTGATGCGTCGAGTCGGCTTGGGTGACACCCTGCGAATCGCCTTGATGGGCAACGACGAACGCGTGAGCGCGGACACCGCGCTGCGTATCGGACTGGTGACCGAGGTGGTTGAGCGGGATCGACTCTGGGCGCGCGCTCACGAGATCGCGACGACGATCGCCGCCAAACCGCCGTCGGCGACCCAGGGCACCGTGAAAGCAATCTGGGAATCACTCGAGAAGCCCTACCGCGCGGCGATGGAACAGAACCTGATCTACACCCGGCTCGGAAATCCGCTCGGGCAGGCCGAACTGGCCGCCCGTTCCGACGGCGATGCGGCCACGCCAAGGATGCGGTGATGGCAGTCCATCCACTCGGCAGGCGCATCGCCCACATCCTGGACCTTAGGCCGGAGGCGCCGGCGATCGAATACGACGGCCGATGGCTGTCATGGGGACAGATCGCGGAATCGGCGCGTCGCATACAGTCCCTCGATGTCGCAGAGCTTGGGGTGGGAATCCTCTTGCGCAACACCCCCGCTCATGTCGCAGCCTTCCTCGGCGTGCTGATGGGCGGAGGGACGGTCGTCGTCATCAACCCGTCCAGGGGCGATGAACGCATCAGGGCCGATATCGAGTCGCTGAACCTGCCGCTCGTTATCGGCACGCCCGACGATCTGTCGACGCTAGTGACGCCGACGGCCTGCACGACCACCGTCGCGATCTCCGATGTGACCGATCCGCCTCAGGTCAACGCCGCCGATGGCCCGGCCCCTGAATCCGGCCGTGCGGGTGTGGCGGTGCGGATGCTGACCAGCGGGACAACAGGCCCTCCCAAACGGATCGACCTCACCTACGACATGTTGGCGCGCAGCGTGATCGGGCGCGACTTCGACGCGTCGCCGCTACCGACGGAACTGCGGAACGGGGTCGCGATCGTCAACGCTCCGCTGGTGCACATCGGCGGAGTGTTCCGGGTTCTGCAGTGCGTCTGCGAGGCTCGGGCGTTCGCGCTGCTGGACCGCTTTGAGCTGAATCAGTGGGCCGATGCGGTGCGCAGGCACGGGCCGAAGGCGGTGTCGCTGGTGCCTGCCGCGCTGCGCACCGTCCTGCATTCCGACCTCACACGCGATGACCTGCAAAGCATCCGCGCCGTCACCTCGGGCACGGCGCCACTGTCGGCTGAGGACGCCGACGCATTCACCGAGAAGTTCGGCATACCTGTTCTGACATCCTATGCCGCAACGGAGTTCGGGGGCGGCGTGGCGGGCTGGACATTGGCCGACTACCAGAAGTACTGGCACGTAAAGCGTGGCAGCGTGGGCCGGGCCAGCCTCGGCGCCCAACTACGCGTGGTCGACGACGAAGGTACCCCGCTTGCTGCCGGACAGCCCGGACTGCTCGAGGTCAAACCGGGCCAGCTCGGACCGGGTACCGACTGGATGCGCACCACCGACATGGCGCGCATCGACGCCGACGACTTCCTGTGGATCCTTGGCCGCGCCGATCAGGCGATCATCCGCGGCGGCTTCAAGGTAATGCCCGACGACGTGCGCACCGCGTTGGAGAGCCATCCTGCGGTGCAGGGCGCTGCCGTCGTCGGCCGACACGATGACCGACTCGGCGAGACCCCCGTCGCCATGGTGGAACTGCGCGAGCCGGTGGAGGTGGCGACACTCCTCGAATACCTGCGAACGCGGTTGGCACGCTATGAGATTCCCACCGACCTCGCGATCGTCGAACAGATCCCCAGGACGCCGTCCGGTAAGCCCGATCTGGGGGCTGTCCGGCGCTTCTTCAGCGGCGCCGTCGAAACGAGGTGACTGCAGCCGTGGTCGACGCCTCCCTCACCGTGCCCGCCGTCCTTCGACGGCAGTCCGCGGCCAGGGGTGACCATCCGCTGTTGGTATGCGACGGTGAGCGATTGAGCTACGCCGACGCTGACCGGCGCTCGGCCCGGTTGGCCTGCGGGCTCATCGCGCTCGGTGCCGGCAAAGGCACGCACGTCGGCGTGCTCTATCCGAATGGCGCCGAATGGATCATCGCGATGCTGGCCGCGGCCCGCATCGGCGCCACGGTGATCCCGTTCTCGACGTTCTCGACCGCTCCGGAGATGCACGAGCAGCTTGTCGGCAGCGACGTTGAGATTCTGCTCGCCACCGGGTCTTACCGGTCGCACGACTACGTCGACCGGCTCACGAATATTCTCGGCGACAGTGACTTTCACTCAGGCGAGCCACTCTTCAGTGCAGCCGTGCCCCGGCTGCGTCATGTTCTGGTGGACAGAGAACCAAAAGAGGTCGTCGACGGGACGCTCATGGAGGCGATGGAGCGTGACGTCGAGCCTTACGACCCCCTGGCCATCGTGTACACATCCGGCTCCACCAGCACCCCGAAAGGGGTGGTTCACACTCACGAATCCCTGCTCGCGCACCAGGTGGCCCTCAACGACATTCGCAGGCTTACCGCCGATGACAGACAGTTCTGCAACTCACCGTTCTTCTGGATCGGCGGGATCGCGATCGCCGTGCTGGCCCCGCTGCTGGCAGGCGCCACCTCGGTCTGCTCAAACGCCGTCGATCCCGCCGACACCCTCGATCTGCTCGAATCCGAGAAGCCAACTGTCACAAACGGGTTCGTCGGAGGCATCGCGCCACTAGCCCGTCACCCCAGCCTCCCGGGGCGCGACCTGTCGTCAGTGCGGCGCGGGACTCTGTATCCGATCATGGCGCCTGACGTCAGGCCCGCCGATCCTGAGTTGAGGCACTTCATGCTGGGCATGACCGAAGCGGGAAGCGTCATCACCGCCAGTGACGATGAAGCCGACCAGCCGGAGCACCGCCGCGGTTCGCACGGTAAACCCCTGCCTGGGTTCGACACCAAGATCATCGACCCCGATAGCGGTGAGAGCGTCGAGGCCGGCACGATCGGCGAGCTCTGCATTCGCGGTCCGTTCATGATGCAGCGCTACTACAAACGCAGCCGCGAGGAGTGCTTCGATGCCGACGGCTGGTTTCACACGGGAGATCTCGTCCGCACCGACGACGACGGTTTCGTGTACTTCATCGGCCGTCGCGGCGCGATGATCAAGACCGCGGGCGCCAACGTGGCCCCGGCAGAGGTCGAGAAGGCGATCGCCAAGGTCACCGGCGGAATGGTGGCGCACGTCCTCGGATTGCCCGACCCTGACCGTGGACAACTCGTTGCCGCCGTCATCGCGTTGGAGGACGCTGCCGACTTCGACGAGGACGTCCTGCGCGCGCGCCTCAAAGATGAGCTGTCGGCGTACAAGATTCCCCGGCGCTTCGCAGCAGTGCAGAGTTCGAAGATTCCCGTGATGTCCAGTGGCAAGATCGACCTGCAGCGTCTGAAAAAGGTTTTCGATGCCTGACACCATAGACGGCCTGATCAGGGCCCATGCCGATGACGACGGCGACAAGCCGATGGTGATCGACACCGACGGCCGGATCACCTATGCCGAACTCGACGCCACAACTCGCGACCTGGCCGCGGCGTTCATCGCCGCAGGAGTCGGCAAGGGCAGCCGCGTCGGGCTGATCATGCCCAACTGTGTTCAGTGGGTACAGATCGCCGTGGCACTGACACGCATCGGTGCGGTGCTGGTACCGCTGAGCACGCTGCTGCAGGCGCCCGAACTCGTCGCGCAACTACGCGCTGCCTCCGTGCAATTCCTCGTGGCCGTGCGGGAGTTCCGCGGCCACCGCTACCTCGACGACGTGGAACCGCAACGATCGACACTGCCTGCGTTGCGCGAAGTGTGGCCGGCGGACCGCCTGCCAGAGGACGCCGACAGCTCCATGGTCGACAAGTCGGCCGAAACCGTCACGCCCAGCGACACGCTCGCGATCATGTTCACATCCGGAAGCAGCGGTCCTCCCAAAGGCGTCATCCACTCGCATGGCAACGCGCTGGGCGCGGTCCGGTCGGGTCTCACCGCCCGGTGTATCGGCCCCGACACCCGGCTCTACCTGCCGATGCCGTTTTTCTGGGTGGGCGGCTTCGGCAGCGGTGTGCTGTCGGCGCTGCTGGCCGGCGCCACACTGGTCACCGAACAGATTCCCAGACCCGAGACCACGCTGCGACTGCTGGAGAGGGAGCATGTCACGCTGTTTCGCGGCTGGCCCGACCAGGCCGAAGCGCTGGCACGCCAAACAGCCTCCGTCCCAGTCGATCTGTCGGCACTTCGACCCGGCAGCCTGGAGGCATTGCTACCCGCTGAACAACGGGCCGAGTCCGGTGCACGGGCGAAGCTGTTCGGGATGACCGAGTCGTTCGGTCCGTACTGCGGCTACCCCGCCGATACCGACATGCCGCGGTCGGCATGGGGAAGCTGCGGAAAACCGTTCGAGGGTATGGAGGTTCGCATCGTCGACTCCGACAGTGGCGTGCCGCTGCCGAGGGGCGAGGTGGGAATGATTCAGATCCGCGGGCCTCACGTCATGCGCGGGATATGCCGGCGCGGCCGCGAGGATGTCTTCACCACCGACGGCTACTACCCCACCGGTGACCTCGGCCACCTCGACGACGACGGCTTCATGTTCTACCACGGCCGCTCCGACGACATGTTCAAGGTCAGCGGTGCCACCGTCTATCCCAGCGAGGTCGAACAGTCGTTGCGCACCATCGACGGAATCGACAACGCATTCGTCACCGAGGTTTCCGGAGCCGTCGGCGCCGTCGTGATCTCTGATCGTTCCGTCGGCGATCTGCGTGCCGCGGCACGAAAAGTGCTGAGCTCCTTCAAGGTTCCCACGGTGTGGCTGCTGGTCGACTCCGACGACGACATCCCCCGCAAGGCCACCGGCAAGGTCGACGTCCGTGGGCTGCGGGATTTGTTGCGCGAGCAGACATAAAGGTCCCAATTCCTACGGCGTGTCGGGGACATTTGCGTCTGCTCGCGCGGGCCCAGCTCGCGCAGATTAGGTGACTACGCCGCGAGACGTGAGGTGGTCGATCAACGGCTTCGCGCCGGCGGCAAGATGTTCGGACATCTCGGTGCGGGCCAGGTCTTCGTCATGCTTCTCCAACGCGTCCAGCAGTCGGCGATGGTGTTTGTTCGACTTCTCCGGCCAGCCCGTGATGGTCGGGAACACCGACTCCGGGGCGTAGCGGGTGATCTGCGACATCAGCTGCGCCAGCTTGGGCGAATCTGCCGCGACGTTGATCGCCCGGTGGAACTCGTGATTGAGCCGGACCGCCCGTTCGTCGTCATCGGTGGCGTAGGCGTCCTCCAGGTCGGACTGAATCCGCTGTAGCTCCCGCAACTGCTCGTCGGTGATGTTGGCCGCGGCCCGTGCGGCAAGCTCACCGCCGATATAGGCCTGCACGTCGGATACGTCGGTGAGGTCGCGACCGGTCACCGGCAGAACCACGAATCCCCGATGCGGTTGCTGCGCAAGCAATCCCTCGGCCTTCAGCTCGAAAAGCGCCTCGCGCACCGGGGTGACGCTGATACCGAGATCCGCAGCGAGCTGGTCCAGTCGGACGTAGGCGCCCGCGGCATAGGTGCCGTCGAAGATGCGCTTGCGGACGATCCGCGCGACATCCTCGGCCAGCTGTGGCCGGGCTAGGGCCTCTGGAATCTCGGGACGCGTCACGACTCAGATCCGATAGTCCGCGAGCAGTCGCTTGCTGATGATGTTCTTCTGGATCTCGCTCGTGCCCTCACCGATCAGCAGGAACGGCGCGTCGCGCATCAGCCGCTCGATCTCGTACTCCTTGGAGTAGCCGTAGCCGCCGTGGATCCGGAAGCTCTGCTGGGTGACTTCGGCGCAGAACTCGCTTGCCAGGTACTTGGCCATCCCCGCGGCGACGTCATTGCGTTCGCCGGAGTCCTTGAGCCGGGCGGCGTTGACCATCATCAGATGCGCCGCCTCCACCTTGGTGGCCATCTCGGCCAGCTGGAAGGCGATGGCCTGGTGGTCGGCGATCGGCTTGCCGAATGTCTGCCGCTGCTGCGCGTACCGCACGGCGAGTTCGAAAGCGCGGATGCCCACGCCGCACGCCCTGGCGGACACGTTGACCCGGCCCACCTCGATGCCGTCCATCATCTGGAAGAAGCCCTGGCCGGGGGCTTCACCGAGGATGTCGTCGGCCTGCGCCACATACCCGTCGAAGATCAGTTCGGTGGTGTCGATGCCCTTGTAACCGAGTTTGTCGATCTTCCCGGGAATGGTCAGACCGGGCGCGACTTCACCGAAGCCCGTGGGCTTTTCGACCAGGAACGCGGTCAGATTGCGGTGCGGCTTCTCCGCGCCCTCGTCGGTGCGCACCAGCGCGGCGACCAGTGTCGAGCTGCCGCCGTTGGTCAGCCACATCTTCTGGCCGTCGATCGTGTACGTCCCGTCCGCGTTGCGCTTGCCCCGCGTGCGGATCGCCGCGACGTCGGAACCGAGCTCGGGTTCGGACATCGAGAACGCGCCGCGCGTCTCACCGGTCGCCATCCGCGGCAGGTAGTGCTGCTTCTGTGCGTCCGTGCCGTGCTGACGGATCATGTAGGCGACGATGAAGTGGGTGTTGATCACGCCCGACACGCTCATCCAGCCGCGGGCCAGCTCCTCGACGCACAGCGCGTAGGTGAGCAGCGATTCCCCGAGGCCGCCGTACTCCTCGGGAATCATCAGCCCGAACAGCCCCATCTCCCGCATCGCATCGACGATGGCCTGCGGATAGGTGTCGGAATGCTCGAGTTCCTGGGCGGCGGGAATGATCTCCTTGTCGACGAATTGGCGGACGTTGGCGACGATTTCGGTCTGGAACTCGGTCAGGCCGAGGGTCTGCGCGAGCTTGTGTCATGCGCGATCCCGCTTCGCTTCTCGCTTGTCATGCGCGATCCCGCTTCGCTTCTCGCTTGGTCATGCGCCCACCCTTTCGAATACCGCGGCCAGACCCTGCCCGCCGCCGATGCACATCGTCTCCAACCCGTACCGCGCGCCGCGTCGGTTCAACTCGCGCGCCAGCGTCGCGAGCATCCGTCCGCCGGTCGCACCCACCGGATGCCCGAGCGAGATTCCGGAGCCGTGCACGTTGGTGCGGTCGTGATCGGCCGCCGCGAACTTCCACTCGCGCATCACCGCGAGCGCCTGCGCGGCGAACGCCTCGTTGAGTTCGATCAGGTCGATGTCGCTCAGCGACGAGCCCGGCCTTGGCCAGCGCCGCCTCGGTCGCGGGCACCGGTCCGATGCCCATGATGTTGGGCGCCACCCCCGCCGACCCCCACGACACCAGCCGCACCAGCGGCGTGAGGCCGAGTTCGTCGGCCTTCTCGGGCGTGGTGACGATGCACATGGATGCGGCGTCGTTCTGCCCGCTGGCATTGCCGGCGGTGACCGTCGAATCCGGATCATCCTTCAGAAGAACGGGTTTCAGCTTGGCGAGCGACTCCACCGAGGTGTCGGCGCGCGGATGTTCGTCGGTGTCGATCAGCTCATCGCCCTGGCGGGTGCGGACCGTCACGGGAATGATCTCCTCGGCGAGGATGCCGTCCTTCTGCGCGGCGACCGCCCGCTGGTGCGACGTGCACCGCCAGTTCGTCCTGCTCCTGCCTCGAGATCCCGTACTGGCGGCGCAGGTTCTCGGCGGTCTCCAGCATGCCGCCGGGCACCGGGTAGTGCCGCCCGCCCGCGGTGGTGCGGCCGCGTGCCAGCGCGTCGTGCACTGGCGACACCGGATCGTGCTCCGCCCCAACGCATATCGGTCGAGTAGAACGCGACGTTGCTCATGCTCTCGGCGCCGCCCGCGACGACGACGTCGTTGTCGCCGTTGGCCACCTGCAGGCACGCCTGGATGACCGCCTGCAGACCGGATCCGCACCGGCGGTCGACCTGCATGCCGGGCACGGTCACCGGAAGGCCGGCGTCCAGCGCCACCACGCGCCCGATCGCGGGTGCCTCACTGCTCGGATAGCAGTGGCCGAGGATGACGTCCTGCACTGCGGCGGGGTCGATTCCGGTTCGGTCGAGCAGTCCCTTCAGCGCCGCGACACCGAGGTCCACGGCGGTCAGCGACTTGAACATGCCGCCGTAGCGGCCGATCGGCGTGCGCACCGGTTCACAGATCACGGCCTCACGTGTGCTCATACGTGCCTCCCGCCGGTGACCTCGAGAACGGTGCCGGTCATGTACGACGACAGATCGCTGGCGAGGAACAGGGCGACCTTGGCCACCTCCGTCGGCTCGCCCGCCCGACCCATCGGCACCTCTGCCAGCTTCTGATCCCAAATATGTTGGGGCATAGCCTCGGTCATCGCCGACCTGATCAAGCCCGGCTGGATCGCATTGACCCGGACACCGAGGTGCGCGAGTTCCTTGGCGGCGGCCTTCGTCATGCCGACGATGCCGGCCTTGGCCGCCGAGTAGTTGGTCTGGCCGATCAGTCCGACCTTGCCCGAGATCGACGACATGTTGACGATGGCGCCGCGCTTGTTCTCGCGCATGATCGCCGCAGCCGCCTTGGTGCCGTTCCAGGTGCCCTTCAGGTGGACGGCGATGACCTGGTCGAACTGGTCCTCGGTCATCTTGCGCATTGTCGCGTCGCGGGTGATTCCGGCGTTGTTGACCATGATGTCCAGGCCGCCGAACTTCTCGACCGCGGCGGCGACGAGCGCGTCGACCTCGTCGGCCTTGGTCACATCGCAGCGCACCGCGAGCGCGACCTGATCGCCGCCGAGTTGCTTCGCCGCCGTCTCGGTGGCGCCGAGGTCGAGATCGCCGAGCACCACGCGGGCGCCCTCGGCGATGAACCTCTCCGCGATCGCGTACCCGAGTCCCTGCGCGCCGCCGGTGACGACCGCGGTCTGACCGGTCAGCAATGACACCTGATCACCCCTCTTGGCTGGTAGGAGCCCGGAAGGGGCCCTGTCAGACGAACATCATATTTCATATATGATTTCTCACGCCATGGGGCGCCACTCGCCGAGGAGGAGCATCTGCCGATGACCACCACAGAAGTCAGCGACGACGATTTCCAGGAGATCCTGGCTCAGACTCGCCACTTCGTGCGCACCGCCGTCATGCCGCGCGAGCAGGAGATCCTCGCCGACGACCGGGTCCCCGACGACCTGCGCGAGCACGCCAAGAAGATGGGCCTGTTCGGCTACGCGATCCCGCAGGAGTGGGGCGGGCTCGGCCTGAACCTGGCGCAGGACGTCGAACTGGCGATGGAACTGGGCTACACATCGCTGGCGCTGCGGTCGATGTTCGGCACCAACAACGGCATCGCCGGACAGGTGCTCGTCGGGTTCGGCACCGACGAGCAGAAGTCGCGCTGGCTCGAGCCGATGGCCTCCGGCGACGTCGTCGCCTCCTTCGCGCTGACCGAACCGGGCGCCGGCTCGAACCCGTCGGGACTGCGCACGAAAGCCGTTCGCGACGGCTCGGGAGACGACGCGGATTGGGTGATCACCGGCCAGAAGCGCTTCATCACCAATGCGCCGACGGCCGACCTGTTCATCGTCTTCGCGCGCACTCGACCGGCCGACGACGAAGGCGCGGGCATCGCGGTGTTCCTCGTGCCCGCCGACGCCACGGGCGTGGTGGTCGGCGCCAAGGACGCCAAGATGGGCCAGGAAGGCGCCTGGACCTCCGACGTCAGCTTCGACGACGTTCGCGTGCCGGCCGGTGCGCTCATCGGCGGCAGCGAAGACATCGGTTATCGCGCGGCGATGATCTCGTTGGCGCGCGGTCGCGTCCACATCGCCGCGCTGGCCGTCGGCACCGCGCAGCGCGCGCTCGACGAATCCGTCGCGTACGCCGCCACCGCCACGCAGGGCGGCACCGCGATCGGCACCTTCCAGCTGGTGCAGGCGATGCTCGCCGATCAGCAGACGGGCGTGCTCGCCGGGCGCGCGCTGGTGCGCGACACCGCCCGGCTCTGGGTGTCCGGGGAGGACCGCCGGATCGCCCCGTCCGCGGCGAAGCTGTTCTGCACCGAAATGGTCGGCAACGTCGCCGATCTCGCGGTGCAGATCCACGGCGGCAGCGGTTACATGCGGGAGGTGCCGGTCGAGCGCATCTACCGCGACGTCCGCCTGCTGCGACTGTACGAGGGAACCAGTGAGATCCAGCGGCTCATCATCGGGTCGAATCTCGTCAAGACGGCACAGAAGGAGCACAAGTGAGCGGTCGTCTCACCGGCAGAGTGGCGTTCGTCACCGGAGCGGCGCGGGGCCAGGGTCGTGCGCACGCAGTCCGGATGGCCAACGAGGGCGCCGACATCATCGCCGTCGACATCGCGGGCAAGCTTCCGCCGTGCGTTCCCTACCGACTCGGCGACGCCGGAAGACCTCGACGAGACCGTGCGACTGGTCGAGGCGACGGGTCGCCGGATCCTGTCCTCGGTCGTCGACACCCGCGACGACGAGGGCTGAACAAAGTCGTCGACGACGGTGTCGCCGAACTGGGTCGACTCGACATCATCGTCGCCAACGCGGGCATCTCCGCTCCTCAGACGTGGGACGACATCACCCCCGAGGAGTTCCGCGACGTGATGGACGTCAACGTCACCGGCACCTGGAACACCGTGATGGCAGGCGCACAGAAGATCATCGACGGCGGCCGCGGCGGATCGATCATCCTGATCAGCTCTGCCGCCGGGAGTCAAGTTGCAGCCGTTCATGATTCACTACACCGCCAGCAAGCACGCCGTCACCGGGATGGCGCGGGCGTTCGCCGCCGAACTCGGTAAGCACTCCATCCGTGTCAACAGTGTGCATCCGGGACCGGTCGTCACCGCGATGGGATCCGGCGACATGATCAAGGCGATGCCACGTCGACGGATGGACGACGGCAACCCCCAGTTGGCGAACATGGCGACGCCGTTCCTGCCGACCTGGGTCGCCGCAGCCAGAAGACATCGCCGACGCCGTCTGCTGGCTGGCAAGCGACGAGTCGAAACTGGTCACCGCCCAGGCGATATCGATCGATCAGGGGTCGTCCCAGTACTGACTCTCCGCGAGCAGACGCAGAATGCCGAACACTCGGCGTGTCGGCGGCCTTTTGCGTTCCCCTCTGGGCCCAGTCGCGAGAAAGGCGGGGAAAGTCTCAGGCCAGGTAGCGGACGATCGACTCCGCCACGGCGGCAGGCTTTTCCGAGCCGTCGATCTCGACGGTCGTCGTCACGGTTGCCTGCGCACCGCCGTCGAGTTGATCGACCTTCGTGATCTCCGCCCGCGCGCGGATCTTGGCGCCCACCTTCACCGGCGTGATGAAGCGAACCTTGTTGTAGCCGTAGTTGATTGCCATCGCGATGTTGTCGACCGTGAAGAGCTGATGCATGAAGTGCGGCAGCAGCGACAGTGTCAGCAGCCCGTGTGCGATCGTCCCGCCGAACGGTCCGCCGGCCGCGCGTTCCGGGTCGACGTGGATCCACTGATGGTCGTCGGTGGCGTCGGCGAACACGTTGACGCGGTCCTGTGTGACCTCGAGCCACCCCGTCGGACCGACCTCGCTGCCTTGCGCCGCGATCAACTCATCGAGCCCACTGAAGGTTTTCACTGCCACTCCCTCTAGAAGATCACTGTCTGGTTCCCGTATCGGATGATCCGGTCCTCACAGTGCCACAACACTGCGCGCGACAAAACGAGGCGTTCCACATCTGAGCCGAGGCGCACCAGATCCTCGACATCCTGCCGATGGTCCACCCGCACCACATCCTGCTCGATGATGGGTCCCTCATCGAGATCTTCGGTCACGTAGTGGGCGGTCGCACCGACGAGCTTGACGCCGCGCTCCTTGGCTCGCCGATACGGCGCGGCGCCGATGAATGCGGGCAGGAACGAGTGGTGGATGTTGATGATCGGACAGCCGACCTCGCCCAGGAACTGCGGCGTGAGGACCTGCATGTACCGAGCCAGCACCACCAGATCGACGTTGCCGCGCAACAACTCCAGTTGACGCTGCTCGGCCTCTATCCCGAATATCCTTCGTCGCGGGCACGTGAAGGAACGGCACCGAGAACGGCCGGACCTGATCGGCGAGATCGGGGTGGTTCGAGATCACCATCACCACCGACATGTCGATCTCACCGCGTCGATTGCGCCACAACAGGTCGAGTAGGCAGTGATCCTCCTTGGAAGCCATGATCGCGATGCGCTTGGGTTTCGATGCTTCGGTGAGCCGGAAGTCCATGTCGAACTTCGCAGCCACGTGCTCGGCGAAATCACGCTCGAGTGCATCCCGGGCGGCCGTCAGACCCGGAAGGTGAAAGATCGTGCGCTGCATGAAGGTGCCACCGGTCTGCTCGGTCGCGTGCTGGTCCAGCGACACGATGTTCGCGCCGGCACCCGCCAGAAAAGCGCTGACCGCAGCGACCAAACCCGGTCGGTCGGCGCAGCGCAGCAACAGCCTGCCGATGTCCTTGGCGGGTAGGTCCCCATGACCCGCCCTCGGGTATTCCCTCGCCACCTACGTCAGAGTGTCATACCGACGCCGTCGAAGGTGGCGCGTTGGACTCGCTACTGCCCCGCAGTCGGATATCCCTCTCCCACTGCGCAACGCCCTACGGGTGACTGGCCGCGCGTCTCCCGCAGGTTGGCGTGTACCTGACGACTGCACGCTTGGCGCGTGGATGGGTTGTGGGTCAGTGACTCCTCCGAAGTCAGCAACTCGAGGCGGCCGAATCGGCTCGCGTGCCGACTGACCACGCAAACCTTCAGGTCGGCTCCCACAAGGGCTCCGCCAGAGCGAAACCGCTGCGGCGTTGCGTTGATCCGCGGGCTGCCGGTGGCAACCGTCACGCCGTGTCGCGCCTGAACCGCCAGTGGCCCGTCGGGCGTGCTGAAGACAGCCCCGATGGCGTTGCCCTCCTTGAACACAATGCGCTGCAGCGAGCAGTCGGCTTGTATCTCGATGTTCCTGTCGCGCGCCTGCGCGGCGACCCAGTCGACCACCGAGCCGCTGACGTTGTCGAAATCGGGTGAAATCGATCCGATTTCAGCGACTTCGATCACTTCACCTTCGATGGTGTGCAGTGTTGTCGTCCCCCAGTCCCTGACCCGGGTGTGAAGAAATCCGTACGGGGACGTCAGGCAGTGCGCCGTCCAGTCCCGTAACCGAGCACCGACGAACGGAGCTATGGTGCGCCCCGCCTCGGCAGGTCGTTCCCGCACGACGCAGATCGGTACATCCACATCCCGCACACTTCGTCGGGCGGGTCCGAGATCCGACCACAGCGCCGCGAGGTAGTCGCTCGTCTCGGTGTCCGAGACGTCGGCGGGCAGCCAGGGGTGCAGGCGGTCGGGGTGTACGGCGAAAGGTTCGACCGACGGGCCAGGTGTGCCATTGATTGAAGAGGCGACGAAGACGTCACCGCCGAGGTCGACAACGGAGATGGCAGTCGCCAGCCCCGCCGCACCGAAGCCGGTACACACCACATCGGCGTCCAGATCCCACTTCACCGTTAATGGCCCTTACATTGCTGTTCAGCGACGAGATGGACTCTTCGCTCTACCGTCGACCGCAGGATAACCTCCTGGAAATGCCACAATAGCCGCTTGCGTAAGTTTTCACAGTCAGCCGAGGTGTTCGATAGAGTTTGCCAACGTGGACTATGGCAACTCGTACAAGGTACCACCGGATCGCGCGGCAATGCCCGAGCTAAATATCTAGATGCCATTCGGCCCCCTCCCGTCGCCCACTGACGGCTCCATTGCCGATGCTGCAACCATAAATTAACGGACGAAACAATTATGTGCATCATCCGCTGTGTGCCCGCTGCCTCGCCAGCACATTGAGTTGCTCACCGATGAGCACGAGCTGGGCGGCGTCGATTTCGGCGTGACCCCCCATGGGCAGTCGCGGCATATCCTGGCACGGACAGGTCGACGGTTGGTCAGCCAAACGGCTGTGGGCTGGAACAGGTTGGGCAGGTTGGGTATTCATGAGATATCGTCTGCGCTTTCGGGTTCTTCGCGCTGATTTGCTTGGCGTCGTCCGCCGATAGGGACAAGGCTCTTGTCGCCTCCCTAAGCCGCGCCGCGGCGCTACCCACTCTGCTGGGACAGTCGATCACTGAAGGCTCGGTCGCGCAGCACGCAACATTTACTCAACATGGAACCAGGCGACGTCGACCGACTTGATAAGCGGTGAACGGGTTGGCGATTGTGGAGGGTGCCCGACAGGGGCGGTGTGTGAAAGGGGAGACTCAGGCCGGTTCTTCGGCTGACCAGACTCCACCAGCGGGCCGATCCAGGACGGTGAGCGCAGGCGACCGGACCTGGTGCGCCCGGTTGCCGCCGTCTCGGCGGGCCTGATACATCGCCTCCGTGGCGATGGAGAGCACCTCGTCCAGGACGTCGTACGGGGGCTGACCCGCGAGAGGGCTCAGCGCGGTGCTCACCACGCCGATGCTGGCGGTCAAACGACTGGGCGATGACGCAATCGTGCCCCGCACCCGTTCAACAAGGGGGGATGGATCATCGCTGGTGAACACGTCGGCGATGAAGAACTCCGAATCTGTCACATGGGCGATCACCGCGACGCCGCGGACCGTTTCACGCAATCGCTGGCCTACGGCCACCCGCGCCCGATTAGCCGCCGCTACGCCAGCCATATCCTCCAGGACCGAGAAGTTGTCGAGATTGACGACGGCCACCACCAGATATCGGTCACCACCACGGCCTCGGGAACTCATCAGCGTCGCGACCTTCTCCGCGAAGGCATCCCGGGTCAGCAGGCTGGTAAGCGGTTCAACGTCGTCGAGAAGAACCTCCGCGTTGATCAACTGCAGCAGCGTCCGGCATCCGAATACCGGAAACACGTTGACCAGTACGACAAGAAGTACACCGGATACCGCCAACACGGCATCGGTCCCGGCCACCCGCGCCGCCAAAACAACGAGTGTGGCGGCGCCGACCAACCACATGAACATCAGCAACCGCATCGAATGAAACAGCGCGATGAAGCCGCCCAAGCTGGCAAACGCGGTCGCTCCCAGGAGCCCAAGCAAAGGATTGGACTGAATCAGGCACGCCGCCGCAATGCAGATAGAACCGGCGACGGCACACAGTTGCGATGCGATCCGCGTGGGCCAACGATTCCTCAGCCAGACGGCGGCCATCACCAGGCAGCACACCGCCCCGACGGCCGCCACGCGGCGGCCCCACAAACCGGACGGGCCAACGGGACTCGCGGTCAACAGCAACGGAATAGCCCCGACCCCGACAATCATGGCTGCGACCACACGACAGGTCCTCGTTTGCGATCCCCGCGCCGCGAGAAACGCTGTCAGCCAATAATAGTGGTCACGATTGCCTTCCCAGCGTCGCCCTGCCGTCCTCACCGCCCCCTTTCACGAAACTGTCACCTACATCGTGTAGCAGACCCATCCGACGAACCCCGTCACAGATGTCCTGAGACTGCATAAGTGATATGGCCAATAGTCGAATTATGGACCACAACGCCTTCGTAATCGAATACGTCTTTCGTTCCCGTCCCCGAGGCTGCCCGAGACGAATAGCGCAGGGATGGAAAATAAGTGCATCTATGCCGAAAACGAGCGGAAATTGGATCTGCCGCAAGGCGAACCGGTCTGCAACAGGTTGCGTCGGGTGAAGTGCTTGCTACACAGGGCTTCTTGAGTCCGGCTGCCGAAGTCTGCGAGACGAAGTCGGTGCGTGCTCAGGCCGCGGCGGCGTCACTTTGCAGCCGCCCGCTGCGCAAGATCAGCGCGGTCAGGATGGCCCCACCCAGGAACAGCCCGCTTGCGATATGAAAAGCGACGGTGTACCCGTGGATGGCCCCGGCCGCTGCAACGCCGGGTGTGGGCGGTTGATGGTTGTCGATGTAGCGGGCGAGGGCGGCGGTGAAGACTGTCGACAGGGCCGCGGTGCCGACCGTTCCGCCGATCTGCTGGCTGGTGTTGACCATTGCCGAGGCGATGCCGGCGTCCCGAGTGGCGACCCCGCTCGTCGCGGTAGCCACCGCGGGGGAGAACGCCATCCCCATGCCGACACCGAGTACGACGATCGGGCCGAGGATGTCGTGGGTGTAGGTGGCGTCCACACCGAGTTGACCCAGCCATGCCATGCCCGCTGCTGCCAGGGTCATGCCGGTCGGGATGAGCGGACGTGGGCCGACGCGGGGCACCAACCGGGTGTTCGCCAACCCCGCGGCCAGCCCGATCCCGGCGGCCATCGGCAGGAACGCCACACCGGTGGCGAGCGGGCTGTAGCGCAGATCGCGCTGCATGAAGTAGGTGAGAAACAAGAACGCGGCGAACATCGCGCAGAACGTGACGGCAATCGTCAGGTAAGCACCACCGCGGTTGCGATCGGCGACGATCCGAAGGGGTAGCAGCGGCGCTGGCACCCGCATTTCAACGACGACGAAGAGACTGATCAGAACCGCCGACGCGGCGAGCAGGATGACGGTCAACGGGGCGCTCCAGCCGTCACTTTCGGCGCGTGACAACCCGTAGACCAAACAGAACAACCCTCCGCTTGCGGTGACTGCGCCAGGCCAGTCCAGCCCGGCCCGGCCCTGCCTTGGGGCCGACGCCGTCACGACGAGATATGCGCCGAGTGCGGCGGGCACTGCGAACGCCATGTTGATGTAAAGGCACCATCTCCAGGACAGCCACTCCGTCATCGCGCCGCCCAGTAGCAGTCCGAGTACCGCACCGCTGGCTGCGATTGCCGAGAAGACGGCGAACGCCTTCGCCCGGTCGTCGGGGTCGGTGAACGTGATGTTCAAGGTGGACAGCGCGGCCGGCGCGAGAATGGCGGCGAAGACGCCTTGTACCGCTCGGGCCGCGATCAGGATCGCGAACCCGCCGGCGGCGCCGCCGACGGCGGATGCCGCGGCGAACCCGAGTAATCCGATGATGAGGGTGCGGCGAACGCCCACTCGGTCAGACAACCGGCCCCCGAGCAGCAAAAGGCTGCCGAATGCCAGCGAATAGGCCGTGATCACCCACTGTCGGCTTGCGATGTCGAATCCGAGTTCGTCTTGCGCGGACGGCAGGGCGATGTTCACGATGGTGATGTCCAGGACGACCATCAGCTGCGCCGCTCCAATGACAGCCAGCACCGACCACCGCCGAGTTGGTGGCGGCGCAACCATTGGGCCGGAACCGCTTCGCGGCGAGCGCCTCTCAACGCGACGCCCGGAAAGTCGATGACTCATTTTCCCCTTCGACTGGCGGCCCGGACACTCGACGGGTCGGCGACTCAGCTCGCCTACCTCGGATTGCCCTTTCGCCGCGTGGGTCACGACGCAGAGTGCAGGCGATCGTGGTGCCCAGCATGCTGATAGCGGGTCTGCTCAGGCTGCCGGTGCGAGCACGACCGCTGAGTTGTGTCCGCCCATGCCCAGTGAGGTCTTCAGTGTCAGTGCACCGGGTTCGATGGCTGTGGGTCCGTCCAGCAACCGCGGATGACCGGGTGCCACAGTCGGCGGCGCAGGCACGGTTCCGTGCGCATAGCCGAGGGCGGCAGCAGCGAGCTCGACGGCCGCGGCGGCGCCCTGGCAGTGCCCGACCATCTGCTTGATGGAGTAGATGCGCGGTGTGCCGTGCAGTACGTCATCGACGAGTCCGGCCTCCGCGGTGTCGCACTGTTGGGTGCCGGGTCCGTGAGCGTTGAGGTAGGTGATCTCCTCGGTGGATGTATTCGCTGCGCTCAGCGCGTTCAACACGCATTCATCGATGTGGGTGCGGGAGGGGTCGACCGAGGTCAGGTGGAAGGCGTCGTGGGTCATGTCGCCACCGAGCACTTGCACGTACGGTTGCTCGGCGCGTTGGGATAGTACGAAGCCGATGGCCGCTTCACCGGCCGGGAATCCACGGCTGCCCTCTTGGAACGGTCGGCAGGCGTCCAGCGGTTCGACGTCGATGACGCCGACGCCGAGGCGTACGAAGTGCTCGACGTTCTCCGGTGTCAGGGACAAATCCGTGGATACGAACACGACGTCGTCAACGAACCCGCTGTCCAGCCACATCTTCGCGGTGATCAGCCCGGCGTTCCCCGACGAGCACATCGCCGAGACGTTCATCGCGGGCCCATGAAAGTCGTTTTCCCGCATCAGCATCGATACTGGCGTGGACGGCATCAGGGTCAGGTAGTCGCGTATCCGCCGGTGCGCTGCATCCTTGAGGTAGAAGTCGCGCCAGCCCTCAACTTCGGAGATCACCACTGCGTGTAGCAGTCCAACCCGGCGGCCGGGCACCCAGCCGCGATCGGCCGCATCGGTCAGGGCTTCGCGCGCGGCCGCACGCATGGCGCGAGCGAACCTGCTCTGCCCATCGTGCGGGTCACCTTCGTCGGAGATCCGCGCGAGCCATGCGTTCTCCTCGCCAGTCGGGCCGAACCCATCGACCAACTTCGCGGCGGGCTTGCCGCTAAGCAGTCCGCTCCATAGCGACGCCGCACCCCACCCATACCCCGTCACTGCTCCGATTCCAGTGATCGTCATCGGTCCTGCCATGAGGTTTTGCCTTTCGGTTCGTGGACGTCCGTCCTGAGGGTTCTCTATTCAATTAACACCTATCCAGCCGCAGTTGACCAGGCAAAATAAGGTCACACATGAGACAGTGGGATTCAGTGCCGATGCACGAGGTTAAGCTGCGTGAATCGCCAGCTAATTTTGGATTGAGGGACCGTTGATGGCCGCCGGAGCCGACGACGTGGGCACGAGCAACGGTTCTTCCATGGCGCGCGATCCGGGCGAACAGCGATACCGGCAACTGCTGGAGCACAGCCCCGACCCCTTGTGCGTCCACGCCGACGGGCGCGTGGTCTATGTGAACCCCGCCGGCGTCAGGGGAATCGGCGCGCAGAGCGCTGATGACCTGGTGGGGCGCATGATCACCGACTTCGTCCACCCCGACTCCATTCCACCGATGCTGGCCCGCATCGCCGCCCTTCAGCAGGAGGGCGACAGCTCTCCTGCTTCGGAGGCGGTGATGCTGCGCCTGGATGGCAGCCCGGTGGACGCCGAGGTCGTATCGGTGTTGACGGATTGGGACGGCAAACCCGCCTACCAGGTCATCTTCCGTGATTTGACGATGCTAAAGGCTGCCGAGGCAACTCTGCGCTATCAGGCTGCGCTCGTGACGCACGCCACGGATGCAATCATCGCCACGACGTTTGCTGGCCTCGTCACCAGTTGGAACCCGGCAGCCGAAGCCATTTATCAGCGGTCGGCGGCGCGTGCTCTGACGGTGCCGATCACCGAGGCAGTCGGCGCCGCCGTCGACCCCGCCGCGATCGTCGCCGACGGAGGCGTCGAGCACGCCACTCATCGTGCCGCCGACGGTACGGCGCTCACCGTGCGAGTGGCCGCCGCTGCCATGGACAACGGCTACGTCCTGGTGTGCTCGGACCATACTGCTCTGCGACGCGCCGAACGGCGCTTGCGGACCGTCGTGAACTCACTCGACGAGGGAGTGATCGTGCTCGACGCGCATGGTCAGCCCGAGTCGATCAATCCCGCCGCCCGCCACATCCTCGGCTTGCCCCCTAGTGCCACGCTGCAGGATTACGCCTCACTCACATTCCCGCTGTGCGACGTCGATGGCAAGCCGGTCGAGGGCAAAGATCGGCTCTTTATGAGGGCCCTGACTAGCGGTGTCGCAATTCGAAACGAGATCATTGGCTATGACCGGCCCGACGGCGCGCGACGGTGGCTCTCAGTAAGCTGCCGCGTGCTCGATCCAGCCGATACCGGGCAGCAGGCGGTTCTCTCCTCATTCACCGACGTCACCGACCAGCGCAACGCCCAACTCCGGCTCAACCACCAAGCCCATCACGACTCGCTCACCGGACTGCCAAATCGAGCGTATGCCGAGGCGCAGGCATCCCAAGCACTGCAGGCCGACCCACCGGCGCTAGCGGCGGTGATGTACATCGACCTCGACAACATCAAGACCGTCAACGATGCGTTCGGACATCACGCCGGCGACACGGTGATCAAGACTGCCGCGCAGCGGTTGCGGTCCGCCCTGCGCTCCGAGGACTTGATCGCTCGCCACGGCGGCGACGAATTCGTCGCGCTCCTTTTCGGTCAGGCCGACCGCGCCGCACTGGAGCGCCTCACCGACCGACTGCACGCTGCGCTCGCCACACCCGTCGACGTAGCCGGTACCTCGTGCAACCTCACCGCCAGCATCGGCGTGACCGAAGTAAAGCCAGGTGATTCACGCGACGCCCTGGACATTCTGCGTGACGCCGACACCGCGATGTACAAGGCCAAGGTGTACCGCGCCACCACCCATTTCATTTCGCCTGAACTCAGCGGTGACGGGTAGACGCCGAGCTGTGCGCCGATCGGCAGACGGCTTTCAGGTGCTCACCAGACCCAACACCCGCATGCACGTCACCTAACTAACTAGGTTTACTCTCTCTGTAGCGTTCTGCAGACAGGGGAATCAACCATGGACCTCACGTGGTCGGCTGCCGACGTCGCCTTTCGCGACGAGGTACGTGAATTTCTGAACGACAAGCTCACACCGGAACTGCGCCGTGCCGGCCGCCTCATGACCAGCGTCTACGCCGATCACGAGGCGAGCATGGAATGGCAGCGGATTCTGCATGAACGCGGGTGGGCGGCGCCGGCATGGCCGGTCTCCTACGGCGGCTGCGACTGGAGCCTGACGCAGCACTACATCTTCAGCCGGGAGTCTCAGCTGGCGGGAGCACCCTCGTTGTCACCGATGGGTATCCGCATGGTCGCCCATGCCCTGATCGCATTCGGCACCGACGCGCAGAAGGACTTCTTCCTGCCCCGCATCCTCACCGGCGAGGTGTTCTTCTGCCAGGGCTACTCCGAACCTGAGGCCGGCTCCGACCTGGCGGCCCTGTCGATGGCGGCCGTTCACGACGGCGACGATCTGGTGTGCACCGGCAGCAAGATCTGGACGACCCACGCCGGCGAAGCCAACTGGATGTTCGCGTTGGTGCGCACCTCGAAGACACAGAAGAAACAGCAGGGCATCACGTTCGTGCTGATCGACATGTCGACGCCGGGCATTCAGATTCGCCCACTGGTCATGACCTCGGGCGAGGAGGTCCAGAACCAGGTGTTCTTCGACGAGGTGCGGGTGCCCAAGTCGAATGTGCTCGGCCAGGTCGACGACGGTTGGACGGTCGCCAAGTATCTGCTGGAGTTCGAACGCGGTGGCGGAGCGTCGTCGCCGGCGCTGCAGGTGATGGCCGACGAGATCGCCACCGTCGCTGCCGACCAGCCCGGACCCGCGGGCGGCCGGCTGGTCGATGACCCCGCCTTCGCCCGCAAGCTGTCCGACGCCCGCATCCGCACCGAGGTTCTAGAGATCCTCGAGTACCGGGTGCTCGCGGCGGTCACGGAGGGCAAGAATCCGGGGGTCGCATCGTCGATGCTCAAGGTGATCGCGACCGAGTTGAGTCAGGCGCTGACCGAGCTCTCGATGGAAGCGGCCGGGCCGCGCGGGCGGGTGTACCAACCGCACGCGACGTGTCCCGGTGGCCCGGTGGCCGAGTACGAGCCGCCGCCGGACGACTACGTCAGCGGCGAGGAGTGGCAGGCGGTCGCGCCGCTGCGCTACTTCAACGATCGCGCCGGTTCGATCTACGCAGGCAGCAATGAGATCCAGCGCAACATTCTGGCCAAAGCGGCTCTCGGACTTTGATGAAGGGCTTCGGATGGATTTCAACCTGAGCAAGGAACAGGAACTGCTGCGCGACGGGCTGGGCAAGTTCCTGTCGACCAGATACGACCTCGAGAAGAGCCGGGCCGCGGCCAAGACCGGGCCGGGCTGGCAACCCGACATCTGGCGTGGCTTCGCGAACGAACTGGGTATCCTCGGCGCCGCGCTGCCCGAGGACGTCGGTGGGATCGGCGGCGGCCCCGTCGAGATCATGGTCATCGCCGAGGCGCTAGGTCATGCACTGGCGGTGGAACCCTACGTCGACACCGTCGTCGTGGCCGGCGGCCTGCTGCACCGGGCGGGCGGACCGGTGGCGACGTCACTGGTTGAGAAGATCGTCGAGGGCACCGCGATCGTCGCGCTTGCCGCGGCGGAGGCATCGTCGGGCGACCGCTGGCAGGAGGTGTCGACGACCGCCGAGCGTGACGGCGACGGGTGGACGCTGCGAGGGGCGAAGATCGTCGCGATGAGCGCGCCGTTGGCGACCCATCTGCTGGTGACGGCGCGCACTGCGAGCGGGACCTCGCTGTTTGTCGTCGATCTGGACGGGCCGGGTCCGGGCATCGAAATGCACTCCTATCGCACTGTCGATGACCGTCGCGCGGCCGACATCACCTTCGACGGGCTGAGGCTGCCGGGCGACGCGCTGCTTGGCGAGGAAGGCCAAGCCTGGCCGTCGATCGCCACGGCACGTGACGAAGGCGCCGCGGCGGTCTGTGCAGAAGCGGTCGGCTGCATGCGAAAGGTGTTGGCCGACACCGTCGAATATGCCAAACAGCGCCACCAGTTCGGGCAACCGATCGGCAGCTTCCAGGCACTGCAACACCGCATGGTGGATATGTACATGGAGCTCGAGCAGGCCGTCGCCGCCGTGTATCTCGCCGTCCTCAACCTCGACGCCGAACCGGCGACTCGAGCGCGGGCGGTGTCGGCGGCCAAGGCCACGATCGGGCGCGCGGCTCGCTTCATCGGCCAGCAGGCGGTACAGCTGCACGGCGGCATGGGAATGACGGAGGAACTCGCGATCGGCCACTACTTCAAGCGGCTGACCGCGGTCCAGTTCGAGTTCGGGTCGACGGATTACCATGTCAGCCGGTATGCGGAGCTGACGCGGTCGTAGCGGTTCCATCCACGCCGAAATCCACGTTTTGCAGGAGAAGTTCGAGTGGATGTCTGCAAAAGGTCGATTTCGGCGTGACGGGCAAGCCTAATAAACCCCTTCGACGGCCGTCGGTGCCGACTCGTAGGGTGTCTGCGTGAGCTCGCGAGGATGGATCCTGTTCCTCGCGATGAGCATCATCTGGGGCATCCCCTACCTGATGATCAAGATCGCCGTCGAGGGTGTGTCGGTTCCGGTGCTGGTGTTCACTCGGGTCGCGGTCGGTGCAGCAGTGCTGCTTCCGCTGGCGTTGTCGCGACGGACGGTGACCATCGTGCGGAACCACTGGAAGGCGTTGGCGGGTTTCGCGTTCTTCGAGATGCTCGCCGCGTGGTGGCTGCTGTCGGACGCCGAACGCCACCTCACCAGTTCGATGACCGGTCTTCTCATCGCCGCGGCGCCCATCATCGCCGCGGTGCTGGATCGTCTCACCGGCGGCGAGCGGCTCGGCGCAAAACGGATCCTCGGTCTCGCCGTCGGCATCGCAGGCGTGGCGGTTCTGGCGGGCCCGCACATCGGCGGCAGCACGTGGCCCATCATCGAGGTGCTGTTGGTGGCGACGTGTTACGCGATCGCACCGCTGATCGCCGCGCGCCACCTGGCGGACGTCCCGGCGCTCCCGATGACGGCCGTGTGTCTGGGATTCGCCGCCGTGGTCTACGCGGTGCCTGCCGCCGTGACCTGGCCTGATGAAATACCCTCCACCCAAGTGCTTTTGGCTCTCGTGCGGCCTCGCCGTCGTCTGTACCGCGTTGGCGTTCCTCGTGTTCTTCGCCCTGATCCGCGAGGTCGGCGCGGCTCGTGCGCTGGTGTTCACCTACATCAACCCGGCAGTGGCGTTGGCGGCCGGCGTGATCGTGCTGAACGAACCGCTGACGCCGTGGAACGTCGCCGCGCTGGTCCTCATCCTCATCGGCTGCGTGTTCGCGACGCGTCGCCACGACGGTGCACCATCCGGCGTCGCGACCGAGCCGCAGGTCGCGCCGCGTTAAGCCCGTCGCGCGTGGTCAACATAAGCGGTGATCGCGTCGGTGAGCGCTCGCAACTCACGGGTGACATCGACGGGACCCGGCACCGCCATTGTGGCGACCATGGCGCCCATCAACGTGGTCCACACCAGATTGCCGACCGCATCGGCACGCTCGGGTTCGAGACCCTCGGCGACATAGCGGCCGAGATCGGTCAGGGTGGCGAAGAGATCCAAGAGATGGCGTTGGTCGACGTCGGCCCGGCCCGCGCGGGTTGCGATCAGAATCTCCAGCGCCGCAATCGATGTCGGGCTCAAGAAGGCTTCCGCCACGGTGTTGACAAGGAGCTCGGTCCTCGCTCGTCCCGAATGCGCGCCGAGTATCGGCTCGACCTCTCGCAGGCTGCCTAGTAGCTCGCTGAAGCCCCGATCGACAACGGCCATCAGCAGCCCGTCGCGGTCACCGAAGTGGTACTGAATCACTCCCCACGTGACACCCGCGCGCTCGGTGATGTGTTTCGCACTCGCGGCGCCGAACCCCTCCTCGAGGACACAGCGCACGGTCTCGTCGATGACCGTCGCCCGCGTGCGGTCCGCGCGCACCTGCTTGCCATTCGCGGGACGACGAGGTGTGACATTGCTGGTCATGATCGGTCGGATTCTACGGTTCACGAGCCGAAGGCGGGTGAGACGAAGCGCTGCACCATCTGTCGTTCGACTTCTGGATCGTCGACGGGCCAGTACACCAGTGCCATCAGGATACGAACGATCCACTGCCCGGCTTGCGGGTCGTCCTCGGTGAGGCCGTTGATATCACGCGCGAACCGTGCGACGACCGGAGAGTTGGTGAGCCACATCATCTCCTGAACCTTTATCGAGGTCATCATCAGCCGTCCCAGCGGATCAGATCGAATCTCCCTGAGCGCCACCAAGATCGCGGTGACGATTCGGTCGGAGCCGGTGAGGTGGTCGACGGCAGCGCTGACCGTAGCGATGATCCGGGCCGCGGCCCGGATCAGTACGGCCTCGCGAATTTCGGCCTTTCCGCCGACATGGCGGTAGATCGTCGCGCGGGAGCAGTGCACCCGTGCGGCCAAGCTGTCGACATCGAAGGCATCCAGCCCGTGGTGGGTGATCAGATCCATGGCCGCGTCGTAGATCCGCTCCGCAGCTGCTGTTCGACGATCACCACCGACGAGCCAATCGCTGCGAGTCATGCGATCAATTCTCTCATGGTGAGACAGATTTATAAATCTTCTCACCATTCGCGCTGGTGCGAGCCCCACGTGAGACGACGCATCCAACCGACTCCGACCTGCGATTTTCAACTTCACGCGCATGCGTTGACGAGGCACGCGTCGCCCGTTCAGCCTTGAGAAATGACGATGCGAGATGGCCAGCTGGGGATCGCGCTATTCGACGACGAGTTCATCCAGGATCCGTATCCGCTGTATGAGCGGATGCTCGCGGCGGGGCCGGTGCACCCGATCGGCGACTCCGGCTTCTATGCGGTGTGCGGCTGGGATGCGGTCAACGAGGTCATCGCCCGCCCACAGGATTTCTCATCGAACCTGACCGCAACCATGACCTTCCAGGACGGCAAGGTCGGCAGCTTCCCAATGGGCGAACTCGGCGGTGACATCCAGGCCCTGGCGACGGCGGACGACCCTGCTCATGCTGCGCACCGAAGGCTGCTGGTGCCGCAGTTGGCGGGGAAACGAATTCGTGCGCTGGAGTCATTTGTTGCCGAGACCGAAGATCACCTTTGGACCGAAGGAGTGCACAGCGGCGGCATCGAATGGATGTCGGCGATGGCGAATCGGCTGCCGATGATGATCGTCTGTCGCCTGATCGGGGTGCCGGATCTCGACACCGGCCAGCTGATGCGGTTGGGATATGCCAGCACGAAAGTGGTTGAGGGGCTTGTTGACCAAGATGAACTCGCCGCCGCGGGAGTTGCCGTGATGGAGCTCGCCGGGTATATCAACGAGCACTTCCAGCGGGCCGCCGCCGACCCGCCGGACAATCTGTTGGGTGATCTCGCGACGGCTCGGAGGGCAGGAGAATTAAGCGATCTCACGGCGCTGAACATCATGGCCACACTGTTCAGCGCGGGTGGTGAGTCGACCGCGTCATTGATCGGTTCGGCTGCCCACGTGTTGGCGGGCAATGCCGGCATCCAGCAGCGGGTTCGTGAAAACCCTGACCTGCTTGGCGCATTCCTCGAGGAGGTGCTGCGCTACGAACCGCCCTTCCGCGGCCACTACCGACACGTGGTCCGCGACACGACGCTGCACGGTGTGGACCTTGCAGAAGGTTCCCGACTGGTCCTGTTGTGGGGCGCGGCCAACCGAGACCCGTCACACTTCAGCGATGCCAACGCTTTTCGGCTGGACCGCTCCGGCGGGAAGGGGCACATCAGCTTCGGCAAGGGCGCACACTTCTGTGTGGGTGCCGCGCTCGCACGGCTGGAAGCCAGGATCGTCATCGGCGAACTGCTCGAGCGCACGTCGCACATCGAGGCCACCGAGACCGGCCGATGGTTGCCGAGCCTTCTGGTACGTCGCCTCGAACGGCTGGAACTCAGCGTCGTTTGAGACGCGTCACAACTTGAAGCGGCCGGCGAATCCGCGCAGCGGCAGATCAGCGCTCGTCACCAGCCCCGGCGGGGCATCGACCACCGATCGGATCGCACTCAGCGCGGGCATACCCGTCACGGTCATGCCGATCGAGGCGAAGTTCGCGGGATCCGAGAGATCGACGCCCGGCTTCGGGAAGATCATGTGCTTGTTGTACACACACGGGTCGCCCTTGATCTGAGTGATGTAGCAGCCCTTGATATCCCAGCTTGGATCGGTGTGTGGAGTCATCTGCCACTCCAGGTGCGTCTCGACCCTGGGCACACCGCCGACCATGCCCTGGTACTTGATGTAGTTGCCGCCGAGCGAGCCCTTCGGCAGCGTGTACCAGCCGAGATCGACGTCCTTGGTGCACGCCCCGAGTTCATAGCTGAACTTCACCTCGTCGAGTTTCAGGTCGAAGCAGTCGGCCATCATGAGGACGCTGTCGGCAAAGACGCGGGTGTACTTCTCCAGCTTGCCCGGGATGCTCGCGTCGTCGACGGGCAGCCCGTAGCCGACCTCGATCCAAGTGTCCTTCGAATGGTGGCACGAGACGTCGACCGACTCGATGGTGGTGACGTTCTCGATCTCGGCAACGTCGGCCGAACACACCACTCCGAGGATCTGGTTCAGGCCCGGGTTCATTCCGGTGCCGTAGAACGTCGAGCCGCCCTTCTCACACGCTTCCCGAAGAAGCTGCGAGACGAGCTTGCCCGACGGGTGCGGGTGATTGGTGTCGCGGTGCCAGCCGGTGATCCAGTCCGCAGTGGTGACGATGTCGATCCCAGCCTCGAGGACCTTGACGTACAGGTCCTCGTCGGGGAAGACCCCGTGGAAGGTCAACACGTCGGGCTTGGCGGCGATGATCTCATCGATCGAGCCGGTCGCCGTCACACCGTTGGGTGCCGACCCCGCCAGCTCACCGGCGTCCTTGCCGACCTTGTCCGCGGAATAGCAGTGCACGCCGATCAATTCGAGATCGGGTCGGTCGGCGATCCGCTTGATCATCTCGCTGCCGACGTTGCCCGTCGCCACCTGGAATACACGGATGGGCTTACGGTTGGCACTCAATTCTGTTGTCCTCTCTCGGAAGCGGATTGAAGGTCGGCGGCGGAGCCGCCGAGGCCGTCGGGATAGAACTTCATGGCCCACTTGCGGATTGCGGTGAACCCCTCCTGCTCGGCGTTCGCCAACGCGGGTGGATCCGAGTAGCGCTGGTGCTGCCAGATGTGCACGTCCTGCGCGAACTGGCGGATGACTTCCTCGCCGAACTCCCGGGCCTTCGTTGCGGCCCGTTCCGGGTCTTTGGCGGCACGGCCGGTCTGGCGGCCGATGTACACCATGAACCGAACGTCGGAGGTGCGATCGTCCACGGGCGTGATTGCCGAGATGGTCCGATTGTCGACCATCCCCCAGCTCTTCGTCACCGCGATGCCGAGACCGCCGTTGATCGCTTCGACTCCGCTCTTGACGTCGTCGATGCTCTGGTTGTCGTCACCCTCGAACGTGATCGTGAAGTCGACGTATGAGACGTCGTCGTCGAAGTCGTGACGGGTGAACACGGGCACGATCGGCGTCTGGTGCACGTACTTGAAATGCGCGAAGTCGACACCGTTCTCGAGGACGTACTGCGGGTGCATCTCGAGGGTCTCGCGGTACAGCCGCTGCTGCGGGTAGTAGTCGTCGACAGTGCTGCCGTCCGCGAAGCTCGCGAACACGTCCGGTGCATCGAAAAACGGGTCGCGCCGCTCGATGTCGTGCCAGATGTACACGGACTCGTTGCGCTCGACGACGGGGTACGTGCGGATGCGACGGCCCCGGTTCGGCCGATCCTGGTAGGGAATGCACACATTGCGGCCCTCGTGGTTCCACTGCCACCCGTGGAACGGGCACTGGATGACCTCGCCCTCGACGTGACCACCGTGGCCGAGGTGTGCACCGAGATGCTCGCAGTAGGCATCCATCACCGTCAGCTGACCGGATTCGGCGCGCCAGGCGATCATCTCGGTGTCGAAGTACGTCATCCTATGGACGTCGCCGCTCTTGATCTCGTCAGACCACGCGACCTGGAACCAACCAGTCGGCTTCATCGACAGGGGCGGTTTGGCCATGGCCAAAATGATAGAGCACTCAATTTAAAAATGCGACCACGGTTGGTGCGCAGAAGTCGGTGCTCAGCGCGGCCTATTGCGCGCAGAACGGTTTAATGGGCCGTGGCCAATCGCATCCAGTCTCTGCTCGGCGTCGAGTACCCCGTCGTTCAAGCACCGATGACCTACATCGCCCGAGCCGAACTGGCCGCCGCCGTGTCCGAGGCCGGTGGCCTGGGAATGATCGAGACCCTCACCCCGGAGGGCCGTGCGGATCTGCAGCGGGTACGCGAGCTCACGGGCAGGCCCGTGGCGGCGAACCTGATGATCCAGGGTTGGAAGCGCGACCCGTCGATCGTCGACATGTTGGCCGAGGCGGGTGCGCGGCACGTGTTCACGTCGGCGGGTGATCCCGCCCTTTTCACCAAGCCGCTGCACGACGCCGGCATGACGGTCGTGCATGTCGTCGGATCGTTGCGGGCCGCTCTCAAGGCCGTCGACGCCGGAGTCGACGCATTGGTTGTCGAGGGCGTCGAGGGCGGCGGCTTCAAGTCGGCTCTGGCGGCGTCGACGATGGTGTTGTTGCCGCTCGTCGCCTCCCACGTCGACCTTCCAATCATCGCCGCGGGTGGGATGTGTGACGCGCAGTCAGCCGCCGCGGCACTCGTATTGGGCGCTGAGGGTGTTCAGATGGGCACACGGATGTTGGCCAGCCGAGAATCGTTGGTGCACGCGAACTTCAAGAACGCGATCGTCGAAGCCAACGACTCCGGTACGGTCCTCCTCGACGTCCCGGGCAATCCGACGATGCGCGTGCTTCGAACAGGTCTGGCAGCGCGAGTGGCCGAGCACGACCCGGACGCCAAGCTGCTGGGCAAGATCACGGAACTGTACTTCGACGGCGATATGGAAGCCAGCGTCGCCAACACGGGCCAGGTTTCCTCGCGGATCGCCGATCTGCTTCCGGTGGCCGAGATCGTGCGAGCGACGTGGGTCGACATCGAAACAGCGTTGAACGCCGCGAGGTCTCGTACGGGTTGAGGCTAGGCGACCTTTTCGAGGTGGCGCGTGGCGTGGGCCGCCTTCGCGCGGACGGTTAGCGCGACACGTGTCCGGTCGATCCGCGCAGTACGACGCGGATGGAGCGTGATCAATGAACCCGACCGCACCACACCCAATGGTCCGGGACCGGCGAAGCGCGCAATGCCGGCGACCCGAACCGCAAGGCCCGCCTTGGCCTGCCGGTATCCGATCCGGACTGCGGCTGCGCACACGATCAGCAGGCCACCGAGGCCCGGCACCGCGATGGCGGCGAGCGCCGTCAGTGACGCGGGCGCCAGAACCGACCTGACCACGTTGTCGAGGAAGGACCTCGTCGCGGGTTCGACACCGGCAGGTACAGGCGCCAGCCCGGACAGCGACAGCGGCTGATTGAGGCCGCTGGTGGCGACATGACCGACGTTCGATGCGCGGACCACGGTGCCGAACAGCGGCGCGTTCTTGATGACGACGGACATCTGCGTCGGCCGGGAGGCTTGCGGCCCGAACA
The DNA here is from genome assembly GCA_963721495.1 of uncultured Actinomycetota bacterium. GTDB lineage: Bacteria > Actinomycetota > Actinomycetes > Mycobacteriales > Mycobacteriaceae > Mycobacterium. The sequence goes on along the minus strand of CAVRMG010000017.1, from coordinate 24,693 downwards.
ACGGGGCACCCTCGGCTGCGCGCGCCGCCATGTGGAGCGCGCCTCCCCCACCGATCAGCGACGGTTGGACCGGCTGCGGGATGCCGAGCAAGGCGTACAGGTCACTTGGCATCTGGGCGAGCGCGGCGCCTGCGTCGCCACCGTGCTGAGCATTTTGATGACATCGGTGAACGGGGTCCGGGAAGTCGGCAGCGCCGCGAGGGTCGCCGGAACCGTGCCGAGTGCCCGCGCAAATGAGGCGAACGCATCCGTCGGCGGCGAGACAACGGTCGTCGTCACAGTCGCGGGGCGGCGGCGGGGGCACCGGTGCGGCCGCTACGGTCGGCGCCGGTGCGGGCGGGCTCGCATCGGATGCAGGCGCAGTCGGTGCCGGCGGGGCGACGTTCGATTCTGACGCAGGCGCGGCCGACTCCGGCGGCGACGTATTCGACTCCGTGCTGGGCGTAATGCCAGCCTCTCCGCCCGAGTTCGATCCGCCCGTGCCGGTGCCTTCATGCTCGTCGGTGCTGTAGGTCTGTGCCTCCACGGTCGAGGTGGGGCCTTGTCCTTGCCCGCCGGTCGGGCTATCGGCCGACGCCGTCGGCTTGGTTACGTCCTGGCCGGGTTCTTGATCGACCCGCTGATTGCCGATAGTGCTGGTCGGCCCTTCGGTCGACGGTGTGCCTTGGCCGCCGGAGACGGTCCCATCCTGGCTCACGATCGGGGAACCGCCGGCCTCGGTACCGTCGGCCAACGCGACGGCTCCGCTGCCACCGACGAGGAGACCGATCGAGAGCGCGCAGACACCCGCTGCGATACGCACATGCGTCGTGACGATGATCTCCCCCGTCCAGCAAGGAGTGTGCCGGTAGATTTCGGAAGCCATTGTCGCATAGACCTGCCCAAACCTACTAGTAACTGCGTCAAACCGGGCCGACGATGTTCCCGTTTCGGTGCTGCGCGACCGCTCGCCGCGCCTGTCTATCTAGCCCCGCCGAGCGATTTACGCAGACCGCTTACCAAAGTCAGCCCCGCCACCAGCGGATTTCCTGGTTGCGGCGCTGTTGTTGTCGGTGGTGGCGTCGTTGTCGGCGGAGTGGTCGTCGGGACGGTCGTCGGCGTAGAAGGTGGGTGCCCAGGTGATCTTGGAACCGGTCCACGGCGTCCAGGTGATCTTGCCGCGCTCGAACTGCATCGTGGTTCCCGTCGGGTCGCCGGTTTCGTCCGTGATGGCCAACCCGAGTTCGGGCACCCACGCGACGGCTATGTGGCCGGCACCGGAATGGGCACCGGTGGCCTCCGAATACCAGACGCGGAGTTTGTTGGTCGTGTTGAAGTCCTGATAACCGTTGGAGAACGGGCCGGTTGGAACGACCGCGGACAGCCCCGCCTTGATGGCCACCGGATTCGGCGAAGTGATGAATCCGCTCTGCGTTTCATAGACCGTGCTGACCGTTCGCACCTGCGCCCAGGTGCCCCTCTTGGTCTTGAAGACCGGCGACAGCACGGTGCCGAGTGCCGGGTCGGTTTGAGTCGTGAACCTCTGGAATTCAGCCGATTTTGCAATCGCGCCCGACGCACCGGCCTTCACCGTCTGTTGGACGGCCTTCGGTGTCCAGTTGGTCTCGTAGATGCCGAGGGTTTCGTCGGAGCGGCCGCTGCCCGTCTTGCGGTCCCGTGTGGTGTAGATGAACATCGGCCCGGCGAAGGGCAATTCCTGCCACTTCAGCAGCATGTCGGCGACGAACTCGTTCTGTTTGGCCGCCCCGCCGATTGAAGCCGGCTGACCGTATTCAGTCGCCCAGATCTTTTTGGGTTCATCGCCGTTGGCGACCATGATCTGCCGCATCTGCATCAGCTGCAGCGCTGCCGAATTCGCCACATCTACGCCCTCAGAGAACTTGAGGTTGTACTGGTACGGGTGGAAGGTCAGCGCGTCGAAGTACGGCCTGGCGCCCGCGGCGTACATCTGGCTCAGATACGCGACCGGGTTAATGGCCTTACCCGCCACATCGGTGATCGATCCCATCGACCCGCCGAGCACAACGACCGAAGGATCGACCGCTTTCACTTTCGGGTAGGCGGCCTTGAGGAGATCGACGTAACCAGACGGGTCAGGCTTCGGGGTGTAGAAGCTGATCGCGTTGGGCTCGTTCCAAATCTCGACGGCCGCGATCTTGCCCGGATAGCGGGCCACAAACTTCGCGACGAAGTCACCGTAAGCCGCCGGCGATGCCGGACGGCCACTGAGATATTGCCCGCCTGCACCGACCGCCCACCGCGGAGTGGAGTTGACCACGCCGACGATTGCGAGATTGCGCGAGGCGGCGGAGTTCACTGTCTTGTCGACCGTGGCCCAATTCAGTGCGCCCTGAGTCGGTTCCACCTCGGCCCATGGGATCAACAGGCGTACCGCGGTGATGTTGTTGGCCCGCAGCGTGTCCATCGTCTTGTCCACGTCGGCCTGCGTCATGCCGTAGACATCGGAGTCGGCGATGGCGGTCGTCGTCGGCGATGGATCGATGCTGACCGTCGCAGCGACAAATACGTCACGTGGTCGACCGCCATGTGTGAGATCGCCGGCGATCGCCGTGACGCACACCAGTCCGACGATCACGGCGATGACATTCGTGAGGTAAGGCCGACGGTAACCCCGACGTCTGCTTGGACGCACGATCCACCCTTTAGGTCGTCCGCGAAGCGGAAGAACGATCCAGTCACCTTTGCTGTTAGTTCATCCTTGCGCGCAGGGTGACTCGTGTGATGGATGTTGCCGGTGTGTCGCATGTGCTGATCTTGATTGTCGAGGTCACTTCGTGCCCGCGAGTTCTGCTGGATGCTCGTAAATCGCCCGCGATCACAACCATGTGGCAGATCTCGACAGATCGCAGGCCTGCCACTTGTAAGTGCATGAGCGGGCCGTGACGATGAGTCAGTGGCCGCGTCACGTGTTCTCGTTCTGGGGTCCGGGTTCGCCGGGCTGTGGGCCGCGCTCGGTGCGGCCAGGCGACTGGACGAGCTCGGCGGGCCACCAGGCGCGGTGGGCGTCACCGTCGTCAGTTCGCAACCGTTCCACGACATTCGGGTCCGCAACTACGAGGCCGACCTCAGCGCATGCCGGATCCCGTTGCAGAACTTGCTCGATCCCGCCGGTGTCGGTCACATCACCGCTGACGTGACCGGAATCGACGCTGCAGCTGCGACCGTAACCACAGCCGACGGCGCAAGCCTGGGCTACGACCGCCTGGTACTGGCGCTTGGCAGCAGGGTGGCCAAGCCCGACCTTCCCGGCCTGGCCGAGTTCGGTTACGACGTCGACACCTACGACGGTGCGATGAGGCTGCAAGCGCACATCCGCGATCTGGCCGGACACGCCGCCGATCCCGCGAACGCGACGGCGGTCGTCGTCGGCGCCGGCCTCACGGGCATCGAAACCGCCAGCGAGCTGCCGGGGATGCTGTCGGCAGCGTTGGGGCCCGACGTCACACCGCGGGTGATCCTCGTCGATCACAACCCGCACGTCGGTTCGGACATGGGTGAGTCGGCTCGCCCCGTCATCGAGAAAGCGTTGGCCGAGAACAAGGTTGACACCATTACCGGAGTGGGTGTCACCGCCGTCGACGAGCGCAGCGTGACGCTGTCGTCCGGCGACATCGTGTCGGCGGCGACGGTGGTGTGGTGCGCCGGAATGCGGGCGAACCCGTTGACGGCGCAGTTCGGAGTGGCGTGCGACCGCCTGGGTCGGCTGCCCGTCGACGACTATCTGAGGGTTCGGGGAGTCGCAGGCGTTTTCGCCGCAGGCGATGTGGCCGCGGCGAAGATGGACGATCAGCACATGTCCGTGATGTCGTGTCAGCACGGTCGGCCGATGGGCCGTTACGCGGGCTACAACGTGATCAGCGACCTGCTGGGCGCCCCCATGCTTTCTCTGCGAATCCCTTGGTATGTAACCGTTCTCGACCTCGGCCCGGCCGGTGCGGTGTACACGGAAGGCTGGGACCGCCGAGTCGCCAGCACCGGCGCGGAGGCCAAGACGACCAAGCAGGTCATCAACGGTGAACGCATCTATCCGCCGCTGACAGGCAATCGCGCCGCATTGCTCGCCGCGGCCGCCCCGGAGTTGCAGGCCGCGCCGTCCTACGGGGAGTGACTGCGAGCGGGTGCGCTACTTGCCGGTGCGCTCGCGGTGCTTGCACCCCGGCCAGCAGCACGGTCGGCGCTGGCCTTCTTCCAGCTCCTCCTGGGTCCGACGAATGCGGCGATCGCGAGTCGCGTCCTGCTTGGCGTCCTCGACCCAGCAGATGAACTCGTTACGCGCCAAAGGCGTGATGTCCTTCCACGCGGTCAGGGCCGTGTCATTGGCGATCAGCGCGCTGCGCAGATCTGCGGGCAGCTTGTGCACCACCCCACCGGGCACTCGAGGGCTATTCATGGCGCCACGATATCGAAAATCAGGCTGAGACACCGTGATCGCGACAATGCAGTTCGCGGATGGGCCGTGAGAGGCTACCCGCCAGAGGTTCAACCCGTGGCAGCCGACCTACGTTGTCCCACAAGCAGGCTGACAAGGTTCCACCGATTGGTTCGACGTGTCTCGCGCACTCGGTTGAAAACCCTTGCCGTAGTGGGACCGAAGGCCTGTCCGCAGAATGCGATCGAGTAACCGGTCGGGCATGACGCGAGCCAGCCGCACGATGATTGCAGCGTCGCGACCGACGACGTACCGAGTGCGCGGTCGAGGAGCGGTCGCGGCCTTGGCGATCACCTTCGCGGCGTGTTCGGCCGCCACGCCGGTCTTCAGGTGCGATCGAGTTTGTGCCGAGATCGCCGCGGTGAGCGCGCCATAACGTTGGAGTTGGGCGGGGGTGACGACGGCGCTCAATCGATCCGCCGCGGCAAAGCCGCGGTCCGCTATCTCGGTCTGAACCGCCCCAGGTTCGACGACGACGACCTTGATCCCGAATTCGGCAACTTCACGGCGCAGCGCATCACTGACGGCCTCGAGGGCGAACTTCGAACCCGCGTACGGACCGTAAGTCGCCATCGCCACCTTGCCGCCGACGGAACTGATGTTCACGACGGTGCCCGCACTGAGCAACAGAGCCGGCAAGAGCGCTTGGGTCATCGCGACGTGACCGAACAGATTGACCTCGAACATGCGGCGCCACTCGGCGATCGGCAGGGTTTCGACCGGTGCATTGAGTTGGATACCGGCATTGTTGATCAGCGCGCGGAGGGGCCGGCGCAGCGGGTCGCGAGCAACGCGGTCGCCGATGGCCACGACATCCGATTCAACGGTGATGTCGAGGATGTGCGGTTCGATCCGTTCGGTCCGCAAGGACTCGGCGTCGACGTCGCGGCGGACGCCTGCCAGTACGTGAAAGCCGCTTCGGGCGAGTTTCCGCGCGGTGGCTGCGCCTATGCCAGTCGAGGCGCCGGTAACGACGACCAACTCTTGCCGGCGGGGACTCGAGGCGGTCATGACCATCTCCAAGTTTAAGTTGACATCGTCATCTGAAAACTATCAGTTGAGTTGACGATGTCAACTCATCGGCGGGTGTGGCTTATGCTCCTGCGGATGGCGACACGTTCGGAGACTGCCGCGGCAACCCGGCAGTCGCTGCTCGATGCCGCTGGGGCGTTGCTCGACATCGGCGGAGTCGGCGCGGTGACGCTGCGCGAAGTGGGTGCCCGCGCTGGTGTTTCGCGCTCAGCGGCGTATCGCCACTTCGTGGATAAGGACGCCCTGCTCACCGTCCTGGCTACCAATGCGTTGAGCGAATTGGGTGGCGTCCTCGACGTTCTGGCCGCCAGCGACGACGCCCCCGAGCAAGCCCTGCGTGCCGCGCTGGTGTCGCTGTACACCATCGGCCGCACCCGGCCGCACCTGTATCGCCTCATGTTCACGACCCCGGCGGGTGATCCGACTGCGGCGGTCCGGGCGGCAGAGCGCACGTGGGACCTGTTCCTCGAGATCGTGGGCCGCATCGTCGGTCCGCAACAGGCGCAGCATTACGGCGCACTGCTATTGACCAACGTCCACGGCATCACAAGCTTGGAGTCGAGTGGCCACCTCGTCTGGGACAAGTGGCAGACCACCGCCGAGCAACTCATCGACACCGTCATCAGCCTGCTGCCGACCGCACCTGCGTGAGATGAGGTCGACCTCAACTGCTTCGTTTGTGCCGATCATCACAAGGGTAAGCCCGGTTCATGATGAAGCACGTCGCTGCGGCTGTCGTTTTCCTCGCTACGCCCGTTATCGCAGTCGGTGCCTGCGCAAACCAGGCTTCCGACAACTCGTCAACCACAACCTCGTCGGGTTCCGGTGCCAATGAGCTGACAACACAGCTGAATACCGCCGACGGCAAACACGTCGCCGACGCCACCATCGACTTCACCAGTGGATACGCCACCGTTACCGTCGAGACCGCTGAGGCAGGCATACTCTCCCCCGGCCTCCACGGCTTGCACATTCACGCGGTTGGCGCTTGCGAGGCCAACTCCGTTGCGCCCAGCGGCGGCCCACCCGCTGACTTCGCGTCGGCAGGCGATCACTTCCAAGCGCCCGGACACAGCGGCGTGCCCGCCAGCGGGGATTTGCCGGCACTTCTTGTGCGCTCAGATGGCTCCGGGAAACTCATCGCCACCAGCGACGCCTTCACTGCGGATCAACTCAAGGGTTCCGAGGGTTCATCGATCGTGCTGCACGACGGCGCGGACATGACCGGCATGAATGGTCATGACTCCGCCGCTGCCGACACGCGGATCGCCTGCGGCGTACTCAGTCCAGCGAGCGCAGCGAGCACGTCCGTCTCGACATCAATTTCAACCTCGACCGTCACCTCGGCCGTCCCGCCGCCCGCCACGATCACCGAGACGCCCTCGTCGACGCCCCCCACTTCTAGCAGCAGCGCCAGCACGAGTACCAGCACCGTCACAGTTACTGAACCGACCGTCGCGACTACCACGCCACCTCCGCCGCCGGCCATGGCGCCCGGCCCCGGCGGCGGCTGAGCTACGAGGCCTCGCGAGTCGCGGAGCCAATCGCTCGACGGTGTGCCTATCCTCGGCGCATGGTCGACCCCGAGGATCGCGGTCCCGCCTTCGACGATGTCCGGATCGGTCGGCCCGCGACTGGCGCACTCCGCGACGCGGGTTACCGCGCTATCGCGCACCTACCTGCAGATCTCGACGGCCTCCTCACCCTTCACGGCGTCGGACCGAAGGTCGTGCGTCTGCTCCGGCAGGCACGGGCGGACTGAGCTCATGGACGAGTCCACGCCAAGGACATAGTGGTCATCCACACCGACGGCGGGTGCAGACCCAACCCCGGGCCCGGCGGCTGGGGGGCGGTGCTGCGCCAACGTCAGCACGTCCGCGAGATGTGCGGAGGCGAGCCCGGCCAGACCAGCAACAACCGGATGGAACTGACGGCGCCGATCATGGCGCTGGAGGCGCTCACCAGACCGGTTGTGGTGCACCTCTATACCGACAGCACCTACGTCCGGAACGGCATCACCAAGTGGGTCCTCGGCTGGGAGCGCAACGGGTGGAAGACCGCCGCGAAGCAGCCGGTGAAGAACGTCGACCTTTGGCAGCGACTCCAAACGGCCTGCGCGCGGCACCGGGTCGAGTGGTTCTGGGTGAAGGGGCACGCGGGTGTCGCCGACAACGAACTAGCGGACGAACTGGCAACCCGCGGCATGCAAGACGCGATCGCCCTATCTGCGGCTGAATGCTGAACGTCGCCCACCCATCGCGCCATCACCTGTCGTCGTGATTGGCGCTTATTGCGTTGCGGCACTAACTTTCCTGAGGTGATGTCCTCAGCTGGGAATGTAGTCGCACGGTGGATGGCCCCCTTCCTGACGGTTGCGGCCGTTGTCGGCATGGGTCTTGTCAACGATCCGGCGCAGGTCGGTCCCTCCCCGACGGTGCGCCTAGCCGATGAGGCGAACCCGTTGGCCGGAGCACCCTTCTACGTGAATCCCACGTCGGCGGCCATGCGCGCCGCGCAGAGCGCCGATCCGCCGAGTCCCGAGTTGACCGCCATCGCCAACACGCCGCAGGCGTACTGGCTCGTCCCGGGCTCTTCCGCAGCGACGGTCGCGAAGTACAGCGGTGACGCGCAGGCTGCCGGCGCTATCCCGGTTCTGACGCTTTATGGAATCCCACACCGCGACTGCGGCAGCTTCGCTGCGGGTGGTTTCGCGACTGCCGCAGAGTACCGCCAGTGGATCGACGGCATCGCTGCCGACCTGGGCGCCTCGCGGGCGGCGGTCGTCGTCGAACCCGATGCACTCGCCATGGCCGACTGCCTGTCGGCCGATCAGCGCCAGGAACGCTTCGACTTGATTCGCTATGCCGTCGAAACGCTGACGCGCAATCCGGCTACGGCCGTCTACGTCGACGCTGGTCAATTGCGCTGGCATAGCCCCGAGGAAATGGCCACCAGGCTCAACCAGGCCGGTGTGGACCGCGCGCGCGGTTTCAGCCTCAACATCGCCAACTTCTTCACCACCGAAGATGAAATCGGTTACGGCGAGGCAATTTCGGGGCTCACGAACGGTTCGCATTACGTGATCGACACGTCGCGCAACGGCGCAGGACCAGCGCCCGACTCGCCGCTCGACTGGTGCAACCCCGGCGGCCGAGCACTGGGTGTTCCGCCCACCACGGCCACTGCGGGCGCGCACGCGGACGCCTACCTGTGGATCAAACGTCCCGGTGAATCCGACGGAACATGCGACAAAGGTGATCCGGCGGCGGGCACCTTCGTGAATCAGTACGCCATTAACCTCGCTCGCAGTGCGGGCTAGTAGGGACGTGTAGCGGCGGCTCGGCCTCACAGCAATTTCGGCGGCGACACGGACCACCTGGCGCGGGGCGGCCTCAGTCGTGGCGCCCGGCACCGCGATCGGGTGCGCTCATGTCACCTGTCCCGGGCGTGCCATCGGCTAGCCCGTAGCGCAGATACACGGTGCCTTTCGGACCGGCTACCGGTGGTTCGAGGAGTCTGACGTTCGTGGGCACCGCGCCCCCGTCGAACACCTTCTTCCCGACGCCGAGCACGATGGGGTGCACCCAGAGGTCGAGATGGTCGAAGAGCTTCTCGCGCAGCAGGGTCTGCACCAGGTTCAGGCTTCCGACGACTTTCACGTGCTCGTGCCGATCACGGATCTCGCGCACCGCGCCCGCCAGATCCGTGCCGAGGTGCGTGGACCCGGCCCAAGAAAGGTCGGGCCTACCGCGGGAAGCCACGTACTTCGGGACTTGATTAAAAAGTGTGGCGATCGCCCCGTCTTCCCTGTCCTCGCCGCCCTCCTGATACGGCCAGTAGGCGGCGAAGATGTCATACGTCCGCCGGCCGAGCAGGAGTGCGTCCGTGCCCTCGTACGCGGCACCGACCTGCGCCCCGGTGACCTCGTCCACCAGAGGCGCCTGCCAGCCGCCGAACGGGAACCCGGCCGGGTCCTCCTCGGGGCCGCCGGGCGCCTGCCCGACGAGGTCCAGGGTTGCGAACAGCTCGATGTGAATGAGGCCCATGGCGTACCCCCAATGAGTAGTTGTCGCGGTCGGGAGGTAGACCTGTAGGCGTCGGCAGACTCATCGCTGCGGCACGGACCTCCGTACTCCTCGCCCGGACCATGCGGTGGACGCGGCTCGCCATCGCCCCAGTCACGGCGACCTCATCCGACCAGACTGGCCAGCGTCGTGGTCACCTGGGGAATGGTCGTCGGCGCCACCGGCTCGAACGTCACAGGCCCGAGCAGCGCCGTTGCCGCGGCGGGCGGAGTGCCGATCACGACGCCGTGCGCTGTGCCCTGTGGGGTGGGGATGTCGATCGTCGATCCGGGCACGAGGTCGTCGCCGACACCGGTGTCGGGGGTGAACCATTCGTCGAACCACTGAGCGGTAAGTGCGTCGACGGCGGGCGGGTTCTGCGGTTGCGGGAATCCGGCGACGAGGTACGCCGCGAACTGGATGAGCGGGTTGCCGCCGCGCATCGAGTCCATGTGCACCCCGTCGGTGAGTACGACACCGTTGAACCGGCCCGGACGTGCAGCGGTCAACGCTTCGTTGACGTCACTCGTCGAGTTGAACAGATTCGGTGGCGCGCCGATCTCACGGATCGGAATGTAGTGGCCAGTCAGCGCCTCGTAGTCGTCCAGCTTGCGCAGTGCATCGACCATGGTGGTTCCGGTAGGCACTCCGTCGAGCATGATCACGCCGACCAGGTCGTCGGCGGCGCGGTTCTCGGCGAGGAAGCCGGCCGCGGCCGCGACCAGGTTGCCGCCGAGCGAGTGACCCGCCAAGCCGAACTGCTGCGGCAGTTTCGCCTTCGCCGGATCCAGGCCGTACTGCGTCGCATAGCCGGCGTCGAGCGCGCTCCGCGTCAATGCGGCCCGGTCGCCGACGAACAAGTCCGCGATCGCGGAGGCCATTCCCGTGCCACCGAGCCAGTACGTGTCGCCGGCGAAGACGTTGGACGGCAGCGACGGCGTGACGACGATGCTCTGTGTTTCTTCGGCCAGGTGCGCCGCCGTGTAGCTGTACATCGGACCGAGCGCCAGCAGGCCGTGGTTGAGCAGGATCATCTGCGTCGGCGGTGGGTCGCCGTCGTCGACTTCGGGGTAGTACCAGTTGGCCGCCACTCGTTGCCCCGTGCTCAACGTGATCCAGGAGTTCCGCACTGTCACCGTGCTGCCCGGCGGGAGCACCGGCGGTCCGGCCACCAACGCCTCGACCGTTTGCAGGGCGGTCAGGGCGATTGATCCGACGTAGTCGACGACGGCACTGATCACCGACCCGACGACGCCCAGCAATGAGGGCGCGGCCGGGGTGACTTCCGCGGCGACTGGCGCCTGCACCAGGCTCATCGGCGAAACGAACCTGGCTGAGACCGACTGAGTCACAGGCTGATTCGCGACCAGTTCGACGGTGGACTCGACGGTGGGGGATTTCGCGGGCGCGACAGTCTCTTCGCTCTCGATGGGTTCGTTGGCCGCCTTGGCGTTCTCGGTTGCCTGGGGCTTTTGGATCAGCGGTGCAGCCGTCGCCGACTTCTTCTTAGGCGTCTCGGCGGTGGGCTTGACCGGGCTCGCCGGCGTGGCTTCGTCGTCGGGGTCCGTCGATTCGGACATCGACTCGTCGTCTTTTTCGTGTCGTCTTTTTCCGTGTCGTCTTTCTTCTCGTGTCGTCTTTCTTCGTGTCGTCTTTCTTCGTGTCGTCTTTCTTCGTGTCGGTCGACGAAGCCGGCTTGTCTGCGTCTGCGTCCGACGACGGCGACGTTGCCGTGGCGCCTGGGGAATCGGCGTCCTTTTTGGGGCTCGTCGAGTCGTGTTTGGCCGCGCCGGAAGTCGTCGACTCCGACGAGGACACTCCTCCCGACTTCGAACCGGCGTCCGTGTCCGCAGTGGCCGCGCCGGCTGTGGCAAGCAATGCCGCCGAGACACCTGCGGTGACGATTCCGGTCCCCACCCACACCGACAACTGCTGCATGCAAACCCCTGACGTCATTGTCGAATTCTTGCCGGGTCGATCTTGACAGGGGTTGCGCGCGCCGGAGGGTGTTTGGCGTGGTCGTCAGCTCGTCGAGACGGCGGTCAGCGGCGTGGCCAAGGTTGATGACACGGCCCAACCGGGGTGATTGTCATTTTCACCCTCCTGAACGTGCCGGTATCCGAATGGAGCTAAGGGAGCCGAAGCCCTTGGCCCTCGCCGTCAGAAATTCCCTCTGAACTGCGCGAACACCTTCGTTGGGTGTACGCGAAAGCACACCGAACGACGTGGCACGACCTGCGAATATGGCGAAGGTGTTGACGGCGTCAACAGCCCGTTACCACTGCGCAGCGATATTGTCAGCGATGAGGCCGGCAATCTTCAACGCCGAGTCAGCGGGGTTAGCGCTACAGGTATTGATGTCGACAATGACATTGTTTCTGTGCGCCAGCGCGCGTCCACAGCCCCAGCCGGGGGCACTGGCGTTGTGTTGAGTCGCGGCGGTACTCAGTGTGCGGTCAGCGTTGGAAATCTGCCCGACGGACCACTGCGACTCGCTCTGCGTGTGGGTGTACTCGCGGCAGGCCGGCCACTGCTGGGCGGAGGTATCGAAGAAAGCACCGGCTTTTTCCACGGTAGGGAACAACACCACTGCCTGTTTGAGATAGTGCGTGAACTTATCGCCGTCGTTGAGGCTCTGATCGCGCTCGGCCCAGTAGCCGCTGTCGGCATAAACCGGGGCCTCCGCCGCACCGTCGATGGCGAGGCACTCTTGAGGCGCCATGGAGGCGCTGTTGTCAGACATCGCGGTCTGGCTATTCGTGACCGTCATCCCGGCCGTCGCCATAGCGACGTTCACCTCTTCGGGGCTGAGCAGCAATCCGGCGAGCTCACGCTCAACAAGAGGACGCGGAATCATCGCTCGGGTGCTCGTCACCGACTGGGCGTTGCCTTTTGTGGCGCAGCCGGCGATCAGAACGCAGATGAATGCAGCCGCAATTGCGGCCGTAGGTTGGCGCATGTGATCCTCTCCTTTCCAGCGGGGCCCAACCGTTCAGCGTGGCGCGATGTCCCCCATATCGCGGCGCGTGAAGAAATGGTGCAGTAATGCCGCCGACGCCTACGTGAGGTTGACGGTGTTTCCTGATAACGATGAACGGTGTTTCTTGATAACAATTAATGGGTCGAGCACAGCTCTGAAGCGTTTCACTGCGCACGACCCGCGACCCTTGCCGTCTGGGTACGGCGCAAGTGTCGGCTCGAAACACTAAAAGTAGTACCGCGACGACACGGGCGAAATTGCAGTAGTGCACTACTGAGCTCGTTCCGTAGAACGCGAGCCAAGATCCCATCACAGAGAGCAACGCCGAACGGGAGGCTGTCGTGAGGGCTGGGCGTTTTGTGGGTCGCGTCGGTGGGTTGGCGGTCGCGTTGGGTGTCGGTGTTGCGGTGGCGAGTAGTCCAGGGGTGGCGTGGGCTGAGGATGGTAGTTCGCCAGGTGCCGACTCGGCCTCACCGTCGACGGCTCCCGGGGGGACCGCTGGGGCGGCGGGCGCTGCCGGCACTCGTGGAACCTCCGAATCCCAGGGCAGCTCGACGACCATCGGGACCACCGCTGAAACCGCGGGCACATCGACCGTCGCGGGTTTGCACAAAGGCGCTTCCACGCCGGGATCTGATTCGGTGGACGCCTCTGAGTCGGGCACCTCGGCGTCGGGGGGCGCGTCGGTACGGCAGGTGCCACCGGGGATGGCGATGAGCACCGGTGGCGCAGACCCGTCGACGAAGTCGAACAGCGAGACTTCGGCAATCGGCGATGGGGCCGTGGAGTTGACCACTGATGATTCGGCCCTGCCGGAACTGGTCGCGGATTCAACGGCGAGCGGCCCCGAGGCGCCGGGCGCCGCGATGACGGTACCGGTGGGTGGCCCGAGGGGCGGCTCGAATAGGCAGCAGCGGGTCGACGACCCGACCGGTGCGCAGGGTGTGGACGCCAGCACGCTGACAGCGACGGGGAACGGGGTACCGTCGCGATCCGAAGTCTTACCACCGCCCCGCACCGTCGTGAATGTCGCGATGCAGCAACCTGCCGCGCAACAGCCCGTCACGGCAATCAACGCTAGGACGTACCTACCGGCACAGGCTAGTTTCGTTGCTCAAGCGATCTCGGCTGCCCGCACCGAGCCGACCGAGCCCCCTAGCACGGTGAGCGCGGTGGTGTTGGCTGCGTTGGCGACGACGGGTTTGGGTCCGCCCATCGGTCCGCTGACACCGGTCGACTCGCCGCTGGAATTGGCGTTGCTGGCCGTGGGCGCTCGCCCCCGCCCGTTCGGGCAGCTGGCGATCGATGAAACCGGCAGCCTACCCGTTGGCTCGCGACTGACCGGCCAGAGCATCGACGGTGAGCAGACCTTCGCCGCCGCAGTGATGGCCACCGTGAATTCGGCGCCAAATGTTCCCGACCAGCCCGTCGGCACGCCGAATGCGGTGACCGGGGTGGTGACCGGCACGGTGATCGCCACCGATCCCGATAACGACGCGCTGACCTACACCGTCGCCGGAAACCCGACCAGCGGAACGGTGACGCTGAACCCGCAGACCGGCGCCTACACCTACACGCCGACGCCTGGCTGGCACGGCTAGCCGCCGGCGCGACGCACGTCGGTCGACACCGACATCTTCACCGTCGACGTCAGTGACGGCCAGACCACCACCACCGTGCCGGTGTCGGTGTATGTCTCGCCGACCCGGCTTGCAGAATCAGGCGTCCGATTGCGGTGGGCACCAACCCCTCGGCGGCGGTGGTAAGTCCCGACGGCCAGCGGCTGTATGTCGCCAACACCGGCAGCAACACCGTGTCGGTGATCAACACCGCCACCGGCCAACGCATCGACGCCAACCCGAGCATCTTCTCGACCGACATCTCAGTGGGATCCTCGCCCGGCGCGCTGGCGCTGAGCCCCGACGGCAAGCGGTTGTATGTGGCCAACACCGGCAGCGGCACGGTGTCGGTGATCAACACCGCGACCTTCCAACGCATCGACGCCAACCCGAGCATCTTCTCGACTGATATTTCGGTGGGGTCCTCCCCCAGCGCATTGGCGCTCGGCCCCGACGGCCGGCTGTATGTGGCCAACCGCGGCAGCAATACCGTGTCGGTGATTAACACCGCCACCAACACACTGATCGACACCAACCCCAATGCCTCTGGGACGAATTCCATTTCCGTGGGGTCATCGCCCAGCGCGTTGGCGCTCAGTCCCGACGGCCGGCTGTATGTGGCCAACACCGGCAGCGGCACGGTGTCGGTGATCAACACCAGCGGTTACGCCGTCGCCAACACCTATCACCGTCGGAAGCCAGCCCGCCGGCGTGACGCTCGGCGCCGACGGCCGGCTGTATGTGGCCAACACCGGCAGCAACACGGTGTCGGTGATCAACACCGCCACCAACACGGTGATCGATACCAATCCGAATGTTGTCTGGCACGCAATGCCATCTCCGTGGGCTCCTCGCCCAGCTCGGTGGCGCTCAGCCCCGACGGCGGACTGGCCTACGTGGCCAACGGCAGCGACACCGTGTCGGTGATCGACACCACGACCTACACCGTGGTCAGCACCGTGGCGATCGACTCTGACACCAGCGGCGGCCACGTCGTCGCCGTCACTCCGAACGGCACCGTCTATGTCACCGATGCCGTCGACCGCACCGTGCGCGTACTGGCCGCTCAGCCGCGGGCACCGCCACCGCTCGGCGACCAAGCGTCAGCGCTCCTCGGCAGCAGTGTCACCGTCACCGGCGACGTGACCTCCGCCGGCCGGTGATGACTGCCGACGGCACCCGCGCGGTGATCGGTCACCCCCGTCACCAGCGGGACCACCAAGACCACTCGGGTCGCGGTCATCGATACCGCCACCGGCCAAGCAGGTCGGCAGCACCCTCACCCTCACCGGCGGTGCTCCGTTCGACCGCGCTGAGCGCGATGGCACTCGCGCCTTTGTCACCACCACCGACCCCAACACCACACCGGTATCGCAACCACACGGGTGACGGTGATCAATACCGCGACCGGCGCGCAGATCGGCACCACCTGCGCCTGGCACCGGATCCCCAACCGATGCACAGCTTTTGGCGGGCAGCCGTTACCAGCATCAGCCGCCGGCCCGGGAAGTCAGTCCACCCGACGATCGTCGACACGACCACCGGCACTGAAACCGGCACCGTGTTCGTCACCGGCCTGCTGATGACCGCGCAGCAATAGCGCCGACCGGCAGCCGCGTCCTCGTCACCACCCAGTCCTATGCTCGATTTACGTCTCAACCACCGCGGTCACCCGGGCGGTGGTGATCGGCCCCGACGGCACGCCGGCGCCCTCTCGAACTACCGGTTTGTCCGGCGGGGTCGGTTGTAAGCGCCGACGGCAATACACGCTCTGATCACAAGCCACCCCCGATGACTGAACGTCGAGACCAGCTGTCGCATGTTGGACACCACCACCGGCGCTCAGACCGGCGTCACCACTCACCGGTTGCCGGCGCTAGCGGGGTGACAGCTCGATTCAGCGCCGACGGCACCCGCGCTCTGTTCACCAGTTATCGACAGCGCTCCAGTAACAACAAAGTCGTCGGTGGTCAACACCAGCACCGGCGCCGCAAATCGGCGCTCCCCTCACCATTGCACGGCCCGACAACTGGACGTGTTCGCTGAGCCCCGATAAGAGCCGTCCGGGACCGCGATCGTCACCACCCGGCTGCACCCGAGTTACGCCACCCGGTGGCGGTGGTGAACGTCCTCACCGGCACCCAAATCGGCACCACCGTCAGGCGGTTATCGGCCAGACATCGAATTCGTCCTACTTCTCGCAGTTCACCGACGACGGCAGCCGCCTTGTGTTCGCGACCCCCGTTTACAACATGTCTGGAGGGCCTTCGACAAGATACCCGCATCGCGGTGCTCAACATCGCCGACGGCACGCTGATCGGGACCGTCCACCATCATTCCTGGCGGATTCGCGACGGGCGCGCCGCTCCTTACCGCCGACAGCACTCGTGCCCTGATCGTGACCGACGTCTACAACGGGCAGAACCGAACCTCCTCCACCCGGGTGGTGGTGTTCAATACCGTCACCGGGGCCCAAGTCGGCAGCACCCTCACGTTCGCCGGCCGGGTCGGTTATCGCCCAATATTGTTGAGTGACAACGGTACTCACGCAATGCTGGCGTACACCACAAGCTCCATCTTCGGTTCCACCACCCATTTGGTCGTGATCAACACCCTCACCGGCGCTCAAACGGCAAGCATTTCGGTAACCGGGGCCATCTCAGGAGAACCCATGATGACCCCTGACGGCAAGCACCTCCTGGTCACCACCACCACTGCGAGCACGCTGACGAGCAGGACCACTCGGGTGTCCGTCTTGGCGATCTCGTAGCGCGGCGCGGTCAGGTCGATGATGGCGACGAACGTTCAGTCAAGCTATTCGGGTCGCCCGTAACCGTGAAGACGGGGTGACCGATCGAGCAGATCGCCGCCGATTGTGACCCGATGACGCTGCAACAGCTGCGGCGGCTGAACGAGTCGCTGTCGGCAACGACCAGGATCGGACGACGCTGCGGGCGCCGCGCCCCGGATGACGTCGGTCGGGGTGCATCCGATGACGCTGTGGAAGTGGCTGCGGCAGGCTGATATCGATGAGGGCCGCGTCGGGTAAGTCGACCGGCGAGTCGGCTGAGCTGCGGGAGCTGCGTCGCCGGAATCGGTTGTTGGAGCAGGAGAATGAGGTCCTGCGCCGGGCCGCGGCGTATCTGTCGCAGTCCAACCTGCCGGGAAAAGCTATACCCGCTCGTGAAGGAGCTCGCCGACGACGGAATCCCCGTCGCGGTGACGGCAACCCGCCCAGAACTTAGGGCGAGTAGGGCCGGGTTGCCCCTTCCGCACGGACTGAACCGGTCCGGCGGCGGGCGCTAGCGGCTGCTAGTGGAGTCGCGATGTCTTCCAGCGATTTACCTTCGGCATCGACCGCGAGGAACCAGGCCACCAGTCCTCCCGGCCATCATTATTGCCGCTCCGAGCATGTAGCCGAGGAACAGTGGGAAGGCCTGGGACCCATCGCCGATGAGCGCGCCGTAGATGACCGGCCCGAGGGCCCCAAAGCATTGGGCGATGGCGAAGAACACCGCGATCGCCTTCGCCCGCACCTCCAGCGGGAAGATCTCGCTAACGGTGAGGTAGGCCGCGCTGGCCCCGGCCGACGCGAAATAGAAGATGACGCACCAGGCAATGGTCTGGGTAATTGCGTTGAGCACCCCTGCGTTGAACAAGACCGCGCTCAGGGCCAGCAGCAGACCGGATAGCACATAGGTGCCTGCGATCATCTTCTTGCGGCCGATGGTGTCGAAGAAGTGCCCAATTGTCAACGGACCCAGAAGGTTTCCTACGGCAAATGCGATCAGGTACAGCGGCGCCGCCTCGGAGGCCACCCCATAGAACTTGCCGAGCACCAGCGTGTAGGTGAAAAAGATCGCGTTGTACAGGAACGACTGGCTGATCATCAGAGTCGCGCCCAGGATCGATCGGCTCGGGTAATCGCGGAAGAGCACTCGGGTCAGCGCCAGATAGCCGATCTTTTCGGTGGGTTGCAGCTCGATCGCTTTGCTTTCGTCGACTGCGGGCAGCTTGACGCCGGTGGACTCCACCTCGTGTTCGATTCGGGAGATCGAGCTCTCGGCGTCGTCCACGCGGCCGTTCATGACCTGCCAGCGCGGGCTTTCCGGCAGGTTCCGCCGCACCAGCAGGATCACCAGACCTAGGACGGGGCCGATCAGGAAGGCCAGCCGCCAGCCCAGGCTCAGATCCATCGCCTTGAGGAAGATGAACGTGCCAAGCGTGCCGAGGATCGCACCGGCCCAGTACGTGCCGTTGACCGCGATGTCGACTCTGCCTCGGTATCGGGCCGGGATCAGTTCGTCGATCGCCGAATTGATGGCAGCGTATTCCCCGCCGATGCCCATACCGGCGATGAACCGGGTGACGTAAAGGAAAGCGATCCAGCCTCCGCTGTTGCCCAAGGTGAGCGCGGTGAAACCGCTGCCCACGAGGTACACACCCAAGGTGATCATGAAAAGGTTGCGTCGGCCGAGCTTGTCCGACAGGCGCCCGAAGAACAGCGCGCCGACCACCTCGCCGGCCAGGTACACGGTGGCGATGAGCCCGACCGCCGCGGACGACAGTCCGAGCGTCTCGGGCTGGGTCAGCGTGTCGGCCACCGCGCTGGCCACGGTGATCTCTAAGCCGTCGAGGATCCAGGCCACACCCAGCGCGACCACCATCCGCGTATGGAACGGCGACCACGGCAGTCGGTCGATTCGGGCGGGAATGAGACTGCGGATCACACCGTCGGTCTCAGCGGGTGTCGTCACCATGATCGCCTCCTTGCGAATCGGCAAAACCGGCGTTCCCGTCACCGACTGACCACAAACCTCTTTCCGCACGCGAAAGGGGTATCGCTAAGGCCTGGCCCACTGAGCGTGCTCCAACGGCGCAGCTGCGTTGTGCCGTCTGCGCGCGCAGTATGGCCAGCGAGACCCCGGCCACCCCACCGGCGCGCCAAGCTGCGATATCACCTGGTGGAGCTAAGGCGACTCGAAGTTCTTGAAACCGCAACTGCGCGAATACCGCGAACAGCCCTACCGCGACGATGCTGCACGCGCCGTTGAAGATACCGACATGTCATAGCGCGCCCGCGAGACTGTCTCTCATGCTGCGGCGGCGTCCCGGGAGGCGGCGGGTAGAGCGGAGTTCCGTCCGGGCCGTAGAGCGGTGCTCCGTACGGAGGCGCCCCCGGATACGGTATCGGCCCTGGCGCGGAGGCCCCGTCCCGCGAATGCTTGCACTGGCCTGCGACAAACTGAATTGCTTATTTCCGCGGTGACGCCAGCATGGTCCCAGTGTCGGCCCACAGACCGCTCGCCACGAAACCCTCTGCCGCTCCAACGCCGTACCCCTATCGACCACCACCGCGAAGGGTGTCAGGTGTATGCGAGCGTCCGCAGGCGCGCCGTCCGGCTTTTATCCTGTTGGAGATTGGTCGATTAAAGGGGGTTTGTGCGTCGTCGAGTCGCGGAGATTGCCGGGAAAGCACGGCGATGTTCCGATAAGCGAGGGCGGGTACTTAGGATCGGGCCGCGACTCAATCTGCAGCACATAGCCGTCGGGGGCGTACCCGAAGCGATTCGGTTTGGTGAAGCCGTCGCGTTCAATAACCTGCCAGCCCCATTCTTTCCAGATGTCGCCGGTCTGGCTGACGATGGCGTTGAAGTCACTGCCGGGTGGCAGGTTCACATCGCGCCAATCCTCGACGTGCACCGGTGAGTTCTCATCGCTGGGATTGTCTTCGCAATAGGCGGTACCGTCGCCGACCATGTAGCGAGAACCGTCGAGGCTGGTGCCTCTGGGCAGTGCGTCGACCGTCTGCTGCAAGTAATGCAGGACTGTGTCTTCAGCCTCCTTTTGGCCCGACGGAATCTTGGGCGAGGCAGGCGCGGGCGTTTGTTCCATGGGCCCTCCTGGGATAACGGTGGCACCCGACGGGACGGGCGGCCCCAGCGGCGACGGTGTGGTCGACGGGGAATGCGAGCACGCCACCAGCGACGCGACGAGCAGCGCGGTCACGGCGAAGCGAGGGATCGTCTGGCGCGTCATGGCGTGAAGGTCGGCGGCGTGACGGTGGTTTGTCCGGCAATGATGCGGCCCATGTTATCGAGCGCTGGGTTGCCCGCGCTCCAGTAGCTGCTGTGGGCGTCGATGGTCGGCAAGCCAAATGGTCCGGCTGGTCCCGGGGCAGCTTCGAAGGGAATGCCGCCGAAGTTCGCGCTCATCGGGTCCGGCCCCAGGGTGGCGTATGTAGCGATGCCGATGATGTCGTTTTCGGCCCGGCTGGCGAAGACGTGCGCGCCGGGATCAAGATTGAGATCGCTGGCATGCTGCGCCAATATCCCCGGACTCCCCACGGCCACAACATTGTTGGCGTCGAGGTGGTGCCCATCGAGCCCCGCCGCGCCGACCAGCGTCGAACCGTAGCTGTGCCCGATGACGGTATTGATCGATGGTCCGCCGGCTGCCAGGTCGTTGTGCGACGCACGCATACCAGCCTGGAAATCGTCGAGCGCCTGCGCACCGTTGTGCGCGTAACTCGGCGACGGAGCGTCGGTGAAGACGTTCATCGGTCGGTCATACCCCATCCAAGTCGTAACTGATACGTCCTGGGGCCGCAGGCTCGGATCGGCCCGCAGCGTGGCTTGCAGCATCTGCTCGGACTTGCTGGTGCTGAATTCGAGGCGACCGAGGTCCTGGCCCGTGCCAGGCACGAAGGTGGCGTCGCGCCTTGCCGTGTCGGGATTGTTGATGGAGACAGCAGCGTGCCCCCGGTCATCGAGCGTGCCCAACAACCGCGGCAGGCCGTCGGGCGACTGAAGTGCCTTCCTGACCTGTTCGTACTGCTGGTGCGTCTTATTGGCTGCCTGCCACTGGGAGTTCCATTGCTGCCACTCTTCCGACGGTGCGCCGCTGCCACCCTTGGCCCAATCGGGGTGGGCCGCGCGCAGGCGGTCAAGGTCGGCTTGGTTGGCGCGCGCGAGCTCGTCGAGGTGCATCTGGTTGTAGTGGTTGCGATCGACGAACGGCATGCCGCCATGGTTGCCGATCGAGTGGTCCTGTTGGTACAGCCAGTCCTTCTCCTCAGGTGTCAGCCTTTCCCAGAGATCGTGGAACTGCTTGGGATCGTCGGGCATGTGTCCGGCCAGTGCGGCGCGGACGTCCGGCCGGTCCTCGGCTGGACCAGTGGCATCACTCCCGGCGGTGGTGATGGCCCGGGCCAGATCGGCATCGGCGGCGTTGGCATCGGCCAGCACCTTGGCGATGCGATTCTCAAGGTCCATCTGCTGCAAGAAATACATGGGGTCGCCGGCTCGGGTCTTGTCCAGCGGCGTCACGGCGCCGGACGCGCGATCGACGTCGAAGCGCTCAGCGGACGCGTCACGGTAGATGGCCTGCAGCCGCTGCCGCACAGAGTCGATCTCATCTGCGGCCTTGTTGGTCGATGCCGCTATCGATGCCATTTCGTCCGCGTGCGCCGCCAGGTGGGTGCTCAACTTATCCAGGGCTGCCCGCGCCGCGTCGCCACCGCTTCCCTGCCAACTGGCGATCAGCGGCAACCGGGACAAGCCAGACTTCACCTCATCGGCGCTGGCACCCCGTTTACCGAGAGCCGTGGCCACCTCGCGGACCGCCGACGGATCCCAGCGATCAACGTCGGCGAGCGTGACTGACATCAGATTGTGTCGTTGAGGGTTTCAGAGGCGTTGGCGTCGTTTTGGACATAGCCGGTGGCGGCCGCTCGATAAGCAGCCCCGTGCGCTGCAATGTCCCCACACAGCTGCTCAGTGGTCGCCTGCCACTCGGCAAACTTGGCCTGCAGCGCCACTGCCGACGCGCCCACCCAGCCGGCCTGGGCCGCTTCGATATCGCCGTTCGCGGCCGTGTGTGCGGCGCACAGCTCGGCGTGATGCATATCCATGTGATCGGAGGACATATGGAGGTCAATCGGATCGACCTTTAGATCTTTCGGCATCATCATCCCTGGCCCGCCTTTGCCGCATCTCCGTCACGATGTCGGCAGACTTCTCCTTTCAGGATAGGGCTGATGACCGCCTCTCCAACGCAGCGTTTCCCGGCCGACATCCACTCCGCCGAGCGATCGGAGTCTCGCCAGAAGTGATCGACGGATTCGAGCGCTACTTGCAGCGGTTTAGGAAGTCGTCTGCAGGTTGCTTGATGCTCTGGAGTTCGGCCCGAACCTGCGGGTTGGCGTTCAAGTACTCCTCTACCTGAGGACGCATCTGGTCCCTGGATTGACCCTTGAGGGTCGCGAAGTACTCATTCACGGGGGGATGGGTGAACAGATAGGCCGACATGGCCGCGGCAACGCCCGCCCTGACACCCGCCCAATCCGCGGGCGAGCAATTCGGCGGCGCAGGTGGCGGCGGCATCGGCGGCTGGGCACTCGCAGCTGCGGCGCCGCCGAGAAACATTGCGCCAGCCAACGCGACAGCGCCGACGGCTCCGGCTACTGCCCGGTGCTGAGGACGTCCTGACGGCAATATCATTGCTCCTTCTCCTTCATCGAGTGATTGGCGTATTCATCGGGCTGTTGCTCCAGTCGAGAGGGCTCCAGGACGACCGAATTCTGGCCGTCCAGGTGGCGCACCCCATTGGATCGCACCCCATTGGATACTGACGTCGAGATCGCTGTCGGTGAGCCGAAGTTCACTTGCGCCGTAGGCGCCCCGCGTCGTCCCCCGTCGCCCCCGGTCGGCCGTGCACGGTGGCGACGGTCCACAAGGTAGCCACGGTCAACGGCAATCCCGGCATCGTGTAGCACTGACGTCATCGCACGGCTACTCCCGCGCTCTAGGTGGTGGCTCCCTGCGCCCTATCAGGGCTTACGATAAGTCCACTGACCAGCGCGCGTACGCGTATTCGCCATTGAAGGGTCGGGCCAAACCTCTCACCGTTCACCACGCCGAAATGCCGGTGCCCGAACTACTTGTCAGATCGAACCCCCGCGAACGCGGCCATCCCCTTACCGCGGCACCCCGGTGTACCCGCCCGTGCTGCAAGAAGCAGCAATCGTTGAGCCCCTGATCCTGCGTAGAAGTCCTGGACCGTCGTGACCATTGTCGCCACCATCTGCGCCATTCGGGCCCCCGGACAGCGCTCGAATCTTAGAATCTGCACGCAAAGGTCCCCGAGAAAGTGGTCCGATGAAGCCGTGGCTAGTACGCAGCGCCGTGTCTGCCGTGGTGTTGGCATTTCTGCCGCTGATTGAACTCGTCTCACCAGCCGTCGGTGGCGCCCAACCACCACCTTGCCCGCCGGGCATGTACTGGAACTTCGCTACGAATATATGCGAATATCCGCTACCTCCGCCCGTGTACATCGATCCGTGGTTGCCGATTTGGGTTCCGGATATCGTCGATGCCGATATCGACCTCGATGTCGATATCCCGGTCCCCGGCCCTCCAGGTATCGGGGGTCCGGGGG
Organism: uncultured Actinomycetota bacterium; assembly: GCA_963721495.1. Classification (GTDB taxonomy): domain Bacteria; phylum Actinomycetota; class Actinomycetes; order Mycobacteriales; family Mycobacteriaceae; genus Mycobacterium. Next base: position 1,110 of record CAVRMG010000017.1, on the reverse strand, counting down.
GTCCGGGGGGTATCGGGGGTCCGGGGGGACCGAATATCGGGCGTCCTGGTCCAGCACCCCGGCCTCGCGGTGGGGGTGGCGGTCGGCCTCGCGGTGGGCGACGCTAGGTCACAGCACTAAAGCAAGGCCCCACCCGGGAGTCCGCACGACGCCCCGCAAAAGATAAAACCCACTCCGACCAAGGTCAAAGCGGGTTTTCCTGGTGGAGCTAAGGGGTTCGAAATCCCTCCCGCCGACCCTCGAAAATGGACCTCTGAGCAGCGGAAAGTCGTGCTTACGTGACGCCGGACCCTACGCGAGAAGACGTGGCACGACCTGCAGACAGGTCGAGAGGTGTTGACGGCGTCAACAGGTGCATTCAGGTCATGGGTCCTGGGCCGGGATCGACCACCGAAGAATGAACACCAAGGCGGTCAATTTTCAACCGACGAGCACATGTCGATCGACGGCGGACTCGCGGCCGTTAAGGCGAGCGGCGCGGTGTACGCCGTCGATAACGGACTGTCGGACTTACCTTGTCACTTCCGCTTCCGCCGAGCCCGAATCGCGCGCACGATGGAGGAGTCCGCGGATCTCACAAGCTTGAGGAAGGGAGCAGGCGATGAAAGCGAAGGTGGGCGACTTCCTGGTGGTCAAGGGCACGACTACCGAACGGCATGATCAGCATGCGGAGATCATCGAGGTCCGCACCCCAGATGGCTCGCCGCCCTATGTTGTCCGCTGGCTCGTGACCAACGACGAGGCCACGGTGTATCCGGGCTGCGACGCGGTGGTGGTCACCGCCGCCGAGCACGCGCAGGCCGCCGAGCGAGCGTCGGCGCGGGCGCGTCGCGGGGGCACGTAGCCGCGGCCTACGTTAATCGAACCCAAGGTGGTGCATCAGCAGCACTCTGTAGGGACTACTCGTCGCCGAATGCGCGGCGCTCCGCGTATCACCGGATGCCGCCCTGACTTGTGATCCGATCAAGATGGCCGCGGCGGCGCGTGGCACTCGCGCCGAAATCAACGGGGTGATCGTCCACACCGCGGATCTACCTACACTGCAACGAGTTTCACTTCGCTGTGTCGAAAGCTCCGGGGTGTCTCAGTCGATGTGCAGGGTCGACAGCG
>CAVRMG010000016.1:0-113562 GCA_963721495.1 uncultured Actinomycetota bacterium | reverse complement strand
TGCCCACGGCTGTTGCGGCGATCGTGAGGTTCTGCGGGCTGATCATCTTGCCGACCACGCCGCCGGTGGTGTTGGCGGCCACGAGCAGGGTCGGGTCCAAGCCGGCTTTCTGCGCCGCGGCCTGCTGCAGCGTGGCGAACAGCGCGTTGGCCGACGTGTCCGACCCGGTGACCGCGGTGCCGAGCCAGCCGAGGACAGGCGACAGGAACGCGAAGAAGGCGCCCGTCGCGGCGATCCAGTTGCCGATCGTCAGCGTCTGGCCGGACTGATTCATCACGTACGCCAGGGCGAGCACCGATGCCACGGTGAGGAACGCCCAGCGCAGCTTGTACGCCGTCGCGAAGTACTCCCGCGCGGCCACTGCCGGGCTCATGCGGTAGCAGATCACGGTAAGGATCCCGCACAGCACCAGCAGGCTGCCGGGCGATGAGAGCCATTGGAAGTTGTAGATGGTCGACGAGATCGGCTTGCCGGCGGCGCTGAGCACGTTGCCGTGCAGCCCGGGCCACTCTATCTTCACGTCGGTGCCGACGAGGAAGGTCTTGACCGGCCCAAACAGTTTGGCGATCGAGAAGACCGCGATCACGATGATGTACGGCACAAGCGCCATCATGATCCGTCCGGCGGTCAGCTCGCGGCTGGACGCCGCCGGTGTCGCAACGGCTGAACCACCGGACGTGCCGCTGGTCCGACCGGGCCCGCTGGCGGTTTCGGACCGGTCGTCGGCGCGACCGGCCGGGGTCACGTCGCCGGACCCTTGGACGTCCTCGGCCTCTGCCGTCGCGGCCCGCAGGTCGCTGATCGCCTGCTCGGTACCTGACGGCTGCCACACCCGCAGGAACGCCATCGTGGCCCCGACGGCGACCAGCGAGGCGATGATGTCGGTCAGCTCGACCGAGATGAAGTTGGAGCTGGCGAACTGAGCCAGCGCGAAGCTGACCCCGCAGACGAGCGCAGCCGGCCAGATCTGGCGCAGGCCGCGCCGCCCGTCCACCAAGGCGACCAGGATCAGCGGCACGAACAGCGCGAGAACTGGGGTCTGCCGGCCGACCACTGCGCCGATCTCGGAGGCGGGGATGTTGGTCAGCGTGGCCGCCGTGAGGATGGGGGTGGCGATCGCGCCGAACGCGACGGGCGCGGTGTTGGCCAGCAGGACGATCGCGGCGGCTCGGAAGGGGGAGAAGCCGATCGCCATGAGCATTACGCCGGTGATCGCCACGGGGGCGCCGAAGCCCGCGAGCGCCTCCAGCAGGCCGCCAAAGCAGAACGCGATCAGCACCGACATGATGCGCGGGTCGGCTGAGATGAGGTTGAACGACTCGCGCAGGTCCGCGAAGCGGCCGCTGACCACGGTGAGCTGGTAGACCCACAGCGCGTTGAACACGATCCACATGATCGGGAACAGGCCGAACACGGCGCCCTCGGTGCCCGACAGCAGCGCCAGTCCCACTGGCATCTTGAACGCCGCGATCGCCACGATGACGGCCACGGCCAGCGAGGCCAGGCCGGCATAGTGCGCCTTGATCCGGAACACGCCAAGCAGGATGAAGATCGTGAGCAGCGGAAGCAGGGCAATGAGCGCCGACGCGGTGAGGCTGCCGGCCATGGGCGCGAGCTGTTGCGTGAACATTTGTCCCCTTACCAATCGATCCGTCAATAGGACTGGGTTGAGTCGGCTGGCGTCGGTTTGTCACCAGACTGTAGGCAGCGGCGCGAAACTGCGTACGCCGTTTCGACGAAGCGCCGGTCGCCCAGCCCCAGCTCCGACTCCTCAATAACCTCGGCGGCCTCCACCGCGGCGAGGCTGCCCCTTGAACTTGTCCGGCGCCACGTGCGAACGCATCGACTGACGGTTCATTACCGGCCCGGTTCCGGCGTCCGCGCGTCATGGTTTGCAGCGGCGCGCCGCTGGCGGGCCTCGATGGGGTCGACTCCCCGGATCGACGCGTCGACGAGCTCAACAAGGTGGAACATCGGCACGGGCCCGGGCAGGTACCGGCGCATCTGCAGCAGGCATCCGGGATTGGCCGTGACCACCGCGTCCGGCGCAACCGACATGACGTTGGCGATCTTGCGCCGGCCCAGTTCGGCACCGGCGTCGGGCTGCACCATGTTGTAGATGCCGGCCGAACCGCAGCAGATCTCGGCCTCCGGGATGTCGGTCACCTCCAGGCCCGGGATGGTGCGCAACACCGCCCGCGGCTGGAGCCGGACGCGCTGGCTGTGCGCGAGATGGCAGGCGTCGTGGTAGGCGACCCGGGCCTCGATGGGGTGCCGCGGCGCGACTGGCTCCAGGTCGGCGAGCACCTCCGAGATGTCGCGCACCTTCGCCGAGAACGCCGCCGCCCGTTCGGCGTACCTCGGGTCGTCGCTCAACAGCCGGCCGTACTCCTTCATCGTGGAGCCGCAACCGGCCACGTTCACCACGATGGCGTCCACATCGGCGCGTTCGAAAACGTCGATCAGTCGACGGGCCCTTTCCAGCGCCTCCGGTTCCCGGCCGGCGTGCTCGCTGAGCGCGCCGCAGCACCGCTGCGCGCGCGGCACAATCACGTCGCAGCCTTCCCGGGCCAGCACGCGCGCCGTTGCCTCGTTGACGTCGCGGAAGAACACCCGCTGGACGCATCCCTCCAGCATGGCGACGCGGCGCCGCCGCGCGGTGTCCTGCGCCGGGATGAACGCGGGCAACCGCCGGGTCAGGCCGCGCAGCCGCGCCGGCGGCATCAGCTCCTCGACCGCCTGCAGCCGCGCTGGCAGCCGCTTGTGCAGCCCGCTGCGCTCCAGCAGGTAGCGACCCCCCACGCGTTGGTAGAGCGCACCCCCGACGGCGGCGGCGCGCAGCCGGGTCGGGTACGGGAAGAGCTGGAAGATCATCCCCCGGAACAGGCGATCGGCAAGGCTGCGCCGGTAGTTGCGCTCCAGCTGGGGGCGGACGGCCTCGATCAACTCGTCGTACTTCACGCCGGACGGGCAAGCCGTCACACAGGCCATGCAGCCCAGGCATGCATCGAAGTGCTGGACATATGTGTCATCGAGTGGGACCGAGCCCTCCTTGCCCAGCTTCATCAGATAGATCCGCCCCCGCGGGGAGTCCATCTCCTCGCCCCACAGCGTGTAGGTGGGGCAGGTAGGCAGGCAGAAGCCGCAGTGCACGCAGTCGGAGATCCGCTCGTCGGCCGGCGGGTTGTGCGCGTCGAAGATGCCGAGGGTGTCGGGCGCGTGCTCTACGTGTACGCGCTGGTCCTCAGCCCGATGCTCTTCGCGCGAGCGCTCATCACCGTCGCGGCGGTCGGTCGGTTCGATGCTCATCGGCGAAACTCCATGGGGTCGGGGTCGGTCACAGCCACGAGCCGAGGCGGCCGGGGGCGCAGCGGGCGTCGGGATCCAACCGTTCTTTTAAGGCACGCAGCAGACTTACGGTTGTGGGTGCGGGACCGAGCGCATCGACGTCGGCGTTCATCTCGGCGGGACGTTCCCGTAGCAGCACGGTGCCGCCGAGGGCCAGGACCTCGCGGCGCCAGCGCTCGAACGCCGCCGCCTGTTGCGCCGGCGGTCCGGAAAACCGAGCGGTGTGCAGCCCGAGTGCGCTGTGGGAGGCCAGCGAGACGTCCACCCCGGCGGCGTCGGCCGCGCCGGCGAGCGCCTCGGCGACGGCGGTCAACCGGCCGGGCAGCGCGCCGGCGAACGCCGTGCTCTGGCCCGGCTCGGCCCGGTGGGCGCCGGCGTACTCCCGCCACAGCGCGGCCTCATCCGCGTTGGCCAACGCCTCCGGCGCGACTCCGTCCAACCGATGCCTGAGCGCCGCCGTCTGCGCCGCCACCCCGGCGGCGGTGCCCTCGAACCGCACGGCCAGCCGGCCCGTCGATCCGCCCCCGCGGGGGTCGCCGACCCAGTCGACGGCAGAGGGCTCCAGTGGCGACGCGAGAAGGTCGAGGCTGCGCGCGGTCGCCTCCTGGACCGACGAGGGCATCACGACGGTGGCGCTCGTCTCCGGTCGCGGGTGGAGCCGGAGCACCACCTCGGCGATCAATCCGATCGTGCCCAGCGACCCGTACATCATCTTGCTGAGGTCGTAGCCGGCCACGTTCTTGATCACGTGCCCGCCCGCGTGGGCCACCGTCCCGTCGGGAAGCACGAGCGTGACGCCGATCACGAGGTCACGCAGCGCGCCGTACCGCAGCCGACGGGGGCCGGACTCGCCGGTTGAGAGCAGCCCGCCCAGGGTCGCTCCGTCGGGTTCGGTTGGCGGGTCGAGCGCGAGCCATTGCCCGGCCTCGGCGAGCCGGTCCTGCAGGGCGCGCAACGGCATGCCGGCTTGCGCCGAGGCGGTCATGTCAGCGGGGTTGTGGTCGAGCAGCCGGTCCAGGCCGCCGGTCTCCAGCACTAGATCCGGGTCCTGCGGGCGGCCGGCCCAGCTCATCTTCGTGCCGGCACCTCGAAACAGCACACTGCCCTGGCTGTCGCGCAGCACCTTGACGGCCTCGTCGACGCTGGTGGGCCGTTGAACCGTCGAACCTGCCGGTGTGGATGTGCTGGCGGTCACCTCTCGTCGCTCCCTTCAGAACCGTTCGATCACACCGGCTTGCTCGAGCGGGTGCGGCCGCCACGGGCCTGGGCGCTCACCGCACAGCCGCGGGGTGGGCAGCACCTTGCCCGGGTTGCACACGCCTTCGGGGTCGAAAGCGCGGCGCACCAGCGCCATCACGGTCAGGTCCGACTCGGTGAACATCTTCGGCATCGAGCAGGCCTTGTCGCTGCCGACGCCGTGCTCACCGGTGATCGAACCGCCCTGCTCCACGCACAGCTCGACGATCGCGGTCGCCAGGTGCTCGGCTTTCTCGGCCTGGCCTTCGACCGTGCTGTCGTAGAGCACCAGCGGGTGCAGGTTGCCGTCGCCGGCATGGAACACGTTGGCTACCCGCAGTCCCGCCGCCCGTGACATCTCCCCGATGCGGGTGAGCGTGGCGCCGAGCTTGGTCCGCGGGATGACCCCGTCCTGGACGAAGTAGTCCGGGCTAATCCGACCCATCGCGGCGAAGGCGGCCTTGCGGCCCTTCCAGATCAGCGCGCGTTCGCTCGGGTCCTCGGCGATCCGGATATGCGTGGACTGGTTGTCCCGACAAATCCGCTGCACCCGTTCGAACTCCGCGTCCACCTCTACCGCGACGCCGTCGAGCTCAACCACCAGCGCGGCGGGTGTGTCGACCGAGTAGCCGGCGCCGGTCGCCTTCTCACACGCTTCGATCGCCAGCGAGTCCAGCATCTCTACGGCGGCCGGAATGATGCCGGCCGACACGATGTCGCTGACCGCGTTGCCCGCCTGCTCCGCGTCGGGGAAGTCGGCGACCAGCGTGCGGATCTCCTCGGGCTTGCGCAGCAATCGCACGGTGACCTCGGTGACAATGCCGAGGGTGCCTTCCGAGCCGACGACTACGGCGCGCAGGTCCGGCCCGACCTGGTCCAGTGAGTCGCCGCCCAGGGTGACCACGCTGCCGTCGGCGCACACCATCGTGAGCCCGAGGACATGGTTGGTGGTGAAGCCATACTTCAGGCAGTGCGCGCCGCCCGAGTTCTCTGCCACGTTTCCCCCGATCGTGCAGACGACCTGACTCGACGGGTCGGGAGCGAAGTACAGCCCCTGGGAGGCCACGGCGGCGGATATGCCGAGGTTCGTCACGCCCGGTTGGACGACCGCGCGCTGGTTCTGTGCGTCGACAGAGAGGATCTCCCTCATCCGGGCCAGCCCGATGACAATCCCGTCAGCGACGGGCAGCGCACCGCCGGACAGACCGGTACCCGCACCGCGGGCGACGAACGGAATCCGTTCGCGGGCGCAGACCCGCACAACCGCGGCGACCTCCGCGGTGCTCGCCGGCAGCACAACCAGCGCCGGAACCACCCGGAAGCCGGTCAGCCCGTCGCATTCATAGGTGCGAAGCTGAGCCGGTTCAGAGATGAGGCCGCCTTCGCTGACCAACCCGCCGATCTCTCGGCGGACCTGCTCAGTGACCCGCCCGGTGGCCTTCTCGGTGACCAGGTCGAGATAGGTCGTTGTCATGGTTATCGCCCCACTCAATCGAGCAGCCGGTACGCCGGCAGCGTGAGGAACACGATCAAGTCCTCGTCGAGCGCGACCTGCTCGAAGACCTCCCGAGCCTCCTTGAACCGGCCGGCGCCGTACACCTCTGCTCCCACCGCCCACGCACCGGGCGATAGTTCCTCGGACTGGTTCCGACGCTTCTTTCCTTGCCGCGGACCCATACGTACGACCGCGGATCCAACGTCGCCACCGAGAGCGGGAGACATCCCATCACTTCCATGCATCGATAACTCGCTGCAGTCACCACCGTCTCACCACCTAGCGATTGGCGTTGGGCAAATCGTGCAAATAGCAAGGTGTCGTCGCTACTTGCGGCCGGCCCTGCCGCAGCTTGAATCCTGCGGCTGCGAGGCTACGTCGGCCGTCGCTGCCAGCCGGACGTCCTCCGCTGAGTGGAATGCCGAGTCCGTGCGGACGCGGCCTGCGTTAGGGAACGGATTTACAGCGCACGACGCCGTTCCCGCTAGACACGGCGTTGACTAGGCCTACCGATTTTCCGTTCGCCCGAACAATCGGAGGAGTCGCCGGGTGCGCGCAATCGACTTCTGTGATCTGGCGGGCGTGCACCAGCGTCCCAACTTTGCCGCCCGCTCGACCGTGAGGATTCGTGCGGGTCGAGCGGGATGATCTCGCGGAACGACTCGCTGTACTCCCAGACATCCTCACGATCAAGCGGCCTAGGGCCAGATCATGTCTTCGACGGTCTTCATCGAGTAGGTGGCGTTGGGGTCGACATCGTTCGACTCCGCTGGAGTGCCAGGCCCGGCTATTCGGTACTTGCCCGTAACCCCGCCGCCTCGATGGCTGCGACGGCGCAGATTTCGTCATTGTCTGAGGTGTCTCCGCTGACACCGATGGCGCCGAGCAGAACGCCGTCGTCGTCGTGGATGAGCACGCCGCCTGGCACCGGCACCATGCGGCCCTGCGCCAGCGTGTTCACTGCGCCAATGAAATAGCTCTGCTCTTGCGCACGCTCGAAAAGCGCCCTCGAACCGATGCCCATCGCGAGTGCGCCGTAGGCCTTTCCGTGAGCGATTTCGAAGCGCAGGAGGCTGACGCCGTCTTGGGCGGCGGAGACCTTGAGGCAACCGCGCGCATCGAGGACGGCAACGACGACAGGCTTAAGGTTCTTCTCAACGGCCTTCGCGAGAGCAGCATCGAGAATCTTGCCGGCGATGGCGAGGCTCAGTTCGGTCAACGCGAATTCCTTTCAGTCGAATTCATATGGTCGGATCACAAGCACGGCGAAACTCGCCGCCGGGGGCGTGGGCTGTGCCAGTCACCGCGGCCCAAGCGGAACGATATTCAGTGTCGGTACACAGCCGCGGCCTTTTGATAAGCAGGTACGCGGTCGGCTCGGTTAGACGCCGGATCAGCGGGGTGTCCTCATCGAGCCAGCCAACCTGTCGAAGATTCATTCGGTGGCGTCGTCCTTCGTCTCTGGGGTGGATAGCGAGATCGACGACAGGCTGGAGAACATCGGTACCGACGAGGCTTTTGCGCTGCGCGGTCAGGCCGGCATCGCCAACGCCCGCCTCGCCTACCCCTCCTACCAGGAAGTCTTCCTCGGCGGCGACCGGTACGAACCGCTCAAGTCCGAAGGCGCCCCGTGCAGTGTCCGCTATGGGCCTCGACCGGGGTGAAGAACGCGATTGGTCGGCCAAGCGCCGCTTTATGACTCCAGGCCGACGTCATCGGCTCTATCCTGTGCGCACCGGGGAGTCCGGTTGGGAGCGCGGAGGTCTGGGTGACCGCTGGGACCGCGTGCCTCGCATGTGGTACCGAATTGCTGGAGAGCGCACGGTTCTGTCACGTCTGTGGTGCGCCGAGCCCCTCGTCGTCCACTGCCGAGTACAAACAGGTCACGGTGTTGTTCGCCGACGTCGTCCATTCGATGGACCTCGCTGCGGCAGTCGGCGCGGAGCGTCTACGCGAGATCATGGCAGAACTCGTCCGCCGCGCCGCATCGATCGTGCAGCGATACGGCGGAAAGATCGACAAGTTCACCGGCGACGGCATCATGGCGCTGTTCGGGGCGCCGGTGGCGTTGGAGGACCATGCTTTTCGGGCATGTGTTGCGGCGTTGGGGATCCAGGAGGAGACGGCAAAGCTGGCTGTCGACCTCAAAGTCGGCGACGGTATCGATCTTTCACTGCGAATCGGCCTCAATTCCGGTCAGGTCATCGCAGGCGAATTGGGTTCGGGGCCATCGGCTTACACAGCGATCGGCGCGCAGGTCGGAATGGCGCAGCGGATGGAATCGGCAGCGCCACCAGGCGGGATCATGGTCAGCGAGTCGACCGCGCGGTTGGTGGACGCCGCCGTGGTGCTCGCCGAGACCGAGTTGCTTCACATCAAGGGCGCCGACGCGCCCGTGCCTGCGCGGCGGTTGTTGGCGTCGTCGGAACGTCGGCACGTCGGCGGACAGGAATCGACGTCTCTGTTCGGGCGCACATGGGAGATGAACACGATCTCCGGCATTCTCGACGAGGCGATCGGCGGGGCCGGGTGCGTGGTCTGCGTGCTTGGGCCACCGGGCATCGGCAAGAGCCGCCTCATCCGTGAATCCACAGCGCTGGCCGCCGGGCGCGGTGTCGAGGTGATCACCACCCACTGCGAATCCCACACCAGCGACATCCCTTTCCATGCTGTGGCGCGGCTGCTGCGTGCGGGGTTCGGTGTCAGTGAACTCGGCAGCGAGGCCGCCCGCGCGCACGTTCGTGTCCAAGTTCCCGGCGCCGATCCTGAGGACCTGCTGCTGTTGGATGATCTCCTCGGTATTGCCGATCCCGGTGCCGCGCAGCCCATGATCGATGGTGATGCACGACGGCGCCGCCTCACCGCATTGGTCAACGCTGCGGCACTGGCACGAACCGACCCGGCGCTGTACGTGATCGAGGACGCGCACTGGATAGACGATGTCAGCGAGTCGATGCTTGCCGACTTTCTGTCGGTGATCACTCAGACTCAGTCGGCGGTGTTGATCACGTATCGCCCGGAGTACCGGGGTGCGCTGACCAGAGTCCCCGCAGCGCAGGCGATCTCACTGCGACCCTTGAACAGCGCACAGGCCTCGGCACTGATCGGTGAGTTGTTGGGTCCTGGCGCCATGACGGGAGCGGTGCCCGAGCGCATTGCGGAGCGTGCCGCAGGCAACCCGTTCTTCGCCGAGGAGATTGTCCGTGACCTCGCCGAGCGCGGCCTGCTCGAAGGGGAACGGGGCACCTATTCGGTGCGTGGCGACGTCGCTGAGGTCAGCGTGCCGGCCACTCTTCAGGCGACGATCGCCGCGCGCATCGACCGTCTCGAACCGTCGGCCAAGCGAACGTTGGGCGCGGCGGCAGTGGTCGGAATGCGCTTCAGCCACGAAGATCTGGAGAGCCTGGAAATCGAGCCGGCCTTCGATGGTCTGGTTTCCAACGAGCTCATCGACCAGGTGCAGTTCACCCAGCGCAATGAATTCGCGTTCCGGCATCCGCTGATTCGGGCGGTGGCCTACGAGTCGCAGCTGACGGCCGACCGCGCGAAACTGCACCGCCGCCTGGCCGGCGCAATCCAGGTGCGGGATCCCGAATCGGCCGACGAGAATGCGGCCCTGATTGCCGAGCATCTCGAGGCCGCCGGCGACCTGAACGAGGCGTTCGAGTGGCACATGAAGGCGGGCGACTGGCTCACCTATCGGGACATCGCCGCGGCGCGGGCGAGTTGGCACCGGGCACGCAACGTCGCCGATCGCCTACCGCGCGACAACCCCGATCGGTCCGCCATGCGGATAGCACCGAGAACGATGCTGTCCGCCAGCGCCTTTCGTGGGCTGAGTGTCGGTGACACCGGCTACGAGGAGTTGCGAGACCTGTGCGTCGAGACGGGCGACCATACGTCTCTGGCGATCGGCATGGCGGGATTGTCGGTGACACTCATGCTGCAGAACCGCCACCTTGAGGCGGCAAAGCTGGCAGCCGAGCACGCCCGGCTGCTCGAGTCGATCGGTGACCCGGTGTTGACGGTTGCACTGCTACACGCCGCGATGACCACCAAGATGCATTCAGGCGAGATGGCGGAAGCACTGAGGCTGGCTCAGCTTCTTGTCGATCTGGCCGATGGGGATGTCAACAAGGGGTTGCTGCTGATCGGATCGCCCCTGGCGCAGGCGATCATGGTGCGGGGCATCATCCGGTGCTGTCTGGGAGATTCGGGCTGCAAGGAGGACTTCGAACAGGCCGTCGACCTGGCGCGCGGTGCCGACGCTCTTACGAAGATCGTTACTGCCGCCTATCCGTACGTGGTGCATATTCCCACCGGTGCATTGCTTCCCGATGCGACTGCCATGAGTAGAACGGCAGATGCCCTGCGATTGGCTGAACAGTACGGCGATGACTTCGCGTTGGGTTTGGCCCGAATGGCACGTATCACCGCGCTGCGGCTTCGTGACGACACCGACCACGAAGCGGAGGTTGATCTGCTACGCATAGCCCGAGAGTCGCCGTTGCAGAGCGGGAACAAGCAGGGCGTGATGTTGGTCGACTGTGAGATCGCGGCACAAGAGTTGCGCACCGGCCACACCGATGACGCGATCGAGTTGTCTCGCACGGTTGTCGACGACAGTTTCGACGGTGGGGAGGTACTCACGCGAGCGCCGGCGGTCACGGTTCTGGTGGAGTCGCTGTTGCGCCGCGGTACCGACGCTGACGTCCAGGAGGCGGAAGCGGCGATTGAGAGACTTGCCACCGTTACCGTCGAACCCGGATTCGTGCTATTCGAGCTGCCGCTTCTGCGCATGCGGGCATTGCTGGCGCGGGCACGCGGCGACGAGACCGGTTACCGAGAATTCCGAGACCGCTACCGAGAGAGGGCGACGTCCCTCGGATTCGAGGGACACGTGAAAGTTGCTGCGGCGATGCCGTAAGGAAATTGATATCGAAAGTACCTGCGTATGCAATTGACGCAGGTTATAGTCGCGCCGTGATCAGCGGGGATCCGCTGGCGGGACGCGACCACGAGCTGGCAACGATTCGTCGCGCGCTCAGCGGAGGAAGCAAGAATTCCGGTGTGGTGATCGCGGGAGCCGCTGGGGTCGGAAAGACCCGGCTCGCACGTGAAGTCCTTGCGCGCGCCGAAGCCGCGGGTGAGCGCACCAACTGGATCGTCGGCACCGAATCCGCGCGAGCGCTTCCGCTCGGCGCCTTCACCGCGTTGATCAGCGACGCGATCGCCAACCCCATGCCCAACGTGCGCCACCTGATCAATTCGTTCGTCGCCCACCAACGCCAGGGACGGATCCTGATCGGCGTCGACGACGCGCACCTTCTCGACGGATTGTCAGCGCACGTGGTTCACCAACTCGCCCACAGCCATGGCGCGCGACTCCTGGTCACCTTGCGGTCGGGCACCAAACCGCCCGACGCCATCACCGCGCTGTGGAAGGACGGCCTGCTCACCCGCCTCGACCTGGAGCCGCTGACCGTCGACGCCGCGCGCGCCATGATCGAGACCGCCGTCGGCGGTGCCGTGGACGCCCGCAGCGCCCGACGGTTCTGGAAACTCACCGGCGGGAACGCACTGTTCCTGCATCAGCTCGTCAAGGACCAGGTTGCCGCCGGCCGGATCCGGATGATTGCCGGGGTATGGATGTGGGACGGCGACGTCGCCGTGTCGCAGAGCATCAGCGACATGGTCGGTAGGCAGTTGCACGAGCTGACTCCAGAGGTGGCCCTCGTCGTCGACACGTTGTCGCAGTGCGAACCACTGGCCGTCGACGTGCTGTGCGATCTGGTGGGGCGCGGCGACCTCGAGAGCGCCGAGCAGATGCAGCTGGTCACGATCGAGCGATCCGGCGACGAACTCATGGCCCGACTCGCGCATCCGCTGTACGGCGAACTTCGTCGGGCAGGTGCGGGCGAGATGTACCTGTCGAAGATCCGCGGCAGCTTGGCGCAGCGGCTCGCCAAGGATTCGGACGCCGATATGCAGGAGACGGTGCGTCGGGCCCTGCTTGCGCTGGAATCCGACCTGCCTACCGATCCGGACCTGTGCCTGCAGGCCGCGCAGTACGCGATGACGCTGCTCGACCTCGAGCTCGCCGACCGGTTCGCCACCGCGGCCGCGGCCGCCGGCGCGCCCGAGGCCCCGGCGATTCGGGCGATGAACCTGCTGCTCCTCGGCCGCGGTCAGCAGGCCGAGGACGTGCTGCGGGAAATTGGCGAAGACGGCTCAGAGGGTGCCCATCAATGGGCCACCATGCGCGCCGCGAACCTGGTCTGGATGCTGGGCCGCTGCACCGAAGCCTCGGCCGTTCTCGAAGAATTGGCCGGCGGGAAGGAGTCGCCGTCCGAGCTGGCGGAGCGCGCCGCGGTCGAGGCATGTGTCGCCGCCGCGTCCGCGCGCTGCGACGAGGCCGCGGAAAAGGCCGGGGCGGCACTGAATTCCGGCCTGCTGTCGGATTTCCACGCAATGAGCGCTTCGCTGGCGTTGACCATGGCGATGGGCGCTCTCGGCCGCGGCGACGACCTCACCATGGTGGCCCAGGCGGCTCTTGATCGTGCCATCACGTCATTCCAGGCTTCCCACATGCGGTTCTGGTTCGGCAGCGTCTACGCCCGCGCGTGCCGACTGACCGGCCGAACCGACGAATGCGTTGCGATGGTTCAGCGCTTGGCCGACTCGGCAAGTGAGGTCCCCAGCCTGGCCTACGCCAACCTCGCCTCCCTGATGGGCGTCGCCGAACTGATGCGCGGCGACGTCCCGACCGCCGTGAAACTTCTGCACGAGGCGCTGGCTGGCGTCGAAAGGCACGGTGTCACAACCGGTCTGCGCCCTGCCACCTGTTTCCTGCTCGCCGAGGCGCACGCGAAACTCGGCGAGGCGCAGGCCGCCAAGGAAGCCATCGCCGAGGCGCAGTCCAGTGTCCCGCCCGACTATCTGTTCATGCAGACCGCGCTGATCATCGCCACGGGGTGGTCGCTCGTCGCGAACGGTTGCGTCAATGAGGCGATCGGCGCCGTGCAATCCGGCGCGGCTCAGGCGCGCCAACGCAACCAGCCGACTCACGAACTCGCGTGCCTTCAGGTGGCGGCTCAGTGGGGCGACGCCTCCGGTGCGGCCCGTGCCCGCGAGATCGCCGACGAATTGGGCCTGCCGCTGGCCAAAGCCGTTGCCCGGCACACGGAATCGCTGGCTGCCCACGACGGCGAGGGACTACTGGAGGCATCGAACAACTACCAGGCGATCGGTGACCGGGCGACCGCTGCAGACGTCGCCGCGCAGGCGGCGGTGGCGTTCACCCGCGATCAGCAACGCAAGCGTGGACTATGGGCCGCTGCGGTGGCGAAGGAACTCAGCGACGCGTGCGGTGGTTTGTGCACACCGGCGTTGAGGGCTCCCGCCAGCCAGCCTCTGACGGGACGCCAGCGCGAGATCGTCGAGCTCGTCCTGGCCGGCCTGACCAACCGTGAGATCGCCGACCGGCTGGTGATGTCCGTCCGCAGCGTCGAGGGACACGTGTACCGCGCCTGCCAGCGCGTCGGGGCCAGCTCCCGAGAGGAACTGGCCACGATCGCCAGGGCGGGCCCGGCCGCGGCACGCTGACCGCTCAGGATGAGGGCCCGGCGGACGGGCGGTCCAGCTCGTGCAATGCGGGCAGGAAGACCGCGATGACGCCGAGCACCAGCATCGGCAGCGACAACGCCAGGAAGGTCGCATGAAGGCCGGCCGCGTCGGCCAGCGGGCCCGCCACGACCAACCCGAGCGGACCCGCGGCGTAGGCCAGTGACCCCATCACGCCGACCACGCGGCCGCGCAGGTACTGCGGCGCACGGGTCTGCATGACGTAGTTGTAGATCGGCGCAATCGGTCCGTACACGAGCCCGACGACGGCGCACAGCACGAGGATCATCGGCAACGGAGGCAGAAACGCGATGACGGTCATGGCCGCGCCGAGTGTCAGCACCGCGGTCAGCATGGTCGTGCGGCGGCTCATGTACTTCGACAGCACCGCGTAGCCCAATGCGCCGATCAGACCGCCGATGCTCAGCGCCATGAGCACCCAGCCCAGTTGCGCGGGCTCGTCGCGATCGGTGAAATATTTCGGGAAGAGCACGCTCTCCATGGGCATGTACAGGCCGGTTGCGGCGAGGTCCACGAACGCCAGCGTGCGCAGCACCGGGTTGTGCCACACGAACCGCAGCCCCTCGACGATGCCGGCCCAGACACCGTCGGGGAGTGACTCCCGATCGGGCCTACCGGTGCCTTCCAACCGCAGCACGCTGATCGCGATGATCGACAGGCCGAACGCCGAGGCTGTCACCCACATCGTGTTGATACCGCCCAGCGTGGCGATCAGCAGGCCGCCGATGCCGGGCCCGACGATGTAGGAGAGGTTGAAGACCGCCTCATAGACGCTGTTCGCGCGGTCCAGGGTCCAGTCGGCGCGGGTGGCCGCCTCCGGCAGCATCGTCTCGCGGGCCGTCATCCCCGCCGGATCGAAGAAGGCGCCGAGACCGGCGAGCGCGGCCAGCACCGCGACATTCACGACGTCCACACCGAACGTCAGCGCCAACGCAGGCACGGCCGCCACCGACACCGCCGACAACGCATCGGAGATCATCGAGACGCGTCTGCGTCCGATGTAGTCCACCGCGGCGCCCGCGATCAGGGTGGCCGCAAGCAACGGCAATGTCCCTGCCATCGCGACGATCGATGCGTCGATCGCAGAGCCGTTGCGCTGCAACACAAGCCAGGGGAAAGCCACTATCGAGATGCCGTTGCCCGCGCCTGCCATCAGCGCGGCGAACAGAATCAGATAAAGAGGGCCGCGCTTGCTATTCGTCATGGGATATCGGGCCCGAATGTAACAGCGACGTGGGCCGCTCGGCATGCGTTTTTGCGCCGCATGCACAGTGGTGTGGTGAAGTTGGCCCATCCGCGTACCGGAGCGCTGTTCGACTCGCCGGTACCCACGGGCGCGGGCTGGCCCGGTGATCCGGCCTCGTCGCGTACCGCGGTCGCGGCGACACCGGCGCAGGTGGCCGCAATGGCGGGTGCGGTGACGACGGTCGAGCAGCTGGACGCCGAGATCTCGGTGTGCCGAGCCTGCCCCCGGCTCGTGCAATGGCGTGAGGAGGTCGCCGTCGTCAAGCGAAAGTCCTATGCGGACGAACCGTACTGGGGCCGGCCGATACCCGGTTGGGGATCGGCGCGGCCGCAGGTGTTGGTGGTGGGGCTGGCGCCCGCAGCGCACGGCGGCAACCGCACCGGCAGGGTTTTCACAGGCGACCGCTCGGGCGACTTCCTGTTCGCTGCACTGCACCGTGCCGGCCTGGCAAACCAAGCGTTGTGCGTTGATGCAGCTGATGGGTTGGCGCTCAACGACACTCGGGTGGCCGCAGCGGTGCGCTGTGCGCCGCCCGCCAATGCGCCGACACCTGCGGAGCGGGCAGCGTGCGCGCCCTGGCTTGACGCGGAGTGGCGGCTCACCGGTTCATCGGTGCGGGTGATCGTCGCGCTCGGTGGTTTCGCGTGGCGGGCGGCCTTGCAGATGATCCGCGCCGCCGGTGGCGCCGTCGGGTCGCCGGCACCGCGGTTCGGTCACGGTGTGACGGCCGACCTGGGCGACGTCGCGCTCATCGGCTGCTATCACCCGAGTCAGCAGAACACGTTCACCGGGCGGCTGACCCCGCAGATGCTCGACGACGTCTTCGCCCTAGCGGGAACGCACATGGCCAAGGATGCGTTGTGACTCGCATGCGGCTTTCCGTTCTGGATCTTGTCCCGGTGCGCAGCGACCAGTCGACCTCGGATGCGCTGGCGGCGTCGAAGAACCTGGCGCAGACCGCGGACCGGCTGGGCTACACCCGCTATTGGATCGCCGAGCATCACAACATGCCCGCGGTGGCGGCGACCAGCCCGCCCGTGGTCATCGCGCACCTGGCGGCGCACACCACACATCTACGGCTGGGCTCGGGCGGCGTCATGCTGCCCAACCATGCGCCGCTGGCGGTCGCCGAGCAGTTCGCACTGTTGGAGGCGGCGTATCCGGGGCGCATCGACCTCGGCATCGGCCGGGCGCCAGGCTCGGACCCGGTGACGTCGATGGCGCTGCGTGGTGCAGCGGGTCGCGACGATCGTGACATCGAGGCGTTCCCCGAGTATCTCGACGACGTCGTCGCGCTGATGAGCGCCCGGGGTGTGCGGGTGCCCATCCCGAATCAGCGCTACGTCCTCAAGGCCACCCCGGCCGCGGCGACGGAGCCGAGGCTGTGGCTGTTGGGCTCGTCGATGTACTCGGCGCATCTCGCCGCCGCGAAGGGGCTTCCGTATGTGTTCGCACACCACTTCTCGGGCCAGGGCACTGCGGAGGCACTGCTGGTGTACCGGTCAGAGTTCCGGCCCAGTGATCTGGCGCCCGAACCCGTGACGTTCCTCACGGTCAATGCTGTGGTAGCCGAAACACACGACGAGGCAATGGCTTTGGCGCTGCCGAACCTGCAGATGATGGCGCGCCTGCGGACAGGTCAACCGCTCGGGCCGCTGGATCTCGTCGAGGATGCCGAATCTGCGGCGCTCACCCCGCACGCCCAGGCCGTCGCGGAAGGCGCCCTGAAGCGTGCTGTCGTCGGGTCGCCGACGGAGGCGGCGGAGCAGGTGCGTGCGCTGGCGGACGAGTTCGGCGTCGACGAGGTGATGGTCAACCCGGTCGCGTCGGCACGGCGGGGCACCGACGCCGCGACCGCACCTGCACGGGACAAGACGCTGGAACTGCTGGCGAAAGAGTTGTTTTAATATCGCCAGCAGACGCAAATTGTTCCATTTGCGCGGCGTGTCGCGCCATTTTGCGACTGTTCGCGGGGATCTCTACGGCGTCAGCCTGACAATCGGAATCGGCCGGCTGGTCTTCTTCTGGTATTCGGGGTAGGCCCTGTTGTACTTGGTGACGATCTTCCACAGCCGCTCGCGGTCCGGGTCGCCGGGCAGCACCGGTTGTGCCCGCACCCCGAGTCGCTTTGGGCCGACATTGATTTCGACATCCGGAGCGGCGATCAAATTGTGGTACCAGCCCGGCGAACGTGGAGAGCCGCCGTTGGACGCGACCACGAGATAGTCGTGACCATCACGGGCGTAGGTCAGCGATGTAGTGCGCGCCTTGCCGGTCTTCGCGCCGACCGTGTGCAACAGCAGGCTGGGCAGTATCAGCAGGCGGTGGCCGATCCAGCCGTTGGTCCTCTGATAGACGCTGTCGTGCAACTGGAAGATTCGGGTGGCCGCCTTCTCGACGAGGCTCATGTCGTTCAGTCTTGCGGAGCGGAGTCGAGTTGCGCCAGCGCCTTCCGCAACAGCCGTCCGGATTCTTCCCGGTCCGGGTCGCGCCGCAGCAGCATGCCCTTGGCAAAGGACAGTTTGTCGCCGTTCTGCCGCGGCAAAACGTGCAGGTGGATGTGGAACACGCTCTGAAAGGCGGGCTTGCCGTCATTGATGACGACGTTGTTGCCGTCAGCGTGCAGGCCTGACTGCCGCGCGGCCCGTGCAATCCGCTGGCCGATCTTGGCCATGTCGGCCACCGTTTCCGGCGGGGTGTCAGTCAAATCGACGGTGTGCCGTTTCGGGACGACCAGCGTGTGGCCCCGCGTGAACGGCCGGATGTCGAGAATCGCCAGGTAATCGTCGTCCTCGTAGATCCGGACGGCCGGCGCCTCGCCGGCGACGATGGCGCAGAACACACAGGACATTCCGCCACGTTAGCGCCCGTGCCTAGACGTTCTCCGTGGCCCACTCGGCCAGCCGGCGGTCGCGCTCCCGAGGTGAGACGTCCTCGACGCGGGTCATCACGGTCCAGCGGGTGCCGAACGGATCGACGATCGAGGCGAACCGGTCGCCGGTGACGAAGGTCTGCGCCGGCTCGCGAACCGTGGCGCCCGCCTGCTCGGCCCTCGCGACGACTTCGTCGACGTCCCTGCAGTAGAACCCGATCGAGTGGGTGGCGGGGGCGCTGCGATCAGCGGCGGCGATCTGATACGCCTCCGCGGGGTCGCCGAGTTGAAGGCGGCCGGTGCCGAAGTCGAGTTCGGCGTGCGCGACGGTGCCACCCTGGCCGTCCATCCGGTCGACGAGTTTGGCACCGAACACCGCGATATAGAACTCGATCGCGGCGGCGGCGCCGTCTACGCACAGGAAGGGCGTCAGGCTGGTGTAGCCGTCCGGGATTGGATTGACGATCATGGTCGCCAGTTTCGTCAACCGGGCCGACGGCAGGATTGGAGAAACGCGACAGCTGTTCGACGCGACCCAAGCGGCGCCCACCTGATTGGTGGGCGCCGCGTCGGAGCAAGTCCCGTCAGCCGTTGCAGTTGCTGCTGTTGTCGCCCGCCGTGTCGTTCCGATTCGGAGCCATCCGTTTCCTACTCCCGTGACGATCTGTCGCGCTGCTTGCTGTGTGAGATTAGAACTTTGCTAGGTACTGTGTCGAGCATCACACTAAACCACGATGGGTGATTCGTCGATAGCTATGGCAAATCTGCTGACGCCAGCGGGTCGAACCCCCGGCGGACTTCCTGCGACAGGAATGTTTGGACTTGAACTGCAAGGAGATCAATACATTATGGTATGGAAATAAAGGAGTATTGAGATGTGCCTCTGCGTTATCCGCAAATATTATCAATAAGGCAATTTATTATGCAATAGCATGAATGGTCGACCGCGCAATTAACTGTGGTGTTTGCGGAGTGGTACCCCTAGTTCGACAACGGAACCGTGGCCCCCGCCGAGCCCGAGCGCACGACCGCCTCCGTGGGCCCGAAGTGCACCGGAGGGCCGCGGTTACGCTCGCCGACACTTTCGACGATCCGGACGGGTGACGTTGAAATCGCGGACGAGTTCGACAAGACATCGCACCCGAAGACGAAAAACGGACAGACCATTGCGATTCGTCGCTCAAGCGGCGAGAAGGTTCTCACTATCTGGTCGCCGGGCGAACAGTGGAACGCCTATTTGCAGCCCCTGGACATCACAACTAGCCCTTGCACGGTTTCGTAGCCTGATTCATATGCGCGCCAGTGAGAACGTCACAGGTGCCGCGCCGATGCGCGGACTTGTCGGCCGCGCTGCCAGCGCGCCGGTGTTCGACCTTGATCGGTGGGCACCCTCGGGAGGCGCTGCGCGCTTCGTCGAGCATTTCTGGTCGGTGAGCTGGGATCTGCGCGAGCAGCATCCGTTCGACAGCACCGTCATCACGTTCCCGTCGATGCACATCACCCACGAATGGGGCGAAGACGGTCCGCGGCACGGCTTCGCTCTGCCGAACACCCTGGTGCACGGCGTCGTCGAGCGGGTGTTCGTCACGACGATCAGCGCACGTGGGGCGGTCGTCGGAGCTCGGTTCCGACCGGGAGGCTTCACCGCGCGATTCAACCGTGACGCTGCTTTGATGACTGGCCGTGTCGTGCCGGTTGATGACGAGTTGTTCAGTCGTCCAATTCATCTCGATGCCGACATCGCCGCGGCGTCCGCACGCCTCGATGACCTTCTCGCCGCCGATTCCGGTTCACTCGACCCGACGTACGTATCGCTGACAGCGCTGGTCGACAGGATCCGAGACGACGACCGTCTGCATCGGGTGGAGCAGGTGATGGAACAGTCGCCGTGGAGTGCGCGCACCACGCAACGGGTTTTCCGCCGCTACGTCGGTGTGCCGGTCAAGTGGGTGCTGTGCCGGTATCGGCTGCAACAGGCTGCGTTGGAGATCGAGAGCCATCCCGACGTGGATTTCGCCGACCTCGCCGTTCGCCTCGGGTGGTATGACCAGGCGCACTTCATCAACGACTTCCGATCCATGCTCGGCAGCACGCCGGGTGAATACGCCGCCAGGCACGGCAGTTAGGTATTTGCATGGACGAGCGTGAACTCGCATTCGCCGGTGCCGCGCAGCAGGCCCGCTTGCTGTCGGACGGAACCACCACCGCCCCCGCGCTGCTCGAGCTGTATCTGGGTCGCATCGCCCGGCTCGATCCTGACCTGCGGTCCTATCGCGTGGTGCTGGCCGACAGCGCTCGGGATCAAGCATCGGCAGCCCAGGTCCGCCTCGACGCGGGTGAGCGGCTGCCCCTCCTGGGTGTGCCGATCGCCATCAAGGACGACGTCGACGTCGCCGGCGAGGTGACGACGTATGGCAGCGCGGCCCACGGTCCGGCCCGCACAGCCGACGCCGAAGTGGTCCGGCGGCTACGCGAGGCGGGCGCAATCATCGTCGGCAAAACCGCGGTGCCCGAGATGATGTTGTGGTCGTTCACCGAAACCGTCGCGTTCGGTGCGACGAGGAACCCGTGGAACACCGACTACACCCCAGGCGGCAGCAGTGGCGGCAGCGGCGCCGCGGTGGCGGCAGGCCTCGCATCGATGGCCCTGGGGTCGGACGGCATGGGGTCGATTCGGATTCCCTCGACCTGGTGCGGGCTGTTCGGTATCAAGCCGCAGCGGGACCGGGTGCCGTTGACGCCTCACGACGACGCATGGAACGGGTTGAGCGTCAACGGCCCGATGGCGCGAACCGTCGAAGACGCCGCCCTCTTTCTCGACGTCACAAGTGACGAGTCGGGGTTTGTCGCAGCCGCTACCCGGGAGCCGGGTCGGCTTCGGATTGCGTTGAGCACCAAGGTGCCTCCGCTGCTAACGGCACGGGTGGGCAAAGCGCAGCGGTCCGCGATCGACGAGGCGGGCGCACTGCTACGTGAACTGGGCCATCAGGTGGTCGAGCGGGATCCGGACTATCCAGCGCAAGCATTGGTCCATGCGCTGTCCCGGTACTCCCGAGGGGCCTACGACGATGTGCAGACGCTGCCGCTTCCTGAGCGCCTCGAACGCCGTACCCGAAGCTTCGCACGGATCGGCGGATTGATTTCCGATCAGCGAATGAACAGAATCAGAGCGGCGGAAAGTGAAGTCGCCGAACGTATTCAGTCGATCTACGACGATGTGGATGTGCTCATAACCCCGGGCACCGCGATCGGCCCGTCGCGCGTTGGGGCATACCAGCGTCGAGGCGCGATCTCGACGCTGGCCCTGTGCGCGCAGCGAGTGCCCTTCCAGGCGCTGTTCAACGTGACAGGGCAGCCCGCCGCCGTCGTCCCGTGGGGTTTCGACGGAGACGGGGTGCCGACGTCGATCCAATTGGTGGGCCGGCCATTTGACGAAGCGACGCTGCTGTCACTGAGCGCCCAGATCGAGAAGGTGCGACCGTGGGCGCAGCGACGGCCGACGGTGTGCTAGCACTTCACGGTTGTACCGAGAAATCGCGGAATTCCGCGGAACCCGCCCAAACGCGGATCGTCGGCATCCCACAAACTGCGCTTCCCTGAGTATGTACGACTGCCTTTCCGTCGACTTGAGCTGTGATCCAGCCTTGCGCGTCGATGGCGATATCGAATTTGTGCCAGTCATGGTCGAGCGGCGCTGCGTCGAGGCTGTACGCCTCTGCGGTCGGGTAAGCCACGGCGAAATAGCCGTTCAAGCCGAAGTCATACTGCACGGCGGAGCCGTAAGAGGCCTGCTGGCCCGACGCGTCCTTTTGTAGGGTCGTCAGCCCGATGCCGAATCCTCCTGCGACACCGGAACTGTGGGAGATATCGCGGGCCGATCCTGTGATGTGGGTACTGCATTGTGGCGGTCCGGGCGCGATGAGACCCGACCACGCCGCCGTCCAGTTCTGGGTGGTGTCGTGCGTGTCGAGAACGACCGACCGACCATCGTCGCTGATTTTCGCGTCGATGCCGCCGAACGCTTGCCAGCTACGGAAGTCGACGGCAGGGATGGCCGGTGGGACGGTCGACGATATCGATGAGGTGGTTGACGCCTTCGGTGAGGCGGTCGACGATGCGGGTGGGGCGGTCGACGAGCGAGTGGTGTACCAGACGGCCAAACCGCCAATGACGGCCGTGACCGCCACGATGGCGGCGGGCACGATCCAGCGCTTCGACCGACGGGCCGCCGGGGCCGGCCGGTCGCTGGGTGGCGACGCCGGTTGTGTAGGTGGCCGCTGCATGAGTGGTCGGGCTGGTGGCGGTGGCGGCCGGTCCAATCCCGCGTGCGGGCGTGACGGTTGTCGGGTCGGCGGCTGTTGCGCAGGCGGGGGCATCGGCATGGGTGCGCGCCTGGTCGGTGGCTGCGCCCGAACGGTCGGCCCCTGGCCGCGAAGCGGCGCGGTGATGGCGTCGCGCGCAGCTCGCGCCAACTCCACCGTGGTGGGATAGCGCGCCCCGGGGTCTTTGGCCATGCCGGTGGCGATCACGTCGTCGAACTCCGCGGGCGCCCCGGTGTCGGACGGTCGTGGTGGCGGGGCCGCCAGGTGCCCGGCCAGTTGCTGCTCCATGCTGTCACCGGGAAATGGGCGGCTGCCGGTCAGGCACTCATACAGCACACATGCCAGCGCATAAATGTCCGAGCGGGCATCGGCCTCGCCGGTGCTGAACCGCTCCGGCGCCATGTAGCGCAGCGTGCCGATCACCCCGCCAGTCGCCGTCAAGCCGGTCTCGCCCGCAGCGCGCGCGATCCCGAAATCGATCAAATATGCAAAGTCGTCGTCGTCGAGCAAGATGTTGGACGGCTTGATGTCCCGATGCACCAACCCGACCTTGTGCGCGGCATGTACTGCCTTGGCCACCTGCTCGATAATCAGCACCGCCCGCGCCGGGGACAGCGGCCCCTCTGCAAGCACGGTCTCCACGTCGCGGCCCTCGATCAGCCGCATATCCACGAACAGGCGCCCGTTGATTTCCCCGTACGTGTGAATCGGCACCACATGCGGCTCGTTCAACTGTGCGGCGGCGTGGGCCTCGCGTCGGAAACGCTCCTTGAAGACGCTGTCTTCGGCAAAGTGTGACGGCAGCACTTTCAGCGCGACGATCCGATCGGTCACTGTGTCATGGGCCCGCCACACCTCGCCCATGCCGCCGCGGCCGAGCAATGCGATCAGCCGGTACTGCCCGAACGGAGTCCCACCGCCACTTGGCGGATCGTGGGCGAAGGGGGGACCAGGCGGTTGATGGGTTATGACATCGCCTCGGCCCATCGCCATGTGGCCCTCAAAGCCGAGGTCTGTGGCCATCTTTCGGTAACGGTCGCGGAGGTAGTGATAGGCGGCGTCGTCGCCATATGCACGTGCGAGCAGAGCCCGTGCGCGCAGCAGCCAGAGTTGTGCACGACAATCCCGGGCTCGATCGTGCAGCGGCCAATCTGTCGACGGCGACCTTCGCTTCCTGCAGATCTGCGTACGCTCCGCCTCGTGCAGTGCATCCACCAAGACATTGGTGGCATAGCCTGTCCACACCTTGGTCACCGGTTCGAAGAACTCGTTGACTGCGGGCGCGCGATTGCGAGATCGCACCGGCGAAATCGCCGACCCTGGTCTTCTCCTGTGCGACATGGACGTCGACGAGTGGGACGACCGTCAGGTTATAGCGCTTCTCGAGAGTCATGGCGCGAACCTGCTCCAACAACTGGAATCCCCTCGCTCGTGAACTCCCCCCAGACGCACGAGCATGAGGCCCAGATACTGCCGGCCCTGGGCCAGCGCGACGTTCTCACCCGATTGTTCTGCGACCGCTAGCGCTTCCTCGGCTTCATGCAGAGACAGCAGCAGTGGGCGGCAGCACGCCGTTCATGGTCGCGACGATGTAGGTGAAGTACAGTGCGGAGGCTCGGGTTATGGGTTCCGTATGCGCGGGCCATCGAGACCGCTCGCTCGAAGTCGTCCTTCCAGCCGGCGATTCCCAGGAAGCACTGTGCCATGCCCCGCAACGCGACGGTGAGGGTCAGCGGCGATCCGGTCATCAAATTCCCTTTGGTGGCGTCGCCGCCGGCCAACTCGATACCGCGTTCGGCCAATCGCAGCACCTCCGCCATTTCGCCGGTCTCCTGCTTGGCGGACATTGCGGTGGTGAACAGTGCGAGCGTCAACGTCGGATCGCCGATCGACTCGAGCAGCCGGACAAGTTCCGAAGCAGTCCGCGATGCCTCGGCATGGCGGCAGTTGAAGATACTGTTCCAACGCACGCCCGGCCGTGGCTATCGCCAGCGATCGGTGATCCCCGGCAGCGATGCACAGGTCGCGTAGTTCCTCGAAGCCGGTCTCGGCACCGCTACCGCCGACGCGAGTCGCGTTCGCACACAACAGAGTGCGCGGTGCGATGCGCATCGACAGGCGATCCGGGTCGGCCTCAGGAAGCACATCGGCCACCTGCCGTGCCCGACGCCAGCTCGTCATGTGCCGCGGCGTTGTCGCGGATATTCGACCAGTCACCCGCGCGCATATGCCACTTGAAGGCGGCGTGCAAATCTCCTGCGGCTTCGTGATGTTCAGCGATCAATGCTGCGTTCTCGTCGACGGACCCCTGCGCTTCGATCGCCTCAGCCACGCGCCGGTGCAGTCGCGCGCGATCGGATTTCAGCTGCGATTCGTAGGCGACAGCGCGGATCAAGGGGTGGCGGAATGCGTATTCGGCGCGGGGCGAGAACTGCACCTGATCAATTAATTCGGCAGAGACTAGCGGATCGATATCCGTGTGGTCGACCAAGCTGCCCAGGAGGTCGGTGTCAAAGCGTGATCCAATGACAGATGCAGCGGTCAGGGTCCGTTTGGCCGCGGAGTCCAGCCTGTCGATGCGCGCGCCGACGGTCGCCTGTAGTGTCGCGGGGACATCGGCGTCCGTAGTCTCTCGGCTCGACAGGTACGCACCGGGCTGCCCCTGCAACACGCTGCGCTCAGCCAAGTCGCGAACCATCTCCTCGACGAAAAATGGGTTACCCGAGGCTCGTTCGGTAATGGTTGCACCAATCGACGTAACCGATGGATCTGCACCCATCAACTCGCTAGTCAGTGTTCGTGCGTGTGCATCGCTCAGCGGCTGCAGCGCGATCGTCTGGGCGCCCGGAGTCCGGCTGAGCGCGCCGCGATACTCGGGCCGGTACGTGACCAACACAAGCGACGGTGTCCGTGGAATCACTGCAAGGAAGTCCGCGATCATCGACTCACTGGTTTCGTCAATCCAGTGGACGTCTTCAAGCACGTACACCGCCGGCGTATTGCTGGCCAGGGAGGCGCCGTTGACGAGTGCGGTCAGTCGGCGGCGACGCGCATCGGCGGCGATCTCGGGTAGTGCCACCTCCATATCCCGCACACCCAGCAGATCGTCCAGGAGCAAGAGGTCTTCGTCGTCGGCGTTGGCGAACTGTTCCCGTATTCGCCTGCGCGACGTGGTGGTGTCCAGGTCGTCGATACCCAGAGCGGCGCGGATGAGTCGCGCGATCGCGTGAAACGGGACATCGCTGGTGTGAGATTCGCAGTGGGCGAAGAACACCTCGACTCCGCGGGCAGACGCAAGCGACGCGGCTTCGCGGATCAGCCGGCTCTTACCGATTCCAGCCGGCCCCATGACACCGACGACATATCCGGACCCGTCGATCACTTCGTCAAGGATTCCTGTGACGGTGTTCAGTTCCCAGCTGCGTCCGACCAGAGGCGATTCGGTACGCCGTGTCGGCCGGTATTCGCCGATCCCAAGTAACCGCCTCGCGGAAGCCGGTGCGTCGACGTTCTTGATGTGGACTGATTCGGGCTCGTCGAGCACCACTCGGTTCTCGACGTATCGCGCCGTGGACTCGCTGAGCATCACGCCGCCCGGCGGCGCCGCCGATTCCATCCGTTGCGCCATCCCAACCTGCTCGCCGATGGCCGTGTAACCCGCTGTGCTGGAACCGATTTCTCCGGCGATGACCTGACCCGAGTTCAGTCCGATCCGAAGGGGCAGCGTGGCGCCGATGTCCTTCTGAATGTCCAGGGCAGCGAGGCAAGCCCGGAAAGCGTGATCCTCCAATGTGGTTGGGGCACCGAACACCGCCATGATCCCGTCGCCGGTGAACTTATCCACCGTTCCGCCGTAACGCTTGATGACTGCTGTCGAGCGATCCAGCAGTTCGGCCATGATGTCGCGCAGTCTCTCGGGTCCCACGGCAGCCGCGATGTCCATCGAGTGCACGACATCGGCGAATAGCACCGTCACCTGTTTGTACTCAGCTGGCGTGGTCGTAGCGACGGCAGTCACCGCATTCGTTGCAGAACTTCGAGTTCGGCGGCAGGTCGATGGAGCACGCCGCGCAGTTGGTCATGGCATCGCCTCGGCCCACGCCATGTGGCCTTCAAAACCGAGATCTTCTGCCATCTTTCGGTAGCGATCGCGGAAGTCCCGGTATGTGCGCATCGGCGCCTTGTGCTTGCGCCAGCAGTGCGCGCATTCGCAGCAGCCAGATGTCGTAGAGGACCATGCCCGGTTCGACCTCCACCGCCGCGCAACGGTCGATCGCGGACTGCGCTTCGCGGATATCGTCATCGGTGCCCTCGCTGCAGGAGGGCTTCAACGAGGACGTTCGTAGTCATCGGCACGAAAATCGCGCCGCCGCCGTCGATCTCTTCGCCCACCACTGCTCGAGCCAGTTCAATGGCACCGTCAAGGTCGCCCTGCAGCGCTCGATCCTGCGCGACATAGGCGTCGATCATCGGGATTGCGGTTCTGGAGTACCGCTGACGTACTGTGATCTCTCGAATCTGCGCGAGCAGTTCCAATGCGTACGCGCGCGAATCGCCATCACCCGCCAAGAGCGCAAAGGCCACGTTGGACTTTCCCAGTCCGAATGCGACATCCTCGCCGGTCTGTTCTGCTTCCGAGAGTATTTCGGTCATCTCTTGCAGAATTTCCTCGCTGGGAAGCAGCACGCCGTGCATGATCGCCATGGCGTGCGTGTAATACATCGCCCCACCGCGGGTCACCGCCTCCGCGGTCCTGGTCATCTCAAGAGCCTGTTCGAAGTCGTCGCGCCAGCCCGTGATCCCGAGGCACCAGCGGGCGAGGCCACGGAACGCGATGGCAAGTGCCAACGGAGAGCTCGTCGCGAGCTTCGCCGCCTTTGTGGACATCGCCGTCCGCGAGCTCGATCGCGTGCTCCGACAACCGCAGAACCTCGTGCATTTCCGCCGGTCTCATGTTTGACCGAGATTGCGGCGGTGATCAGCAGGCGAGCGTCAAGGTCGGGTCGTTGATCGACTCGAGCAGCCGGACCTGTTCGTCCGACAAGGCCGAGGCCTCGCGTCGGTGCGCGTTGAAGTACTGTTTCCATGATCGGTCCGGACATCCCAATAGCGAGTGATCGCTGATCGCCTGCGGCCAGACACAGGTCACGGAGTTCATCGAAGCCCGTCGGAGAACCCGCTGCCGATCGACCGGAATCCGGTTGCGCACAATAGAGTTCGCGGCGCGATGCGATATGCCTGCCGATCTGGATCGTCGTCGGGCAGTCGGTCGGCCACCTGCTGCGCCCGGCGCCAACTGGTCATCGCCGCGTTGTTGTCGCGGTTGTTCGACCCACGACCCGGCGCGCATGTGCCATTCGAACGCGGCGTGCAGCTCTCCAGCCGCCTCGAGATGCTCCGCGATCATGGCCGCGTTGGCATCGGCCGAGCCCGGATCGCGTTGCTCGATGATCGATGCCAGACGCCGGTGCAATTGCGCGCGATCTGATTTGAGTTGCGATTCGTTCGCGACCGCGCGGATCAACGGGTGCCGAAATGCGTACTGGGGGAGGGAACCGAAGCTCACCTGGTCGACCAGTTCTGCCGCGATCAGCGGTGCTACGTCGGGGTCATCGACCAGTGAGGACAGCAGCTCGGCGTCGAATCGGGATCCGATCACGGCCGCAGCGTTCAACGTTCGCTTGGCGGCGGCATCGAGACGGTCGATGCGGGCTCCGATGGTGGCTTGCAGCGTCGCAGGCACATCGGCGTCGTCGATGTCACCGCGCAGGGAGTAGGCGCCGGGTTGACCATCGAAGCACGCCGCGCTCGGCCAGATCACGCACCATCTCCTCGGCGAAGAACGGATTTCCCCCGGCCCGTTCGGCGACACGCGCCGCTAAGTCGTTCGAGCTGCGGATCCGTGCCGACCAGTTCAGCGGTCAGCGTCGCGGCCTGTGCGTCGCTCAGCGGCCGCAGTGCGATCGTCTGCGCTCCCGGCATCTGACTCAGTCGGCCGCGGTACTCGGGCCGATGAGTGATCAGCGTGAACGCCGGGATCTGCGGGACGACGGCCAAGAAGTCGGCCAGCAAGGATTCGCTCGCCTCGTCGATCCAGTGCACGTCCTCGATGACATACACCGCGGGCTCCGGACGAGCGAGCGATGCCGAGTTGATCAGTGCTGTCAACCGTCGGCGCCGCGCGTCGGGCGCGACATCGGGTAGCTGCACCTCCGGCATCGCGGATTCCCAACAGGTCGTCGAGGAGCACGAGATCTTCTGGATCGGCGTCGACAAATTGTTCGTGTCACGTACTCGAGTCGCGCGCCGCGTCTGCGTCGAGATCGCTATTTCCATCGCTCCGCGTAACAACCGGGCCACCACGTAGAACGGGATATCAGTCGCGTGGGATTCGCAGTAGGCGGTGTATACCGGTACGCCGCGGGCGACCGCGGCGACTGCGGATTCGCGGATCAGCCTGCTCTTGCCGATACCCGGTGGTCCGACAACGGTGACGACGCAGCCTGCACCGCCGATGGCCTCGTCGAGGATCGCGGTGATCGGTGTTGAGTTCCCAGCTGCGTCCGACCAGAGCCGATTCGGTGCGGCGTGGCGGCCGGTGCTCGCCGATCGCCGAGCAGTCGTCGGGCACGCGCGGGTTCGTCGGTACCCTTTATCTGAACGAGCTCGAGGTCACCGAGGACGGCGGCGTTCTCGACCAAGCCGCGCCGTCGACTCGCTGAGCATCACACCGCCGGGCGGCGCGCCGGACTCCATCCGCTGGGCCATACCCGACCTGCTGGCCGATCGCCGTGTAACCCGCTTTGCCCGAACCGATTTCGCCGGCGATCACCTGACCGGAGTTGAGGCCGATGCGCAGTTGTAGCGTCGCGCCGACTTCCTTCTGAATGTCCAAGGAAGCCAGGCACGCACGGAAAGCATGGTCTTCCAACGTCATTGGAGCGCCGAATACCGCCATGATGCCGTCGCCGGTGAACTTGTCGACCGTTCCGCCGTAGCGTGTGACGATTGCCGTCGAGCGGTCCAGGAGGTCGGCCATGATCTCGCGCAGGCGTTCCGGCCCTACGCGTGCGGCGATGTCCATCGAATGAACTACGTCCGCGAACAACACCGTCACCTGCTTGTACTCGGCAGCGTGAGCGCGGCGCGGTGATCGCTGCGCCGCACTGGAGACAGAACTTGGCGTTGTCGGGTAGTTCCGTTGCACACGACGCGCACACGGTCACGGCATCGCCTCGGCCATCGCGATGTGACCTTCGAAACCCAGTTCCGTGGCCGATCTCGCGATAGCTGGTCGCGATAGTCGCGGTACATGCCGTCATCGTCACCGGCGGCCTGCGCCAGTAGGGCGCGCATGTGCAGCAGCGGAGGCTCGTTCAATACGAAACCCGGGTCGGTGGGTACAGCAGCGAGCGTGTCGACGGCCTTTCTCGCATCGTCTAGATCGCCTTCGCCGCCTCGCTTCAGCAGCGCTTCGACGAGGACGGCTGTCGCCGGCGCGGCCCACATCATCCAGCCGGTTTCGAAGCACGCTGTCCAGGTTCGTGCGCGACAACGCGATGGCAGCATCGAGATCACCTGAATCTAATGAGCCCCTCGCGATTTCAACC
Organism: uncultured Actinomycetota bacterium; assembly: GCA_963721495.1. Taxonomy (GTDB): domain Bacteria; phylum Actinomycetota; class Actinomycetes; order Mycobacteriales; family Mycobacteriaceae; genus Mycobacterium. The sequence goes on along the minus strand of CAVRMG010000016.1, from coordinate 83,789 downwards.
TCGATGACAGGAAGGAAACTTCTGCCGAACCCCGTGTCGATTGTGGTCTTACGCAACGCCGCCAACATCTGAAGCCCAGCTTGTCGTTCGGAGCCGTCCCGGTGAGCCAGCACTTGTGCGTGAATCGTACGAGCCATCTGAAAGGCGAAGTCCTCGCCGGTCTGCTCCGCGAGCGAGAGCAGATCGCCGGACCTTCCGCACCGCGGCGGCATCGGGGATTCGCATCCCGTGAAACATAAACGTCACAGTGGATGTCGAATCGATTGCCGCTATTACGGCCGGATGCGCCCCGCGTGCCATCGTGCGCGCCCGTTGCAGATCTTCTTCCCAGCCGGGGATGTTCATGCACGCGCGGGCTGCGCCGCGGAACGCGTATTGGACAGCAAGCGGAGATCCGAAGAGCAGGCTGCCCCGCGAAGGGTCTTCCTCTGCGAGATCGATGACGCGTTGCGACAACCGGATGACTTCGGCAATCTCACCACGCTCGAATCTGATGCCCGTCGCGCCGAAGATCAGCCCGATGGTGTATGTCGAATCGTCTAGCGACTCCAAACGTTGCACCAGTTCGGTGGCGAGTCGCGATGCCTCTTCACGTCTTCCGAACATGCTGTGCGCCGTTACCAATCCTGCCATACCGGCCACAAGTGAGCGCTCGTCGCCGGCTGCTGAACACAGCTTGCGGAAGTCGTCGAAATCCGCCTCAGCTTTGGTGTTCACTTCACGATAAGAGGTGCCACACAGCAGAGTGCGTGGGGCGATGCGCAACGCCATCCGATCCGGATCATCACCAGGTAGCTGATCGGCGACTTCACGCGCTCTGAGCCAACTCGTGCGCGCGGCGGTGATGTCGCGGAACAGCCCCCAATTACCGGCCCGCATGTGCCATTCGTAGGCCGTGCGCAAATCGCCCGCCGCCTCGGCGTGTTCGGCGATCAGCGCCGCACTTTCGTCGTCAGAGCCCCGAGCCTCGATGATCTCCGCCAGTCGACGATGCAGGAATGCTCGGTCGGCCTTGAGCTGCGATTCGTATGCCACCGTTCGTATCAACGGATGCCGGAATGCGAATTCGGCCGGTTCTGTGAAGCGAACCTGATCAAGCAATTCCGCGTCGACAAGTTTTGCGAGATCGGCGTTCTCGACGAGCTCGTCCAAGAGCTTCCTGGAAAAGCGCAAGCCGATGACGGCAGCCGCATTCAAGGCATGTTTCGCCGTAGCGTCGAGGCGGTCGATGCGCGCTCCGATGGTGGCCTGCAAGGTGGCGGGCACATACACCTCGGTGACGTCACCGCTCAGTTGATATGCACCCGGAGTTCCCAGAAGCAGGCCGCGCTCGAGGACGTCGCGCAGCATCTCCTCGACGAAGAACGGATTACCGGCAGCGCGTGCGCCGATCAACGCAGCCAATTCCGCGACCGACGGTTCCGGCCCAAGGAGCTCGGCGGTGAGCTCGGCAATCTGCGAATCGTTCAGCGGGCGTAGGCCGATCGTCTGACCTCCGGACACCCGAGACAGCGGGCCCTGGTACTCCGGTCGGTAGGTGATCAGCACCAGAGAGGGAGTCTGAGGGATCACCTTGAAGAATTCGGCGAACATCGACTCACTGGACTCGTCGATCCAGTGCGCGTCTTCTATGACATAGACCGACGGCGCGGTCCGGGCGAGCGAAGCGGAATTGAGCAGAGCGGTCAAACGCCGCCGCCGCGCATCCGAAGCGATTTCGGGCAAGGCGACGTCGGGATCACGGATTCCGAGAAGATCTTCGAACAGCAGGAGGTCGTCGCCGTCTGCGTTCGGGAGGCCGGCACGGAGCTGCGCACGCGCGGCCCCGGATTCGAGTTTGTCGATACCGGTTGCCGCGCGCAGCAATCGCGCCACGACGTGAAACGGAATGTCGCTGGTATGGGACTCGCAGTAGGTGCTGAACACCTCGACCCCGCGAGCGGAGGCGGCGGCAACGGTTTCGCGGACCAGTCGGCTCTTTCCGATGCCCGGCGGACCCACCACACCGACCACACAGCCGACACCGCCGACGACTTCGCCCAACAGTCGCGCTGAAGGTATTGAGTTCCCAACTGCGCCCGACCAGTCGGGACTCCGTGAGACGACGTGGATGGTGATCGCCAGCGCTCAGCAGCCGACGCGCGTATACGGGTTCATCGATGTTCTTGACGTGTACGGGTTCGGGTTCGCCAAGCACGGCCATGCTCTCGACAAGCCGGGCCGTAGACTCGCTCAGCATCACTCCACCAGGTGGTGCGGCGGTCTCCATCCGCTGCGCCATGCCGACCTGCTCGCCGACGGTGGTGTAATTCGCTGTGGCCGAGCCGACGTCGCCGGCGATGACCTGACCTGAGTTCAGCCCGACCCGTAGCGCCAACTTGCGGCCGATGTCCTTCTGAATGTCCAACGCGGCAAGGCAGGCGCGAAGAGCATGGTCCTCCAGAGTGATCGGCGCGCCGAACACCGCCATGATGCCGTCGCCGGTGAACTTGTCCACTGTTCCGCCGTAGCGCTGCACCACCGCGGCGGAGCGATCGACCAGGTCGGCCATGATCTCACGCAGTCGTTCGGCATCGAGTGACGACGCCAGGTCCATCGAGCGGACGACGTCGGCGAAGAGCACGGTCACCTGCTTGTACTCGGCCGCCGGCACCTCGATCTGCGCACCGCAGGCATCGCAGAACCGTGCACCGGCGCGCGGTTGTGCGCCGCACGCCCGGCAATTCAGGACCGCCGCCATCCGACCCCCGCTGTCCGCATTCTGCTCGTTTGAGAATAGGGGCAGCGGTCGCCCACGGGACCGTTATTGACGTGCGGTTATGGCTTCGCGCCAGACGGCCAGCTTGTCCTCGTAGCGCATGGTTTGGGCCGGGCTCGTCGACGGCAGTCGCTGATACTGCACATCCGGAGCGACGCGGACGAGACGGTTGAAGTTCTTCTCTGCGGCCGCCCCGTTGAAGAGCACGCGTGTGATAGCCGGGTGCGTATCGAACAGCTCGCCGAAATCGTTGGGCACCATGCTGTCCGGCTCGACGGCCGAATCCAGGCTGCCGGCGCGCCTGCATGACTTGAGCACGTCCCACACCGCGATGCCGTGGGAGCGAAGCGCGTTGGTCCGGTCGTCGTACGGATCGTCGGCGGCGAACCCGAAGAGCTCACCGGTGATCCGCCAGAACGCGTTGCGCGGATTTCCGTAATACTGCTGGGACGCAACCGACATGACGCTGAGCATGTTGCCGAGGATCAGCGTCTGTGCACCCTCGCCGATGATCGGCGGAAGTCCAAGCAGAAGTGGCGCGGCCATAGGTGCGAATATCGCATGCGGGCCCGACGAGGAGGATGCGCTCGGTATACGTTGAGCCGGTGGCCGAAGATTTCGACATCGAGGCGTCCGGGCTGCTCGATGGTCTGGAAGACGGCGCTCGTAGCGAGCGGGCCGAGCTCATCGAGTGGCTGCTGAGCGAGGGTTTCACCGTCGAACAGATCCGCGGCGAGGCTTCACCGATGCTGTTGCCCGCGGGGCGCATCGTCGGAAACGACGGCATCCACGTCTCGGCGCGCCAGATGTGCGAGGAGATCGGCGTCGACCTCGAACTTCTCGAGGCGATGCAGTCCGCGCTCGGCCTGCCGAGGGCCGTCGACCCGGATGAGGCCATTCATCTGCGCGCCGACATCGAAGCGGCTGCGCGAGTGACGGTCTTTCTGGATATGGGGCTGAGCCGCGAGCAGGTGATCGCGGTGGCCAGAGTGCTCGGACACGGCCTGGCGCAGACGGCAGAAGCCATGCGGGAGGTCGTGCTGGAGGCGGTGCTGTCACCAGGGTCATCCGAACTCGAGTTGGCGCGCTCCTACGAGGTGCTGGTGCGGGAGGTCTCGCCTCTCCTCGGCCCGCTGTGCGATGACGTCCTGCGGGTCCAGCTGCGCCATACGTTGGAGATCGAGGCCGTCAGCGCGGCCGAACGCGCTGCAGGTGTGCTTCCGGGCGCGCGCAGCATCGCCGTTGCCTTCGCCGACCTGGTCGGTTTCACACGGCTCGGCGAAGCGGTGCCGCCGGAGGAACTGGAGAACCTGGCCAGTCGGCTGACCTCCATGGCCCACGATGTGGTGGCGCCTCCGGTGCGGTTTATCAAGACGATCGGTGACGCCGTGATGCTCGTCAGCCCCGACCCGGTCGCGCTGCTACGCGCCTCGCTGGAACTGCTTGCCGCTGCCGAGAAATACGACGACTTCCCGCAGATCCGGGTGGGAATCTCATTCGGCTCCGCGGTCACTCGCGCGGGGGACTGGTTCGGCAGTCCGGTGAACGTGGCCAGTCGTGTGACGGACATTGCGCGACCCGATTCGGTGTTGGTCGCCGAACCGGCGCGCGAGGCGATCGGCGCTGCCGTCGGGTTCGAGTGGTCCTTCGCCGGTGCCCGCCACCTCAAGGGCGTCAAGGGGGAGACCAAGATGTTCCGCGCCCGACGGTCCGAACCCTGACGCCGAACATTCGGAGTTCGGCACTTCCGCCGGTAACGACGACATGTTCAATACCAACATCGTCCGACTTGATCGCGCGATCGTTGACGCCCGCACTTACGCCGACACCACAGCGGCGGCTCACGCTGAGGGCAAGATCAAGGACCACCGTGGCGAGCTTGATGAGGCGCTGAGGGCCGATCTCAGGGTTGCCGCCTATGGCGTGGTCATCTCAATGGTTGGCATCGTGCTGGGCTACTTGCCGTAGGGCCTGACCTGGGACGTGCGCGAGGCTCAGGAGCCGCGCACCAGGGTCACGACGTGACCGCAGTAGCCCAGCATCCGGTAGTTGGCCCCCATGCGCTGCTCTCGTACCGGGCGATCCGCGTCGCACTGAGGGCATCGCATGGTGGTGGGCTCTGAGGGGCGCAGTTCTCGCTCACTTCTCTTTGCCATGCTAAGGATTCTGAAGCCACTTTTAACACCCGTCAATTTTTGTGACGAAGCCATCATTGGCCCATGCCCTCACGCACGGTGCCTCCCTTATCTATCTGCTACTGGTTATACGGCCCTTTGGCGTAGTTGCGTCAACGTGTATCTCAGACCAATTTCCGATGGCACGGTGGTATGGACCGCGCGTTAGACGTATGCACCCCTGACACAGTCATGCCAGGGACCGTGGCTGCACCAAGCCCGGATGTACCGTCCCCGGCTACGGCTGCCAGGTGCATCACGCCGAACTGGACTGGGCCAAGGGCGGGCTGACGAATGTCACCGACGAGACGTTGGCATGCGGACCGCACAATCGTCTCGTCGAAGACGGCGGATGGAGCACGCGAAAACGCAAGGACGGCACCACAGAATGGATCCCGCCGCCGCACCTGGACACAGGTCAGCCTCGGGTCAATGACTTCCATCATCCCGAGCGGTATCTACGGTCGAAGATCAGCCCGAAGATGGCGATGGTGCGTCTACCATCCAGGAATGAACCGGGTCGCCATGGTTATCGGGTTGTTCTCAGCGGTTGTCCTGACCGGTGTCGCAGGCGCGGGTAGCGCGCACGCCCAGCCGCCCCCACCGCCCGGTCCGTGCAACTTCACGCTGTCGCCGCCGCAGATGGTCCAGGTCAATGGCGTAGCGAAGGTGACCGCCACGTTGACCCCCGCCGGTTGTGTGAATCCATGGAAGCCCAAGTACGGCGTCGCATGCCTGCACATCAAGGGCGGAGCGGGGCAATGCACGCAATCCAGGGGGCCGGAAACCGCCCAGGTGTTCTTTGAGCCCTATCAGCCCGGCACGACCTACGAGTCGACGGGTCGGGGCTGCGGCGCTATCTTCGACTTCACGACGGACCCGACCTGCGAGGCCGTTGGTCCGATCAACGCGACGCTGTAGTCGTCGCCTGCTCGCTTACGATCACCGCATGCGCGGCTTCAAAATACTGATCACGGGTCCGACCGGGCAGGTCGCCAAGCCCGTCGCCACGGCCCTCGCAGCCGACAACGAGGTATGGGGCATCGCCCGCTTCACCGACGCCGCTGCACGTGAGGGCCTCGAGAAGGCCGGCGTGCGGTGCGAAACCGTCAACCTGGCCAACGGCGACTTCACCGGGATTCCGCCCGACTTCGACTACGTCATCAACCTGGCGGTGGCCAAGAGCGGCAGGTGGGATAAGGACCTCGGGGCCAACGCCGAGTCGGTCGGACTCCTCATGGCCCACTGCCGCGGCGCCAAGGCTTTCCTGCATTGTTCCTCGGGTGCCGTCTACGACCCTCCCGATGACGAGCCAAGAGCGGAACGAGCCGCACTCGGCGACAACCATAAGCCTTTATTGCCAACGTATTCCATCTCCAAGATCGCGGGGGAAGTCGTGGTCCGCACGATGGCGCGCGTGCTCGACATACCGAGCACCATCGCCCGTCTCAACGTTCCCTATGGCGACAACGGGGGTTGGCCGTTCTTCCACATGGAGATGATGCTGGACGGTGTCCCGATCCCGGTCCCTCCCGGGGGCCCGGCCCGTTACAACCTGATGCACGAGGACGACATCATCGCCACCATCCCGAAGCTGCTCGAGGCGGCGTCGGTTCCGGCGACGACGGTCAACTGGGCCAGTGACCAGTTGATCAGCATCCAGGAGTGGTGCACGTACCTGGGATCGCTCGTCGGCACGGAGCCGACATTCGAGCAGAGCGAACAGGCGTTGCGCGGCAACCCCCTTGACGTCACCTACATGCGCGAGCTCATCGGCGGCACCACGGTCGACTGGAAAGACGGGCTGCGCCGAATGGCGGCGAAATTTCACCCGGACTTGGTTGGCTGACTAACGCGACGGTGTGAACCTGCGCAGCCGCAGGCTGTTGCTCACGACGAAGACAGAGCTGAAAGCCATTGCGGCGCCTGCGATCATCGGGTTGAGCAGCCCAGCGGCGGCCAGCGGCAGCGCGGCGACGTTGTAGGCGAATGCCCAGAACAGGTTCCCCTTGATCGTCGACAACGTTCTGCGCGACAGCCGAATCGCATCCGGAACGGTGCGCAGGTCGTCACGGATGAGCGTCAGGTCGCTTGCCTCGATCGCCACGTCCGTGCCGTTGCCCATCGCCAGTCCGAGGTCGGCCTGGGCAAGCGCCGCCGCGTCATTCACACCGTCGCCGACCATCGCCACGACTTTGCCGCCCGCCTGCAGTCGCTTGACGACATCGACCTTCTCGGCAGGCAGGGCGCCGGCGATCACCTCGTCGATACCGACCTGTCGGGCGACCGTCCGGGCGGCGGCAGCATTGTCGCCGGTCACCAAGATCGGCGTCAACCCAAGCGCGCGAAGCTCTTTGACGGCCATGGCCGACGTCGGCTTGACCGCGTCGGCGACCACCACCACGCCGCGGGCCTTGCCGTCCCAGCCGACCGTGACCGCCGTCTTGCCCTCGGACTCTGCCCTCCGAACGGACTCAACGAGTGTGACTGGGCACTCCGCGAACAGCCGCTGCCGCCCGACCACCACTTCATGAGCCTCGACAGCACCCCGAACCCCGAGCCCACGCAGGTTTGTGAAATCCTCTGCTGCAGGAAGATCCCCGATCTTATTCCGCGCGCCCGTCGCGATCGCCTTCGCGATCGGGTGCTCCGACGATTGCTCGAGCGCACCCGCGAGCCGCAGAATGTACTCCGGCCGTTCCCCGTCGGCGGTGATCACGTCGAGCAGCGCCATGGCGCCGGTGGTCACGGTGCCCGTCTTGTCCAACACGACGGTGTCGACCCGTTGTGTCGATTCCAGCACCTCCGGACCCTTGATCAGGATGCCGAGCTGCGCACCCCGGCCCGTACCGACCATCAACGCCGTCGGCGTCGCGAGGCCCAGCGCGCAGGGGCAGGCGATGATCAGCACCGCCACCGCGGCGGTGAACGCCGCGGCGACCGGCCCGCCCGTGCCGATCCAGAATCCCAGCGTCGCCACGGACAACGCGATCACGACCGGCACGAAGACACCGGAGATCCGGTCGGCCAACCGCTGGGCAGGCGCCTTGCCGTTCTGAGCGTCCTCGACCAGTCGGGCCATCTGTGCCAGCGCCGTGTCGGAGCCGATTCGGTTCGCCCGCACCACCAGTCGGCCGTCGGCGTTCACCGTTCCCCCGACGACGTCATCGCCCGGTTCGATCTCCACGGGCACCGATTCGCCGGTCAGCATGGACGCGTCGACCGCCGAGCGTCCCTCGACGACCACTCCATCGGTGGCGATCTTCTCGCCCGGGCGCACGACGAACTCGTCGCCGACAATCAGCTCGTCGATCGGGATGCGCTGATCCGTCCCGGTTCTGCGCACGGTCACATCCCTGGCGCCGAGGTCCAGCAACGCCCGCAATGCCGCGCCCGCACGACGCTTGGACCTGGATTCGAAATAGCGCCCGGCGAGGATGAAGGTGGTGACCGTTGCCGCGGCCTCGAGATAGATGTTTCCGCTGCCGTCGGTGCGGCCGATCGTCAGCTCGAATGCGTGGGTCATACCCGGCGTGCCCGCTGTGCCCCAGATCAACGCGAATATTGACCACCCCAGCGCCGCAAGGGTTCCCATCGAGATAAGCGTGTCCATCGTGGCGGTACCGTGCCGCAGGTTCGCCCACGCCGCCCGATGGAACGGCCATGCGCCCCACAGCACCACCGGCGCCGCGAGCGCCAACGACAGCCACTGCCAATAGGGGATCTGCAGCGCGGGCACCATCGCCACCGCGACGACCGGCACCGTCAGCGCCAGGGAGATCAGCAGCCGTCGTCGAAGCGCAGCCGTCGGATCCTCACCCGCCGCAACGGGGTCCGGCGACCGCAGATGCGCTTGATATCCGGCGTCCTGCACCGTCGCCACCAGTTGGTCGGCCGTGACGTCCTCGCCGAATGCGACCCGCGCCTTTTCAGTCGCGAAGTTCACCGTCGCGGTGACCCCGTCGATCTTGTTGAGCTTCTTCTCGATTCGAGTGGCGCACGAAGCACATGTCATGCCGTCGAGCGACAGTTCGACGACTGACATGTCAGTGATGGTGGTGCTCGGTTTGGCCGCCGCTGGGTGCTGGTGCGGGCGCCTGCGTCGGCTGCCCGCCAATATTCACGGTGAACGCGGCGGTGCGCACGACGTCGCCGTGCTGGAAGTCGAGGAACAGCCGATAGGAGCCCTTGCTGGGAAATGTCGTGTGGAAGGAGATATCCGGCCCCGAAGGCGTGGCGGGATCACTGGCTTCGCCCATCGGATGGACATGAAGGTAGGCCAGATCCGATGCGCGCACTGCCACGAGATGGCCGTATGCGCCGAGGTAGGGCTGGAGGTCAGTCACCGGCTTGCCGTCCCGGCTGACCGAGAGCGTCAGCATCGACGCCTCATCGGCGTTGGGCGTCCCGCTCAGCTTCACCGTGAAGCCGTCGACCTCTGACGTCTCGGACACGGGCGGCAGCGGTTGCGGGTCATAGTGGCCTGCGACGTGCAGGTCGGCGCCCAACACCAGCGCCTGTCCGCCTGCCGGCATGAAGTCGGCGAAGACGCGGTAGTCGCCGGCGCGCTCGAGGTTCAGTGGGATGCGCCAAGTTCCTTCGTCGTCAAGCGTCGGATGGACATGTTGGAAGGTGGCGAGGTCATTGCTGACGACGATCAGGTGCAGCACCTTCTCGTGAACTGTCGCAAATCGCTTCACCGGTTCGCCGGACGAACTGACGATGCGGAACTGCAGTGGCACCTCGGGGTTAGCCACGGCGATCGTATCGGCCAATTCCAACGCGTAGCCGTCCTGCGTCGACTGCAGGCCGCCCGGCAACACGGCTGCGGTGCGCTCGACGGGCGCGTCGTGCGGGCCCACCTTGGTGCCGACCCACACGGCGAGGGCGAAGACCACCGCCAAGGCGACGACGAACGCTGCGACCTTCTGTCCCGTCTTCATCAGCACGCCAGCCGGTAGCCGGCGTCCTCGATGGCGTTTCTGATCGCCGCGCCGTCGACCGTGCTGTCACTGTCGATCGTGACGTTTCCGCTGGCGAGGTCCACCTCTACGGCATGCACGCCGGGTATGTCGCCGATTTCTTCGCGCACAGACGTGGCGCAATGTCCGCAGTTCATTCCGGAGACAGTAACCGTTGTGGCGCCCATGGATACATGATTACCATACCCCTATGGGGTATGCAAACGGCGCCTCCGTCAGTTTGCTCCGGCGCACCGGGCCGGCACCCTGCGCGTTGCCGAGGTGCCGCTCGCTGCGCGCGGTCCGCTGCAGTCCGTGGCAGCATTTGCGACCATGCGCGTTCTGGTGCAACGGGTCACGTCGGCGGCTGTGCGGGTCGACGGCCAGGTGATCGGGGAGGTGCGCCCCGAAGGCCAGGCGCTGCTCGCACTGGTCGGCGTCACGCACGACGACGACGCTGCGAAAGTAACGCGCATGGCCGAAAAGCTCTGGCAGCTGCGCATTCTCGACGACGAGAAGTCGGCCAGTGATGTCGGCGCGCCGATCCTCGTCGTCAGCCAGTTCACCCTCTACGCCAACACCGCCAAGGGTCGCAGGCCGGCATGGAACGCCGCGGCGCCGCGTGCCATCGCCGAACCGTTGGTCACATCGTTCGCCGATGCGTTGCGCGCACTGGGCGCACAGGTGCAGACCGGCGTGTTCGGGGCCGACATGCAGGTCGAGCTCGTCAACGACGGACCCGTGACGGTGCTGCTCGAAATGTGACAGGTGTGCGGACTGGGTGACTACGCCGTGGCGACGGGTGGGATGCCCTCCGACGGCTGGACGATGACGAAGCCCTGCCCATAGAACGACACCTGAACCGCCTCGCCCGAGCCGCGACCGATCAGTGCACCCGCCTTGAAGCTGGTTTTCAGCTGCGTCTGCAGATTGGCCGACCACGCCACCACCGCATTGGTGTCTGCGAAGGTCGGTGCCTCCGCCGCGTTGAGGACCACCGGCGGGCCGTCGGTCGTCAGCGCCACCCAACCCGTGCCGCGCAACGTCGTGTTGAACAGCCCGCCCGCCGCCATGCTGCCGCCCTTTACCCGCTCGATGTTCCAGTCGAGGCTCGCGGAGAAAGCCAGCACGTTCTTACCGCTGATCGACAGTCCGGAGTTCGTCAGGTTCAGCAGATGGACGTCGTACGCGCGCTCGGCCAGAAACACATCGCCTTGACCTTGGCACCGCATCAGCGGCAGTCCCTCACCGGTGAGTGCTTTCTTGATGAACTTCGACGCACCGCCGCCCTCATAGGCGAAGTCCACGTTGCCCTGATAGGCCACCATCGCGCCCTGCCGTGCCATGAACGGTTCGCCGAGGCGCACGCGCAGCAGCTTCGAGTTCTGGTTCGCGATCGGCTTGGCTTCCTTCTCGCTGAACCGCCCGTCGACCAAATCGCCGGTGATGCCTGCGAAGCCGTCACCCGGAGGCTGACCGACCGCCGCCGCCTGCGGCGGGCCGCCCTGGGCAGGTCCGGGCTGCGGCTGGCCCTGAGCCGGAGCCGGGGGCGCGCCCATCGGCGCCCGGCCGACCTGACCCTGATGAGAGACCTGATCCGTCCAACGCTGCCCGTCGAACCAGCGATACTCGAAGCGGCCTTCCGGGTCGGGCCGCCAACTTCCGGGTCCTGTTCCTGTCATGGCACCCAAACTAAGCCAACCGCTGGCATTCTTGGGTGATGGCAAAGGAAATCGACCGGGTACGAGCGCAGAGCGCTCTCGCGGTCATCAAAGAGCACCCGGGCATGGTGCTGTTCGTCGCGTCGCCGGCGATCATCGCGCTGGGTCTCGTGTGGTGGCTGGTCAGCCCGGCGCTCGCCGTGCTGCTTCTGGTCGGCATGGTGGTTGGCGGCGGCGCCGTCCTGCTCATGAAGCGCAAGTAGAACCGCGTATCACCGAACTGTTCGCTCGTGGTGAAAGCCGTCCCATCAGGTCTGTAACGGTGTAAGTATGTAATCATGCGACATCAACACCTCCATGGCCGACGTTCCGGCCGCCCCGGCGGCTGGCAACAGGCCCAACAACCCGACGCAAGCAACGCCGCCGACTGGTTCGCCGGTCGACTGCCCGAAGGCTGGTTCGCCGGCGACCCGACGGTCGTCGTCGATCGCGAAGAGATCACCGTCATCGGCCGCCTCCCCGAACCCGAAGGCGCCGAAGGTCAGGAAACCAAAGACCACGCGTCCGGCAGAGTCGCGCGTTTCCGCGAGGAGACGCGATCCGAGCGCATGCGCATCGCCGACGAAGCCGAGGACCGCTATGGGCGCAAGGTCGCGTGGGGCGTGGAAATCGGGGCGGCCGGTGACGAAAATTACGAGCGAATTCTGTTCACGCACATCGCCGTACCGGTCATGACCCGCCTGCGCCAACCGGAGCGACAGGTGCTCGACACGCTGGTGGACGCCGGAGTGGCCCGCTCCCGGTCCGACGCGTTGGCGTGGTCGGTCAAGCTCGTCGGTGAGCACGCCGACGAATGGCTGGGCAAGCTGCGTGACGCGATGCGCAACGTCGACGACCTGCGTGCCGAGGGCCCGGAGCTCTAGACCAGCTCGACGCCGACGTAAGACGAGCTCAGCGGCGAGGTCTGGGACAGGGGATCGACGGCCGTGTTGGCGATGAGCAGATTGCGGTTGGCGCCGTAGGACTCCGGCACGCCGCCACGTCGCGGGTCGAAGATTCTTGAGCCCCAACCGTGGTCGACGATCACCACGCCGCGGCGGGGCTGATCGCTTATCGACGCGGCCAGTTCTATCTCGCCGACCGAGGAGAACACCCTCACGGCATCGCCGTCTGCGATACCGAGCGACGCCGCGTCTTCGGAGTTGATGAGCACCTGGTTCCGCTTACCGGACGGGTGCAGCCCCGGCAGCTCGTTGAGCCAGGAGTTCATCGAGTGCCGGTTGCGCCGATTCGCGAGCTGGAACGGGTACCCGTCCGGGGCCTGCGGTCGGGGTTCGGCGAGCAGTTCGCGAGCGCGGGCCACAAACTCCGGCGGGGCGGCGTGCACCTTCTTGTCATCGGTTCGCAGAGCGTCCCGGAAATGCCCGAACTCGCGCGGCCCGAGCACCAGGCCGTGTGGATTGGCCATCAGCTCGCGCCAGCTGACCTTGTGTCCGTTGACTTTTCGGCTCGTGGCGATGAACAGCCGGTTCAGCCACTGCGGCGTGAACTCGAGGCCCGGCCTGTGGGTGAGCCGCGCCAGCGCGCGCGTTGCTCGCACGACGGTGTTGATTCCTTTCACGCCGAACAGCGGTTTGCGCATCGCGATGGCGAGGTCGACGAAGATCCGCCACTCCTCGCGTGTTCCCGACGGAGGATCGACCGCCCGCCGCCCGTACTGCACGTACGGCTCGTCGTGCAGGTTGCTCGTCAACGCCATCAAATCGTCGCGCTCCAGCCAGTGCACGGCGGGCAACAACCAGTGCGCGTGTCGATGACTTTCCCGCTGTACCAGGTCGATCGCCACCAGCAGGTCCAGCTGCGAGAGCGCCGCGTCGAGCGTGGCGCCGTCGGGCCCGGACACCACCGGGTTGCCGCAGTTGATCACCATCGCCCGAATCTGTCCGGGGCCTTCAGTCATGATCTCGTCGGGTAGTTCGGCCAGGGCATGGGCGCCGGCGACCAGGTCGCGACCGTGCACGCGGCTCTTGTGCGCCGGTGGTGTGGCCAGGCCGGACAACTTCAGCGCGTCGACATAGCCGGGTTCGAACCGACGTCCGCCCGGCCGGTCCATCCGGCCGGTGATCACATTGAGCACGTGGCCCAGCCACTCTCCGATCGTGCCGGTCACATGCAGGGAAACGCCCGTGCGAGTGACCACCATCGCGCGGGGTGCGGCCGCGAAATCCCTTGCCACCCGCTCGATCACCGCACGCGGGATCTCGCAGCGCGCGGCCAGGTCGTCGAGGTCGGCATCCGCCACGAGATCGCGCAGGGCGTCCAGCCCCGTCGCCAGATTTTGGCAGTCGGCGGCGTTCTCGAGCCCTTCGTCGAGGATCACCTTGACCATGGCCAGCAGCAGCGCCCAGTCCTGTCCCGGCCGCACCGCCAGGTGCACATCCGCCTTGTCCGCGGTTTCGGTTCGCACCGGGTCCACCACGACGATCGTGGCGCCCTGCCGCTGGCGCTCCAGTGTTCTTTTCCAGCCCGCGGGCACCGTTTCCAGCCAGTTCCAGGCGCTGACCGCCGGGTTCGCGCCGACCAGCAGGAAGTAGTCGCAGTTGTCGACGTCGGACACCGGCGCCATCAGGATCGATCCGTACATCGCTTCGGCGACGACGTGCATTGCATTCTGGTCGACAGACCCGACGGCATAACGGTTCTGAGTTCCGACGGCATCGAGCCACGCGATCATGAACAGCACGTTCGATGACGAGTAGCCCGTCGGGTTTCCGTAATAGAGACCGATCGCGTCGGGGCCGTCGGCGTCGATCAGCGCCGTCATCCGCGCGGCGATGTCGGTGATCGCCTCATCCCACGTCGCCTCTGCATAGGAATCACCGACGCGGCGCATCGGAGTGAGGATTCTCCGCGGGTGCTCGACGAGCTGATTCGCCGTTCTGCCCTTGGCGCAGAAGTCCTGCCAGCTGTGCGGATTCTCCTTGTCGGGCGAAATCTTCGTCACCAGGTTGTCGTCGACCGTGACCTCGATGCCGCACGCCGCCGAGCAGTATCGGCAGAAGGTGTGCACCGTTTGGGCCATGACGACATCCTGCACGAGCACCCAACGGCACCGTTAAGCGGATCGCCTGCCACTTAGCGTGGTGGTCGCCCGTACAGCTGGTCCATCATCGAGACTTCCTCGGCGGTGAGCGGTCGATTTCCCATCGCGACATAGTCCATGTGGAAATCCCACTCTCCGTACAGGACGACAGTTCGGCTCGTTCCCGTGTCCTTGCACACGGCCCAGCTTCCGAGATCGCCCTCGAAGTTGTAGGAGTAATAAAGTAAATCGCTTGTGGGTGAGGCGGTTAGGACGTTCAGTCCGCCCGGGCCGAGCAGGTAGACGAATGACCCACCGGTTGAAGGCGAGAATCGGCGAGGGGCGTCCTCCACGCCGACGACGTCTTGCACGCGCACACGCAGTTGGGTGTGCTTCCCGTCTTGCGCGAGAATTGCGAGCGGTGCGCATGCCACCATGGCCATGGCGTCGAGCTCGTCGGGGTGCTCGTCGGGTCCGTTGAGCGCTGATAAGGCCGGGGTGAAGAGGGCCCAAAAGACATCGTCTTCGACTGCCCGACGGGCGCTCACTACCGAAATAACCCACTCACTGCCTGCCAACGGACGCTGATCCGCGAGGGACAGCTGCCCAGCTTCGGTCCAGCCTGCGGGATCTGTCCCGACCGCAGCGGCCCACGGCGGCGGGGTCCAGGTCTCGAAGGGCACGTAGCGATTATCTGCACACTGCCGACCGCGAGTGTGCGGTTTGATACCGTCGGGCCGGCGTGTCCGGTATGAAACCGCACACTCGGCACCGCCAGGTGCGGCTACGCCTGTGTCATCGACCAATAAGCGCCACGCTTAGCGATCAGCTCTGCGTGGCTTCCCTGTTCGACGATCCGGCCCGCCTCGATGACGACGATGACGTCGGCGTCGCGGATGGTCGAAAGCCGGTGCGCGATGATGAAACTCGTCCGGTCACGGCGCAGCTCGGCCATCGCCTGCTGGATCATCAGTTCGGTGCGGGTGTCGACCGAGCTCGTCGCCTCGTCGAGAACCAACAGCTGCGGGCGGGACAACACCGCGCGGGCGATGGTGATGAGCTGCTTCTCGCCTGCGCTGATGTTCCCGCCGTCGTCGCTGACGAAGGTCTGGTACCCGTCGGGCAGCTGGTGCACGAACCGGTCGACGTGGGCGGCCCTGGCGGCCTCGAACACCTCGTCCTCACTGGCATCGGGCCTGCCGTAGGCGATGTTGTCGTAGATCGTGCCGCCGAACAGCCAGGTGTCCTGCAGCACCATTCCGATGCGTGACCGCAGTGATTGACGGTTGACGGTGGCGATGTCCACGCCGTCCACCAGGATCTGCCCGGAATCGACGTCGTAGAACCGCATCAGAAGGTTCACCAGCGTCGTCTTGCCCGCGCCCGTGGGCCCGACGATTGCCACGGTGGTCCCCGGTTCGGCCACCAGCGACAGGTCCTCGATGACCGGCGTCCCGGGGCGATAGCTGAAGTTGACGTCCCTGAACTCGACCCGACCTGCGCGCCCGCCAGGGGAGAGCAGCTCGGCCAACAGCTCCGGCGACTCCTCTTCGGCGTCCAGCAGGTCGAACACCCGCTCCGCGCTGGCCACGCCCGACTGCAGCGTGTTGTACATGCCGGCGACCTGGGTCAGCGGCTGGTTGAATTGGCGGACGTACTGGATGAACGCCTGGATACTGCCGAGGGTGATCTGACCCGTCGCGACCTGCACTCCGCCTACCACCGCCACCGCGACATAGCTGAGGTTGCCGACGAACGTGGTCGCCGGCCCGACGAGTCCTGAAAAGAACTGCGCCCCAACGCTGGCGTCGTACACGTCGTCGTTGTACTCGCGGAACTGCTCCTGCGCGTGGGCACGATGGCCGAATGTCTTGACGATGGTGAACCCGCTGTACGTCTCCTCGATGTGGGCGTTGAGCCGCCCGGTGTTGGCCCATTGGGCGACGAACAGACGCTGTGAACGCCGCGCGATCACCTTCGTCGCCCACAGTGACAGCGGCACAGTGACGACGGTGAGCAGCGTCAGCAACGGCGAGATGGTCAGCATCATCACCAAGACCGCGAACACCGTCAGAACAGACGACATCAGCTGGCTGATCGTCATCGACAGCGACGTCTGAATGTTGTCGACGTCGTTGGTGAGCCGGCTCAGCACCTCTCCTCGCTGGCGGGAGTCGAAGTAGGACAACGGCATCCGGTGCACCTTGTCCTCGACGTCGGAGCGCAGGGCCACCATCGTGCGCTGGACCGCGACGTTGAGCAATCGGGCCTGCAGCCAAACAAGCAGGGCGGTAATCAGGTAAAGACCCAGCGCCACCAGCAGAGTGCGGCCGATGGCTGCGAAGTCCACACCTCGGCCGGGCACCACGTTCATGCCGGACAGCAGATCGGCGAACGTGTTGTCACCCCGGGCGCGTGCCGCCGAGACGGCCTGTTCCTTTGTCAGTCCGGCGGGCAGTTGGCGCCCGACCACGCCGTTGAACAGCAGGTCGGTCGCGTGCCCGAGAATCCGCGGTACGACGACGCCTATCGCGATCCCGCCGACGCCCAGCAGGACGACGGTCGCGGCCAGCGCACGCTGCGGAGTCAGCTGTCTGACCAGTCGGATCGCCGAACCCTTGAAGTCGCGCGAACGCACGGTGGGTGTCTGTACGACGCCGCGGATGGGGCGCGCGGCCGCCCCGGTCACGGAACACCCCCTACTTCGGCGCCCAACCCCTGTGAGTCGGCGAACTGCGCGTACTCGGGGCACTGCGTCAACAGCGTTTCGTGAGTTCCGATTCCGACGACTTGGCCATCCTCGACGACGACGATCTGATCCGCATTCGCGACTGTCGAAATACGCTGGGAAACAATGACAACCGCAGATGTAGCCGATGTCTCACGAAGCGCGGCCCGCACCCGCGCATCGGTTCGCACATCGAGGGCCGAGAACGCGTCGTCGAACAGGTAGATGGCGGGACGTCGGATCACCGCGCGCGCGATGGCCAGTCGTTGCCGTTGTCCGCCGGAGAAGTTGATGCCGCCCTGGGCGACTCGCATGGCCAACCCGTCCTCGTGGCTCCGCACGAAATCTGCGGCGGCCGCCACCGTCAACGCGTGCCACATGTCCTCCTCGGTGGCGTCTGCCTTGCCGTAGCGCAGATTGTCGGCGACTGTTCCGGAGAAGAGGTAGCCGCGCTGGGGCACCACACCGATCGCCCCCCACAGCTGCTCGGTGTCGTAGTCGCGCACGTCGACGCCGTCGATGCGCACCGACCCGGCTGTCACGTCATAGATCCGGCAGATCAACGAAACCAGAGTGGACTTGCCAGAACCCGTCGACCCGACGATCGCCGTTGTCATGCCGGGCCGCGCGGTAAACGAAACGTCCTGGAGCACGGGGCGCTCGGCGCCAGGATAGCTGAACGACGCTGCGTCCAGCCGGATCTCGCCGTCGATGGCACTCGGTCGGTGAGGACGCACGGGGCTGGTGATCCGCGGCTTGGTGGACAGTACTTCTGAGACGCGTTCGGCGCAGACCGACGCGCGCGGAATGATGACGAGGATGAACGTCGCCAGCAGCACCGCCATCAGGATCTGCATGAAATAGGACAGGAACGCGACTAGCGAACCGACCTGCATCTGGCCCGCGTTGATCCGCAGCCCGCCGAACCAGATCAGCGCGACGCTGGAGATGTGGATGACCAGGGTGGTCACCGGCAGCATCAGCGCCTGCCAGCGGCCGGCCTCCAGCGCGGTGTCCGCGAGGGCCTGGTTGGCGTGCGCGAATCGGTTGCGCTCGAACGGCTCCCGCGCGAACGCGCGGATCACCCGGATGCCCGCGAGTTGTTCGCGCATGACCCTGTTGATGCCGTCGATCAGGCGTTGCATGCGCCGGAAGATCGGCAGCAGGTGCGACACGATCCAATAGTTGGCGACGGCCAGAATCGGGACGCTGACGAGGAGTAGCCACGACAGGCCTGCGTCCTGGTGCACGGCCATGAAGATGCCGCCGATCGACATGATGGGCGCCGTGATCAGCATGGTGCAGGTCAGTTGTACGAGCAGTTGGATCTGTTGGACGTCGTTGGTGGTCCGGGTGAGCAGTGACGGTGCGCCGAAGCGAGCCGTCTCCTCCGTCGAGAATCCGGTGACGTGGTGAAAGATCGCCGATCGAAGATCGCGGCCGAACCCCATGCCCGCCCGCGACCCGAAGTACACCGCGCCCACCGCGCAGATCACCTGTAAAGCGGTGACTGCGAGCATCACGCCGCCCAACTCGACGATGATTCGCAGGTCGCCCTTTGCGACGCCGTCGTCGATGATCGCGGCGTTGACGGTCGGCAGGTACAGCGATGCCAGCGTGCTGATCACCTGCAGCACCGCGACAACCGTGAGCAGCCACCGGTATGGCCGCGCATACTTTCGCAGCAGCGCCCATAACATGCCGTTACTGTCGCACACCCGGTGTGCAGGCTGCTCGACCGCACCACCTGAGAATTGCATAAATATGCAGGTCAACCGGCATGTCGGTGGTTGACCTCCTGACCTGCCGCTACAGTGCATGGCGTGACCCCCACGACTCGCGCGGCTCGGACGAGCCGAAACGCCAAGGCGTTGGCCGTGGCGGCTGCGGCGATCCTTCCGGTGTTTGCCGCATGCTCGGATTCGGAGTCCGCGAACCCGGACGTGCCGCAAACGTCGGCGCCGGAGGAAAGCGCCGCGCACGGCCCGTTCTTTCCGGAGTGCGGCGGGATCAGCGACCAGGAGGTCATTTCGCAGACCCGCGTGCCCGGGCTGGTGAACGGCGCGAAGAATTCGGTCGGGTGTCAGTGGCTGACGGGCGGCAGCATCTTGGGTCCGCACTTCTCGTTCACCTGGTTCCGGGGCAGTCCCATCGGGCGCGAGCGCAAAACCGAGGAGTTGACGCGCACCAGTGTGGAGGACGTCAACATCGAGGGCCACGACGGTTTCATCGCGACTGGTGATGATCCGACGCTCGGCACGAACCTGTGCGAGATCGGCATCGGATTTCAGGACGACTTCATCGAGTGGTCGATCAGCTTCACGCAGAAGCCGTTCCCGGATGCCTGCGAGGTCGCCAAGGAACTCGCCCGTCAGTCGATTGTGAACTCCAAATGAGACGTGCCTACCGACGCCGGCTGCTGGCCGGACTGGGCGCCGCGCTGGCGGTGCTGACAACCCTGACCGGGTGTACGACCACCGTCGAGGGCACCGCGTCGAAGTCCGGGTCCGGCGACGTGCCCCGCAACAACGACTCCGAGCGGCAGTATCCGAATCTGCAGAAGGAGTGCGACGTCCTGACCGAGGACATCTTGGCCGAAACCGTCGGCGCTGACCCTCGGGACATCCAGAGCACGTTCGTGGGTGCGGTGTGCCGTTGGCAGGCCCTCAACCCGCGGGGACTGATCGACATCACCCGGTTCTGGTTCGAGCAGGGCAGTCTGGCCAACGAACGCGAGGTGGCCGACCAACTGAAGTACCGGGTCGAGAACAAGCCGATCGCCGGTATCGAATCCATCGTGATGCACCCGGACGATCCGAACGGCGCCTGCGGGGTAGCCAGCGATGCGGCAGGCGTGGTCGGGTGGTGGGTCAACCCGCAGAGCCCCGGCATCGACGCGTGTGCGATGGCGCTCAAACTGATGGAGTTGACGCTCGCCACCCGTGCCTGATCGTCAGCGCGCCACGTGGAAGGTGACCAACGCCGCGCCGTTCAGAGCGAGCTGATCCCACGTTTCGCCGGTACGCAGAACCGCGATCGCCGAGGTCGGGAACTTCTCCGAAATCCGTTCGGCCGCAGCGCTGTTGCTGCCGTCCGCGGTGGCCAGTCCCAGAGACACGGCGGACATCGTCGGCTCATGCCCGATGACCAGCAGGGTCTGAACGTCGAAGTCGAAGCGTGACGGGATCCCGTTGATGACGTCGATCACCGTGCCGGGCGTCGCGTCATAGAGTCGGTCCACGAACTCCGCCGGAGCGTCGATGCGGGTCCGTTCCAGCGTTTCGCGGGTGCGGGTGGCCGTCGAGCACAGGACCGCATCCACCGCCGGTGCGTGCGCCCGCATCCAGTCGCCTGCGAGTCCGGCCTCCCGAATGCCACGAGGGGCAAGCGGCCGGTCGTGATCGGCGACGCCCGACGGGTAGTCCGACTTGGCATGCCGAAGCAACAGCAGCGTGCGGTAGGAGTTGCTCACCGTCTCACCGTATGCCAGCGGCTCTGCCGCGGGTCAAGGCCCGCCGCGCCTCACCGGACTTGTCGGCGGCCGGTCCTACACTCGCGGTGCCGGGCAAAGACACGAGAAGAAGGGATGGGCCGAGATGCGATTCGTGCACACCGCCGACTGGCAGCTCGGCATGACCCGTTACTTCCTGAACGGTGAGGCGCAGCCGCGCTATTCGGCCGCACGCCGCGACGTCGTCGCGGGCTTGAAAGCACTGGCGGCTGACACCGGGGCCGAATTCGTCATCGTGGCCGGCGACGTCTTCGAACACAACCAACTGGCCCCCAGGGACATCAGCCAGTCGCTCGAGGCGATGCGCGGCATCGGCGTCCCGGTGTTCCTGCTGCCCGGCAACCACGATCCGCTCGATGCGTCGTCGGTGTACACCAGCCCACTGTTCGTCGCCGAGTGTCCCGCCAACGTGACGGTGCTGGACCGGCCAGGCGTGCACGAGGTGCGCCCGGGCCTGCAGCTGGTGGCGGCGCCCTGGACGTCCAAGGCGCCGTGCGCCGATCCGGTCGCTTCGGTGCTCGACGACCTGCCCGCCGACGGGGTGGCCCGCATCGTCGTCGGCCACGGCGGCGTCGACATCTTCGTGCCCGACAAGGACCGGCCGTCGCTGATCCGGCTGACGGCACTCGAAGCCGCCATCTCCCGGGGCGCCGTGCACTATGTGGCGTTGGGCGACAAGCACTCTCGTATGCAGGTCGGCTCCACCGGCCGGGTCTGGTACTCGGGTTCGCCAGAGGTCACCAACTACGACGACATCGAATCCGATCCCGGTCACGTGCTGGTCGTCGATCTCGACGAGGCCGATCCGGGGTCACCCGTGCGCGTCGAACCGCGCAAGGTGGGTCGCTGGCGGTTCGTGACCCTGCGTCGCTCCGTGGACAGCAGCCGTGACATCGCCGATCTGGACCTCAACCTGGATCTGATGCCCGACAAGGAACGCACCGTGGTGCGCATCGGACTGACCGGTTCGTTGACCGTGACGGACAAGGCCGCACTCGATGCGTGCCTGGACAAGTACGCGCGCCTGTTCGCGGCACTTACCCTGTGGGACAAGCAGACCGACATCGCGGTCACGCCGGCCGACGGCGAGTTCGACGACCTCGGCATCGGCGGCTTCGCGGCCGCCGCGGTCGACGAATTGGTGACCACGGCGCGGTCCGACGGCGACGACGCCGACGACGCCCGCGCGGCACTGGCCCTGCTGCTGCGCCTGGCGGACCGAGGTGTGGCGTGAAGCTGCATCGGATGGTCCTGACCAATTACCGCGGCATCACGCATCGCGAGATCGAGTTCCCCGACCGCGGTGTGGTGGTGGTCAGCGGTGCCAACGAAATCGGCAAGTCGTCGATGATCGAGGCGCTCGATCTGCTTCTGGAGGCCAAGGACCGGTCGTCGAAGAAAGAAGTCAAGGAGGTCAAGCCGACACACGCCGACGTCGGCGCCGAGATCACCGCCGAAATCTCAACCGGCCCCTATCGATTCGTCTTTCGCAAGCGATTCCACAAGCGGTGCGAGACCGACCTGACGGTGCTGGCGCCGCGTCGCGAGCAGCTGACCGGCGACGAGGCGCACGACCGCGTCCGGGCCATGCTGGAGGAGACCGTCGACACCGGCCTGTGGCAGGCGCAGCGCGTGCTGCAGTCGGCGTCCACCGCGGCCGTCGATCTGTCAGGGTGCGACGCACTGTCGCGAGCACTCGACGTCGCCGCCGGTGAGGCCGTCGCACTGTCCGGCGCCGAACCACTGCTGATCGACCGCGTCGAGGCCGAGTACCTCGGCTACTTCACCCGGACCGGCCGTCCCACCGGGGAGTGGGCCGCGGCGACGAACCGGCTGCGGGCCGCCGACGAGGAGTTGGCTCGCTGCGCGGCGTCGATCGCGGAGGTCGATGACGCGGTGCGTCGGCACGCCGGGCTCACCGAAGAGCGGGTCCGGCTGGCCGCCGAGCGTGCGGACGCCGCGAAGCAGCTCGCGACGGCTCAGTCCGCCGCCGACGCCGTCGCGGCGCTGAAGAGCCAACTCAAGGAGGCCGAACTGGTCGCTGCGGCCGCGGAGGCCGCCCGCACCACCTCGGTTGCTGCGGTCAACGACCGGCGCCGGCTGCGTGAAGGCATCGACGAGAAGGCCGCCACCGTTGTTGAACTCGAGGCTGCGGCCGTCGAGGCGGCGCAGGCGCTGACCACTGCCACCGAAGTGCTGGAAGCGGCCGACGTCGCCGCGGATCAGGCGCGGACGACGGTGGCCACCGCCCAGACCCGCGCCGAGGGGGCTCGCCGAACCGTCGATCAGCTGGCCGACCGCGACGCAGCCGAACGGCTTGCGGCGCGGCTGGCCAAGATCACTGGGGCGCAACGTGATCTGGACGCCGTCGACAGTGAGCTTGCGGGCATCACGCTGACCGGTGAGGGCATGCGCGCGATCGAGGCGGCGAAGGCAGCGGTCGACGTGGTGATGGGCCAGGTCGAGCTGGTATCGGCGCATGTCGAACTGGTCGCGATCGCTGATGTTCAGGTGTGCCTGGGCGGCGAATCGATCACCCTCGCGGCCGGTGAGACGTGGGCGACGAGTGTCAGCGCCGAGACCGACATCGAGATCCCGGGTCTGCTGACCGCCCGCCTTGCCCCGGGCACACCCGCATCGCAGACCCAGGCCAAACTGGATGCCGCACAAGAGGTTCTGGCGGCGGAACTGGCGAAGGGTGCGGTCGACGACGTCGCCGCGGCGCGCGTCCTCGACGAACGGCGTCATCATTTGGTGACGACCCGGGATCGGCTGAATGCCACGATCGAGGCGCTGGCGGGTGACGAATCGGCCGACCAGCTGCGGGCACGGCTCGCTGAGCTGACGGCACGTCAACCCGCGGCCGCGGAGTTGTTCGACGCCGATGCCGGCGCCGCGCGAGCCGAACTCGAGGCGGCAGCGGTGGCGCTTCAACAGGCGATCGCAGACTGCGAGACACACCGCAAGGTCGCTGCGGCGGCGGCAAAGCAGCTGGGGGAGCACCAGACCCGGGTCGCCCTGCTACAAGACAAGCTCGCGAGCGAACAGGCCCAGATCGCGCTGGCGCGTGACCAGCTGTCCTTGCAACGGGTGGCGAGCAGCGATGACGAGTTGGCGGTCAAGGCCGAGGCTCACGAGGAAGGTGCTCGGCGCGCCGACGCGCTGGTCGCCGAGCTCATCGCCGAGTTGGCCGGCGCGGCGCCCGATGCCGTCGCGGCCGCGCTCAACGAGGCCGTCCGTCGTGCCGATGCTGTGGGTCGCGGCCACGACGAGGTGGCCGAGGCGTTGCGCGAGGTGACGACGCAGCTGAAGGTGTACGGCACCGAAGGCCGTAAGGGTCAACTCGACGCGGCGGAGACTGAACGTGAGCACGCGGAGGCGGAGTACGTGCGGGTGCAGCGGCGCGCCCGTGCCGTTCAACTGCTGCGCTCAGTGATCACGCGTCACCGTGACGCCACCCGGCTGCGGTACGTAGACCCGTTCCGCAGCGAGGTGGAACGGCTGGGTCGCATGGTTTTCGGTACGAGTTTCGAGGTCGAGATCGACAGCAACCTGCGGATCTGCAGCCGCACGCTGTCGGGTCGCACCGTCCCGTACGAGTCGTTGTCCGGTGGCGCGAAAGAGCAGCTGGGCATCGTCGCACGGCTGGCCGGTGCCGCGCTGGTGGCCAAGGAGGACACCGTCCCGGTGGTCATCGACGACGCGCTCGGGTTTACCGACGCCGACCGGCTCGTCAAGATGGGCGCGGTGTTCAGCGCGGTCGGCGGTGACGGTCAGGTGATTGTGCTGACGTGCAGCCCGCAGCGCTACGCCGGGGTCGACGGCGCCCATCACATCGCGTTGACGGCCTAACCCGCGAGCTGGGCCGCGTAGTAGTCGGGACCGAGGTCGCGGTAGAAAGCGCCGTTGTCTGCGTGTGCCGGCGTCGGTGAGCATCTTGTGTTCGACAGCGACCAGTGCGATCATGCCGGCGATGGAACTGCCGCGAGACTTGTTCTGCGCGATCACAGAGTGCGGCGCCGACCGGCGATGCGTCGGTAGCGATCGCTGTCGTAGGTGTCTTTGGTACGCGCTGCCGACAGCGGCTTGGCCACCCCGAGGGCAGCGCTTTGAGGTCATGATTACCCAAGATCGGGTGTCCGCCGCATTTGACCCGGCCCGCGGACTCGATTGCATCCGGGCGCCACCCCGGCCTACGACGCCAGAGTCCGCGGCGGTTGGCAACACGCTCATATCTGCACCGGTTTCGGCGATGAACACATCGGCGACGACCTGGTCACCAGCCCGGGATGCTCATCAGCAGCTCCCGGGCGCAGCGAAAGAGGCGCGATCGCCTCCTCGATGCGCCCATCGAGGCGGCCGATGTCGGCGCTGTGGGCGTCGATGCGATCCAGATACAGCCGCACCATAAAGGCGTGATGGTCGCTGAAGCGCCCGTGCAGCGCCTCGGTCAGCGCCGGGATCTTGGACCGCAGGCGTTGTTTGGCCAGCTCGGCCAGCACCGCGCGGATCAGCGCTCGCCGGCGATCAGCGCCTCCAGCATCGCGCGCCCGGAGACCCCGACGATGTTGGAGGCCACCGCTGACAGTTTGATCGCCGCCGTCTGCGAGCAGCTTCTCGAGGCGTTGAATCTCTTTGGTGCGGGCCCGGGTGATGATGGTGCGGGCCCGGGTCAGATCGCGTAACACCCGGATCGGGGGCGGGGGCACAAACGACGCGCGGATCAGCCCGTGCGCACCCAGATCGGCCAGCCTCGCCGCATCCGCGACATCGGTCGTGCGGCCGGGCACAGTGCGGCGCGGCCTTGGCGTTGACCAGCATCACGTCGAGTTGCTCTTCGAGCCGGTAGTAAAACTGCTTCCAGTAGTCCGAGATTGATTCGACCGCTGCGGTGTGCTGTCGCGTGTCGATGTCGCCTGGCCGGAAGCGATGGTCATCGCCGAGTACGAGAGCATGGAGTGGCGCGTCAGCCTGCGGCGCTCAAGCATGACAGGGTCAAGACCGCGCGCCTGCAGGAGTGCGGCTATACCGTTGTACCGATCGTCGTCGACGACGTACGCAACAGGCCATTTGATCTGGTGGGTCGGATCTTCACCCACCTGAGCCGGCCTGCACTTACCGGCTGAGTTCTCTGCGCGAGCTGGGCCTGGGCGAGCAGACGCAAATGGTGCCATTTCTGCGGTGTGTCGGGTGATTTTGCGTCTGCTCGTGCGAAGGGACTCCTAGACTCCGGCGGGTGGACGCCGACTACATCGTCGTGGGAACGGGCTCTGCCGGATCGGTGGTGGCCAATCGCCTCAGTGCGGATCAGTCCGCCGAGGTCGTGGTGCTCGAAGCCGGGCCCAAGGACAAGGACAAGTTCATCCACATACCCGCGGGCTTCGCGAAGCTCTTCCGCAGCGAGATGGACTGGGACTATCGCACCGAGCCACAGAAGGAGCTCGACGGCCGCGAGATCTACTGGCCACGAGGCAAGATGCTCGGCGGCTCGTCGTCGATGAACGCGATGATGTGGGTGCGCGGCTTCGCTGCCGACTACGACGAGTGGGGCGAGGCGGCCGGCGAACAATGGAACTACGACCACGTCGAGCCTTACTTCCGCCGCATCGAGGGTGGCCCGTTGTCCATCGTGCGCCAGCGCAGCCCCCGCACGTCCACCGCGGCATGGTTGAAGGCCGTCGAGGAATGCGGCTATCGGGTCGAAGAACCTAATCAGGCTGCACCGGAAGGATTTTGCGAAACGCGTGTCACGCAGCGGCGGGGAGCGCGATGGAGCACCGCGGATGCTTACCTGCGGCCGGCGCTCAAGCGCCCCAACCTGTCTCTGTTCACGGAGGCCGCGGCGACCAAGGTGCTCTTCGACGGGCACCGTGCCGTCGGTGTCCAGTTCGACAAGGCCGGCAGCCGACAGGTGGTTCGGGCGCGCCGCGAGGTGGTGCTGTGCGGCGGCGCGATAAACAGTCCGCAGTTGTTGATGATGTCCGGCATCGGGGATCGCGAACAACTCGGCGAGCATGGCATCGACACGGTGGCGCACGCTGCCGACGTCGGCAAGAACCTGCTCGACCACCTTGTGGTGCCGATGGGATTCGACGTGCCCAACGACACGCTCTTCGCGGCGGAGAAACCCCTGGAACTGGTGAACTACCTGCTGCGTAGGCGGGGCATGCTCACATCCAACGTCGGTGAGGCATACGGTTTCGTGAAGAGCCGCCCGGATCTCGAACTGCCAGATCTGGAGCTGGTTTTCGCGCCCGCGCCGTACTTCGAGGAGGGCCTGGGCGACCCCTATCCCGGTCATGCGGTGGTGATGGGTCCCATCCTGCTGAAGCCTTACAGCAGCGGCACCATCACGTTGCGGTCGTCGGACCCGAGGGACAAGCCGATCATCGACCCGCGGTATCTGACCGATTCCGCGGGCGCAGACCGGGAAGCCTTGATGGCCGGCCTTCGCATGTGCGCGACGATCGCGAAATCGCCGGCGCTGAGCGGCATCATCGGCTCGATCGCCAGACCGCTGAACGCCACGACCCTCGATGGGGAGACGCTGGAGCGCGCGCTGAACTCGTTGTCGCACACGCTCTATCACCCGGTGGGCACCTGCAGAATGGGTAGCGACGACGCCAGCGTGGTCGACCCCCAGTTGCGGGTCCGCGGCGTCGAGGGGCTCCGGGTCGCCGACGCGTCGGTGATGCCGACGATCATCCGTGGCCACACGCACGCGCCCAGCGTGCTGATCGGCGAGAAGGCCGCCGACCTGATCCGCTCCGGAGGCGATTGACCTAGGTGGCGATGTCGGGTTTCGATCCCATGGACCTGCGCGCGGCGCCGGCCAGCACCTCCGGGCCGGTGGTCAGCGCCTTCCTCCATGGTGGGGCACCGTCGATCTCGATCTCGATCGTGAAACTCAGCACCGTCCGGATGAGTACGATCACGCCGAGAACGGCGGCGTCGGTCAGCGACGGCGTCGACGTGACGGTCTTGACGATGTCGGCCGCGACGAGCAGTTCCAGACCGAGAAGAATTGCACCGCCGAGTGATTCCCGCAACGTCTTGAACGCCCGACCGCCGTTGCCGGTGCGCTTCCAGGTGACGATGGACAGCGCGAATGCGAACACGAACCCGACGACCATCGATGAAACGCCCAGGACCTCGAACGCCTGGGTCGCCCGCTCGAAGAACTCTTCAACTCGCACGTTGCCTCGGCTCTGGGCTCGCCCGTTCCAGTGGTCGATTCGTCCCGCGACTCTATAGAACCCGGGCGCGCTGGGGCCACAATGAAGGTGATGACGATGAACGCCAAACATCGGCGGGCGCACGACAAGCTCGCGGCGCTGCCGGGTGTTCGCGCCGTCCGGCGGCCGGTGCGGCCCGACCAGGACGGCGCAGACGACCAGTTCGACCTGTACTACGTGCGCGCCGGACGCAAGTCGCCGCACCCGCTGGTCGTCATCCCCGGCGGTCCGGGGGCCGCGTCAGTGGCGTTGTACAGGGGCTTTCGTCGGCGCGCCGCGGTCGAGGGCCTGGACGTCATCATGGTCGAACACCGCGGTGTCGGCATGTCACGGCACGACGATCGAGGTGCGGATCTTCCGCCCGAGGCGTTGACCATCGACCAGGTCGTCGACGATGTGGCCGCGGTACTCGACGACGCGGCGGTCGACAAGGCGGTCGTCTACGGCACGTCCTACGGCACCTATCTGGCCGCCGGGTTCGGCGTACGCCACCCGGACAGGGTGCACGCGATGGTGCTCGATTCACCCGTGCTGTCCGCGCTGGACATCGATGCGGTCCGCGAGGCGACCCGTCGCTTGCTCTGGAACGGCGACGACCCCGAGACCGCCGATCTGGCGCCGAAGGTGCGACGGCTCGTCGGCGACGACCTCCTGTCGCCCGCTGCCACCCAGCTGGCGATGGCCTTATACGGCTTCGCCGGGCCCTCGCTGCTGCGGCGCCAGCTGGACCTGCTTCTGGCCGGCAGGGGTTGGCTGTGGTCCGGTATGGCTCACGCCACACGACTGCTGCTGGAGCGGAAGGCGCCGTACCGGCACGAGCCGGACCTGGTGGGTCGCATCGGCTACCGCGAGCTGAACTACGGAGCCACACCGGACGGCAAGCCGTTCGATCCTGCGGTGGCCTATCGCGAAGTTGCACCAGGCACAACAGAATTCGAAGCAGAACCGTACGATCTGGCAGCTGACATGCCGCGCTTCACCTGGCCTACTGTGGTGATCTCCGGTGGCCGCGACCTGATCACCCCGTCGACCGTCGCGCGTCGAATCACGTCGCTGATCCCGAACTCGGTCCTGATCAGCCTGCCGACCGCAGGCCACAGCGTCGTCGACCTGCGTGAAAGCGCGGCGCTGGAAATCGTCAAGGCCATCTACGAGGGCGCGCTGGAAGGCCTCTCCGAACGCGGAGCCGTCCTGGATTCGAAGCCGGCCGGGTTGGGCATCCGGGCATTGGTCTGGGGGATCGAGGCGGCGGCAGCGGCGGAATCGGCGTTACCGGCCGTGGTCCCCCGAACCGTGCGCAGGGTCACGGCTTCATGAACCCGATCTTGGTGTAGTCCGCGTCGGCCAATCCGAACGCGCCGAAGTTCGCCAAATTGCTTCGCACGGCCAGGTTTCCGGTCGACTGGGTCAGCGGAAGGCTGAAAACCTCCTCGAAGAGCATCTTGTCGAGCTCGTTGGCGAGTGTGCGCGCCTTAGCGGGATCGAGCTCGCCCACCGTCTCCTCGATCTTTGCGTCGATCGCGGGGCTGCTGATCTTTCCGAAGTTGCTCTCGGCGCCTGTCCGGTAGATCTGAGTAAGGCTCGCCAACGGGAAAGCGTCACCACTCCAGGCGAATTGGGCGATATCGAAGTTGCCGACCGTGACGTAGTCGGTGAAGAAACCCGCCGCGGGCCGGATGTCGAGCTCAAGCTTCACGCCGATCTGGGCGAGGCTGTTCTGCGCGATCTGAGCGTACTGCCGGGTCGCCAGCGAGTCGAAGAGCACATCGCGGATCACCAGTTGTTGGCCGTCTTTCTCGCGGAACTGGCCGTTGAGCCGCCAGCCCAGCGCATCAAGCTCCTGCTTGGCCTTCTCGGGATCGAAGGCGACTACGCCGCTGTTGTCCTGGTAGCCCTCCTGACCGGCGACGTAGATGTGGTTGTTCAGCGGCACAGTGCTGTCGGAGAGCCCGCGCTGGGTCACCGCCGCGATGGTGTTGCGATCGATCCCCTTGGCAACGGCGCGTCGCAGTGCCGGATCGGCGAGGATCTTGCCCGGAGCGCCGTTAAAGGTGAAGTGGTACCAGGACAGGCCGGGTGCGCGCCGGATGACGATGCCCTGGGTGCGTCGCGCGATCTGCATCTCGTCGAGCGTCGCGAGACCGGTGGCGTCGATCGTGTTGTTCTGCAGGGCCGGAATCCTTGCGGCGTCGTCGAGGACGAGGTAGGTGATGCTGTCCAACAGGGGCTTCTCGCCCCACCACTTGGGGTTGCGCGTCAACGTGATTCGCTTCGCGCCGCGGTCGAGGTTGGAGATGATGAACGGGCCTGCCGACGGGCCCTGATTGGTGAGTTGCGCTTTGTTGAACGCCTCGGGCGTGGCCGTCGAACTCTTGGGCAGCAGCACCGTGCTGCCCGCGAACATGCCCCGCCAGTCGGACCAGGGCTTGGCGAACGTGATGACCGCCTGGCGGTCGTCGATACCGCGTTCGACCTTCTCGACGCGGTCGCTGCCATTGGTACCCGCGATCGCGAACCCTTTGTCCTTGCCGCTGGTGGCGTTGATCTGGGACTGCAGATCCTCCCAGGTGATCGGGGTGCCGTCGCTCCACACCGCCTTCGGGTTGATGGTGTAGGTGACCACCTGCGGGTCGGTGCTGGTCAGCTCGATGCTGGTGAAGAAGTCGGTGTTGACGGTGGCCGATCCGTCGGCGGCGATCCGGAACGCGCGCGGCATCGTCGAGCGCATGAGCGAACCGACGTCACCGGTGTTGCCGTCGATGTGCAACGAGTTGAAGTTCGGCGGGAAGTCGTTCAACGCCAGCCGGAGGTTGCCGCCCTGCTGCAGGTTGGCGATGTCCTGCGGGTTGATGTCGTTGGTGCTGCCGACCTCTGCGGATCCGCCGGCCGACGGGGCCTCCTCGTTGCTGCCGGAGCAGGCCGTCAGGGTCAGCGCGGTGATCATCGTTGCCGCGGCGAGGCGTCGGAGCTTCATGCGCAAGCGACTCTAGCGGCGATCGACCTCTGGTTGCGGTACCGCAGCAAGCAACCGGCGGGTGTACTCGTGCTGCGGGTTGGTGAACACCTGATCGCCGTCGCCCTGTTCGACGATGGCGCCCTTGTACATCACGGCAACCCGGTGGGCGAGGTGTTTGACCACCGACAGGTCGTGGGAGACGAAAAGGTAGGACAGTCCGAAGCG
This sequence comes from uncultured Actinomycetota bacterium, assembly GCA_963721495.1. Taxonomy (GTDB): domain Bacteria; phylum Actinomycetota; class Actinomycetes; order Mycobacteriales; family Mycobacteriaceae; genus Mycobacterium. The sequence goes on along the minus strand of CAVRMG010000016.1, from coordinate 52,498 downwards.
CTGCTGCAGATCCAGCAGCAGGTTGATGATGCCCGCCTGGATCGAGACGTCGAGTGCCGACACGGGCTCGTCGAGCGCGAGGATCTTCGGCTGCAGGGCCAGTGCGCGCGCGATCCCGATGCGCTGCTTCTGGCCACCGGAGAACTCCGCGGGGTAGCGGGTGGCGTCCTCGCGGCGCAACCCGACGATGCCGAGCAGCTCGGCCACCCTTTCGTCAATGCGGTTCTTGTCGAAACCGTTGGCGCTCAACGGCTCTGCCAATACTTCAGACACCGGCAGACGAGGATCCAGCGAGGCCACCGGGTCCTGAAACACCACCTGCAGATCGCCGCGCAGCGCCCGACGGGTCCGGGCGGTCAGCGTCGCGACATCGGTGCCGAGCACCTCGATCGAACCCGATTGCGGTGCTGTCAGCTCCAGCACCTGATGCAACGTGGTGGACTTGCCCGACCCCGATTCGCCGACGATGGCCAGCGTGCGGCCCTGCTGCAGATCGAAGCTGATGCCGTCGACGGCACGCACCTCGCCGACCTGCCTGCGGAAAACCACGCCCTTGGTCAGCTTGTACGTCTTGACCAGATCGTGTGCGCGCAGCACCACGGGCGCGTCGATGTCGTGTGGTGCGGACGGCGGTTCGGTGGACACGCCGTAGATTTGCGCGGCGCTGCGGCCGGCGACCTCGTCCGTGCGGATGCAGGCGGCCCGGTGGTCGGGCCCGATCTCGAGCAGGTCCGGCTCGGCGACGCGGCAGTCGTCGACGGCAAGTGGGCAGCGCGGGGCGAACGGACAGCCGGGCGGCAATGCGGCCAGCGACGGCGGTGCGCCGGGTATCGGCACAAGGCGCGCGCCCTGCGGGGCGTCCAGGCGGGGTACCGAGCCGAGAAGCCCTGCGGTATAAGGCATTCGGCGATCACGGTATAGCTTCTCGACGGATGCGACCTCGACGGGTCTTCCGGCGTACATCACCAGTGCCCGGTTCGCGAACTCGGCGACCACGCCGAGGTCGTGGGTGATGATCAGAACGCCTGCGCCGGTCACGTCGCGCGCGGTCTCGAGTACGTCGAGGATCTGCGCCTGCACCGTGACGTCCAGAGCGGTGGTCGGCTCGTCGCAGATCAGCAGATCGGGGTCGTTGGCGATCGCCATCGCGATCACCACACGCTGTCGCTCGCCACCGGACAGTTCGTGGGGGAAGGACCGGGCCCGCCGTTCCGGCTGGGCGATGCCCACGAGCTCGAGCAGTTCGGCCGCGCGGGCGCGGGCCGCCCGTCGGGTGGTGCCGCGTTGGTGGATCTCGATCGCTTCGGCGATCTGGTCACCGACGGTGTAGACGGGCGTGAGCGCCGACATCGGGTCCTGGAACACCGTGCCGATGGTCTTGCCGCGGATCTCCGACATCTTCTGGTCCGACAGGCCGATGAGCTCATCGCCGCGTAGCCGAATCGATCCGGACACCTCGGCGTATTCGGGCAGCAGGCCGACGACGGCCATCGCACTGGCCGATTTGCCCGCACCCGATTCGCCGACGAGCGCGACGACCTCTCCGGGATCGACGTGAAAGTTCATCCCGCGCACGGCACTCACCGATTCGGTGTCGGTAGGGAAGGCGACGGTCAGGTCGCGCACCTCGAGCAGGCTCATTTGCGTGCCTTCCGCAGGGCACGGCTTCCCGGGTCGAGCGCGTCACGCAGTCCGTCGCCGATAAGGTTGGCGCACAACACGATCACCATCAATACGCCGGCCGGGAACAGGAAGAGCCATGGAAACGTGATCGCCGATTTGGTGCCGTCGGCGATCAGTGTCCCGAGTGACACTTCCGGAGCCCGGACGCCGAAGCCAAGGAAGCTCAGCCCGGTTTCGGCGATGATCGCCACCCCGACGTTTAGCGCGGTGTCGATGATGAGAAGGGACGCGACATTGGGCAGGATGTGGCGGAGGATGATCCGGAAGTGGCTGACACCCATATATCTTGCAGCGGAGACGAATTCGCGCTCACGCAGGCTCATCGTCATGCCGCGCACGATGCGGGAACTGATCATCCAGCTGAAGATCGACAGCAGCACGATCATCCAGAAGACGTCGCCCTTGGTTCGTTGGACGACGATCGCGATCAGCAGGAAGCTCGGCACGACCAGCAGAAGGTCGACTATCCACATCAGTGCGCGGTCGCGCCGGGCGCCGAAGTAGCCCGCGATCGATCCCACCGTCGCGGCGACGACGGTCGAGATGAACGCCACGCACACGCCGATCAGCATTGACTTCTGCATGCCGCGCAGCGTCTGCGCGAGCAGGTCCTGGCCGAGCCCGTTTGTGCCGAACCAGTGGTCGACGCCGGGGGGCTGTTGCAATGCGAAATAGTCCAGATCGCTGTAGTTATAGGGCAACAGCGGCGGCAGGGCGTAGCAGCCGATGAACATCAGCAGGAGCACAGCGAGCGATGCGACCGCGGGCTTGTTGCGCAGGAACCGGCGGAACACCAGGGTGCGCCGCGACGCGAAGGCGGCGACGGGCACACCCGATTTCGCTGATGTGGTTGATTCGCTGGTCACCGGTTCGGTCATGTCACGCGCACCCTCGGATCCAACGCGGCGTAGATGACGTCGGACAGCAGTCCCGCCAACAGGATCGTGACACCCGCGAAGACGGTGATGGCAGCGACGATGTTGATGTCCTGTGTGTTGATTCCTTGGACGAACCATTCGCCCATGCCATGCCAACCGAAGATCTTCTCGGTGAACACCGCGCCGGTGAACACTCCGGCGACGCTGTAGGCGAACAGCGTCGCCATCGGGATCAGCGCCGTCCGTAGACCATGTTTGAACAACGCCTGCCGTCGGGTCAGCCCCTTGGCACGGGCCGTGCGGATGAAATCTTGGTTGAGCACGTCGAGCATCGCGTTGCGCTGATAGCGGCTATATCCCGCGACGGCGCCCAGTGCGAGGGTGAACGTCGGAAGCACCAGGTGCTGTAGGCGGTCGACGAACTGGTCCCACGCCCCGCCGATGGCGTTTGGCGACGTTTCGCCGATGTACTCGAAGAGCTGAAACCCCAGGAGGGTGTTGACGCGCTCGGCCGAGAGCATCAGCAGCGGAGCCAATACGAAAACGGGTGTGCTGATGATCAGAAGCGACGCGATCGTGATGACGCGGTCGCTGATCCTGTACTGCCGTATGGCGCTCCATGCGCCGACGACCACTCCGATGATGGTGCCGACGATGACGCCGATGACCAACAGCCGCAGGCTCACCCCGATGCGGCGCCACAACTCGTCCGTCACCGGTTGACCACCGATGGTGGTGCCGAAGTCGCCGCGGACCACGCCCGAGGCCCAATGCGCGTAGCGGAGCGGAATCGGCTTGTCGAGACCGAGCTCGGCGGCCTTGGCCTCGATGACTTCCGCCGGCGGCCTCGGGTTGCGCTGCTGGAGGTTCTCGAGTGGATGGAACAGCGCGGCCGCGAGCCCGAACGCCAGGAACGACGCAAGCGCCAGCAGCACGACGTAGTTGAGCAGCCGGCGCGCGAGAAAGCGCGTCATCCGGTCGGTCCCGCCGTTCGGCTGCATGCGCACAGGCTATGAGATGGGGCCCTGGTCGACCGGTTGTTGCAGCCCCGGCGTGGCTAGCCAATTCGCAGGATCCGCCGATTTCGCTGGTGAGCGCCGAGGCGGCGGTCACCTAGGGTTTTCGCACCCGGGCGTCTCGGGCGACAGCGCGGATGCGTTGATCGAGGACGCCGACGCGTTGGCCGGGCTCGGGGTGACGATGCTGACCTGAGGTTCGAGGATCACGCCCTTATTGTCCAAGGTCCTCACAGTTTCGACGGATTCACTGATTGCCAACCTGTCCACGGTCTACGGAGGGAACAAAAAGTGGATGCAAACCGGCGAACCAACGTGAAGATGACGGCAGCGGTGATCGGAGGCAGCGCCGTGATGGCGATGGCTGCCCTGGGCGTGGCGATCGGGCACGAAGCCGGCGCCGACGTCCACATGACGTCGTCGCACATGAACCTCGGGGCGACGAGCACCGAGACCACCCCCTTGACCGTGCCAGCGGTCGCAAAGGCCAGCCCCACGATCAAGGGTCCTGCGCCCTTCAAGGCCAACTAGCACGCTGACCGGGGTCTTTCCGGTTTGAGTTTCACCACCACGAACATCGGTTAACCGACCAACGGAGTCGAATACCGAATGGAGTGGTCAGAGGTGACGACGAAGCAGTTGAGAACCGTGTCGGCTGTGGGTGGCGCAGTGGGCCGTGGTGGCAATGGGCGCGCTCACCGTGACATTCAGCGACCTCAGCGTGGCCGACCCCCAGGAACCGGCGCCGCCAGGTCCGGTTACGACGTCTGAGGTCACAAGCGGGCAGACCATCACTCAAACCGTGGCGCCGGAAGCGCCGGAGACATCGGTGGTGACGCCGCCGATCACCACCACACCGTCGGCCATCCCGCCGACGGCGGAACAGCACTAGGTGCGCGGCCTGAAAGGGAGATGTTCAATATGAAATCGAAACAGTTCAAGCTGGTAGCGGCAGGAATCGGTGCCGGCGGCGCCGTGGCAATGGGTGTTCTGGGTCTGTCGTTCGGCCAGGCGCCGAACAGCACCGGCACCTTCAGCGAAGGTCCGGAGATCACGCTGGGTGAGACCACGACGATGTCCGTCGCGCCGGCCGAACTGGCGACCACCTTCGCGTCGCCAACGGTGACCGCCGAACCACCTGACGGCTTCGGTATGGGGGGTTAGCCCCTTGCTCCCGTGTGCCGGGGGTCCCGGTAAGCCCATTCACAGCCGGCACATAGGGAGTGCACAGTGGGAGCCAATGGCGTCTGCGAATAATGGAGCCGTGGCGAGTCCCACCGGTTCCGCGGTCAACGACCAGGAGCCTGCGCGCGTCGTCATGCGCCGGGCCGACGGCAGGCCCATCCACGTACTGGTCGTCGACGACGAACCGGTGCTCGCCGAACTGGTGTCTATGGCCCTTCGCTACGAAGGCTGGGAGATCGCTACGGCCGGCGACGGCGCGACCGCCATCGCGTCGGCGCGGCAGACGCCGCCCGATGTGGTGGTGCTCGACGTCATGCTGCCGGATATGAGCGGGCTGGAGGTTCTGCACAAGTTGCGCGAGCAGATCCCCGGACTGCCGCTACTTCTCCTGACCGCGAAGGACTCCGTCGAAGACCGCATCGCCGGCCTGACCGCGGGCGGCGACGACTACGTGACCAAGCCGTTCAGCCTCGAAGAGGTGGTGCTGCGGCTGCGCGCCCTGCTTCGGCGCACCGGGGTCACCAGTGAGTCCGGTGGCGCCACGATCGTGGTGGGCGATCTGGTGCTCGACGAAGACAGCCACGAGGTGACCCGCGGCGGTGAGCTGATCTCGTTGACCGCGACCGAGTTCGAGCTGCTGCGCTTCATGATGCGCAATTCCAAACGTGTGCTTAGCAAGGCCCAGATCCTCGACCGCGTGTGGAGCTACGACTTCGGTGGACGGTCCAACATCGTCGAGTTGTATGTCTCGTACCTGCGCAAGAAGATCGACAGCGGGCGTGAGCCCATGATCCACACCCTGCGCGGTGCCGGGTATGTCCTCAAGCCCGCGCGTTGACAGCCGGCGGTTGACGCGCTTGCGTTCGCCGCGGACGTGGTCGTTGCGGACGCGGCTGCTTGTGTCGCAGATCGTCCTGCTCGCATTGGTGTGCGCCGCGATCGGCGTGTGCACCGCCCTTGCGCTGCAGCACTTCTTGACGAATCAGCTCGACGACCGGCTGGCGGAAACGGGTAGCCGTTCGACGGGTCTGTTCGAGCTCGGGCCGCCGCCGCCGGATTTCCCGGGGCCACGAGGATTTCCGAGACGCATGATCATCCGCGACAACCTCGGTCCAGGTCCATCCTTCCTCAATGCTCCGGGCCAGGCCGCCCGCACGGTCGGCGCGGTGATCTCTCATGGCACCCCGGTCGACGCCGGTGTCATCACCGCCGATGGCACCCGGACCGAAATCAGCCCGGCCGCAGCGCAACAACTCGCGCATGTTGTACCGAACGCACCGCCGAGAACCGTGGAACTCGAGGGGCTGGGGCGCTACCGCGTGATGGCCATGCATGCGCACCGCCCAGGAGAGACGATCGTCACCGGCCTGCCCACCTCCGACGTCGACGACACCCTGATCACCGTCACCGTCATCTTCTGCGTGGTCGGGGCGCTCGCGATGATCGGCGGCACCTCGGCGGGAATCTTGATCCTCCGCCGCCAACTTGCCCCGCTGTCAACAGTTTCCGCGGCCGCGCGTCAAGTCGCCGACCTGGAACTCGACCGCGGCGAAGTGCGGCTGCCGACGCCGATCGTCGAGGTGGACCCGGCGGGTGCGCACACCGAGATCGGGCAGCTGGGCTCCGCACTGAATCGGATGCTCGATCGCATCGCCGGCGCGTTGTCCGCCAGGCACGCAAGCGAGACCCGGGTGCGCCAGTTCGTCGCCGACGCGAGTCACGAACTGCGTACGCCGCTTGCGGCGATCCGCGGGTATACCGAACTGGCGCAACGCAAGCGCAGTGACGTCCCCGACGACGTCGCGCACGCGATGAACCGCATCGAGTCAGAGACGGAGCGGATGACACAACTCGTCGAGGACATGCTGCTGCTTGCGCGCCTCGACACCGGGCGGCCGTTGGAGCGCGAGCAGGTGGACCTTTCACGGCTGGTCGTCGACACGGTCAGTGACTCTCACATCGCCGGACCCGACCACCGGTGGTCTCTCGACCTGCCCGATGAGCCCGTCGTCGTCACCGGCGACGAGGCGCGCCTGCATCAGGTGCTGGCCAATCTTCTCGCCAACGCGCGCGCCCACACGCCGCCGGGCACATCGGTCACCACATCATTGGCCCGCACCGTCGACGCCGGAGCCGTCCTGACGGTCGCCGACGACGGGCCCGGTATCCCGGAGTATCTGCAGCCGGAGATCTTCGAGCGGTTCGCGCGCGGCGACTCGTCGCGCTCCCGGCGCGGCGGCAGCACCGGACTGGGGCTGGCGATCGTCGCAGCCGTGGTGAAGGCCCACCGAGGCACCATCGAGGTGGACAGCACCAAGGGCAGGACGGTCTTTTCGGTGATGTTTCCGGGCGATACACAGGCAAGCCACAGCGCGGCCCAATCCGGCGCCTAGCCGGCCCGGAGAGGATCGGGCCAGTGAGTACCCTGGCCCCTCCGCGTGAGCAGACGCAAAGGTCCCCGACGCGCGCCGCAAAAGTGGACTTTCGCGTCTGCTCGCGCGTCGGACTGCCGCTCCTTCTCGTGGCGACCACGGCCCTGTACGTGTGGAACCTGTCCGCCAGCGGGTGGGCGAACGCCTTCTACTCGGCGGCCGCCCAGGCCGGAGCGAGCGACTGGACGGCGATGTTGTTCGGGTCCAGCGACGCCGCGAACGCCATCACCGTCGACAAGACCCCCGCGGCGCTGTGGGTCATCGACATTTCGGTCCGGCTGTTCGGGTTGAATCCGTGGAGCGTGTTGGTGCCCCAGGCAATCGAGGGTGTGGCCGCGGTCGGCCTGCTCTACGCCGCCGTCCGACGCGTCGCCGGGCCGGGTGCGGCACTGCTGGCCGGTGCCGTGCTCGCGGTGACGCCCGTCGCCGCGTTGATCTTCCGCTTCAACAATCCCGACGCCCTGTTGGTGCTGCTGTTGGTCGCCGCCGCGTACTGCGTCCAGCGTGCGTGTGAAAAGGATTCCAGCCGATGGTGGTTGGTGGCTGCGGGCGTCGCGGTGGGTTTCGGCTTCCTGGCCAAGATGCTGCAGGCGTTCCTGGTACTGCCCGGTTTCGGTGCCGCCTATCTGATCGCCGGGAACCGGCCTCTGCCGCGCCGGCTGGCCGACCTTCTCATCGCCGCGTCGGCCGTCGTGGTGTCCGGCGGCTGGTACCTCGCTCTCGTCGACCTGTGGCCGGCGTCCTCGCGCCCCTACATCGGCGGTTCGCAACACAACAGCATCATCGAGTTGACGTTGGGCTACAACGGTTTCGGCCGGCTCACGGGTGATGAACCCGGCGGCCTCGGCAACCTCAACCACGACGTCGGCTGGGGGCGCCTGTTCGGCACGGGAATGGGCTCGGACATCGCATGGCTGCTGCCCGCGGCGGTGATCTGCGTCGTGGCCGGCCTGATCATCACGCGGCGTGCGCCCCGCACCGACCCGACGAGGGCCGCACTCATCGCGTGGGGCGGGTGGCTCATCGTCACCGCCGTGGTGTTCAGCTTCGCCAACGGCATCGTGCACGCCTACTACACGGTGGCACTCGCACCTGCAATCGGTGCGTGCATCGGCATCGGTGCAACGCTACTGTGGCAGCGGCGGTTTGACGTTCGCGCCGCGACGGCGTTGTCCGGCACCGTGCTGGTCACCGGCATCCTCGCCGCGGTGCTGTTGTCACGGAACACGGAGTGGATGCCGTGGCTGCGCGCGCTCGTCGCGGTCGGGGGAGTGGGCGCGGCGGCCCTGCTGCTCGTCGCCGGGCGACTGTCGCCGTCTGCGGCGCGACTCGTGGCCGCGCTCGCCGTGGTGTCGTGTCTGGCCGGGCCCGCGGCGTATGCGATCGCCACCGCCGCGACGCCTCACAATGGCGCAATACCGAGCGTCGGCCCGTCGCGTCACGGCTTCGGCGGTTTCGCAGGGCCCGGCGGCTTGTTGGACTCGCCAAAGCCGGGACCCGTTCTGTCGGCCACCCTGGCGCGTGACGCGGACGACCACACCTGGGCTGCGGCTGTCGTCGGTTCGAACAACGCGGCGGGCTACCAACTGGCCAGCGGTGCACCCGTCATGGCGATCGGGGGATTCAACGGCACGGATCCCGCACCAACGCTCCAGGAGTTCCAGCACTACGTCGCCTCGCATCAGATCCACTACTTCATCCGCGGACGAATGATGATCGGGCATTGGGGGTCGCAGAACAGCGGTAGCCAGGAGGCCGCGGACATCGCCGACTGGGTGGAGGCGCACTACACTCCGCTGATCATCGAGCGCGTCGTGGTTTATGACCTCACTCAGCCGCCGAAAAACTCATAGCCGGCATACAGCTTGGGCCAACGGGCAACACAAGCTGCGCGCCGACGATGAAGTCATGACCGAAACCGCCCTCGAACGTGGCACCCCTGCTCGATTCGAATCGCGACCGAACGCCGCTGTAGTCGCCCGTGAGGCAGGCGTGCCCGTGCTCGACGTCGTCGTGCCGGTGTACAACGAGCAAGCCGCACTGGCCGACTCGGTGCAGCGGCTTCATCGCCATCTGCGAGAGCAGTTTCCGTTCTCGGCGCGCATCACCATCGCCGACAACGCCAGCGTCGACGACACCCCACGCATCGCAGCCGAGCTAGCGGCCGAGCTGAGCGACGTTCGGGTGGTGCAGGTCCCGGAGAAAGGGCGGGGCCGGGCGCTGCACGCCGTGTGGTCGACCTCGGACGCTCCGGTGCTGGTGTACATGGACGTCGACCTGTCCACCGATCTCGCCGCGCTGGCCCCTTTGGTGGCGCCCCTTGTCTCCGGCCACTCGGACCTCGCGATCGGGACGCGACTGGGACGCGGCTCCCGCGTGGTGCGCGGCGCCAAGCGCGAACTCATCTCCCGCTGTTACAACCTGATCCTGAAATCCACACTCGCGGCGGGCTTCTCCGATGCGCAGTGCGGATTCAAGGCGATCCGTGCCGATGTCGCCCGGCAGCTGCTGCCCTACGTCGCCGACACCGGGTGGTTCTTCGACACCGAACTGCTGGTGTTGGCCGAGCGCAGCGGCCTGCGGATCCACGAAGTCCCGGTGGACTGGGTGGACGACCCGGACAGCAGGGTGGACATCGTCGCCACGGCGGCCGCCGATCTCAAGGGCATCGGGCGCCTGCTGCGCAGCTTCGCCAACGGCGTGATTCCGGTGAATGCCATTGCCGCACAACTGAGTCCATCCGGTCTATCGGCTGCGCCGGGTTCGCTGCTGCGGCAGGCGGTTCGGTTCGGCGCCGTCGGGGTGGTGTCCTCCGCGGCCTACGTCGCGCTGTTCATGATGATGCAGGGCTCGCTCGGAGCACAGGTGGCGAACCTGATCGCGTTGCTGCTCACCGCTATCGGTAACACCGCAGCCAACCGGCGATTCACGTTCGGGGTCGGCGGCAGGGCTAATGCGACTCGGCACCACGTCGAGGGACTCCTCGTGTTCGGGATCGCGCTGGCCATCACCAGCGGATCGCTCGCCGTCCTCCACCTCCTCGTCGCCGAACCGCACCACCTGATCGAACTCACCGTGCTGGTGCTGGCCAACCTGGTGGCCACCGCAGCGAGGTTCGTCCTCCTCCGGGGATGGGTGTTTCACCCGCGCCGAGCCCGCTGACTGTTCTGTAACGCAAAGGAATCCATTGATCATGATCACCGCAGACGTGCGCCCGCACACCTCAGAGGCGGCACACGAACCTCCCGACAACGCTCAGCCAGGCTGGGTACGTCCTGCGCTGCTGGTGCTGTTGTTGGCGACCGCCGTGCTGTACCTGTGGGCGCTCGGCTCAGCCGGCTGGGCCAACGACTACTACGCGGCCGCCGTGCAGGCGGGCACACAGGACTGGAAGGCGTGGCTGTTCGGTTCGCTCGACGCCGGAAACGCCATCACCGTCGACAAGCCACCTGCCGCGCTGTGGGTGATGGTGCTGTCGGGCCGGATCTTCGGCTTCAGCGCCTTCACGATGCTGCTACCGCAGGCGTTGATGGGCGTCGGTGCCGTCGCCGTGTTGTACGCAACTGTGCGCAGGGGCAGTGGCCCCGCGGCGGGTCTGATCGCAGGCGCCGTGCTCGCGCTGACCCCGGTCGCGGCGTTGATGTTCCGGTTCAACAACCCGGACGCGCTGCTGGTGTTTCTGATGGTGGTTGCCGCCTACTGCGTCGTGCGGGCCACCGAGACGGCCAGTACCCGCTGGATCGCGTTGGCGGGCTGTGTCATGGGCTTCGCCTTCCTGACCAAGATGCTGCAGGCGTTCCTGGTCGTCCCCGGCTTCGCGCTGGTGTTCCTGGTCGCCGCTCCCGTCGGGGTGTGCAAGCGCGTCGGCAAGCTCGCCGTCGGCGCCGTCGCGATGATCGTCTCGGCCGGTTGGTACGTCGCGCTGGTCGGTCTGTGGCCTGCCGGGTCCAGGCCGTACATCGGCGGCTCGTCCGACAACAGTCTGTTGCAACTGGCGTTGGGCTACAACGGGATTGACCGGGTCGTCGGCGGAGGCGGACATCCGGGCGAGGGACCGGGCGGGGGTGGTGGTCCCGGCGGTGGTTTCGGCGGCGCGCACAACCTCTTCTTCGGAGGCGAGCCGGGCATCGGCCGGCTGTTCGGCCCGTCGATGGGCACCGAGGCGTCCTGGCTGCTGCCCGCGGCGCTGATCGGGCTGCTCGCCGGACTGTGGTTCACCAGGCGCACCGCACGGACCGCGGGTGTGCGGGCCGGCCTGTTGCTGTGGGGCGGCTGGCTGCTGGGCACCGGTGCCGTCTTCAGCTTCATGGACGGCACGATTCACCCGTACTACACGGTCGCGCTGGCGCCGGCGATCGCGGCACTGGTCGGGATCTCGGTTCAAGAGCTGTGGCGGGGAAGGCGATTCCTCGCGCCGCGGATCGTGCTGGCGACCATGTCGGCCGTCACCGGAGTCTGGGCGGTCATCCTGCTGGGGCGCACACCGGATTGGTGGCCCGCACTGAGGTGGATCGTGCTCGCCGGATCGATCATCGTCGCAGCGACGCTCGTGGTGGGTTCCCACCGACTCGGCCGCGCCACCGCCGTATTGGCCGCGGGTGCAATGTTGTTCGGAGTGGCCGCCAGTGCGGCGTACACCGTCGAGACGGTGGCCAACCACCATGGTGGCCCGATGGTGACGGCAGGTCCCAGCCGTGGTGATGCCCCCGACTGGCCCGGCGGCCGTCGGCCGGGTGGTGCCGCAGCGGACAACCCGACCCTCGAGCACCTCGTCGAGGGCGCGCACCAGCGCTGGGCGGCGGCCACCATCGGCTCGATGACGGCCAGCAGCCTGGAACTGAAGACCGGCGCGTCCGTCATGGCGATCGGCGGGTTCACCGGCTCCGACAACTCGCCGAGCCTGGCCCAGTTCCAGGGCTATGTCGCCGATCACGAAGTGCGGTACTTCATCCCCGGTGATCGGCAAGGACCTCCCAGGCGCGGCTCGGGGAATGCGCAGGACATCGAGGCGTGGGTGAAGCAGAACTTCACGCCTGTCGACGTCGCAGGCACGACGGTTTACGACCTCGACGCTGCGACCGGCAACTGATGTGCCATAGCCACCAAAGCCCTTTGGCCACAACAGAAAGGAATCGATCATGAAACTGAAGCGACTCGTCGCCGGAGCTGCCCTCGCCGGCGGACTCGGTGCGGCGGCCCTTGGTCTCGGTGCCGGTATGGCTGCGGCCGATCCGCCGCACCAGGGCCCCGGCCCCGGCTGGGTGCAGCCTCAGCCCGGACGCGGTTGGGAGCAGCCGCAGCGGCCCGATGTCCGCTGGGAGGACCGCGACGGTTACGACCGCGCCGTCCGCGACCACCGACCGTTCCAGTACCAGGGCAACTGGGTGAATCCGGTGTTCGATCAGGGTCACCAGGGTTGGGGGTTCTGGCTCGGGCCCATCTGGATTCCGCTGCTCTGACGACCGCTCACCCAGACGGCCGTCCAGACGGCCGCCCCTGCTTCCGTTGCCGTTGAATGTGTTTGAGTGACACGCTCATGCAGCGTCCCCTTGCGGGGTTTGGGTTCTAGCCTCTCCGCGTCCGGCCCCGCGTGGGCGGGGACTTACGGGGGCTCCGCCGGCACCGGATGATCCGGCGTCCGCCGCCATGGCCTGTACCAACCGATGGGATTGGCCCGGGAACCGATGGCGTTGTGGCTCCGGCTGGGCCACAACAGGCGTGATCCGGCCAGTCACGGAGATTCAATGCGGCGTTGACGTCGCGGTTCGACGATTTCACCGGTCTGCGGGCAGAGTGGTGTTTGTCGATGCGATGCTTGCCGACCAGGCGGCACGGGGTGCCGTCCGGGGCCATACAGCCGTGGTGGATCTGGCTGGATGGGTACCAGCGATCCGCCACGATCAACTCGCCGCCGTGCTGGCTGGTTTTGTAGCTGAGCTGTCGGCCCGGGCACGCCGGGTTACTTTGACAGGAATCCATTCTGTTCCCGGAGCCTGTCAATCTGGTCTACAGGCTGTGCCGGCACGGCGGAGGACCTATAACGGTGATGATGAGAAAGGCGGAGACGTCGGCGCAGCCTCGCGGTCGTCGGCTGACCGCTTCGGCTCGATGGCTGAGCTGTCTTTGTTCAGAAGGCCAAGGGTGATGCGTCGGAGCAATTGTCGACAGCCGGGCGGGGATCGCCGCCGATGACCTGTCCCTACTGCGGCTCCGATATCGATGACGGCGGCACGTGTGATCGCTGTGGCTCTGTACAGGCGTCCGCCGCGTTGACAGGGTGGCGCCCGGATCCCACGGCGCGATACGAGGGCCGGTACCACGTCGCCGGACGTCCGACCAACCGTGTGCGCAACGGCAAGGCCGAATCCACGGACCCGGCCGGCGGGCAGATGCTTCCGGACTACGTCGAGATCCCGATCACCCGGTCGAGCATTCGCTCAACGTGGCTCGCAACGGGCGCGGCGACCGCGATCATCGTTATGGCCGCAGCGATGGTGTGGGTGCTTTTGCAGTCAGGTCGTATGTCAGCACCCGCGCCTGAACCCGGGTACCTCGCCGCGCTGAAGGATGCCGGGTTGGCAACCCAGTTCAACTCTGATGCCAATGCCGTCGCCCACGGTAGGCATGTGTGTCGACAGCTGGAAGATGGCGGGTCCCAACAAGGTTTGATGGCCGACAAGATCGCCGTCGACGCGTTTTGCCCGCAATTCGTCCAAGGCTTCCATCTGCTCGAAACAGTCACGGTGTCAGGGATTTTCGTCCTGATTGACAGCACTGGCGTGGGCGCGATCGCATCAGACGGGGCATCATGCGAGGGAGCGGACGGATACTCCGACATCGGCCACGACACTCCCCTCACCGTTAAGAACGGCAAGGGCGAGATCCTTGCCACCACCCCGCTTGGACAGGGGAAGGACACAACCGCCAACTGCACATTCTCCTTCAGCTTCCCAGTCACCGAAGGCCAGGATCGCTATGTCGTTTCCGTCGGACACCGCGGCGAGTTCAGCTATACCTTCGAACAACTTCGGGCCCGCGGCATTCAGATACACCTCGGTCAATGACGTCAACCGCGTCAGGGTGATGTCTCTGCGGCGCAACGTACTTCGTGTGTAGCGGCAACAGCGCCGCCGCAGCCAACGGGCAACGGGCAAGGGGGCAACGGGCGAGTGTGACCGTCGGCCCCTGAGTGGCTGATTCTGGACATGCGTGCAGCAGCTGATCGGCCGTGATGCCATTCCCTGCCGCGCCCCCGCGACACAATGAGTCGAACGATCCCCCTCGCGCCGATCTGGCCGGAAGCCAATCATGGTGCAGCGGATGCTGGGACACGCCAGCGGGGCCATGACGCTGGACGTGTACGCCGATTTGTTCCATTGTGATCTGGACGCAGCTGCTGAAAGTGTGTCCAAAATGTGTCCACGGTGTGCCTGAGCGTCCACCTGCAAGGCCCAGAAAACGCCTCTACCAGCCAATAAGGAGCGCCATGTCCGTGACCGACGAGTACCTGAAGAACAACGAGGCGTACGCGAGCGGCTTCACGGGTCCGTTGCCGCTGCCCCCGAGCAAGCATGTGGCCGTGGTGGCGTGCATGGACGCGCGGCTCGACGTCTACCGGATCCTCGGGCTCGGCGACGGGGAGGCCCACGTCATCCGCAATGCCGGCGGCGTGGTCACCGACGACGAGATCCGCTCGCTGGCCATCAGCCAACGGTTGTTGGGCACCAAGGAGATCATCCTGATCCACCACACCGACTGCGGCATGCTCACCTTCACCGACGACGACTTCAAGCGGTCCATTCAGGAGGACACCGGCATCAAGCCCGAGTGGGCGGCCGAGGCCTTTCCCGATGTCGAAGAAGACGTTCGTCAGTCCCTGCGCCGCATCGAGGCCAGTCCCTTTGTCACACAGCATGAATCGCTGCGCGGCTTCGTCTTCGACGTCGCTACAGGAAAGCTCGACGAGGTCGAACTCTAGGCAACGATCCTGCTCGGTGTCGGCGGGCAGGCCGTTCGGGACCGCGTAAATGCCTGCGCGCGACGGGTGGCGGTTGATGATGTCGAGACGGTTCCGCAGGACACGACACCCGCCGATGACAGCGGCGCCGCCGTGCAGCTCATTGAAACCGCTCCCGGTGCCGTACGGGTCGAGCGGTTCGGTGGAGTGGCTGTGTGTGCCCCGGCCGGATTCACCGAGCCCGCTGCATCTCTACGCCGAGGAGATCGAACCGCGCACCGGCCGGCGCCTGGGAAACTTCCCTCTAGCCATCACCCATCTGGCGCTGATCAACGCCGTGGTTCAAGTCATCCGCGCCGAAGACGAGGCTGACGCGTCCGGGGTTTTTCAGCCCGCGAACTCCCGACCTACCACGGCGAAAACATCAGCAGGACAAGCAGTACGACTACGCCCAAACAGCGGCTTTTACTGGTGCGAAAGCGGTACTGTCAGCACCCTTCCCGGGTGATTTCGGGAGTGGCGCTGACCAGCACTCAGCGCCGGTTGAGAAGGAGCCGGAACCATGCGAATTGTCGTGGATTTGAATCGATGCCTGGGGTACGCGCAATGCGTCCCGCTGGCGCCGGAAGTCCTTCAGTTGCAGGGTGAGGAGGCGCTGGCATACGACCCGAATCCCGACGACTCGCAACGTCAGCAGGTCGCGCGGGCCGTGGCCTCCTGCCCTGTGCAGGCGATCATCGCCGAGATGGATCCACCCGCCGACCGGACCACGAAATGACCACGGCATCACTGGTTTCAGATCTGGTTTCGACCTTCAAGTCGCAGGGCCGGATCGTCATCGTCGGCGCCTCCCTGGCAGGATTGCGCGCCGCGGAAGCGTTGCGGGACGAGGGCTTCACCGGTTCACTGACGCTCATCGGTGACGAGGTACACGAGCCTTATGACCGCCCGCCGCTGTCCAAGCAGGTGCTCAAGGGATGGGTGCCTGCGGCTAACACAAAGCTGCCTCGGATGCGGGCGATCGATGCCGATTGGCGCCTGGGTGTTGCGGCGACCAGCCTCGATCGTGACAACCGTGAGGTGTTGCTGGCCAACGGCGACAAGGTGCCCTACGACCGACTACTGATCGCCACCGGCGTCCGGTCGCGGCAGTGGTTCAATCGTGAAGAAGCCGAGCTGAAAGGCCTTTTCACACTGCGTACCTGCGATGAGGCGGCCGAATTGCAGGCGGCGCTGAAGGCCGGGCCACAGCGCGTACTGATCGTCGGGGCTGGCTTCATCGGCTCGGAAATGGCCTCGGTCTGCCGCGACCTCGGGTTGGACGTAACAGTCGCGGAGCGATCCAGTGCACCTCTGGTCGGCGCACTCGGCGGGGTCATCGGCGATATCGCCGCCAAGATGCAACGCGACGCCGGTGTCGACCTGCGTACCGGCGTCGCGGTGGAGGCACTCGAAGGCGACGCGGACGGACATGTCCGGCGCGCCAAGCTCTCCGACGGCACCACGCTCGACGTCGACGTGGTGGTTGCGTCGCTGGGATCCATCCGCAACATCGAATGGCTTGACGGCGCTAAACTCGCCGCCGGCTTCTGGGGCGTGGCCTGCGATGCGGGCTGCCGCGCCTTCGACATCAACGGCGTGGTGACCGACAGCATCTTCGTCGCCGGCGACATCGCGAGGGCCCCGCATGTGCTCTACGAGTACCAGTTCATGTCGATCGAGCACGTGGATGCAGCAGTCCTGAGTGCCCAGACCGCGGCGCACAACATGGTGAACGTCGAGACCGGGAGGCGTCCCCACCTACCGCTGCCGCAGTTCTGGTCCGGCCAGTTCGGTGTCAACATCAAGGGCTGCGGCGTGTGTTCCTTCGGCGATGAGATCGTGTTCACCCAGGGCTCCGTCAAGGATCTACGCTTCGCCGCGGCGTTCGGCAAGAACGGCCGCATCGTCGGGGCCATCACCTTCAACCACGGCAAATGGCTGGAGTACTACGGCAGACTCATCGAGGGGTCGGCGCCCTTTCCGCCGCCGCCACCGGGCTACGACGAGCCCGCAGATGCGGAGCCGATGTCGGCTCGCTTTCCCGACCCCCGCGAGCCGACAGGCATTCCCGATGTCGTTCTCACTGGCCATGATCCGACGTCGCGGGGCGCCGAGTTCCGCCCCAAAGCCCGCTAGAACGGAGTCACCGTGACCACCGCAGAAACCGCCTGGACCGAGGCGATGAAGTATGAGAATCGGCACGATCCGTACCGGTTCTTCGACGAACTCCGCAAGACGCCGGTGGTTCAGGTGGCCGACAAGGTCTACGCCGTCACCGGATACCGCGAGCTGCTACAGCTCGCGCACGACCCCCACGTCAGCTCCGACATTTCGAAGAGTCCCATCTCGGCCCAGCCTGCGGCCGATGCGCCGGACGCCGGCGCTGAGCACATGCAGGCCTACGGCCGGGAACCGAGCCTGATCGTGTCCGATCCGGCCAAGCACGACAAGCAACGCAGGCAGGTGATGCGGCACTTCGCGCCGCCGCATTCACCGAACGTGATACCGAACATGGCAGCTGATATCCAGACGCTGTGCGACGAGAACTTGAATAAGATCAAGGCCAAGGGCGGCAACACCTTCGACGTCGTCGATCAGTACGCCTATCCGGTGCCGGTGGCGGTGATCTGCCAGATTCTCGGTGTCCCGTTGAAGGACGAACCCACCTTCCACGGCTGGATCTTCGACTTCATGGCCGGGGCGGATATGGGCCCGGACGCCGCCACTGAAGAAGGCCAGGCCCGCAAGCAGAAGGGCACGGAGAGCAGCGCGGCGTTGACCGCGTACATGGCCGACCTGATCCAGGGTTTCCTGACGGAACCGCAGGACAATGTGCTGTCCAAGCTGGTGAACGACAAGGACGGCCCCGACGGGCCGATGACGCCCAGGGAAGCTGCGGCCAACGCGATGCTACTGCTCATCGCCGGTCATGACTCGACGGTCAACACCATCGCGCACTGCGTGTTGACGCTGCTGCGCAATCCCGAGTCAATCGAATTGCTCAGCGAGAAACCGGAACTGGTTCCCAAGGCGATCGAGGAAGTGCTGCGGCTGCAGTCGGCCGTCCAGTTCTTCCCCAGCCGCAGCGTGACCACCGACATCGAGGTCGGAGGAACCATCATCCCCGCCGGGTCGGCGGTGCACCTGGTGTACGGCGCTGCCAATCGCGATCCCAAGCGATTCCCCGACCCCGAGAAGTTCGACATCCAGCGCGCGGACAACCAACACGTGGGTTGGGGCCGCGGAATACACAGTTGCGTCGGCGGTCCACTGGCACGCCTCGAGGTCAACATCGCATTGGAGACGTTCCTGCGGCGCGTCGAGAACCCGCGACTGGTCGTCGACCCGCCACCCTATCGGGTGAACCAGGTGTTCCGAGGTCCGCTGCACCTCGAGGTCGAATTCGACCGGATCGTCGACCGAGAGTGAAGGCCTTCCAGTTCGTCGAATGGCAACAGCCGGGGGAACTTCGGGACGTGCTGGTACCGGAGCCGGGGCCGGGGGAGGTGCTGGTGAAGGTCGGCGGCGCGGGTGCCTGCCATTCGGATCTGCATCTGTTGGAGGCGCCCGCGGGGGCAATGGACTTCCCGCTGCCCTTCACGCTCGGTCACGAGAACGCGGGCTGGGTCGAGAAGATGGGGTCCGGTGCAACGGGTTTCGGGCCAGGCGATGCCGTCATCGTCTACGGCCCATGGGGTTGCGGGCTGTGCATGAATTGTCGCCAAGGCATGGAGAACTACTGCCAGATGCCGGGGAAGCCGAGCCCGGGAGGGCTTGGTGGCACCGACGGCGGCATGGCCGAATATCTGCTCGTCCCGTCGACGCGCTACTTGATTCCGCTTGGCGGTCTCGACCCGCGTGACGCGGCGCCACTCACCGATGCGGGCCTGACGAGCTATCACGCTGTGAAGCGCTCGGTGCACCTGCTGGGGCCAGGTTCGACGGCGGTGGTAATCGGCGCCGGCGGCCTAGGTCAGATGGCCATCCAGGTGCTCAAGGCGCTCTGCTCTGCGACAACCGTTGTTGCCGTGGATACTTCGGCCGACAAGCTGAAGATCGCCACCGAGATGGGCGCCGACGAGGCGTTGATTTCAGGCGATGATGCGGTCAAACAGATAACGGACATAACCCGCGGTCAGGGCGCCGAAGTCGTACTCGACTTCGTCGGCGTCGACCCGACACTCACCATGGCGGCCCAGGTATCACGGGTGCTTGGGCATCTCACCATCGTCGGACTCGGCGACGCAGCCGTGCCGGTGAGCTTCAACAGCCCGGCGAAGGAATGCTCAGTCGCGTCGCCGTTTTGGGGATCGATCCCAGAACTGATCGAGGTCATCGAGTTGGCTCAGACCGGAAAGATCAAGATGTTGGTCGAGCATTTCCCGCTCGACAGCGCTTCGGAGGCTTACCACCTATTGCACGACGGCAAGATTGCGGGACGCGCCGTCATCACACCGAACGGCTGACGCTCTAGGCCACTCAGCCCACTTTGTAGGTCGCGATCGCCTTCGCGACGGCCTCGCCCTCGGCGGTCACCACGTCGACGTCGCAGTTGACCAACGACTTGCCGCGGTGCAGCACCCGGCCGAGCGCAATCAGGTCGGTCGCGCGTGCCGGCGCAAGAAACTGCATCGACATCGACGTCGTCACACCGCGCAACGAGTCAGGCACGTCGGCACCCGCCCAGGCGGCGGCCATGACGGCGACGTCGGCGAGCGCCGCGATGGCACCGCCGTGGACCATGTCGCCGACTGTGACGTTGGTCTCGTCCCAGGGCAGTCGCAGCCGCACCTCGTCGCCGTCGAGCACTTCGGCGACGATGCCGAGCTGGGCTACGAACGGGGACTGGGGATGAACTGCGCCATGACGTCCGCGCCGGTCTGAGGTGGGGTAGTGGTCGACATATCCATGCAGTCTGCGCGGGCGCGTGCGGCGTTTCAATTACCCGCCAGGTAAGCGCGAGTACCCGCCAGGTAAGCGCGAGCAGAGAGACGCAGAATCACCCGACACGCCGCCGCGACACGCACTTTTGCGTTCCCCTGCCTCCGGCGTGGGCCCAGCTCGCCACAGAACGGGACGTTGACATCGCAGGGCCCGAGATGGTTTTATGTCGAGTTATGCAGATAAACTTGGTCATTTGTACCAACTTAACGAGGAAATGATGACCGAGACCCAGCAGCTCAATGCGGGCCGCTACGAGCTGAGCCACCTGCGCTCGCTGGAGGCGGAGGCCATCCACATCATCCGCGAGGTCGCCGCGGAGTTCGAGAAGCCCGTGCTGCTGTTCTCCGGCGGCAAGGACTCCATCGTCATGCTGCACCTGGCGATCAAGGCGTTTCGACCGGGCCGGCTGCCGTTCCCCGTCATGCACGTAGACACCGGACACAACTTCGACGAAGTGCTGCAGGCCCGCGACGAACTGGTCGCGCAGTCCGGAGTGCGCCTCGTCGTCGCCAAGGTTCAGGACGACATCGACGCGGGCCGCGTCGTGGAGACCATCCCGTCGCGCAACCCGATGCAGACCTTCACGCTGCTGCGCGCCATCCGGGAGAACAAATTCGACGCCGCGTTCGGTGGGGCCCGTCGCGACGAGGAGAAGGCCCGCGCCAAGGAGCGGGTATTCAGCTTCCGCGACGAGTTCGGTCAGTGGGACCCCAAGGCGCAGCGACCCGAGTTGTGGAACCTGTACAACGGCCGCCATCACAAGGGTGAGCACATCCGGGTGTTCCCGCTGTCGAACTGGACCGAGTTCGACATCTGGTCCTACATCGGCGCCGAGAAGATCAAGCTGCCGTCGATCTACTACGCGCATCAGCGCCAGGTGTTCGAGCGCGACGGGATGCTGCTGGCCGTGCACAAGTACCTGCAGCCCCGCAAGGACGAGGAGATCGTGGAGAAGACCGTGCGGTTCCGCACCGTCGGCGACGTCACCTGCACCGGCTGCGTGGAATCCCTTGCGGGAACTGTGTCCGAGGTGATCGCCGAGACCGCGGTGTCGCGACTGACCGAACGCGGCGCCACCCGCGCCGACGACCGGATCTCCGAAGCCGGAATGGAAGACCGTAAGCGAGAGGGCTACTTCTGATGGGGCGAGCGAAGCGACGGGGGAATTAGCATGGCGACGCTACTGCGCATCGCGACCGCGGGTTCGGTCGACGACGGAAAGTCGACTCTCATCGGACGGCTGCTCTTCGATTCCAAGGCCGTCATGGAGGATCAGCTGGCGGCCGTCGAGCGCACGTCCAAGGAGCGCGGTCACGATTACACCGACCTGGCCCTGGTGACCGACGGCCTGCGCGCCGAGCGCGAGCAGGGCATCACCATCGACGTCGCCTACCGCTACTTCGCCACCGCCAAGCGGAAATTCATCATCGCCGACACCCCCGGTCACATCCAGTACACCCGCAACATGGTGACGGGCACCTCGACCGCGCAACTGGCCATCGTATTGGTCGACGCGCGGCACGGGCTGCTCGAACAGTCGCGCAGGCACGCGTTCCTGGCGTCACTGCTCGGCATCCGGCACATCGTGCTTGCAGTCAACAAGATGGACCTCGTCGACTGGGATCAGGAGCGTTACGAGAAGATACGCGACGACTTCCATGAGTTCGCGGCACGCCTCGATATCCACGATGTGACGACGATTCCGTTGTCGGCGCTCAACGGCGACAATGTGGTGACCAAGTCCGACATCACGCCGTGGTACGACGGACCGTCGCTGTTGTCGCACCTCGAGGATGTCTACATCGCAGGCGACCGCAACCTCGTCGACGTGCGATTCCCGGTGCAGTACGTGATCAGGCCGCAGACGCACGACCACGCCGACCATCGCAGTTATGCGGGCACCGTCGCGAGCGGTGTGATGCGTCCCGGTGACGAGATCGTCGTTCTTCCCACCGGCAAGACGAGCGCCATCACCACGATCGAGGGACCGGGCGGGCCCGTAGCGGAAGCCTTCCCGCCGATGGCGGTGTCGGTCAGCCTGGCCGACGACATCGACATCTCGCGCGGCGACCTCATCGCCCGGCCGAACAACCAGCCGCGGGTGGCGCAGGACTTCGACGCCACGGTGTGCTGGATGGCCGACGAAACCGCGCTCGAGCCGGGCCGTGACTACATCATCAAACACACGACTCGCACAACGCGGGTCAAGGTCACAGCGCTGGACTACCGGCTCGACGTCAACACACTGCACCGCGACAAGAGCGCCACCGCGTTGAAACTCAATGAGCTGGGCCGTGTCTCGCTCCGCACACAGGTACCGTTGCTGCTCGACGAGTACAGCCGTAATTCGGCGACGGGCTCGTTCATCCTGATCGACCCGAACACCAACGGCACGGTCGCCGCAGGCATGATCCTGCCCTACGTCACCGCACGCACGGCGAGTCCCAACACGGTGCGCCACGAATCGCTGTGCAAGTCCGAAGACCGGTTGTCAAAGGGCAGGACCGTGTGGTTCACCGGGTTGTCCGGATCCGGAAAGTCCTCGGTGGCGATGCTCGTCGAACAGAAGTTGATCGAAAAGGGAACCCCCGCCTATGTTCTCGACGGCGACAACCTGCGCCACGGGCTCAACGCGGACCTCGGATTCTCGATGGACGATCGGGCCGAGAATCAACGCCGGCTGGCTCACATCGCTGCGATCCTCGCCGACTCCGGCCAGGTCGTGCTGGTGCCCGCCATCAGCCCGCTGGAGGAGCACCGCGCGTTGGCACGCCAGGTGACCACAGAGGCGGGGCTGGACTTCTTCGAGATCTTCTGCGATACGCCTCTCGATGACTGCGAGCGACGCGATCCAAAGGGGTTGTACGCGAAGGCACGATCCGGGGAGATAACTCACTTCACCGGGATCGACAGTCCGTATCAACGGCCGAAGAAGCCCGATCTACGGCTCACTCCGGACTGCACACCCGAAGAACTCGCGGACCTTGTGATCGAGCTGCTGGAAAGCCGGCAATGAGCGATCACGACGTCGCCGCACGGTTGGCGACCGAGGCCGGCAAGCTGCTGCTCGATGTCCGCAGCGAGCTCGCCGAGGCGAGTCAGGATGAGCGGAAAGCGGCGGGGGACAAGCGCTCCCACGACTTCCTGATGGAGGCGCTGGCCGCCGAGCGTCCGGGTGACGCGGTGTTGTCCGAGGAGGGTGCCGACAGCCCCGTCCGGCTGTCCGCCGAGCGGGTGTGGATCATCGACCCGCTCGACGGCACCCGGGAGTTCTCCGAACTGGGACGTGACGACTGGGCGGTTCACGTCGCGCTGTGGCAGTCGGGTGAGCTGGTCGCGGGCGCGGTAGCCCTTCCGGCGCAAGGTATTACGCTCTCGACTCCCGTCGTCAGTGCGCCGCCGGCTGCCCCGGAGAAGCCGCGCATTGTGGTGTCGCGTACTCGGCCGCCCGCGATCGCGCTGGCCGTGCGGGACGCGCTGGGCGGGATACTGGTCGAAATGGGCTCGGCGGGCGCCAAAGTCGCCTCGGTGATGCAGGGCCTCTCCGATATCTACGTACACGCGGGTGGGCAATACGAGTGGGATTCCGCGGCGCCCGTCGCGGTGGCCCGTGCGGCCGGGCTGCACACGTCGCGCATCGACGGTTCGCCGCTGATCTACAACAGGCGCGACCCGCGGCTACCTGACCTGGTGGTGTGTCGTCCCGAGCTCGCCGACGCGGTGCTCGGCGTGACCGCCCATTAGGTGAACTGGTGTGCGTTCCACGCCGGGAAGGATCGGCGCAGCCAAGCGGGGCCGGTCATCTTGACCTCGCCCGACCGCAATACGTCTTGCCAGCTTCGTGCGCCGCGGTGCCAGTCGACAAAGGCCCGTGAAGCCGCCTCAACCACAAGGTCGGGCTGACCGCCGGGATCGCTGTAGCAGAGTTCGGCATCGCCGTCGTCGATCAAGATCCAGTACCGCCGGTTGGTCGGACGCTCGTCGGGGAATGTCAACGCGACGACGATGCGGCCCGCGGGCAGCGCCGATCGATCCATCTCCAGCTGGCACCACGCCCACAGCGCGAAACCGGGGTCAGAGTGCTCGGTCGTCACTTCGAGCCAGCGTTCGCCCCACGCCGCCAGGCCGGCGATGATGCCAGCCAGGTCGTTACCGGCCTCAGTCAGCCGATAGCTGTGGCCGCGGCCTTCGGCTTTCGGTGTGGATACGATGACGCCCGCACGTTCAAGCTCATCGAGTCGCTTGATGAGCATCGAGCGCGACATCGTCGGCACGCCCCTGGCGATCGCCGAGAACGTATCGGCGCCGAACATCAGGTTGCGAACGATCAGCGGATTCCACCGTTCGGCGAGAATCTCCGACGCACGGGCTATCGGACAGTACTGGCGGTACGTGCCCACGCCCCACATCCTCTCACCGTCGGTTCGCCGGTGAAGTTCTAAAATCGATCTTTCCCAGTCGAGCTCACGGGCGCAGGATCACGCCATGAAGACGAATCGATCAACCGATGCCTCTACCGGCCAGGTCTCGACGCCTGCCGCCGAGGTGTACGAGAAGTTCTTCGTGCCGGCGTTGTTCGGCCAATGGGTCACACCGATGCTCGATGCGGTGCATTCCGTCGCTGGTGAGCGGGTTCTCGACGTCGGTACCGGTACCGGCGTGGTTGCGCGTGCTGCCCTGCGACGTGTGGGGGCGAGCGGGTCTGTCATTGCCGTGGATCCCAACGAAGGCATGCTGGCGATCGCCGAACGACTGGCGCCGGGTGTGGATGTCCGTCGCGGTGTGGCCGAACGGCTACCAGTCGGCAGTGCCGAAATAGACTGTGTCACATGCCAGTTCGCACTGATGTTCTTCGGTGATCGGACCGGTGCCGTCGCGGAGATGCGACGCGTGCTCCGGGTTGGCGGTCGGGTGGCGGTCGCGACGTGGGCGGCCGTCGAGGAATCTCCCGGGTATATGGCGATGGTCGAACTACTCGCCGACGAACTCGGCGAGTGGGCCGCAGACGCGCTGAGGGCGCCATTCTGTCTGGGCGTGCCCGATGAACTAGGTGAACTGTTGCGCAGGGCGTTCCCCGACGTGGCGGTAAAGCGCCACGAGGGTCAGGCCCGCTTCGCGTCGCTTGAAGACTGGTTGCACACCGAGATCCGGGGCTGGACGCTCGCAGACCACATCGACGACGACCAATTCGCGAAGCTGCGGTGTGCGGCTGCCGAACGCCTACGGTCGTTCGTCGCGAGCGACGGATCTGTGCGATTCGCGACGCCGGCGCTGATCGCCACGGCGACCGCGACCTGACGGGCTCTGCGAAGGCCGGATGGCAGAATTCGCAAGATGCGCATGTCGGCCAAAGCGGAGTACGCCGTCCGCGCGATGGTTCAGCTGGCCACCGCCGAGGAGGGCGCCATCGTCAAAACCGACGATCTGGCCAAGGCGCAGGGCATCCCACCGCAGTTCCTCGTCGACATCCTCTCCGACCTGCGCACCGACCGTCTGGTCCGCAGCCACCGCGGCCGCGACGGCGGATACGCATTGGCCCGGCCCGCCGCCGAGATCAATATCGCCGACGTGCTGCGATGCATCGACGGCCCGCTGGCCAGCGTGCGCGACATCGGCCTCGGCGACCTGCCGTACTCCGGACCGACGGCGTCGCTGACCGATGTGTGGCGCGCGCTGCGCGCCAGCATGCGATCGGTGCTTGAGCAAACCAGCCTCGCCGACGTCGCCACCGGTGCGCTGCCCAAGCACGTCAACAAGCTGGCCGATGACTACCGCGGTCAGGAATCCACGCGCGGCCACTCGTGGAGCTAGCGGCGCCGCCGCCCCGCGCCGCGCGCGGCGATCCCGTCGAGCAGCATGCGCAGGCCTTGGTCGAAGTCCTCTTCGACCGACCTGCGCGCGGCGACGTGAGAGAGAGCTTCGACGTTGGGGTAGGTCGCGCCGGCGACAGAACCGATGCGGGCCGCGGCGTCGCCGGCGTCACGGCCGCGCGTCAATGGTCCCGCAAGCTCGGCCTGCGCCGCACCGACGACTAACGCGAACACCGCGTGGAATGCGGCGAGGCGGTCGGAGTCGGTGAGGCCCCCTCGTCCGAGCGCGGCGATGAGCGCGTCGGCCACGGCGAAACCGGTGGCCGACGATGTGCGGCGCGTCAGCACCAATGGGATGGCGGAGGGATGGGCGCGGATGCCCAGCCACATCGCCTCGGCGATTGCGTACACGTCGTCGATCCAGTCCCCGGTCGGCTCAGGCACCGCCACCTCGGCGACGACGGCGCCGACGACGAGTTCCTCCAGTCCTTCCTTGTCGGGCACGTAGTTGTACATCGTCATCGGTCCGGTGCCCAGCGCCGCGGCCAACGCGCGCATGCTCAGCGCGCCTACCCCGGCCTCGTCGACGATGCTCAACGCCGCGGCGGCGATCTCATCGGTGGTGAACCGTGCTCGCAATTTTCTGACCCCCTTGCTCCACGTGCAAGCGGCTCATCACCCCTTGACAAGTACGCCGTACGTGAAGCAGTGTAGCTATACGTACATTGTACCTATCATAGGAGGCGGGCGATGCCTGTGACGATTCCGACCGAACGCGTGGACTTCGATTCTGGTGCCACCGGGTGCGCGGCGTGGTTGACGCTGCCCCCGGGCGCGGGCCCGCACCCGGCGGTCGTGCTGGTACATGGACTGGGTGCGACGCACGACATGATGCTGGCTCAGTACGAACAGCACTTCGCCGCCGCGGGCATCGCCACTCTCGCATTCGACTACCGAAACACCGGGGCGTCCGACGGCCAACCACGGCAGCATATTTCGACACGTAGCCAATGTCGGGACGTCGAGGCGGCAATCGCGCACCTGGCCGGCCATCGGGACATCGACGGCGCGCGGATCGGGCTCTGGGGCACCAGCCTCGGCGGCATGAACGTCGTGCGGGTCGCGGCAGAGCGCGACGATGTGGCGGTGGCGGTCGTGCAATGTCCGATCGTCCATGGACCCGGTGCCGCCCGCCGGCTCGGCGTGCTCGCGGCGCTGCGCCTCGCGCCCGCGATCACCGAGGACGTCCTGCGCCTAGCGACGCGGCGCGGTCGCCGCTACGTACCCATCGTGGGCCCGCCTGGAGGTTTCGCGATGGTCACCGTCGAGGGTGCCGAGGCCGGCTGGAACTCCACCGTCCCGACCGGCGGCCGGTTCGACAACCGGATCGCCGCTGCAGACGCCATGACCATGGTGACGACATCGGCGATCCGGCACGCCCGCAGGGTCAAGGCTCCACTGTTGGTGTGCGTGTGCGACCGCGAGAACCTGATGGATCCCAGGTACGCCGAACTGGTCGCACGTCGCGCACCTCGCGGCATGGCCCGCCACTACGACTCGGACCATTTCGCCATCTACCATCCGCCGCTCGTCAGCCGGGTGATCGCCGATCAGACCGCCTTCCTGCAGGAGCATCTCGATGTCCGTGCGTGATCTGCTGCGCAGCAACGATGAACGGTTCCGCGCGCTGGCCGCGGGCCTGCTCCACGACGAGTGGACACGACCCAGCCTGTGCGATGCGTGGTCCAACCACGACGTGCTCGCGCATCTCGTCGTGGGATACGGTTCGGGTCCCGGCGTCACCGCGGGCGAGATCCTGCGCCACGGCGGCTCTTTCGACCGCGCAAACGCGGCGATGGCATGCTCATTGGCCGCCGATCGCAGTCCCGCCGAACTGCTCGACGAGTTCGGGCGGTTGGTGTACCGGCCGCGCGGGTTGGGGCGTATCTTCCCGCCGCGGCTACTGCTCGGCGATCACATCACCCACGAACTCGACATCCTGTTCGCCATTGAACGTGAGCCCGACATTGCCGGCGAGGCGGTGGTAGCGGTGCTCAACACCCAAGTCGCGCTGCCGAATCCGTTCGTGCCTGCTTTCCGCAACAGCCGAGGACTGCGGCTGCGCGCCACCGACGTCGACTGGGCACACGGCGACAGGGGGCCGCTCGTCGAGGGAAGCGGGGCCGAACTCGTGTCCGTTCTGGGCAACCGGCCGCGAATGCTGCCTGCGCTGCGCGGTGACGGTGTCGAACTGCTCGCGTCGCGGGTCAGTCCGCGCCGGATCCGTAGGGCCGGGTGATGATCTCCAGATAGTGTCCGGCCGGATCCTGGAAGTACACGCCGCGGCCGCCGTCGTTGCGGTTGATCTCCCCGGGCCGGGCGCCCCTGGGATCGGCCCAGTGCTGCAGGCCCCTGGCCTGGATGCGTCCATAGATGTCGGAGAACTCGTCCTCGGAGACCAGGAATGCATAGTGCTGGGGGTGGATCTCCTCGTCGGGGCCAACCTGTGCGTAGTCGAGGCTGGCGCCGTGGTTGAGGGTGACGGCGAGGAACGGGCCGAACTCCTTGGCGCTCGGCAATCCGAAGAGTTCGGTGAAGAAGCCCGCCGATTCTTCACGGTCCCGCGACGCGACGATGGTGTGGTTGAACGTGATTGCCATGTCGAACCAGTCAACCACCGTCGGCCGTAGAACGGCAACGATGCACCATGTAGGTATGACCGACGTGGAGGTGCTCAACGGTCCGCGGGTGACGCTGCGGGCACCCACCCTTGACGATGCCGAGCCACTGTTCGAGC
The DNA here is from genome assembly GCA_963721495.1 of uncultured Actinomycetota bacterium. GTDB lineage: Bacteria > Actinomycetota > Actinomycetes > Mycobacteriales > Mycobacteriaceae > Mycobacterium. The sequence continues at coordinate 23,754 of CAVRMG010000016.1, read as the reverse complement.
GCATCGCGTCCGACCCCGAGGTGCCGCGCTATATGTCGTGGCGGGTGCACCCCGACGTCGGCGAGACGCGGCGCGTCATCACCGAACTGTTCAACGTCGGCGGGGAGACCACCTGGCTGATCGACCTGAGGGAAGGAACGGGCGTGATCGGAGCCATCGGTTGGCGGCGGCCTCAGCCGCACATCATCGACTTCGGCTACTACATGGGCCGTCGGTGGTGGGGACAGGGCCTCATGTCGGAGGCGGTGCAACTGGTCCTCGACAAGGCGCGACGCGATCCCACCGTGTATCGCGTCTCGGCATCCTGCTACGTCGACAACACGGCGTCGGCGCGGCTGCTCAAACGCAACGGGCTCACCTTTGAAGGCCGCCTGGCGCGGTTCGCGATGCTGCCGAACATCAGCGTCGAACCGCAGGACTGCCTACTCTTCGCCAGGGCGGTGCGCTGATGGTGTTCGACCTCAGGGATCTCGACCACCCGCTGATCGTCGCGCCGATGGCCGGCGGGCCGTCGACACCTGAACTTGCGGCTGCCGGTTCAACCGCAGGCGGCCTCGGCTTCGTCCCGGCGGGCTATCTGACGGCGGAGGTGTTCGCGGAACGGCTCGCCTCGGCGCGCGGCCTGACATCTGGCCCGGTGGGCGCCAATCTCTTTGTGCCGCAGCCCTCTGCAGCCACGGCCGACGCGATCGAACGCTATGCCGCTGCACTGGCACCCGACGCCGGACGCTACGGCGCCGCGCTCGGCGAGCCCCGATTCGACGACGATGCCTGGGCGGCCAAGATCGATGTGCTCCTCGACCTGCGGCCGGACGTGGCGTCATTCACGTTCGGCCTGCCCAGCGAAGACGAATGCCTGCGGCTACATCAAGCGGGTATCACGATCGTGGGCACCGTGACGACTCTCGCGGAGGCGCAGTCGGCGGTCGCCCGTGACGTCGACGTGCTGGCGGCGCAGGGGCCGTCGGCCGGCGGGCATCGCGGCACGTTCGATCCGACGGCCCAGCCGTCGGCCCAGCCGCTCGACGAACTGCTGGCCGCGGTGTGCGCGCTCGGGCTGCCGGTCGTAGCCGCCGGCGGCCTGATGTCGGCCGACGACGTCCAACGTGTGCTGCGCGCGGGTGCCATCGCGGCGCAGCTCGGAACGGCGTTCCTGCTCGCCGACGAAGCTGGCAGCACGCCCGTGCACCGGGCCGCGCTGCAGGACTCCCGATTCACCGAAACCGCGGTCACCAAAGCCTTTTCCGGTCGGTACGCGCGAGGCTTGCGCAATCGGTTCATTGACGAACACGAGGACGAAGCGCCGTTCGGCTATCCCGAGGTTCACTACCTGACCAGCCCGCTGCGGGCGGCGTCGGTGCGCGCGGGTTCGCCGCACGCCGTCAACGTGTGGGCGGGCACCGGCTTTCGCGAGGCGAGGCCGGGATCCGTCGCCGAGATCTTCGGGCGGCTGACCTAGGTGGCTGCCGGGCGCTTGCCTGAGCCGTCGGCGGTGCCGTTTCGGAGATGTCCAGTTACTTCGGGGCGATGAGTTCCAGCGCGATGTTGTCCGGGTCGCGGAACTCCAGGATGTACATCACCCCGATGTCCTTGATCGGCTCGTGGTCGACACCGAGGCTGTCGAGATGCTCGGCTGCAGACTCTAATTCGGCCTTTCCTTCGACACGGAATGCGAGATGGTCTAGGCCGGTGCGGTCCTCGTCGAACGTGTCGGATGCCCCTGGACGCAGCCCGACGCCCGTATCGCCTGCCCGGTAGATGACACCGCCGAACAGGAACCAGAGCTGTTCACGCGTTGCGTCGTCGGCGTCCTCGGATACCTCGAGGGTGATCGGCCAGCCGAACACATCCTCGTAGAACCGCCGCGACCGCTCGATGTCGGTGACGGTGAGCCGGATGTGCGCGATGGACGTGGTGTTGATCGGCATACGGCCATCGTGCCAGCAACGTCGAAAACCCTTTGCGCAGGTGTCCGTAGGCGACCTAGTTTGTAGTGGTGGCGGCAACGCTGGTCCGCGGTCAGAACGTGGACATTCACATGTGGACGCGACCTACGGAGGTCGAACCGTCCGCCATGCAGCAACTCCAGAACATCGCTGCATTGCCGTGGGCCGTCAAGCACGTCGCGGTGATGCCGGACGTGCACTTCGGCAAAGGCGCCACGGTCGGGTCGGTGATCGCGCTTCGTGACGCCGTGTCCCCGGCAGCCGTCGGCGTGGACATCGGGTGCGGCATGGCCGCCGTGCGCACGTCGCTCACGGCGAACGACCTGCCCGACTCGCTGCGCCGACTCCGGACACGTCTGGAGGCCGTGGTCCCCGTCGGTTTCGCCCAGCACCGAGAACCGGCATTCACCGACGATGACGCGAACGACTGGACCTCGTTCTGGAAGGTGTTCGACGATCTCACGCCGGTGGTGAAGGCACGCGCCGACAAGGCACTGCGGCAGATGGGCACACTCGGCGGCGGCAACCACTTCGTGGAAGTTTGTCTGGACGCTGACGACCACGTGTGGGTGATGCTGCATTCGGGATCGCGTGGCATCGGCAACGAGCTTGCTCAACATCACATCTCGGTGGCGCGTGGCCTCGCCCACAACGCCGAGCTGCCCGACCCGGACCTTGCGGTGTTCCTCGCCGGTACACAGGAGATGGCGGCGTACCGTCACGACCTGTACTGGGCGCAGGATTACGCGCGCCGCAACCGTACGGTGATGCTGCGGCTGGTGTGCGATGTGCTGCGTGCCGAGTTCGGCGACATCGGGTTCGACGAGCCGATCTCCTGTCACCACAACTATGTCGCCGAGGAGAAGCACTTCGGTGAGGACGTGCTGGTGACTCGTAAGGGCGCGATCCGTGCCGGCCTCGGGGAGCTGGGCATCATTCCCGGGTCGATGGGCACCTGCTCCTACATCGTGCGCGGGCTCGGCAACCCGGATTCGTTCGAGTCTGCGTCGCACGGCGCGGGCCGGCGGATGTCGCGGACCAAGGCGCGCAAGACGTTCACCGAACAGGACCTCTCCGATCAGACGACCGGGGTCGAGTGCCGCAAGGACGGCGGTGTGGTCGACGAGATTCCGGGCGCCTACAAGGACATCGACACGGTGATCGCCGATCAGTCCGATCTCGTCGAGGTGGTCACGAAGCTCAAGCAAGTGGTGTGCGTCAAGGGCTGATGTTGGGCTGCCCGCCGTGCCAGAATCGCCGTCGTGCAGATCGGGATGACGATGCCGGTGATGGAGCCTGACTTGGATGCGGCGACGCTCAAGGCGTGGGCCCGGGTGATCGACGACGGACCGTTCTCGTCGCTGTGCTGGGGCGAGCGCATCGCGTTCGACAACCCCGAAAGCCTGACGCTGATGGGTGCGTTGGCGGCGTGGACCGATCGCGTGCGGTTGGTGACGACGGTGGTGGTTCCTCAGCTGCATGACCCCGTCATGTTGGCCAAGTCGCTGGCCACCGGAGACATGCTCAGCGGCGGCCGGCTGACCGTCGGTCTGGGCGTGGGCGGCAGGCACGAGGACTACCACGCCGTGGGCGCGGATCCCGCGACCCAGACGATGCGCGGCATGGCCGACAGCGTCGCGGTGATGAGGCGGATCTGGGCGGGAGAGAAGGTCACCGAGTCCGTCGTTCCGGTCGGTCCGCCACCGGTGCAAGCCGGCGGCCCGCAACTGCTCGTCGGCACGTTGGGTCCCAAGACCGTGCGCAGCGCGGCGGCGTGGGCCGACGGGCTGGCAGGCATGACCCTGGATCTGGACGTCGACAAGGAGAACGAGTTGTTCGACGTAGCGCGGTCGGCCTGGGCGCAGGCAGGCAAGGGTAGCCCGCACTTGGCCACCTCGTTCTGGTTCGCGATCGGCGATGGCGACGATGCACGAGCGCAGGTCCACCGTCATCTGCGCCGGTACATGAACTGGATCCCCGGCGAGTACGTCGACGCGATGGCGCCAACGACGGGCTGGGCCGGCACCGAGGCCGAGCTTGTGGAGATGCTGCACAAGTTCGAGGCGGTCGGCACCGACGAGATCCATTTGATCCCAACGAGTTCGAACATCGACCAGTTGCGCAGGGCCGCCGACGTGGTCAACGACTACCTACAGTCGCTTTGATGCGAACGGTCCTCTCTTCCTGCGCAATGTCACCAGGGTGTTCCACACCTGGCAGACGTTCAACCGTGGCGAGGAGCCGTTCATGGCGGTCGGCAGGAGACGTGGGGGGACGCCGGAGGGCTGGCCGCAACAACCGCCGTACGAGTGGATGCGGTTGGCCGATTCGTATTGAGTTGTACGGGAACTGCGGCTAGCTCCGGAGTGTGAACCCGGCGTCGAGCGGCCACGAGGTGCCCGTGATGAACTTGCCCGCGTCTGAGACGAGCCAGGCCACAGCTCCGGCGACGTCCTCCGGTTCAAGCAGTGCGATGGGCAACGCATTCTGCTGGGCGACGAGCCAGGGATCGTTGGCACCGGCAAGCGTCATCGTCGCCTCGTTGAGAATCATCCCGGTGGCCACACCACTGGGGTGGATGGTGTTGACGCGGATCGAGTGCGGCGCGAGTTGAAGCGCCCATCCCTGCATCAGAGCTACCAGGGCGCGTTTGGATGCGGCGTAGGCCTGCAGGCCTGCGCGATCTGTGCCCGATGCCCTGAGTCCCTGGGTGGAACTCGTCAGAACGATCGATCCGCCGAGGCCGCCAGCGATGAGCGCCGGAATAGCCGCGTCCACGGTGTTCCAGGCACCGACGAGATTGACCTCGACGATATCGCGGAAGACTTGTCGGGGGTGCTCGCAGTCCGTCACCCGGATGATGCCAGCATTCGCAATCACAATGTCGAGCCGACCGAATTCGGCCAGTCCTTCGGCGACCACAGCGTCCACCGCAGCGGCGTCCCGAATGTCGGCCTGCCGCGCGAGGATCCGGCGACCCTGGTCCTCGACCAGGCGTGCCGTCTCGGCCAGGTCGTCGGTAGTGGCTCCGGGATAGTCGGTGGAGTCGAAGTCGGCGCAAATGTCGATCGCGATGACGTCTGCGCCCTCACCGGCGAGTTTGACCGCGTGTGCACGGCCCATTCCGCGTGCGGCGCCGGTGATGAACGCGACCCGGCCGTCGAGGTTGCCCATCATCACTCCTTCGGGAAGTTGACGTCCTTGGTGACGGCTTCCCACTCGTCGATCGAGGCGGAGAACGCGGCGAGCTTGTCGCGCACCGCTTTGAGCACATCACGGCCGAGGAGCAGCCTCAGCGGCGGTTCGTCGAGTGTTGTCACCATCAGCACCGCCTCGGCCACCTTGCGCGGATCGCCTGGGAGGTGATTGGCGAACTCCTTGATCATCGTCTTGCGGGCGCCGACGTTCTCGTCGTAATCGCCTATAGGGGTCGAGGATTCCCACATCGACCGCGCAGCCCAGTCGGTACGGAAGGCGCCCGGTTCGATGGCGGTCACCTTGATGCCCAGCGGCTTGACCTCCTGTGCCAACGCTTCGGTCAGTGCCTCGAGCGCGAACTTCGTCGACGAGTAGTAGGCGTTGGGCGGGTTGGCGACCAGACCCGTCATCGACGAGATGTTCACGATGTGCCCGGACTGGCGAAGGCGCATCTGGGGGAGTACCGCCTTGATCGTGTCGACGACACCGAAGTAGTTGGTGTCGAACAGCTTACGAACCTTGTCGTCCTCGCCCTCCTCGATGGCGGACAAGTAACCGTTGCCCGCGTTGTTGACCAGGACGTCGATGCCGCCGAACGCGTCGTCGGCCGCGCTCACCGCCGAGGCGATCTGGTCCTTGTCGGTGACGTCGAGTGCCACGACGACCGCGCGGTCACCGAAGTCGTCGGCGAAGTCGGCCACGGTCTCGGTGCGACGTGCCGTGACCACCACGGAGTGTCCCGCCTCCAGTGCAGCCCGGGCGATTTCCCGCCCGATCCCGGTCGAGCATCCGGTGATCAACCAGCGGGCCATGTCAGTTCGTCCCCTCGGGCAGTCGGCGCAGGTAAGACGCTCGACGATCGGCCAGTTCGGTCGCCCGCTCCTGGGCGGACACCCGGCGGAGCGAGGGCACCTCCTTGTCGAGGTCGTCGAGGCTAACGACCCGCCCGCGGGCGCCCAGATCCTGCTTGGGCCCCTCCTCACCGAACTCGGCCATGCGCAGGGTCAGGATGCCTTCGTTGAGACCGTCGGAGTCGATCCAGTTCGCCACGCCGGGGTCGGTGGGGGAGATGACGTAGGTGTAGGAGCCGTCCTCATTCGGCACCGACTGCGCCTTGTTGAGGCTTCCGGTGCGATCGACGATGTCCAGTGTGGTGCCCCAGATATTGCTCAGCGGGACGGTGAAGTATTCGGCCCCACCGTCGCCCACGTCGACGACGAACGCCTCGCCGGGGTTCAACTCGAACCTGCCCATCACGTACACCTGGTTTCGCATGGCGCCGACCCGATCGGCCGACCACGCGAGGTTGAAGTTGTTTGGCGCCATCTTGTAGACGCCATGACTGAGCTTGCCGGTGAAGTCGGCGAAGTACGCCATCATCGCGGCGGTGGCGTCGGCCTGTTCGTCGAGGGTGCGTGGCGCTGTCGTCGGCTCCGCGCCGAGTCGTTGCACCGTCAGGTGATTCGGGTCGTCGCGGTCCCAGTTGAGCAGTACGTCGCGAATGTAGAACTCGTGTGCTTCCGGCGTCGTCTGCACATGGTTGGGCCGGTCGTTGGCGGGGTCTGAATCGACTGTGACGGTGAACGAACCATCGCTGTCGACCTCCATCGTGCGGCCGTTGAGCACCGCGACGGTGCCCATGTTCGCGTCCCACAGCGTGAAGTAGTTCTCCGTCATGCGGTTGGCGCCGACGCGACCGTGGATCTCATACCGTTCGTCGCCGGAGATCGGTATCACGCGGTAGACGCTGTCGGGATTGTCGATTCCCCAACGTGATCCGGGGATGGGGTGACCCGCTACGGGGTGGCCGATGCGGGTGATGCAGCTGACCTTCGGGCGCAGCTTGTCCTGGTTGGACGACCACACCGCCGCAGAGAACATCACCTCGGCGAATGCGTCGTCGAAGCGCTCGCGCATCGCGTCGGACGCCTTCGCGCGCCCAAGCCACTTCTCGGCGACACTGCGGTAGGCCGCCTTGACCGTGGGGTGGCTGATGAGCTCGAGCGCGGCGAGTTCCTGTTCGTGCTGCGACGCCGTCGCTACCGCGTCGCCAGTGAAATCGGACATCACATTCTCCTCGAAGGGGTTGCTCCTGAGCGGAAACGGGAGTTGTAGGCCGCAAACCGTTCGTCGATCTGCCCGTCGGTCAGCCCGAAATCCCCGGCCGAATACGGCGGGCGTGCAGGTTCACGTGGACGCTCGATCAACCAGCGGCGCATCGCTGATTCGGCTTCGTTCGTCAACGGCACGCCGATGGAGTCGTACACACGGGCCACCTGAGCGATGGGATCGGCGACCGCGTCTGTGAACTCGATATCGGTGCACCGCTCCGGCTCGTCGCTCCATCCAGCGCGCGCGGCCATCGCACGATCGTTGGTCCAACCCATGCGTTGCAGCCACTCGGCACCGACGCGATCTCTGTCCACGCCGTCGGCGTGCATCGCATGCAGTGTCGCGTTCAGGCTGGCACCGGAGGGAATCGTCTCCCTGGGGTCGCGGTGCATGTGCACGATGTGCAGATCGGGCAAACGAGCACGCAGTGTGTCTAGATATCCAAGGTGCGCAGGGGATTTGAGCACCCATCGACTCGCGGTGATGCCCCGCTGTCGCTTCTGCCACTGCAGGAATTGCAACATTCTGTGCAGATAGGCATACGCCGGCGCGAAGTCCTGCCGGTCGATCCACGAACGGTAGCGCGGCACATGCGCGCCCGACTCCGGCACGTGCGACAAGAACGCATCGGACAGGAAGACGATCTCCTCTTCGGGCTCGCGTGCATACATCGGGTGGATGGCGAACAATTCCGGGGCGAGCTCGCGCGACGTCGCCTCGCGCTTTTCGCTGATCGCGATCCGCGGATCCTCTCGGGTCGACCAGTCGTAGCCGAGCTTGGGGGCGACCTCGACCACTTCCCACCCGTACGCGCAGTGAAAGCGGTTGTCCGCGGCGAGAAGTCGCTGCAGCAGCGTGGTTCCGCTGCGCATCATTCCGACCACCACGATCGGCGCGACGATGACTTCTTCGACGATCTCCGGGTGCAGGCGGATCCACTCCTGGGCGCGCAGTCGCATCCTCAGGCTGTGCACGAGACCCGAGCGCAGGATATGCACACCGATGTCGTTCAGGTCTGCCGAGGCGTAGCTGTCGGCCAGCACGCCCAGAGGTTCGGTGAACGGCAGCGGACCCCAATCGGCAAGGCGCTCTTTGTGTTGCGCAGCCGCTACGAGTCCAGTCGCGTCGAAAGGATTCTCCACAGGGTCAGAACTTCAGGTGGTGGCTGGTGTCGCCGACCTGGTCGACGAACATGATGCGGGTGTCGAACCACCAGGTGCCGTCGATGCGCTGAAAGGTGTCGCGGTAGCGGCCGGTCACGATGATCTGTAGCGGCAGGTCCGGTGTGGCCTGGGTGACGCAGTAGTACGCGCTGCCGTGCGCCGTTCCGGCGGCCTCGTCCACGTGCAGTCGCACATTGGTGGTGAGGTGCTTGGTCTTGGGTGTGCCGTCCTCGTAGAGGCGCGTCGCCATCTCGTACATCTGCCGCACCCCGATCACGCCGGCGAACACGGTTTCGGGCGGCCCGTCCTCCATACCGCAGATCCGGCCATGAGCGAACAGTGCGGCGACCCCGTCCAGATCACCGGCATCGAGGCGTTCGGCATACTCGTACACCAGGTTCTCGATCTCACGGGCGCCGTCGCTCATCGGCCGTAGACAACCAGTCACGATCTGTCATGTCAACGTTTGCGGTCACACGCCCACACCCTGGCCTGGAGGGCGGGCTCACGCCGATGGCTAATCTCAGTCCGTGACGACACAGTGGACGCCGAGCCGACTCGGCGATTTGAGCGGCAAACGCATCATCGTCACGGGTGCGACCAACGGTGTGGGCCTGGCGACTGCGCGGGCGCTGGCCCGTGCGGGAGCCCATGTGATCCTTGCAGTCCGCAACGTCGAGCTGGGTGCCCAGCGTGCCGCCGAGATGCGCGGTGAGACCTCGGTCGTGAAACTCGACCTGGCCGATCAGTCGTCGGTGAAAGCTTTCGCAGGCCTGATCGACGGCGACGTGGACATCCTGATCAACAACGCGGGAGCGGTTGTCCAGAATCGCAGCGAGACCGTCGACGGCTTCGAGATCACGATCGGCACGAACTTCCTCGGTCCGTTCGCGTTGACCAACCTGCTCTTCGATCGCGTGCGCTCGAAGATCATCAACGTCGGGTCCAACGCCCACAAGACATCATCGATCGCTTTCGAGGACCCTCATCTTCGGTCGCGCAAGTGGTCTGCGTTCCCGGCCTACGGGCGCTCGAAGCTGGCCGTCATGTTGTGGGGTCTCGAGCTGGACCGGCGGTTGCGTGAGGCGGGTTCGCCGGTCACCACGTTCCTGACCCATCCAGGCTGGGTGGCGTCGAACGTGTCCAACGTCTCCGACAAAGCGCTCATGTCCGCGTTTCACTCGGTGGTCAAGGGGGTGGCCGGAGTGCTCGCGAACGACATCGATGCGGGTGCGGCACCCACGCTGTACTGCATCACCGAGCCGATCCCACCGGGCAGCTACGTCGGTATCGACAGCAGGTTCGAACTGAAGGGCGGCCCCACGCTGAGCGGCCGCGGCGCGAACGCTTGTGACTACGAGGACGCGAGAAGGCTCTGGGAGTTCGCCGAGCGCGAGACCGGCACGACCCTATCCGTCTAGAAAGGCTGCAGTACGGGCCTCGGCCCCGGACTATCAATGCGCCTGTCAATGACTGTGGATTTGCTGCGCACCCCGTCGCCGGCACCTACCGCACCGGCGCAGACGCTGCGGTGAACTCCTGCGCGAAGGCTTCAGCGCTTTAGTCCGACGATCGTCAGCAGCTGCGGACGACGCAGGGCGAGTCCGACCCACATCAGCACGCCGAGGTACACCGCGAACAGGATATGTGTGAACAGCGGCGCTTCCACTCGCATGTTCGCGGTCACCGCGCCGCCGAGGTAGGCCGTGATACCAAGCGCCCCTAAGACGGCCGTGCGCGGAATGACATAGACCAACACGCAGGCGGCCAGCACGATGCCCATCACCAGCGCTTGGCCGACTGGGAATCCGAGTGCCTGCGTGCCGTCCTTGACCTGCTGCACGCCCGAGAGCTTGCCGAACGCGTCGAACACGAGGAACGCCGCGACGAGCGCGCTGATGGCGACGCCGATCCTGTGGTTCCGGCGAGTCGCCGAACGCTCCGGCGATGTGTCTGCAGTGTTCGCGTGATGAGAGGTGACGGGCATGCTGAGCTCCTTGGTCGAAGGTCGGTGTCGAAGGACAGACCGGCACGGTGCGCGAAACTCATCACCTCGGCTCGGGCGGAAAAGTTTTCGATCCTGCCCGTCCAAAAGGCTTCGCCCCTACGATCTGCGCGTGACGACTTTCGCGTTGGTGCACGGCGCGTGGCATGGCGCATGGTGTTGGGAGATGCTGACGCCGCTTCTGCAGCAGGCGGGCCATGATGTCGTCGCCCCTGAGCTGCCGAGTGACGACGGGTCTGCGGACTTCGATGCCTACGCGGATTCTGTGTGCAGCGCGCTTCGCGAGTGTGACGACGACGTGGTGGTGGTAGCGCACTCGTTGGCGGGTGCCACAGGGGCGTTGGTCCCGGCTCGGCGCCCGGTGCGGCATTTGGTGTATCTGTGCGCTGCGATTCCAGAGCCCGGAATCAGCCTGGTTGATCAATGGCAGGCGCAGCCCGACATGGTCGGTGCGGAATTCGCCGAAGGATGGCTGCAGGGGTTGAGTGAGCCCGACGAGCAGTTACGAACGGTTTGGGTCGACTTCGATTTCGCCCGGAAGGTGTTCTACGCCGACTGCGACGAAGCCACGGTGTGTGCGGCCATCGATCACCTTCGACCCCAGTCGGGATACGCGTGGACGGCGGCTTGCTCGCTGACCGAACATCCTTCGGTGAGTTGTACCTCCGTGGTGTGCAGCGAGGATCGGGTCGTCAACCCTGACTGGTCGAAGCGGATGGGAAGCGACATCGGCGCCGATATCGTCGAACTACCGGGTCACCATTCGCCGTTCCTGTCTCAAACTGCCGCGCTGGCGGACGTTTTGGTGCGTATCGGTGACGGCTGACACCGACGGCCGCGAGTTCACCGAGCGCACGCTTGATGTACACCAACCTCGAGAGCAGGCGTCAACAAGCGTGCGCTCGACGGCAGGAACCAGCGCGTTACGCGCCGAGCGACTCGGTTTCGAGCGACGTGGTGTCCTGCTCGACGTCGCCCCGCATGAGCGATCCCAAGAGTTCTTGGTTGTGTTCGGCCGGTGCCGTCGAGTCGATGAACCGCTCGATGATCTCGACGAAGCGGTCGGGGTGGTCGTGGAACGGCATGTGGCCGGAGTCCTCGAAGATTTCCAGTCGCGACTCCGGCATCGCCTCGTGGGCCATCCGAGCGTGGCTCACCGGAATGACGACGTCGTCTTCGCCCCAGATGATCTGCTTCGGGACTGACGGCATGAGATAGGCGCGATCGAGCATGGTGACGAACTGCCCGCGGCTGTCCACCACCGCCCGCACTGTGCGCGAGAACGCCGACAACGCGGCGGGGTCCTGCAACCTGGCGAGCAGATCGATACCGCTGGGCAGATCGCGCCCGAACTTGGTCGTACCGAACAGCGTCTTGACGGCGCGGCCTGCGAGTTGCAATGCGGGTACCGCCCCCGGAACGCGCAGCGCGGCCAGGGCCTCGGCGCCCATCGGCATCGCCGCCAATCGCAGCGCTGGCGTCACGTCATTCGTCACGCCGCCACTGCTCACCAGGACGAGGCGTTCGACCATGTGCGGGTACTGGTAGGCAAATTGCGCTGCGATACCGCCACCAAGTGAATGACCCACGAGGGTGACCCGGTCGATACCGAGCACGGCGAGCAGGTCGCGCATACCGTTCGCGAAGGCCGCCAACGAGTAGTCGGCGCGCGGCTTGTCGGACTCGCCGTGACCCAACAGGTCTGGTGCGATGACCGTAAACCGTTGCGCAAGTTTGGCGTGCACGGAGTTCCAAGTCGTGGAGTTGTCACCGACACCGTGGATCAGCAGCAGGGCGGGGCCCGACCCGGCGATCCGGAAGGCCCGGCGATGGCCGTGGATGGTGCGGAACTGCAGCGACGGGAGGGCAACATCGCGCACCGGCCGTAGGTTGGTTCGTGAAGTGGGCATCGTGCACTCCTTCCGTTGGGCGTTCTATTTCAAGAAGCCTGAACGGAAGCACTTGGCAATTCCTTGGAAGCCGGCAGCTGCGGGTGAGCGGTCAGCGCCCGACACTACGGTCGACCAGCCAGGACGTACGGCGTGAGCACTGCGGCCGCACACGAAGCCACCGCGACCGGACGCCGTTCACGAAGTGTGGATCCTGGCGCACGCAGTTCGAGACCGTTGCAGTAGCCCCGGCAGTCGACGGCCCGCGTCGTCGGCCTGACTGCGCTGCCACGGTGCCCGCATTCCGCCAGGTCCCGCTGGAGATTGGACAGGGTCAGCGCCTGACCTGGCGATTCCCCACCGGCCGCGATAGTCCCACCATGCGGGGTTCTCCATGACCGAGAACGACGGGTAGGCGGTGTGTTCGCGGCTGGCACCGGCGACGAAAGCCTTTCGACGATCCGGATGTCGGGGAAAGTCATCTCGATGCCGCTTGGCGATCCGGTGGTCGGCAGACCTACACCTGCCGTCGGACCTCCGCCGCCGGGGTTGGTCGGTGGGGGAGCGGGGGCGGCGGGTTGACACCTTCAGGACAAAACCAGCGAGCCGGTGTAGCTATCGGAGTGATCCACACACACTCGGGGCCGCTATCGCGGCCCGACCACAACAGAAACCCGACACTGCCGATGATGTTGGCGGCCAGCAACAGCCACAGAACGGATTTCCGACCCATAGGCAGAGCCTAGGGTCGACTGTCGAGTCGCGGATATGGGCGGTCCTCGTCGTTCACGGTCATGGTGGTGCCTTCCCTTTAGTAACAGCCGAGACACCTAGCCGCGCTGGGTAAGACGGCGGCCCCAACTCCCTCTGCGGAGACCCCTCAACATCGGCGAAAAGCGAGTAGTCGAGTACTCACGCCCGCCGTGTGCAAACCTTGCCATACTGACGCAAGTCGGGGGGGTGCTAATGGAAAAGCTCGGTGAGCATGCGGTGGTTCTGGGAGCCAGCATGGCGGGCCTGGTGGCTGCGCGAGCACTGGCCGAGTTTTTTGAAACGGTCACCGTGGTGGAGCGGGATGCGCTGAGCGACGCCGCCGATCACCGCCGCGGCGTACCGCAGGGCCGGCAGGCCCATGGGCTGCTACTGAGCGGCGCGCAGGCACTCGAAGAACTCTTCCCGGGGATCCTCGACGAACTCGTCGAAGCCGGCGCACCCTCGATCGATTATCGGGATCTATCGAAGCTCCACTTCAACATGGGCGGCCACCTGGCCGTGCAATCCGGTTCGGCCGAAGGGCTGAGGGCGTACACCCCAAGCAGACCATTTCTGGAGTCCCACACCCGGCGCCGGGTACGCGCGATTCCCAACATCGCGTTCCTCGATAATCACGACGTCGTCGACGTCACCTCCAATACGAGCCGTGATCGCATCACCGGGGCGCGAATAGTAAGCCGTCACAGCCACTCAGAATCAGAACTGTCCGCCGATCTTGTCGTCGATGCGACCGGGCGTGGCGCGCGGACACCGGCAATGCTGGAAAGGCTGGGTTACGCCCGCCCCGCCGAGGACGACGTCGTCATCCATCTGACGTATGCGAGTCAGCTGCTGCGGATGCCACCGGAGTCGTTGCACGAGTGCGCTGGCATCGTGGCCCCGGTGCCCGGCCGACCCACCGGCATGGCGATCCTCAGATACGAGCACGACACCGTGATGTTCGCCGTCTTCGGAATGGCGGGCAATGATCCACCTGTCGGATGTTCCGCGATGTGTGCCTTCGCCGAACAATTTGCGCCCGCCCACCTTTTGGCGGCCATTCGGGCGGCCGAACCTCTTGGAGAGACAGCGCAGCATCGGTTCCCGTCGAGCCGTTGGCGCCGGTACGACAAAGCGCGACTGCTGCCCGGGGGCTTGCTGGTCGTCGGAGACGCGGTGTGCAGCTTCAACCCGATCTATGGGCAGGGTATGACGGTGGCCGCACTGGAAGCTTTGGCGCTGCGAAAATGCCTGTCCCGGGGCACAACGGATCTCCCGCGGCGGTTCTTCCGAGCTACCGCAAAGCCAATCGGCCAGGCTTGGCAGCTGGCCGCCGGCGGTGACCTCTCCCTGCCCGAGATCCAGGGCACACCACCGCTATCGACGAGGTTGCTCAACGGGTACATGGACCGATTACTGACCGCTGCCGAATATGACATCGCCGCATTCGAGCAGTTCCTCAAGGTGGCCTGGCTTGTCGACGCACCGATTCGGTTGCTGCGCCCCTCGATGATGTGGCGTGCCGCCTCAGCCAACCAACGCCGGCAGAAACGCCCGACACCGGTCACCGCGACCAGTCCCTGAACAGTTGGCTGAACTGACCGCTTGTGCGGATATCGCGGTGCTGGAGCCTCAGCACGGTCAGCCCGGTTATCTATTCTCAATTGATTGACGGAATTTACGGCCGGACCTGGATTTGGTTGGCCAGAGGAATTGTCAATACCTGGCGAGGTGTGTCAGGCAACCTCCGATCCGGCGGACTGCGCCTCGGTGGTGGGTTCGGTCGGGGGATGTCGGTGGGCCGTTCGAGGAGTTTTCCTTTGTGGAAGATCACGCCGGCGCGGACCAGGGCGACCAGGTGCGGGGCGTTGACTGCCCGCCAGCGTGCCTGTGCGGCGTCGATCAGCTTGTAGGCCATGGCAAGACCGGCCGCCCGGGACCCCGGGCCCTTGGTCACTTTCGTCCTTAAACGGACCGTGGCGAAGGTGGATTCGATTGGATTGGTTGTCCGCAGGTGAATCCAGTGCTCGGACGGCCGCTCGCGCTCGCCCAGCAGTCTGGTCTATCCGCGCGGTGGACGCACCATATGTGGCCCCGCAGTGGTGCCGGGCGTAGTTCCCTCTAAGCACAGCTGAGGCAGCTGGTCACCCAAAAACCCAGCCAAGTAGATGCCTTCTAGCGGTCGCTAGCCGACCGTCGTGCAGTAGTTCGATGAAGCCTTCGCGGCTCTACGTCAGTGGTCGCTGGTCGCCTCCCCGGCTAGAGCTTGCCGGCTATGAAGCTGGCGGCCTGATCCACCATTCCCGAGCTGATGTATGAGGGCTGCAGATGCGACGGCCAATTCGAACCTCTCCCACAGATGGGGTCGCCGTCCGCGCACTGGTCGATCGTCCTACCGGCGAAGGCGGGGGCCGGGCGGAGTCGGTTGGCGGCGTTACCGAACAACGCGACCGCTGCGATGTGCTGATCCGTACCCGGCGGCAGGGTCGCCCTGGTCACGAGATCAGCCGCCGTGGCACCCAGGGAATAGCCTCCGAGCACCATGCGGGTGTTCGGGCAGCTTCCCGCCATGGATTGAACGTGGGCGCGTATATCGTTGGCGCCGATGGAGGCGTTCAAGTCGGCGGGATAGTTGACTCCATACACCCCGACCGACATCGACACCTTGGAGCGCAGCGAATTGACGAGTGCATCGCCGACTGCGCCGACGCCGGGTGGTTCCTGTCGGCCGCGAGCGAAAACCACTTCGGCATCGGGGCATTGGGCCGATGCCGCCGGAATCAGCGCCGCTGTCCAAAAGGGCGTCGTTGCCGGGGCAATCATCAATGCCGCGGCGAGCGCGGCGGCGGCCGCCAAGCTGAGGACACGGTGCGCGCCTGGTGTTATCGCAATAGACCCCATAACACGATATTCGGATCAATAGTGGCGTGCGTTACGTCGCGATCGGAGCTGCGGCACAGCCTCCCCGGCTGGTTCCGCCGCACCCAGGCGACCACATTGGTGCGTAACAACTTGCGGCAAACCGAACGCGCCGTCGATCCCTGTAGTTACTCCTTGTAATTGTCGAGGCACCTAGGGTGGCGTGTTGGGGTTGTCGCCCGTCGTCGAACATGGGCTAGGGAGGTTCGTGCCACCCAACGGCGACGACAACCCGTTCGCCTGGCTAACCGCTCAGCGGATCATCCTGGCCGGTGTTGCCGCCGTGCAGCAGTCAGCCGCCGCCGCAGCTGGTGCCTCCGCCACCGTATCCGCCGCAGGCTGGCCAGCGGCCCGGCTCCGTCCCGACGCTCCCCTCGGCCCGCCACAATTCACGTCGACGCTCGATCAGTTGACGGTGGCGTCGTTCCATCCGCATCATCAGCCAGATCACTCCGGCGATGATCGCGATGCCAACAACAAACATCAGGACGGTCGTCACAACACACCCCTTAGCCTGCGCTGATGAAGCGAACGCTACGCCAGTGTGCCCCCCGCCGTATAGCAGTCGGCCCGCACACGCTAGTCATTACCTCCAGTAAGTGCGCAGACACCTCGTCGAGCCTGTAACGCCGGAACTAACTGTCTTGACGACGAATTGAGCCACCCCGAGGAGAGCAGGGGCGGCCCGAACAACTAGTCAGACGTGGACTAGGCCGGTCTGGTTCCGTTCTCCAGCACAGCTACTCTGTCAGCCCGGCCAATTAGCAATTAGGTAGTCATTGTTTCGGTTGGTAGACCGACGGCGGTCCGAAGCCCGGGCCGTCGAAGCACCTGGCGCCGAATTGCTCCACACAGTTCACTAACTCGTCCGGAAGTGGTGGTGGCGGCGTCGGCGGTTCGGGCTGGAAAGCGAACGTCAAAGCACTCTGGCGTGTGGTTTCCGACACCAGCCGCCCCGCCGGAGCCACTGCCGGCACGGCTGGCTCAGACGTCGCATTCGGCTCCGGCGGTGCCGGCGCTCCTGGCGCCGGTGACGCACCGTCGGGGAGCCCGTAGTAGTACGCGGCCGATATCGCGTACTTCTCCGACGATCCGTCGGTCGCGACATCAGCTTGCCAATGCTGGTTCAAGACATTCCCGTAGCCGAACCAGTATCCACCCGATGGCTTTGGACCTACCGCAACGACCACGGCCGGTGCGTTGACGTCCTTTTCGACGACGCCGGATACGGTGACGCGACCGCCGTTCCACTGCACGTTGTTAAACGAAACGAGATCGGACTTCTGGCTCACGGCCACGTTGGTCGTCGGCGGCGGTTCCTCAGCAACGGTGGCGGAACCCTTGGTGTTACTGAGCACCCCAATGAAAATTGTCGTGACCGCGCCGATAATCGCCGTGCCGATCGTGCCGTACAGTCCTAGCTTGGCCACCGACACAGGGTCGCTCGAGCCGCGTGCGCGGGATGTCATCGCACCCGTCAGGCGCCGTTTCATGCGATGAGCCATCTGTGTCTCACCTGCCTCCCAAACAGACGAACCATTGATGAGGTCAACATTGCGAGCGACACCTTGGAACTTTCTAAAAGCCCGACAAAGGGCGTGTCGAAATCACCGACGCGGCCAGTCGATCTGTGCCGACGCTGGATGCTGAACTGCGCCGCCTAATGGGACTCGATCAGCGTGTCCTTGACGGGGATCTTGGTTCTTGAGCGGGAGGCTGATCACCGAGCCGCCGGCCGGTGAGCACTGTTGCCGCCTGGAGTGATGGTCAACTTCTAGGGTTAGATCGTGCCCCGGCTGGTTGGTGAGGTCATCTGTAGCGCTCATGGGATGTCGTGCCTGTTCGAGCACTGATCCATTAGGTCGCCGCCAGGTGTCCTTCGGCTCGAACGGGTTTGATCCATATCGAGCCAAGGAGGCGATGCGATGCTCTTCGTCGGAGACGACTGGGCAGAAGACCACCACGACGTATATCTGATGAACGACGCCGGCGACCGGCTGGCGTCGCGGCGACTACCCGAAGGCCTAGCCGGGATCACGCGGTTGCACGAGCTGATCGCCGAGCATGCCGAAGACCCCGCCCAGGTCGTGATCGGCATCGAAACCGACCGGGGGCTATGGGTGGATGCCGTGACCGCGGCCAAATATCAGGTGTTCGCGATCAACCCGCTGGCCGCGGCCCGCTACCGCGACCGCCACCATGTCTCGGGAGCCAAGTCCGATCCCTCGGACGCCAAGTTGTTGGCCGATCTGGTGCGCACCGACCGGCACAACCACCGCCGCATCGCCGGGGACAGCGATCAGGCCGAGGCGATCAAAGTGCTCGCCCGGGCGCATCAGAATCTGATCTGGGCGCGCACCCGGCACACCAACAGCCTGCGCAGCGCGTTGCGGGAGTACTACCCCGCCGCCTTGGAGGCCTTCGACGATCTGGCCGACCGCGACGCACTGGCGATCCTGGGCCGCGCCCCGACCCCCGCCGACGCTCGGCGTTTGAGCCTGTCCAAGATCCGCTCTGCGCTCAAAGCTGCTGGGCGCCAACGCAACCTCGACACCCGGGCACTGCAGATTCAGGAACTGCTGCGCACCGAGCAGCTCGCCGCGCCCGAAGCGGTCACCACCGCGTTCGGGGCCAGCACCCGCGCCGCGGTCGGCATCATCGCCGAACTCAACCACCAGATCGCCGATCTGGAAGCGGAACTGGCGACACATTTTGAGACACACCCGGACGCCGACATCTACCGCTCCCTGCCAGGACTTGGTGTCATCCTCGGCGCCCGGGTGCTCGGTGAGTTCGGGGACGACCCGAACCGATACACCAGCGCCAAGTGTCGCAAGAACTACGCCGGAACATCACCATTGACCATCGCGTCGGGCCGAAAACGTGCCGTGCTGGCCCGCCACATCCGCAACCGCCGCCTCTACGACGCCATCGACGCCTGGGCCTTCTGCGCCATCACGCGCAGTCCCGGAGCACGTGCCTACTACGACCAGCACAGAGCGGCTGGAAACCTGCACCACCAAGCCCTACGCGCCCTCGGCAACCGTCTCGTCAGCATCCTCCACGGCTGTCTACGCCACCGCACCACATACGACGAACACAAAGCCTGGGGACACCGACAGAACACCCCAACCACCCACGCCGCTTGACAACTTACGGACTTGGGATGTCTAACCCCTTTAAAACGTTCTTCGACAGTTCACCTGGGCGGTCTGTGCCTTCACCGGGCCTTCGGTAGTTACCTCTAATGATTGCCCAGACAACTCGTCACGCAGGGCTCAATCACGGGATTTCATAGCAGCGACTCGACGCGCGGACCGCAGCAGTTACTCGGGTCGCGCTTGCCGACCGCATCTTGACCCCACACCCGTCATCGGCACCATTTTTACTGCGAGGGTGTTTGTCCTGCGGCATGCCTTCCTGGCCGTAGCATCTTGACGAATCCCGTTGCCGCGGTCAGCAGTCCGGTTAACGCAACCAAGAGCGTGGTGACGAGTCCGATTATTGCAGCGGTGCTATTGAGCCATCCCCCGCCCAATGCGCCTGTGCTCGGTGCCGCTGCCACGGTGACGGTCTCGGTGGATGGCGGCGGCGCTGTCACGGGCGGCGGCGCGGTCACGATGGGTGACTCCGGCGCGGTCACGATGGGTGGTCCTCCTGGCGCGGTAGGTGGGCCAGCTGGCACGGTGCTGCGTTTCGTCTCGGTCGTTGTAGTGTCGAGGCCGATGGTCGTCGGGGGCGTACTCGATTGAGTGGAGCTCGACCCGCTTGGGTTTTCAGATTGAGCCGCGATTAGTGCGAACAGAATTGCAGACAAAGCAGCCAAGGAAAGCCCTACAGCAATCCACAGACGGCCCCGTCCTTGGTCAGCCGACCTAGTCCCCTCCATCCAACAAGCATGAACGCGCCGGGTTCGCTGTGTAGGGCGATCTTCGAATTTGGTCCCCACAAATCTGCTATGTCGATGCGCAGGCGGTTGCGTAAACGCCGCCTAATTTCCTCTGCCGGGGGGAGCAGTGTTCCCCCTTGTGACAGCCGAGGCATCTCGTCGGCGCCTGTAGCGCCTGACTAACTGTCTTGACGATGAATTGAGCTGCCCCCGAGGAGAGCAGCGTCGGCGATCATGTCGAGGTTGAACAGGCGCCCGGAGGCGGTCCAGACATAGGCCAGCGTGCGACCGAAGGCGGGTGCAGGTCTCGAGGTACACCGACTGGCCGCCGAATCTATCTCGCAAACAACCGGCGAGAGCTCGGCCCATGTCGGTAGCGTCACCACATGCTGCGTGTGACGCTGCGCGACCTCCAATGGCGAAGGCGGCGCTTCGTCATCACAATTGTGGGCACCAGCCTGGTGTTCGCGATGACGCTTCTTCTCACAGGACTGTCTAACGGTTTTCGCGTGGAAGCCAACAACACGGTCGACGCACTAGGTTTCGATGTGTACCTCGCCAAGGCCGGGCCTGCTGGACCGTTCATCGGGTCGCCACCGTTTCCCGAAGCCGAAGTCGCTTCGATTGAACGGATTCCAGGCGTGACCAGCGCCGCCCCGCTGGTGTTCTCGACGACCACCGCCCCAGACGGTGACTCGACTCGCAACGTGAACATGTTCGGCGTGCCCGCGCAGGGCCCCGGGATGCCCGCAATCGCGACGGGCCGCGCTCCATCGGGCGTCGACGAGGCCGCGGTGTCAAGCACACTCGGCAGGGAAGTCGGCGACCAGATCGAAATAGGCTCGCGCTCAATGCGAATCGTCGGCATCGTCGAAGACTCCACCGCTCTCGCCGGACAACCTAATGTGTTCTTGACGGTGCCAGGTGCGCAATTGGCCGGTTATAGCGGTCAACCCATCGTCTCGTCGATCGGCATCCACGGTGCGCCCGCGAAGGTACCCGGCGGCTACCGCATTATCGACCGCGCAGGCGCCCTGGCCGACCTAATGCGACCGATGAACGCGGCGGAGGGCGCGCTCATAATGCTGTCCGTGCTGCTGTGGATTGTCGCCGCGCTCATCGTCGGCTCGGTCATCTATCTTTCCGCCTTGGAACGGACCCGGGACTTCGCGGTGCTCAAAGCGGTTGGTGTGTCGACGCGTTCGGTGCTCGCCGGGCTTTGCCTACAGGCCGTCATCGTTGCCGTGCTCGCCGCGGTACTGGGTGGCCTGCTGTCTTTGGTGCTCGTGCCGGTGTTCCCCATGCGCGTGGTGGTGCCGACATCGGCATTCCTGTTGTTGCCAGTGACCGCGGTGCTGATCGGCCTGCTGGCGAGCGCCGCGGGGTTGCGGCGTGCGGTGAGCATCGATCCAGCACTGGCATTCGGGGGGCCGTGACCGATGGGCAAGCTGCACATCAACGATTTGGTGGTCGAGTACTCCAGCGGCGGGTACGCAGTCCGTCCGATCGACGGCCTCAACCTCGAGGTGTCCGCCGGCTCGCTGGCGCTGCTGCTCGGCCCGAGCGGCTGCGGGAAGACCACGCTGCTGTCGTGTCTCGGCGGAATCCTGCGTCCGACTTCGGGCCGCATCGTGCTCGATGATGTCGACGTGACCACGCTCGACTCGCGCGAGCTGACGATGTACCGGCGCCGCACGGTCGGAATCGTGTTTCAGGCGTTCAACCTGCTCCCGAGCCTTACTGCGTTCGAGAATGTGATGGTGCCGATGGACGCGGCGGGTGTGAACCGCCGAGAGGCGCGGCAGCGGGCCGAACAGCTTCTGGCACGGGTGGGTCTGCAGGACCGGATGCGGCACCGACCGGGCGATCTGAGCGGAGGACAGCAGCAACGGGTCGCCGTCGCGCGTGCGATCGCCCTGGATCCGCCGTTGATCCTGGCCGACGAGCCCACCGCGCACCTGGACTTCATCCAGGTCGAAGAGGTGCTGCGGCTGATCCGCGAACTCGCGTCGGGAGACCGCCTCGTCGTCGTCGCCACCCACGACACCCGGATGCTCCCGCTGGCCGACCGTGTCGTGGAATTGGTACCGCAGGTCGCGTCGACCAACCGTCCGCCCGAGACGGTGCGGCTCACCGCCGGTTCGGTGCTATTCGAGCAGGGCTCGATGGGCGACCTCATCTATATCGTCAGCGAGGGCGAACTCGACATCATCCGCGAATTGACCGGTGGCGGCGAGGAATTGCTGCGCATCGCCACCCCGGGCGATTACTTCGGCGAGATCGGCACGCTGTTCGGGTTGCCCCGCTCGGCGACTGTGCGGGCACGCACCGATGCGGTGCTGGTCGGCTACACCGGGCGAGCTTTCCGGGAGCGTCTCGGACCGGCCGGAGTGCGTGACCTGATCGAGCACCGCGAACTGGTCATCGACTAATCCGGCCGGAGCGCCAGCCGCTGTGCGTAATCGTGCGAGGCTGTCGGTCCACCAGTCGTGCGGCGTTAACGCGGCGCTCGTCTGGACTCCCGTGTGACCCGATGGAGGTTGACGAAGATGCTGCGGGGCATTGGGATGCCAGGCGTGGCGCGACAGGCCCAAGCTGTGAAGTCGAATTATCGCTGATTGTCGGTAAACCTGGAGGCGTCTCTTCCTCAGGGATGAAGGTGTGGGCGTCAATCCGTCCGTCCGGGACGCCGGGCCAGGGGTCCAGCCCCACCAATCCCTGAGTCGGGATAAGCCTTGGATACGCCATCGGGTCCGTTCTATCTGGAGCCAGCCCACTCCGCCCGTCTTCCAAGCAAATCCGAAACCCTCGTTTGTGCTGCGCTGCATGGCGCGGCCGGATTCGCTTTAGGAGCGACACATATACAACACATCTGAACTCAGCCCGCGCGCCGAGGTGCCGACGCCGGTCGGCGAACCAGCGGGTGACATCGTCGCGGCTGACCGGTCGCCAACCCGAACGGTGGAGTACGTCAAGGGCTGCGGTTTCTACGGGGACCGGCGTGTACGCCACGCCGATCAGTGTCGCACCGCCGCCAGCAGATGGCACACAGATGACATACGATTTGCTGCACTTCTCCGAAAATGCATCTGACCTGCGGTGGAACTAGCGCCCCCGGCAGGATTCGAACCTGCGGCCTTCTGCTCCGGAGGCAGCTCCGACCCGTTTGTGGCGGTTTATCGACGTTCACCGAAGTGCGGCCGTGGACCGTGAATCCTGGCTCTGGCCAACGGTATTCAGCCGCACAGGTTCGCGGCAGTCTGTAATCGTTTGCCGGGGTTTGGTGGTGAGTTGTCGATGAGTTGCGACAACGTCGTGACACCGAGCTCGGCGTGCCCGTCCCGCAACGAAGCGGGCTCGCCGAACGCGGTGGGGGAGGACGAAATCCAGCAATAGTGATCTGCAATAGGGCCCTGGTCTTCGATCGCAATCTCGCATCCACGGAAGTACGACCAAGTACCTCAGAAGAACGCGGGCTCGTGCGAAGGCGTCTGCTCCCTGGGAGGATCCAGGAGTGCGAGCAGCGCATTTCTGGAGTGGGAGGGATCTTCAGCGACGTGCTCGCCTACGCCAGGCATCACAACTCGCCGCAGGAAGTCATTGACACCTTGCAGGACTTCGAGAACAAGGCCGCGTGGCTGTGCCTGGCCGGGACGGAGATTGCGCTTGATGCCTTCATCGAGGCGTTGACGCACGGAAAGACCAGCGGGATGACCGGTTCTGCATCTGGTGCCACCACCGCGACGAGCGGGAGGCGCGCAAGTTCATCCGCGACGTTGGGGCTTAGCGACAAGTATGAAAGATCCGTAGGCCCGCGATAGCGCACCACGGCCAGCAGGGCGTGAGCGACTTACTGCGGGTGGGTTACCAGGTAATCGGC
>CAVRMG010000015.1:0-89235 GCA_963721495.1 uncultured Actinomycetota bacterium | reverse complement strand
CCACCCAAGCGGTGACGGGTTACATCACCTCGACCCTCGACGGTGACACGCAATCCATCCCGGATCCGGCGAAGGCAGAGGCCGCAAAGACAGGCGCGTAGCGGGGGCGGGGAAAGGCTGCGCCGCCAGTTCCGACTCGACTACCCAACACCTGTGCGCGGGGTGCGCTAACTCCACACCCCGCGCACTTGTATGGCGAATCCAACTCATCGGGATATGACACTCACGAAACGAGCGAGCAGTGAAAATCAACGACGCGGTAGCGGTTGTTACCGGGGGTGCGTCCGGCCTCGGGCTGGCAAGTGCCAGAGCACTTCTCGAATGCGGAGCGAAGGTAGTGATCCTGGATCTCCCGAACTCCGAGGGTGAAGCGATCGCCGAAACACTTGGCGAACGAGTCCGATTTGCACCGGCCGATGTCACCGATACCGACGCTGTATCACAGGCGCTAGACATCGCGGAATCACTCGGCATGCTGCGAATAGTGGTTAACAGCGCGGGAATCGGAGATTTCATCCCTGTTCTGGGTGACAGCAGCGTCTATCCGATTGAGAACTTCAGCCGTGTTCTCAACATCAACTTGGTCGGCACTTTCAACGTGCTGCGCCTTGCTGTGGAACGCATCGCCGCGCACGAATTGTTGGGCAGCGAACGCGGAGTCATCGTCAACACCGCCTCGGTGGCCGCTTTCGATGGCCAGATCGGACAGGCGGCCTACGCCGCGTCGAAAGGCGGCGTGGTCGCCATGACGCTGCCTATCGCCCGAGATCTCGCCAGGCATCAGATCCGCGTGACGACCATCGCGCCGGGCCTATTCGAGACGCCGATCATGGCGCTGTTGCCTGATGAGGCCAAGAAAGCGCTCGGCACGCAGATACCGCACCCAGCGCGGATGGGCAATCCCTGCGAGTTCGCAGCACTGGTCGTCCACATAGTCGAAAACGCGATGCTCAACGGAGAAGTCATCCGACTCGACGGAGCGGCGCGAATGCCAGCGGAATTGATCATCGGCTGAGCGCAACTGGCTCAGGCTGCCGCCACCGATCAGCCGATGCGGTGTTCGCCCTTTTGAAAAGTACTGGATCTCAGGAGGAGAAGGATGTCCTTAGTGGTTTGACTGCCGCCGCCCTAGGCCTCGTCGGCCCTCAGGCAGTGCCGCGAGGCGCATGCGTTCTATGCCGTCGATGCCGCGTTCGGACGGTTCGTCAGTGTCCCAGTTCTCGAATCGGGTTCCGACGATCGGTTGGACACAGGCCTCGCGCCCCAGGATCACCACCATGTCGACGGCGCGAACCAGTTCGAGGTCGATGAGTTTCGGTGTCTCGTTGGTGATGTCGACACCAACCTCGGCCAGGGCCTGAGCGGACAGGTCGTTGACGGCGGCGCCGGGCTTGGTGCCAGCCGAGTACACCAGCACGGTGTCGCCAGCGATTTTGGCCATCAATCCGGCGGCCATCTGGGACTTGCCGCCGTTCTTGACGCAGAAGAACAGCACCGACGGCGTGCGGTCGGATTCTGACATCAGGCGACGGGGGCGATGCCGAGTTCGTCGAGGAGACGGCGGACCCGCTCTTCGATGTCGTCGCGTATCGGGCGGACGGCGTCGACGGACTGGCCAGCGGGATCGGACAGTTCCCAGTTCTCGTAGCGCTTTCCGGGGAAGAACGGGCAGGCGTCGCCGGCCTGTCTGCATTGCCCGGCGCGCGGATCGAAGCGGCGGCGGTGGCTCGGCGCCTGGGTGCCGGCGCGCCGCTCACCGGCGCCGCGGCGACCTTGGCGGAGGTCAGCCGGCGGGCCGAGGGCTGCAAGCTGCTGCACCTGTGCACCCACGGGCAGCTCGACGAGCTGTCGCCCTACGCCACGGCGC
This sequence comes from uncultured Actinomycetota bacterium, assembly GCA_963721495.1. Lineage (GTDB taxonomy): Bacteria > Actinomycetota > Actinomycetes > Mycobacteriales > Mycobacteriaceae > Mycobacterium. The sequence goes on along the minus strand of CAVRMG010000015.1, from coordinate 87,368 downwards.
TGGTGCTCGCTGGCTCGGACCAACTCACCGTCGCCGACCTCGCCGGCATGCGGCTCGGTCACACGCTGACGGTGCTGGCGGGATGCGACACCGGACGCGGCTCGGCGACGCTCGGCGGTGACCTCATCGGATTGACCCGTGCGTTGATGCGCGCCGGCGTCCGCCAGGCTGTGGTGTCGATGTGGCCGGTCGACGACGACATCGCGCCGATCGTCATGGATCACTTCTATGCCGGTCTGGCAGCCGGCCAGCCTCCCGCCCAGGCTCTGGCCGGGGCGCAGCGGACGGTCTCCGCGCTCGATGCCGAAGCGCTGGGCGAAGCGTATCGGGCGCTCGGCGGCGAACCCAATGGCAGGCATCGACGGCGGGGCGAGGCGTTGGCAGCGGAGTTCGTCGACGACGACGAGATACCGGTGCCGCTGGGTGGTGACGCCGAACGCGTCTGGGCGCCATTCGTGCTGATGGGTTAGCACGGTCGGCCAGGATCTCGAGGTCCAATTGGTGGCGCTAACCTATCCGCCGGTATTCGTCGGTGTTCACTTTTTGTTGCACTGCAACATGATTCATCCGTAGGTGTTCTTCGGTATTCGTGGGTGTAGTGCATGAGTTATTGGGGCGATCTTAAAATCCGCACGGTGTCGGTTCGAGTCCGAATCGCGCCGGTTCAGGCGTCGGGGCGCGATCAACCGGTGCTCGTTGCCGGCTTGCGGTGTGCGACTACGCCGTGGTGACCTCGGTGCTGGAAGATCAGGCCGAAGAAGGGGCAGCGCCGGGTGCAGACCCGCCGACGACAGCACCGTCCCAGCAATGTTCGTCTGCGCGACGGCGACATCCCGGTCGTGCAACAGAGCACTCTGCATCCGAGCAGCGCCTAGCTCCATTTTGCCACCGCGACAACGCCGGAAGGTGTTGACTGGTACTGCCCGTCATTCGTCATTCGGTCTATCGAGGTGGGTCACATGGCACGCATTGATTTGTTTGCGAAGATTCCATTAATCGGGATGGCCCTGGTGTTCCTGGCGATGTTCATCGTCGCGGTCACCGCGTACATTCACGTCGGCTGGTATTCGATCATCGGCTACGCGATTGCGGCCGTCGTCGCCGTGTGCGGCTTCGTCATGACGTTTCGCGACGTCAGGGATACCCCGGGACCCCCGGAGCAGTGGGATCCCCGAGGGACTCCGATTGATCCTGAAGCACCCGGAAACTGACCAGAGGGAGGACTGGTTCGATGACCACCGCACCCAAGCAACCTGTGTATGACAACTCCGCGCTGCTGGCGGAGGACGAGGGCTACCACAAGGGCCTCAAACCCCGACAGCTGCAGATGATCGCGATCGGCGGCGCCATCGGCACCGGCCTCTTCCTCGGTGCCGGCGGCAGACTACACAACGCCGGACCGGGCCTGTTCTTGAGCTACGCGTTCTGCGGCATCTTCGTCTTCCTGATTCTGCGGGCGCTGGGCGAACTTGTGCTGCACCGGCCGTCGTCGGGGTCCTTCGTGTCGTATGCGCGCGAATTCCTCGGCGAGAAGGCGGCGTTCGTCGCCGGCTGGATGTACTGGCTGAACTGGGCGTTCACGGCCATTGTCGACTCGACGGCGATCGCCACCTATTTCCACTACTGGTCGTCGTTCGGGAGCGTCCCGCAGTGGCTGATCGCACTGATCGCGTTGGCGCCGTGGTGGGCGTAAACCTCATCTCGGTCACCCTGTTCGGGGAGCTCGAGTTCTGGGCCGCGGCCATCAAAGTCCTTGCGCTGATGACATTTCTGGTCGCAGGCACCATCTTCCTGGCCGGCCGCTACCAGATTCAGGGGCAGTCAACCGGTTTCAGCGTGGTCGCGAATAACGGCGGGCTCTTCCCCACGGCCTCTTCCCGCTGGTGATTGTCATGTCCGGCGTCGTATTTGCCTATGCCGCAGTCGAACTCGTCGGAACAGCGGCCGGTGAGACCGCCCATCCGCATAAGATCATGCCGCGTGCGATCAACTCGGTGATCGCACGTATCGCTGTCTTCTACGTCGGTTCACTCTTCCTGCTGGCCCTTCTTCTCCCGTACACCACCTATAAGGCCGGCGAGAGTCCGTTCGTCACGTTCTTCTCCAAGATCGGGATCGAGGGCGCGGGCACGGTCATGAACATCGTCGTGCTGACCGCCGCATTCTCCAGCCTCAACGCCGGGTTGTACTCGACCGGCCGGATCCTGCGGTCGATGGCAATGAACGGCAGCGCACCGAAGTTCACGGCGAGGATGTCCAGTCGCGGCGTGCCGTATGGCGGAATCTTCCTGACCGCGCTCGTCGGACTGTTCGGCGTCATTCTCAACCTTCTCGTGCCCGGCCAGGCGTTCGAGATCGTGCTCAACATCGCGGCTCTCGGCATCATCGCGTCCTGGGGCACCATCGTCATCTGTCAGATCCAGCTCTACCGATGGTCGAAACGCGGCATCCTCGAGCGGCCGTCATTCCGGTTGTGGGGCACGCCGTACACCGGCTATGCCACGTTGGCGTTCCTGTTCGGCGTCGTCGTGCTGATGGCACTCGACCCGCCGATCGGCACCTGGACCGTCGCCAGCCTGGTGATCATCATCCCGGCACTCATCGTCGGTTGGTATGCGGTCCGCGGTCGGGTGCTTGCGGTAGCGGAGGAACGGAAAGGCTTCACCGGCGGATTCCCGGTCGTCGCCAACCGCCCGCCGCCACGCGACAAGGACAAATGACCTCAGTAAATTGCAGTCGCGGGCCACTTCTTTGGTCAGGTCGCCGAAAGCGCGCCAGCCGCTCTCGAAATCCGCACAGTGTCGCTTCGAGTCCGACTGGGGGCACCGGGACAGGCCTGTTCAGTGGCTATATCGTCGGTTAGCGCGGGGTTAGGTAAGACCGCTCATCGCGGCGTGAACGCGGCGCGCGGCGGGGCGACGGCGGCGAGGTCGGGGAGCTAGCTAACTCGACCGACCGCGCGGGGCACCCGGCGGCGGCGCAGAGCTGCGCCGAGGGTCTAGACCGCAACAGCCGCGCGCGGTGGCAGCATTAGAAGCTAGGACGGCTGGAGTTGGCCGCGCTGATCCGATTCATCGCCGCCAAAGGGCGTGGCCGACGCTATGCCGACCGAGTCACTGTGAGATCTGGATCCGACCGAAGGAGCGTCCAGAAGATGCGAACGATGCGGTCTGTCGTCGCCGACACGTTGGGCGAACCGTCCGAGGTCCTGCACCTGCGGACCCGCCCGCTTCCGGAGCCCGGTCCCGGCCAGGTCCGAATCCGGGTGACAGCTGTACCTGTCCATGCCAGCGATCTGCACACCATCCGTGGGAGATACGGATTCACCCCGGAGTTCCCGACCGTACCCGGAATCGAATCCGTCGGCGTGATCGACGAACTCGGTAGCGGCACAGACGGTCTGACCGTCGGGCAACGCGTCATCACGATCGGAGTCACGGGCACGTGGCAGGAGTATGTCGTCGCCGATGTCGGGCGGGTGTTGGCTGTTCCTGCTGGCATGAGCGATTCCACGGCCGCCCAGATTCTCGCCAATCCGCTGACCGCCGTGATCTTGACCGGTGATGAGCTCGATGTTCGACCCGGTGAATGGCTCCTGCAGACCGCGGCCGGTTCAACCGTGGGCCAGTCGGTCATCCAACTCGGGGCGCACGTCGGCTTCAAGACCCTCAACGTGGTCCGCCGTCGATCCGCTGTCGAGGACATCCTCGCGCTGGGGGGCACCGCGGTGATCTGCACGGAGGATGAGGATTTGCGCGAACGGGTGGCCGACATCGCGGGCCACGACGGTGTGTTCAAGGCGATCGACTGTGTCAGCGGTCAGGTGGGTGCGGACGTGTCGCGTGCGCTGGCGCCGCATGGTCTGCTGGTCGTCTACGGTGCGCTGTCCACGCACCGCCAAACCGATCCCGACAAACTCACCGTCCCCATCTTCGCGCGCTCACTGATCTACGAAACAAAGACCGTTCGGGGGTTCTGGCTGTTTCGTTGGTTCACCGAGAGCCCGAAGGATCGGATGGCCGCAGCGATCGACCGGACAGTTCAGCTCGCCGACAGCGGCGTGTTGCGCGTGCCTGAGGGCCAGCCGATCCCCGTCGAAAAGTTCAGCGAAGCCGTCTATTTGGCGGAAGCTACCGCGCACGGGGGCAAACCACTGCTGGTGTTCGGACCGTAGCAGGTAGCTTGCCCCCAGCCGCGCCGCTGTGCTCGACAAGCGGTGGCGTGTGCGCCGCGCTCCCTGATCAAAAGCGCAGCGGAGACGACCAAAGGGCCGGGAGCTAGCTAGCTCTGCCAGTCGTTGGAGCCGTCTTTCCTGGTGTAGGTGCCGCCGCTGGAATTCTTCACGACGATGGGATCACCGGCGCCGAAGTTGTCGAAGAACCACCTTGCGTTGGTGGGGCTGATGTTGATGCAGCCGTGACTGACGTCGCGCTTTCCCTGGTCATCCACAGACCATGGAGCGCTGTGGACGAAGTTGCCGCTGTCGTCGAACCGAACGGCCAGCTCGACTGTCGTCTTGTATCCGTAGGTCGAGTTGACCGGAACGCCGTAGGTCGAGGAATCCATCACGACCGAGGGCATCTTCTCTTGGACGTAGTAAGTGCCATTGGGAGTTTGGTGGCCGCCGGCGGACATACCCATTGACATCGGGATGGTCTTCTCCACGGTCCCGTTGCGGGTGACGGTCAGTTGGTGGGTGGCGTCGTCGGCCGTGGCCTCCAGCGTGTCTCCCGTACGGAAGCTGGACACCGTGCCGCCCGCATCGACGGTCACAGCGGTATGGGCGGGCCAGAAGCTCAGCGGGCGCCAGCGCAGCTGCGTGGGGGTCATCCAGTAAAACTTGCCGGGAACCGGCGGGACTGAAGAGACGTGGATGGCGCTTTCGGTTGCGCCGGCGTCATCGACGAGCCCGGGGAAGTTGATGATGATCGGCTGGGCCACACCCACCGTCGCGCCGTTGACAGGGACGACCCTTGGCGGCCCGAATGGCGCCGCGCCGGTGAACGGTGTCGGGTCCTGCGCTGCAGCGGGGCCCGCGACAGCTGGTACCGCCAGCGGGTCAGGGGCAGGCGGCAACCCAGGGGCAGGCGGCAACCCAGGGGCCGCCAGCGGGTCAGGGGCAGGCGGCAACCCAGGGGCAGGCGGTTCCGCGGGTGGCGCGATAACCCCTGGATCGCCGGGAGCCGTATCCGGATCCGCCAGCGCGGGACCCGCACTCAGCACCAGCACCAAGCCCAATATCGAAGCCACTCCGGCTGCTTTCAGAGCGGCGAAGAGGCTTTTCCTTGTCCAGCCCGACATATACATCCCTCCAGTCACTTTCTGGAAACAGTGTCGCATGGTGCCCTGGCCAGCTATCTCTTCCGCCGACTGGCCCCTCGCCAAGCCTTAGCTAGCTAATGCCCACGCCGGACTCGCACGCTCCTGCTCGGCGGTTTGCTGCCCGAGATACTGGACCGGGTGCGTGTGGTGAGCGCGAGGCACTCGACGGGCGAATTCGGATCGGTGTTGTCGCAGACGACCCCGCTTGTCGGCCTAGCGCAGCCGAGGGAATGCGAACTATGCCGAACATCCCGCGACCCCGGCTCCACCGTTCGCAACACCCCCTGCCTCGGCGGTTGCCTCCTCTAGCATCGCTAGCTGGTGGCTATGTGCGCCGCTAGGCCCAGGTGCTCGACGAGGGTGTGCGTCGCACCGTGGAGTACCTTCGCCAAGCGCACTCCAGTACCGGCACACGACGTCGCTGACAGGTCGTTAACCAAACCAGTTAGAACTGGCTGAAAAGGCCAAGCCATTCTCCGTTCGTGTACGACACTAACGGGTCGGCGCCCCCGGGCTTGAGACCTGCGGCCGCGTCGAGGCCCTGGACGAGCCAGGAAACGTCGATGGCACGTCCCCCAGGGGGTCGTGAGGGTATCCGTGATCAAGTTCTGGCCGTTGGCCCCTGCCCCGACGAGGTCGGAGTAAATATCCTCGAAGCCCAATCCGCAAGGGTCTGAACGTCGAACACCGAGCCGACCGGCACAGCGGAACTTGATGAGTCAGTGACGAGGAGACGCCTCGGCGTCGTTAGTGAACAACATGGTCGGAATGGTCGTCACGTATGGCAGTGAACGTCCCGGCGGAGTCACTGCCCTGCATAACGTCGAATTCCTGAATTGCCTGAATGGACTGCATTCACAGGCGGAAGGCCGTTTACTCCGGTGAACACTTGCTGAGCATGGGTAGGAGCGATGGTGTAGCCGTCGCCGAAGTCGAACGACGAGATGTTCGTGCCGTCGGTGAGGCCTTTGGACGCGTCAACGCGCTGGTAGAGCCAGGAAAAGTCTAGAGCGTCTGCCGGTCCGGGTGTTCGTCAAGATAACCGTGATTTTGTCGGTGCCGTCGTCTTGGGGAATGGACGAATAAACGTGCCGACAAGTTACCGCAATCAATCGTGTTGTACACCGTACCGATCGGTGGTGCCTCGCCCCGGCCGGCGTCGGGATACCCAGTGACGAGGAGTGCCTCGGTGTGGAAACCTATGACGTCCTTAGTGGTTGTCACCACGGCATTGAAGTGCCCAATCGTATTGCCGTCCGCGTCGAGATAATCGAATGTCTGATATCCCTGAAGGGCTATGGTTAGCGGCGGAAGCCCGCTTACTGAGGTGACCGTTGGGTCGCCCACAGATGTGATGTAATCGGGTAGCGCGGGCGTCACGTCGGCCGCGTTGAAGCCCAGGCCGTTCACGAGCCAGGAAAGGTTGATAGTCCGGCCGGTACTTGTGTTCGTCAAGATATCCGTGACCACGTCGTTTGCGTGGTTGCCGTCGGGTGAGGCGATGGCGGAGTAAATGTTCACGAAGGTGCCGCCAGGCTCGACATGCTGATCACCGAGCCGTCCGGCAGAGCCCCCGTGCCGGGCGACTCGCCTAGCAAATCTGCTATACCAGAGTCGACGTACAGTACCTGTCGGTGAAACCTGCCCGCTGGTAGCGGGGAAATGCGGAGTGAGATACGGAGCGGTGGACACGTAAGCATAGAAGGTCCCAGTGTTGCCATCGGCGTCTACAACGTTGAATCGGCTGATATCCCTGAATGCTTTGGTTCACACCCGGGCGGAGGGGTGGTCATATTGTAAAGTCCGGTCACCGTTTGCCGGATAAACCGGGCGTAATGGTATAGGCCGTTCAGGAGTGTCGGGCTGATCGGGATCGGGCTCGGCGCGTCAAGAGTGACGGCGGCGCCGGAAAGTTGCCGGCGCACCGTCGCAGCCATCACCCACGACAATGGCGATTCCGGCGTCGGGGCATTTGGGGCGGTCCCGGCGAACGGGTTGAACACATTGCCGAGAACGGTGGCCAACAGGTTAGGCCGTTCTACGGACACCGAAGCGGTCGGTGCGGCCTCCATGGTGAACAGCGGCGCGTCGAGGATGCGCGGGGGCGTCAACAGCGACGACTGGGTGGAAACGGGGGGTGCTGTATCGGCGGGCGGCGACGCCGGCAAATCCTTGATGGCCGGTGCTCTGTTGACGGACCCGTTCGCGACGACGTTGTCGGCGTCGTTGTCGGCGTCGCTGTCGGTCGGTGAGGGGTCGGGAAGCGTTGTGCGTGCGGCGAGGCGTTCGGCCCGGCGGTTGGCATGTGATGACGACTCGCCCCAGCTAGAGGTCGTCAGTGGCGTGTTCTTGTCGCCGGTGGTTGTCGCACCAGCCGCGTTCTGTAGCACGTCGGTCACCCGCTTGACGGCATCTTCAGCAGAGTCCGACAGCCGCTTGACGATTGATGTGGCCGTGACGGAGGTGGGCGTCGTGTCGGTCGCGCTGTGGCGCCCGGTGACGTCGGCGATGCCGGACGGCTTGACGGCGATCTTGCCGACGTCGTCGGGCGCGTTGTCGTTCACCGCGGCGGTGTTGTTACCCGAACCGTCGCCGGTCTGCGAGTTGTCCGATGGGGCGTCTCCGTCGGCGGTCGCAACAGCGATGCCCTGCCCGGTGATGATGGCTGTGCCGACGCCGAAGGCTACTGCCAACCCACCGACCCGACCGATATAACTCGCAGCGTTCATTGCTGTCTCCTAACAACTTGAAATTTCGCGGTGCCCGAGGGTCGGCGGGCATGGTCTGCGCTGAGGTTGCTGGTCCCGACCCCACAACGGTGGAGCATCAATCTCCGGGTTTTCATCAGGGGCGCGTCAGCCGGCATGACCGGAGAGCCTGATCGCGTCGTACACGGACCCGAGGTCGCTTCGGATGCGCTCGGGGTCCAAGTCGAACTTCTCGGGCGAGTGCTGGTGACGGCTCTTGTAATTGCGCTGCCGCTCCGCCTGCTCGCGTACCTCCTCGACGAAGGCCGGGGTGGGCTCGACCTCGATGAAGTCGAGGATCCGTTTCATCGTCGGCTCGAGATCCTGAATCAGGTCCGAGTACCGCACCACACAGAGGTTGCGTTCCGGGATGAGGCCGGCCGACTGCGCCTCATGGAAGGAGCGGAGCATTTCGCCCGAGGCCTGGTACAGGTTCTCGAGCCACCGCCGCTGGTCCTCTTCCTGGGTGCGGTTCCAGACGTCGTACGCGTTCTCGAGAACGCCTGCCAGCAGCGACATGCCGGACGGTATGACCTCGACCGGATCCCGAATCACGTATACGAGCTTGCAGTCGGGGTAGCGCCGCAGGACCGCCTCGAGGCGCATCGTGAGCATGCTCGTCTTGGCCAGGATGCGGTTGGCGCGCCGGTACGTCAGGCTCCGTCGCCAGCACGCCTCGTGGTAGCGGAAGAAGCGATCCTCGTCGCGCGCCGTCACGCCCTCGATCCCGAATTCGCGGCGCGACAACTCACTCCCCCACGTGTCTTGCCAAGCGAGGAAGTACGCCCATGCGAACGGACCGTCGAGCGTGCGGATGAACCACAGCACATCGTCGGTCTCGATGCCGCGAAGGCTCGTCTCGTGCACGTCCGAAGGGTGGTAACGCGCGGGCGACAGCCGGTCGAGGCGCGGGACGATGCGACCGAGTAGCTTGCGCGCCGTGATGGCAGGGAAGAGCATTTCCCACAACTCGAAGGCGGCCATCCCGCCGGCTCCCAGCAGTAGCCGGTGCAGGAACGTGGTGCCGCTTCGCGGGTTGCCGATGATGAAGATCGGCCGGTCGATCGCCTGCTTGCGGTGGCGGGGATAGATCAGGTGGTCGAGGCCCAGGGTCGTCGCCGAAATGGCCTGCCGCACCTGGAGAATCAGGAATGTACCGAGCGGCCGCAGCCAGAATCCGAAGGTCTTATTGATTGTCCGGTAGAGGCGCAGGTAGTGGCCCATTCAGCACTCCCACACCGCGGCGGCGCTCACGATCGTAAAGCCGGCCGCGGCGCTGGCGACGACGATCTTGTCGCCGGTGGCGACAGTGCCGTTCCTCAAGCGGTAGTCGAGCGCGACGGCCCATGAGGTGCTCGCCGTGTTCCCGAACAGCGAGTGGGTATGCACGCATGCCTGGGGCCGCGCGCCGAGCTCAGCCAAGACTCGCTCCAGGGCCCGCTCGCTCGGCTGATGGAAGGCGTAGTGGTCGACGTCCTCTGGCGACCATCCGACGTCCGCCAGGAGGCGGCGGATCTCGGGCGGCGCGTTGGCCCCGAGTGCGAACAGCTCTTTCGAGTGCGACGTGAAGCGCCCGTCGACGGGTGCCCTGCACAGGGCCCAGTGCTCGGAGAGTGTCTTATGGGTAAGCCCCACGAGCCGCGCGCTGCCCGGCGGCAGCGGTTCCCGCGACACCAGGAGCGCGGCGGCGGCGTTCCCGAGCGTCAGGCCGGCGACGCCGAGCGTCACGTCCTCCAGCGACTGCATGTCGTAGCTGACTCGGTCGCGTGTCAGCTCACCGGCGCAGATGAGCGCCGTCTGCATCTCGTCGTGGATCGCAAAATAGCCTGTGGCGACGTGCAGCGCCTCGATGAGTCCGGCACAGGCGCAGGTCACGTCCATCGCGTGGAGCGGCTTCGCGCCGAGACGTCCCGCGACCTCGGCCGCGGTCGCCGGCTCGAACGCGTCACGGGCGATCCCGCCGTAGATGAGGAGGTCGACATCGGTCGCCGCCACGCCGTTCTCATGGAGGCAGGCGGCCGCCGCGCGAGACGCGAACTCACCGGGCGACAGCAATGGGTCTTCGTCGAGGTAGCGCATCTTCGTATTACATCGGTCGAAGACATAGCGGATGCTTTGCTCGATCAGGTCCCATTCGGACGCCGGGCCACGGAACGAGTCGCGGACGCGTGACAGCGCCGTGTCGTTGTCGACCGCCGCGTCTGGAATGACGGTCGCGGGCCGCGAGAGGTACAGGCGTGGAAGATTCATTGAGACGGGACCCCCCTAAATCTCGAGCCGCGGGATCCCCACCGGCTTATGAGCCACACGACGGCACCGCAATTGCAGCGTGCCGTTGTGTGCGAACGGCGTGTTCGTTCTCCGAAGCTACTATGCCCTTCCGCCACCGTCAGCGGTTTTGCTAGATCAGTTTCAGAACGGGGCGTGTCCCTCAGATGGGCGTGTCGGATCGCGAGGCGCGGTTACCACCGCGTCGCGTGGTCGTTGAGTGGCCAGCGACGAGAGCTTGCCGTTCAACGGAACGGCACCGACGTCTAGGTGCTGCCGTCCCACGGGCGCGCACTCGAATCGTCGCCATACACTCCGCGGCCCATTGACGACGTCGACACAGAAGCCACTGAAGCGTCGTGACATGTGGTTTTGTGTGAAGCTAAGGGGAATCGAACGCCAAAGTAAGTTCACAAAAGTGCGTCTACTAGCGCTTTTAGTCTCATTCGACCAATTCGAGTGATTTCTTGCGCTCGTGATCTTATGCGATGCCAACGGAATCGGTTGGCGTCATGCCGGTTTCCGAGTGGTTTTGCCGAGTTCTGTTGCAGCAGTTGGGTGGACGTGCTGCGCAATGCGCACCGCAAGTCGGCCACCAGACGCAGCGCCGGCCTGAGTCATACTGAAACCCGCGCCAGCCGACTGAGCGCGGTTGAGCACGCCCACACACCAGCGACGGGCAGGAGTGTTCGCAAGGCAGCCGCCCGCGCGCAGCGCAGCCCGCGCTCACCCAGCCCGGTGAGCAACCCCGCCCACGCATCACCGGACTCGACGACTCGGCTTCTAGCCCGACGAACATCGGTTTGCCGTCGGACCGCTCGCAGTCCGCGATGTTTCTACGGCGTCACAGCTCTGTGAACACGTTGACTTCACTCTTTGCCATGCCTGAACCGCCCGGCGAGTCCGGAGACTTTCTTTTATGAACTCAGCCGGCGACTGGTCTCTGCGTTCGAGCGCAGTGGGCGGTTCCATTTCGACGGGTGGGATGTCGCCGCAGTATTCGTAGAGGCGGTGGTGGTTGAACCAGTCGACCCATCCGGCGGTTGCGTATTCGACTTCCTCGACGGTGCGCCAGGGCTTGCGCGGTTTGATGAGTGCGGTTCTATACAGGCCGTTGATGGTCACGGCCAATCAACAGGATTCGCTGCCTAAACCCGACTCGACCGCCCAAGCTGCCCCCGACGTGGAGGATCGTGTGGCCCCGGTCTTTCGCTCACCGCCGTACCTCGTCGTACAGCAGCTTGTCGGCGTGGTGGCCATCGCGGTGCCGGGTCGAGGAGACGTGGCCCTGGCCCGTCGGGCGCGGTTGATGTGGTTGTGGTGGTCCCGGCGGGTCCCGTGCCACATCTCCTCGAGGCTGAGCGTCAGGTCGACCGAGACGGTCTCGCCGTGATGGATGACGTCACCCGCTGCGTCGAGCACGTCAGGTGGAACGGGCAGCAGCGGGTGCAGCCGCACGAACGTCGTCACCAACCCGTTGGCGCCCACGGGGGAGTGGTACGCGCGTACCGCTACCGGCCCAGCCGCCCGCCGCGTCTGCCACAAAGGTCGCACCGGCACGGCCTGCGGTGCGCTGGCTTACCCGGTTGGTCGTTGGCGGCTGACGATCGCGACCACTGTCAAATCGCCATTATCCGAAGCTTGCCAAACCGAGCTCGGCCAGCCGCTCTTTCGCTTCAGCAGCAATCTGTTGTGCCTGGTCGGTGTCGAAATTCGCTGCGTCGGCCCCTCCGGCCCAGCATGAGGAGCCAGCGGCAACAAGCTGGTTGATCAATTCGGTGAGGCTCTCGGCATCCTTGAAGCGATTGGTGCTCAACGTGTTCGCACGCTGCGGGCCATTCGTTGCGTTGCTGGTGTGCAGTGCTGATGGGCCGATGCCATCAACGGGGTGCAGGTGAACCGGTGAATCATCCATTAATGTTTCTCCGCTGGTGAGTTTGCGATGCCTTTTAGTCCGCCAGGTTAGAGTCTCTGCGCTGAGAGAATGCTGAAGATCGGCCTTGGTCAGCCTGCCGACAGCGGTGCCCAACTCCACGGCAGCGCTGCCACGTCGGCAAACGTGATGACGGCGCACCGTGTGGTGCAACTACTGGAAAACCGCGGGCGAGCGCCGAGGTCGGCCGCCCTGTCTTCGGCGCATTCACCGGAACCTGTGAATTCTGCCGAATGGCCCTCACGAAGGGCGTAATTTCACCACAGCAGGTTCACAGGAAGTTGCGACGGAGGCCATGCGACTACAGCGGCGGCAGGCAATCGCTCCCGAGCACACGCGCACACCACGCCGACGCACCGACGGCGCGTCCTTCCGACCCGCTCTGCACTGGCGGCCGACATTCTTTATTGCTCAGCAACTTTGATTTAACGGAGAACCGTCATGGGATACGCCAGGCACATCGGTCGCGTAGGAGCACTAGCGGTGACTCTGGGAGTTGGGGTCGCCATCGCGACGACACCGGGCATTTCCTACGCCAGCCCTTCGGGCTCTTCGACATCGAGCGATTCGTCGGCGTCGGGTACGTCCTCGTCGGGTACGTCCTCGGGCACCTCCACGTCGGGCACCGCGTCGGGTACGTCCTCGTCGGGTACGTCCTCGGGCACCTCGTCGGGCACTCATCGGCCCTCCACGTCGGGCACTGATCGGGCGTCGACAAATGGGACTGACGGCACCGATGAAACCGACCCGTCGGACTCCACCGACGATTCCAGTGAGGACACCGAAACACCAGCCGACGACACTGCCGGCGAAGACACCGCCGCCGACGAAGATGCCGAGGGAGTCGACGACGCTGACGAGCCGACCCCCGGCGGACTTGATGAGGACACCCCACCGGGGGCCGGTGACGCGGGCACACCGCCTGTCGAGACGCCGGACGAGGACGACGTAGTCCAGGACTCGGCGAGCGGTGATTCCGCAGCCCAACGGTTGGCGAGCGAGTCGGACAGCGGGCAGTCCTCCGCTCTTTCAGACATCTCGGACCAGGTCGACTCGACAGCCGACGAGGCCGCCGGAGCGTCCACCGAATCCGACGGGCAACAGGTGCAGACGTTCAGCTTCGTTTCGGAGGATGAGGGCTCTGGGACGCAGTCGTTCATGAGGACGATGGCCGCGACGACAACGAAGGCCGCAGTCACGACAGCGCCTGCGCCGCAGCCGCGCCCAAGCCTGGTCGGTAATATTTCGAACTTCGTCTCGAACCTCGTCGCTGCGGTGCTGAATCCGCCGATGGTGTCGGGCGACGGGTCGCCCATCCAGATGCCGATTCTGTCGGCGGTGCTCGCAGCGGTGCGCGAACAGTTCCAGCGCTCCATCACCCGCCGCACCGCGCCCGCGGCCTCTCAGTACACCGTCACACAGCTCACGGGCCCCAAATGTGCGCCGCCGGCGGATCCCACTCCCAACGTGTTGGTGATCGGCGTGGACGGCACGAACTTGAGCAGGATCCTGGCCGACCCCGAGAACGACAACTTCTTCGCTCTGATGGACGAGAGCACCACTGCCGCCGCGAGCATCGTCGGCCACACCACCATTTCCAACCCGTCGTGGACGGCCATCCTCACCGGTGTGTGGGGCGAACGGACCGGTGTGATCAACAACGTCTTCACCCCGTGGACGTATGACAAGTATCCGACGGTGTTCAACCAACTGGAGACGCTGAATCCGGACATCGACACCACGGTGATCGCCGACTGGAACGTCATCAACGCCATCTCCGGGGCCGGTTCCGTTCCCGCCGATTTGAACATCTATGTGCCGCAGATCGAGGGTGACACGATCTGGGACGAGACCGACGACGCAGTAGGCGACGCGACCGTCGACGCGATCGCGAACACCGACGCAGCCACCCCGAGCTTCCTCTTCAGCTACTTCGTGGGCGTCGACGAGAACGGTCACATGTTCGGCGGCGCATCACCGGAGTACGCGGCGGCCATTAACAACGTCGACGACAACCTCGGCGAGATCATGGCCACGATCGACGCATGGGAGACGGCCCACCCCGGTGAAGAGTGGACCATCATCGTCGTCACCGACCACGGACACCGGCCGGAGAAGGGCGTCGGCCACGGCTTCCAAACACCCGACGAGACATCGACATTCGTCATCGCCAGAGGTCCGGACTTCAAGGACGGCTGGGTCAACCCGGAGTACGAGATCGTCGATACGACGCCTACCGTCGTGACGCTCTTCGGCGGCACTCCGCTGGCCGGCTCCGACGGCGTATCGCTGACCACACTCGGCGAAAGCGATGACGATCCCGCCGATCTGCACCAGGCACTCGTAGACATGATTGCCACGAATCACTCGCCCGGCATCATCACCAACGTAGCGCTGAGCCTTCGGACGATCTTCGCCACAATCCCGTACTTGATTTACGGCTTCACGGTCGACAGCACCGGCCCGATCAAGATCGTCGGGGACGCCCTCTACGTGGCGACGAACATCCCCGCACAGATCGTGGCGTTCCTGACCGGCGTCACCGGCGCTCGCATCTTCCCGATTTTGCCGCCGCCGCCCCCGTCGTGGCCGAATTCGCCGGAGGAGGTCAACGCGCCGGTCACGAAGATCCTGGTCTGCAGTGTGCCGGGAGCGGCCGCGGGGTCATGCGAGGACGCAATCGTCGCGTGACGGGCATCGTCGGCTGTCCCAGCCCACCGGTTTTAGCGTTCACGTAAACGTGAGGCTAACGTCTCGCAGATTCAGTGCCACCGGTGATTCGCCGATCTAGCCTGGAGGCATGCTCGCCGAATCTCCTTCGCCAGAAACGCTTCGCAGCGCTTTCCAGGGAATGCTGAATAGTGCGTTGACGCGCGGGCACCGGGCATCCGGCTACTCGGGATTGGGGCCGCGCACCATAGCCGCGATCGACGCAGTGGCCTGTGACCATCCGGAAGCCGACACCGGAGTCATCACCGCTGCCTACGACGCTTTCGATCACGAGCACGGTGCATGACACCGCCCCTTTGGGGGTTCCGACCTGGGGTGCGCTCGAGAAGTGGTTCCAGGTGTGCAAGCGGCAGTTCTATCCCGCCATCAGCGGCTAGCCCAAGGAGTTGCCCAACGCCGCCCGTGCGGCGGGATGGACTGTGGTGGAGCGCCAAAAACCCCGGTCGATGGTGGTGTTTGCCCCTGAACACCTGGACGAGCCGGCAAGTGAAGGATCTGCCCGGCATGTCCTATACCCTGTTGCCCTGACCAGGGAACACCGTGCCCGCCGGTGCATCGGTGGAATTGACTCGCTACTCTGTTGCGCGGGTTCAGACTGCAGCCTCGCGAGATCAACTGTGACCGCGTGTGCGGTCGCTTAACAAGAGGTGAGGCTTGGACGAGCAGCTTTGCACCGAAACGTGGGTCGATGGTGTCGCGGTGGTGGCCGCGACGGGCGAACTCGACATGCTCACGGCCCCTCAGCTGAGGGAGGCCGTCCAGTCGGCATTGAGCAAGACTCCCGCCGGATTGATCGTCGACCTGTCCCAGGTGGACTTCCTCGGGTCGGCCGGCATGCAGGTGCTGATGGAGGCGCACAACCAGACAAGCGGCACCCAGACCCGCTTCGCTGTCGTCGCCGACGGATCGGCCACGAGTCGGCCGCTGAAGATCACGGGAATCGCCGACCTGATCGACCTGTTCTCCTCGCTGGATGACGCGTTGGGGAACTTCACTGCATGAGTGAGGGGCCGGCGGGGTATCCGTTGGCCATCATGACCGATTCGACTTTCTCCATTGATGTGGCGGACGCGGATTTTGCCACCATTGACACGGCGGATGCGCGGACCGTAGCCAGGTTGAGGCACGAACTCTCGCAGTGGCTGCGCGCGCATTTCGCGCTCGATCCCGTAAGGCTCAACGACCTGCTGCTGGCCGTCAATGAGGCGCTGACCAACGCCGCCGAGTTCGCGTACGCGGGGCGACAGGGGACGATGGCGCTGCAGGTCCGCTACGACGTCGCGGACGGCACGCTGGTCGTCGATGTCTCAGACCGTGGTAGGTGGCGGCACGTCGATGCGGCGTCCCGACCGAACACCCGGGGCCGCGGCATCCCCTTGATGCGCGCGCTGGCCGATCGCATGACGATCTCCCGGCTGCCCAACGGCACGCACGTGCAACTGCAGTTCGACCATTGCGCCCGTATCGCGGCAGAGGCCTGCGCCACATCCGCGTGACGCGACGCAATAAGGGTTTAGTTGTTGTCTGTGTGCGGAAGTCGCGCTGTGCCACGGTCGCAGCTTTGCGGTTGCACGCAAATGTGTTTGCTTCCACGGCTGGTGGCTAACCCTTCGCGGTCCTTCGCTGATGCCTAATACGTTGGCCTGGAATGGGTTTCGCTGCACTCGAGTGACTATGTGTAGATCTGGCTCCGATCCAAGGGGATGCGCATGGCGGTCGTTCTGCAACCTGGCGACAACAACGATCTCGTCCGGCTACTTCAGGCCTGATTGAAACGGGACTATCCGCTGTAATCCGACCCTACGGTCGACGGCGATTACCGGTCGGCCAGAACAACGGTCGCCAGGTAATTTCAACGACGCTGGGGCTTGCCGGCCGACGGTCTCGCCGGTCCGGTGAACTCTGGGCGGGCTGGGCTTGAACTTCGAACAGGATCAGCGTTTGCTGCCGTGTCGGCATGTGATTTACCGCTCACTTTCGACCGGAAACCTAAGAGGCTGTTACCAATGCGGGAGATGGGGAGGATGGGAGTGGCGTTGCCCTCACAATGTCACCCCAGTTCAACGCCTCCAAAACCATTGCTCTCAATAGATGACGACTCCATAACGAATAGTTTCCTAAGCGGTGTCTGAGAGGTTTCGGCGAGTCGACGTCCATTCACGTTTTCGTCGCCGTGAGCCACTGATATTCGTCGCTAGACTCGATGCAGATCGCGCCCTGTCGGGCGCATGTAGACCTGAAATCTAGGGCTGGTGAACGTCATACCGGCGGAGGTACCGATGAATATCGCTAACTTTTTGATGCGCAAGAACACTCCTGTGGCGAAAGTGAATCACGAGGCGCACCTGAACGCGGACGCCACCCGGTTGGGCGCTGCCGCTGTTCGGCGCGGGCCGATCGGTGACATCGCGGCGACCGACGACAGCACGCTCGTGGTCACCCATCCGTGTGACGACACCGTCTCGCTGCTGGACGCGGACACCCTGGCCGTGGCCGGCGTCGTCGCGGTTCCCGGCGAGCCGTTCGCCGTCGCCGTCGCCGACGACCGTGCCTTCGTCAGCACGTCGTCGTCGAACTCCGACGCGGTGTCGGTGATCGACACCGTCACACAGACCGTTGTGGCCACCTATTCGTTGGCGTTCAGCGTGACCGCGCTCGCGGCCAGCCCGGACGGTAAGCGGGTCTACGCAGGCCGCACCGGTGACGGACACGTCGACGTCGTGGTCATCGACACGACCGCGGAGCGAATGGGCACCATCGAGATCGCCACCGGCGCAGGCATCGGAATCGACGCCGTCCGGGTCGACCCCACCGGTAAACGGCTGTACGTCGCGACCACCGACGCCCGCGGCAGCGCACTCGTCGCCGTCAATATCGAGACCGCACGGGTCCAGCACACCGTGTCGATCGGTTCACCCATCCGCGACATCGCCTTCGCCGACGGCATCGCCTATGTCCTCACATCGGACCGGGTCCGCGGTGGCGCGGTCGAGGTGGTCGACCTATCCACCGGGCGCATCACCGACACCGCCGAACTCGGGGTCGGCACCCCGACCCAGATGACGATGAGCGCAGACAGGACGCGTGCGTACATCGTGGACTACGACAACGTCACGGTGTTGTGCACACTGACCCTCAAGATCGTCAACAGAGTGACGATCGACGCGCGGCCGTCATGTGTCGCAGTCGATTCCGACGCGGGCCGACTCTATGTGGCCGACTACTCGGGCGCGGTGACCGCACTGTCGGTCGCATCGGCCATGCCGTTGCTGTACTCGCAGTTCGTGGCGACCGATCCGATCTACGTGCCCGAGGTTGCCGAGCTGGAGCCCGTCACCGCCTGACCTCCGGCGCGCCGGTTGTTCTGCGCGAGCAGACGCAGAATCACCCGACACGCCGCGTCGACAGGCGCTTTTGCTCTGCTCGCGCGTGGACCCGGCACGCGGGGCTAGCGCCACTGGTAACGGGTCTTGGGACGGCCCGCCTTACCGTAGTCCGTGTGACGGGTGACCGTGGCCTCGTCGGCGAGCCGCTCGAGGTATCGCCATGCGGTCACCCGTGACACGCCCACCTGCTTGGCCACTTCGTCGGCCGTGATGCCGTCAACGGAATCCCTTACTGCGCGTGCTATTTCGTCGTTGGTGGCCGGCGCCGCACCCTTCGGCGCCGCGGCCCGGTCGCTCACCCGCAGTTCGGCCAGCGCGCGGTCGACCTCGGCCTGGCTGGCGGCATCGGTGCCGGCGGGCAGGGCTTCGCGATAGCGGCGGTAGCGATCAAGCCGATCGCGGAACGCCGCGAACGTGAACGGCTTCAACAGATACGCCAGCGCTCCGTGACCGACCGCCGCCCGCACCATCTCCAGGTCGCGTTCGGACGTGATCGCGATGATGTCCGGTGCCGGTCGCAGACCCGACAGTCCCGAAGCCAGCGCGATGCCGCTCGCGTCGGGCAGCCCGATGTCCAACAGCACCAGGTCGATCGGTGTCTCGGTGGTGGCGGCTTCCGCGGCGATACGCATGGCATCGCGGGCGGTGTGGGCGACACCGGCCACCGAGAAGCCCTCCAGTCGGCCGAGGTACGTCCGGTGTGCCTCGGCGATCAACGGTTCGTCCTCGACGATCAGCACACTGATCATGAGCCCGCCAGGACGGTCACGGTCACGACGGACCCGTACGTGATGTCGGTGGTGAGAATGCCGTTGTGGCGCTTGACGACCTGGCTGACCAACGCCAACCCGAGGCCGTGGTGATCGGACTCGCCCTTGGTCGAGTATCCGCGTTGCATGGCCTTCGCGAAGGTGTCTGGGTCCATCCCCGGTCCGCTGTCGGCGACGCGCAGCGTGAGCGTGTCGTCCAGCATCTGCACGGTGACTTCGACCCACGGATCCTCGCGGTCGCACGCATCCATGGCGTTGTCGATGAGGTTGCCGACTACGGTGACCATCTCCTGGCCGGTGAGCGGCACCTCGTCGGAGTTCGACGGCAGGCGGGTGTCCTCTGTGATGGTCAGCTCGATGCCGCGTTCGTCGGCCTGGGCGGTCTTGCCCAGCAGCAGTGCGACCAGCGCGGGCTCGCCGACGGCGCTGGACAGCCTGTCGACGAGCTGTTGGGACAGCGCGAGTTCTTCGGTGGCGAACTGCACCGCGTCGTCGGGTCGGCCCATCTCGACCATCGTGACGATGGTGTGCAGCTTGTTGGCCGCCTCGTGCGCCTGCGACCGCAGGGTGTCGGTGAGCACCTTCAGCGAGCCGAGTTCGCCGAGTGCGCCCTGCAATTCGGTGCGGTCGCGGATCGTGACGACCTCTGAGGTGCGCGCATCGGCGACGTGGGAACGGTTCACCACGAGGACACGGTCGGCGGTGACGTGCACCTCGTCGCGTGCACCGGGCGCGTAGGTGCGCAGGAACTCCGGCAGGTCGGCTCGGTCGACCGGCCCGGGTGGCAGCGCGAGCAGTCGACGCGCCTCGTCGTTGACCAGTGCCACGCCGTTGCGGTCCAGCACGATCAGACCCTCCGAGACCGAGTGCAGGATCGCGTCGTGGTGCTCGTACATCACCCGCAGCTCGTCGGGGCGCAGCCCGTGCGTCTGGCGCAACAGCCGACGCCGGATTACCCACACGCCGGCCAGCGAAAGTGCCAGCGCCGCAACGCTGATCGCGGCGATGGTCGGCCACTGCGAGCGCCACCGGTCGGCGAGGCTGGTCTGCAGGATTCCCGCCGACACCAGGCCGACGATCCGGCCGGACCCGTCGCGCACGGGCGCCACGGCGCGGATCGACGGACCCAGCGTGCCGGTGTACACCTCGCTGAACGTCTCGCCCCGCAGTGCGGGGTCGATGGTGCCGATGTACTTTCCGCCGATCTGTTCGGGGTCGGTGTGGGTGTACCGGGTCCGATCCGGCGCCATGATCGTGATGAACGCGATGTCGGTGTTCGTCCTGACGGCCTCGGTGACCGGTTGCAGAATCGCCGTGGCCGTTCCGGATTCGATCGCCTGGGCCGTCGACGGCGAGTCGGCCAGCGCGGTCGCGATCCCGACGACCTGCTCGCGTGCGGCCTCGTCGCCGTCGCGGCGGGCATCGAACAGCGCCAGCGCGCTGCCGGCCAGCACGACCACCGCGATCACCACGATCTGCAGGGCGATCGCCTGGCCGGCCAGCGATCGGGGCCACATTCGGCTCAAGGTGCGCCCAGTTCCTCTGCGGCGCCGGCGAAGATGTCGTCTCCTGCACCGACGGCGGCGAAGTGTCCGGCGCCTGCGACCGAAGGCCACACCGATCCGGGCATTCGGTCGGCCACCATATTGTTGATGGGTTCGGGAACGAGTCGGTCGTCGGTTCCCTGCCACATGTGGACCGGCCGCTCGATTATCGACACATCGAAAGGCCAAGCCCGGTAGAGGAGTTCAGACAGGTATTCCGCGGCGGAGTTGTCGCCGAACGCGCCGTAACTTCCGGGCGCGACGCTGCTGACGTGGCGCAGTCGGGCCGGGTCGATGCGGGCGACCGCGGTCAGTGCCCATGCGCCGCCCTCCGACCAGCCGGTCAGTCCGAACTCGTCGAATCCCACCGCGTCGGCGATCGCGATCGAGTCGTCGGCCCAGTTCGTCGTCATCATCCCGAGTTCTCGTGACCTGGACTGGTATCCCACTGTCGTCCGCACGTGAGGCACGTAGCCGTCTTCTTGATTCGGTCTACGGTGCGGCGTTTGGTGGTCTCCATCTGATGTCCCCGCACGCGACACCACCACGGCCCCAGCACCGCCTTACCCGGCCATCCGCGTCCAGCGCATAGCGCAGTTTAGATGCGCGCGCCCGAACTAAATGAACTAAAGCGTGACCTGGCTCACGTGTGGGCTCACTCTACTTGCAGATCACATTCGACCTGGAGGAAGCCATGACCGTTGTTGACCGTCAGCCACCGGTATCCGAGCCGCCGGATCCGCCGCGCAAGCGCGACCGCACTCATTGGCTCTACATCGCCGTCATCGCCGCGGTGTTCATCGGTGTCGCGGTCGGCCTGCTCGCCCCCGAGGTGGGCAAGAGCGTCGGCGTGCTGGGCACCATGTTCGTCGCGCTGATCAAGATGATGATCGCGCCCGTCATCTTCTGCACGATCGTGTTGGGCATCGGCTCGGTGCGCAAAGCCGCGACCGTCGGCAAGGTCGGCGGGCTGGCATTCGTCTACTTCCTGGTGATGTCAACGTTCGCACTGGCGATCGGGCTCGTCGTCGGCAACCTCATCCACCCGGGTGGCGGCATGCATCTGACCGACACCGCCGCGGGTAAGGGTGCCGAGCTCGCCGAAACCGCGCATGAGTCCGGCGGCCTGATGGACTTCGTGCAGGGAATCATCCCGGACACGCTGTTCTCGTCGTTGACGACCGGCAGCGTGCTGCAGGCACTGTTCGTCGCGCTGCTCGTCGGCTTCGCGCTGCAAGCCATGGGCAGCGCAGGCGAACCGGTCCTGCGCGGCATCGAGCACCTGCAGAAACTGGTGTTCAAGGTCCTCGTGATGATCCTGTGGCTGGCCCCGATCGGCGCCTTCGGCGCGATCGCCAACGTCGTCGGCCAGACCGGCTGGACCGCGGTGACCCAGCTGCTCACGTTGATGCTCGGCTTCTACGTGACGTGCCTGCTCTTCGTGTTCGGCGTATTGGGCACGCTACTGCGCGTCGCCTCGGGCGTCTCGATCTTCAAGCTGGTGCGTTACCTCGCTCGCGAATACCTGCTGATCTTCTCGACGTCGTCGTCGGAGTCGGCGCTGCCGCGGCTGATCGCCAAGATGGAGCACCTCGGCGTGGAGCGCACCACCGTCGGCGTCGTGGTGCCGACCGGCTACTCGTTCAATCTGGACGGCACCGCGATCTACCTGACCATGGCGTCGCTGTTCATCGCTGACGCCCTGGGCAGCCCGCTGTCGGTCGGCGAGCAGATTGGTCTGCTGGTCTTCATGATGGTGGCCTCCAAGGGTGCGGCAGGTGTCACCGGCGCAGGCCTGGCAACCCTGGCCGGCGGCCTGCAGAGCCATCGCCCCGACCTACTCGACGGTGTTGGCCTGATCGTCGGCATCGACCGGTTCATGTCCGAGGCCCGCGCGGTGACCAACTTCTCCGGCAACGCCGTCGCGACGGTCCTGGTCGGCTCTTGGACGAAGACCATCGACCGCGAGCGGGTGAACTCCGTGCTGCGGGGCGACGATCCGTTCGACGAGTTGACGATGGTCGACGACGACCACCCCTCCCGTGACGAGCGAGTCTCCGCGCCCGCCTAGTTCGTACGCGCACCGAGACTGCGGTGAGATCGTCGATTCTTTCGAAAACGCGATCTCACCGCAGTTTCGCTGTCTGAAGAAACTTTTTCGACATTGCGTTGAACGCTATTCGCGGCTGTCCCGTTGAACCGCGTGAAGGCCACAGGGGCCTACACCGAAATGAAGGGAGGCGTGGTCATGCGTGCAATGCTATTGATACTGGCCGGAATTGCCGCGGCAGCGTGTGGAGCGATCGCCGCCCCAGCAGCGATCGCCGCCCCGGCGGCCGATTCGGCTCAGCTGACGATCGCGACACTCGAGGCGCAAGGATTCGATGTGAAGGTCAACCGGATCGGCAGCGCACCGCTGAACCAGTGCGTCGTGACCGACATCGGAAACGTCCGTGAGCGAAAGGAATTCGTTCGCCGGGGAGACGACCTGATCCAGGTGGTCGCAGAGCGCAACATCACCGTCACCGCCGACTGCTCGCGGCGCTGACACCCCTCACAAGATGCCCGGCCGGAGAAATCCGGCCGGGCATCTCATGTTCTGTTGCCGTTTGTCGCGTGGCGAGAATCGGGTCGGCATCCCGCCGCGGCGTGACAACCGCTAGCGGCTCAGCCCGAGCAGTCCAGCGACACCGAGATCGGCTGGCTGATGATCTGCGGGAACAGCACGCCATCGGTGTCGCCTCCGAGGAGCGGCTTCAACTGGGTGAACTGCTGCGGATTGCGGACACTCGTGACCACGCACTCCGACAGGGGAGCGGTGCCGATCTTGTCGATCGTGACGTTGTAGCCGTCGTCCTGCAGTTTCCGAATCGTTTCCTGCGCCGATTCGCCATCATCGGCCGACGCGAGGCCGGCCGACGCCGCAAGCGCGCACACGCCGAGTGCGCCGACGGCAACGATCCATGTTGTCCGCACCGGCTAATGATCCCTCATCAACGCTCGGCGCGCTGGTAAGCCGTCACAACCGCCGCGCCGCCCAGTCCGATGTTGTGCTGCAGCGCGGCGGTGACACCGTCCACCTGGCGCTTGTCGGCGGTGCCGCGCAGTTGCCAGGTCAGCTCGGCGCACTGCGCAAGGCCCGTCGCGCCCAACGGATGACCCTTGGAGATCAGCCCGCCCGACGGGTTGACCACCCAACGCCCGCCGTAGGTGGTGTCGTTGTTGTCGATCAGCTTCGGTGCCTCGCCCTCGGCGCACAGGCCGAGCGCCTCGTAGAGCAGCAACTCGTTGGCCGAGAAGCAGTCGTGTAATTCGATCACCTGGAAATCTGACGGCCCGAGCCCGGACTGATCGTAAACCTGCTGCGACGCTTGGACATTCATGTCATAGCCGATGACGTTCTTGGCGGTGCCGTCGAAGGTGGAATCGAAATCAGTGGTCATCGCCTGGCCGACGATCTCGACGGCCTGCCCCGCCAGTCCGTGCTTGTCGACGAACGCCTCGCTGGCCAGAATCGCCGCACCCGACCCGTCGGAGGTCGGCGAACACTGCAGCTTGGTCACCGGGTCGGAGATCATCTTCGCCGCAAGGATGTCGTCGAGGGTGTACTCCTCCTGGAACTGGGCGTACGGATTGTTGACCGAGTGCTTGTGATTCTTGTAGCCGATCTTTGCGAAATGCTCGGCGGTGCTGCCGTATTGGCGCATGTGCTCACGGCCCGCTGCGGCGAACATCCATGGCGCCACCGGTAATCCGAACTCGTCGATCTCGGAAAGCGCCTTGACGTGACGTCCCAGCGGCGACTCGCGATCCTCGGCGCCGCCCTGCAGCGCACCGGGCTGCATCTTCTCGAAGCCGAGCGCGATGGTGCAGTCGGCCAGTCCGCCGCGGATCGTCTGCGCGGCAAGGAACAACGCCGTGGAACCCGTGGAGCAGTTGTTGTTCACGTTGACGATCGGGATGCCCGTCATGCCCAGTTCGTAGAGGGCCCGGTTACCGGACGTCGAGTCGCCCGAGCAGTACCCGACGAACCCCTGCTGCACTTCGGAGAAGTCGACTCCCGCGTCCTCGAGCGCCTTGGTGCCCGACTCACGCGCCATGTCCGGATAGTCCCAGCCCTCGCGGCGACCCGGCTTCTCGAATTTCGTCATCCCGACACCGACGACGAACACCTTGTTCAATTTGGCGGTTGGCATGCCTGGTCCCTTCGCTGCGCTGCGGTATTCAATGCAACATACAGCGAGTGGGCGCCCGCCCGTGATGGCCATCATGGTGATGCGCTAGCGCCGAAATCGTATCGTGGGGAGCGGTCACGGCTGTCGGCTCTGGGACGGTGGTGCGGGGGAGTGACATCAGAGCCGGACAGCGCCCTTGACGGATATATGAAACATTCCTGGCGGCGCGGACGGCTGGCGGTGCAGCCAGCGGCTCAAGCGAACTTCAGCCACCAATTGTGCAGGTCCACGAGGTTGGGGCCCTGGGCGTCGCCGAGCAACATGTCCTTGTTGACGGTCCACGCCACGTCCTGGTTGCCGTTGTAGACGCCGCAGGCGATGCGGCCCTCGACCTTGTCCGGGGTCTCGGTGAAATGCCACGTCGTCGGCGAATCGACTCTGCTGTCCGGGCATTGCACGAGTTCGGAGTCCGCCGCGACAGAGTCATCGAAGGCCTTGTCGAGGGCCGCCTGGTCGGCGAACAGGGAGTACCGGGCGTTCGGCGGTCCGCCTTGCGGTGACGCAGCACCGCAGTCGACAGTCGCCAGTGCGCCCGTCGCCGGAGGGTGCACCGGCTGGCAAACTCCGGCATCGTAACCGCGCGGCAGCACGGCGATGAGCTTCGAGTCGAACGAGTCCGGGTTCTCAGGCGATGGCTTTGGGGGGTCCGCCCGTTCGGTGGTGGTCTCGGTCGTGGTGCTGGTCGGCCCTGGGGCGACCTGCGTGCTCGTGGGCGCCGACCTGTCGTCGTCCTGCTTGACCATCAACCAGATGCCCAGCGTGCCCACGACCAACACGAACACCGCGGCCGCGGCCGCCAGCGGAATCCACGGGACCTTCGTCCCCCCCGACGGCGGCTTCTGAGGTGGACCGGGAGGCTGGGGCGACGTCGACCACATCGGCCCGCTCGGCGGCCCACTCGACGGCGGCGGAGGCGTGTGGAATGCGACCGGCCGCGGCCCGGACGGCGGTGGGGGCGCGGTGTGTGAGACCGGGTAGGGCGGTGGCGTCGGCGGGGGCGTTTGCAGCCGCGGCTGGGAAGGCGGTGGCGGGGGTGGCATCATGGCGGGCCTGGTCGCCGCCTCGCTGCGCTGGAGAATCGTGGCGGCCTGATCCTGTTCCCGATGGGTCAGCGCATCGGTTGCGGCCGTCGCCAAGTCACCCGCGCTGGCGTAGCGGTCGTCAGGCTTCTTCGCCATGCCGCGGGCGATCACCGGGTCGAACTTCGCGGGGATTCCCGGTCGTTGCACGCTCGGGCGCGGAACCGGGTTCATCAGGTGCGCGGTGATGATCGTGCCCACGCTGTCGCCGGAAAACGGCTGCGACCCGGTCAGACATTCGTGCAGCACGCACGCGAGCGCGTACACGTCGGCACGGTAGGTGACGTCGTCGTTGGTGAACCGTTCCGGCGCCATGTACGCGTAGGTCCCGACCGCGGTGCCCAGCTGGGTCAGCTTCTCGTCGGTGACGGCGTTGGCGATGCCGAAGTCGACCAGGTAGGCGAAGTCCTCACGGTTGAGGATGATGTTTTCCGGCTTGACGTCGCGGTGAGTGATCCCGGCTTCGTGGGCGGCATCGAGCGCCGACGCGATCTGTTTCACGATCGCCACCGACCGCGCGGGTGTCATGGGTCCATAGCCCTTCAACACCTTGCGCAGGTCGTTGCCCTCGATCATGCGCATGTCGACGAAGAGAAACCCGTCGATCTCGCCGTAGTCATGGATCGGCACGACGTGGGGCTCCTGCAGCCGGCCCGCGGCATGGGCCTCGCGCTGGAGTCGCTTGCGGAACACCGGATCGCTCGACGCCGACTCCGGCAGTAGTTTCAGCGCGACGATGCGGTCCTTGACCGTGTCCTCGGCCTCGTACACCTCGCCCATGCCGCCCTTGCCCAGCAGCCGCCGCAGCCGGTACGGGCCGATCTGGGAACCAACTCGTGACTCCTGTCCGGGGTCGCTCATCGTGGTTCTCCTCAAAGTGCGTTTGCCGGCAAATACACCCTAATGCCGCGCTACGCCCTGCGCGGCTCGATCTCGAACGTGAACTCGTGATCACAGATGCGGACGGGGTCGCCGTCACCCAAGGTCGCGGTGTGCCGAATTCGCTCTCCCCGCACTACGACACCGTTGGCCGAGCGCAGATCGGTGATCACGAAGCTGGTGCCGGTGTCGATGATCACCGCGTGATGGCGGCTGACATTGCTGTCGTCGAGCACGATGTCGTTGTCGGAAAGCCGCCCGATCCTGGTCGCTGTCGCCGTCAACGAATACGCGCGTCCGGACGACGAACGCAGCGTCGCCAGCGCCGCCGTCGCACTGACCGACGTCCGCATGTCGATGTCGTTGACGTGGTGCACCGCAGTCGTCCTCGCGGCCTTCTTCACGTCCAACGACTCCTGCCGAAGGATCTTCTCGTGCAGCGCGCGCACCGTCGGCCCGGGGTCGATGCCCAGGTCGTCGGCGAGGGTGGACTTGAGCCGCTGGTAGGCGTCGAGCGCCTCGGACTGACGCTCGGAGGCGTAATAGGCGGTGATCAGCTGTGCCCACAGCGGTTCGCGATACGGATACTCGGTCGTGAGGCTTTCGAGCTCACCGATGACGGCATAGGCACGCCCACAAGCGATTTCGGCCTCCGCCCGGGCGGTGTGCGCGACCACCTTGTCCTCGGTGAGCGCGGTGGCGAACACGTCGACGAACTGGAAGGTACGCAGGTCATCGAGGACGGGGCCGCGCCACTCGGCCAGCGCGTCGGTCAGGTGCCTGCTGGCTTCCTCGAAGCGTCCGGCCGCGGCGGCGCGCACGCCCGCGGCCTTCTCGACTACGAATCGGCCGATGTCGCAGCCGGTGTCGGCGGCGTTGAGTCGGTACCCTGGCGGCGCGTTGACCAACACCGACTTCGGATCGGCGCCCGCGCCGCTGAGCAACTTTCGCAGATTCGAGATGTAGGAGTGCAGACTGGCCCGTGGATCTGCAGGCGGTCCTTCCTCCCACGCCGCGGTGATCAGCGAGTCGGTGGACACCGGCCGGTTGCGGTTCATCACCAGCATCGCCAACACGGCCCGCAGCTTCGGCGGGCCCAGCGTCGTCGGCGCGCCGTCGACCGTCATCTCCAGCGGTCCCAGCACACCGAACCCGATCTTGATCGAACTCATCGGGCCAATTGTTACGCGCGCGGGCCGAGAAGTGGTGTAGACCGGAGTAGAACGTGTTCTAGTTTCCGAGGAGGCGCTATGGGCCTGCGGGTCGTGCAGTGGGCGACGGGCGGCGTCGGTGTCGCCGCCATCAAGGGCGTGCTCGAACACCCCGACCTCGAGCTTGTCGGCTGCTGGGTGCACTCCCCGGACAAGGCGGGGCGCGACGTAGGGGAACTCGTCGGCACCGAACCGCTGGGCGTCACAGCGACCAACAGCATCGACGAGATTCTGGCGCTGGACGCCGACGCGGTTATCTACTCCCCGTTGCTTCCCAACCCCGCCGAGGTGGAGGCATTGCTGCGGTCCGGCAAGAACGTGGTGACGCCCGTCGGCTGGGTGTATCCCAGTGACCGGCAGTCGGCCGCGCTTCGCGAGGCGGCGCTGGAGGGCAACGCGACGCTGCACGGCACCGGCATGGCGCCCGGCGGCATCAGCGAGAAGTTTCCGCTGCTGTTCTCGGCTTTCTC
Organism: uncultured Actinomycetota bacterium; assembly: GCA_963721495.1. Lineage (GTDB taxonomy): Bacteria > Actinomycetota > Actinomycetes > Mycobacteriales > Mycobacteriaceae > Mycobacterium. Next base: position 58,794 of record CAVRMG010000015.1, on the reverse strand, counting down.
CACCGGGGTGACATTCGTTCGCGCCGAGGAGTTCTCCGACCTGCGCACCTACGAGGCGCCCGACGTCGTACGTCATGTGATGGGCTTCGGCGAGGTTCCAGACAAGGCGCTCAGCGGACCGATGCAGAAGCTGCTCGACGGCGGCTTCATCCAGGCTGTGAAGATGTGCGTCGACCAGATGGGCTTCAACACCGACCCGAAAGTCCGGTCGTCACAGGAGATCGCGGTGGCGACGGCCGCCATCGATTCACCGATCGGTGTCATCGAGCCGGGCCAGGTCGCCGGTCGCAAGTTCCACTGGGAAGCGTTGGTTGGCGACGAGGTAGTCGTGCGTGTGACGGTGAACTGGCTGATGGGTGAGGAAAAGCTCGATCCCGCATGGACATTCGGCCCTGAAGGGCAACGCTACGAGATGGAAGTCCGCGGCAATCCTGACATCTCGATCACGGTGAAGGGGTTTCAGTCTGCGGTGGGCGGCGAGGGGCCTGAATACGGCATTGTCGGCACGGCGGCACACTGCGTGAACTCGGTCCCAGCGGTATGCGCCGCAGCGCCGGGGATCGCAACCTATCTGGACCTGCCGCTCATCAGCGGCAAGGCCGCGCCGCGGTTGGGCTAGTCGCGGGGCAGGATGCCGCCGTCGAGGGTGATGACCTTGTTGGTCAGATAGCCGTTGCGCAGCATGGCCATTGCCATGTCGGCCATCTCGTCGGGTCGGCCGATGCGGCCGACAGGGATGGGGATCGGGGGAGTGCCGGTCTCCAGGTCCGCGGGAAACATCTTCGTCTCTCCCACCAGTGCCGGCGCCAGACTGTTGACCGTCACGCCGTCGGCGGCGACGCGCGGCGCGAGGTGATGCATGAGGCCGTGTAGGCCCGCCTTGCTCGCCGCGTAGTGGGCGCCGACCACGCCGCCGGTGAGTGCGGCGACCGACGAGATGAACAGGATGCGTCCGTACTTGCGCTCGATCATCGCGGGCAACACCTGCTGCGCCAACAGCCACGGGGCGGTCAGGTTGACCGCGAGCGTAGCGTTCCACGACGCGAGATCGATGTTCTGCCAACCCTTTATGTCGGCGGTGCCCGCATTGGCGACGAGCACGTCCACGTGGCCGAGTTCGTCGACGGCGTGCGCCACGAGCGCACCCGGTGCCTGCGGGTCGGACAGGTCGGCTGCGACGACGGTGACCCGCCGGCCATGGTCCCGCGCGTATGCGGCGACTTCCTCGGCGTCGTGGGCATTGCGGCCGTAGGTGAGGCACATGTCGGCGCCCTCATCGACGAGTCGGCGCGCGATGGCCTTGCCGATGCCGCCGGACGCGCCGGTCAGCAGGGCGACCCGGCCTCTCAGATCGCCGGTCATGGCCGGACCGTACATGGCCGACCCGCCGCGTAGAAACGCTCGGCCCTCATCGTGTCGACCATGTCGCTCCTATGGGATGCGGTAGAAGGGATTCGGCAGCAGGTAGGTCTGTTGCGAGAAGCCGCCTGCCAGATCGGAGGGCTGGTCGCCGATGTTGGCGATGATCGTGTAGCCCCGCGCTTCAATCTGTGCCCGCTGCGGGGCCTTGAAGTCGGCAGCGGAAACATAATGTGCACCAGGCGGTTCCATGATCAGCTGCTCGTAGCCGCTGTAGCCGACGGCCTGCAGATTGCGTTCGGTCGCGGCGCGTTGAGGCTCGGGGCGGCCGGTGATGAAGAAGATCGTCGCGCCGCGCTCCTTCGCGGTGGTGAAGATGTCCATCGTCGGCGGGATCAGCGTCGATCCCCCGCGCTGGTCCCACGCCTGAAACCCGCACGGCCCCTGCGGAAGTTCATTGCAGGGGCCACCCACGAAGCGGCCGAAGTCGTTGGCCTTGATGGCCTCCCAGTTCGACAGTGCGGTCTCGTCGATGTCGAAGACCACCGCCGGACGTGCGACGCGAGGTGCCTGTTCGTTGATCCACGCGACCGCGGGGGCCGCTGCCTGCTGCAGGTTCGCCAGATAGGCACCGCTGTCGTAGTACGCGACGGCGTCGCTCTTGAGGTCGCCGAGGTTGGCCGGTTCGACCGGCGGCGGGACGATGGGCACGGCCGGGGCCGGGGGTTCGGCGTTGGCAACCGGGACGGCAAGAAAAAGTGCTGCGACGGCTGCGGCGAGGACTCCCCGGACCATGGCCAGACCTTAGCCGCCGCGATCGACTGGCAGACTCACTTCCCGTGGGCAAACGAGCGCTGGTCCTCGCCGGCGGCGGGCTGGCGGGAATCGCATGGGAAACCGGCATCATGCGCGGCATCGCCGACGAATCACCCGCCACGGCCGAGGCGCTGCTCAACGCCGATGTCATCGTCGGCACGTCGGCGGGGTCGACCGTGGCCGCCCAACTCGTCAGCGGGCTCGGTCTGGATGCTCTCTTCGAACGGCAGATCGTGCCGTCGACCACCGAGCTGAACCCCAACGTCGGCGTCGAAGCGATCACCGAACTCTTCCTCAACGCCATGATGCAACCCGGCTCGAAGGCCGAGAAGCTGCAGAAGATCGGTGCGGTCGCGCTGTCGACGGAAACCGTCACCCAGCCCGTCCGGCGCGACGTGATCGCCCACCGCCTGCCATCCCATGACTGGCCGGACCGGGAGCTGCGCATCAGCGCAATCGACACCGCCACAGGTGAACTGGTGACGTTCGATCGAGATTCCGGCGTCAACCTCGTCGACGCCGTAGCCGCCAGTTGCGCCGTGCCGGGCGTCTGGCCGCCGGTGACAATCGGTGGCAGTCGATACATGGACGGCGGTGTGGGCAGCACCGTCAACCTGGAGTTGGCCGCCGACTGCGACGTCGTCGTCGCGCTGTTGCCTCAGGGTCGGTCATCGCCGTCACCGTTCGGCACTGGAGCGGTCGAAGAAGTCGATACGTTCAGCGGCGCGGCATATGGAGTGTTCGCCGACGACGAATCGTTGACGGCCTTCGGCGCCAACCCCCTCGACCCCGCCTGCCGGGTGCCGTCCGCGTTGGCGGGGCGTGAACAGGGCAGGCGCGTCGCCGCCGACGTCGCGGTTTTTCTCGCGCGCTGAGTCAGTCGTCGACGACACCAGTCGCGAGGTCGGCCTCATAGTCGTCGAGCGCGTTGCGGGCCAAGGTGTGGCCGATGTCGATGACCTCGGCGGCGCGGTGGAATTCCAGGCTGCGGCACGCGGTCCGCGGCACCTCGATCAACACGTCCGGCGGATATGCGGCGAGGGTGTGACGGGCCAGCGCTGCCTGGGCGATGTCGATGGTGCGGTTCATCACCTCGAAGCTGCCCAGCTTGGGCACCGATGCTTCCCGGGCGGCGTCGACGAGTTCGTCTTCGCTGTCACCGGATTTCGCGGCGGTGGCGTCGAACAGCGCGGTGGTACTGCGCCACATCCTGGTCAACCATTCCGCTCTGGCACCCGCGCCGGCATCGACCGGTCCGTCACGGCCACCGGACTCGCTGCCGCTGAGGCTCACGGCGATCGTCAGGTCGGCGTTGACCGCGGCGATCGGTGCCATCGGCAGCGGGTCGAGGATGCCACCGTCGGCGAGCAGGCGACCGTCGAGCACGTGGGGCAGAATCACCCCCGGGATCGCGATCGACGCCCGGATCGCCGCGTCGACGGGACCGCGCTGCAGCCACACCGACTTGCCGGTGAGCAGGTCCGTGGTCACGGCGGTATACGGGATCGGCAGATCCTCGATCGTGACCTCGCCGAGAATGTCGCGGACCGCGTCCAGGATCTTCTCCGCGCGCAGTACTCCCGCCGCAGTGATCTTCGGGTCGAGCAGTCGCAGCACCGCGCGCTGCGTCAGTGACCGAGCCCAGCCGGCGAACTCGTCGAGCTTCCCGGCCGCATACAGGCCACCGACGAGGGCGCCCATGGACGATCCCGCGATACCTACGACGTCGTAGCCGCGCTCGCGCAGTTCGCCGATCACCCCGATATGCGCGTAGCCGCGCGCCCCTCCGCTGCCGAGGGCGAGAGCGACTCGCTTTCCGGCCATGGGGCCATTCTGCGCTGTTCAGCCGCAGAGAGCGTCGGAGGCCGCCTGGGCCGCCACGATCACCGCGGCCTGACGCTGCAGCGGGAGGTGGGACCAGGGCGTGCCGAAGGTGCCCGGACCGGACGAATCAGTGCTCTGCACGCTCTTCAGGTATGGCTCGAGCTGTGCCTTCGCGTCACCGCCCTGCTGTTGCATCCATTCGCGCGCGGCCTGACATGCCTTGAAGTACTCGTCTTCGGTGGAGTCTGCCGGAGCCCCGATGGCGGTCGTGACTCCGTCGGGGGACACGGCGACATCACCAGGGGCCGCAGTGGGAGTTTCCGAAGTCGCCGTGGTTGTCGCGGGCTGAGTCGAGGACGTGGCCGGCTGACTGTCGGTGCCGGACGAGCACCCGGTGCCCACGGCCATGCCGACGATCACGAATGCCGACGCAGCGATGGCGCGACGAAGGTGCCTGAGCATGCCCGCCAATCTATGCAACGGCTTGGCGGTGATCGCTTCCGCCTGTGCGGATCAGGACCGGGGGAGCGGAATGCTTTAGAGGCAGATGCGGTCCCGGTCGCTAGGTCGAGCTACTTCTAATCACCGTGAATCTTGGCGGATCCCCTCGGATCTGCGCCTGAACAGGCGCTTTCCAACGCCCCAGTGGTGCCCTACGTTCGGCCGTCCCGCGTAGCCGGTTTCCCGTGCCAAACTTGCGGCCGTGACGATCGGATCCCTGCGCGTCTGCTCCGGGGACTGTTGCGCCTAACGCGCCCGTCCCCGATCCGTCCGTCATTCTTGGAGTTCGCATGGTTTCTGCTGTCTCCGCGCCTACCCGGCTGCGCGTGCCCGATTTGCTTTACACCACCGACCGCTACGCCGACGACGTGCTGTCGGGGCGCTACGACGGCCTCGTGCCCGACGGGGGCCCGCCGACGACCGACCGCTGGTTCACCCAGTTGCACGGCGACGACGAACTCGACGTCTGGCTGATCAGCTGGGTGCCGGATCGCTCGACCGAGCTTCACGACCACGGTGGCTCGTTGGGCGCCCTGACGGTGGTGTCCGGCGCGCTGCGGGAAACGCGGTGGGACGGGGAATGGCTACGGCGCCGACGTCTCACGGCGGGCGATCAGGCGGCCTTCCCCCTGGGTTGGGTGCACGATGTGGTGTGGGCGCCCGATCGGGACACGTCGGCACCCATAGCGCCGACACTGAGCGTGCACGCATACTCACCACCGTTGACCGCGATGTCGTATTACGAGGTGACGCATCAGAACACGCTGCGCCGCAGGCGCACCGAACTCACCGATGAGCCGGAGGGATGACTTCAGTGTCGACAACCAGCCGCATCGACCGTGTGCTCGACGATGCCCGCACCCGCCTGAGCAGATTGGCTGCCGGCGAAGTGCCCGCGGCGTTGGCCCGGGGTGCGGTGCTCGTCGACATCCGCCCGCAGGCCCAGCGTGACCGTGAAGGCGAGGTGCCGGCGGCGCTGGTGATCGAACGCAATGTGCTCGAGTGGCGCTGCGATCCGACCAGCGACGCCCGACTGCCACAGGCCGTCGGGGACGACGTCGAGTGGGTGGTGCTGTGCTCGGAGGGCTACACCTCCAGCCTGGCCGCGGCGTCCCTGCGCGACCTGGGGCTGCACCGGGCCACCGACGTCATCGGCGGGTATCACGCGCTGAAGGCCGAAGGCGTCTGCTGATTCCCCGGTCGCCCCTTCGGGTGGGCGGTGCCCCCACCTGGCCGCCGGATCTGGTCTACGCGTTTTCGTCGTTGCTCAGCAGCGGACGCAGCTTCTCCGTCTTGGCCGGGGTCCAGCCCGGCGGCTCGAGAATCTCGGCCCATGCGTTGGCGACGTCCTTGACGTACACGTGGCCGTGCCCGTCGGGCACATCGACGGCAACGGCCATGTCCGCGGACACCTGCAGGAAGGTGACGATCGGAATCCACTGCATGCGTCCGGAAACGTCGTAACCTCGCGGCTCTTTGAGCCAATCCGGTTCGGCGAAAAGCAGATCCGGATTCCACCAGGCGATCGGGTCGGACGCGTGCTGCAGGTACACCACCCGGGGATGACTCCACTGGTCGGGCGGTCGGCCTAAGTTGTCCGACCGGGCGGCGAAGCGGACGTTCTCGCCCTTGTCGAAGATGGGCAGCCACTCCGGCGAGTCCTTGTCGCGGTCGCGGGTGAGTTGAGCCCAGATGGTGTTGTTGAAGGTCGGGCCGGAGAACAATGCGCCATCCGTGCGGGCGATGAGGTTGTTGAGCGCAAGGAACGGGGCTTCACCGCCGAACGACCCGAGGCTCTCACCGAACACCACCAACCGTGGCCGCTGTGCCTCCGGCATCTCGCGGATCAACGCGTCCACGGCCTCGAACAGCGCCTGTCCGGCCTGTCGCGCGTTCTCCTTGTCGACGAGGAAGGACAGCCAACTGGGCAGGAATGAGTACTGCATGGACACGATGGCGGTGTCGCCGTTGTACATGTATTCCAGTGCCGAGGCTTCGGCTTCGTTGATCCAGCCGGTGCCGGTCGTGGTGGCGACCGCGACCACCGCACGGTCAAGGCCACCCTTCTGCTGCAATTCCTGGGCCGCCAGCGCGGCGGTCGCCTTGATGCCGTCTGCCGAATGCAGTCCGGCATAGGCGCGGATCGGTTCGATGGCGGGTCTGCCGTTGAACTTCGAGAGGTCTTCGGCCGTCGGCCCCGCGGCGACGAATACCCGGCCCTGGTGGCCCAGCGATTCCCAGCTGACCGAAGAGTCCGGGCCGCCTGAGCGCAGCGGAGACGTCGGCGCCGCGAATTCAGGATCGGTCTCGTCGTTGACCGCCGCGAACGTCTTGTTGAGCGCGCTCATGCCGAAACGCACCACCACGCCGTTCAGTAAAGCGATGCTCAGCGTGAGCAGCAGGACGACGACGATGACGGCCGAAATACGGGGCGGTGCAAAGCGATTGAGCTGACGTATCAGGAAGCGCACCAGTCTGCCGAGTAGCTGGCCGATCTCGACGAAGATGAACAACACGACAATGGCGAGGACGGCGCACAGGGGGTGGTCCCAGAATCCGAGGCGCGGTACGCCATTGAGATCGCGCACTTCGTCCTGCCAGACGTGAAAGTAGATGATCATCAGGATCTGGCCGATGACTCCGACCACCGCGAGCGCGGGCCAAGCCCACCGCGGTGCCGCGGGACTGGTGTCCTTCGACCGCATGTACCGCGACAGCCATACCGCGAACACTCCGAGTCCGTAGCCGATTGCGCCCGCCGCCCCGCTGACGAGTCCCTGGAACAGTGGGCCGCGGGGAAGCAACGACGGCGTCAACGAGAGCCACATGAAGACCAACCCGAGAGCCGTTCCGAAGAACGTGTAGCGGCGAAGCCACCACGGCCTCTTGGGTGGCAACTCATCCTGCGGCGGTGCGCCTTCCGTCGACGCAGTCTTTTCGCCGGTGTCGGTCACCCACGCAGGTTAACGGTGGCGGAAGTCCGGTGGGCGCTTCTCGGTGAACGCGTTCATGCCTTCGGTCTGGTCGTCCGTGGCGAACGCGGAGTGGAAAACCCTGCGTTCGAAGAGGAGTCCCTCGGCCAGCGTGGATTCGAAGGCGCGGTTGACGGCCTCCTTGGCCATCCGCGACGCTGACAAGGACATGCCGGCGATTGTCTTGGCGACCGCGTTCGCCTCGTCGAGAAGCGTGTCGGCGGCCACGACGCGGGAGACCAGGCCGGCACGTTCGGCCTCCTCGGCGTCCATGTTGCGGCCGGTGAGGATCAGGTCCATGGCCTTGGCCTTGCCGACGGCGCGGGTCAACCGTTGCGAGCCGCCCATGCCGGGCAGTACACCGAGTTTGATCTCGGGCTGACCGAACTTCGCGGTGTCGGCGGCGATCAGCAGGTCGCACATCATGGCCAGTTCGCAGCCGCCGCCGAGCGCGTAGCCGGCGACCGCGGCGATGGTCGGTGTGCGGGTTGCGGCGAACTTGCCCCACGCCGCGAAGAAGTCCGAGGAGAACACGTCGGCGAACGAGAGGTCGGCCATCTCCTTGATGTCCGCGCCTGCTGCGAACGCCTTCTCGTTGCCGGTGACCACGATGGCACCGATGCCGGCATCCTCGTCGAATTCGGCTGCGGCCGTGGTGACCTCGTTCATCACCTGGGTGTTGAGGGCGTTCATTGCCTTCGGCCGGTTCAGCGTGATCGTGCCGACGCGGTCGTCGCGCGTGACGAGGATGGACTCGTAGTTCGTCATATGAACTCCAGTTCGCGATCGGGAGGCTCGAAGTAGGCCTCGATGTCGGCGGTGGTGACGGCCGCCAGCGACGCGGGCGACCATTTCGGGTTGCGGTCCTTGTCGATGACTATGGCGCGGGTACCTTCGACGAATTCGCGACTGCGCGAACATGCGCACGACGTCCGATACTCTTGGCGCAGAACGTCTTCCAACGTCTCGAGCTTGGCGGCCCGCCGGATGGCCTCCAGCGCGACGCAGAGGGAGATCGGGGAGCGGGTGGCGATCAGGTTTGCCGCGTCGTTGGCGGGCCCCGCGTCGTGGCCGCGCAGCGCCGCGACGATGTCGGCGACGGTCTCGCCCGCGAAGCACTCGTCGATCCAATCCCGTTGCGCCAATAGTGGACTCGGCGGAGGCTCGACGGCGTGTGCTGACAGCGCGGCGTCGATACCGTCGGCGATGACGGCCTGCTTGAACTCACCGAGGTTGTCGTGATGCACGAAGTGGTCGGCGAAGCCCATGGCGATGGCGTCGGCGGCGCCGAACGGAGCGCCCGTCAGTGCGGCGTGCAGACCCAGTAGCCCCGGCGCACGCGAAAGTATGAAAGTGCCGCCCACGTCGGGTATGAGACCGATACTCACTTCGGGCATCGCCATCTTCGTGGTGTCGGTGACCACTCGCACGCTGCCATGGACACCGACCCCGACGCCGCCACCCATCACGATGCCGTCCATGAGCGCGACATAGGGCTTGCTGAAGCGGCCGATCAGCGCATTCAGCACGTACTCGTCGTACCAGAACTGTCGGGCTTCGGACCCGTCGGCCTTGGCGCTGTGATGGAGCGCCACGAGGTCGCCGCCTGCGCACAGTCCACGATCGCCTGCACCGTCGACCACGACGGCGTGGATGTCCTCGCTGCGGTCCCAGTCGGCCAGCACCGGCGACATCGCGTTGACCATCTGGTGGGTCAGCGAATTGATGGCCTTGGGCCGGTTGAGGGTGATCAGGCCGACGCCCTGACGCACGTTTACTAGGATATCCTCGTTTTCACCCACGGATATGCAATGTAGATCGTCAACCTGCATGGGGCTTCGCCGGGTAGGGTTTCCTGTGAAGATCCTGGGAAGCTCTTTCGGGAACCGATCAGGATCGCCAGTCGTTGAGCGTCTGTTCGGCCAGTAGGTCGAACCAAAGCACAGGAGAGGAACCGACGTGCGGGAGTCCAGCAACCCGGTATTTCGTTCCCTGCCCAAGGGTCAGGGTGGATATGCGCAGTTTGGTACCGGAGCCGCCGGCTACGGTGCGCAGGCGGTACAGGCAGATCCTTATGTGACGCAGTACCCCGATCAGCGGCAGGCGGGCGTCGCCCGGCCGCTGACCATCGATGACGTGGTCACCAAGACCGGCATCACGCTGGCCGTCCTGACGGCCGTCGCGGTCAGTGTCGTACTTCTTAGTCGGCGCAGAACCTCGGCGCTGGTCATGCCGCTCTACTTGGTCGGCATGCTCGGCGGGCCCGGGATGGTGCTGATCGCGATCTTCGGGCGCAAGCAGGACAACCCGGCGATCGTCTTGACCTACGCGGTGTTCGAGGGCCTGTTCCTTGGTGCCTTCTCGTTCGTGGTCGCGAACTTCATGGTGTCCGGTATCAGCGCAGGCGCGCTGATCAGCCAGGCCGATTATCGGCACCCTCGGCGTGTTCGTCGGCATGCTCGTCGTCTACAAGACCGGCGCGATTCGGGTGACGCCGAAGTTCACCCGCTTCCTCGTCGGCGCCGTGTTCGGCGTCGTGGCGCTGGTGCTCGGTCAACCTCGTGATGGCGATCTTCAACGTGGGCGGCGACTTCGGCCCGCTGCGCGAGCGGTGGCCCGATGGCGTCCTCTTCTCGACTCGTCTGCATCGGCCTGGCGGCGTTCTGCTTCCTGTTCGATTTCGACCAGGCCGACCAGGCGATCCGCGCAGGCGCGCCGGAGAAGGCCGCATGGGGCATCGCCCTCGGCCTGACCGTCACGCTGGTCTGGCTCTACCTCGAGATCCTGCTGGCTGCTGAGTTACTTCAACAGCGACTAGCAGCCTTCGCGAAAAGCCCGGCACGAAATGTGCCGGGCTTTTTCGTGCGCCTGACTCGGTGCCGACTCGGTGGCGTCCATGTGCCGCGACCCTGCCGCGACCCTGCCGCGACCCTGCTCACAGAACGCGATTCATCCACAGATTGCGATCTGGCCGCAGTCTCGATGGGGCCGCCGAGCGAGAGTCGATTCATGACTCCGCTCAATCGCCCCTTCATCGGCAGCGAAGCACTGGCTGCCGGGACAGTCCGCAAGCACGAGCTGCGTGCGCGCTTTCGCGCTGTGTTCCCCGACATCTACGTGCCGAAGGACGCTGTGCTGAGCCTGCACCAGCGGGCGCTCGCCGGGTGGCTGTGGTCCCATCGCGAGGGAGTGATCGCCGGGTTGACCGCGTCGGCATTGCACGGTGCCAAATGGGTGGACGACACGCATCCGATCGAATTGGTCTGGTCGAATAACCGGCGTCCTCGCGGTATTCGCACCTACGACATGAGGCTTCTCGCAGACGAGTTCAGCACGATGTGGGGTCTTCGCGTAACTACGCCGGCACGCACCGCGTTCGACATCGGGAGGCGGGGGAGCCTCGATGTAGCGGTCGCGCGACTCGACGCGCTCGGGAACGCGACTGGCCTGCCCAACGAGGAGGTGCATGCTGTCGCGAGGGCACACCGCGGCGCCCGCGGATTGCGTCAGCTGAACGCCGCCTTGGACTTATACGATCCCGGCGCCGCATCGCCGAAGGAAACCTGGTTGCGACTCTTGGTGATTCGCGCCGGCTACCCGCGACCGCAGACCCAGATACCCGTGCGAAGTGCTGACGGCCAAAGGCAGTACTACCTCGACATGGGCTGGGAAAACCTGATGCTGGCTCTGGAGTACGACGGCGAGCAGCACCGCACCGACCCGGTCCAATTCGCGTACGACATCGAGCGATCGGAGGACCTCGACGAACTGGGTTGGACGCGGCTGAGGGTCGTCAAGAAGAACCGTTCAGCCGACGTGCTGCGCCGTCTCGACCGCATGTGGCGCTCGAGACTGCAGAGAGATCGAGAAATTTCGTGAAATCGCGATCTGTGTCGGGCCCGACGCGAAGCCGGGGACAGTCTCGGCGGGGAGCGGGGAGCTAGCTGAGGCGCTCCACGACCATCGCCATACCCTGGCCGCCGCCGACGCACATCGACTCGATGCCGAATGTCTTGTCATGCGACGCAAGGTTGTTCAGCAGCGTGGCTGTGATTCGGGCGCCCGTCATGCCGAACGGGTGGCCCAGCGCGATCGCGCCACCGGACACGTTCAGCCGGTCCTCGTCGATGCCGAGTTCGCGCGCCGAGCCCAGCACCTGCACGGCGAACGCCTCGTTGATCTCGACCAGGTCGATGTCGGAGATCTGCTTGCCTGCCTTGGCCAGCGCCTTCTTGATCGCCTCGATCGGGCCCAGGCCCATGATCTCCGGCGACAGTCCGGACACGCCCGTCGACACGATGCGCGCCAACGGCGTCAGACCGAGCTCCTTCGCCTTGGTGTCGCTCATGATGACGACGGCGGCAGCACCGTCGTTCAGCGGACACGCGTTGCCCGCCGTGATGGTGCCGTTGGGCCGGAACACAGGCTTGAGTTGGCTGATCTTCTCGTAGGTGGTGCCCGCACGTGGGCCGTCGTCGGTGGTGACCGTCGTGCCGTCGGGCAGCTTCACCGGCGTGATCTCGCGCTCGAAGAAGCCGCTCTTGATGGCGTCCTCGGCGCGGTTCTGGCTGCGCACGCCCCAGTGGTCCTGGTCCTCGCGGCTGATACCGGTGTGAATTGCGACGTTCTCCGCGGTCTGGCCCATCGCGATGTAGACGTCAGGGATGTTGCCGTCCTCGCGCGGGTCGTGCCACTCCGTAGCGCCCTCGGCCGACTTGGCGGTGCGGGCCTGCGCCTCTTCGAAGAGGGCGTTCTTGCTGTTGGGAGCACCATCGGCCGCGCCCACACCGAAGCGCGAAACCGTCTCGACGCCGGCGGAGATGAACACGTCGCCCTCGCCCGCCTTGATGGCATGGAACGCCATCCGGGTGGTCTGCAGCGACGACGAGCAGTAGCGGTTGACCGTGGTGCCGGGCAGGAAGTCGTAGCCGAGTTCGACGGCGACCGCACGGGCGACGTTGTAACCGGCCTCACCGGCGGGTTGGGCGCAACCCATCATCAGGTCGTCGATGTCCCTGGGGTCCAGCGATGGAACCTTGTCCAACGCGGCGCGCACGATCTGCGCGGCCAGGTCGTCCGGACGCATGGTGACCAGCGAACCCTTGTTTGCGCGTCCGATTGGCGACCGCGTGGCGGCGACGATGACGGCTTCAGGCATGGCAACTCCTCGGAGCAACGTTGACTATGAAAGCTAGACAGAACCTAGCTCGCGGGCACCACGATGGGTGCGGGGACCCCAGTCGAGCGGCGCCACAGGCGGCTGATGTTGCCGACCCGGGCCAGCAGCGAGCTGCCCTCCGCGTTCCTCGGCTCGAGCGCATCTTCGGGCTGGTTCCCATCGATGAACTCGCCCAACGCATTACACAGCGCGGGCAGCAATTGCTTTGCGGCCAAGGCATAACCGGCTGCCGATGGGTGAAACATGTCGTGGCTGAACAGCTGCTCGGGAGCCTTACGGAATTCCGGCGCCAGCAGGTCGGAGAACGGAACGGGAACACCGCCTGCCGCGCGCACCGCCGACGCCTGTGCCCGCGCGAGGCGCAATCCGCGGCTGCGCGCCACCCAGCGCAGCGGCTGGGGGATCGCGGTGATCAGGCCGAAATCGGGACAGGTGCCGACGATGACGACCGCGCCGCTGGCCCGCAGCCGCCCGACCGCCTTGCCCACCCGTCGTGCCGACGGCCCGATGCCGTTGGGCCGGGTGATGTCGTTCGCTCCGATCATGATCACCGCCGCGTCCGGCGGCGGGCCTGCCACGAACATGGCGTCGATCTGCCCCGACAGCCCCTTCGACGTCGCCCCCACGATCGCCTTTGTGTTCAGCCTGATTCGCTGCCCGGAAACCTCGGCGAGTCCGCGCGCGATGAGCACGCCAGGCACCTCGTCGGCATCCTGGCAGCCATAACCGGTGGCCGTGGAATCCCCGAAGATCATCAGCTGGATGTCGAAGGGCACGCCGCGATGCCAGCGCTCGGGGGGCCCACCGCCGGGCCGATAGACGCCGTCGGCCCGTGGCGGGACGTCCCATGACTTGGGTATGAGTCGGCGAGCCTTGTCCGCCTGCCCGCTCAACAGGTTGCGGGCCCCCACGTACGCGGAGCCGGTCGATGCGAGCGTGGCCGCGGCCGCGATAGCGACGGTCGTGGTCCGACGCGGTGCACGTATGCCCACGTGGACAATTTTAGGTGGGATTTTCTGGGATATCCGCGTGGCGCTCGACGTCAGGGGATCACAGTGCGGTATCAAGTCCGGTATCGAAATCGAATCTTTGATTGTTGAATTGAACAGAGCATGTCAAGCTAAGACATCGGCAACGCTGAAGCAAACCGGCGAGACCCGCTCTACAAAGGTGTAGGAAGTGGTGGCGATGACGGCACCGAGCAAGGTTGCCAGAGCGACTCGTTCTGGTGTAACCCCTAGTAAAGCGCGTAAGCCGCGCAAGTTTCCGGTCAGCGACGGCGCGCCCGTCGAGGTGGTGGAAGACGGCCCAAGCCTCGCGGGGCGAGTCACTTCTCTGGCCGCCCTGCTAACAATCCGACCGACTCTAGCTATCGGAAGCTATGCTCCGCGTCTGCCATGGCCTTGGGGTTTGGTCGATTTGGTCTCTCGCGTCATGCGCCCCGCTCCGGGCACAGTACGCGCCACGATTTCTTTGCCGAACTGCACCGCGCAGCTTGTTCGGGCGTCCGGCGTACTGCCGGCCGACGGCAAGCGCGGCGTCATCCTGTACATGCACGGCGGGGCATTTCTGACCTGCGGCGTGAACTCCCACGGCCGGCTCGTGACCGCGCTGTCCGGGTACGCCGACTGCCCGGTTCTGGTCGTCAACTACCGGATGATCCCCAAGCACGCCGTCAGCGAGGCGCTCGACGACTGCTACGACGCCTACAAGTGGTTGCGGCTGAAGGGCTACGAGCCGGATCAGATCGTCTTGGCCGGCGACTCGGCCGGCGGCTATCTGTCGCTGGCCCTGGCCGAGAAGCTTCAGCGTGAGGGCCTGGAGGGTGAAGTACCTGCGGCGATGGTGACGATGTCGCCGTTGTTCGAGGTCGACAACGAAACCCGCGCCAACCATCCGAACATTCACAGCGATGCGATGTTCCCGCCCCGTGCGTTCTGCGCGCTGGTCGATCTGGTCAAGGAAGCGGCGGGCAGGCATTTCGTCGACGGAAAACCCGAAGAGGTCTACGAACCGCTCGACCACATCGAACCCGGACTGCCCCGCACGTTGATTCACGTGTCGGGATCCGAAGTCCTGGTGAGCGACGCCCGCAAGGCGGCCCGACGTCTGGCGGCCGCCGGGGTACCCGTCGAGGTGCGTGTCTGGCCCGGCCAGATGCACGTCTTCCAGCTCGCCGCACCTGCGGTCCCCGAGGCGACGCGGTCGCTGCGCCAGATCGGCGACTACATCCGAGAAGCCACCTGGTAAACCCTCACCTGGTACGCATCGGGGCCGCCTGACACGATGGGGTCATGCGGATCGCCAGGCACGTCAGTGAGCTCATCGGCAATACCCCTCTGGTACAGCTGAACTCCGTTGTCCCCGAAGGGGCCGGCACCGTCGCGGCCAAGATCGAGTACCTCAACCCGGGCGGCAGCGCCAAAGACCGCATCGCCATCAAGATGATCGACGCTGCCGAAGCCAGCGGTGAACTCAAACCCGGCGGCACCATCGTCGAACCGACGTCGGGCAACACCGGCGTCGGGCTGGCGCTCGTGGCACAGCAGCGCGGTTACAAATGCATCTTCGTCTGCCCCGACAAGGTCAGCGAGGACAAGCAGAACGTGTTGCGCGCGTACGGCGCTGACGTGGTGGTGTGCCCGACGGCCGTGGCGCCCGACGATCCGGACAGCTATTACAGCGTCTCGAATCGACTGGTCGAGGAGATCGACGGCGCCTGGAAGCCCGACCAGTACTCCAATCCCATGGGGCCCGCCAGCCACTACGAGACCACCGGACCCGAGGTATGGGCCGACACCGACGGCAAGGTCACTCATTTCGTCGCAGGCGTCGGTACCGGCGGGACGATCACGGGAGCGGGCCGCTACCTCAAGGAGGTGTCGGACGGCAGGGTGAAGGTCATCGGGGCGGACCCTGAGGGCTCGGTCTACTCCGGTGGTACCGGCAGGCCATACCTGGTGGAAGGAGTGGGGGAGGACTTCTGGCCGTCGGCCTACGATCCGAGCGTCCCGGACGAGATCATCGCGGTGTCGGACGCCGATTCGTTCGAGATGACGCGCAGGCTGGCCCGCGAAGAAGCGCTGCTGGTCGGCGGGTCGTGCGGCATGGCCGTCGTCGCCGCGATCAATGTCGCGGAAAAAGCCGGCCCGGATTCGCTCGTCGTCGTCCTGCTGCCCGACGGCGGAAGAGGTTACCTGTCAAAGGTTTTCAACGATGGATGGATGTCGTCATACGGATTTCTGCGAAGTCGGCTCGATGGCTCTGTCGAGGAATCCACCGTCGGTGAGGTGCTGCGGGGTAAGTCCGGCGCGCTGCCCGACCTGGTGCACACCCACCCGTCGGAGACGGTGCGCGACGCGATCGGCATCCTGCGGGAGTACGGCGTCTCGCAGATGCCGGTCGTCGGTGCCGAACCGCCGGTGATGGCCGGCGAAGTGGCCGGCAGTGTGGCCGAGCGCGAACTGCTGTCCGCGGTGTTCGAGGGCCGGGCCAAGCTGGCCGACGCAGTGTCGCAACACATGAGCCCGCCGCTGCCGTTGATCGGCGCGGGCGAACTCGTCAGTACCGCTGCCAAGACACTGCGCGAATGCGACGCCGTGATGGTGGTCGAGGAGGGCAAGCCGGTCGGCGTTCTCACCCGCCACGACCTACTCGGATTCCTGTCCGAAGGCAGCACCCGTCGCATCCGGTAAACGGTCTTTCGTAGTCGCGGAAAGAATTCACTCAGTAGTCGCCCAAGGCGGCGGTACCTGCGGGTTTCGGCATTTCGCCACGTGGTCAACTTCCGTTCAGAAAACCCTGCACCAAACCACTTCTCAGGTAGGGTTAGCTCGCTCGTTGCCAGTAAGACATCACTGGAAGGCGTCCATGACCGATCAACCGCCACCGCCCCCCGGGAACTATGTCACGTGGACCTAAAGGCGGGCTGTCAGCCGGAGTCGTGAGTTGGCAACACCATCGGTGGTCGGCCGCTATTGCGTTGGTTGCCGGTGGGATTTGGTTCGTAGTCCGCAATGTTCCGTAGCCCGTTCACCTCACTTCACGTCTGATCGACTCTCGCTCCTATCACCAAAGTCATTGAAAGGAACGGCAAACCATGAGTGATCAACCACCTCCGCCGCCGCCGCCTCCTCCCGGTGGTGGCTATCCGCCGCCCCCTCCCGGTGGTGGCTACCCGCCCCCGCCACCCCCTCCGGGTGGTGGGTATCCGCCGCCTCCCGGTGGTGGTTACCCCCCGCCGCCCCCTCCCGGTGGTGGTTACCCCCCGCCGCCGCCTCCCGGTGGTGGTTACGCGCCGCCGCCGCAGCAGGCTCCCGGTGGCTACCCGCCACCTCCGCCGCCGCCGCCCGGTTATTTGCAGCAGCAGGGTGGTTATCCGGCTCAGGGGGGGTATCCGCCGCCCGCAGGCCCGGGCTACCCTGGCGCGCAAGCGCTTAACGTCGGCGAGGCCTTTTCGTGGGCATGGAACAAGTTCAGCAAGAACGCCGCTGCGCTGATCGTCCCGACGCTGGTGTATGGGGTCATCATTTTCGCGATCCAGCTGATATTCGGCGTCGTGTCGGCATTGGTGGATTCCCCTGACGCGACCAGTTACACCTCAGATGGGTCGAGCTTCTCATTCGCCTACAACATGTCCAGTCCCGCCAGCTTCGCCGTCACAGTCCTCGGCTGGATCGTGGCACTGATAGTCGGCGGCGCGATCCAGTCTGCCTACTACAGCGGAATACTCGACATCGCCAACGGCCAGCAGGTGACGATTGGGTCGTTCTTCAAGCCTCGAAACGTCGGCAATGTCATCATCGCGAGCTTGATCGTCGGCATTCTGACGTCCATCGGTTTCGCTTTGTGCTTTTTCCCGGGTGTCGCCGTGGCCATCTTCACGTTGTTCACGGTCATCGCACTACTGGACCGCAATCTCTCGCCGATCGATGCGATCAAGACGAGTATCGACATCGCGAAGAACAACTTCGTCCCGGTGCTGCTGACCTTCCTAGTCGTCTTGGCAGTGGCGATTGTTGGCGCTGTGCTCTGCCTCGTTGGTCTCCTGGTCGCAATACCATTGTCGGCCCTCATCGAGGTGTTCGCGTACCGGAGTCTCACCGGCGGCCAGGTGGCGCCGCTGACCCCGTAGCCGCGCGAGGCCCGGTCTGCCCGATTCCGGCGCAGACCGGGCCTAAGCGAGTCTCTGCGCCATCGCGATCATGTCCGTAGGCTGCGACCCATCGCGTTGGTAAGAAGGAAGGGCAAACGTGACTAGTCAGCCTCCACCTCCGCTGGGAGGAAGCTACCCGCCTCCACCTCCGTCGGGTGAGGGCTACCCGCCGCCGCCTGACCCCGGCTTCGCACAGGGGCCGTCGTTCGGTGCACCGACTACCGACGCGAGCAACTACACGCCGTGGTTCACCCGCGTGCTCGCCTATGTCATCGACAGCATCCCCGTATATCTGCTGGCCGGGATCGGGGTCGTCGTCCTGATAGCCCTGCAGAAGATCGAAACGGTGTGCGTCACCGATGACTCGGAGCTCAACCTGGGGCAGTACTGCGCCACCGGCAAGAACGGGCCGTCGACGGCGGCGTGGATCATCTTCTCGGTGTGCATCCTCATCGCCATTGTGTTCTTGCTGTGGAACTTCGTCGTGCGGCAAGGCAATACGGGCTCCAGTATTGGCAAGCAGATGATGAAGTTCAAGGTCGTCGGCGAGCAGACGCAGCAGCCGATCGGCGTCGGCAAGTCGTTCATCCGCCAGATCGCGCACGTCATCGACGGCGCCATCTGCTACATCGGATTCCTCCTTCCGCTGTGGGATGCCAAGCGTCAGACCATTGCCGACAAGCTCATGAAGACGGTCTGCGTACCGCTGTAGACAGCATCATCTGCGTAAGGATCTGCGACTTTCGCCGACCGCACCAACATGTCACCGGCGGCACTGCCGGAGTCAGCGAAACATGGGCGGGCCCATCGGTTTCGGCATGCCGGTTATCCGGCAGATCGTGCACGTCGTCGACGAGGTCGTCTTCTTCATCGGCTATCTCAATCCGCTCTGGGACCCAAGAGCAGAGGCTGGCGGATAAGATCATGCGCACCGTTTGTCTACCGAGTGCCTAGATACCGACCATCGTGACCCGGGGGGTGTACTTGACTGCACCACCTCCACCGCGTCCGCCGGACACTCCACCGCCACAGAATTCTCCCCGCTACGATCCGCCGGCCTGGGTGCTGCCGCGACAGGCCTACACGCCGTGGGCCACCCGATTGGTGGCGGCCCTCGTCGACTGGGCCCCGATCTGGCTGATCGTCTTCGTTCCGTTCATCGGCCTGCTGGTCGCGGGCGACATGGAGTGCCTCGACAACATCTACGGCAGTGGCGACAGCTACTGCTCGACGGCGGTCGCCGGCTTCTGGACGTCCGTGCAGTTCATCGCGTTCCTTCCTGGCGCGGTCTACTTCTTCTGGAACTTCTGCTACCGGCAGGGCAGGACGGGCCAGAGCGTCGGCAAATCGGTGATGAAGTTCAAGGTGATCAGCGAGAAGACCTGGCAACCGATCGGCTTCTGGCTGTCCTTCGTCCGCCAGCTCGCCCACTATGTGGACCAACTGATCTGCTACGTCGGCTATCTGTGGCCGCTGTGGGACGACAAGCGTCAGACGCTGGCGGACAAGATGCTGGGCACCGTCTGCGTGCCGTTGCTCGCGTTGCCACCGCCGCCTACGCAGTGGAACCCGGTGCCGCTGGCGCCGCAGCAGCACTGACGACAGTTCAGCGGAACGCGCTCACACCCGTCAACGCCTCGCCGATGACCAACTGGTGCACCTCGGACGTTCCCTCGTAGGTCAGAACCGACTCCAGGTTGTTGGCATGCCGGATCACCGGGTACTCCAGCGTGATTCCGTTGGCGCCCAACAGCGTCCGGCACTGCCGGGCGATCTTGATCGCTTCGCGCACGTTGTTGAGCTTGCCGACGCTGACCTGCTCGGGCCGTATCCGGCCGTCGTCCTTTAGCCTGCCCAGGTGCAACGCGAGCAGTTGGGCCTTCGCGAGCTCGACGGCCATGTCGGCGATCTTGGCCTGCGTCAGTTG
Source organism: uncultured Actinomycetota bacterium (assembly GCA_963721495.1). Classification (GTDB taxonomy): domain Bacteria; phylum Actinomycetota; class Actinomycetes; order Mycobacteriales; family Mycobacteriaceae; genus Mycobacterium. Next base: position 39,061 of record CAVRMG010000015.1, on the reverse strand, counting down.
GTATCCCGCCAGCGGCTTGTCGAACACGTCGCGGGTGCCGACGTATTCCAGCGTGGTCTGCAGGCAGTCCCGTGCAGCGCCGACGCTGCCGAACACGATCCCGAACCGTGCTTCCGACAGGCAGCTGAGCGGACCCGAAAGACCCTGTGCGTCGGGTAGTTTGGCGTCGTCGGGCAACCGTACGTCATCGAGATGCAGCTCGGAGGTGACCGACGCCCGCAGGGAGAGCTTGTGCGTCATGTCGCGCGCGGAGAACCCCGGTGTGCCCGAAGGCACGATGAAACCGACGAGCCCTTCTTCGGCGCGGGCCCAGACGATCGCGATGTCGGCGACCGAACCGTTGGTGATCCACATCTTCGAGCCGTTGAGTATCCAGCCGGCGCCGTCGCGCCGTGCGGTGGTGCGCATGCCCGCCGGGTTGGACCCGAAGTCCGGCTCGGTCAGCCCGAAGCATCCGATGACGTCACCGGTGGCCATCGCGGGCAGCCACTGGTTGCGCTGTTCCTCACTGCCCCAGCGATAGATCGCGAACATCGCCAGCGACCCCTGTACCGACACGAGGCTGCGCAGACCGCTGTCGATCGCCTCGAGTTCCTGGCACACCAGCCCATACGCGGTGGCCGTCGAGCCGCCACAGCCGTAGCCCTTCAGGTGCATGCCCAGCAGGCCGAGCTTGCCCAGGTCGGATGCCAGCTCGCGAACCGGCACCTCGCCGGATTCGAACCAGTCGGCGATGTGCGGCCGCAGCCGCTGTTCGCCGAATCGGTGCACCGTCTGGCGCAGTTCGATGTCTTCGGGTGAAAGCAGTGAATCGAGTTCGAGGAGGTTTTCGACCCGGACGGTGGCGCTCATATTCCATGTCTACCCTGATCAGTGATGACTGAACAGCACACGTCGCGGGGGCTTGCCACCAAGGCCATCCACGCAGGTTTCCGGCCCGACCCGGCCACCGGCGCCGTCAACGCCCCGATCTACGCCAGCTCCACATTCGCCCAGGACGGTGTCGGTGGGCTGCGCGGTGGATACGAGTACGCCCGCACCGGCAATCCGACCCGCACCGCGTTGGAGGCGTCGCTGGCCGCCGTCGAGGAGGCCGCGTACGGCCGGGCGTTCGCGTCGGGCATGGCCGCCACCGATTGCGCGCTTCGCGCCGTGCTGCGGCCCGGCGATCACGTCGTCATGCCCGACGACGCGTATGGCGGGACCTTCCGCCTGATCGACAAGGTGTTCACGCAGTGGGGTGTCGACTACACCGCCGTGTCGCTGGGCGACCTCGACGCGGTCCGGGCCGCGATCACCCCGCAGACCAGGCTGATCTGGGTGGAGACGCCGACCAACCCGTTGCTGTCAATCGCCGACATCGCGGGCATCGCACAGATCGCGGCCACCTCGAACACAACGGTGCCAAAAACAAAAGTATTGGTGGACAACACGTTCGCCTCACCGGCACTGCAGCAGCCCCTGACACTGGGTGCGGACATCGTCCTTCACTCGACGACCAAGTACATCGGCGGCCATTCCGATGTCGTCGGCGGTGCACTGCTGACCAGCGACGAGGAACTCGACACCGCGTTCGGCTTCCTCCAGAACGGCGCAGGCGCGGTGGCGGGCCCGTTCGACGCCTACCTGACCATGCGTGGGCTCAAGACGCTGGTGCTACGCATGCGGCAGCACAGCGAAAACGCCGCCCTGGTGGCCGGGTTCCTCGCGGACCATCCGGCGATCGAGACGGTGCTCTATCCCGGACTGCCGGGTCATCCGGGCCACGAGGTCGCCGCCAAACAGATGAGCGGATTCGGCGGCATGGTGTCGGTACGGATGCGGGGCGGCCCGGACGCCGCACGCAAATTATGCGCTCGCACAGAGATTTTCATACTCGCCGAATCGCTGGGCGGCGTGGAATCGCTGATCGAGCACCCCGGTGCGATGACGCACGCCTCGACCGCGGGTTCGCAGTTGGAGGTGCCCGACGATCTGGTGCGCCTGTCGGTCGGTATCGAGGATTCGGCCGACCTGCTCGCCGATCTGGAGCAGGCGCTAACTTAGCGTCGGTCGTACCGCCGACGCGGTGACCGCGAGGTTGACCTCCGGCAGCGCGGTGGGGTACTCGTCAACCCAACTGCCGCTTGCGATTTCGCCCGCACGGGCATGCACCCACCGCCAGCCCCGATCGTTGAGAGACAACAGCGCGCCCAGGCCGTCGGCCGCGTGTAGCAGCGAGATGATCGCCGCGGTCGACGGGGTCGGCGGCCTGCGGTCGAACAGCGCGGCCAGCATCGCCGAACGGGCCTGACCCACCCGGTCGCGGTTCGCCAGCGGCCACGCGTAGGGGTGGGTGAATCGCTTGGACTGCAGCCGAATACGCCGTATCTGGCCGTTCTGCTCGAGGTGGTGGGTGAGCTGGTCCTCGGTGTGCTTGGCCAGCCTTTTCACCGCCGTCGCCGGTCGCAGCGGCCGCCGCTGCAGCAACTGGAAGGCCGGCTCGACGACGGGATCCATCGCGCCGGGAACCGAAAGCGCGATCAGCCGGCCGGGCCCGAAGGCCTCCCCCGCGATCGCGGGCCGGACCCGGCACGCGTGCGCGAGATCCAGCAACACCGCGGCCGCCAGCACACGCTCACGCCGATGGCGTTCCAGTGCGGGCTGGGCGGACGCGTTGTCGAGCAGGAGCAGCAGGAGGTCCTCGGCGATCTGCGCCATAGTGCGGACTGTAGTGCGGCCCGGTTGGATGCGCGCACGGCGCGCGGCTGAGGAGGTCGCCTCAGGAGTGGTAGGGCTCGGCGCTGAGAAGAGTCACTTTGACGGTGTTGCCGTTGGGAATCAGGTAGGTCCGGACGTCGCCGACCTTGGCGTCGATCAGCGCCTCGCCCAGCGGCGACTTCGGCGAGTACACCTCGAGCTTGCCGTCCTTGACACCCTCCTGGCGGGTGGCGATCAGGAACGTCTCGGTATCGCTCTTGTCGTCGCCGTACTGCACCTTCACCACCGAACCGGGCAGCGCGACGCCGGACTGCTTGGGCGCCTCGCCGACCTTGGCGTTGTTCAGCAGCTCCTGCAGCTGACGGATGCGGGCTTCTTCCTGACCCTGCTGGTCGCGGGCGGCGTGGTAGCCGCCGTTCTCGCGCAGGTCGCCTTCCTCGCGACGGTCGTTGATCTCGGCAGCGATGACGGGCCGGTTGGCGATCAGCTGATCGAGTTCTGCCTTCAGCCGGTCGTGTGCTTCCTCCGTCAGCCACGTGACCTGCGTGTCGGTCATGATGTCGCGCTCCTGTCGTCGTTGCTCTCGCGCTCTTCGCGTAAGTAGTTCGTGTCACGCCGCCGGGAGCCCCTGCATGTATTGCCACATTTGCACGCGCGCAATCGGCGCCGTTAAAAGCAGCAATACACGGTCCCAGCGGGAACCGTGTATCGGACCATGCTACCACCGGGGGGACAGCGGATTTTCACGTATTCGCAGTTCGGCGTTTGTTGCGCTGCGGGGCTGAAGTGATCTAGGGAGACACCAGGTATGACGGTACGTCGGTGCCGCAGCCGTACACATCGCCGACGACGGGCGGTTTGCTCGACTTGACTGCGGCCGTCACCTGCACCGTCTTCTGGGCTGATGGCGGCACCAGCACCTCGCGGCGCCCGGTTTCGCTGCCGTCGATGGATCGGGCCCGCACAATGCACACCACCGGCTGCGAGGGGTCGTCGCGGGTGACGCTCATCGTGACGTCGACGGTCTCTTCGTCGACCAGTCGGTATCCGCCCAGTTCACCCTTGACACCCGTACTGCCGAAGCGCCCCGACGCGATGATCGCGATCGTCACCCCGGCGGCGAGGACCAGCACCGTCAGCCCGCCGGCGATCCATCGGCGCTGGCGGCGGGTCAGCCGCTGTCGCCCGTAGCGCGCGGCGGGACGCTCGATCATCTAGATTTTCTATGCCCGTCGGTCGATGGATCTGCAGAACTGGAACTATAGGGCTACTCGAATGGTTGGAACCTCTACGACGTGATCGGTAATGGCCGGGGTTCGAGACATAGGTGAGGGCAGAACAGGTTGAGCGAACTGCGGTTGATGGCGGTGCACGCCCACCCCGACGACGAGTCGAGCAAGGGTGCTGCCACCACTGCGCGCTACGCCGACGAGGGCGCGCGCGTCATGGTGGTGACGCTGACCGGTGGCGAGCGCGGCGACATCCTCAACCCGGCGATGGACCTGCCCGAGGTGCACGGCCGGATGGCCGAGATCCGGCGCGACGAGATGGCCAAGGCCGCCGAAATCCTCGGGGTCGAACACCACTGGCTCGGCTTCGTCGACTCCGGCCTGCCGGAGGGCGATCCGCCGCCGCCGCTGCCCGACGGCTGTCTGGGCGTTGTGCCACTGGAGGAACCCACCGAGGCGTTGGTGCGCCTCATCCGCAAGTTCAGGCCGCACATCCTGACGACATACGACGAAAACGGCGGATACCCGCATCCGGACCACATCCGCTGTCACCAGGTGTCGGTCGCCGCATTCGAAGCTGCGGGCGACTATCTGCTGTTCCCTGACGCGGGTGAGCCGTGGAATGTGCAGAAGCTGTACTACACCCACGGCTTCCTGCGAAAGCGCATGCAACTGATACAGGACGAGTTCGCCAAGCACGGCGAGGTGGGTCCCTTCGAGAAGTGGCTCAAGCACTGGGACGCCGACCACGACATATTCGAAAAGCGGGTTACCACCAGGGTCGAATGCGCGAAGTACTTCGCCCAGCGCGACGACGCGCTCCGCGCGCACGCCACCCAGATCGACCCCAAGGGCGATTTCTTCCGTGCGCCCATCGAATGGCAGCAACGGCTATGGCCGACAGAGGAATTCGAGTTGGCGCGCTCCCGGGTGCCGGTGTCGCTTCCGGAGACCGACCTGTTCGCCGGAATCGAGACCGACGCGTGAACACCCGAAGACGACCGCGAGTGAGGATCGCAGCGAGGCTCATGTCGATGGGGCGAACCGCATGCTCCCGCCCGAAGCGAGGACCGGTGGGCCCACGCCCGCAGGGCAGGGGACGAACGGGAGTCGAGGCATGAACGACGCCGCGTTGACCATCCTCGGTTTGTTGGCGCAGGACGCTCCGCGCGATACGGGACCGGACTTCGGAAAGGCCAGCCCGTTCGGCCTGTTGGTCATCGTCCTGTTGCTGATCGGCACGTTCCTGTTGGTCTGGTCGATGAACCGGCACCTGCGCAAGCTTCCGAAGTCCTTCGACGACGAGGGCTCCGGGCCGGGTCAGGCCGATGGCGCCGTCGAATCTGACGCGCCGACTGATGAGACCAACCGTGAGCCCGGCGGCTAACGCACTGTCCGAGGCCACCAGCCCGTATCTGCGTCAGCACGCCGACAACCCGGTGCACTGGCAGCAGTGGGCGCCGGAGGCACTGGCCGAGGCGGCGTCGCGCGACGTGCCGATCCTGCTGTCGGTCGGGTACGCGGCCTGCCACTGGTGTCACGTGATGGCACACGAGTCGTTCGAGGACGAGGCCGTCGCGACCGTGATGAACGACGGATTCGTCAACATCAAGGTCGATCGCGAGGAACGGCCCGACATCGACGCGGTCTACATGAACGCCACCGTTGCGCTGACGGGCCGGGGCGGCTGGCCCATGACATGTTTCCTCACCCCGGACGGCCGGCCGTTCTTCTGCGGCACCTACTACGCCAAGCCCAACTTCATGCAGCTGCTGGCAGCGGTTTCCGACACCTGGAACAACCGGCGTGGGGAGGTCGAGCAGGCCTCCGATCGCATCGCCGAGGAGCTTCGGTCGATGGCGTCCGGTCTTCCCGGTGGCGGGCCGCCGATCGAGCCCGCGCTGTGTGACCACGCCATTGCGGCGACGCTCCAGGACGAAGACCCCGTACACGGAGGATTCATCACCAATCAGTCTGGCGCACCGAAGTTCCCGCCGTCGGCGTTACTGGAGGCCCTGCTGCGCAGCCACGAACGCACCCGCGATGTGTTACCACTGGAGACGGTCGAACGGACCTGCACAGCGATGGCGCGCGGCGGGATCTACGACCAGCTGGCAGGCGGATTCGCCCGCTACAGTGTCGACGCGTCGTGGGTGGTGCCGCACTTCGAGAAGATGCTCTACGACAACGCCCAGCTGCTTCGGGTGTATGCGCACTGGAACCGGCGTACGTCAAACCCGTTGGCGCGCAAGGTGGCCGGTGAGACAGCGCGCTTTATGATCGAGGAGCTCGGCGCCGACGGGATGTTCACCTCATCGCTGGACGCCGACGCCGACGGGCGCGAGGGCCTGACATACGTGTGGACCCCGGCCCAGCTGCGCGAAATTCTCGGAGACGACGACGGGCGTTGGGCCGCAGAGCTTTTCCATGTCACCGACGGGGGCACCTTCGAACACGGCAGTTCGGTGCTGCAGTTACTGACCGATCCTGACGACGCGGATCGCTACGATCGGGTGCGCACCGCACTGCTGGCCGCCCGGTTCGCCCGCCCGCAGCCCGGCCGCGACGACAAAGTCGTCACGGCGTGGAACGGTCTGGCGATCACCGCACTCGCCGAGGCTTCCGTGGCGCTGGGCCGGCCTGAATTCCTCTATGCTGCAACACAATGCGCACACGCCATCCTCGACCTGCACACCGTCGACGGCCGATTGCGGCGGGCCAGCCTGGGCGGACGCGTCGGCGACAGTGCGGCCATTCTGGAAGATCACGCCGCACTGGCCACCGGACTGCTGACGCTGTACGAACTGACGGGCCAACTGTCCTGGCTGGATTCGGCCACGTCGTTGCTCGACATCGCGCTCGACCACTTCGCCGACCCCGAGCGCCCGGGCCGGTGGTACGACACCGCCGACGACGCGGAGGCGCTGATGGTTCGCCCCGCCGACCCGCTCGACGGGGCGACGCCGTCCGGCGCCTCGCTGGCCGCCGAGGCGCTGCAGCTGGCGGCCCACCTCGCTCCCGCCGATCGCGCCGACACCTACGCGTCGGCGGCCGAGGGCACGCTGGCAGGGGCGTCGCCCATCCTGGCGCGTCTCGCCCGGTCGGGCGGGCACTGGCTGGCGGTCGCCGAGGCAGCCGTACGCGGGCCGATCCAGATCGCGGTGGCCTGCGACCCCGAAACCTCGGAGCTGCTGGCGGCCGCGCGCACGTTGGCCCCGGGCGGCGCGGTCGTCGTCGGAGGTCCGGTGAACTCCTCGGAATTGCTGGTCGACCGGGACCGGATCGCCGGCGCCGACGCGGCCTACGTATGTCGCGGGAGGACGTGTGATCTACCGGTCACCACCGCTGGGGATCTCGCCGCCGCTCTCGGTGTGTCCGTGTAGCGTTCGGCGCATGTCCACCCCGGAAGACAACGCAAAAACCGTCAACCGCTACCTCGAGCTCGCCTCGCAGGGTCGGGCCGACGACATCGCTGAGTTATACGCCGCCGACGGCACCGTCGAGGACCCGGTCGGTGGCGAGGTGCACATCGGGCGCCAGGCGATCCGCGGTTTCTACGACAGCCTCCCGACCAACGGCGCCTCGGCGGACGTCGTCACGCTGCGGGCCCTCGGTAACGAGGTGGCGTTCTACTGGGCACTCACCATCGATCTCGGTGAGAGCAAGATGCGCATCGACATCATCAGCGTCATGACGTTCGGCGAGGACGGCAAGATCGCATCGATGAAGGCCTACTGGACGCCGGAGAACGTCACGCAGCTCTAGCGCCTCCCCCCTTCTCCGCGAGCGTGCGTGTCTGCGGCGGACACGCCGGCGCGCATTTTGCGCACGCTCACCACTGTCGTGGGACACGCTTATGGTCGCCGTGGTCCCGCGCGCGTGCTCACCGCGGTCGCCGCGAGCGTGCGAAAACTGGGGCAGAACACCGGCGTGTCGGCCGCAGACACGCACGCTGGCGCAAATCGCTAGAAGACGGCGAACCACATCGCGATGTAGTGGCAGATCGCGGCCACTGCCGTGCATGCGTGGAAGAACTCGTGATGGCCGAAGGTATGAGGCCACGGGTTGGGCCACTTGAGCCCGTAGAGCACACCGCCAATGCTGTACAGCGCACCACCGACGATCAAGAGCACCAGCGCCGCGACACCTGCCCCGTGCATGATCGGAGCGACGAACCACGCCGCCACCCAGCCCAACAACAGGTACAGCGGCACCCCGACCCACCGTGGTGCCGACGGCCAGAACATCTTGAGCAGAGCCCCGGCGATCGCGCCGGCCCAGACGATCGCCAACAGCACCATGCCGTCCGCCGTTGGCAGAGCCAGCAGCGCGAACGGTGTGTAGCTGCCTGCGATGAAAATGAAGATCATCGAGTGGTCGAGGCGCTTCATCCACTTGCGCGCCGTCTCCGACTCCCAGTTCACCCGGTGATACACACCGCTGACCGCGAACATCGCGACGATCGTCAGCGTGTAGATGAGGGTGGCTATGCCGGCACGGGTGGATTGCAGCGACCACGAGACCGACACCAGCGCCGCGCCGGCGATGAGCGCGATGACCGCGGCGTACACGTGGATCCAGCCGCGCAACCGTGGCTTACCGATGAAATTAGCGACACCATCGACGACCGCTTCGGGGAAATCCTCTGCGTAGACGCGCGCCGGCTGCTGCTGAGCCTCGTCGGCATCGACCTGAACCATGTCACCTCCGACTAATGGCATGGGCGTTCTGATGGCCACAGTAGTCTGATTCGGTGGCCATCATTCCTTCGCGGCTCAAGGAACCGATGTACCGCCTCTACGAGATGCGGTTGCGCCAGGGCCTTGAATCGTCAAAATCCGAGCTACCTCGTCATATCGCGGTGCTCTGCGACGGAAATCGACGCTGGGCGCGTGACGCTGGTCACGAGGATGTCAGCTACGGCTACCGGATGGGCGCGCACAAGATCGCGGAGATGCTGCGCTGGTGTCAGGAGGCCGGCGTCGAAATGGCCACGGTGTACCTGCTTTCCACCGAGAACCTGCAGCGCGAGCCCGCAGAGTTGGCGACGTTGATCGAGATCATCACCGATGTCGTCGAGGAGATCTGTGCCCCTGCCAACCGCTGGAGCGTGCGCACCGTCGGCGACCTCGAACTGATCGGGGAGGAGCCGGCCAGGCGGCTGCGCGACGCCGTCGAGTCGACGGGCGGCAACGGCAGCGGATTTCACGTCAACGTCGCGGTCGGCTACGGCGGCCGTCAGGAGATCGTCGACGGCGTGCGCCAGCTGCTCGGCAAGGAACTCGCCAACGGCAAGACCGGCGACCAGCTCATCGAGGCCGTCACCGCAGAGGCCATCTCGGAGAACCTGTACACCTCGGGGCAGCCCGACCCGGATCTGGTGATTCGCACCTCGGGGGAGCAGCGGCTGTCCGGCTTCCTGCTGTGGCAGAGCGCCTACTCGGAGATGTGGTTCACGGAGGCGTACTGGCCGGAGTTCCGGCGGGTGGATTTCCTGCGGGCGCTGCGCGATTACACCGCGCGTCACCGGCGCTACGGCATCTGATGGGACACTTGGGGCATGGCTGCGCTGTCGGCGGTGACCTTCTCGCTCAGCTGGTGGTTGGGCCTCTACCTGTTGGTTCGCGACCCGCGTAAACCGGTCCTCGTGCTGGCCGCGATCGGCCTGACGAGTTTCGCCGGTGTGGTGGCGCTGGACGCCGTGCGCGTCGTCACCGAGTCCGACGTTCTCGGCGGCATCGAGATCTACCTGGTCGCCGTCCCGGGTATCGCGTGGTTCGCGGTGCTCGTCGAACTGTCCCGGCCGCGCGACACCTGGCGCAGCCGCGCCGGCGAAGTCGCGCTGGTGGCGGGCGTGGCCGCGGTGGCGTTCGTCGGCGCGGCGATGGCAGGCAGTGTCGACGGGCCGCTGCGGACGGGCCACTGGGTGATGTTCGCGGCCGTCTCGCTGTCCACGCTGGGTGCGATGCTCAACGCGGTGCTGCGGCGGTCGCAACCGGGTCGGGTCGCCGGCTTCGTCGTGATCGCCACGCTGTTCTTCGCGCTCGCCAATGCGATCCTCGTCATTCCGCTGGGCCTCGTGCCGAGCTGGCTGGCGTTGGCGTCCACCGGATTCGACGTCGCGGTGCTCGGCCTCGCGGTGGCGATGTGGGACGCGTTCGACGAGGGCCAGGCGCTGCGCGCCGACATGCTGCGCTCGTTCGCGGCGACGGCGGTGGTGGCGCTGCTGTTCGGTGGTCAGGCCCTGATCGGACTGGCCGTCACGCAGGAGCAGACTGCGCTCACGGTGCTGCTGTTCACCAGCTTGGCCATCGCGATCGCCATCAACGTGCTGGCCGATCCGCTGGCCGGTGTGCTGGACCGCCTGGCGTTCTCCCGCTCACCTGTGCTGCGTGCCGACCGCGCCGCGCTGCGCAGCACCGGGGCCGCGCTGCCGCTGCGCTCGGGCAATCCCCTCGACGACATCGACGCCGACACGTTCGTGCGGCTCACCCGCCGTGCCCTCGGCCATTACGGCGACCTGTCCAAGCTCGTCGCGAGCCCGCTGACCGCGCTACCGACCATCGACGAGCGACTCGCCGCGCGCGGCGCCCCCGACCGGCCGCTGGAACGGGCCAACGAGCTCAAGGCCCTGTTGGCCGACCGCATCGCCCGCCTCAAGCCCCGCGACGGCGGCGAGTTCGGCACCACCGAGCAGTGGCGCTACTACAACTCGCTGTACTTCCCCTACGTCGTCGGGGTGCGCGCCTACGCGCAGAACGCCACCGCCGCGGGACTCGACCCGGTCGCGCGGCAGGCCTGGCAGTGGTTCGTCACCGAGGTGCCGCAACGGTCCCTGCACAACTGGCAGAACTCGGCGGCCCGGCTCATCGCCGCCGATCTGCGCGGAAACCTGGTCGCCGCGCAAGACGGATGAGGAACTGACTGGGTCTGATTGGTCAGTTCCTCCTCGGCCTCGTTCCTCGTCGGCCTCGTCATTGACCTGCGGTTGGCAGTAGCTGGCAGCGTCTGGCGTCGATCTGGCAGTGGCCTCTGCGCAACATCGAAGCCATGACCGCCATCACCACCCGGCCCGTCCGGGAAGCTCGAGCCAAAGCCGGTGCGCCCGGCGACGCTTCACTGCTGCGCTTCGCCCTCCGAGCCGACGCGACACTGTGCGCCGGTCTCGGCCTGCTGATCGCCATGGCCGCCGACCCGCTGTCGCGGCTGTCCGGCCTGTCGCCGACCTCCGAGTGGATCGCAGGCGCGGCGCTGGTCGCATACGGGACGGCCCTGTACCTGCTCGCCGGTCTGCCCGACGTCCGCCGCGTCGGTGCCGTCGTGCTGGCCGGAAACGTCGCCTTCGCGATCCTCGTCGCCGTTGTGCTCGTCGCGGGCTGGCTGCCGCTGACCGTGCTCGGCGTCGTCGCGACCATCGCGTTCACCGTCGCCACACTGGCCTTCGCGTACGCCCAGTACCTCGGGGTGCGCCGTCTGGCGTGACCCCCACATGACTGGTCCGGAGCCGCCGTCGTTAGAGGTTGCGCCGTCGGCTCCGGAACGGTCCATCACCCCACCCAGAAAGGAAGTTCCATGTCCGCCATCGCCACTCCCCGGTTGTCCGAGTCCACCGATTCCTTCCTGCGCTTCGCCATGCGCGCCGACGCGGTCTGTAGCGGTCTCATGGGCATCGCCGGAATTCCGCTTGCGGGCTGGCTCGCCGAGACATGCGGCACCCCGATCGCTTTCGAGTACACCGTGAGCGCGTTCTTCATCGTCTTCGCGGCTGCGGTGTTCTGGCTCGCCGCCCGGCCCTCCGTACGCCGGTCCGGCTTGGTCATCGCGATCGGGAATGTGGTGTACACCGTCGCGACCATCGCGCTCGTCCTCGCCGACGTCTTCCCGCTGACCACCATCGGTGTGGTGCTGACGCTCGCCACCGGGGTCTACACGCTGGTGATGGCCGAACTGCAGTACCAGGGTGTGCGCCGGATCAAGACGTAACTTTCTTCCGCGCGAGCAGACGCAAAATTCCCCGACACGCCGCGTGTTCGGGGACTTTTGCGTCTGTTCGCGCAACTACAGCTTGCGCAGTCGCAGCCTGTTGATGGCGTGATCGGCATCCTTGCGCAGCACCAGCGTGGCCCGTGGCCGTGTCGGCAGGATGTTCTCGATCAGGTTGGGGCGGTTGATCGAATGCCAGATGTCGCGCGCGGCGAACACCGCCTGGTCGTCGGTCAGCGTCGAATAGTGGTGGAAGTGCGACGCCGGGTCGGCGAACGCACCGTCGCGCATCGTCAGAAACCGGGAGATGTACCACTTCTCGATGTCCTCGATACGCGCGTCGACGTACACCGAGAAATCGAACAGGTCCGAAACCATCAGTGCCGGACCGGTTTGCAGCACGTTGAGGCCTTCGAGAATGAGGATGTCCGGGTGCCGGATCATCTGCTTCTCCCCGGGGACGATGTCGTAGAGCAGGTGCGAGTAGACCGGTGCGCATGACGTATCGGAGCCGGATTTCACCGACGTGACGAACCGCATCAACGCCCGCCGGTCGTAGCTCTCCGGGAAACCCTTGCGATGCATCAGGTTTCGTCGCCCTAGTTCAGCGTTGGGGTACAGGAAGCCGTCAGTGGTCACCAGGTCGACCCGGGGGTGGTGTTCCCAGCGCGCCAGCAGCGCCTGCAGCACACGTGCGGTGGTCGATTTGCCGACCGCGACGCTGCCCGCCACGCCGATGATGAACGGCACGGGCCGGTCGGGATTCTGCTGCGGTTCGCCGAGGAAGTCGGCGGTGGTCGCGAACAGCGCCTGCCTGGCGGCGACCTGCAGGTGGATCAGCCGGGCCAACGGCAGGTAGACCTCTTCGACCTCGAGCAGGTCCAACTTCTCGCCCAGACCGCGCAGTCGCTGCAGCTCGTCCTCGGTCAACTTCAGCGGGGTCGACATGCGCAACGCACGCCACTCAGTCCGGTCGAACTCCACGTAGGGGCTCGGCTCGCTCAGCCGCGGCATGCGCCCAGTCTTGCAGTTAGCGTTGAGCACATGAACGCCACCACCTTGATCCGTGAATATCTATCGCTCGGGTTGCGCTTCGACCGGGTCGAGGAAGGCTATGTCGACTCCTTCACCGGAGACCCCGAACTGCGGCGTGCGGTGGCCAACGAGCCGACTCCGGATCCCGCCGCCCTCGCCCGTCAGGCCGACGGACTGCTGGGCGAACTGGACGCGGGTATCGATCTGGAACAGGGGCGTGCCCATTTCATCGGCGCTCACCTGCGTGCGCTGGCCTGTGCCGGCCGCAAGTTCTCGGGTCAGGACGTCGGCTTCGTCGACGAGGTCGAGGCGTATTTCGACGTCCGCATCTGCCAAGGGCGACCCCGAGCAGTACCGGCAGGCGCACGCCAAGCTCGACGATGCGCTGGGCGGCAGCGGGTCGCTCGCCGAGCGGATGGTCGACTACCGCGCGGGTGAGGAGGTGCCGGCCGACCGCCTCGAGGAGTGCATTCACGCCTTCTCCAGCGCGCTTCGCGACCGGGTCCGCGCCGAGTACCCGTTGCCGGACGCGGAGACCATCACCTACGAGGTGGTCACCGACAAGCCGTGGTCGGGGTTCAACTACTACCTCGGCAACTACACGTCCAACGTCGCCGTCAACGCCGACCTCAAGCAGCAGATGTCCAACCTGCCGCGACTGGTCGCCCACGAGTCGTATCCCGGTCACCACACCGAGCACTGCCGCAAGGAGGCCGGCCTTGTCGAGGGCAAGGGACAGGCCGAGCAGACGATCTTCCTGGTCAACACGCCGCAATGCCTGATGGCCGAGGGCCTGGCCGACCTCGCGCTCTACGCCGCGATCGGGCCCGACTGGGGCTCATGGGCCGGCGAGATCTACGCCGACCTGGGACTGGGTTTCGACGGGGACCGCGCACAGGCGGTGTCCGAAGCGGCGGCCACCCTGGCCGACGTCCGCCAGGACGCCGCGCTGATGCTGCACGACGAGCACCGCGACGTCGACGACGTCGTCGAGTTCCTCAAGCGCTGGCTGCTGGTCAACGACGAGCGTGCCCGGCAGATGCTGCGGTTCCTGTCCTCCCCGCTGTGGCGGGCCTACACCAGCACATACGTCGAGGGTTATCGGCTGCTCAGGGGCTGGCTGGAGGCCAGGCCGGACGAAGTCTCCCTGACGGAGAGGTTCGGCCGACTGCTCGACGAGCCGTTGATCCCGTCGTCGCTGCGGGCCGCCTGAGCGCGACCGTGCGGTTTCGCCCGCGACACGCCGCGGCGACGTAGGAAACCGCACACTCGGCGGAAAATAGGCCCTACTACGCTGGTGCCCATGACTGCAGAACCCACGGCCGCCTCCGCAGCGGCGCCCGGCGCCGAATACGCCGACACCGCGAGCACTGCCTATCAGGCGGCCCTGCAGGTCATCGAATCCGTCGAACCCCGAATCGCGGCTGCCACTCGCAAAGAGCTTGCCGACCAACGGGATTCGCTCAAGCTGATCGCCAGCGAGAACTACGCCTCGCCCGCCGTGCTGCTGACCATGGGCACCTGGCTGTCCGACAAGTACGCCGAGGGCACCATCGGACACCGGTTCTACGCCGGCTGCCAGAACGTCGACACGGTCGAGAGCGTCGCGGCCGAGCACGCCGAGCAACTGTTCGGTTCTCCGCACGCCTACGTCCAGCCCCACTCGGGCATCGACGCCAACCTCGTCGCGTACTGGGCGATCCTGGCCACCCGCGTCGAGGCTCCAGGCCTGGCGGACCTCGGTGCCAAGCACGTCAACGACCTGTCCGAGGCGGACTGGGAGAAGCTGCGCGCCAAGCTGGGCAACCAGCGGCTGCTGGGTATGTCGCTGGACGCCGGCGGCCACCTCACCCACGGCTTCCGGCCCAACATCTCCGGCAAGATGTTCCACCAGCGCCAGTACGGCACCAACGCGCAGACCGGCTTGCTGGACTACGGCGCGGTCGCGGACGCCGCCCGCGAGTTCAAGCCTCTGGTCATCGTCGCCGGGTATTCCGCCTATCCGCGCCGGGTCAACTTCGCGACGATGCGCGAGATCGCCGACGAGGTCGGCGCCACGCTGATGGTCGACATGGCGCACTTCGCCGGTCTGGTGGCGGGCAAGGTGTTCACCGGCGACGAGGATCCGGTTCCGCACGCCCACGTCACCACCACGACGACGCACAAGTCGCTGCGCGGGCCCCGGGGCGGGCTCGTGCTCGCCACCCCCGAATACGCGGATGCCGTCGACAAGGGCTGCCCGATGGTGTTGGGCGGACCGCTCTCTCACGTCATGGCCGCCAAGGCGGTGGCGTTGGCCGAGGCCCGTCAACCGTCGTTTCAGGTGTACGCGCAACGGGTTGCCGACAACGCCAAGGCGCTGGCCGACGGGTTCCTCAGGAGGGGCGCGCGGTTGGTCACCGGCGGCACCGACAACCACATCGTGCTGCTCGACGTCACGTCGTTCGGGGTCACCGGCCGCCAGGCCGAATCCGCTCTGCTGGATTCCGGCATCGTCACGAACCGCAACTCGATTCCCGCCGACCCCAACGGCGCCTGGTACACCAGCGGCATCCGCTTCGGCACGCCCGCGCTGACCACCCGCGGCTTCGGGCCCGCAGAATTCGACCGGGTGGCCGAGTTGGTCGTCGAGGTGCTGACCAACACATCCCCGGAGGGCAGCTCAAAGGCCAAGTACACGCTGGTCGACGCCACCGCCGATTGGGCGCACTCCGCGGCCGCGGAACTGCTGGCGGCCAATCCGCTCTACCCGGGGCTGACGTTGTAGACACGCGGCTGCGCGATTTTTGGAAACATGTGAATTCGGGTTACAGTTACTTTTATGGCACAGAGACCTGTCGCTAACGCGCTGATCGTCGAACTCGAGCCGGTCGTGCAGCAGGAGCTGCGTCGCCACATCGACTCCGAGGACGTGTGGTATGCCCACGACTACGTCCCGTTCGAGCAGGGTGAGAACTTCGCGTTCCTCGGGGGAAACGACTGGGATCCGTCCCAGGTGACGCTGCCGAAGACCATCACCGATGCGCTCGAGATCCTGCTGATCACCAAGGACAATCTCGCCGGTTACCACCGCGAGCTCGTCTTCAGCTTCATCCTCGAAGGGAAGTTCGGCCGCTGGCTCGGCCGATGGACCGCCGAGGAGCATCTGCACGCGATCGCGTTGCGCAACTACCTGGTCGTCACCCGCGAGATCGATCCGGCCGCCAACGAGGACGTGCGCGTCGAGCATGTGATGAAGGGCTACCGTGCCGACACCTACAGCCAGGTCGAGCGGTTGGTGTTCATGGCCTTCTTCGAACGCGAGCACGCCGTCTTCTGCCGCAACCTCGAAGCGCAGATCACCGAGCCGACGCTCAAGGAACTCGTCGGCCGCATCGCGCGCGACGAGGAGCGTCACGAGGAGTTCTTCGCCAACCTCGTCTCCCATCTGCTGTCGTACAGCCGCGAGGAGACGATCGCCGCCATCGCGGCCCGCGCCGCGGACCTCGACGTCGTCGGCGGTGATATCGACGCCTACGCAGACAAGGTGCAGAAGATGGCGGACGCCGGCATCTTCGGGCGCGATCAGTTACGTCAGGTCGTCTCCGACCGGATCACCGCGTGGGGCTTGGCCGATGAGCCCGAGCTGAAGCAGTTCACACAGCGCTAACCGTTTGCCACGGCGCGCCTGCGCGGCGCATGTGCTGCGGCGGGAGTAGCGTCGATTCCGATGGCTAGCGACATGCTCTGCTGTCCGGGCGGTACCGATCGTTTCGATCACGAGAGGACCGGCCCCGGTCCCAGTACCGCAGTGTCCGCCGAAAGTTCGTGTGGGGCCGCATGAACTGCCTCGACTCGAGGAGCGCTACGTGACTGATTCGCCCTTGCGGACCTATGTACTCGACACCTCTGTGCTGCTGTCCGATCCCTGGGCGTGCACACGGTTTGCCGAGCATGAAGTCGTGGTCCCGCTGGTGGTCATCAGCGAACTGGAAGCCAAGCGGCATCACCATGAGCTCGGCTGGTTCGCGCGGCAGGCACTTCGGATGTTCGACGACCTCCGCCTCGAACACGGACGGCTCGATCAGCCGATACCTGTTGGGACGCAAGGCGGCACACTGCACGTCGAGCTCAACCACAGCGATCCGACGGTGTTGCCCGCCGGGTTCCGGACCGACAGCAATGACTCACGCATCCTGACCTGCGCGGCCAACCTCGCCGCCGAAGGCAAGCTTGTCACGTTGGTGAGCAAGGACATTCCGCTGCGGGTGAAGGCGGGCGCGGTCGGCCTGTCTGCCGACGAGTACCACGCCCAGGACGTCGTCACGTCGGGCTGGACCGGCATGGACGAGATCGAGGTGTCGAGCGACGAGATCGACGCGCTGTTCGCCGACGGTGAGATCGACCTGGAGGCGGCGCGTAATCTGCCGTGCCACACCGGAATCCGGCTGCTCGGCGGAAGCTCTCATGCCCTGGGCCGGGTCAACCCGGAGAAAAAGGTGCAGCTTGTCCGCGGCGACCGTGAGGTGTTCGGCCTGCGCGGGCGTTCCGCGGAACAACGCGTCGCGCTGGACCTGCTGCTCGACGAATCCGTCGGCATCGTCTCGCTCGGCGGTAAGGCGGGCACCGGCAAGTCGGCGCTAGCGCTGTGCGCCGGCCTGGAAGCCGTGCTGGAGCGCCGCACCCACCGCAAGGTCGTGGTGTTCCGGCCGCTGTACGCGGTCGGCGGGCAGGACCTCGGCTACCTGCCCGGCAGCGAGAGCGAGAAGATGGGCCCCTGGGCGCAGGCGGTCTTCGACACGCTCGAAGGGCTGGCGAGCCCCGCGGTGCTCGAGGAGGTGCTGTCGCGCGGCATGCTCGAAGTGCTACCGCTGACCCACATTCGCGGTCGTTCACTGCACGACTCGTTCGTCATCGTCGACGAGGCGCAGTCGCTGGAACGCAACGTGCTGCTGACCGTGCTCTCGCGACTTGGCGCGGGATCGCGGGTGGTGTTGACCCACGACGTCGCCCAGCGGGACAACCTGCGTGTCGGCCGCCACGATGGTGTCGCCGCGGTCATCGAGAAGCTCAAGGGGCACCCGCTGTTCGCCCACATCACTCTGCTGCGCAGCGAGCGTTCGCCGATCGCGGCGCTGGTCACCGAGATGCTCGAGGAATTCAGCCCCGGCGCTTTGCCCTGATCGTGCTCTCCGGGGCGCGGGCACCTGACGCCGCTAGGCTCGTCGGATGCGACTGTCGATCCGAAATCAGCTCAGCGGCACCATCACCAGCGTCGAACTGGGCGCGGTCACGGCCATCGTCAAGGTCCGACTCGACGGCGGAGATCAGGTGGTGACCGCGTCGATCACCAAGGACGCCGCCGAGGACTTGGGACTCGAGGTGGGCAAGCCCGCGACGGTGCTGATCAAGTCGTCTGAGGTGGCCATCGGCGTCGAGTGACGCGTCCGGCAGCCCGATAGGCTGCCAGGGTGGCGAAGCGACCCGACAACCATGCCTGGCAGTACAGCCTGATGGTCGTCGGCGTCATCGCCGCGGTGGCGGTGGTCGTGGTCGCATTGCTCACGGGCCACTCCAAGCGGGCCGAGGCCGCCCCCGTCGACTGCGCCCAGGTCAAATGCGTGGCGCTGACGTTCGACGACGGCCCCAGCCCCTACACGGACCGGCTGCTGCAGATCCTCAGGGCCAACAACGCCCCATCGACGTTCTTCCTGATCGGCAACAAGGTGGCGGCCAACCCGGAAGGCGCCAAACGCATCGCCGACGCCGGCATGGAGGTGGCCAGCCACACCTGGGAACATCCCAACATGACCACTATCCCGCCGGAGTTGATCGCCGGCCAGCTGACGAAGGCCAATGATGCCATCGCCGCCGCCACGGGTGTGACTCCGACGTTGTACCGGCCCGCAGGCGGCCTGTCCAACGACGCAGTGCGGTCGGCGGCCAAGCGGCTCGGAATGGCCGAGATACTCTGGGACGTCATACCTTTCGACTGGGTCAACGATGCCAACACGGCGGCCACCATCGATGTGCTCAAGGCGCAGATCAAGCCCGGCTCGGTCGTGCTGTTCCACGACACCTATTCCAGCACTGTGGATTTGGTGTACCAGTTTCTCCCGGTGCTGAAGGCCAATGGCTATCACCCGGTCACGGTCAGCCAGCTGCTGGGCCCTCGTGCCGCGGGCAGCAGTTATGGAAGTCGCGAAAACGGCCCACCCGCCAACGACATTCACGACATCCCGGTCGGTGAGATTCCGATGCTGCCGGACACGCCGTCACCCATGCCGATGCCGAATCTGCCGATCACCGACATTCCGGACCAGAATTCGGGCGGACCGAACAACGGGGCCTAGTCGCGCCTGCGGTCCCGGACGAGGAACCACCCCGCGGCCGCCGCCCCGCCCAGTGCCACCATGCGATCAGCCCGGTCAGCCCTCGGCAGGTCGAGCAGCGAGACCAAACCCAGCACTGCGAACCCTGTGCGCAGAGCGGGTTGGATGGTCGCTGTCGTCACCAGAGCGGTGCTCTGGGAGACCATGGGCGAGGGTGCCGGGGGAGCTTGATCGACGCGCACCTATCCTCCTGGGAAGCCGTGTGAAGACCGGGCGCCTTGACGCTAATTCGTAGAACTGCGTTGGGGAATAGGGTGTTTCCCCACATATACGACGGATCAGCCGCGGCCGATGTGGCGGCCCAGCTCAGCGCGCGACTTGATGCCGAGCTTGCGGTAGATCCGGGCCAGATTCGCCTCGACGGTCTTGGGGCTGATGAACAGGGCGCTGGCGACGTCGCGGTTCTTCATGCCCGACGCGGCAAGCTCGGCGACGCGCTGTTCAGACGGCGTGAGCTGGCCGGTCCGGTTTGGACCGACGTTCGCGCGGGCCAGCTCGGCACGGGCCCGGTCGGCCCAGAGCGGAACGCCCAACCGCTCGAAAGCGGCAAGCGCCTCCTGCAGGGTGGCGGACGCCGATTCCTTCTTGCGCTGTCGACGTTCGAGCTGTCCCAGCAGAAGGAGGGTTCTCGCGGTGTCGAACGGCATCGCTACACGCTCGTGCTCGGCCCTCGCCCGCCGCGCCGCCGCGTGGGCCCCGTCGAGGTCCCCCCTCGCCGCCAGCAGCATGGCCCGGCCGCGAGCGCCGACCGCGCGCATCCAGGGCCGGTCGAACGTGCGGCCGTTGCGCTCGAGCGCCTCGATCAGTGGCTCGGCCTCGGCGAGGCGGCCCAACTGCACCAGGGCCTCGATGGCGTCCGGGAGAAAGGCGGCGCCGGGCAGTTCGGTCGGTGTCGACTCGGGATCGAAGTCTGACAGCATCGGAGCCGCCGCGTCGACGGCCGCTTCGTAGTTGCCCAGTGACACCTCGAGAAACGCCAGGGCCCCCAACAGACGCTCGCGCAGTCGGAAAGTTCCTGTCCGCCTACCGATCTCGAGCGCTTCGTCGATCGAGCGTCTGGTCTCTGCCTCCTGGCCGGCGAACGCCGCCAACGGCGCGCGCATACCGTGCGCGAGGAACAGCGGCGTATTGCCGCCGAGCTGGCGCGCCTGTTCCATGGCGTCCTCGGCGACCAGGCTGGCGTTCACGAAGTCGCCCCGCCAGATCGCGTTCATCACCACGTGTTGGGCGATGAAGACGTACTCGCCCTCCTCGCCGTTCTCCATGCAGCGCAGCCGGATCGCCTCCAGCGCCACCCGCGCCCTGTCCAGCTCGCCGGTCCACTCCAGCAGCAGGGCGTTCTGCACGCTCGGCCGGAACACCAGGGGAGTGACGGTCTGCTGGTCCTCCAGCTCCAGTGCACGTCCGAGACTCACGTCGTCGAAACCTTCGCCCGCCATGAACCCCAGCGTGACTCGCATGCCCAACGCCAGGCTGAGCAAGTGCGGCTGATCGAGCCTCTCGGCATCTGCCACCGCCTGTGCTGCCGTGTCCTTGCCTTCTTGGATCTGGTTGCCGTGCATGAGTGAGTACGCCAACGTGATCAGGATCTGCACGCGTAGCGGACTGTCGTCGCCCGTATCGCTCAGCGCATGTTGCAACACCCGCGTCGTCTCGAAGAAACCTTCGGTGTAGAGGCGCACTACGGCCAAGCGGCACAACGCTTCTGCGCGCAGATCGCCATGCGGCAGCCGGTCGATGGTCTCCTGGAGAACGGTGGCCGCCCGTTCGTGATCACCGGCATCGAAGTGGTGCAGTGCCGAGCGAAGCCGACGCTCGGGCGAATCGCCACCGAGGCCGATCGCCAGGTCCATCAGTTCAGCCGCCGCCGCGGGGGCGCCACGCGCTCGCGCCGATTCCGCCGCCTTGTCGAGCGCCCGGAGTGTGACGTCATCACCGTTGGTCGACGCCAGCGCCAGATGCCGGGCGCGCAGTTCGGGCTCGTCGACGAATTCGGCGAGCCGGCGGTGCATCGAGCGGCGTCTGGCGAGTGCGGCCTGCGTGTAGACACCCCGGGCCAGCAGGGGGTGCGCAAAGTGGATCCGGTTGCCGTCGATCGCGATAATGCCCTTGCTCTCGGCGATTTCGAGCAGCTCGACCAGCCGGTCGTCGTCGCTGATCGTCGCTCTGGACACCAGCTCCACCGTCGGCGCCGCCATGCACGACGCCGCGAGCAGCGCCTCGTGGACATCGGGATTCAGGCTCCCGAGCCGACTCCGGACGACATCGCTGAGTGTGCGCGGAAGCGACGCGATGGTGGCACCGGGCGATCGTTCGTTGAGCGCCCGGGCCAACTCGATTGCGTAGAAAGGGTTTCCACCCGACACTTCGTGAATGCGTCCCATCGCGGGGCGGGAGAAGGATCGCCGCAACCGGGAGGCGACCGCGGCGTGCAGCTCGTGGACGCTCAACGGATTCAGGCGAACACGGTTGATCGCCTCGGGCCGTGGCAACTGCAGCCAGGTCGCGCGCGCGCCTTCGCCGGCCTCGGTGCGCACACTGCCCAGGATCCCGACGGGTCCGGTGAGGCGACGCGCGGCGAATGCGAGGACGTGAATGCTGGAGGGATCAAGCCATTGCAGATCGTCGATCGCCAACAGGACCGGGCCTCTCTCGGCGAATCGCTCGATCACTGAGAGGAACGCGGCCGCGACCGCGCGCTGATCGGTCACGGCGCCGTTGTCGGTGCGCAACAGCACCTGGTCGATGGCGAGCATTTGTGGGCCGGGCAGGTCGGTCCACGTCGCCGCGTCTACGTCGTCGAGCATGTCTGCCAGGGCCGTGTACGCCAGCACGGATTCTGCGGCCGACGCGCGTGTGGAGAGGATCCGGAAGCCGCGGGACTTCGCCTGCTCCACCGTAGCTAACCAGAGCGTGGTCTTGCCGATTCCTGGTTCGCCCTCGATCAGCAACGCCGATGGCCCGACGGAAGTCGAGGTCAGAAACGCATTGACCGATCGACCCTCCATCGGGCGGCTTTCCAAACCAGCCCCCGGCATCCCAGCCCCCGACACGTTGACAAACTCTCAGTTACCCCTGCACCGCACAACTATGGGCCGAGATCGACCCACATCACGGTGGCAAATGCCCTATACCCGCTACGTCGTGGTTTCACCCATGGTTCTGTCCGCACTCGGCTCGTGACCGGACGCAGAGCCGGCGATAGACCCGTACAAGGGTCGCCTTGAGCGTCTTCGCGATGGTGAAGAGGGCTTCGGCAGCGATGACGCCTAGCGCTACTAAATGCTCTTCGCGCGAGCGCTCATCGCGGCACTTTGCTCTTCGCGCGAGCGCTCATCGCCCATCCTCCTTGACCTTTGCCATCGCAAGCACGTCCAGGCGCTTGTCGAGTTCCTCGAGCGAGAGCTTGTCGCCGATCAGGCCACGGTCGATCACGGTCTGGCGGATGGTCTTCTTCTCCTTGAGCGCCTGCTTGGCGACCGCGGCGGCTTCCTCGTAGCCGATCGCGGAGTTCAGCGGCGTCACGATCGACGGGGACGACTCGGCCAGTTCGCGCAGCCGCTCTTCGTTGGCGATCAGTCCGTCGATGCAGCGTTCGGCGAACAGCTTGGACGCGTTCGTGAGGATTTTGAATGACTCGAGCAGGTTGCGCGCCATCATCGGGATGTAGACGTTGAGCTCGAATGCGCCCGCGCCGCCACCCCATGCGATAGCGGCGTCGTTGCCGATCACCTGCGCTGCGACCTGCGTAACCGCCTCCGGGATAACCGGATTGACCTTGCCCGGCATGATCGAGCTGCCTGGCTGCAGGTCGGGCAGCTGAATCTCGCCCAGACCGGTGAGCGGACCCGAGCCCATCCATCGGATGTCGTTGGCGATCTTGGTCAGCGACACGGCGATGGTGCGCAGTGCACCGGAAGCCTCGACCAGGCCGTCGCGCGCGGCTTGCGCCTCGAAGTGGTTTGAGCAGACGCGTAATTCGGCCAGCCCGGTCTGCTCGGTCAACACGGCGACGACGCGCTCGTCGAAGCCGTCCGGTGCGTTCAGGCCGGTGCCGACCGCAGTTCCGCCGATGGCGAGCTCACCCAGTCGGGGCAGCGTGGCCTTCACCCGTTCGATGCCTGCCTCGACCTGGCGGGCGTAGCCGCCGAACTCCTGGCCCAACGTAACGGGGACGGCGTCCATCAGGTGGGTGCGGCCGGACTTGACGACCTTGAGCCACTGGCGGGCCTTGGAGTCGAGCGACTCGTGCAGCACCTCGAGTGCCGGAATCAGATGACGCACAGCGGCTTCGGTGGCGGCGATGTGGGTGGCGGTGGGGAAGGTGTCGTTGGAAGACTGCGACATGTTCACGTCGTCGTTGGGATGCACAACAACAGGCGGGGTCGCCGTTGCCGCAATCCCCGCGATCACTTCGTTGGTGTTCATGTTCGAGCTTGTGCCCGAGCCGGTTTGGAACACGTCGATGGGGAACTGGTCGTCATGCAGGCCGTCGGCGATCTCGTCGGCAGCGGCGATGATGGCGTCGGCCTTCTCCGGGGCGAGCAGGCCGAGATCCTTGTTCACCTGTGCGCAGGCGCCTTTCAGCAGGCCGAGCGCCCGGATCTGGGTGCGCTCCAACCCCCGGCCGGAGATCGGGAAGTTCTCCACCGCGCGTTGTGTCTGCGCGCGCCAGAGCGCGGTGACCGGCACCCGGACCTCGCCCATGGTGTCGTGCTCGATGCGGTACTCGACGTCTGCTTTGGCGGACGAGTCGATGCTCATGTGTGCCCTTCTTGTATCGGAGGTTACGGCAGCGGGTAGACCGCGTTGCTGTCGCCAATGAAATCGATGGCGGAGTATTCGTTGAGCTTCGAGAGCCGGTGGTAGGCGTCGATCATCCGGACGGTGCCGGACTTGCTGCGCATGACGATCGACTGTGTAGTGCAGCCGCCGCCGGAGTAGCGCACGCCCTGCAGCAGGTCCCCGTCGGTGACGCCGGTGGCGCAGAAGAACACGTTCTCCCCAGACACGAGGTCCTCGGTTTCGAGGACTCGTTCGACATCGTGGCCGGCGTCGATGGCCTTCTGACGTTCCGCTTCGTCCGTGGGCGCAAGCTGGGCGTGGATTGCGCCGCCCATACAGCGGATGGCAGCGGCGGTGATGATCCCCTCGGGGGTGCCGCCGATGCCCGCCAACATGTCGGTGCCCGAATTGGGGCGGCACGCCGAGATCGCGCCGGCCACGTCGCCGTCGGAGATCAGCCGGATCCGGGCGCCGGCGTCCCGCACGTCGGCGATGAGTTGTTCGTGGCGCGGCCTGTCCAGGATGCACACGGTCACGTCGCGCACCGACAGCCCCTTGACCTTGGCGACGGCGCGTACGTTCTCGCCGATCGGCGCCGTGATGTCGATGGCGCCGACCGCGTCGGGGCCGACCGCGATCTTGTTCATGTAGAAGACGGCCGACGGATCGAACATCGCCCCGCGCTCGGCGACCGCGAGCACCGAGATCGCGTTCGGCATGCCCTTGCTCATCAGCGTGGTGCCGTCGACCGGGTCGACGGCGAAGTCGCATTCCGGACCGTCGCCGTTGCCGACCTCCTCGCCGTTGTAGAGCATCGGCGCGTTGTCCTTCTCACCCTCGCCGATCACCACCACGCCGCGCATGGACACGGAATTGACCAGCTCACGCATCGCGTCGACGGCCGCCCCGTCACCGCCCTCTTTGTCGCCGCGGCCGACCCAGCGTCCCGCCGCCATCGCGCCTGCTTCGGTCACTCTCACGAGTTCAAGGGCGAGGTTACGGTCAGGTGCTTCACCGCGCGCGGGGGTCATGCGCAGATTGTCCCATTAGCCGACCGACGTTTGGGACCTGGGATACTGGCGACCATGACCACCCAGCCGCAGCCGGTTCCCAAGCCAGCTAAGTCGCGGCTGCTTCAGGACGGCCGGGACATGTTCTGGTCGATTGCGCCGTTGGTGCTCGCCTGCATCGTGCTGGCCGGGATGCTGGGCATGTGCTCGCTCCAGGCCAGCGGACCCGGCAAGGGTCCAGCGCCCGACTATGACGCACCGGCGGCGCTCCAGGCCGACGCCGACGCCCTCAAGATCCCGATCCGGCTACCGCAGCTATCCGACGAATGGCAGTCGAACTCCGGCAGCAGAAACGGCATCGACGGCGGCCGCACCGATCCGGTGTCACGGGAAAGCCTCCGCGCGGTCAGCTCGACCGTTGGCTATCTGGCGCCCAGCGGCATGTACGTCAGCCTGACGCAGAGCAACGCCGACGAGGACAAGCTCGTCGGCTCGATCAACACGGACGTGTATCCCACGGGAGTCGAGGACGTCGACGGCGTCAAGTGGGTGGTGTACGCCGGCGGCGGTGACGAGGACGGGCGGCCCGCCGAGCCCGTGTGGACGACCCGACTGGGCGGCCCGACGGGTCCGGCGCAGATTGCGATAACCGGCGCCGCCGGTACCGACGAGTTCCGTACGCTGGCGGCGGCGACGCAGACCGCCTCGCCCCTGCCTGCCGCATAGGAGACGCGATGACCGCCCCCGACCCCAATGTCGCCGGCCAGACGGCTCCCGAAGCCGACCTGACCGGCTGGACCTGCGCGCCGTTTTCTGCGGCCGGTTATACCTATGACGTCTACGGCAAGGGCGACGGGCCCGGTGTGGTGCTGATCCCCGAGATGCCCGGCATTCATCCCGGCGTGTTGGGGCTTGGTAATCATCTGGTGGACAACGGATTTACGGTCGCCATTCCGTCCCTGTACGGTACGCCGGGTGCCCCGGCAGTCAGGCCGGGGATGGTACCGATCATGTTGCGCGGTTGTGTGGCAAAGGAATTCGCGGCGTTTGCGACCAATGCCGACCGGCCGGTCGCTCATTACCTGCGTGCCCTGGCCCGCGACCTCAACGAGAAGACGCCCGGTAAGGGAGTCGGTGTGATCGGCGAGTGTTGGAGCGGCGGCTTCGCATTGGCGGCTGCGGTGGACGACAGCGTATTGGCCCCGGTGTTGAGCCAGCCTTCATTGCCGGTAGGGCTGACGGCCAAACAGCGCCGCGACCCCGGCCTGTCCGAAGCCGAGTTGAAGATTGTCGAACGGCGGGCCGCCGAGGAGGGTCTGTGCGCGATGGGCCTGCGATTCAGCGAGGACCCACTTTCGCCGGGCGCCCGCTTCAAGACCCTGAAAGAACGCCTCGGTGACGCCTTCGAGGTCATCGAGATCGACTCCAAGAAGGGTAATGAATACGGCTTCGGCAAGGCCGCGCACTCCGTGCTGACCCTCGAGGTCCGCGAGGTCGACGGCCATCCGGCCTACGAAGCGCGCAAGCGCGTCGTCGAGTTTCTCTCTGAGCGTCTGACGTAGCGGGCGGGGAAGTCACGTCGCGTCGGGCTTGTCGCCGAACAGCCCGCGAGGCAGCCTGATTGCCCGGCTATGAGCGAGGGTGTCGCTGCGCGAGCGAATCATTCACTCGTAGGTAAGCAGGTTGACAGGTGATCCCGCGTGCCGCCCCGGTGCTGACGTCACTCGGCGTCTGACGTGGCCGCCGGCGCCTTCTCATCGTCCTTCTCCGCGGCCTCATCCTTCTCGGAATCGTCCTTGTCGTGGACCCGCTTGAGCCGTCGCCCGAGTCGCCAGAAGGGGTTGCGCCGCTTGGGTTTCGTGTCCTTCTCGTCGGGTTGGTCCATCGGCACACCCTTGTACACCGCGAGGTACACGCTGATCGTGGTGACGATGATGATCATCAGCACCGGGCCGATCACGATGCCCCACGCGCCGAACATGGTGAGGCCGGCGAACACGGCGAGCAGCATCAGCGCCGAGTCGAGACGGGCCTCTCGGGGCACCAGGATCGGCCGTAGGAGGTTGTCGATGTTCGTCACCACGATGATGTGGAAGACGATGACGAAGATGCCGCCGAATACGTTGCCGAACAGGATCATTCCGATTCCGAACGGAATCGTCACGATGCCGCTGCCGAGCGGGATGACCGACAGGGCGGACAGCAGCACTGCGAAAAGGAAGAAACCCTGGTGGAACCCGGCGATGTAGATCGACGCCGCGCCCGCCACACCCTGACAGGCGGCGATGACGAACTGCCCCATCACAGTGCCCTTCACCATCGCGCCCATCTTCGACATGTAGAGATCGGTGATCTCCTCGCCGAGGGGGTTGAGCCGGCGGATGAGCAGAAGCACCTTGTCTCGGTTGGTCAGCAGCGAGATGAACACGTACAGGAACAGGATCGCCGCCGTGATCGCGCCGAACGCGCCGCCGGCCGCTCCCTGCAGGATGCCGAGCAGCCATTTGCCGACCTCCTGCGCGGCCGTGGTCATCGAGCCCCGTAGGGAATCAGGCGTGACGGTGACGTCGACGAACGGCACTCGGGCCAGCGCTTCGTTGACCCACTTCAGGGTCTGATCGCCGAGGGCCGACAGGTCGGTTCGCTGGACCCAGACAGCGACTCTTTCGACCATCGTGGTGATCTGGACGACAGCGAGGAACACGAACAGCGACAAGGGAACGATCACGGCTGCGAAGGCCGCGAGCAGCGTCAGCGTCGCAGACAGTCCCGTGCCCATCCGCCGGTTCAGCCGGGTGTACAGCGGCGAGAACAGGTAGGCCGCCACCGCGGCGACGACGACCAGAATGAAGTAGCCACGCAGGAAGTACGCGCCGAACACGATCGCGATGACGGTCGCGACGGCCAGCGCACGCTTCTGTGTCAGCGTGAATTCGGTATCCATTGCCGCTATGTCTAACGAACTTTCGACCTCGCCTCGACCTGTTTGGCCCGTTGCCCTTCGATGAACCGCATCGAAAGGCGGTTCATCAGAGAAGGCGCGAGCCTCGCGAACAGCCACTGAGCGCGGGCGATCCGCGGCTTCACCAGTATCGCCTTGTTCTTCTCCACGGCCCCCAGGACATCGCGCGCGAGCCGGTCGGCGTCATACGGCTTGCCGCCCTGGGCTTGGAGGAAGTAGTCGCGGCCGGCGAAGCCGCCGACGGCGCCCTTGTCGAGGATCGGTGTCTCCACCGCGGCCGGGCACACGACGAGCACCCCGACGCCGCGGGGGACGGCCTCCGACCGCAGCGCCAGCGACATGCCGACGACCGCATGCTTGGTCGTCACATAGCTGGTGATCTGCCCGGCTGCGGTCAGCCCTGCCATCGAGGCGGTGTTGACGATGTGGCCGTGGCCCTGCCGCAGCATCAGCGGATAGGCGGCGGCGATGCCGTGCACGACGCCGCGGATGTTGACGTCGATGATCGCGTTCCACTGGTCCAGCGTCAGCAGTTCGGTGTCACCGCCCCAACAGATGCCCGCGTTGTTGAACATCAGGTCGAGCCGGCCGGCACGGCTGACCACCTCGTCGACCACGGCCTGCACGGCCGCGGCATCGGTGACATCGAGGCGCGCGGCCCTCGCCTTGTCGCCGAGGCCGGCCGCGGTCTTCTGCGCGGCGTCGCCGTCGATGTCCGTGCAGACGACGTCGGCGCCCGCATTGACCAGCGCTCGGCACAGTGCGGCGCCGATACCCGATCCCGCGCCGGTGACGATTGCCTGCTTGCCCGCCAAACTCATATTCGTCTGTTCTTCGCGCAAGCGCTCATCAGGCCCGTCTGTTCTTCGCGCAAGCGCTCATCACTGTGCCTCAGCAAGTTTCATCACATGACCCAACACATCCGGATACCGTTTGAGGTGTGCGCCGCCGTTGAGGTCGAGTACCTCGCCGGTCAGCCATGAGGACTTCGGCGAGCAGAGGAACACCACCGCGTCGGCGATCTCCTCCGGCGTGCCCGCGCGTCCGAGCGCGGTGTTCTCGACGTAGTCCTCGACCAGGCCGGGCACGAGCGACGACCCAGCGGTCAAGGGGGTGTCGACGAAGCCCGGCGCCACCGCGTTGACCCGGATGCCTCGCGGCCCCCACTCCATCGCCGCCACCTGGGTGAGCATCGACAGCCCGGCCTTGGCCGAGCAGTAGGCGCTCATTCCGATGGCCGGTTGCCGTCCGTTCAGGGAGCTGATCGAGACCAGCGACCCGCCCTCGCGCAGCTTCTGTCCGGCGTACTTGGCGACGATGAACGACCCGTTGAGGCACACATCGACGACTCCGCGAAACTCGTCGACCGACAGTTCGGTGATCAGGCCCAGACTGCCGAAGCCCGCGCAGTTGACCACGACGTCGAGCGGCCCGGTCTCGCCGAAAAGCCGTTCCACCGACGCTTCGTCGGTGACGTCGACCTGCGCGAAGGTGTGCGGCTCGCCCAGCTCGGCGGCTCGGTCGCGCGCGCCGTCGGCGTTGAGATCGGCGACCGTGACCCGGCAGCCATCGGCGGCGAGCGCGTTGGCACTCGCCCAGCCGATCCCGGACGCGCCGCCGATGACGACGGCGATCCGCTCGATACCGTTGCTCATCCAGTTAGCCCCTCGACGGCGAGTAGAACGCGTTCTAACTTCACACTGGTGGGCCGAAAGCGCAATAGCCGTCGGGTGGCAGACTCGACCCGTGACGGATTTCAAGTTCTCGGATTCGATTCATGTGGCCGTTTCACCCGACGATGTATACGGGCTGGTGTCGGACGTGACCAGGATGGGCGAGTGGAGCCCGATCTGCCGGGCTTGCTGGTGGGACGAGGGTGAAGGCCCGCATGTCGGCGCCTGGTTCACCGGCCGAAACGAGACCCCCGAACGGACGTGGGAGACACGTTGTCAGGTGGTGGCCGCCGATCCCGGCAGGCGGTTCGCCTGGGAGGTCAACAACGGTTGGGTGTACTGGGGGTACGGCCTGGAGCCCGACGGCGACGGCACCCGCCTCACCGAATCGTGGGAGTTCCTGCCGGCCGGCGTCGCCGGTTTCCGCGAGCGCTTCGGTACGGAGGCCGACGCCGAGATCGACAAGCGGCGCGATGCCGCTCAGCGGGGCATCCCCGCCACGCTCGCCGCGATCAAGAAGACCGCCGAAACCGGCTGAGACACGGGAGAGTACCGAGACCGCACGCAGAAACTCATCGGGGTGGCAGGGTGTGGTGGGTGAGCCGGTTTCGGACACTGGGGCGCCCACGATTCCGTGATGTGATCGCCGGGCTTGTCACAGGCCTGTTCTCGATCCCGGAAGGGCATGGCCTACGCCAGCATCGGTGGGTTCAACCCGGTGGCCGGTCTCTACTCCGGCATGGTCTCCACGATCGTGGGGTCGCTGTTCGCCCGGACGGTGTTGATGGTCACCACGCTCACCAGTGCGCTCGCTCTGACCTCCCAAAGCGTCTTGAGCGCTGCGGGACTCGACCCGACCGATCCTTCGAATATCGCGGCACTGGTGCTCGTCGCGGGCGCCGTCATGCTGCTGTTCGGGCTGCTGCGGTTCGGGGCGATGATGAACTTCGTTTCCAATGCGGTGATGACCGGCTTCACAACGGGTATCGCGCTGCAGATTCTCGCAGGCGTGATTCACGATGCAACGGGCTACAAACCCGACAGTCACAACACCATCGGCAAGTTCATCGATGCCTTCGCGCACATCGGCTCCTGGCAGTCGGCGCCATGTCTGGTCGCGGTCGCCACGGTCGCGGTGTGGGCGGTGTTCCACTTGATCAAACCTCTGCAGGCCTTCGCGACGCTCGTCGCACTGGCCCTGGTGACCGCGGTGGTATCGCTCATCACGGTCGATGTGGAGACCGTGGGGGACATCGCATCCATCCCGAACGCACTGCCGCCGTTGCAGCTTCCCAACTTCGCCGCCATGCCCGAGCTGTTGGCCGGGGGATTGGCCGTCGCGCTGGTCGGACTCGCCCAGGCGGCAGGCATCTCTGCGGCCGTACCGAATCCCGACGGCAAGCGGCCGAACACCAACGGCGATTTCGTCGCCCAGGGTGCCGCCAATCTGGCCGGCGGATTCTTCGGCGCGCTGCCCACGGGCGGATCGCTGTCCCGCACCGGAGTGGCGGTCTCCGCGGGCGCCCAGACCCGGTGGGCGGGCATCTTCGCCGGAATCTGGATGGTCGCACTGGTTTTGGTCGCGGGATCGCTGGCGCGAGTTGATACCGATGCCGGTGATCGGTGGCCTGATCCTGGTGATCGGCGTGGAGCTGGTGGCCGGCCGATGGGCCGACATCGTGCTGGTGTTGCGCACCGCGCCGCTGTCGGCGTTGGCGATGCTCGTCACGTTCGCGGCCACCACGGAGCTGCCCCTGCACACCGCGATCCTGATCGGCGCCATCACGTCGCTGGTGCTGTACTGCGTCAAAGCCGCGCAGTCGGCACAGCTGATCGCGCTGCGTCCCGTCGACGGCGGGTGGGAGCGGGCAGCGGTGCCCGAGCAGGCCCCGAGCAATGAGGTCACCGTGCTGCACTACGCCGGGGTCGGGCTGTTCGCCGAGGTGCCCAGGATCGACGAGGAATGGCCGAAGGTAGCGGACTCACGCAACGCAGTCGTGGTGCTCAGCATGGCGGCGTTGCCCGACGTGCCGTCGTCGAAGGTGATCAACGCGCTCACGAAATGGGCGACCGACCTGGAGCGCAACGGCGGCCGGTTGATCATCGCGGGCGTGAGCCCGAAGGCCGAAGCGGTGCTGAATCGCGGCGGCATCGGCGACCTCATCGGCGCCGACGGAATCGTGCCCGCCACGACCCGGGTGTTCGGTGCGCTCGAGGACGCTGTCGAGCGCGGTCGGCAGTGGATCTGCCGCGCACGGTGGCTAGCGCTTGACGCAGCGGAAGCCGACGTGGCTCATGCCGGTGTCGACCGGCTGCGGCCGACGGGCGGCGGGGCGGTAGCGCAGGCAGTAGACGTCGGCGCACAGGAACGAGCCGCCCTTGACCACCTTCCGCGGCACTTGGAATTGCAGTTGTCGCGGATCGTAACTATCTGAGGCGCAACAAGGTTGATCGTCGCGGGTGTCGCCGTACCAGTCGGTGGTCCACTCCCACACATTGCCGGCCATGTCGAACAGTCCGTAGCCGTTGGGCGGGTAGCTGCCGACCGGGGAGGTGCGACCGTAGCCCTTCTCGGGGCGCCACGGGAAGTCGCCGTGCCAGTAGTTGGCCAGCGGTTGGCCCGGTGGCTCCGGCTCGTCGCCCCACGTGTACTCCGCCTGGTCGAGACCGCCGCGGGCCGCGGTCTCCCATTCCGCCTCGGTCGGCAGGGACATGCCGGCCCACGCCGCATAGGCTTCGGCGTCCTCGTACGCGACGTGTACCACCGGGTGATCGGCACGCTTGTCGATCGACGACAGCGGGCCGACGGGTCGGCGCCACGACGCCCCGGGCGTCCAGGTCCACCACAGGTTGAGGTGCCGAAGGTCTACCGGTCCCTGCGTGCGCGTGAACACCATCGACCCCGGCTGCAGGTTCTCAGCGGGCGCGTCGGGATAGGCGGCGGGGTCCAAAGGTCGTTCGGCGACGGTGAGATACCCGGTGGCGTCGACGAACTCGGCGAACTGCGCGTTGGTGACCGCCCCGGCCATCATCCAGAACCCGTCGACTCCGATCGGCCGGGCCGGCGCCTCCTCGGGGTAGTGGCGGTCGGATCCCAGCACGGCGGTCTGCCCCGGGATCCAGACGAGGTCGTCAGCCACCGAAGACGGTCGTCCAGTCGTTCTTCATGCTGACGACGGTCCAGTCGTACTTCTCGGCATGCTCCAACGCCCGTTCCGCTCCTGCCGTGTAGGCGAATTCGCGCTCGGCGTCGTCATGAAGCACGAGCAACCGCAGCGACGGCCTGTCGGGCCGTCCGGAATAGATCAGCATCTCGTCGTCGCCGTTGGAGTTGCCCGCCGACAGGATGGGACGCCTGCCGATCCGGTTCCAGATGCGCACCGGCTTCTCGGGTCCGTCGTCCCAGATGTCGAGGGCGGGCTGGATGAGCAGGTCGCCGCGTCCGTCGCTGCCCTCGAACTTCAGCCCCTGAGCGCTGCCCACTACCCGCTCGGGCGGAATTCCGTAGATCGTCGCTGGTGATGGGCCGCATGAAGTCTCGACCGCCGCCGGACACGATGTAGCACATGAAGCCGTGCACCTCGAGGTAGCGCAACAACTCGACCATCGGTACGTAGGTACAGGTCTGATACGGCCGCCCAAGCGTCGGATGCGTGGCCTCGGCGAAGAACGCGGCGATCCGCGCAGCGTGGTCCTCGACCCTCATCGATTCGTGAAGCGAAAGCGCCGCTCCCGTAAGCACCTTCAGATCGGAATCATCACCCTGGTAGTGCTTGGTGATCGCCCCGCCGAACCAACTCAGATCTCCGCTGGTCGCCGCCTTGTACGGCTGCTGTTCCGCCAACGACGAGTCGACGGCGGCCTTTTCGGCCAGCCTGCGCACGATGAAGTCGAGCTGAATGTAGGCGGGTTTCTCACACCACAGCGTGCCGTCGTTGTCGAACACCGCGATGCGGTCTTCGGGTGCGACATAATCCGGACCCTCGACTGTAACCCGCCCCACGAAGTCGACGATGGCCGACTTCGTGGGACCGTCGGTCCAAGAGGCGAGTTCGGCCACGTTCAGCCGCCCCGAGAGGCGAGAAACTTCTCGAGTTCTTCGACGACGTGGTTGATCGTGAAGGACGCCGGCTCCTGCCGTGGCGGGAACTCCTTGAAGGTATCCAGGAATTGGGTCACGATCGCCGATGCCATAGAACCCGAGGAAAATTCGGTCGATGTACCAGTCCCAGTACGTGTTCGATGTGATGTCTGCATGTTCGTACGGATCGGTTCGCAGGTTGAACAGCTTCGGAGCGCGCAAGTGAGTGAATGGCTCGAACCACACCTGAAGCGTGCCGGGACAGCGCTGCTCCATGAATACGAGCTTCCAGTTCTCCGCTCGAATGCCCAGTACGTCACCGTCGTCGGAGAAATAGATCATCCCGCGGCGCGGGCACTTCTCGACCTCGCCCGTGAGGTAGGGCAGCAGGTTGTAGCCGTCGATATGGACCTTGTACTTGGTCTCACCGTCGGCCCCCGCCTTGTGGCCCTTCTTCAGCTTCTCGACGATATCGGGCTCGCCAGCGGCGGCGAGGAACGTCGGCAACCAATCATGATGCTGGACAATCTCATTGGATACGCTGCGCGGCTTGATCTTTCCGGGCCACCGGATCATCTCGGGAATGCGGAAGGCGCCCTCCCAGTTGGTGGCCTTCTCGCTGCGGAACGGGGTTGTCGCCCCGTCCGGCCAACTGTTGGCATGTGGTCCATTGTCGGTCGAGTAGATGACGATGGTGTCCTCGGCGATCCCGAGTTCGTCGACCAGATCCAGCAGCGTGCCCACGTGGCGGTCGTGGTCGATCATCGTGTCGTGATAGGGCGACTGCCAGCGGCCGGCCTGGCCGACGCTCTCCGGCTTGGTGTGGGTCCGGAAGTGCATGTGGGTCATGTTCATCCACACGAAGAACGGCGTGTCCGCTTCGTGCTGGCGCTTGATGAAATCGATACAGGCGGTGGTGGTCTCGTCGTCGATGGTCTCCATCCGCTTCTTGGTCAGCGGTCCGGTGTCCTCGATGCGCTGCTTACCGATCGGTCCGTACCGGTCATCGACCTCGCCAGAGTCCTCGTCGGTGGCCCAGGAGTGTATGACTCCACGCGGTAGCAATGCCTTGCGAAGCAAGGGAGCTTCTTCTTCCGTGGGATAGTCGGGGTTCTCCGGTTCTTCCTCGGCGTTGAGGTGATAGAGGTTGCCGAAGAACTCGTCGAATCCGTGCGCGGTCGGTAGAAATTTGTTCAGGTCGCCGAGGTGGTTCTTACCGAACTGCCCCGTCGCGTAACCGATTGGCTTGAGCAACTCGGCGATGGTCGGGTCCTCCTTCTGCAACCCGACGTCCATGCCCGGCATCCCGACCTTGCTCATGCCGGTGCGGTACACACTCTGGCCCGTGATGAATGACGACCGGCCGGCCGTGCAGCTCTGCTCGCCGTAGGAATCGGTGAAAAGCATTCCCTCATCGGCGATCCGGTCGATGTTGGGCGTGAAATAGCCCATCATGCCCCGGCTGTAGCAACTCAGGTTCGAGATGCCGATGTCATCGCCCCAGATGACGAGGATGTTCGGTTTGGAGTCAGGCATGAGTCAGTCCTTCGCTAGGAATTTATGGAGCTTCTCAACGGCTTGGTCGACGCTGAAGCTGGCCGGCTCGTGTCGCGGCGGGAATTCCTTGAACGTCTCGAGGAACATCGTCGCCATCGCCGTCATGTAGAAGATGAAATAGTCGTGATGCAGGAGCCAGTCGTAGTACGTGTTCGACGTGATATTGGCGTACTCATAGGGATCTGTGCGCAGGTTGTATAGCAACGGCACCCGCAGCGTGGTGAACGGTTCCGCCCATATCCGCAAAGTCCCCTGGCAGCGCTGCTCCATGAACACGGCTTTCCAGTTCTCGAACCGCATCGCGACGAGGTCGCCGTCGTCGGAGAAATAGAAGAACCCGCGCCGGGGGCTCGTCTCGACCTCACCGGTCAGATACGGCAGCAGGTTGAAGCCGTCGATGTGGACCTTGTAATTGGTCTTCCCGTCGGCGCCGGCCTTATGGCCCTTCTTCAGCTTCTCGATGATGTCCGGCTCGCCCGCTGCGGCCAGGAAAGTCGGCAACCAGTCGTGGTGCTGGATGATCTCGTTGGAGACGCTGCCGGCCTCGATCTTCCCGGGCCAGCGGATCATCTCGGGAACCCGGAACGCGCCCTCCCAGTTGGTGTCCTTCTCGCTGCGGAACGGTGTGGTTCCGGCGTCCGGCCAGCTGTTGCGGTGTGGGCCGTTGTCGGTGCTGTAGACGACGATCGTGTCCTCGGCGATGCCTAGTTCGTCGAGGCAGTCCAGCAGCTGACCGACGTTGCGGTCGTGGTCGATCATCGAGTCGTGGTAGCCGGACTGCCATAGCCCCGCCTGTCCGCGGCTCTCCGGCTTGGTGTGGGTGTAGAGGTGCATGTGGGTGGTGTTCATCCACACGAAGAACGGCGTGCCCGCCTCGTGCTGCCGCTTGATGTAGTCGATGCATGCCCCGGTGGTGTCGTCGTCGATGGTCTCCATCCGCTTGGTGTCCAGCGGGCCGGTGTCCTCGATCGTCTGCTTGCCGACCGGACCGAACTTCGGATCGTCGGGCTCCTTTGACACCGCGTCGGTGGCTTTGCACTTCAGCACACCGCGCGGCAGTGCGAAGTCGTGCAGCTTCGGGAACTGGTCGGCGTGGGGGTAGTCGAACTGTTCGGGTTCCTCTTCCGCGTTGAGGTGATAGAGGTTGCCGTAGAACTCGTCGAACCCGTGCACGGTCGGCAGGTGTTTGTTCTTGTCGCCGAAGTGGTTCTTGCCGAACTGGCCGGTGGCGTAGCCGAGTGGTTTGAGCAGCTCGGCGATCGTCGGGTCCTCGGCGGCCCAGCCGACGTCGGCACCCGGTACTCCGACCTTGCTCATGCCGGTGCGATAGACGCTTTGTCCACTGATGAACGCGGCGCGGCCCGCAGTGCAGCTTTGCTCGCCGTACGAGTCCGTGAATCGCATTCCCTCTTTGGCGATGCGGTCGATGTTGGGCGTGCGGTAGCCCATCAATCCGTCGCTGTAACAGCTGAGGTTGGAGATGCCGATGTCGTCGCCCCAGATCACCAGAATGTTGGGTTTGCCGTCTGGCATGGAGCCGCTCCTTCGCTTGATAGCTAGGCAATTGAATTGCGCGACTTGGACTTTATGCCTTGATTGCAGCGGATATGGCAGGTTCGCCTGCCGGTGACCGCAAGTTCACAGATTCGTCGACGCCCGTCGCTGCAACGCTAATCGGATCGCAGGTTCGTCGTGTGGCCTTCACCGGTTGCCCTCTGCGATCGCTCTTCTAGCTGACGGGAGCACCAGCGATGGTGCCGATCGCGTCCCACAGTCGAATCGGCCCGACTGGCCCTATGCGACCGCGCCACCCATTCCGGCTCCCTCGATGGCGCCTGGTGGCCCAAAAGCACCGATCTGCGAACGGAACTGCCTGACCTCGTCGCCATTCTCAGTCTGTCGATCGGGGCGGTGTATCGGGTTGTCTACGACCCGGCCACTGCCGCACGCGCCGTCGCGGATCATCCGTGGTAAAGCACAGATCTCCGACCCTCAACGCTGGCGAGTGACACGATCTACCTGATCGGCACCCACTCACGCGATGCGGTGCTCTACCTGGTGCCGCCCTCGAGTCGCGAGGACGTGGTGCACCCGGTTGCTGCGCGTGGTGTCCACCGCGACCCAGCCGATGAGCGTGGACACGCTGCGGCAATTGGCCACCTACTTCGCGGCTTCCGACCACCCAGCGATGCAATGAATTGATGTTCCTTGTCGGACGGTCGCTCGCGGCGCACCCTGTTAGGTGGAGGGTGATGGCAATGTACGACAGGAAATTGGAACCCAATTGGCACATCGAGATCGAATTCGACGAGGACGAGACGCATACGCGCGCCACGGTGCGCGCCCAGCGTGGTGACGGCGAGACGCTGACCACCCTTGGAGACGCCTACCGCAACCCCAAGGACTCAAGTCAGCCGATGATCGGCGAGGAGATCGCCGCGGCGCGTGGGCTATTTGCGCTGGGCGCGGAACTGCTGCAGGGCGCGTCATCGCGGATCGAGCAGACCACGCATCAGCCGGTCCACCTCTACCGCTGAGCCGTGGCACTGGCCGTCTGCTTGCTCTTCGACCGGCGATCCGAGCGGGCGGTCCGGGCGTTGTGGGACCGGCTCGAAGAGCTGGGGGTGGGCAGCCTGCGCTCACATACCCACGGCAGACACCTACCCCACGTCTCCTACGCGGTGCTGCGCCGATGGGACGACGAGGCGGTCGCCGGTGCGCTCTCGGGCATCGACGGCGGCGACCCGGTGGAGCTGAGCTTCGACGGGATCGGGTTGTTCCGGCGCGGCAGGACGTGGCTGGTCGCCGGGGTGAGCGCAGATTTCGTGGCGCGTCAGCAGCGGGTGGTCGAGGCGGTCACCGCCACCGGCGCCGAACTGCACAAGCACTACCGGCCCGGGATCGGCTGCCGCACTGCTCGCTGGCCCCGCGCGCGACGCTGGTCCAGCTGCCGGTGGTGGCGGCCGCAGTGATGGATGTGCTGCCGTTGCGAGGACGGCTCGACCGGGCCGCCCTCGTCAACAGTGCGACCGGGGAGATCAGCCCGCTGGCGGAGCTTCCCTGATCACGTCGGGCGGCTCGGGTCGGGGCAGGCCACACGAGATCAGGACGTCGCCCAATGCGACGGTGTGCCGGTTCGTCCCACATGGGCTTGTGTTGGACCGTGCAGCGTGGTGCGGTGACGCACGGCGGCATGGGCGCGACTCAAAAAGCTTTGGCCAGTGGCGTACCGGTGTGCGTGGTGCCATTCGGTCGCGACCAGTTCGAGGGTGCGCGGCGCGTCGGAGGTAGCGCGGTGCGGTACCCGTCTTCCAGCCAAGAAACTGTCACCGCAGCGGCTCCGCACCAAGGTGCGCGAAGCGATGACAATGTCCGACGGCGCGAGAAGGGTAGCAGAGGGTTTCGCCGTCACCGGTGGTGTAGCGCGCGGAGCCGACCTCTCAGCCGTAACGGCGTATCAGCCCTCTTCCGGTGCCGCCGCGACGACGCTGATCGCCCGCTCCTTGGTCTCGCCCTTCATCTGATGGAAGAGGTCGACGTAATACGGCAGGCATTCGGCCATCGCCTGCTGGGTGGTGAACAGTGGCCGGGTATCCGAGGTCGCGCTGCGCCTTCGCGATCGAGAAGTAGTTGTCGAGGAAAGCCGTTCCACCCCAAGGGGTTCGATCATCGGCT
>CAVRMG010000014.1:0-207358 GCA_963721495.1 uncultured Actinomycetota bacterium | reverse complement strand
CGCAGAGAAAAGGACCGTCCTGGTGGACGGCCTCGTCACCGCCTATCTCGAGGCGGGGCAGGGTGATCCGGTGGTCCTCCTGCACGGCGGCGAGTTCGGCGTCAGCGCGGAGATCGCGTGGGAGAACAATATCGCCGCGCTCGCGACGAACCATCGGGTGTTGGCGCTCGACATGCTGGGCTTCGGTGGCTCGGCGAAAGTTATCGACTTCAACGACGGCCGCGGTATGCGGATCCGCCACATCGCGCGGTTCTGCGAGACCCTTGGTATCGAGTCAGCGCACTTCGTGGGCAACTCGATGGGCGCGGTCAATCTGTTCGTCGACACCACCTCGGACGCACCGGTGTTGCCCGTGCGCAGCATGGTCGCGATCTGCGGCGGCGGCGAGATCCAACGAAATGAACATTCGGCCGCGCTCTACGACTACGACGCCACGCTTGACGGTATGCGACGGATCGTGCAGGCCCTCTTCTACGACCCGGCGTATGTGGCCGATGCCGACCACGTGCAGCGGCGATATGAGTCGAGCATCGCACCGGGGGCATGGGAGGCGTTGGCGGCCGCAAGGTTTCGGCGTCCCGGTCTTGAGCCACCGCCGCTTCCCTCGAGCGTGCGACAGTATCAGCGCATCAACGTGCCGACGCTGGTGGTCGAGGGTGGCGGCGACAAGTTACTCCCGCGGGGCTGGGCCGCGGAGATCGCCGGGCAGATCACATCTGCCCGTTCGGCGGTGATCCCGGACGCCGGCCACTGCCCGCAGATCGAACAGCCGGCGCCAGTCAACGAGCTGCTTCTGGCATTCCTGGCGGAGCAGCGTGAAGGGGCAGCAACGTGACGGACGAACTGGCAGGCAAGGTCGCGATAGTCACCGGTGGCGCGTCGGGTCTCGGAGAAGGTCTGGCGCGCAGGTTCGCCGCCGAGGGCGCCAAGGTCCTGATCGCCGACGTCGACCGCGACGGCGGTGCCGCGCTCGCGGCGGACATCGGCGCCAACGCCCTCTTCGTCGAGACCGACGTGTCCGACATCGACCAAGTGAGTGGACTGGTGACGACCGCCGTCGACCATTTCGGCGGCTTGCACGTCATGGCCAACAACGCGGGCGTGTCAGGAACGATGCACTTCCGACTTCTCGACGATGACCTCGCGGATTTTCACAAAGTGATGTCGGTCAACCTGCTGGCTGTCATGGCGGGCACCCGCGACGCCGCCCGGCACATGAAAGACAACGGCGGCGGCTCGATCATCAACGTGACGTCGATCGGCGGGATCCTCGCGGGCGGCGGCGTGATGACCTATCGGGCATCGAAGGCCGCTGTCATTCAGTTCACCAAATCGGCGGCGATCGAGTTGGCGCACTATGAGATTCGGGTCAACGCCATCGCCCCTGGCAACATCCGCACGGGCATCGTCCGCAAATCGGCGACGGGGGAAGACCTGGAGAAGCTGGAGGAGTTCGAAGCGAAGATCCGTCAGCAGATGCGCGACGATCGTCCTCTTAAGCGGGAGGGCACCGTGGAGGATGTCGCCGAAGCGGCGCTCTACTTCGCCACCGATCGCTCGCGGTACGTCACGGGCACTGTTCTTCCGGTCGACGGAGGCACCGTCGCCGGCAAGGTGATCGTGCGGAAGCCAAAGGCGAACGCGGACAACTCGAACGGTTAGTGGCCCTCCTCAGCCCGCGCGACGTGCTCTTGAACCAAATGAGGGTAGCGGGCCCGGTCCGGCCGGAATATGTCGTGGGGCGAGTCGTCGAACTCGACCAATTGAGCATGTGGGAACAGCTGCTTGTAGCGCGCCCATTCGTCGTCGCCGACAAGGAAACGTTCGCTACTGCGAACGACGAGCAACGGGAGTTGCAGTCGGGCGAGTTCGTCCCAGAAGGACCGACTGGCCGCTGCGTGAAACGTCTTCACCCCGGCGTCCATGTTCAGGCGCTCGCTCACCGGTGTTCCGCGCCAACGGCCCTCGAGCAGGCGACGCGAGAGATCGGGCGGCAGGACCTTCTCCTCGGGGACGTAGTCGCCGATCGCCAGCGACCGAACACGGTCGGAACGTTCGAGCGTCCAGGCGATTGCCGCCGACGTTCCGCGGGAGAAGGTCACGACGTGGACCGGCCCATCGGTGACCGCGTCGACGACTGCACCGACATCTGTGCTGATCGTGGCGAGGTCGTATGCGCTCGGCGGGGCACCGCTTTCGCCGTGGCCCCTGACCTCCACGACGACGGTCCGGCGACCGAACAGTGGCAAGACTTCGATGTAGTCGGCGGCGATGTCGGTCATGCCGGGCACGAAGACGATCGGCGCACCGTGGTCGTCCCCGCCGGAGTCGAGATAGTGAATGCGAACGTCGCCGTTGTGTGTGAACCGCGATCTCACCATGTCAGCGGGACTTTATGCGCCGGCGGGCCGCGAGGCCGCAGAAGTGCCGGAACGAATTTAAATCAGTCACTTGACTTAATTTCCGCGACGCGGTTCACTGATGCAGTGACCACTGCCGCCAGGACCGTTCGCAGCGAGCGCGCGAGCATCACTCGGGAGGCGATCCTGGCTGCAGCGGAGCGGCTG
The DNA here is from genome assembly GCA_963721495.1 of uncultured Actinomycetota bacterium. GTDB lineage: Bacteria > Actinomycetota > Actinomycetes > Mycobacteriales > Mycobacteriaceae > Mycobacterium. The sequence continues at coordinate 204,791 of CAVRMG010000014.1, read as the reverse complement.
TTCGCCGAACACGGTGTCTACGCAGTATCGAACCGACAGGTCAGCGAGGCCGCGGGGCAGGGCAACAACGCCGCAGTCGGCTACCACTTCGGCACCAAGGCCGATCTCGTGCGGGCGATCGAGCAGAAACATCGGGTGCCGATGGAGCGAACGCTGGCACGGATGGTGACCGATATTGGCGAGTCGGCACAGCTGCGGGACTGGATCGCCTGCATGGTGTTGTCACTCACCGAGCATCTTGACCAGCTTGGCAACCCGACCTGGTACGCGCGCTTCGCCGCCCAGGCGCTGGCGGACCCCGCGTACCAGAAGATCGTGGTCAAGGACGCGCTCGCGTCGCCGTCGCTGCTTCGGGTTGTTCAGGGCATCACCCGGTGCTTGCCCGACCTGCCGATGACGGTCGTCACCGAGCGCAACATCATGGTGCGAAACCTCATGATGCACACGTGTGCAGATTTCGAGCGCGCGTTCGCCGAAGGCGCGGCCATGCCCCGGACCACCTGGAGCTCGGTGGCATCCGGCCTCATCGACGCGATCGTCGGGTTGTGGCAGGCGCCCATCACGGAGCGACCCTGACATGAAAGTGACTGTCGACCAGGACAAGTGTGTGTCCTCCGGGATGTGCGTGATGAACGCCGTCGACGTGTTCGACCAGCGCGACGACGATGGCGTCGTCGTGCTGCTGGTCGACGAACCCGGCCCCGAACAAGCCGAAGAAACCCGCAAGGCCGCCGCGGCGTGCCCTGCCCTGGCCATCCACATCGAGGAGTGAACTGATGACCGACACGCTCGCCGAAGAGGCAGTGTCCGCCGACGTCCCGGAGTACCCGATGGAGCGGGAGGCGCGTTGCCCGTTCGCGCCGCCGCTTCAGATGCTGGAGATGGGTGAAGCCAAACCGCTGTCGCGGGTGCGGATCTGGAATGGCAGCACGCCGTGGCTGATCACCGGCCACGAGGTGGCGCGGGAGCTGTTCTCGGACTCACGGGTCAGCGTCGACGACCGGCGTGAGGGCTTCCCGCACTGGAACGAGCACATGCTGTCGACGGTGAACAAGCGGCCTCGGTCGGTCTTCACCTCGGACGCCGAGGAGCACACCCGCTTCCGTCGGATGTTGTCCAAGCCGTTCACCTTCAAGCGCGTCGAGGGCCTGCGGACCGCCATCCAGGAAGTCACCGACCAGTGCATCGACGAGATCCTGGCCGGACCGCAGCCAGCTGACATCGTGGCCAAGCTCGCGCTGCCGGTGCCGACCAAGGTGATCAGCGAGATGCTCGGCGTCCCCTACGAGGACCACGAGTTCTTCCAGCACCACGCGAACGTCGGGCTGGCCCGCTACGCCTCGGCGGAGGAAGGCCAGAAGGGGGCGATGAGCCTCCACAAGTACCTGATCGATCTGGTCGAGAAAAAGATGGAGCTTCCCCCGGGGAGCGCACAGAGGATGCCGTTTCCGATCTGGCGGAGCGGGTGACCGCAGGCGAGATCAGCGTCAAGGAAGCCGCGCAGCTGGGCACCGGGCTGTTGATCGCCGGGCACGAAACCACTGCCAACATGATCGGCATCGGCGTGCTGGCCCTGCTGGAGAACCCGGAACAGGCTGCGCTCCTTCGGGATTCCAACGATCCGAAGTTCATCGCCAACGCCGCCGAAGAGCTGATGCGCTACCTGTCGATCATCCAGAACGGCCAGCGCCGCGTGGCCATCGAGGACATCGAGATCGGCGGGGAGACCATCCGCGCGGGCGAGGGCATCATCATCGACCTCGCTCCCGCGAACTGGGATGCGGCCGCGTACCCCGAACCCGACAAGCTCGACTTCACCCGCGATGCCGGCCAACAACTCGGCTTCGGCTACGGGCGCCACCAGTGCGTCGGCCAGCAACTCGCTCGCGCTGAACTGCAGATCGTGTTCCACACGCTGCTGCGCCGCATCCCGACGTTGAAGCTGGCGATCCCGTTCGACGAGGTGCCCTTCAAGCACGACCGTCTCGCGTACGGCGTCTATGAACTACCGGTGGCCTGGTAGCCACCGAAAGCCCAGCCCCACAGCCCGATTGGAGTACCAAAGATGTCTACCCCTACAGCGCCGTCTCCCACCCACCCCCCGACCGCCATGTATCCGCCCGAAGGGTTTGGCGCCCCCAAGAACCGGCAGGGGCACTCGACGGGAACTGTCGTAGGCCTTCCCGCCGGGACTGAGATCTTCTCCGCCGACAACCACATCTCGGTCGCCGACGACATCTTCTACGAACGCTTCCCCGAGGAACTCAAGGGCGCGGCCCCGCGCATCTGGTACGAGGACGGCGCGTACATGGTCGGCATGAAGGGCAAGGCCTGGACCGGTGGCGACTTCGGGCGCGTGCTGATGCAGTACGACGACCTCGCCGGTGCCGCCTCGAACAATATCGAGGCGCGAATCCGCGAGCTCAAAGAGGACGGCATCGACAGGGAGCTGGCCTTCCCGAACGCCGTACTGGCGCTGTTTCACTACCCGGACAAGTCGCTGCGCGAGCGCGTGTTCCGGATCTACAACGAGCACATCGCCGACCTGCAGGAGCGCTCCAACGGTCACTTCTACGGTGTCGGCCTGATCAACTGGTGGGATCCGAAGGGCACCCGCGACACACTTGCCGAACTGAAGTCGTTGGGGCTCAAGACGTTCCTACTGCCGCTGAACCCGGGCAAGGACGACGACGGCAACATCTACGACTACGGCGCCAGGTCCATGGACGCGGTCTGGGACGAGATCGAGGAGGCCGGCATCCCGGTCAGCCACCACATCGGTGAGACGCCGCCGAAGACTCCCTGCGAGCACAACAGCGTCGTGGTGGGCATGATGGTCAACGTCGACTCGTTCCGCGAACAGTTCGCCAAGTACGTGTTCTCCGGGATTCTGGACCGGCATCCGAAACTGCGGATCGGCTGGTTCGAGGGCGGAATCGCCTGGGTGCCAACCGCGCTGCAGGATGCCGAGCACATGCTCGCGTCCTATCGGCACATGTTCAACCACCAACTCGATCACCCTGTCCGCCATTACTGGGACAACCACATGAGCGCATCGTTCATGGTCGATCCGCTGGGACTGCGGCTCATCGACCAGATCGGCGTCGACAATGTGATGTGGTCGTCGGACTACCCGCACAACGAATCCACCTTCGGCTACTCGGAGAAGTCGCTTGCATCCGTCGTGGAGGCGGTCGGCCCGGAGGACGCCGTCAAGATCGTCAGCACCAACATCAAGAACTTCCTGGGTATCTCATGACGACGTTCGCTGCCGGCTCCGCGCTGCTCGACATTCCAGACCTGCCCGATCGCGCCCGGATGTACCGCGAATGCGGAGCACGGCTGCGAGCCTCCATGAAGGAGAAGGGCGTCGACGCGCTCGTGCTGCTGGGCAACGGCAACGTCGTCTACGCCACCGGTGCGAGTTGGCCCCTGCTGGATGCCGGCCTGTCACACGTCGAACGTCCGGTCGCGGTCGTCCTGGCCGACGACGAGCATCCGCACCTGTACATGCCGTTCCGAGAGGGCAGCGCGTTCGACTCGGAACTGCCCGCTGATCACGTTCACGGTCCGCTCTACCTCGAATTCGACGAGGGGGTCGAACATTTCGCCTCGGTGCTCGCCGACCTGGTGCCTGCGGGTGCCGTCGGTCGCGGTCGACGAACTGACCGGTGCGATGCGTCGGGCCGGCGAGCCGGCTCTTCCCGTCGGGCCCACCGTCCGATGCGGCGCAGGTGATCGGCCCGGCCAAGCTGGTCAAGACGGTCGATCAGATATCGGCCATCCGCAAGGCGTGCCGCATCACCGAGCAGGCCGTCGTCGACGTGCAGCGCTCGCTCGCTCCCGGCGTGCGGCAGATGGACCTCTCGGCCGCATTCGTAAGGCGGGCATTCGAACTCGGCGCCACCGCGAACATGCTCGAGGCCATCTGGCAGGTGATGCCGACGACGAGGAACAGCGGCGGGGTCTGGACCACCACCGGTGATCTGGCGCTGCCGCTGCTGACCACCGAGAAGGAACTGGCCAAGGGCGACGTGCTCTGGACCGATGTCAGCATCACCTACGAGGGGTACTGCTCGGACTTCGGCCGCACCTGGTTGGTCGGTGAGGAACCGTCGGCTCGCCAACAGGCGCAATTCGTCAAGTGGCGCGGAATCCTCGATGCGGTACTGGCGGTCACCAAGGCCGGCGCCACGTGCGGAGACCTCGCGCGCGCGGCCATCGCCGCCAACGGCGGCACGAAGCCGTGGCTGCCGCACTTCTACCTGGGCCACGGCATCGGCACCAACGCAGCCGAAATGCCGATGATCGGAACGGATCTGGGCCAGGAGTTCGACGACAACTTCGTCTTCCCCGCAGGCATGGTGCTCGTGCTCGAGCCCGTCGTCTGGGAGGACGGCACAGGCGGCTACCGCAGCGAGGAGATCGTGGTCATCACCGAGGACGGTTATCAGTCCATCACCGACTATCCCTACGCACCTTACGGACAGAGCGCATGAGCACCGAGATCCTTCCCGACGACCTGGCTTTGCGTACCGGGCGACGCGAGCGCGCGCTGGCGCAGATGGAGGCCGACGACCTCGACGTGCTGGTGCTGGGACGCCAGGCCAACGTCCGGTACGTGACCGGAGCGCCGCAGCTCTGGGTCGCCGGTACCCGGCCGTTCGCACCGATCTGTGTTGTCGTCCGGGCGACCGGGGAGATCCACCTCAACAGCAGCTGGGACGAGGGCATCCCCGAGGAGATCGGCCACGACCACCTGTACGGGCTGGCGTGGAACCCGATGACGCTCATCGAGGTGCTCAAGAACATCGACGGCGCCGCGACGGCTCGCCGGGTCGGAACAGATGCGCTGTCACCGACTTTCGGTCAGCTGCTGCCGATGGCGTTCCCCAACGCGGAGCTCGTCGACGGCGAGGCCGCCATGCGTGCTGCCCGCCGCGTCAAGACCGCCGACGAGATCCGCGCACTGCAGGGCGCCCTCAAGGTCGCCGAGGACGGCCTGGCCGCCGCGGTGGCCGAACTCGCGCCGGGAGTCTCCGAACAGGCGCTCACCGGCGTCATGCTCGAGGCGATGGCCGCGGGTGGGGTCAGCACGTCAGCGACCCAGGACGGTGCGTGGATAACACCGCGCGAACAATCCTGGCGTGTGGGCAGGCGCGACCGCAGGATCGCCGACGGCGATCTGGTGGCCTTCGCATCCGGCGCGCTGGCCAACGGCTACGTCGGCGAGGTGGGACGCACCTGGCCGGTGGGCGATGTGAAGGGCGCCGACGCACTGTTCGGGCGCTCGAACCAACTGTGGGACAGGCTGGTTGCCGCATGTCAGCCCGGGGCGCCGGCCAGCGACCTGTTCGCCGCGTACGAAGCGGCCGGTGAATCGTTACCCCCGATGCCGGTGGCTCACGGCCTCGGCCTCGGGTTTCGATCCGCCGGTGATCTCACCGGACCTGGCGAAGACGTCGGCCGGCGAACGCCTGGAGCCGGGCACGGTACTGGCCGTCACGGCCTACGTGTGGGAAGCAGGCGTCGGTGCGGTGTTCCGCCGCGATGCCGTGCTCGTCACCGACACCGGAGCCGAAGTGCTCACGGCGAGCCCATCGCCGGCGCAGGCCGCTGCCGGAATCAGCTGAAGGAGAATTCAGTGTCTGACAAGGCAAATGGGTCTGGAAGTCGACCATCTCCCGAAGAGCTCATCCTCTACGAGAAGGACCCGAAGACCAAGATCGCCACGATCACGTTCAACCGTCCCGAGTATCTGAACGCACCGACCTCGATGGCGCGGTTGCGGTACGCGGATCTGTTGCGTGCGGCCACCGTCGACAACGACGTCAAGGTCGTCGTGATCCGTGGTGTCGGCGACAACCTCGGCAGCGGCGCCGACCTTCCGGAGTTCATGGAGGGCTACGACAACACCGACCTGCGGCTGGCCGAACTGCGCCTGGAGGACGACGGCGTCGGCGAGGTCAACTACCCGCCGTCCGGAACATTCCGCAGCGGCGCGACCATCAGTGCCTGGTACGCGAACGTGCAGGCAGGCAACCGGCCGCTGCAGGAACTCAAGAAGATCAGCATCGTCGAGGCCAAGGGTTACTGCTACGGCTGGCACTTCTACCAGTGTGCCGACGCGGATCTGGTGATCTCCTCCGACGACGCGCTGTTCGGGCACCCGTCGTTCCGGTACTACGGCTGGGGCCCGCGGATGTGGACCTGGATGCAGATGATGGGGTTGCGCAAATTCCAGGAGATGGTCTTCACCGGACGGCCGTTCACCGCCGACGAGATGTACGACTGCAACTTCCTCAACAAGGTGGTGGCGCGCGATCAGCTCGAGGCCGAGGTCGACAAGTACGCGCGGGCATGCGCGCGAAACCGGCCCGTGGACACCGTCTTCCAGCAGAAGATCTTCTTCGAGGTCTACAAGCAGCACCAGGGCGAGTACATGGGCAGCCTGCTGTCCGCGTTCTTCGAGTCGATGGGCAGCGGCGTAGCCAACGACGACACCGACGACCTGGACATGATGGAGGCCATCGACAGCGGATTGGCCGGCGCGGTCAACGACAACGACAGCAAGTTCCCGCCGGACTTCCGGCTGAGCAAGTCGAACCGCAAGAAGAAGAAGTAACCACCCGTGGAGCCGCTGAACGGCTACACCGTCGTCGACCTGTCGGTCGGAATCGCGGGCGCGTACTGCACCAAGCTGCTCGCCGACGGCGGCGCCACGGTCATCAAAGTCGAGCCGCCCGAAGGTGATCCACTGCGCCGATGGTCGGCGTCGGGAGCCGAGATCAAACCTGGCGACGACGGCGCCCTGTTCAGTTTCCTGGCGTGCTCGAAGCACAGCGTGGTCGCCGACCCGGAACCCGACCTCGACTTCGTCAATGCGCTGCTCGCGGGTGCCGACGCGGTCGTGTGGTCACGCGGATCGAGCGTCGCCGACCACGTGGTGTTCACGCCCCCCGCGATTCGGTCCGCACATCCACACCTGACGGTCACGTCGATCACACCGTTCGGGCTGGACGGCCCGTGGTGTGACCGTCCCGCAACGGAGTTCACGCTGCAGGCGTGGTCCGGAGGCATCGTCGGCCTCGGCCGCGGTGCGGCCGACCGCGCACCGGTGTACGTCGGTGGACAGGTCGGCGAGTACCTGGCCGGCGCGTACGCCAGTGCGGCGACGCTGGCCTCGCGGATGCGAGGTGGCGCGGAACTCGTCGACGTGTCGATGCTGGAGACCCAGATCCTCGGCCTCACCTACTATCCGGTGGCCTATTACGAGATGTTGGGCAGGCCGTGGCGCGACGCCAGGCGATTGACGGTGCCCGGGATCGCCCGCGCGAAGGACGGCCTGGTCGACATCGGATGCGGCACGGCCCAGCAGTGGTTCGACCTGTGCGCGATGACCGGACACCAGGACTGGATCGACGAGGAGTCGCCGCTGTCCATCACGCAACAGGCCAACGAGAAGGCCGACGACCTCTACGCGTGGGTGGAGAGCCAGACCGTCGACGAGATCCGGGACCTGGCGACCGCGTTCCGGATCCCGAACGCCCCGGTTGCCAACGGCGCCAACATCGTCGGCCTCGACCACTTCGAAGAGCGCGGCTCGTTCATCGTCGAACCCGCGCGACGGTTTCGACCAGCCCGGCCATCCCTACCGGACGACGCCCGCGGTGCTTCGTGCGCCCGAACCTGCGCCGCGGCTGGGCGAACACACCGAGCACTATCGCCGAAACGGACATACGGGTCGCGAAAAGGCCTATTTGGCAACCGAAACGTCCATTTCGGCGGGACTGCCGTTCAGTGGGTTGCGCGTGCTGGATATGACGACCTTCTGGGCCGGGCCGTCGTGCACACACATGCTGGCGATGCTCGGCGCCGACGTGATCCATGTGGAGTCGACGCGGCGCCCCGACGGCACCCGCCTCATTGCGGGCATACCCGTCACCGAAGACCAGTGGTGGGAGAAGTCGCCGATCTTCTCGGGGCTGAACACGAACAAGAGGGGGTTGACCCTCGACCTCCACAGCGCCGCGGGCCGCGATCTGCTCAACCGCCTCATCGCCTCATGCGACGTGATCGTCGAGAACTTCACCCCCCGCGTGGTGGATCAGATCGGGCTTGATTTCCCTGCCGTGCAGGCCATTCGACCCGACGCCATCATGCTGCGGATGCCTGGCTTCGGTCTCGACGGCCCGTGGCGCGACAACCCGGCCTTCGCCTACGTGATCGAGGCGGCGTCCGGAATCAGTTGGCTGACCGGCTATCCCGACCGAAACCCGAACGAGCCTTACTCGGTCGGTGATCCGAATGCGGGCATCCACGCGCTCAACGCCCTGTTGGTGGCCCTGGAACACCGGAGCCGCACCGGACAGGGAATGCTCGTCGAGGCCGCGATGGTCGATGCGGCGATCAACGTCGCGGCTGAGCAGGTGATCGAGTACTCCGCCTACGGTGCGCTGTTGGAGCGCGACGGCAACCGCGGACCGACGGCGGCGCCGCAGAACCTGTACCGCACCAACGAGATCGACGAGTTCGGCCGCGCCGACTGCTGGGTCGCGGTGGCCGTCGCCACCGATGACCAGTGGGCCGGCCTCTGCCAGGCCGTCGGACGGCAGGACTGGGCGACCGATCCCGCGCTGAGCACCGCGGCGGGCAGGCGCTCCCGTCACGACGCCATCGATGAGCACCTTGCCGCGTGGTGCGAGGGACGGACCGGCGACGACATCGTCGACACCCTGTGGGGTCACGGTGTGCCGGTGGCCAAGGTCATGCAACCGCATCGTCAGACCGAGATTCCGCAACTGGCGGCACGCGGTTTCTTCGAGGACGTCGGTCACCCGGTCAACGCCCGCACGCCGCACAGCACCCTGCCGTTCACGTTCTCCCGCGGTCCCGAGCGCGTCCACGTGCAGCCCGCGCCACTGCTCGGACAGCACAATCACGAACTGCTGTCCGAACTCGGATTGACCGGCGAGGAGATCGCGGAGTCTGGAGGCCCAGGGCGTGATCGGAAATGCCCCGGCGATGGGGCCGAGCAAGGCCAAGACGGGCTAGCCTCGACCGGTGGCCATCGATCCGTCCAACATCCTGCTCACCGGCCGCGTCGCGGTGGTGACCGGCGGGGGAGCGGGTATCGGCCGGGGCATCGCATCGGGAATGGCGGCGTTCGGTGCCTCGGTGGCCATCTGGGAGCGCGATCCCGACACCTGCGCGTCGAGCGCGGAAAGCATTGGCAGGATTGCCGGCTCGGCCGGCGGCGGCGCACTGGGCATCGTCGTCGATGTCCGGGACGGCGATCAGGTCGACGCGGCACTGCAGCGCACGGTCGACGAACTCGGCGAGGTGTCGATCCTGGTCAACAACGCCGGCGGGGTGTTCAAGTCGCCGCTGCTCGACACCACGGAGAACGGCTGGGATGCGCTGTACAAGAGCAACCTTCGCCATGTGCTGCTGTGCACGCAACGGGTGACGCGCCGCCTGGTGGCCGCGGGCCTGCCCGGCAGCGTCATCAACGTGACGTCGATCGAGGGTGCGCGCGCCGCGCCGGGCTATGCGGCGTACGCCGCGGCCAAGGCCGGAGTCATCAACTACACGAAGACCGCGGCGCTGGAGTTGGCGACCCACCACATCCGGGTCAACGCGCTGGCCCCCGACCTGACCCTGACCGAGGGTCTGATCGCGCTGTCGGGCGGCAGCATGCAGCAGGACGCAGTCACGCCGGGCATTCCGATGAACCGCGCCGGCCATGTCGACGAGATGGCCGGTGCCGCAGTGTTTCTCGCATCCGACATGTCGAGCTACATCACGGGGGAGACCATTCACGTCGACGGCGGAACGCAGGCCGCGAGCGGCTGGTACCACCACCCGCAGACCGGCGACTACCAGCTGGGGCCGAGCTAGCGCGGACCGCCGGGCGGAGAGGTCAGTGGGTCCAGCCGTCGGCGATCTGTTCGTCGAAGGCGCGGTCGATGCGCTCGAACCTGCGCTGGATCGACGCGCGCGACGCCTGGTGCGGGACGATGTACAGGCGGTTGGCCAGGATCGCATCGGCCGTCAGCCGCGCGACGTCGTCGACCTGGAGCACCGAGTCGTCCTGCGGCGCGGACGCCAACTGCTGGACGGTCTCGGCTGTCGGTTCACCTGCCGGGCCGTAGTCCGCGCTCCTGACCCGCTCGCTGTTGGCCATCAGATCGGTCTCCACGATCATCGGGCAGAGCACCGAAACCCCGATCCCGTTGGCCCGCACCTCACGCGACAGCGTCTCGGCCAGCGCGACGACGCCGTACTTCGCGACGCAGTACGGCCCGAGGCCCACGTTGGGAATGAGGCCGGCGAACGACGAGGTGAACACGATGTGGCTGTCTTCCGGCTGCGCGATCAGGCGGGGCAGGAACGCCTCGACGCCGTGGATGGGCCCCCACAGATCGACGTCGATCACGAAGCGCCAGTCGTCGTGGCTGGTCTCGGCGATCGGGCCCGCGTAGGCGATGCCCGCGTTGTTGAACACCACGTGCACGGTGTCGAACAGCCGGAACGCCTCGTCCGCCAGGTGAACGACGTCGTCGAGCTTTCGGCAGTCGCAGACCACGCCCTGCACGTCGACCCCGTCGTTACGTAGGTTGGCGACCGCCTCGTTCAACGCGGTCTCGTTGATGTCAGCCAACATCAGGCGGGCGCCGCGGCGCGCGAACTCCTGTGCGGTGGCGAACCCGATTCCGCTCGCCCCTCCGGTGATGACTGCTGTCCGCCCGTCGTAACTGTCCACGGCGCGAACCTTATGCGTTCGCGGGCTGTCCTACGGCCGATCCCACGAGGGATCGCCCAATTCGGCGCGGATCGCGCCCCACGGATCGGCATACTTGCCCGGCGCCTTCCAATACGCCCCTCGGCGCTTCATGACCGCGCGTGCTACCGGCGCGATCAGCCGTCGCCGGATAACGTTTCCATCCGAACTCCTCGCGCAGCTCCGCCATCATGTCCGGCCACGAGTAGTGCTGGAACTGCAGTGCTTCCTGCGCGCGGGTGGTGTCCATCCAGTCGGTCACGAACCAGTCTTCGTCGCTGTCTGGGTTGCCGGGCCGTCCCGGCGGGACCGCACCCGGCATGCCCAGTTCCGCTACGAGGGCCGGCGAGAGATCCCCGTAGCAATGGCGGTGCGAGTCGTCGCCGGCGATCAGAAGAATTTCCCGCGCGACGTCGGCCGTCGTCGCCGCCGCGCACGCCCACGCGACGTCGCGGACGTCGACGGTCTGCACCCGGTTGTCACTCGGCAGCGCACTCTCGAAGAACATGGCGTCGGTGCTCAGCGGCAGCGCCGACAAATTCGTGGTGAGCACACCGCCGAACCGCAGCACCACCCACTCCAGGCTCGAGGAGCGCACGATCTCTTCGGCTTCGGCCTTGGTTCCGCTGTAGATGTCGCAGGGCCGCATTGGGTCGTCAGCCGTCAGCGGTGAGGGGGTGCGGTGCGGATTGCGGGGTCCGAACACCGCATTGCTCGACGCGTGGACGAAACGCGGCGGATTCGGTTGGGCCTCGGCGATGCCGACCAAGGTTTTGGTGGCGTCGACGTTGACCCGCCTCGCCACCTTGGGCATGCGGTAGATCGCAGGCGCGATGATCGCGGCGAGGTGAATGATCGCCTCAGGGGCGATATCGGCAACCAGGCGCTCAACCTGGGCGCGATCCGTAAGGTCGGCCCATCGGAACTCGACGCCACTGGGCAGTTTCTTCGCTGCCTTGACGTTGGCTGGGGTCTCAAGGTCCGCTGCGACCACGCGGCGGCCGTCAGCGGCCAACCGCTTCACGGTTTCCGACCCGACCAGGCCGAAGCCGCCCGTGACGAGCACAGTCCCGGACATTAGCCCTCCTAGCTGCGGATATGACATTCTCTTTTTTGGAGAGTATCATACTTCCGTCACCATTTCGGTGGCTCGGGCGAGAAATGGGAACTCTGACGGCATGAGCAGCGACGGCGCGGACAAGCCAGAGACGGCCAAGTGGGATCCGGGTTTCACCAAGCAAATCAAGAATCTGGTCGGCCCGATCATCAAGCGGTACTTCCGCGCCGAGGTTCGCGATCTGGAGTCCATGCCCGGGGCCGGCGGCGCGTTGGTGGTGTCGAACCACTCGGGCGGCATGTTCACCCCGGACGTTCTGGTCTTCGCGCCGGCGTTCTACGAGAAGTTCGGTTTCGACCGACCGGTGTACACCCTGGGCCACAGCATGATTTTCATGGGTCCCATTGGCGATTTGTTGCATCGTGCGGGCGTCATCGAAGCCAGTCGCGAGAACGCCGCGAAGGCGTTGCGCGACGGCGCTGTCGTGCTGGTGTTCCCCGGCGGCGACTATGACTCGTACCGGCCGACGCTGACGGAAAACGTGATCGATTTCGGCGGACGCACCGGCTACGTGCGGACCGCCATCGAGACCGGAGTGCCCATCGTGCCGATGGTGTCGATCGGCGGTCAGGAAACACAGTTGTTCCTAGCCCGCGGCGATTCGATCGCGCGGACGTTGGGCCTGAAGCGGCTTCGAGCGGAGATTCTCCCGATCAGCATCGGCTTCCCGTTCGGCCTGTCGGTGTTTTTCCCTCCAAATCTGCCCTTGCCCGCCAAGATCGTGACTCGTGTGCTCCCACCGATCGATGTCGAGGCGGAGTTCGGCGACGATCCGGACGTGAAAATGGTCGACCTGCACGTCCGTGCGGTGATGCAGGCCGCGCTTGACGAGTTATCCCGCGAACGCCGGTTCCCCGTGCTTGGCTGATCGGATGGCCGACACTCTCGGACTTCTGGGGACACTGTGGCGGGCTCGACTGATCGCGCCGATGCGGCCCGATAAGTACCTGCGTATGGGTGCGGCCATGCGCCGGGTCGGCATGACCGCCACGGTCGGCTTCGCCGCGGCGGCGCAGCGCTGCCCCGACCGTCCCGCGGTGATCGACGAGCGCGGCACGCTGACGTGGAAGCAACTCGACGACCGCTGCGACGCGCTGGCGACTGCGTTGCAGGGGCGGTCGGGCAAGGCTCCGAAAACCGTTGCGGTGATGTGCCGAAATCACCGCGGGTTCATCGAGGCGCTTGTGGCAGCTAGCCGCATCGGCGCTGACGTTCTGCTGCTGAACACTTCGTTCGCCGGGCCCGCGCTGGCCGAGGTGGTCGAGCGCGAGGGGGCTGACGTCGTCATCTACGACGAGGAGTTCGCCGGGATCGTCGATCAGGCGCTTTCCGGCAGACCCGACGCCATCCGGATCATCGGCTGGGCGGATAGATCCGACGGCCTCGCAATGACGATCGACAAGCTGGTCGAATCACACGAGGGTCAGCAGCCGCGGCCGGTTGATCGCAAGAGCGACATCATTCTTCTCACGTCGGGGACCACCGGGATGCCCAAGGGCGCGAAACGGGGCGAGGGTAGCGGCGGCGCCGGTGATCTAAAGGCCGTACTGGACCGGACGCCTTGGCGCGCAGAAGAACCCATCGTGATCGTCGCGCCGATGTTCCACGCCTGGGGATTCTCCCAGCTCCTGTTTGCGGCACTGCTGGCCTGTCCGATCGTCACCCGGCGCAAGTTCGATCCGGAAGCCACGCTGGAACTGGTCGACCGGCACAAGGCGACGGGCCTGGCCGTCGTGCCCGTCATGTTCGACCGCATCATGGATCTGCCCGACGACGTGCGGAATCGCTACAGCGGCAAGTCATTGCGATTCGCAACGGCGTCCGGTTCCAGGATGCGGCCCGACGTGGTGATCAAGTTCATGGATCAGTTCGGTGACGTGATCTACAACAACTACAACGCCACCGAGGCGGGCATGATCGCCACCGCCACGCCCGAGGATCTGCGGGCTGCGCCGGATACGGCGGGAAAACCCGCCGACGGCACAGAGATTCGCATCCTCGACGACAACTTCGGCGAGGTCCCCGTCGGCGAGGTCGGGCAGATCTTCGTCCGTAGCGGCACCTTGTTCGACGGCTACACATCGGGCACGACGAAGGACTTCCACGACGGTTTCATGGCATCGGGGGACATGGGTTACCTCGATGAAGCCGGACGGTTGTTCGTCGTCGGCCGTGATGACGAGATGATCGTGTCGGGCGGGGAGAACGTGTACCCGATCGAGGTCGAGAAGACGTTGGCGGCGCACCCCGAGGTGGCCGAGGCGGCGGTCCTGGGCGTGGACGACGAACAGTACGGCCAGCGGCTTACCGCGTTCGTCGTCCTCGGCGAGGGCTCATCGGCCGCGCCGGAGGACCTCAAGCAGCACGTGCGCGACAATCTCGCGAATTACAAAGTGCCGCGGGAGATCACGATTCTCGACGAACTACCCCGCGGCATCACCGGCAAGATACTGCGGAACGAACTGCGCGGCCGAGTCACCTAGCTGGCCGCGGTCGCCGGTGCCATCGCGGTGTCGACGGTGCTCAGGGGCGGCAACCCGGCGGCCAGCCGGATCTCCGTCAAGCCGTGGATCATCGCATCGGTCGCTTCATGGACGTCGTCGAAGGTCTGGTCGTCGGAGAGGACCGAGATGTCCACCTGGTCGACGTAACTCCACACCGTCATGTTGAAAGCGCTGCCAGGGGAGAGCACTCCGATCGAATAGATCTCGCTCACCGGGGCGCCGCCGATGTGCCCGCGCTCGCGGGGTCCCGGCACGTTGGAGATTGCCACGTTCATCAACTTGTTGTGGGCCGCCCGCTTCGATTGCCATCGGAACAACACGGGCGCCACCGGCGGCGGCAGATACTCCATCATCCGGCCCTGCAGTTCGGGGCCGAGCAACTCGTAGTCCTCCTTGGCGCGCGACGCCGCGAACGACGTCAGCCGCACCCGCTCCAGCGGCTCGTCGATGTGGACGGGAAGCGACACGGACAATCCGCCGATCTCGTTCCCGGTGACGCGATCGGCCGACCGGTCAGTGCTGACCGGCACTGACGCCATCAGTGGTCGGTCGGCCCGTCCGTCGTAGCGCAACAGCAGTTCTCGCAGTCCTCCGGCAGCCGTTGCCAGGATGATGTCGTTGAACGTCACGCCGAGCTTCTTGGCGGTTTCCTTGACCTCGGCCAGTGAAATCGACGCGGTCGCGAACGTCCGCACGGGTGACACCACGTGATTGAGGAAGGTCGGCGGCGTCTTGAACATCTTGGCCAGATCGGGATGGTCGCTGCGCTCCTTCGTGTGTTGTCGTAGCCGCGAGATACCCCGCGCCGCATCCCTCATCAGGCCCGGCAGGGCCGCCATCTGATGGAAGTGGTCGAGTTGTGCCTCCCAGAGGAGCGCCGGCTTCGAGGGCGGGTCGCAGGTGACGTAGTCCTCCTGCTCATCATGCGCAGACCCCGACAGATCCATCAGCCGCGCCAGCAGGTTGGCTGAAGCGACCCCGTCGGCCAATGTGTGGTGCACCTTGCCGATGAGGGCGAAGCGGTCGTCGGCCATCCCCTCGGCGAAGTGGAACTCCCACAGTGGTTTGGTGCGGTCCAGGGGAGTGCTCGCGATCTCCCCGATCAGCTCGTCGAGCTCCCGCCGTCCGCCGGGGCCTGGGACCTCCACCCGGCGCAGGTGGTAGTCGAGGTCGACTGGGCAGTCCTCCATCCACATCGGATGATGCAGTTTCCACGGGATGTCGATGAGTCGGTACCGCAGTGGGTCGAGGAGGTGCAGGCGGCGCGCGACGGTCCGGCGGAACACCTCGAAGTCGAACTCGCCGTCGTAGTCGGCGGCATGGACGATGGCCACCTTCAACGTGTGGGTGTGCAGGTTCGGCGTCTCGCTGTACAGCAGCATGGCGTCCATGCCGTTGAGTCGCTTCATAACACACCCCGCTTACGGATGGGTTGCCAAGAGCGTGTGAGCTTGTTGGCCGTTAATTGACGATAGCGGTTGTCAGACCTGTCTGGGAGCATCTGGCGCGTGACGGCGCAGAAGCTTCGAGAGTGGCGTGGAGTGAGGCGAGTCGGTGGTCCGGCCGGAGCTGCAATCACCACTCGGCTGCGGACTACACCTCAAGACGAGCATGTGCTCGACGCGGTTTCTCAGCATCTGGGCCAGCTGCGACGGGCGGATTTGACAAGGGCGTGTCAGCCAGTTGCCGTAGAGTCGCATGTCGATGGTGATTTCCGGCGACGAGTGCGTCGGGATCGGCTAAACGCTCGGAAGAAGGCCTTGACGGCGTTGTCTAGTGCGCGGTGGGCCAACACGATTATCGCCACCAACGATGACCAGTACCGGTTGGCTCGGGACGCGCAGCGCCGCCACATCAATGGTCTACGAGCAGCGATCGTTACGATCGTGCGGCGGCTGGCCGAACCCACCTTAGACACGCTCACCCCTGAGCAACGCAGGCACCGGCGGAAAGCCAAGCTGCCGAAGGGTTACCTCAGCCAAGCGGAACGGTTCGCGAAGCAGCGCCGCGTGCAGGCGTTACGCGCCGAGTCAGCGAGCGTCACCGCGGATCTGCAGAACCGGCGGGTGCATGTCGTGGAAGGCGGCAAACGGTTGGCCAAGCTCCGCCAGCATCTCGACGCCGTGGGGGTCACCGAGTCCGAGTGGCGGCAGAAGTGGAATTGTGCCCGCGACCGCATCGAGGCTAAGGGTTCTGGGGATGAGCCGTTCGGCAACCTCACAATCACCGTCACCCCGGGCGGCGAATTCAGTCTGCGGCTGCCAAGACCGTTGGAGCACTTGGCCAATGCGAAACACGGCCGCTACGTCCTGTCGGGCGCCGCGGTGTTTTCCTACCGGGCCGAGGAGTGGCTGGCGCGTATCACTGGCGGAAAATCGATCGCCTACACCATCACTCGGCGGCCCGGGCGAGCGGGCCGTTACCTCACTGCCTCCTGGGCCACCCCGTGTGAGGCCATCAGCGTGGATGACCAACCAGACACCAATGTTCGGGTGCGGGGTCCGATTGCCGGTGTCGATCTCAACGACGGCCACCTGGCGGTGCGCCGCCTCGATACCCACGGCAACCCTGTCGGCCGACCCCACCGCATTGATTTCGACCTCGCCGGCCCGTCGACGCATAGAGATGCCCAAGTCCGGCACGCAATCACTCGCCTCATTCATTACACGAAGCGCCACGGAATTGACACCATCGCGGTCGAGGACCTCGACTTCGCCGACGCCCGCACGATGGGTCGAGAAACCATGGGCCGCGGTCCGCGAGGAAAACGCTTCCGCAAGACGGTTTCCGGACTGCCGACGGCTGTGTTCCGCCACCGACTCTGCGCCCAAGCCCATCGCGACGCCATCGGCCTGGTGGCGGTCAACCCCGCCTACAGCAGCGCCTGGGGAGACCAGCACTGGCGCACCCCGTATGAGAACGTCAACCGACACGAGGCAGCCGCCACGGTGATCGGCCGACGCGCCCAAGGCTTTAAGGCGCGGCGACGGAAAGGTGTGGCACGCACGCGACCAGAGGATCGCGTCGTGAGAGCTACCGACCAGGCCGCACCCGACAACCAGCGGGCGACCAGCAGCCGCCACCGGCCAGGGACGTGGGGAAACAAATCCCGCGCACCCAACCGGGCGAGAACGCGGTGAGAGGGCCGGGCAACCGTTACCCCGGCAATGGCCACCAAGGGCCAACTACGTCAGTAACGGTTCTATGCAAGCACCCGGCCCCCGAAATGACCTAAGCGTCGATGGCGTCGAGCGCGGCGCGCGTCTCCAGGTCGACGAACGCCGCGGAATATCGCTGCGCGAACGCCAGGCAGATGTCGGCGCGCTGCCAGGCGTCTCCGCCGGAGAGTGTCGCCATCCAGATCGCCAGCCCGTGTGCGACGGACGCGCGGTAGCGCAGCCAGATCTCGTCGGCCGTGGGCATCTCGTCGGCGGGCAGGTCGAGCGCGCCGCGGTATTCCTCGAGCAGATCGCGCTCGCTGCGTCTGCGGTCCTCGATCGTGATGGCGCCCTGCAGGAAGTAGCCCAGGTCCAGCGACCAGTTTCCGCGGCGGGCCATCTGCCAGTCCAGGAATCCGACCTCGTCGCCGGGGAGGACGTAGGTATTGCCGATGTGGGGGTCGCCGTGCAGCAGCGTCTGAGTCGAGCGGGTCAGCGTGCCGATGTAGCGGGCCCAGATGTCGACGAACAGCTCGGTGCCGCTCAGCGCCGGGATCTCGGCAGGGACCGTGTCGCCCAACCGCTCATGGGCGATGTGCAGCGGCGCGTACTCGAGTCCCTGAAAGGCGACGAACGGCTCGAGCCAGTCGAGTGCCGGGTGAGCCGCTAGCCGCGCGCCCCAGAACCGGCTGTGCATCCGAGCCAACCCGCGTACGCCGTCGGCCACCTGGTCGATCGACATCGGCCGCGTGGAGTCGCGCGGATCGGCGCCGCGCGCGACGACGTCCTCCATGATCATCAGGAAGTCCGAGCGGTCCTCGTCGATCAGCGCCGTGTAGACGGTCGGGTGATCGAGCGGCAGCTCGACGCCCGAGGTGAACAGTCGCGGTTCGTGGTACAGGCCGCTGGTCAGGGCGACGAGCTCGGCGTGGTCGGGGTCGACGGCCTTGGCGAACACCGTCGCGGGCCCCGAACCCGCCGAATACCTCAGCGCGAGGCGTGCACGCCGGTTGGTGCCGTCGTCGCGTAGCGCGACGCTCACGTCGTCGACGACGGCACCTGGATGGTGACGCGACAGCGCCACCGTCATCCAGTCCGGGGTGATGTCATCCCAGCCGCGCGGTAGCGACAGCTCCGCGACAGTCACGAGTTGTCGGCCTACTTCAAGCAGCTGCCGCCGTCGACCGGCAGCGTGACACCGGTGACGTAGCGGGCCTCGTCGGACGCCAGGAACAGCACGGCGTTGGCGATGTCCTCAGGCTCGACCCAGCCGATCGGCAGGGTGTGCATCAGCTGCCCGACCACCTTCATGTCCTCGGGGCCCGGGTTCTCCAGGTCGGGACGGAACAGCTTCATCGTCGGCTCGTTCATGAAGAGAGGGGTGTTGACGTTGGTCGGGTGCACCGAGTTCACCCGGATGCTCTGCGCGCCGAGTTCGACGGCGAACGTCCGCATCAGGCCCACCACACCGTGTTTGGCGGCGACGTAGTGGCCGGTATGCGGGTAGGCCTTCAGGCCGCCGACAGAGCTGGTCAGGATGATCGAGCCGCCACGGCCGCCTGCCTGAATATGTGGCACACCGGCTTTCACGGTCTTCCACACACCGCCGAGGTTGACGTCGATCATGGCGGTCCAGTCGGTTTCGCTGGTCTTGTCCAGCGTCTGGCCGCCGTTGCCGATGCCTGCGTTGGCGACGATGATGTCCAGTCGGCCCATCTGCTCGACGCCTGCGTCGAGGGCCGCCTTCAGTGCGTCGTAGTCGCGGACGTCGACCTCCGCGGTGTAGACGCGGCGATTGTGGCCCTTGACCAGATCTGCGGTCTCGGCCAGATCCTCGGGTGTGGATGCGGCGATCAGGTCGACGGTGTCGACCTTCTTACAGATGTCGACGGCGATGATGTCGGCGCCCTCTTGCGCCAACCGCACCGCGTGCGCGCGCCCCTGCCCGCGTGCCGCGCCGGTGATGAAAGCGACCTTGCCTTCTACACGTCCTGCCATTTTGCAACCTCAATTCGTCGTTAGTGGAACAGATTTCACGGAACAAGTGCAGGCATCGACTCCCAGCCGCGGACGGTTGACGTCGGCGAGAGCGATGCGTTGGTCATGTCGACATCCCATTCGGGGAACCGCTTGAGGATCTCCTCGAGAGCGACGCGTCCCTCCAGCCTGGCCAATGCCGATCCAAGGCAGTAGTGCGTGCCGACACTGAATGCGAGGTGCTGACGGGCCTCCCGGTGGATGTCGAAAACGTCTCCGTCGGGAGGGAATTGGCGATGGTCACGCACAGCTGCGCCGATCAACATCATCATCACGCTGCCCTCGGGCACGGTCTGGCCGTGGAACTCCACATCCCGGGTCACATAGCGTGCAACATGTGGCGCGGGTGGTTCGAAGCGCAGCAACTCCTCGACCGCCTGAGGAATCAGCGCTGGATTGTCCACGAGCTCGCGGCGTTGGTCGGGGTGTTCGGCCAACACCTTGCCGGCCCAACCGATCAATCGCGTGGTGGTCTCGTTGCCCGCTCCCGCAACCACGTTGAGGTAAGTCAACAGCTCCAGGCGCGTGAGCGTACGTGTCGTTCCCGTCTCGTCGACGAACTCGGCGTTGAGAAGTTCGGTCATGATGTCGTCTGAAGGATGATTGACGCGCCAGTCGATGTAGGTCTCGAAGAGTTCGCCCGTGGCGAACCCGCTGTCGGCCTCCATGGGCTGTCCCGCCTCGGTACGCATCGTCGCGTTGGTGTGTTCGCGGACCATCACCTGGTCGTCGTCGGGAATGCCCAGCAACGCACTGATCACTTGCATCGGCATGATGGCGCCCAGGTCGGCGACGAAGTCGAATCTGCCGGTGCCTACCAGCGGGTCGAGAGCCTGCGCGCAGTACTCACGGATCTTGGGTTCCAGTGCGTTGACCTTGCGCGGCGTGAACATCCGGGCCAGCAGCTTGCGATGGATGTCGTGGACCGGCGGATCCTCGAAAATTACTGTGCCGGGCGGGATGTCGATATTGGCCTTGATCAGTTCGACGATGGCGCCGCGGGCCGAGCTGAATGTCTCGTGATCCACCAATGCCTTGTTCACATCGGCGAAGCGGCTCAGCGCGTAGAAGTCGTACTGCTCGTTGTAGTACAGCGGCGCCTCCTCCCGCAGCCGGGCGAACGCTGGGTACGGGTTGGCGTTGATCTCTACGTCGTAGGGATCGAAGTAAACAGCCTCGAGGGACGGCTTTTCTGCACTGATCGTCACGGGGTCGCCTCTAACTGGACCAGGGGATGTAAGACATATGGCTGCATTTTGTCTCACAACTCTGGCACCGGCCCCACCGGGGTGTCAATAACAGACTCGTTTCGGGCAATTTATACTCTCCGCTTAAAAGAATCGGCTTCTCATATGGCTTCCGCGAACCGGAGAAGAGCCTCCTGGCCATAGGACGCGACCAACAGGCCGTCCTCGGTGAGCACGTCGCCGCGGCCGAAGCACCGACCGTGTGCCAATAGCGGGCTGTGTTGGCGCAACAGCAACCAACCGTCGGTGCGGAAAGGCCGATGGAACCACAGCGTGTGCGAGGTGACGGCGGACGTGAACGTCGTGCCGTTTCCACGTTGGCCGGCGCCGTCGATCGGCCGCAGTGCGGTACCGATCAGTGTCAGGTCCGTGGCGTAGGCCGTAAGCGCCTGCGCCAGTTCGGGATCGACTGTCGGGGTGCGCATCCAGAACTCGAATTGCGGTGGGCCGGTAGTGGTGACGTTGAGGTCGACGGCGGCACGGGTTTCCCAGGGGATGAGATCGAGCGCAACCTCGTGCTCGGCTCCGAGCACCGCGCCGACGTCCTGCGTCTCTTGATGTTCGGGGCCGTCCTCGGCGGCATGCATGCTGATCGACGAGGTGGCGATGATCCCGCGACTCTGCGCGGCGGTGATGGTGACCGCGGCGAAGGACCGACCCTCGTGCGCAAGCGTCGCCGCGTAGCGGATGGGTTCGTCGGCCCGGCCTTCCCGCGTGAACACCGAATGCTGGGATTTGACGGCCTTATCCGGGCAGGTCAGCGACGCGATTCGGAGAAATTGGCCGAGTAGTTGGCCACCGAACACCCGGTGGTACTCGAGCTGCTGATTCCGGCACTCGAAATTGCCTGCGTCGTCGCCATGCGCCGTCGACGATGAGACGTCAAGGCATGCGAGCAGGTCGGTCCAGAGATCGGGCACCCGCCCAGTGTAAGTCAGATTCTCGGCGGCGAGAACGTAATTCTCAGAGCTAGCTGGCGGCGAATCCATGGGCGCAGAAGTCCCACAATTCGTCGGCGCTGATGGGGTGCGCCGCGGCGTCGTCCATTTCGCCGGCGGACTGCGCCGCATTGAACATCACGGTCTGCATCGTCATGGCCGCCATCCGCTTCGGGTTGATCTCAGCACGTAGCTGACCTGCGGCGCTGGCTTCTTCCATGAGTTCGGTCAGCAGCGCGAGCAGCGGTGCGTGCGCGATCTTGACCTCAGACGGATGTGAAACCAGAAGGCGCGGAGCGAAGTCAGTGAACAACGGCCGTTTCGCCGTGGGATCCGGGCGTGAGGACTCGAACAGCAGCTGGATCGCGACCCTGAGCCGCTCGATCGGTTCGTCGGGTCCACTGGTGGCGGCGCGAATCTGATCTGCAGATCGGGACAGGGCGTCTTCGAACAACGCCAGCAGCAACTCGTGTTTGCCGTCGAACTGCAGGTAGAAGCTTCGCAGCGACTGCCGCGAGCGGTCAACGACCTCTTGGACGGTGAAGTCTGTGCTGCCCTTTTCGATGATGATCGCCTGGGCTGCGTCAAGGAAACGCTGGACGCGTTGAGCGGCCCGGAGCTTCGCGGTTTTGATCGATCGCTCGACCGCGCGCTGCTTCCAAGCGGGCTCTTCGCTGGGGCTGGTCACCGGCGGCTCGGATGCTGCCCGATTGGGGAGAACATGGACTGACTGTACCGGAGAACGCCTTGCCATTGCGGTCCTCGACCCCCTCGCGGCGAACGTGTCAGAGATTGTAACTTTCTCACTTGGAGAATAGTATTCTCTTTTTGTTGATAACAGTAGTCTTACAAAATTTTGATTCGGCGGGAGCGCTGTGCAACTGACCTTCGACACCGAGGTCGAAGTCTTCCGCGCCGAGTTCATCGCATTCCTGGACGAGAACCTGCCTGCGGACGACGAGGCCCTCGAGCGCTCCGGATCCAGCAGTCATGTACCCGAGTGGGCCCGGCGCTGGCAGCGGCTGATGTTCGATAACGGCTGGCTGCTCCCCGGATATCCGCCCGAGTTCGGCGGCCGCAACGCCACGATCCTGCAGCAATACGTTCACCAGGAGGAACTCGCGCGCCGCAGGTCCTACCTCACCTTCAACCCACAGGGCGTGGGCATCATCTCCGCGTCGCTGATCTCGTTCGGCACGCCCGAGCAGCAGCGGCGATGGGCCATCCCGATCCTGCGAGCCGAGATGACCGCGTCACTGGGAATGAGTGAACCCGGCGCAGGATCCGACCTCGCGTCGTTGCGCACCCGCGCCAACGCCGACGGCGACGAGTTCGTCGTGAACGGGCAGAAGGTGTGGACGTCGGGCGCCCACGACGCCGATGTGCTGTTGACTTTCGTTCGCACTGATCCGAATGCCGCCAAGCACAAGGGCATCAGCGCGCTGATGATCCCGACGGATCTGCCCGGCGTGGTGCGGCGCCCGTTCGCCTCGATGTGCGACCAGGACGACGTGGACTTCAACGAGGTCTTCTTCAACGACGTGCGAGTGCCCGCGGAGAACCTGGTCGGTCCGCTGAACGGAGGATGGCAGGTGGCCAGCGGGTCACTAGGCCATGAGCGGAACATGTTGTGGCTCAGTTACGCCGACCGGCTGGAGGAACTCGTCGAGGACTTCCGGGCCTCCGGAGCGCTGGACCGCGACCGGTACGCCGCGCTGGTGATGGACAACCAGGCACTACGCCTGCTCGGCTCGGTGGCGCTGGCGCGCGCCGCTCGCGGCGAGGAGGACGTGGCGGCGCTGTCGGTGCTCAAGCTCTTCGGCTCCGAAGCTTCGCAGGCGGCATCCGAGTACGCGCTCACCGCGGCGGGCGCCGAGGCATTGGCCTCCCCGAACTTCTCCGGCCCCTACAGTGCGCACCATCTCGACCTCTACAGGAGCGGCTGGTTCGAGCGATACGTTCGGACGTTCGGCGGCACGATCGCAGGCGGCACCTCCGAGATCCAACGCAACATCATCGCCCAGCGCCTGCTGGGTCTACCCCGCAATTAAGACTGGAATTAGGAAGCCGACGTGTACATCGACTACGAAGTCGCCGACAAGATCGCCACCATCACCCTCAACCGGCCCGAGGCGGCCAACGCGCAGAACATCGAGTTCCTCGACGAGTTGGACGCCGCGTGGACCCGCGCTGCCGAGGACACCGACGTTGCCGTGATCATCCTGCGCGCCAACGGTAAACACTTCTCGGCCGGTCATGATCTGCGTGGCGGCGGGCCAGTCCCGGACAAGATCACGCTCGAGTTCATCATCCAGCACGAGCACCGGCGCTATCTCGAATACACGCTGCGATGGCGCAACGTTCCCAAGCCCTCGATCGCCGCCGTTCAGGGCCGGTGCATCTCCGGCGGACTGCTGCTGTGCTGGCCCTGCGACCTCATCCTGGCCGCCGACGACGCGCTGTTCTCCGATCCGGTGGTGCTCATGGGAATCGGTGGAGTCGAATATCACGGTCACACATGGGAATTGGGACCGCGCAAGGCCAAGGAGATCCTCTTCACGGGCCGGGCGATGACAGCTGACGAGGTGGCCAGCACCGGCATGGTCAACCGCGTCGTGCCGCGGGACCAGCTGGACAGTGAGACCAGGACGCTGGCCGAGCAGATCGCCAAGATGCCGACATTCGCTCTGCGCCAGGCCAAACGCGCCGTCAACCAGACGCTCGACGTCCAGGGTTTCTACGCGGCCATCCAGTCGGTGTTCGACATCCACCAGACCGGCCACGGCAACGCGCTGAGCGTGAGCGGTTGGCCCGTGCTGGTGAACCTCGACGAGATGAAGGCCAACATCAAGTAGTGGTTGCTTTCCCGCGAGCGTGCGTGTCTTGCGGGCACGCGACACGGCCGGCGTGTCGCCATGGCAGACACGCACGCTCGCCAAAAGGGTTCTTAGAGGT
Organism: uncultured Actinomycetota bacterium; assembly: GCA_963721495.1. Taxonomy (GTDB): domain Bacteria; phylum Actinomycetota; class Actinomycetes; order Mycobacteriales; family Mycobacteriaceae; genus Mycobacterium. Next base: position 180,052 of record CAVRMG010000014.1, on the reverse strand, counting down.
GGACGAGCCGCGGCGCCGAACCGCGGGCTCGCAGGCCTGCTCCGGCTTTGCGGGTGAGTTCCCTTGAGCTGCCCAGCAATCCATCGAGCACAAAGGCCCGCTCCACGTGGTGGTGCAGTTCGTGCTCGGCGGTGAAGCCGATGCCCCCGAGGACCTGCTGGCAGTGTTTGGCCGCGGTCAGTGCGGCCTTGCCCGCAGCAGCCTTGGCCAGCAGCGCGGTCAGGTCGGGGTTGTCCTCCCCGGGCAGGCTCAGTGTCGCCTCGGCGCCTTCGATGGCCACCAATGTCTCGGCCAACCGGTGCCGGACTGCTTGGAACGATGCGATCGGCTTGCCGAACTGGACCCGGTCCAGCGCATGCCGGCGGGCCAGAGTGAGCATCGCCCTTGCCGCACCGACCAGCCACCAACCGACGGCGACGCGGGCATCGGGCAGCCGTAAGTGCCCGCCCTCTTCGACACGGCGCAGTGGCAGCCCCCCGAGCGCTGTGCTCTCGTTTACCTCGGCGTAGTCCCACACCACCCAACCGCCGCCGGCGTAGGGCAGCGCCGGGTTCGCGCCTTCCTCACGGCGTGCGGTCAGAAGCACGACGTCGTTGAGAACCGAGGCGTGCGAACCTGTTTCGCCGAGCAGCCGAAATACCAGCGGTATCGCCACCTCTGACATATCGGACAGCATGTCGGCCCATCCGAGCTCGGCCAGCGCCGCGTCCAGCTCAGCGCCGGAGGTCGACAGCATGGTCTTGCGCAGTCCGGCTTCGAGCAGCTCGAGTGATTCGGGGTCCACGACTACTCCTTCCCGAGGTCCAACAGGCGGCGAGCGATGATGTTGCGCTGCACTTCGGCGGTGCCGCCGTAGATGGTGGCCGCTCGCGAGTAGAGGAACTCGGTGCGCCAGGGGGTGTCGTCGAGCTCGATGGCTCCGGGCAGCAGATCGCGTGCGGTGTCATAGAGCTTCTGTTCGGCGCCGGCTAGTAGCACCTTGTCGATCGAGGTGTCCGGACCCAGCTTCTGACCGTCAGCCAGCCGGAGCTGGGTGGCACGAGAGCGGCATCGCAGCGTGTGCAGGGCCAGATACGCCTCACCCATCTCCGAGTCCGCAGCCTGGCCAACATCTTTGACGTCATAGATCAACGCGTCGAACCTCGAATACAGGTAGGCGATGCGCTGCCAGAAGCAGGTTGAGCGTTCGTAGGGCAGCAGATCCATCGCCACCTGCCAGCCGTCGCCGGGCTCGCCGAGCATACGGTCGGCGGGCACGACCACGTCGTCGAAGTAGACCTCGCAGAACTCGTCGACGCCGTGCATGGTTCGCAGCGGCCGCACGGTGATGCCGGGCGTGTCCATGTCGACGAAGAACGCGGTGATGGCTTGATGGTTCGGGGTGCCCGGCAGCTCCGGTGCGGGTGAGCAGCACGCACCGGGCGGCGTACTGCGCGAAACTCGTCCACACCTTCTGGCCGTTGACAACCCACTCGTCTCCGCGCTGCTCGGCGCGAGTCGACAGCGAGGCCAGATCGCTCCCCGATCCGGGTTCGGAGAAGCCCTGGCACCAGGTCTCGCGTCCCGACAACAGCAGCGGAACCATCTCCGCGGCCAGCTCGGGCCTGGCGTAGTCGATCATCGTCGGGGTCAGCACCTCGAGCATCGAGTACGGTCCGGGATCGTCGAGCCTGCGGCCGACGACTTCCTCTCCCACGATGGCGCGCAGGATCATCGGGCCGCCGAGCCCGCCGGCCTCAACGGGCCAGCCCCAGCGCATCCACCCCGCGTCGTACAGCGCGCTGAGCACGCGCGCGTGCTGGGCGTGGTGCGCATCGAGGGAATGATCACCGGGCGGCGGCGTCAGATCGTTCTCATCGAGCCACGCCACCAGCTGTGATCGAAACTCGGCCGTCGTCGGGACGTCGGTCGTGAACGTCATCCGGCTTCGGGCCGTCCGATCGCGTGGGGCCGGCCGTGGTCGTGGTCGCCGCTGCGCCGGATGAACGTCATGGCACGGGTTTTCAGCCGCCACCCGTCATCGGTGCGCACGTAGGTGTCGCGGTAGTAGCCGATGCGCATGTCGTGTTTGGAATGCTCGATGAAGCACAACGGCTGCGTGCCCGTCGCGGTGTCGGCGCCTTCGACGAGGTCGACGAGTGCGGTCCCGGTCAAGAAGAGACCCTTGGGCGCGGCGTCGACCAGGACGGGAAAACGGTTGAGCGTGTAGGTGTCGCCGAAGGCGCTGTACGTGCCGTCCGGGGTGAACACCGTGACGAGTCCCTCGACGTCGCCCTGAGTGATGGTGACCGCGTACTTGGCGAGCAACTGCTGGATCTCGACGAGATCCTCAATTCGTGACTGCGTCATGTCGGTAGACCTTACCGCCCTTCATTACAAAATTGACATCCCGTGTAACGCCGATGTCCGTCAGTGGATCGCCGGGCACGGCGATGATGTCCGCGAGGTAGCCCTCGGCGATACGGCCCAGGTCCGCCTTGTTGATCAGGTCGGCGGCGACGACGGTAGCCGCGCGGAGCACGGCGGCGGGCGGCATGCCCCAATCGACGAGAGTGACGAGTTCATCGGCGTTCTTGCCGTGCGGGATCGCTGGAGCGTCGGTGCCGACGGCGATCTTGACCCCGGCCTCGTAAGCGGCCTTGATCGACGTCCGCGCCTTGGGGAACATCTCGGCGGCCTTGTCCTGCAACTCCTTCGGAGCCTTCGATACGTCCATAGCCTCGGCCAGCCGACGGGTCGTCACCAGGAACCGGTCGTTGTCGACCAGCATCTGGATGGCCTCGTCGTCCATCAGGAAGCCGTGTTCGATGCAGTCGATGCCACATTCCACGGCGTGCTTGACCGCCTCTGCGCCGTGGGTGTGTGCGGCGACCCTCAGACCGCGCCGATGGGCCTCGTCGACGATCGCCCGCAGTTCCTCGTCCGAATAGTGTTGCGCGCCGGCCTCGCCGGTCAACGACATCACACCGCCGGAAACGCACACCTTGATCAACTGGGCGCCGTGCTTGATCTGATAGCGCACGGCCTTGCGGATCTCGTCGACCCCGTTGGCGATGCCCTCCTCGACCGTCAACTCGAGCGCACCCGGCATGAACGCTGCGAACATCGTCGGGTCGAGGTGCCCACCTGTCGGTGTGATCGCGTGTCCGGCGGGTATCACGCGCGGGCCTTCGATCCATCCCGCGTCGATGGCCTTGCCGAGCGCCACGTCGAGCAGGTAGCCGCCGGTCTTGACGAACAATCCGAGGTTGCGCACCGTCGTGAAGCCGGCCCGCAGCGTGCGTCGCGCATTGCCGACAGCACGCAACACCCGGGTCGCGGGATCGTCCTGCACCTGGGACAGGCCGGGGTTTTCCCCGCGGCCACCCATCAAGAGGTTGACCTCCATGTCCATCAGGCCGGGCAGCAGGATGGCGTCGCCCAGATCGATGACCTCTCCTGCCGGCTCACCCCCGATGCCGACAATCCGATCCTCTTCGACCCGAACGATGCCCGGCCGGATGATCTCGCCGGCATCGACGTCGAGTAGACCCGCTGCCTTGAGGGTCACTGCGCGCGGCGATGAGCCGCTTGCGCGAAGAGCAGACAACTCAGACCACCGGCTCCTTGATGAGTTGGATGTAGGACGCACCGCTGTCGAGCACGCGCGGTTGCTTCCACACCTCGATCGGAAAGCTCACCATGACGATCGACTGGCCCAGATGCACCAGCGCCTTGGCGTCGTCCGGCATCCCTGCGAGTGGGAAACGCGCGTCGACATAGACCATGATGTCCTCGAGCCGGGCCATGCCCGCGTCGTACAGTTCCTGCATCTCGGCCATCGTCGAGTTCAGCCGCTTCGAGTAGCGCTCCTCCTCGGTGGGCAGGCACCAGTCGGCGAACCGCTCCAGATCGGCGAATTCCTCCGGCAACTTAGACATGCGCGGCATCCTTTTCAGCGGACTTCTCGTCTTCGGTCTCGGCGGCGTGCTTCCCGCTGGCTGAACCGTTTCCGGTCGACAGCGAAGCCTTATAGCGATCGACGTACTGATGGGCGGTCATATGCAGGTGACGCAGCAGGATTTCCTGGTCGCACAGCGGGAAGTCCGTAACGACCCGGGTGCCGATCTGCGTCTGAGTGGCCTCCAGCGTGTTGGCGTCCTGGAAGGCGTACTCCTTGAACGTCACCGCGGCGAGTTCCTGGGAGAGCCGCTCACGGAGGTTCTTCGGCGGCACGAAGTAGAGGTCGGCCTCGAAGATGTGCTTGTCCACGGCCGTCGGCCAGTAGTTGTACGTGAGATACCAGCCGGGTGCCCAGAACAGCAGCGTGAAGTTGGGGAAGAACTCGAAAGAGTCGGTGCCCCAGGTCTTGTGGCGTCCCGGGTTGATGGCCGGCGGCAGCTCGTCCGGCAGGATGCCCTTGATGTCCGGGCGGTCCCACGGTCCGAACAGACCGCTGTGCAGGATCTGCTCGATGGGCTTGACCATGCTGAGGTCCTTCGGCGGCGACATGCCGCCCCACGACGACACCATGGAGTGGTCGCCCTTGATGTCGTACGCCAGCGCCTCGAAGCCGAACTTGGCCAGCTTCTCGGCCTCCTCCTTCTCCGCCTGCTTCATGTGCAGGATCGGCGCGTGGTAGAACTCCGTGAACGCGTCGATGAACAACTTCCAGTTCGCGTTGACCTCCGAGCGGTAGCTGTAGTGCTCGGTCATCTCGTGGAAGGGATACCCCTCGAGACCCTTCGCGAAGTCGCCCAGGTATTCGGCCAGCGGTGCGGCGTCGTTGTCGAAGTTGATGAAGATGAAGCCTTCCCAGACCTCGCAGCGCACCGGGACCAGCCCGTAGTCGCTCTTTTCGACGTCGAAGAACTCACCCTCCTGCTGGACGAACGTCAGGTCACCTTCGAGGCTGTAGCGCCACGCGTGGTACTTGCAGACGAACTGACGGCAGGTGCCGGACACCTCCTCGCCCGGATAGTCGCTCCACACCAGCTTGTTTCCGCGGTGCCGGCACAGGTTGTAGAAGCTCCGGACGACGTTTTCCTTGTCCTTCACGATGATGACCGACGTGCCGGGGCCTACGCACGGCATCTCGCGCGTGAAATAGCTGCCCTTCTTGGGCAACCGCTCCACGCGGCCGACCATGAGCCAGGTCTTCTTGAAGATCGCCTGCTGCTCCAGCTTGAAGTGCTCCGGATCGATGGAGTCCTCGTAATTGACTGGTGCGGTGCCTAGTTCGGGCCAGTTCTCTGTCCAGCTACCGGCGGCCGGCTTCGGGAAAAATGCCACGGTGTTTACCTCTCCTGGTCGGGTTCTACGCCGAAGGTGTTGATGGCCATGGCGAGTGCGCCATAGCAGCCGATCGTGAAGACGAGGTCCATGCGTTGACGCTCGTCCAGGTGGTCCGACAGCGACGCCCATGTCGCATCGGAGACGTTCGATTTGTCTTCGAGTTCGTCGACGGCATTCAGGACAGCGCGGTCCAGTTCGTCGGCGGCCTCGCCACGCTTGATGCCGTCGATGACCTCGTCGGTAAGGCCGGCCTCCCGTCCCATGCGGACGTGGTGGTTCCACTCGTACTCACAACCACGCCGGTGGGCGACCCGCAGCACGGCCAGCTCGCGCAACCGGTCGGGCAGCGGCGAACTGAACATCAGATGGTTGTTGAAGCGAAGGAATGACCTGGTGAGCTTGGGATGACGGACCAGCGTCGCCAACAGATTGCCCGCCGCTTCCGGGTTGCGGCGCTCCGCGGGCAGCATGCCCGACAACGCATGATCGACAGCGTCGTCCCACTGGTCCGCGGGCAGCGGGGGCACACGCACTGGCCGGTTCCTCTCGTTCACGAGAATCAGGTTCTCATATTTCGCCAATAGGTTTCCACCTTTTGCGCAGATGGTCAATGCCGGACCCCAGACGCGCCGGTCACAGGGGTGCTCGCGCGGTGGCAACGGTGCTGCCAGGGGGCAGTCCGACACGTTTCGGACATTGATTCTCGCGGCAAGAGAAGCTAGTTTCCTCAGATAGAGAACATCACTGGGTAACTAGTGTTGGTGTCATCGAGGACTCGATGAAGGGAACAGGCATGAACAAAGAAGACATGATCCTGATCAGCGTGGACGATCACATCGTCGAGCCGCCGGACATGTTCAAGAACCACCTGCAGAAGAAGTACCTGGATGAGGCGCCGCGGTTGGTGCACAACCCCGACGGATCCGATACCTGGCAGTTCCGCGACGTGGTCATCCCGAACGTCGCGCTGAACGCGGTGGCCGGCCGGCCCAAGGAGGAGTACGGCCTGGAGCCGCAGGGTCTCGACGAGATCCGACCGGGCTGCTGGCAGGTCGACGAGCGCGTCAAGGACATGAACGCCGGCGGCATCCTCGGGTCGATGTGCTTCCCGTCCTTCCCCGGGTTCGCCGGGCGCCTGTTCGCCACCGAGGATCAGGAGTTCTCCCTGGCGCTGGTGCAGGCCTACAACGACTGGCATGTCGAGGAGTGGTGCGGCGCCTACCCGGCACGCTTCATTCCGATGACCCTGCCGGTGATCTGGGACGCCGAGGCGTGCGCGAAAGAGATCCGCCGCAACGCCGCGCGTGGCGTGCACTCGCTGACGTTCACCGAGAACCCGTCGGCGATGGGCTATCCGTCCTTCCACGATCTGGAGTACTGGAAGCCGATGTGGGAGGCGTTGGTCGACACCGACACGGTGCTCAACGTGCACATCGGTTCCTCGGGTCGGCTGGCGATCACCGCCCCGGATGCGCCGATGGACGTGATGATCACGCTGCAGCCGATGAACATCGTGCAGGCCGCCGCGGATCTGTTGTGGTCCAAGCCGGTCAAGCAGTACAAGGACCTCAAGATCGCGCTGTCCGAGGGCGGCACCGGCTGGATTCCCTATTTCCTGGAGCGCGCCGATCGCACCTATGAGATGCATTCGACGTGGACGGGCCAGGACTTCGGCAAGCAGAAACCGTCGGAGGTGTTCCGCGACCACTTCCTGACGTGCTTCATCTCCGACCATGTCGGCGTGGCGCTGCGCAACGACGTCGGCATCGACAACATCTGCTGGGAAGCCGACTACCCGCACAGCGATTCGATGTGGCCCGGTGCCCCGGAGCAGCTGGACGAGGTGCTCACGAAGAACAACGTGCCCGACGACGAGATCAACAAGATGACCTTCGAGAACGCGATGCGCTGGTATCACTGGGACCCGTTCACCCACATCCCCAAGGATCAAGCCACCGTCGGCGCGCTGCGCAAGGCCGCCGAAGGCCATGACGTATCCATCCAAGCGCTCAGCAAGCACGAGCACGGCGGCGCCAACTTCGCCGATTTCGCGGCCAACGCAAAGGAATTGACCGGCAACAAGGACTGAGTCCTTCAGCCGGCCGAGAGTCGGAAACGAGAGTCGATGCGCCGGTGCGAAGGAACCGTCTACGCCCGCGCATTGGCTTGTGCGGCCCACGACCAGAGGAGAACACACGTGCCCGCGGGTATGAGTTTCGAGCTGACCGAGGATCAGGAGTTGATCCGAAAGTCCGTCGCCGAGTTGGCGGGCAAGTTCGACGACCACTACTGGATGGAGAAGGACCAGGCGCACGAATTCCCGCAGGAGTTCTACGACGCCATCTCCAAGGGCGGTTGGCTGGGCATGACGATCCCCGAGGAGTACGGCGGCCACGGCCTGGGCATCACCGAGGCGACGCTGCTGCTCGAGGAGGTCGCCCGCTCCGGTGCGGCGATGAACGGCGCGAGTGCCATCCACCTGTCGATCTTCGGCATGCAACCCGTGGTCAAACACGGCTCCGACGAACTCAAGGCGCGCACACTGCCGCGCATCGTCAACGGAGACCTGCACGTCTGCTTCGGCGTCACCGAACCCGGTGCGGGCCTGGACACTTCGCGCATCACGACCTTCGCCAAACGCGAAGGCGACAATTACCGCATCAACGGGCGGAAGGTGTGGATCTCCAAGGCGCTGGAGTCCGAGAAGATCCTGCTGCTCACCCGCACGACCCCGTTCGACGAGGTCACCAAGAAGACCGACGGCATGACGCTGTTCCTCACCGACCTCAACCGCGACCACGTCGACATCCGGCCGATCAACAAGATGGGCCGAAATGCCGTGAGCTCCAACGAACTCTTCATCGACGACCTCATCGTGCCGGTCGAGGACCGTGTCGGCGAGGAGGGCAAGGGCTTCAAGTACATCCTCGACGGCCTCAACCCGGAACGGATGCTGATCGCCGCCGAGGCGCTCGGCATCGGCCGCGTGGCACTGGAGAAAGCCGTGAAGTACGGCAACGAGCGCATCGTCTTCAACCGTCCGATCGGCATGAACCAGGGACTGCAGTTCCCGCTCGCCGACTCGCTGGCTCGCCTCGACGCCGCCGAACTCGTGCTGCGCAAGGCGACGTGGCTGTACGACAACGGAAAGCCGTGTGGGCGTGAGGCGAACACCGCCAAATACCTCTGCGCAGACGCCGGATTCGGCTGCCGCCGACCGCGCGCTGCAACTGCACGGCGGCATGGGCTACTCCGAGGAGTACCACGTGTCGCGCTACTTCCGCGAGTCGCGGCTGATGAAGATCGCGCCGGTCAGTCAGGAGATGATCCTGAACTTCCTCGGCGAACACGTCCTCGGAATGCCCAGGAGCTACTAGATGACCAACTACTTCGACCTGACCGGCCGCTCGGCCCTGGTCGACCGGCGCGGCGGCGGCATCGGCTCCGCGGTCGCGCGGCGCTGGCCGACGCAGGCGCCGCGGTGCTCGTCACCGACCTCGACAAGGACGCCGCCGCGGCTGTGGCCGAACGCATTTCGGCCGACGGCGGCAGGGCCGAGTCGGCCGCGCTGGACGTCTCGGATCGCGGCTCCGCCGATGCGGCCGCCGCGCAGGCCGGCGGCGCTCGCCGACGGGAGCGCTGCACATCGTGATCAACAACGCCGGCGTCACGCAAGCCGGCGATGTTCGACAAGCTGCACAGACGAGTCGTTCCGGCTGCTGTTCGACATCCACGTGATGGGCGCGTTCAACGTCACGCAGGCGGCGCTGCCGTACATTCCGACCGACGGAACGGGGCGCATCGTCAACGTGACGTCGGCGGCCGGGCTCACCGGAACCCTCGGCCAGGTCAACTACTCGGCCGCCAAGGCGGGCATCATCGGCTTCACCAAGTCGCTTGCCCGCGAACTGGCTACCAAGAACATCATGGTCAACGCCCTCGCGCCGCTGGCCGCGACGCCGATGACCGAGACCATCCGCACCAACGAGAAGTTCGCGGCCAACATGATGAACCGCATCCCGATGAAGCGCTGGGCCGGACCCGTAGGAGGTCGCCGGCGCGTTCGTCTTCATGGCGTCGGACGCGGCGTCCTACATCACGGGACAGGTGCTGCCGGTCGACGGCGGCATGGTGATTTGACGTCCTCCGTTGGCTGAAGCTCAAGGGATTCCAACCCCATCCACTACCTTGTACCTTGCGGCAGGAGGGCAGAGTTGAGGTTCACGGTTCGCAGACCGGCTAACGCCGAGGTCTCCCCGTGCTGTCACCGCCCGTCCGGCGGCGATGTTGCGTGCAGCGTTCACGTCGGCGTTGCACGGCCCCGCGTTGCAGGCTTCGCACTCGAAAACCGCTTGGCTCTTGCGGTTCCCGGGAGCGACGTGCCCGCACGCGGAGCATCGTTGCGACGTGTACGCGGCCGGGATCTGCTCGACCCGACCATAAGCCTTGTGCTGCAAACGCGCGGCCAACAGACCCCATCCAGCTTCGGTTGATGCCTCGGTTCAGACCGCGCTTCTGGGCGACCCGCACACCGGGCCGCTCGACCGTTCCCCGCGCAGTGCGGGTCATCGCGCGTACGTCAAGGGCTTCGATGCGGATCGTGTCGAAGCGCCGCGCGATGTCCGTGGTGGCCTTTTCGACCCAGTCCTTGCGCCGGTCTCGCTCCCGCGCCTTCAGTTTCGCGATCGCCAGCTTCGTGCGAGCTCGCCGGTGCGAGCCGCGCTCGGCGCGGGCCAGCCGCTGCTGCAGCACCTTGATCCGCCTGGCCTCGCCGCGAGCTCAAGCCAGGGGCGTGCAGCAGTTCACCGGTCGACAAGCCGCCGACACCACAACGCCGCGGTCGATACCCACCACGCCGCCCGTCACCCGGGCCCGCGATCGGATCCGGGACGTGAGCGAACGCGATATGCCAGCGGCCGGCCCGATCACGGGTGACCCGGTAGGACTTCACATCCTCCTGGAACCGGCCGCGACAGGCGGAAGCGCACCCAGCCGACTTTGGGCACCCACACCCGACCCAGTCGGCGGTTGAGACGCTCGACGTGGTGCGGTTTGACCGCGACCTGCCGGAATCCCTCGTGCACACCGGCTTTGCGCCACGTCGGGCGGCGGTGTGTTCCGGTGGAAAAGTTGCGCATCGCCTGCGCGAAGTCCCGCAACGCCTGCTGCTGCACGGTTTGGGAGCCAGCCGCCAGCCAGTCGTGCTCGGCGCGGGCCGCGGTCAACTGAGCGCACTGCTCGTGGTAGCCGGGCGCGCGGCGACCGGGCTGCCAGTGCTGTTGCTGCTCGACCGCCAGGTTCCACACATACCGGGCGTGACGACAATGCTCGGCCAGCACCGCCTCCTGCTCAGCGGTAGGAAGCAACCGAAATCGCGCCACGCCCGCAACGTAGCCGCTTGCACCGACAAGTCGCCGAAAGGAGCGGCGTTTGCCCCCGGCTATACCCATGGCTTCCACGTCGCAACGGTTCGGTGACTCCCTCGCTGTCCGCGCCATTGACCGGCGTCACGGTCGTTGCGATGGAGCAGGCAGTCGCCGCCCCGATGTGTACCCGGGTGCTCGCCGACTTCGGTGCACGAGTGATCAAGGTCGAGAACCCCAACGGCGGTGACTTCGCCCGCGCCTACGACGATGTGGTCAACGGCCCCGACGGTCTCGCGGCCCACTTCGTGTGGTGCAACCGCGGCAAGGAGTCGGTCACCCTCAACACGAAGTCGCCGGAGGGGATGGCGCTGCTGCACCGGCTACTCGAGAAGGCCGACGCCTTCGTGTCCAACCTCGCGCCGGGGTCCACGGCCCGGATGGGCATCGCCGCCGCCGACCTGGCTGTCCGGCATCCCAACGTCATTCCCGTCGAGATCGACGGTTACGGACCGGGCGGGCCCATCTCGCACAAACGCGCGTATGACCTTCTGGTGCAAGCGGAGTCGGGTTCGTGCGCCATCACCGGCTATCCCGGCATGCCCGCCAAACCTGGACCCGCGATGGCCGACTTCACGACCGGCCTGTACGCCGCGATCTCGATTCTGGCGTTGCTGTTCGCGCGGGGAACACGCCCCGCCGGGGCCGCCGCTCCGTCCGTCGAACTGAGCCTGTTCGACGTGATGACCGACGTCATGGGCTACGCACTGACCTACACCCAGCACTCCGGCATCGACCAGCAGCCGCTGGGCGTCGGGTCTCCCGCGGTCGCGCCGTACGGTGCGTTCCCGACTCGCGACGGGCAGACCGTCGTGCTCGGGACCACCAACGACCGCGAGTGGCAGCGGGTCGCCACGGAGATCATCGATCGTCCCGACCTCGCCGCCGATCCGCGGTTCGCCACCAATCCCGGCCGCTGTGCGCACAGGGAGATCCTCGACGAGGCCATCGGCGCCTGGTGCGCCGAGCACGATCTCGCAGAGATTCAGAAGACCGCGGACGCGGCGGGAATCGGCAACTCGCGCTACAACCTGCCGAGCGAAGTGGTGGTGCATCCGCAGTTGACCGCCCGCGACCGCTGGCGCACCGTCGGCACATCCAAGGGGGACATCCAGGCGCTGCGGCCGCCGCCGGTGATCCGTGGATTCGAACAGCCGATGGGCGCCGTGCCCGGACTGGGCGAGCACACAGACGCCGTCCTCGGTGAATTGGGACTGACCGCAGACGAACTCAGTCGGCTACGCGCCGACGGCGTCATCGGGCCGGCGTACTCGTGACCGACGAACAGGTGTTGCTGACGTCCGACCTCGACGGGGTCCGGACCCTGACACTGAATCGGCCCGACCGCAAGAACGCGATCAACGCGCGGCTGTGGGAGGAGTTGGCCGACGCGCTGCGCGCCGCCGCTCGTGATGTCGAAATGCGAGCCTTGGTGATCACCGGCGCCGGCGGGGCGTTCTGCTCCGGTGCCGACATCTCCAATCCGGAGGACATCCATCCCAGGCACAAACTGCGCCGGCTCACCGAGGTGGCGCTGGCACTGCACGAACTGACCGTGCCCACCGTCGCGAAGGTGACCGGTGTGGCCGTCGGCGCGGGCTGGAACCTCGCTCTCGGCTGCGACTTCGTCGTCGCGACGCCCGACTCCCGCTTCTGCCAGATCTTCTCCAAGCGTGGCCTGTCGGTCGACCTCGGTGGTTCATGGCTGCTGCCCAAGCTCGTCGGGCTGCAACAGGCCAAGCGCCTCGTGCTGCTGGCCGACATGATCGACGCCGAGGAAGCGCGGTCGCTCGGGTTGGTCACGTGGATCAAAGCGGCTGCGGAGATTGACGCGTTCGTCGCGGACCTGGCGGGCCGGCTGGCCGCGGGGCCGCCCGTCGCGCTGGCGCAGAGCAAGGCCCTGCTCAACGACGGAGCGACCGCGACGTTGCGCGAAGCGCTGGCCAACGAGGCCCGGGCACAGCCGGGCAATTTCGCAACGGCAGACTCAACGGAGGCGTACGCCGCGTTCGCGCAGAAGCGCGACCCGGCGTTCACTGGTCAATGGGCAGTACCGAGATCGGAGAAGTGAAGATGCGCGAGACGGTAATCGTCGAGGCGGTGCGCACCGCTGTCGGTAAGCGCAACGGCGGACTGTCGGATATGCACGCGGCGGACCTGTCGGCCATCGTGCTCAACGCACTGATGGAGCGTGCGGGGGTCGACCCCGACATCGTCGACGACGTGGTGTGGGGCTGCGTCTCGCAGGTGGGTGACCAGTCGAGCAACATCGGGCGCTACTCGGTGCTGGCCGCGGGCTGGCCCGAGAGCATCCCGGGAACCACGGTCAACCGGGCGTGCGGATCCAGCCAGCAGGCGCTCGACTTCGCAGTCCAGGCCGTGATGTCGGGGCAGCAGGACGTCGTCGTCGCCGGCGGGGTCGAGGTGATGAGCCGGGTGCCGCTCGGCTCGGCCAGGGCGTCCGGCATGCCGTACGGCCCGAAAGTCCTTGACCGATATGGGGATTTCTCGTTCAACCAGGGAATCTCGGCCGAGCTGATCGCCCAGAAGTGGGGCTTCTCGCGGACCCGGCTCGACGAGTACTCGGTGCGCTCGCACGAGCTGGCGGCCGCCGCGCAGGACAACGGCGCGTTCGAGACGCAGATCATGCCGGTGTTCACCGACGGTGAGCCGGTCGTGGCCGACGAAGGCGTGCGGCGGGGGAGCACCGTCGAGAAGCTCTCGGGGCTGAAGCCGGCGTTCAAGGAGGACGGTGTCATCCACGCGGGCAACTCGTCGCAGATCTCCGACGGCGCCGCCGCGCTGCTCGTGATGACCGCCGAGAACGCCGTCGCCATGGGGCTTCGGCCGATCGCCCGCTACCGCGCCGGGGCAGTCACCGGAGCCGACCCGGTGCTGATGCTGACCGGCCCGATCCCCGCCACCGAGAAGGTGCTGCACAAGGCCGGCGTCCGAATCGACGAGGTCGGGGTGTTCGAGGTCAACGAGGCGTTCGCGCCGGTGCCGCTCGCCTGGCTCGCCGAAACGAGTGTCGACGAGGCGAAGCTCAATCCGCTCGGCGGGGCCATCGCGCTCGGCCACCCGCTGGGCGCCTCAGGTGCGGTCCTGATGACACGCATGCTCAATCACATGCGCGACAACGGAATTCGATTCGGACTGCAAACCATGTGCGAAGGCGGCGGCACGGCGAACGCCACCTTGGTCGAGCTCATCGCGTAACAAGCTAGAGGACACAAAAGGATTCAGCGTGCGTAGAGATCTCTTCACCGAAGACCACCAAGCCTTCCGCGAACTGGCCCGCGACTTCATCGAGAAGGAGGTGGTTCCGCACTACCCGGAGTGGGAGAAGGGCGGACGCATGCCTCGCGACGTCTTCAAACACATGGGGTCGCTGGGCATGCTGGGGATGGCCATCCCCGAGGAATACGGCGGCGGCGGCACACCCGACTACCGGTACAACGTCGTGATGCAGGAAGAGGCGGCGCGGGCGCTGGTCACCCTGTCGACGGTGCGCACCCAACTCGAGGTGATCCTGCCGTACTTCCTGCACTACGCGAACGATGAGCAACGCCAGCGCTGGTTCCCGGGCCTGGCCGCAGGCACGCTGCTGACCGCCGTCGCGATGACCGAACCGGGGACGGGGTCCGACCTGGCGGGTATGCGCACCACCGCTGTGCGCGACGGTGACGACTGGATCATCAACGGCTCCAAGACATTCATCACCGGCGGCATGCAGGCCGACCTTGTGATCGTGGTGGCGCGCACGTCGACCGACCCGGACAACCGTCGCAGGGGGCTCACGCTCTTCGTCGTCGAGGACGGCATGCCCGGCTTCACCCGCGGCCGCGAGCTGGAGAAGATGGGCTGCAAGGTGCAGGACACCGCCGAGCTGTCCTTCGTCGATGTTCGGGTCCCGGCGGCCAACGTGCTGGGCGAGGAGGACGAGGCGTTCGGCTACCTCGGCCACAACCTGCCCCAGGAGCGGCTCACCGTCGCCATCGGTTCGGTGTCGCAGGCGCGGTCGGCGATCGCCGCGGCGATCGACTACACCAAGAACCGCAAGGCGTTCGGCACCCCGGTCGCGTCGTTCCAGAACACGAAGTTCGAGCTGGCGTCGTGCTCGACGGAGGTCGAGGCGGGCCAGGCGATGCTCGACCGGGCGGTTTCCCTGCACGTCGAGGGCGAACTGTCGGCGGCCGATGCCGCCCGGGTGAAGCTGTTCTGCACCGAGATGCAACAGCGCGTGGTGGACCGCTGCCTGCAACTGTTCGGCGGGTACGGCTACATGATGGAGTATCCGATCGCCAGGCTGTACACCGATGCGCGGGTGGCCCGGATCTACGCCGGGACCAGCGAGGTGATGAAGGTGATCATCGCCAAGTCGCTGGGCTTGTAGGCGTGCCGCGTCGTCACACAGGTCACTCCAGTCACGAGCGCCGTGGGCGCACGTGGGTCTGAATCTTGATATCGCGGGCGATACCGGGATTTGAGCTACATCATGCCCCACGGTTCTGCGACTGCTGTCACTGGCCGAAATCGGGCTCTGACCTGCGATGTGACGGCCCGTCAAACCCTTTTTCGCTGAGACCCTTGTCACAACGGACAAACCTACCTACTGTGTGTTCACTAGGTTGGTTCAACGAAGGAGCCCCGTGTCAGCCCTGGAGCCGTCGGCTCTTCGCGCAAGCGCTCATCGCCGGCCCTATGCCACTCTCCTTGCCAAAGGCGAGGATCGCAGGCAGCGGATACTCGCTGTGGCTGAGCGCCTGCTGGCGCGCAACGGCTGGCGCAACACCTCACTGGCACTGATCGCCAAGGAGGCCGGGGTGACTCCCGCCGGCCTGCTCCACCACTTCGAATCCAAAGAACAGTTGCTCAACGCCGTTCTCGACGCCCGCGACGCCGACGATGAGATCCACGCGGACTACCGCTCCGGGGACTTGATCACCGAACTCAGCCGGGTGCCCGAGCGGTTCGACCGCGCTCCCGAACTCGTCGGCACGTTCACGGTGCTGCTGGTCGAGAACATCGCGCCCGACGCGCCGTTGCACGACCGGTTGCTCAAGCGCTACCGCGATGCGGTGGACATCATCACCGCGATCATCACGCGGGGTCAGGAACGCGGGCAGTACCGCGCAGACGTGGATGCGGCCGGCAGGGCCGTGGAGATACTCGCGTTTATCAACGGAATGGAGACCCTATGGTTACTCGATCCCTCAATCCGGCTGGCCGAGGTGTTCAAGGGGTACGCGGAGTCGCTGGGACGCGAGTTGTCGCCGCAGAGCTCGATATGAGGTACCGACTCGACGTCGTCGCCCCGACTGTCCTCGACGCGGTGCGGTACGCCGGCGGCTGGATCTACGACCGGGTGATGGCCGGATGGGACGTCACCGTCCTCGTCGTCAGCCAGGACGACATGCGGCCGCTGCACATCCTCGGCGCCCAGACACTCGATCTGGAATCGGTGTTGGAGGAGTGGGAGGACCGGCCTCACCCGCAGACCGTCGCGGTCGCGGCCGATCTCTTCGATCGTGACACCCGCGTGCTCCAGCATGTGCGCATCGCGCTCGACCAGGGTGCGACCGAGGTGACGCTGTGGGGCGAGAGCCTGCCCGCCGAACTGGACAGCAGCGTCGACTCCGCTCAGCACCACTTGAGCGCTGCGGCACGGGCTTTCAAGGCTCGCGCACTCGCGGCGGCCAACGATCCGGGCGCCGATTCCGTCGGCCTCAGCGAGACGTTCCGCTGCGGGATGATGGCCTCGGTCGCCGCCGACCTGATCCCCGCGAGCTGAGTTCTCCCGCGAAAAGACGCAAAGCACCCCGACACGCGCGCAGAAAGGGAATTTTGCGTTCCCCAGCTTCGCGTGGGCCCAGCTCGCGCGTCGTTTAGGTGAGGTCGATCAGGATCTTGCCGATGGCGCGCCCGTCGGCGACGTGCTTGAGGGCCTGTGCCGTCTCGGCGAGCGGATAGACCGCCCCCACGTGCGGCCGTACCCGGCCGCTGACGAGATGGTCGCGCAATTCGTCGTCATTGCGGGCGAATTCGTCCGGCGGGACATCCTGAAACTGGAAGCCCAGCACCGCAACGCCCTTCACCAGCACCAGGTTCAACGGGATGCGGGGGATGACGCCGGAAGCGAACCCCACTGTGACGAACCGTCCGCCGCGCCGCAGCGAGCGCAGCGCGGGTTCGGACAGTTCACCGCCCACCGGATCGACGACCGCGTCGGCGCCGTCGGGAAGGGCTTCGCGCAGCCCGTCGCGCAGCGCGCCCGACCGGTGGTTCACCAGGTGTAGTGCGCCGTATGACGCTGCCACACAGAGCTTTTCGTCCGACGACGCGACCGCGGTGACCGACGCGCCGAGTTGAGTGGCGAGTTGCACCGCGGCCAGGCCGACGCCGCCGCCCGCGCCGAGCACGATCACCTCGTCGCCTGACTGCACCCGCGCCACCGAACGCAGTGTGTGATAAGCCGTGCGATGCGCGACGCCGAAGGCGGCAGCCGTCTGGTCGTCGACACCGTCCGGGATATGTGCCAGGCCGGCGACCGGCACGGTGATCTCCTCGGCGAACGCGCCGTACATTCCCATCCCGCTGACCCGGTCGCCGACCGCGAAACCATCTGTACCCTCACCGGTTTCGAGAATCGTCCCGGCGAACTCGCTACCGGGTACGAACGGTGCGTCCACGCTGACCTGATACTGGTTGGCGACGAGCAGCACGTCGGGGAAGTTCACCGCCGCGGCGCCGACCCTGACACGGACCTGTCCCGCCGCGACGGCCGGAGTCGGCAACTCCTCGATGCGGATCACATCCGGCGGTCCGTACGCCGGGCAGACCGCAGCCCTCACCGGTAGTCGCTGGATTCGGCGAGGTCGGCGGCCGAACGCATCAACTCGATGATGATGGGTCCGTACGCAAGAAGCTTTTCGTCGTTGCCCGCACGTTGAAATCCCTGCTCCAGCACGATGGCGAGCTTCCACTTGGCCAGCACCAGGTAATAGTCGAGATCATCGACCTGTCGCCCGGACACTTTCGCGTAATGCTCGACTACCTCGGTGCGAGAAGGCATCCCACGCATGTCGACATAGCTCATCTCCGACTGTTCCGGAGCATCGGTGTTCGCCGGCCAGCTCTGCACCATCCAGCCGAGATCCAGTTTCGGATCGCCGACCGTGCCCATCTCCCAGTCGACGATGGCCGCGAGCTTCGCCGGCCCACCGTGCTGGTACATGACGTTGGCGAACTGATAGTCGCCGTGCATCAGGCCGGGGATGTAGTCGAGCGGACGGTGGCTGCGCAGCCATCCGGTCGCGGCGTCCAGACCGTCGATCTCGCGCCCCTTGATCCGTTCGAAAAAGGAGGTCCACCGGTCGACCTGGCGTTCATGAAAGCCGTCGGGGCGGCCGAGGTCTTCCAGCCCCTTGGCTTTCCAGTCCACTTTGGACAGCAGCGCGATGCCTTCTGCGAGTTGGTAAGCCAGGCCGGCGCGCGCGTCGCGATCGCTGCCGAACGGCTCTGGCCAACGCCCTTCGTCGAGGTCCATCGGTGACCAGCCGTCGACGAAGCCCATCAGGTAGAACGGGCGGCCGAGGACGGCGGCGTCCGAACACACGCCGACCGCAGCGGTATGGGGCACCTCGGTGCCGTCCAGTGCCTCGATGATCCGCCATTCCCGCAAGATGCCCTTGTCGCGATCCGGCGGAGCGCTGGGCGGGGGCATGCGCAGAACGCAGACATGTTCGCCGCGGGTGATCCGGTAGATCACATTCTGCGAGCCGCCGGACAGGTAGCTCGCCTGCAGCGGCTCACCCTTGCCGGGCAGTTCGGCTCCGTCCATCCAGTCGGAGAGGCGGGTGAGGTCGATTTCCGGCGCGGTCACAGGTTTCCCACCTCATTCTCTATGGCGGTCCCGAGGTATCTGGCGTACTTCGCCCGCGCCGCTTCACGTTTGCGCGGCTCCCATTCGGTGGGCCACGTGTCCTCGGTGGGCTGGTAGTCCCGCAGTACCTGCTTGGCCACCGTCGTCTTGTGCACCTCGGTGGGCCCGTCGGCCAGCCCCATCACAGCGGCACCGGTGACCATCCCCATGAACGGCATCTCGTTGGTGACACCCAAGGCGCCGTGGACCTGCATTGCCCGCCAAGCGATGTCGTGCAGCACCGTCGGCATGGCGACCTTGACCGCCGCGATGTCCTTGCGGACCTTCTTGTAGTCGTTGTACTTGTCGATCTCCCATGCCGTGTACAGCACCATCAGCCGGAACTGCAGCAGCTGCGCATACGAGTCGGCGATGTAGCCCTGCACGAACTGTTTGTCCGACAGGCGGCTGCCCTGCGTCTCGCGACTCAGTGCGCGTTCACACATCATGTCCAGCGCCCGTTGCGACATTCCGATGGTCCGCATCGCGTGGTGGATGCGTCCGCCGCCGAGGCGGGTCTGAGCGATGACGAACGCCTGGCCCTCGCCGCCCAGCAGCGCCTCGGCGGGCACCCGGACGTTGTCGTAATGGATCAGCGCGTGCGAGCCCTCGCCCTCGGCCTCGCCGTACAGTCCGACGTTGCGCACGATGTTGACGCCCGGTGTGTCGGTCGGCACCAGGAACATCGACATGCCTTGGTAAGCACTGACTTCGGGATTCGTCACGACCATCACGATCAGGAACGACGCCGTCTTCGCGTTGGAGGAGAAGAACTTCCAGCCGTTGATCACCCAGTCGTCGCCGTCGCGCACCGCGGAGGTCGTGAACAACGTGGGGTCCGCGCCCGCGTGCGGTTCGGTCATCGAGTAGCAGGAGAACAGCTCGCCCTCGAGCAGCGGGTGTAGATACTTCTGCTTCTGGTCGTCGGTGCCGTAGTGGGCGATGATCTCGGCGTTGCCGGTGTCGGGGGCCTGGCAACCGAACACGATGGGCGCCCACTGCGAACGGCCCAGGATCTCGTTGAGCAGTGCGAGTTTGAGCTGGCCGTAACCCTGCCCGCCGAGCTCAGACCCTAGATGGGTCGCCCACAGCCCCCGCCGACGCACCTCCTGCTTGAGGGGATCGACCGCGTCGCGTCGCTTACCCTCGAGCGGCACGAACTGTTGGTGCGGAAACACCAGATCCAGCGGTTCGACCTCTTCGCGAACGAACTCGTCCGCCCAGTCCAGCAGCTTCTGGTACTCGGGATCGGTGTCGAAATCCCATGCCATGTCCGCGCTCCTCTCAGTTGAAGGTCACCATCTCAGTTGAAAGTGACTCTCAGTTAAGTCACGACGACCTTGTCGGCGGCTCCGGGGGTGGATGCGGTCCGCAACGCCTCGTCGACGTCGGCGAACGGGATCGTATGGCTGACGATCACGGCGTACTTCTCCCAATTCGCGACGAGGTCCCTGGTGACTTCGAAGATCTCGTCCGGATAGCCGATCGATCCGACGACGGTGATCTCGTTGGTCATGATGTTGAGGAAGTCGACGGACACGGGTTCCTTGTGTACCGCGACGACGCAGAGTCGGGCGCCGGTCTTGGCTGCGCCGAGCGCCGCGTTGATGACCGCCGGTACGCCCGCGGCGTCGAAGTACACATCCGTACCCGCCTTGCCGGGAAACATCGACTCACCCGGCCGTGCAGGTCGATGAGTCTCGGGCGACGTCCTCGCCGGCGACGTCGATCACGGCGTCGGCGCCGACCTTGAGGGCTTTCTCCAGTCGGGCGGGAATCACGTCGGCGACCACCACGCTGCTGACGCCCGCGGACTTGAATCCGATGGTCGCGCCCAACCCGATCGGGCCTGCGCCGAAGATCAGACCTTGTCCGACGATTTCGGTTCGCAGCGGTTGACGCCGTGGCGGGCGACGGCCATCGGTTCGTTGAGGGCGGCCACCTCGAACGGGATGTGGTCGGGCACGACCTCCAGGCTCCTGCCGCGGACGGCGTCCTCGATGAGCAGGTACTCGGCGAGTGCGCCGCTGGTGCCGCCGTTGCCGATGATTCCGCTCGGCGCGGTCATCGGGTTGACCACGACGTGGTCGCCGACCGCGATACCCGTGACGGCGCTGCCGATCTCGACGATCTCGCCTGCCGGCTCGTGGCCGAGTGGCATGTGTCCCTTGCCGAAACCGCCCATCGAGATGTACAGCGCATCGGAACCGCAGATCCCGCATGCCCGCATCTTGACCAGCGCGTCGTTCGGCCCGACCGTCGGCTTCGGCACGTCGACCACCCGGGTCTCACCCGGCGCCGTCACCATCGTCACCTTCACCGCTGCGCCTTCAGGTTGTACCCGGCGATGAGGGCGGCGATGTCGGCGCTGACCACATCGGCGAATGTTCGGTCGCCGAAACTTCCTGATGCCCAATGGCGTACGCCCTCGCTCACGTGCATCCCGGCGAGGTGCGACAGGTGCTTCACGTCGACGTGGGCCGCCAGCTTGCCATCGGCCTGAGCCTTCGCGAACAGGTCGCCGAACATGTCGGCGTCGATGTCGCTGCGCTCGGCGCCGGACAGAATCCGATGTTCGTGGCGGTAGCCCTCGAGGATCGTCTCGACGATCAGATCGCGCGGGTTGCGGGCCATCGACCGTTCGAGGCTGCGCAACGCCGCGTACGATCACGGTCTCGACCTCGTAGTCGGCGCCGGTCGTCGAGCATCGAGCGAACCGTCTTCTGCGCCGCCCGCGTCGACAGCAGGCCGACTTCGAACAACACGTCCTCTTTGGCGGGGAAATAGAAGTAGAACAGTGCACGGGAAACGCCCGCGGCCCGGCAGATGTCGGCGACAGTGGTCTTGGCGTAGCCGTTGGTGCGCCACAGCGCCATGGCCGCCTGCACCAGGTCGCGCTTGGTCTCGCTCGACCGCGCACGCTGAAACGAGGCTCGACGCTGACCACTGTCAGCAGCGGTTCACCACCGCAGACTTGGGCACTGCCGCACTGTAACAGCTGAATTGGCACTTGCAAATAGTTGACGTTTGTCTAACTATCTAGGAGTGACAGATTCCCTGGCAGGCAGACGCATACTGGTGACCGGCGGCGCGACGGGTATCGGCGCAGCGGCCGTCGAGGTGCTCACCGGTGCGGGCGCGCAGGTGGTGGCGACGTACCACCGGACGCCGCCGCCGCGACGTCGACGGTGTGTCGTGGGTGCAGTGCGACGTGCGCGACGCCGCCGCCGTCGACGACATGGTGGCCGCGGCCACCGAGAGAGCTGGGTGGCCTCGATGTGCTGCTGCACGCCGCGGGACTGTGGCAGCCGGGGAGTGCCGGGTCAGATCACCGGAGAGGACATCGACTTCCTCGTCGCGACCAATCTGAAGGCCACCATCTTCACCAATCAGGCGGCGTATGCGGTGATGCGCAAAAGCGGTGGCGGGCGGATCATCAACTTCGGATCGGGCGAGGCGGTGATGGGAAGCCCCATCTCGGCCGTCTACGCCGCGACCAAGGGTGCGGTGTCGGCGTGGACCCGCTCGATCGCCAAGGCGTGGGCGGCCGAGAAGGTGTCGGCGATCGCCCTGGCCCCTGCCGTGCAGACGCCCGGCGCCGATCGGCTGCGCGAGTTCCTCGGCCCCGCCGCCGCGGCCTTCATCGACGAGGAAATCAAGAAGACCATTCCGTTGGGTGGCGCGCTCGGCGATCCCGTGGCCGACCTGGGCCCGGCGTTGGTCTTCTTCTGTAGTGAGGGTTCACATTTCATGACCGGGCAACTCGTGGCCGTCGACGGCGGCCTCGTCATGCTCGGTGCGTAACTGCAAAGAAAGGCGGGGTTCGACGTGCCGGCTCAGCTACATCATGTGGTCATGCGCAGCCATTCGGCGCAGACATTCATCGCCTTCCTGACGGATGTCGTCGGGATGGAGGTTCAGTTCGAATTGCGCGTGCCCGGTGAAGTACTCGAGAAGACGCTGGGCTGGCCGCCGTCCGACGGAGCGGACGTCACCATGCTCGGCGCGGGCGATGCCGGCCTGATCGAAGTGCTCGATGTTCCGGAGCACCTGCGGGACGTCGCCCCCGAGGGCCTTGCTGCCCTGTCGTTCATGACCGACGACTTCGGGGGCGCGATGCAGAAGGCGAGCGCGTTCACGAACGATGTCACGATGTTCGACACCGGTTTTCCCGGTGCCGACCTGTTCTTCTGCACGATGGGCGGCGTGCCGCTGGAGTTCATGGGCAGCTATGCGCCAGAGGCGAACTCCGAAACCAGGGAAGCCACGAACGACTGAGTGCGGCGCCGCGACACTGCACGCTCGCGCGCGTCGGTTCCCAGCGGCACCACCCGCACGGCGAGATCGGTGACACCCGCATCGCGGTAACGCCGCAGCCGCGACAGGACAGTCGATTCGTCACCCGCGGCCATGGTGTCCCCGACGTCCTCGGCGTCGCCGTGCTCGAGCAGCCGAACATAGTTGGGGGAGAAGTCGGCATGTCCCAGCACTTCGCTGGCGTACTCGCGGGCGCTGTCGGTCTCACTGTCCGAACAGAGCGCGACGGGAACACCTGCCACGACACGGATTCCGGTGCGTCCGGCCGCGGTCGCCGCGGCGGTGATGCGTGGGACCACGTAGTCGCCGATCGCCCGTTCGTCGGCCATCCAGAGAATCGTTCCGCCGGTGCGTTCGCCTGCGATGCGCAGCATCGCGGGCCCCAGTGCGGCCACCAGCACCCGCATGTCGAATGCGTCGGTGACGTCCACCGGGCTGTGCACCCGGAAGGTGTCGTTGTCCACCGCCATCGGGCCGGGCCCGGCGAACGCCGCGTCCAGCACGTCGATGTAGTCGCGGACCAGCAGTGCGGGCCGGTCGTAGGGCAGGCCGAGTTGATCCGTGATGATCCAGTGGTGCGACGGCCCGATGCCGAGTGTGAACCGGCCGGAGCAGGCGACCTGGGTGGTCATTGCCTGCTGCGCCATGATGAGCGGATGGCGGGTCTGAATCGGCACGACCGCGGTTCCGATTTCGATGCGGTCGGTGACCTGTCCGAGAAGTGCGACCGCGGTCATCGCATCCAGGTAGCCGGGAACCTGCGGAATCCAGAACGACGCGAAACCGTCACTCTCGGCGGTCTTTCCGTCGTCGAGCAGGCCGGCGAGCCGGTCGGCGCGCGAGCGCTCCTTGTCGGAGCCGACCATCAAGCCGATTCGCATTGATATCTCCTACGGCACATAGCGATCCCACTCATACGGGACGACGAGGTAAAACGGGGCCGCCAGCAGCGGTTCGATGCCTGCCTGCTCCCACCGGGCCGCCAGGACCGGTCGTAACCGGTCCGCCGTCGCGACGGGGTCATCGTCGAGGAAGCAGTACGTGATGGACTGGCCGACCTGCGCGCTCGCCAACCTGGCATCGACCGCCAGCGTCACTGCCGACCACACGCCCGCCACACCCTCGACGTCGAGCAACCCCTCTGCCGTTGCGTCGCCGCGCTCCAGCAGCAGGTACACACCCTTGACCGGCCACCACGGCAGCACGTCGGCACCCACCTTGACCCGCGGTGCGGCAGACTTGCTCTGCACGTCGTACACGCCACGTTCGACAGGCGGAAGCAGAGGCAGTTTCCGGTTGGCGCCGATGAGCGCTTTCGCCAGGTCGAGGAAACCATTCATGCCACTTGGATCGCTGAAGAAGTACGTCATCACATGGTCGATCGCGTCGTAGCGGTCGCGACCCGCCGCGCGTGCGGACCGGCACTCCGGCGTCGACACCAGTCGCAGTGAGGCGCGCACCTCGGACAACCGGTGCTGTTCTGGTCGGTGGTCGAGGGTGTGCCAGCGCAGATAGTCGGCGTCCGTCCCCTCGGGATGACGTGTCGCCATGGAGACGAACAGGGTGGTGATATCCCCGCGTCCGGCGGCGAGGACATCCTCGACCTCGTCAGACGGGGTGCCGGGCAGCTGCATCGGTTGTCCTTAGGGCGTCGTGGAATGGGTTTCGGGCAAGGCGATTTCGGGGTGACGGGCCGCGATCATGCGCCGGAACCCGTCACGCCAACCGACCTTGGTCGTGCCGAGGATCTCGTGCATGTAGGTGACGTCGGGCCACAGCGGGGTGTGTGCATCCGCGGTGTAGGTGAAGATCGGTTCGACGCCGACGAGCTCACCCATGTAGGCGCAGTAGTCCTCGACGCTGACCGTCTCGCTGCCTGCCCAGTTGACGACGATCGGCGGCGTCGCCGCGACCTCCATGGCCCGGATGCCGAGCTCGACGTAGTCGTCCTCGTAGATCGGGTTGTAGTTGTTGGGTTTGTCGGGGTAGAGCCGAATGGCCTTGTGGGCCAACATCATGTCCAGCCGGTCGGCGGGCGCACCGCCCTGCGGCCCGTAGGTCGAACAGATGCGGATGACCGTGAGCGGTATGTCGTACTGCTTCGCGATCCATGTGCACACCGCCTCGGCGGCGATCTTGGAGAAGCTGTAGTTCGGGCGAAGGGGCACACCCGGCGGGTCGGACTCCCGCAGCGGTCGCTGTCCCTGGTACCCGTACACCGAGCCGGTGGAGCAGAAGACGAAGCCTTTGGCGGCGCGGCAGTGATACAGCAGCTCGCCGGACTTCTGTGCGTTCGTTTCGACGCATCGTGTCCAGTCGTCGACGCCGGTATCCACCGCCGCGTGGAACACGTAGGTGAAATCGTCGGGCAGTTCCGTGAAGTCAGCTGTGCTCATGTCCAGCGGCAGTGGGGTGATACCGGCGCCGGCCAGCTTGTCCCGGTCGCCGCGGATCCTGAGCCGGGCGGCGCCCCACACCTCGTTGCGCTGCGCGAGCGCCCGCGCGATGGGGAAGGCGATCTTGCCTGTCGCGCCGGTGATGAGGATCTTTTGTGCGTCGAGCATCCCCTTAGTTGTAGCGCACTCAGCGGTGGATGTTAAGTACTTGATACATTGAACCTCGTGAAGCTCACGTTCGACGCTGAGGTGGAGGCCTTCCGCGCGGAGTTCATCCGATTTCTCGACGATCATCTGCCCGCTGAGGCGGAGGCCGCCGAGCAGTCGCGGTCGACGTCGCACGTGCCCGAGTGGGCGCGGCGCTGGCAGCAACTGCAGTTCGACCACGGGTGGCTGCTCCCGGGAAACCCGCCGGAATTCGGTGGCCGCAATGCGGACATCCTCCAGCAGTTCGTGCACCGCGAGGAACTTGCGCGGCGCCGGATCTATCACGCCTTCAACCCGCAGGGGGTGGGTATCATCGCCGCGTCGCTGCTGTCCTTCGGCACCGACGATCAGAAGCGACGCTGGGCGGTGCCGATCCTGCGCGCAGAGATGACCGCGTCATTGGGCATGAGCGAACCAGGGGCAGGCTCCGACCTCGCCGGGCTTGCCACCCGTGCCGAGTTTGTTTCGGGCATCGACGGTGACCATTTCGTCGTCAATGGACAAAAGGTGTGGACCTCCGGCGCCCACGACGCCGACGTCATCCTCACGTTCGTCCGCACCGATCCCGATGCACCGAAGCACAAAGGGATCAGCGCCTTGCTCATCCCCACCGATCTGCCGGGAATCGAGCGCCGGCCCTTCGCCTCGGTGTACGAGCGCGACAACCTCGATTTCAACGAGGTGTTCTACACCGATGTGCGGGTGCCGGCCGAAAACCTCGTCGGTCCGCTCCACGGCGGGTGGAAGGTGGCCAACGGATCGCTCGGCCACGAGCGCACGATGATGTGGATGGCGTTCGCCAATCGGCTGGCACAGCTGCTCGAAGACTTCCAGCCCGACGGGGAGGTGAGCCGCGACCGCTACGCCACCATCGCCATGGACTATCAAGCGCTGCGCCTGATGGGCTCGGTCGCGCTGGGCCAGGCGGCGCGCGGAGAGCGGGATATTCCGAGTATCTCGGTGCTGAAGCTGTTCGGATCGGAGGCCGAGCAGAACGCGCTCAGACACGCCCTCGATGCCGCAGGCGTGGACGGCTTGCGCAGCCCAGCGCTCACCGCACCGTACAACCCTTACAGCCCAGACCTGTTCACCGGCAGCTGGTTCACGCGCTACATCAGCAGCTACGCGGGCACCATCTCGGGCGGCACGTCGGAGATCCAGCGCAACATCATCGCCCAGCGTGTGTTAGGCCTGCCGGCGCGCTGACGGACGGAACCGCGATCAAGTCGTGGATGCCGATAACCATGGGCGGTCGGAAGGCTTCGTCCCGCGGTTTCGACTCGTGCGAAAATGATTGATGTGACATTGGTTCTGGTGCACGGCAATCCGGAGACTGACGCAGTTTGGGATCCGCTCATCGATGCTCTCGGGCGTAAGGATGTGGTGCGGCTGTCACCGCCGGGGTTTGGCGCCCCGCTGCCGCTCGCTTTTCCGGCAACCTATATCGCCTACCGTGATTGGCTCGTCGATGAGCTGCAGCACATCGATGAACCCGTCGACCTTGTCGGACACGACTGGGGCGGCTTGCACGTGCTCAACGCGGTGATGCACCAACCCGAGCTCGTGCGTAGCTGGGCCAGCGACGTCGTCGGCATGTTCGACCCAGACTACGTATGGCACGACATGGCTCAGATATTTCAGACTCCGGAGGCGGGCGAGCAGGTAGTCGATGCGATGATCGCCGGTTCGCTAGAGGACCGGGCGCAACAGCAGGTGACCTTCGGCATTCCCTCAGACGTTGCGACATCGTTTGCCGCAGCGCAGGGTCCGGAGATGGGTCGGGCCATCCTGGCGCTATACCGCTCGGCACGTCAACCGGCCCTCGCCGATGCCGGACGCGCGCTCGAGAACGCGGCCGCCCGCCCGGGACTGTCGCTGTTGGCCACCGAGGACCCCTTCGTCGGCACAGACGAGATGCGGCGTCGGGCGGCTGACCGAGCCGGCGCCCGGACTGAGGTGCTCGACGGACTGGGACATTGGTGGATGGTGCAGGACCCGGCGCGCGGCGCCGCGGCCCTCACCCGTTTCTGGAAATCACTTGGTGGATAACGGCTCCGCCGTCGGTCTCACACCCGCGCTGGTTTCGGCGCGGCGAGTTCTGCGAGCGCGGACATGAACAACTCGTCCATCTGCGGGCTCAAGTCGGCCAGGGTTCGGAGCGCTGGCGAAGCTGGCGGAGCCGAAGACGCGTTCGAGCACATCGGTTTCCGTGGATGCGCCGATGGACAGACACAGGCAGGCAACGCTCTCCATGCGAAGCTCTTCGAGGGCCTTACTGGCGTCGGCTTCCGCGTAACGACCTTCGTAGCCGTCGTCGTAGGGAAAGCCGTCCGAAAGGACGAGCAGCAGCCGATTCGGTGTGCCGGCCTCGTTCTTGAGAACCTCGCCCGCGCCCCGGATTCCGGCACCGAGGCGGGTGTAGCTCGCTGGTTCGAGCTGGTTGAGCCGGGCCCGTGCGACGGCACCGAAACTTTGATCGAACGTCTTGATGGCCGGCAGATGCACAGCGTGGCGGCCCTGCGATCGAAATGCATAGACGGCGACGCGGTCACCAAGTTCCTCGAGTGTGACGGCCAGAGTGGCGGCCGCCCGTCGCTGGTGGTCGTGCACCGCGAGGCCGTCCGAATCGGCATCGACGGCGGACCCGGAGGCGTCGATCAGGATGAGCACACCGAGATTGCGGGCAAGTTTGCGGCGCTCCAGGTAGACGTGCTCGGGTGCGGAGAAGCCGGATCGTAGATCGACGAACAGGTCGATGAGCGCCTCGATATCGAGGTCGTCACCGTCGGCACGGCCACGCAGAACCTTCGGGCCGAGTCCGACGCGAGCCAGACGGCGCCGGAGCACGTCGTCGCGCGCAACACCGGCATGGGACACGTCGGCGGCGGCGGTCAGGGGGAAGTCGATGACCCGGCACCAGTCGGGCTTGTACCGGTCGTTGAAGACGTCCCACTCCGGATACAGGGCGCCGCCCACGCCTACCGCTGCACCGGGCTTGCCGTCATCGGTGAAGTGGATCCGCGTGGGCAGGGGACGGGCATTCGGTCCGATCTCTTGCACCCGCCGGGTGGACCGAACTGTCATCTCGGCGCCCGCGGCACCCTCTCCGGGGGAACGTGAACCGCCGAACATCTTGCGGAAGTAGTCCGACGCCGACTGGTTGTTGAAGAGTGGACTCTGAAACAGTTTGAGGATCTTGCTCTCCCCGGACTTCCCGCCGTCATCGTCTTCGTCTTCGTCGTCGTCCTCCGATTCAGGCATGTCGATGGGGTCGAACTGCAATCGGAGGTCTTTGTTGGTGGCCTGTCCGCCCGGTCCGGCGAGCGTCGCCATCAGCCGGGATGGTTTGATGACGCCGAACCACCCCGGTGGGTCGGCAACATCGGCTCGGCTCTTGGCCACCTCGAGTGACTCATCGGCGGTCGCGGTACTTGGTTGTCCGTCATGCAGGAGCGCGGCATCGAGTGGAATCTGTCGGGCGAGTTCGGTAAGAACCCGCTGACCTTCGAGTGCCAGGTAGCGGCGCGCCAACACCGAACGTGCCCGCAATCCCTTCACCAATCGCGGATCAAGGCTGCCTGCGCCGAGAAGTGCTGCCTGAACCAGCATCTCGCGGCGCTGCTCCTCGACGGAACCACCGGCCGAGACGAAGATGAACTGTCCGTTGGTGTGCGCAGGCTGGCCAGCGGGCGCCTCGGTGACTTCGACAGACCGGCCGGCGATGTAGGTGGCCAAAAACCGGAACCGGTCAGGGTTTTCCGGGGCGACGGGAAGAGGCACGGTCTTGGAAGTGGCGGTCACGTCTGGGGCAGGACGGTATTGACGAGTTCATCGAGGGCGCGGATCACGTCGTCGTCATCGGATAGCACTTGGACGACGGCTGCGTGGACGGCACTGCGCAGGTTCAGCCCTTCAGCGGCGAGGCCGCCTGCGAGAATCAACATGCGAGTGGAGGACACTTCGCGCAACGGTGAGCCATCCAGGTTTCGGATGGCGTACGCGAGCTTGACCAACGCACGCGCGGTGTCGGTGTCGATCCCGGCTTCGTAGGCAACCACCTCGGTCTCGACCTCGGGGGATGGGTAGCCGAGTTCAATGGCGATGAAGCGCTGACGGGTCGACTCCTTGAGATTCTTCAGCACGCTCTGGTAGCCGGGGTTGTAGGAGATCACCAGCTGAAATCCGGGCGCCGCCTGCAGCGTCGTGCCGAGTCGGTCGACGGGCAACTCACGGCGGTGGTCGGCGAGCGGATGGATGACCACGGTGGTGTCCTGGCGCGCCTCCACCACCTCGTCCAGATAGAAGATGGCGCCCTCACGCACCGCGCGGGTCAACGGCCCGTCCACCCAGACCGTCTCACCGCCCTTCAACAGGAATCGGCCAACCAGATCCGCCGACGTCATGTCCTCGTGGCCCGCGACGGTGATCAGATCCCGGCCCAGCTGGTGGGCCATCGCCTCCACGAACCGTGTTTTCCCGCATCCCGTAGGGCCCTTCAGCAGTACCGGCAGGCCTCGACGGGCCGCCGCGCGGAAGACCTCCACCTCATCGCCGAGCGCACGGTAGAACGGCGCGTTCGAAACGGGGGTGACGACCGCAGAAGTACTGTTCAACATTTATTTTCCTCGCTCGAGCGGAACGTTCTTCGGGAGTTCGACGCCCTCTGGCAGAACAAGCTCACCGTCGTGGTTGATGTAGCCGGAATTCGTCAGGGGCATCGGCAGCGCAGGGTCGGGACACGGCCTATCCGTGTCCTCACCGCAGATGCCCATCAGGAAGTACGAGCGCTTCAAAATGTCGTCCGGCCAGGGATCCTGGTGCATGGCGAAGAACTGCGCCGGAAGGTTGTAGAACACGAAGAAGAAGGCGCTGCACGCGGCGAAGATCGCCAGGAAGCGGGTGAGCTGCTGGGTGACGACCCCGCCCCGGACCCGGTCGAGTCCGCGTTCGACGAAGGTCCGGCCACGGTCGTCGGTGAAGTAGCGCATGCAGCAGAGGCCAGCCTGTACACCGCCCCACATGAGCCCTTCATAGAGCGGCCACTGGTAGTAAGTGCCGGCATTGACAGACAGCGCCTGAATGGCGCCAGGGTAGGTGAACAGCCCCATCGGCATGAGGAACAGACCCTCGATGACGAAATCGAACAGGAAGGTCCAGGCGATCACGACGCCGATCAGGCCGAGGGTGTTGATGTTGGGCCACCGCTGCTTGGCTTTGCGCATCACCCAGCAGCCGAGCATCGTGCACAGCAGGACGAAGAAGTATCCCGGCGCGTTCATCAGGAACGGCTCGGCCATCATGGCGCCCGGTTGCCCGAAGGACACCCACCCCGGAATGTCCTGGACCCATGAGCCCCGGTTCCACATCCAGGTGTTGTAGGTGCTCCACGTGTTGAAGTAGTTCAGCAGCGGATCCTGGAAGAACAGCAGGCCGCAGGACACGAAGAGCATGCCGTCGAGGGTGATTCGCCGTTCCCGACGCCAGGGCCGGATGATGAACCACCAGATGGCAATCGGCAGGCCGATGACGATCACGGTGGTCCAGGTGAACAGGATCACCTTCATGAACGTCGGTGGCTCGGTCGGTCCCGGGGGGACGCGCTCGAAGTTGGGTCCGGTGATCCAGCGAATCCACACGTACAGCTGGAAGGCGAGAATCGCACCACCGACCGCGGCCCAGATTTTCACCGCAGTGATCTTGGATTGAGGCTGCGTACCGAGCGACGCCTCGCCGACCGACTCGGTGAGAACGGGCTTCTTCTTGCTCGACAAATCGCTCATGAGGCCCTCTCTTCTGCACCTAAAGATCGCATAAACCTCACAGCTCCCTCCGAAAGTGGCCGCTGCGCCGAAAATATACCAGCCAGTATCTGGATGACCAAGGGTCCGAAAAAAATCTATGGCAAAATTGCCGCATGGTTGAACCCTGGACGCGGGAGCGGCGCCTCGAACGCACGCGCTCGCTGCTGCTGGATGCCGCAGAGCAGGTGTTCGCCGAAAAAGGTTTCATCCCTGCGACTCTCGACGACATCGCCAAGGCGGCCGGCTACTCGAAAGGCGCGATCTACAAGTACTTCGCCACCAAGGAAGACCTGTTCCTGGCTGCAAGCGACCGGTACTGGCGTCGTTACTTCGACAATTTCGCCGAAATAATGTCGTCGTCTGACCACATCGGAGCGCACGAACTGGAGGAGATCGCCGTGCGCTGGCGCCAATTGAGCCGTGACCGTGGCGCCGAGCACGCGGCACTGGGCCTCGAGTTCAACCTTTACCTGCTGCGCAACCCCGAGGCGCGGGAACGGGTCGCGGCCAAGCGATCAGAAGTTGTCGACCAGCTCGCCCGCTACATCGTCGAGGGCATCGACCATCTCGGCGCGACCCTGTTGATCCCCCCGATGACGTTCGCCCACATCATCATCGCCACGACTGACGCCGTCGAGCTGGGCAGCCACCTGGACGATATCGATCTTTACCAGCCCATGGTCGAGATGTACGTGTCGGCCGTCAAGATGCCCTGAGGTCTCATTCCCCTCGTTCGATGGGCACGGTCTTCGGAACCTCTTTGCCCTCCGGAAGAACGAGTTCACCGTCGGTGTTGATGAAGCCGGACCACCTGCTCGGCAGCGGCAGACTCGGGTCGGGGCACGGGATTTCAGTTCCGTCGCCACAGACGCCGCCGTTGAAATACGAGCGCTTCAGATGGTCCTCGGGCCAGGGGTCGGAGTGCATGGCGAACCACTGCACGGGAATGTTGTACAAGACGAAGAAGCATGCGCTCACCGCTGCGAAGATCGCCAGGAAGCGAACGAACTGCTGTCGGACGAACCCGCCGCGGACACGGTCCAATCCGCGCTCGGCGATCGTGCGGCCGCGATCGTCGGTGAAGAAGCGCAGACAGCACAGGGCCGTCTGGACGCCGCCCCACATGAGCCCTTCGTACACCGGCCATTGGTAGTAGGTGCCGGCATTGAAGGACACCGCCCGTATGGCACCGGGATAGGTGTAGAGCCCGGTCGGCAGCAGGACCAGTGCCTCCATCACGAAGTCGAAGACAAAAGCGATCGCGAAGGTCGCCAGGATCAAACGCAAGTTGGTGATGTTGGGCCAGCGCGACTTGATCTTGCGCATCACAAAGCATCCGAGGATCGTGATCAGCAGGACTCCGTACGCGTATCCCACCGAGTTCGTCAGTATCGGTTCGGGCACCATGCGGCCTGGTTGGTCGGGTGAAAACCACCCGGGAATGTGCGGTGTCCAGGCGCCGCGGTTGAACAGCCAGGTGTTGTAGGTGCACCACGTGTTGAAGTAGTTCAGGAACGGATCCTGGAAGACACATCAGGCCCATCGACAGCAATAGCATGCCGTCCAGCGTGATTCGCCTTTCGCGGCGCCACGGCCTGATGAAGAAGTAGTAGATCGCGAAGGGCAGGCCCACCCAGAGAACAACCCCGTTCGCGATGAGCGGGATCTTCATGTACATCGGCAACGGGGTTGGCCCGGCATACACCTGCTCGAAGTACGGACCAGTGACCCATTTGGTCCACACGTACAACTGCAGCAGCAGGATTGCCCCGCCGAAAAACGCCCAGATCTGGACCGGCTTGCCCTTCGGCTGCATCTGGGCACCGAGTTCGGCCGTTGCGCCGATTGACTCGGTCACCACAGGTTTCTTTTCCGACAGATCGCTCATGACGCCTCCTCGGGTCTGCGTTCGACGAAAAGATACCAGTGAGTATCTGGGTAGCCAATAAGTTTCTCGGATTCTGTGGCAGACTTTTTCCATGGCTGAGCGGTGGACGCGCGAACGGCGCCTCGAGCACACTCGTTCACTGCTCCTCGACGCAGCAGAAGATGTTTTCGCCGAAAAAGGCTTCACCGCAGCGACTCTCGACGATATCGCCCATGCAGCCGGGTATACGAAGGGCGCCATCTACAAGCATTTCGCCACGAAAGAGGATCTCTTCCTCGCAGTCAGTGACCGGTACTGGCGACGCTATTTCGACAATTTCGCCGAGGTGATGTCGTCGGGCCAGGTCGGTGCCCACGAACTCGACGAGATTGCTGAACGCTGGCGCCAGTTGAGCCATGACCGCGGTGCAGAACATGCCGCGTTGGGACACGAATTCACCCTCTATCTGGTACGCAATCCCGACGTGCGAGCCCGGGTGGCGGCCAAACGGTCAGAGGTCGTCGAGGCGCTGGCCAAGTTCATCGTCGAGGGCATCGACCGGCTTGGCGGCACATTGACTATTCCGCCATCGACGTTCGCCCAGATCCTGATCGCCACGAGCGACTCCGTGGTGCTGGCAGATCAACTCGACGACGAGAACCTCTTCCGGCCGGTCATCGAGATGTACCTCTCGGCGATCAAGCTGCCGTGAGCTTGCCGGCCCGCCGTGTCAGATAGTCGATCTGCAGATGGATCGAGTACAGGACCAGTGGCGGCAGCACGATGAACGGGATGTTCTCGCCGATGAACTTGAACCAGAGGCCGAATGCGCCCTGGCCGATGTCGTCGAACCCGGCGCCCACCTCCGCCAGGAAATACACGGCGGTGCTGCTCATCAACACCGCGCACCCGGCGAATGCGCCCCACAGACAACGGATTCGCGATTCAGCGGGCAAGTCGACCTTGATCAACCTCGTCCACATCACGAAGACGAAGACACCGGTCGTCACCCCGACGACCTCCAAGGCGAAGATCCACGGGTTCCCGCTGACATAGCGGGTATCGGCGAGCGCGTACTGCCACCACAGCCACTTCCAGCCGGGATCTGTCGTCGGCCTCCACCAACCGAGCGGGTGGCCGACGAGGAACATCAACTCGTAGCCGATCTGACTGCATGCGGTGTAGGGCAGATAGAACAGCGTCAGCTCCGCGGCCTTGTCGAGCCGAGTTCGGTTCTCGCCCGGCGCATCCCACAGGATGACGAGCGGAACCAGGAGCACCGGTATGCCGAAGAGCAGGTTGGCGATGACGTCCGAGGCGAAGGTCGGCGCGATGAAACCGAATTCGACGCCGAAGGTCATCGCCAGGAACACCGCGCCCGTCAGCAGCGCGACGCCGAGGTAGATCCGGCCGCGGTGCGGTGCGACCGGACGGGCGAAATTCGGCTCGCGTTCGGTCACTCCCGTCGTTCCGGTCACGCTTTTTCTCCCGCCACGGCGATCGACTTGGTATCGGTGTAGCCGTCGATGCCCTCGCGGCCGAGTTCACGTCCGTACCCGCTGGCCTTGACCCCGCCGAACGGGGCGAACGGGTCCATCGTGTAGCCCTGGTTGACACCGAAGGTGCCGGTGCGGATGCGGTCGGCAACCGCCACGCCCCGGTCGGTGTCCGCAGTGAACACCGATCCCGCCAGGCCGTAGTCGGAGTCGTTGGCAATCGCCACCGCTTCTTCCTCGTCGGTGTAGGGGATGACGGTCAGCACCGGGCCGAAGATCTCCTCGCGAGCGATCCGCATCGTGTTGTCGGCGTGGTCGAACAACGTCGGCCGGACGTACCAGCCGCGGTCGAGACCGTCGGGCATCTCCGCGCCGCCCACGACCATGCGGGCGCCCTCGGCCAAGCCGGTCTCGATGTAGCCGCGCACCCGGTACTGCTGACGCTGCGCGACGAGAGGCCCGACTTGCGTGGCGGGGTCGGTCGGATCGCCGACGACCAGCGACGACATCTCGGCGGCAAGTGCGTCGGTGAACTCGTCGGCGCGACCGGACGGCACCAGCACGCGGGTCAGCGCGTTGCAGATCTGCCCGCTGTTGCTCAAGCTGGCCGACCGGACGCCGGTCGCGACGGCGCCCGGGTCGGCGTCGCTGAGGACGATCGCGGCGGACTTGCCGCCCAGTTCGAGGCTGACACGCCGCAGATTGGTCGCGCACGCGGCGGCGACGGCCTTACCCGCAGCGGTGGAGCCGGTGAAGGAAACCTTGTCCACGCCAGGGTGATTCACCAGATACTCGCCGACAGTGTTATCCCCGGGCAGCACGCTGACCACGCCCTGCGGCAGGCCCGCGTCGGCGATCATCTCGGCCAGCAGCAGGGCGTTGAGCGGCGACTCCGGCGCGGGTTTGAGCACGACCGTGCAGCCTGCGAGCAGCGCCGGGATCAGCTTGGTGACGGTGAGGAACTGCGGCATGTTCCACGGGACGATCGCGGCGACGACGCCGACGGGCTCGCGCCGGATGTGGATGTCCGCTCCGTACATTCCCGGACGGGTCTCACGCCACGGATAGGACTCGGCCAGATCGCAGAACGCCGACATCATCGTCCACGGCAGGGCGACCTGGGCACGCTTGGCGAAGCTGATCGGCGCGCCTATCTCGGAGGAGATGATCTCGGCCATCTCGGGTCGGCGTTCGCCGTAGGCCTTGGCGAGTCCTCGAACGGCGGCGATGCGTTCGGCCGGCTCGAGCCGCGGCCACGGGCCGGTGTCGAACGCGGTCCGGGCAGAGTCGACGGCTTTGTCCACGTCTTCGGGACCGGCCGAGGCGACCTGCGCGACCTGCTCCTCGGTGTGGGGAGAGACCACCTCGATGCGCTGTTCAGTGCTCGCTTTCGTCCAACTGCCGCCGATGAACAGTTCGTCGGGACGCACCTGCATGTCTCCTTCCGCGACGGGGTACGAGGCTCTCGACAGGCAGTATCAACTACTTGCGATTGCGAGCGCCAGCATATACCGTCGGTTCAGCAGGATCCCGCAGAATGCGCCAAAGAGCAGCCTCAGTGGCCGATCGCAGAAGGGCCCGAATCCGGCGCCTGGCGGGTGCGCGTGCGATATCACTGAGACCCGACCGCGTGGACAGGAGAATCCGATGCCTCGTTTTCCCAAACCGCCCGAGGGCAGCTGGACACAGCATTATCCGGAGCTGGGAACAGAGCCGGTGTCCTATGAGGACTCGATCAGCCCCGAGTTCTATGAGATCGAACGCCAGGCGGTCTTCAAGCGGGCATGGCTGAACGTCGGTCGCGTCGAACAGGTTCCGCGCAAGGGAAGCTATTTCACCAAAGAGCTCAAGGTCGCCAATACGTCGATCATCGTGGTGCGCACGACTTCCGGCGAGGTCAAGGCGTACCACAACATCTGTCGTCACCGCGGCAACAAGTTGGTGTGGAACGACATGCCCCTTGAGGAGACCAGCGGTGTGTGCCGGCAGTTCACCTGCAAGTACCACGCGTGGCGCTACGACCTGGACGGCAACCTGACCTTCGTCCAGCAGGAGGGGGAGTTCTTCGACCTCGACAAGAGCCGTTACGGGCTGGTGTCCGTGCACTGCGAGGTGTGGGAGGGTTTCATCTTCGTCAACTTCGCGAAGGAGCCCGAGCAATCCCTGCGCGACTTCCTCGGGCCGATGATCACGGATCTCGAAGGCTATCCGTTCGAGAAGATGACATCGCGGTTCTACTACCGGTCCGAGGTGAAGGCCAACTGGAAGCTCTACATGGACGCGTTCCAGGAGTTCTACCACGCACCGGTACTGCACGCCAACCAGTCGCCGACGGCGTATTCCAAGGCTGCCGCGGAAGCGGGTTTCGAGGCCCCGCACTACCGCATCGAAGGCCCACACCGGCTGGTGAGCACCTCGGGAATCCGGGCCTGGGAGATGGCCGACGAGATGCGCAAGCCGATCGAGGACATCTGCCAGAGCGGTCTGTTCGGGCCATGGGACAAACCGGATCTGGGGGAGATGCCCGCCGGGCTCAACCCGGCGAAATGCGATCCGTGGGGCCTGGATTCGTTCCAGTTGTTCCCCAACTTCGTGATTCTGTTCTGGGGGCAGGGCTGGTATCTGACCTACCACTACTGGCCCACGTCGTACAACACGCACATCTTCGAGGGCACGGTGTACTTCCCGCAGCCGAGAACGCCGCGTGAGCGCATCGCCCAGGAACTCGCCGCGGTGTCATTCAAGGAATACGGCCTGCAGGACGCGAACACTCTCGAGGCGACGCAGACCATGGTCGAATCACGGGCCATCGACGAGTTCCTGCTGTGCGACCAGGAGGTGCTGATCCGCCACCTGCACAAGGAAACCGCGGCCTGGGTAGAGGAATACCAGCGCAAGACGGCGGGTGTGTGACATGACGACTGCCGCGACGACATCAACATCTACGACGAACAAGCTGCCGCCCGAGTTCTCGGATCTCGAGAGGTTTTCCGATTGGTGTCTGCCGACCGAGGCGGAGCGCTTCGGCAAGCGGTTGGCCAGCACGATGCAGGAGATACAAGCCTTCTATGACGCGATCACCGCGCGCGCGGAGGAAGCCATCGCCTACTGCGACAAGTTCTCGCTGGACGAAATGCCAGAGGACGTGCTGAATCTGATGCATCTTCTCTACTCGATGATTCAGGCGTCGTTTCCGGTCGAGTGCTGGAAGCAGCCGAAGGTGCCCGACTCGGGGGCGACCACGCTGGACTGCGTGTCAGAACCGGTCCCGTGACCACGGAGCGAGGCTTGTCCGAGCGACCATCTGGCACCGCCGTAACAGTCCTACGCGCGGCGCGCTGGGCGGATGTCGAGGCGGGCCAGGTGCGTTCGCCCGCGGTGCTCGTCGTGGAAGGGAACCGGATTCAGGCAGTCAATCCCTCTGCGCTGCCTGATGATCCGGCCGAGGACATCGATCTGGGCGACGTCACGCTGACTCCCGGTCTGATGGACATGGAGCTCAACCTGCTCATCGGAGGGCCCGGCGGTCCGGAGGGCCTGCCCAGTCCGATGCACGGTGTGCAGGACGATCCCGCATATCGCACGCTGCGTGGCGCGGTCAATGCGCGCACCACGCTCGAGGCCGGCTTCACCACCGTTCGCAATCTCGGCCTGATGGTCAAGACGGGCGGCTATCTCCTCGACGTCGCATTGCAGCGCGCGATCGACCAGGGCTGGCACGTCGGTCCACGCATCCATCCGGCCGGACATGCGGTCACGCCGTACGGCGGGCACCTCGACCCGACGGTGTTCCAACGGCTCGCGCCGGGAATCATGCCGCTTTCGGTCGCGGAGGGCATCGCCAACGGCGTCGACGACGTGCGGGCCTGCGTGCGTTACCAGGTTCGGCACGGCGCCAAGCTGATCAAGGTGTCGGCATCGGGCGGCGTGATGTCGCACAGCACTGCTCCCGGCGCGCAGCAGTACTCGGACGAGGAATTCGCCGCGATTGCCGACGAAGCGCATCGGGCTGGAGTCCGGGTAGCGGCACATGCGGTGGGAGACAGCGCTATTCGCGCCTGTATCCGTGCGGGTATCGACTGTATCGAGCATGGCTTTTTGGCCACTGACGACACCATCAAGTTGATGGCCGATACCGGTACGTTCCTCGTCTCGACCACCTACCTCACTGAGGCGATGGCCATCGACCGGATCGCTCCGGAGTTGCGCAAGAAGGCTGAAGTGGTGTTTCCACAGGCCCAAGCAATGCTGCCCAAGGCGATCGCCGCAGGCGTCCGGATCGCCTGCGGCACCGACGCCCCCGCGATTCCCCACGGGCAGAACGCCAAGGAACTGTGCGCATTGGTGTCTCGCGGAATGACGCCGATGCAGGCGTTGCGTGCGGCGACGATCACCAGCGCGGAACTCGTCGAGGTCGACGCTGAACTTGGGCGCCTTGCGCCCGGCTACCTCGCCGACATCGTCGCCGTCCCCGGTGACCCGTCGCGCGACATCGCCGCAACGTTGGACGTGCGGTTCGTGATGAAAGACGGCGTGATCTACAAACGTTGACGTTTCAGCCAAGGAGGCGAACGTGGAGCAAACCGACAACATACTGTGGCTGCTCAAGCAGGCGTGGTACTTCTCTTTGACGACGGTCAACGACGCGGTGAGCGAACATGGAGTGAGCACCGCGCAGATCGGTGTGCTGCGCCAACTGTCGAACGAACCCGGTTTGTCGGGTGCCGACCTGGCCCGCAGATTGCTGATAAGCCCTCAGGGCGTTCAGTTGGCGCTAACCGCCCTCGAGCGCCGGGGACTCGTGCAGAGGAAGCAGGACCCTCAGCACGGCCGTATCCTTCAGGCCTTTCTGACCGACCAGGGCCGGAAGGTCGCCGCTGCGGTGGTCAACGACGCGATTGCCGCACACGACAAGGTGTTTGGTGTGCTGAGCAAGGACGAGCAGGAGACGTTGAGCGGCCTGCTGGCCCGTGTAGTGGAAAAGGGCACTGGCCATGAGTTGTTTCGCGATCACATCGATCCCGAGTAGAGAATGAAGTACTTGAGATCATTGACAAGTACTTGATATGATGGCGGTGATGGCCGAGAACAACGGAGCCGATGGCTTCGCGCCGCTGCGTGTCAAGCGCGTCGTCCGCGAGACGTCAGACGCCGTCTCGCTGGTCCTCGACGTGCCTGAGCACTGCTCGGAGCAGTACCGCTATCAGGCCGGCCAATTCTTGACATTGCGCGTCACTGTCGGAGGCCAGGATCTGCGTCGTTGCTACTCGATGTCGTCGGCGCCCGCCGAAGACGACCTGCAGATCACCGTCAAGCGCGACCCCGGCGGTGTGGTGTCGAACTGGCTCAACGACACGGTCGCCGAAGGCGTCGAGGTTCACGCCACCCCGCCTGAGGGGCGGTTCTGTCTGCGTGACACCGCCGACGAAGTCGTGGCGTTCGCGGGCGGCAGCGGCATCACACCGATCATGTCGTTGGTGCGCACGGCTCTGGCGAATTCGTCGCGGCGGATCCGGCTGTTCTACGCCAACCGCAGCCGCGACTCGGTGATCTTCGCCGAGGCGCTCAGCCGGTTGGCAGACGAGCACGCAGACCGGCTGGTGGTCGTGCATCACATCGACGACGACAGCGGTGTGGTGACGCCCTCGGTGGTCGAGTCCTTCGTTGCCGATGCCGGCGCGGCCGAATATTACATCTGCGGCCCTGGCCCTTTCATGGACACCGTGGAGGACACGGTGCTCGGATCCGGCGCCCCGCGAGAACGTGTCCACCTCGAACGCTTCTCGGTGGAACCGATTCCTTCCGACGTCGCCAAGACGTCGGAGCAGACCGAGGAAGTCGTGATCGAACTCGATCACAACACCACCACCGCCGATTACCGGGCGGGCAACACGTTGTTGCAGACCGCGCGGATCGCGGGCCTGCGTGCGCCGTCGTCGTGCGAAACCGGTTCGTGCGGAACATGCATGGCACGCATCGTTTCCGGCAGCGCCCGGATGCT
Source organism: uncultured Actinomycetota bacterium (assembly GCA_963721495.1). Lineage (GTDB taxonomy): Bacteria > Actinomycetota > Actinomycetes > Mycobacteriales > Mycobacteriaceae > Mycobacterium. The sequence goes on along the minus strand of CAVRMG010000014.1, from coordinate 139,346 downwards.
CAACAACGACGCCCTCGATGACGACGAAGTGGCCGAAGGTTGGGTGCTCACTTGCCAATCTCTACCTACGAGCCGATCAGTCCACGTGGTCTATGAGTAGAAACGAGGTCGAGTGATGGGACGACTCGGATGACCCGCGTCGCGGTAGTGACGGGGGGAGCTTCCGGCATGGGTGAAGCGACCTGCCACGAGCTCGGCAGGCGTGGACACAAGGTGGGCGTGCTCGACCTCAACGGTGAGGCGGCGCAACGGGTCGCAGAGGATCTGCGCGCGCAGGGGGTCACCGCGTTCGGAGTGGCCGCCGACGTCAGCGACCGCGCAGCCGTCGAGGAGGCGTTCGCGAAGGTGCGGACCGAGCTGGGCCCGGTGCACATCCTGGTGACCAGCGCGGGTGCGGTCGGCTGGTCGCCGTTCACCGAGATCAGCGTGCAGTCCTGGCAGCGACTCATCGACGTGAACCTCACCGGCACCTTCCACTGTTGTCAGGTCGCAGTGACCGACATGCTAGAAGCCGGCTGGGGCCGAATCGTGATGATCTCGTCGTCCAGCGCCCAGCGGGGTTCACCGGGCATGGCCCACTACGCAGCGTCCAAGGGGGCGCTCCTCTCGCTGACCAGATCGTTGGCGCGCGAGTACGGGCCGGTGGGAATCACGGTGAACAACATTCCGCCGTCGGCCATCGAGACTCCGATGCAGCATGCGGGACAGGCTGCGGGCCACCTGCCTTCCAACGAACAGATGGCGGCGAGCGTTCCGCTCGGTCATCTCGGCACGGGCGATGACATCGCCGCCGCAGTCGGCTTCCTGTGCTCCGAGGAGGCGGGCTTCATCACCGGCCAGACATTGGGCGTCAACGGCGGATCGGTGATGTGATGACTTTTTCCGGCACGAGTTCGCAATCAGCACAGGGAGGTTCGCATGGCTAAGTGGCCCAAGCCGGCGGAGGGCAGCTGGACGGAGCACTACCCGCAACTCGGGACCGGGCCGGTCTCGTTCCGTGACTCGATCTCGCCGGAGTTCTACGAACTCGAGCGCGAGGCCGTCTTCAAGCGGGCCTGGCTCAACGTGGCCCGCGTCGAGGAACTGCCGCGCGTCGGTAGCTACCTCACCAAGGAGATCGACGCGGCCAAGACGTCCGTGATCGTGGTGAAAGGCAAGGACCAGCAGATCCGCGCCTTCTACAACATCTGCCGGCACCGCGGAAACAAGTTGGTGTGGAACGATTTTCCGAATGAGGAGGTCAAGGGCACCTGCCGTCAGTTCACCTGCAAGTACCACGGGTGGCGCTACGACCTCAAGGGTGACCTGACGTTCGTGCAGCAGGAGGGCGAGTTCTTCGGCCTCGACAGCGCGCAGTACGGGCTGAAGCCCGTGAACTGCGACATCTGGAACGGCTTCATCTTCATCAACTTCGATCCCGAGCCGCGCCAGACGCTGCGCGAGTTCCTCGGGCCGATGATCACCGCACTGGACGACTATCCGTTCGAATTGATGACGGAGCGTTACGAATTCGCCGCGCAGAACAACAGCAACTGGAAGATCTTCGCCGACGCTTTCCAGGAGTACTACCACGTGCCGTCTCTGCACTCGCAGCAGGTGCCGAGCGAGGTGCGTCAGCCCAACCAGACGTTCGAATGCGGGCATTTCCAGATTGACGGACCCCACCGACTGGTGTCCACCGCCGGCACTCGGCGGTGGCTGATGGCGCCCGAGTACATGTATCCCGTCGAAAGGATCACGCGCAGCGGACTTGTCGGCCCATGGCGTACGCCGGAGACACACCAGTCGGCCGGTCTGAATCCGGGCGGCATCGAACCGTGGGGCATCACCAACTTCCAGATCTTCCCGAACCTGGAGATCCTCATCTACCACGGCTGGTATCTGCTGTACCGGTACTGGCCGACGTCGCACAACACCCATAAGTTCGAGGCCTACAACGCGTTTCACCCGGCGCGCACCGTGCACGAACGCATCGAACACGAGGTCGCCTCGGTGGTGCTCAAGGAGTTCGCGCTGCAGGATGCCGGCATGTTGGGTGGTACCCAGGCGGCCCTGGAGTACGACGTCGTCGACGACTTTCCGCTCAGCGACCAGGAGATCCTCGTGCGCCACCTGCACAAGGTCGCGGTCGACTGGGTCGAGGAGTACCAAAACGAGCGCCGACCGGTGGGGGTGTGACCGTGACAGAAACCCGCCTGCCGAGCGCTTTCGCCGAGTACGAGAAGTTCGCGCAAAAATGGTGTCTGGCAACCGAACCAGAGCGCTGGGCCGCCCGGTTGGCCACTCCGATGCCGGAGATACGCCAGTTCTACGACGCGTTCACCCCTCGCTTCGAGGAAGCGATCGACTACTGCGACAAGTTCCCGCTCGACGATGTGCCGGAGGATGCGCTGAACCTCCTGCACCTCGTCTATTCGATGATCATGGTGTCGATGGCCGTCGAGGTCTTCGGTACCCAGAAACCCGCCGACTCCGCCGACGCCGTCATGCACCGCGTCAGCGCGCCGGTGCCGTGACGACAGGACGACGGATATGAGTGTGCTGACCATCAACAAGCTGACCGCATCTGTCGGCGCGGAGGTGACGGGCCTGGATTCCGAGATGCTGGCCACCGATGACGCGCTCGGGCGCGCTGTCCTCGATGCGCTGGAAGACAATGGCGTGCTGGTGTTTCCGGAGCTCGGCCTGGACCCTGAGGCCCAGGTGGCGTTCTGCCGGCGACTCGGGGCGATCGACCACTCGTCCGACGGTCACCATCCGGTTGCCGGCATCTACCCGGTGACGCTGGACAAGTCGAAGAACTCCTCGGCCGACTATCTGCGGGCCACGTTCGACTGGCACATCGACGGATGCACTCCGACCAACGACGAATGCCCGCAGAAGGCGACTGTGCTGTCGGCCAAGCAGGTGGCCGAACGGGGCGGTGAGACGGAGTTCGCGAACTCGTATGCCGCGTACGAGGCGTTCAGTGACGAGGAGAAGCAACGCTTCGGTGCGCTGCGGGTGGTGCATTCGCTGGAGGCGTCACAGCGGCGGGTCCATCCTGATCCGTCGCCGGAGTTGGTGGCGAAATGGCGGTCGCGCCCCACCCACGAGCATCCCCTGGTGTGGACGCACCGCAGCGGCCGCAAGTCGCTGGTGCTCGGCGCATCGGCGGACTACATCGTCGGCATGGATCTCGACGAGGGCAGGGCGTTGCTGGCCGAACTGCTCGACCGCGCTACCCAGCCGGAGTTGGTGTACAGCCACCGCTGGTCCGTCGGGGACACCGTCATCTGGGACAACAATGGCGTGTTGCACCGGGCGGCGCCGTACCACCCCACCTCACCACGGGAAATGCTGCGCACGACGGTTCTGGGCGACGAACCGATCCAGTAATCGCGCCGATGCGCTGAGCAGATGCACAGCGCCCTCGTTGACGTTGACGTCGCACTGTGGAAATCTGATACCCACATATGAGAATCACGTTCTCGTACTCAGAGATCGTCGAAACGGAGGACGCATGGCGGAGGACCTCACCTCGGTCGATTTCTTCCGGGACAGTCGCCTGACAGACGACCCGTACCGGTTCTACGAGGCGCTTCGCGACAAGTGCCCGGTCAGCCGTGAGGACCACTACGGCGTGACGATGGTGACGGGCTGGCAGGAGGCCGTCGACGTCTACAACGACGCCGAGACCTTCTCCTCGTGCACCTCGGTGACCGGGCCGTTCCCCGGCTTCCCGGTTCCCCTCGAGGGTGACGACGTCACCGACCTGATCGTTAAGCACCGCGACGAGATTCCGTTCAGCGACCAGCTGCCGACGCTGGACCCGCCGACGCACACCAATCACCGCGCCCTGCTGATGCGGCTGATCACCCCCAAGCGCCTCAAGGAGAACGAGGACGCGATGTGGGCGCTTGCCGACGACATCCTCGACGAGTTCCTGGCGCCGGGCGAGGGCGAGTTCATCAAGGGCTTCGCCGGTCCCTTCACGCTGCGCGTCATTGCCGATCTGCTGGGTGTGCCCGAAGAGGACCGCGCCGATCTCCTCGAGCGCCTCGCACGCGGCACCCACGGCAGCTCGGTCGGCCATGCCGACAAGACGATGAACAAGACTCCGCTGGAGCACCTCTACGAGGTCTTCGCGACGTACGTCGAGGACCGGCGGGCCGAGCCACGTGATGACGTGTTGACCGGTCTGGCGACGGCAGAGTTCCCGGACGGGACGATGCCGGAGGTCGGCGACGTCGTGCGGGTGGCCACCAACGTCTTCTCAGCCGGCCAGGAAACGACGGTGCGCCTGCTCAGTACCGCGCTGAAGGTGATGGGGGACAACCCAGACATCCAGCGGAGACTGCGTGAGGACCGAAGTCTGCTGCCGAACTTCATCGAGGAGTGCCTGCGCATCGAAAGCCCGGTCAAGGGCGACTTCCGGCTGTCGCGGGTGCCGGTCACCATCGGTGAGGAAGCGATCGGCGCCGGCTGCACGGTGATGGTCGTCAACGGGGCGGCCAACCGCGATCCGCGGCGCTTCGAGGATCCGGACACGTTCGATCCCGAGCGCAAGAACGCGCGCCAGCATCTGGCTTTCGGGCGTGGGATCCACAGCTGCCCCGGCGCACCCCTGGCCCGCGCCGAAACCCGCGTCGGGCTCGAGCGGCTGCTCGACAGGACCACCGACATCCGGATCAGCGAGTCGCACCACGGCCCGGCGGGCGAGCGTCGCTACCAGTACATCCCGACCTACATCCTGCGTGGGCTCACCGAGCTGCACCTGGAATTCGATCTCGTCGACGGTGATGCCTGATGAAAGTCACGGTCGACGAGGACCGCTGTCGTGGCCACGGCATGTGCCTGACGCTGTGTCCCGAGGTGTTTCACATGCACGACGACGGATACGCCGTTGCAGACCCATCCGAGGTACCCGCCGGGTTGGAAGCTTCGGCCCAAGACGCCATCGCTAATTGTCCAGAACAAGCCATCCTCGAAATCGACTGAGAGCCAAGGAGATCGAATGCCCAAGGCATACATCCTCATTACCGAGGACGTCAAGGACCCGGCCGGTATGGCCGAGTACGCCAAGCTCGCAGGTAAGGCGATGGCCGGCTCGACACTGTTGTCGTTCGATCAGAAGCCCGAGGTGCTCGAGGGCGAATGGCACGGCACCCAGACCATCCTGCTGGAGTTCGAGTCGGTCGAGGCGGCCCGCGAGTGGTACAACTCCGACGCCTATCAGGAGGCAGTGAAGTTGCGCCAGGCCGCCGCCGACTGCAACGGCGTCATCCTGCACGGCATGTAACTTTTCCTGCGCGAACAGACGCAAAGGGCCCCAAAAGCACGGCGTTTCGGGAACTTTTGCGTCTCGCTCGCGCTGATTAGTGGGGCACCAAGGGGCCGGTCGGTGTCGTCGTCGTGGCGTGCACCAGCAACTCGGCCAGTTCGCGCGGTCGGCTCAGGAACGGTGAGTGCGACGTGTCGATCGTCAACTGTTCCACTCCCGAGACGGCGCGTGACGGTGTCGGCGAGCCATTGCGGCATCGACTGATCCTGTAGGCAGCGGATGAAGCTGCGGGGGAGATCCGCTGCCCAGAAGGCGGGCACCGACACCGGAGTCACCGTGGTGTCGCCGAAGCGTTCGGGGCCGAGACGCTCGAACGCCCAGCGGGCGGTGGCTTCGTCGCAGTCGTGGTAGAAGTACTTCCACGCGCCGTCGAAGTCGGCGAACCACATCGCGCCGTCGTCGTCGAATTTCAAGTAGCCCAACATCTCTCCGACGTCGGCGTCGAACTCGCCTTCTTCCGAGTCCCGCATCGCCATCGCCTCGGGATAGGTGCGCCCCTCGCGCGGCAAGCGCCGCTGCGAGGTAGACGATGTGGCTGACGAGATCCGGCGCTGCGTCGGCGGCCAGCGTGGCGTCGAAGCCGCCGCCGGAGTGCCCGACGAGCACGTCGCCCGGAGTCAGCGCCGAGACGATCGCATCGCGGCGGTTGGCCAGTGTCGACTCCTCGTCGACGCGCACGCCGTGGCCCGGTAGGTCGACCGCAAATCCTTCGTGGCCCAGCGATTCCAGTTCGCCGATGGTTCGTTCCCAGCACCACGCGGCGTGAAAACCGCCGTGCACGAAGACGAATCGCATGCTCTAGCTCAACACCCGAACCGGCACGTGTGACCAGCCCGCGACGTTCTGCATGGCCACCCGCTTGCACTCGTCCCAGATCACCTCGTAGCGCGGCATGAAGTCGAGCAACCGCTCGAGCGCGATCGCGCTCTCCATCCGGGCCAGCGCGGCGCCCAGACAGCTGTGCACGCCGTACCCGAAACCGAGATTCTGTGCCTCGGTGCGGTCGCGGTCGATGTCGAAGGTGTCGGCGTCGGTGAAGGCTTCCGGATCCCGGTTCGCCGACCCGCCGAGCAGGAACACGGGTTTGCCTTCGGGGATCGTCACACCGTGCAGTTGGACCTCTTTCATCGAGCGGCGGACGTTGTACTGGGCCGGCGCCTCGTAGCGCAGCAGTTCCTCGACCGCGGCCGGGATCTTGCTGCGATCGTCCAGCAGTTTCTGCCACTGCTCGAGGATTGCGTGCGAACGTCACCGCCGCATTGCCGATCAGCTTGGTGACGGTCTCCGCGCCAGCGCCGCCCAAAAGCGTTGCAAATCCGGCGATCTCGAAGTCATCCAGTCGTTCCATTCCGCCGTCTTCGCGCTCGACCTCGGTTTCGAGCAGCCGGCTGATCATGTCATCCTCGTGGTTCGCCGCGACGCTGCTGAATCAGGTTGTAGTACAGCCCCATGATTCCGCGATGGCCTGCATGTCCTCGTTTCGTCCATCTCGACCTGGCCGCGTTCCCGGTGCAGGGAGCTGTCCACCCATCCCGCGAACCTGTTGGCGGTATTCCTCCGGCACACCGAGCATCTGGGTGATCACTTCGACTGGGAACAGCGCCGAGAAATCCTGTACGACGTCGAAGCGGTCGGGATCGACGGTCGAAATGTAGCGGTCGATGGTCTCGGTGACCATCGGCGCATGGCCTCGATCGCCCGAGGGGTGAACACCTTGTTGACCAGGCTGCGCATCTGGCGGTGCTCGGGCGGATCCATCACGATGATCATCTTCACGGTCATCGGTTCGTTGGCTCTCACCTGCGCCAGGTCGACGCCGTATGCCGACGAGTACGTCGCGTGGTCCTTGTACGCCGCCGCGACATCCTCATGCCGGGACAAGCGCGTAGAAGTCGTGCTCCTCGTTGTAGTACACCGGCGCTTCCTCGCGCATTCGCCGGTAGATCGTCCCAGGGACCGTTGAAGAACTCCTCGGAGAACGGATCGAAGACGAGCTTCGGACTCGTCATTCGTCTCGGATGAAGATCGCCTGCCGTGGGCACTGCCGCACGGCTTCCTTGACCTGCTGCTCGTTCTCGGGTGTCACCTCGTCCTGCAGCACGTGCAGGTAGTCCTCATCGTCGAGGTCGAAAACCTCGGGAATGATGCCCATGCACACACCGTTGCTCTCGCACAACCCGAAGTCGACCTCGATCTTCTGGGTCACTTCAACACCTTCACGGGCACGTGGTGGTAGCCGGCGACGTTTTGCATGTTGACACGCTGCAAGCCGTCGAAGTCGACCTCGTAGCGCGGCATGAAGTCGAGCAGGTGATCCAGCGCGATGGCGCATTCCAGGCGGGCCAGCGCTGCCCCGAGGCAACTGTGGATGCCGTAGCCGAGGCCGAGATTCTGCGCCTGCGTGCGGTCGCGGGTTATGTCAAACGTTTCCGCGTCCTCGAAGGCTCGGGGATCGCGATTGGCGGCGGCCCCCATGAGGAAGACCGGTTTGTTGGCCGGGACTGTGCCGCTGGGCAGCTCGATGTCTTTGACGCTGTAGCGGACGTTGTACTGCACCGGGCCGACGTAGCGCAGCAGTTCCTCGACGGCGTCGGGAATCCTGCTGCGGTCGTCGAGTAGCAACTGCCACTGCTCGGGATTTCGGGCGAACTCGACCACCGCACTTCCGACCAGTTTGGTGACCGTCTCCGCGCCCGCGCCGCCGAGAAGGGCCATGAATCCGGTGATCTCGATGTCGTCCAGCTGGCGCATCTCGCCGTTCTCACCGGGGATTTCCGCGGCGATCAGGCGGCTGATCATGTCGTCCTGCGGGTCCTTCCGGCGCTCCTGGGTCAGGCCGTAGTAATACATGCCCGAGTCGATGTTGGCCTGCATGTTGTCGTCGTCCAGCTCGATCTGCCCCGGCTTGCGATGCAGGCCCTTGTCGATCCAGTGCCGGACCTGCTGGCGGAACTCCTCGGGCACACCGGCCATCCGGGTGATCACCTCGACGGGAAATGGACCAGAGAAGTCCTGCACGACGTCGAAGTTGTCGGGATCGGCTTTGGACAAGTAGTGCTCGACGAGTTCGACGACCGTCTCGCGTTGGGCCTGAATGGCCCGCGGCGTGAACGCCTTGTTGAGCAGGCTGCGCATGTGGCGGTGGTCCGGCGGGTCCATGAAGATGATCGACTTCTGCGGCGGCTCCGGGGACCGCACCATGGCCAGGTCGCAACCGCGCGCTGACGAGAAGGCCTCGTGGTCCTTGAACGCCGCCGCCACGTCTGCGTGCCGGGTCAGCGCGTAGAAGTCCTCTTGTTCGTCGTAGTAGATCGGTGCTTCGTCGCGCATCCGTTTGTAGATCTCGTACGGATTGTCGAAGTAATCCTGCGCTACCGGGTTGAACACCAATTTGGGCTTGGTCATGGTCTCCTCTTTCGCGGCGGGGCTAGCGTCCGCTTCCGTTACGCGAGGCTGCATATGTGTAACGCCTAGTATGCCTCACGGGAAGCGTTTGAGTAGTCAAAATCGGCGCTGTTTCATGGTCGGATTCCGGCATTGATGACGTCGTCGAGGAGGCCGAGGCCCTCGCCCAGTTCGGCGGCGATCTTGCGGACCACCTCGACGTCCTTGCCGATGAACTCGCCGGTCCGCTCGACGAACGCGCCCACCGAACCGCCCGCGGCGACGAAGCCGGCAACCCTGCTCGCCCCGCTACCGTGCGTGATCGCCTCCAGCAGCTTTGCCTCGTCCACGCCGAGGCGGTCACCCAGTGCGACGGCCTCCCGCAGCAGGCCGATCTGGGCGGCGAACAGCGTGTTGTTCGTCAGCTTGACGGCCTGGCCCGCACCGAGTGGGCCGACGTGCAGGATCGGGTCGCCGTAGGCGGCAAGCACCGGCCGGACCCGGGCGACGGCGTCGTCGGATCCGCCCACGAAAAGCGTCACCTCACCCGCGGCGATGTTGTGCGGCCCTCCGCTGACCGGCGCGTCGACGACGCCGACGGCGGGTGTTCTCGCGGCGATGCTCTGCGCGGTCACCGGGCTTCCCGTCGTGTGGATGACGACGACCGCTCCGGGGTTCACGGCGGAGAGCAGATCACTGTCGAGGCACACCTGCTGCACCTGCTCGTCGGTGAACACGCAGACGACGACCACGTCGGCGCCGCGGCCCACCTCGGCCAACTCCGCGACGGCCTGCGCGCCCAGAGCGCTCACCGCCTCACACTTCTCGGCGGTCCGGCCGAGGGCGCGGACATCGTGGCCGGCGTCGACGAGACGGGAGACCATCGGCCCGCCCATGCGGCCCGCCCCGACGAATCCGATGCGAGTCACCGGTGCACTCTGCTCATCGCGGATGATCCATCGACTCCAGCGCGGTGTCGGCCGCGGTGAACACAGATCCTTCCGGCGCCGAGGCGGTGGCCGCGATGTTCGCCGCGTGGCGGACATCCTTCTGCAGCAACGCGCCTGCGATCGGTGCGAGGCCCTCGACGGTGCCACCGAACATGGCGATGCTGCCGAGCGCCTTGCTGGTGGCGGATCCGCCGTTGAGCACCTCGGCCAGGCGCACTCTGGGGATGCCGAGGGATTCGCCCAGATCGAGGGTGCTCAGGGCGCTGCCGAGATTGGCGGTGAAGAGCAGGTTGTTCAGGATCTTGGTGACCTGACCGCTACCGAGCGGGCCGAGATACACGATCGGGTCGGCGTAGGTCGCGAACACCGGGCGGCACCGGTCGACGACATCCTCGTCGCCGCCGGCCATGACGAGCAACTTGCCTTCCTCGACGGCGGGCCCACCGCCGCTCACCGGCGTGTCGATCACCGAAACACCTTGTGCGGCAGCCTTCTCGGCGATCTCCTTGCACGTGTCGGGGTGCACGGTGCTGTGAATCGCGACGATTCCGCCCGACGCCAGACCGGCCAGCACACCCGATTCGCCGTAGAGCACCTCTCGGATGTCGTCGTCGCCGACCACGCACAGGCAGACCAGATCACTGGCGGCCGCCAGCTCAGCAGGCGAGCCGGCGGTCTTGGCCGCCGTGTCCGCATACGGTTCGAGGCTGGCGTCCCTGCGGGCCCACAGCGTCGTCTCGTATCCACCCTCGACGATCCGCCGCGCCATGGGGCCACCCTGGCTGCCCAGCCCGATGAAGCCGACTCGCATCAACCCGCCTCCAAATTCTCAGATGTGTTCTTCTGCGCGGCAACGCATTCCCCGACGAACGACAACACCGTGCGGTGGTAAGCCGCTGCGCTGAGCGATAAGGACATATTGTGTCCGGTACCGGATTGCTCGTTGATCACGAATCGCGGCGACGCGGTGAACATGGCGCCGATCTGGGTCAGCGTCTCGTGGTCCGATCGCCATACCCGTTCGTGTTCGGCGGCGCTGAACTGCACCGGTACCTGCACACGGGGCGCGAGGGCGGGGAAGTCCTGCCGCGGCCAATTCTTTGTCGTCACCACCTCGTAGAGGGCGCCGGTCGAGGAGTTCGTCATGCCACTCAACACATCGGGTGGATACAACTCCGCGGGCTGCCAGAGCATCTCCCGCAGCCCGGTAGGACGCTTCGTGGCCGTGGCGGACTTCATGATCTCCGCCATCGCCGCGTCGTATTGCACACCGGTGCCTGCCAACTCGAGCCCGATGAGGTTAGTGCGCTCGGCTCGATCATCTGTGGCCATTCGCACCGCCAGCTCGCAACCGGCGGAGTGACCGACGAGAAACAAACCGGCGCCGCGGGGTCTCGCGCCGAGGATCTTGTCGATCGCGCCGTAGGCCAGCGCGACGCGTTGTTCGGGTCGCTCCATGGCCTCCGGGTAGGGCGCAGAACTCCCGTAGCCGGGTCGATCCAGTGCCACCATGGTGTAGCCGTTGTCAGTCCCCATCCGCAGCAGTGACAACGAGGGATGGCCAGGACAGTCGAAATACGCTGCGGTGCTTGATCCTCCGTGGAACGCCACGACGACGGCCTTCGGATCCTCTGCCTCCTCGATGAGGCCCGACATCGGTACGCCGTCCACGAGGACGACCCGGGGTGTGCTCACCCGTCGGTCCGCATGAGGATCGCACCGCTCGGTGTGAGGCCGCCGCTGCTGACCACGGCGACGCGGGCGTCGCGCACCTGACGTTCGCCGGCGTCGCCGCGCAACTGGGTGACGGCTTCGTGAACCAGGCCCATGCCGTGCGTGCGGCCGTGGGAGAGCTGGCCGCCATGGGTGTTCAGCGGGATCACGCCGTCGCGCGCGATGGCCTTTCCGCCGTCGAGGAAGTCCTTCGCCTCGCCGATACCGCAGAACCCGAGCCCTTCGAGCCACGAAAGGCAGTTGAACGAGAAGCCGTCGTACAGCTCGGCCACGTCGACGTCCTTGGGCCGCAGCGAGGTTCGCGTCCACAGATGCGCCGACTGGCCCAGCACCTGCGGCTCGTGGGTCATCGTGGTCTGGTCCCAGTCGGTGCGTTCGATGATCTGGGTGCCGACCGCCTCGAACAACACCGGCTTTCGCGGCATGTCCTTGGCGGCGTCGACGGCCGACACGATCACCGCGACGGCGCCGTCGCACGGGACGTCACAGTCGTAGAGCCCGAACGGAGTGGTGATCATTCGAGCACTCAGGTAGTCGTCCATGGTCATCGGATCCCGGTAGATCGCTGTCGGGTTCAGCGCGGCGTTGGCACGCTGGTTCAGCGCGATCCAGCCCAGCGTCTCCCGCGTCGTGCCGTAGCGCTGAAAGTGCCGTTGTGCATTGAGCGCCAGTACATGGGCCGCAGAGGTGGCGCCGAACGGCATCTGCCAGCTGGAGGTTCGCGCGCCTCCCGGCGGGGACGCCTTGCCCTCCTTCATCCGCTGCTGGAAGGTCGCCTCCCACAGCGTGCGAAAGCACAGCACGTGGCGGGCCATTCCGGTGGCGATGGCCATCATGGCCGCGATGATCGAACCGCCGGGACCGAAGGTGTCCATACCGCCGTTGATCCACGTCGGGCGGATCCCCAGCGCGCCCTCCAGCGCGGTCACACCGCCTTCACCCATACCCGCGATGTCCAGTCCGGGGTAGGTCGACAGTCCGTCGATGTCGTCCAGCGTCAAACCGGCGTCGGCGATCGCGGCTTCGCACGCGTCGATGGTGAGCGACAGCGGCGGCACCATCAGGCGGCGCCCGAGCCGGGACGCGCCGATGCCGGTGATCGCGGAGTGTTCCTCGAACTTCGCGGTGGTCAGCGGTGAGCTCACGTAGCGGGCGAAGTCGGCGGGCGCGATCTCGTCCTCGGGAAGCGGACCCGTCTCCTTGGTGGCCGTAGGCCGAAACACCGGGAGCCAGACATCCTCGATCTTCTGGAAGTCGACCTCGACCATCTGGCCCAACTCGAGCTCGTCGGGCTCGCAATCGACGATGTTGGTGGTCAACCGAACTCGTGGATCCTCCACCACGGCGACCTGGGCGATGACATACGGCGGGGGCAGGTCCGGAAAGCCGAACCGGTGGTTGACGGTGAACGCGCTCAGCGTGGCCTTGCCGGAGACGTCACGCACGCCCATATTGCGGCTACGGCAGTACCGGCACACCGGCTGCGGCGGATGAATCAGGGCATTGCAGTCCTGGCATTCCTGGATGCGCAAGACGCCGTCGGCGCCAGCGGTCCAGAAAAACTCGTTCTGAACTGTCAGTTCCGGAAGCGGTCTGGTCACCGCACGAATCCCGAAATCGCGTCGTTGTCATCGGTTTTCGGCTCAGGTTCGGGCGATTCCGTCATATCGTGATGCGCCGCTCCGTCACTGGATGGTCTGTGTTCGCCCATGTAGATGATCGCGTGAACCGGACAGTCCAGCAGTGCTCGCATCACGGCGTCGCGGTCCTTTTCGGGAACGGTTCCGTCGCCGATCAGCGACGCGTAGCCCCAGTCGTCGAGCGAGAAGTAGTCCGGTGCGTGCTTGGCGCAGATGCCGAACCCGTCGCAGAGTGTCCGATCGAGACGAATCCTCAAGCCGTCACTCATGGTTGAGCCACCGCCTCCACTTCGTAGGGCCGCACGGCCGTGAACGTATCGGTTCGGCAGGACGGGCAATCGTTTGCGAGGTGGCGGCTGACCAGGTGCGGGAACTGATGCAGCAGGCTCGCGGCGACGTTGGTGGCACCGTCGATGGTGCCGCACGCGCCGCGGCCGCGCAGTACCACCGACCAGCGTTCCAAACGCGTCAGATCATCCTGCGTCGCCGCGCCGTCGCGCAGCGCCGATGCGACCGCGGCCATTGCCGCCGTGCCGTTGAAACACGATCCGCACTGGCCCGCGTTCTCGCGGTCGAAATAGGACAGCACCGCCGCCGCGACGGCGACAGGGCAGTCGTCGGTGAGGATCGAGATCGCACCGCACCCGAGGCCACTGCCGAGTCGGCGGATCGTCTCGTGGTCGAGCGTCGCGTCGAGGATGTCGGTGTTGACCAGGCCGGCGAAATAGCCACCCATCAGAACTCCGCGCACCGATTCCGGTGTCAGCCCGTGCAACAGCCAGCAGGTCGGAAAACGCTGCACCATGGGGGATCTCGTAGAGCGCCGCGGGTCGCCCTCCGCCGGTGATGGTGGCCAGGAACGTCCCAGGTGACATCGGTGTGCCGACAGCGCGGTAGCTCTGCGAGCCGTGTTCGTGAATGTAGGGCACATTGGCCAGCGTCTCCACGTTGCTGACCATCGTCGGGAGTCCCGACACCCCCTCCTCGAACGGCCGGGGCGGCTTGTCGGTGGGTTTGGCGGGTCCGCCGTTGATACGTCGCACGGCCGCGGTTTCCTCGCCCGCGACGTAACCGGGTTCGACGGCCAACACAGCGACGTCCGTTGCGCCGAAGGCCGCTGCGTCGAGTTGGGACAGCGCACCGGAGACCGCAGCGGCCGACTGTTCGTCGGACACATACACATACGCGTGGCTGGCATTGACCATCGCGACGGCCAGCCGCAGGCCGTCGAGCACAAGGTGCGGTCGGTTGCGCAGCAGCCAGCGGTCCTTGACCGATGCCGGTTCGCCCTCTTCACCGTTCGCGACGACGACGGTCTGCATGCCGCGGCGGCCGGCGTCGCGGACGGTGCGCAACTTGGTGCCGAGCGGGAAGGCCGCGCCACCGCGCCCGAGCAGTCCGGACAGGTCGACCTGCTCGAGCAGCGCATCGGCATCGGTGAGCGGCCGGTAGCCACCGGCGTGCACGTAGTCGGCGTGGTCCTCGGGACCCGCCTGTGACGGCCGCAGGAGGCGCGGTGCACAGTCGGGCCACGCGGCGACCGTGAGATCGGTTGCGGTGGAGGTCATGGGGCCTCCTTCCTGGCTCCGTCGCCCCTGAATAGGCTTATGGGCATGAGGACTGCTGTGGTGCGCGTGGGCGTGGACCGGGCCGGCGAACTCGCGCCCGCACAGCTAACCGACGGCATGGCACGCCTCCGCGAGCTGGCCGGGACGACGGGCATCGAGGTCGTGGAGAACAACCTCGCCGCGCTGCCACCTCAACGACGTGAGGTGGAGTTGTTGATCGCGGGCGACGACGCCGCTGAACTCGAGAAGATCGCGGTGAGCCTGTGCGCCAAGGCGTTCGGCACGACACCGGTGCCCGGCGTGCTGACCTTCATCAGTCGCGGAACCGACGACGACGCTCACGGCGTACTGGCCGGATTGGGACTCACCGGTGAGATCGAGCGCCTCCCCGGTGACGACGGCTGGGACGTGGTCAATGTGACACTGCGCAAGTCCGACCTCGAGCGTGTCCCCGAGAGCCGTGTCCACACCGCGCTCGAGGCGTCCCTCAACTGCGAAGTGCACATCCGGACTGTGTAGCTTTTCTGCGCGAGCAGACGCAAAATGCCCCGAAACGCGGCGTGTCGCGGGCACTTTGCGTCTGCTCGCGGTGATGGGCGTCATCAGTCTTCCAAGAAGCTCAGGATCGCGGGCGCGGCCTGCACCCACGTGTCGAACAGGCAGAAATTCTTTCCCCCGCTGGCGGCGAACTTCTCGCCCGCGCGCTCCCAGGCGTCCTCGGGCCACGGCGGGTCGATCAGCTTGGAGCCCTTGATGAGACAACTCACCTCCAGCGACGTCCGCTTCGGGTGATCCCAATCGTTCTCGCCGCCACGGATGATCAACGTCGGAACCGTGATGTTGTCGAACATCTCGTCCTCGACTCCGGGGATGGTCTGGCCCGGCTTGGAGACGAACGCGTTGAGCCAGCGCAACATCACCTTGAGGAACTCGTCGACGTCGAGCGCGCGGAACCGCTGCTCGTTGCCCGGGTTCTCGGCGATGCGTTCCTTCCATTCGCCGACGTGCAGCAGGCCGTTGATGCCCGCGCCCCTGGCCGCGAGGATGCTCGGCACGATGTAGTGGCCGCCGAGCACGAAGGAGCCGTAGACCCCGCCGACGATGTTCCACACCACCAGTTTTCGCACGATCTCCGGGTAGAGCATCGTGGTCAGCATGGAGTCGCGGGCCCCGCCCGAACCGCCCGCGATGATGCACGGCCCGATATCGAGTCCGGTGATCAACGCGTGCAGAGTCTCGGCGCGCATGTGGGATTCGCTTTTGCCGTAGAACTGCACGTCCGACTTGCCGCAGTTGGGTCGGTCCCACAACAGGACGCGGTAACCGCCCTTGACCAATGCCTGCGCCAACGGCCGCAGGCCCGGGATGTCCTTGCTGAATCGACCGCCCGGCGTCAGCGCGATGAATTCGCCCTCTTTTCCGAGGATTTCATAGACGACGTTGCCGCCCTTGTACTCGAAGGTCTTCTCGCCCCGCTTGAGCTTCGGGCCTGAGGATTCAGTAGTGGTCATAGTGCACCTCCGCGAGCGTGCGAAAAGTCGGAAGATATGTCAGCGTGTCGTCTGCAGACACGCACGCTCGCCGGGGAGGGAGGGGGGTAGTTGTCATGCCTGCACCAGTACATCGTTGCCGACCACCCGCACCGGGTAGGTCCGGATGCTCCACTCGGGTTTGACCGCGGTGGTGCCGGTGGCCAGTTCGAAACCCCATTGGTGCCACGGGCAGTAGATGAACTCGAGGTCGCGCACCATCACCGCGTCGCCCGGAACGTCGTCGTCGACCATTGTGCGACCGCGGGGCCGGCCCGAACACAGCGGACCGCCCTCGTGTGGGCAGTAGTTAGCGATGGCGTAGAAGGTGCCGTTGACGTTGTAGACACCGACGCCGTGCCGCCCGATGGGCACCAGTTTGTGTGTGCCCGGCGGGATCTCGTCGACCGTGGCGACGATGTGCTCACGCCCCTGCGCCAGCCGGGGCGGCTTCTTTTCCTCTGTCATCCTTGTCAGAACACCCGGACCTGGCCCTCGAGGGCCGGCACCGTCTCGGGTAGGTGGTAGGTAGCGATGCCGTTGCGGAACATCACGGCTTCGCGGGCGTGTTCGGGCAGGTGCTTGACCAGCCAGCGCGGATCGTCGAACGTCCAGTGCGGGTAGTCGCTGCTGAACAGCAGGATCTTCTCGCACTCCATCCACTCGAACGCGCGGGTCAGCTCCGTCTTGTCCTCGGGGTAGTCCAGCGGCTGGGTGGTGAACTTGATGTGGTCCTTGACGTACTCCGACGGCTTGCGCTTGATGTCCATCCACGACTTGCGGGCCTCGTAGATGGCGTCCATCCGCCACATCAGCGGCAGAATCCACGTGAATGCGTGCTCCACCAACACGATTCGCAGCGTCGGGAACCGGTCGAAGAGACCGTCGAAGATCATGCTCATGACCTGATTCGCAGCCAACAGCGAGTAGGTGACCATGAAATCGTGGTTGTAGCTGGGGAATCCGACCGGCGGGATCGGCAGTTCCTCGTGGTGGCTGCGGGACAGGTGGCAGCTCACGGTGATGTCGTTGCGGGTGGCGGCCTCCCAGATCGGGTCGTACTTGGGATCGCCCCACGGCGGCCGCGGCTCGGCCTTGATCAGGACCTGCCCCATGTAGGGGTGGCCGGCCCACTTGTCGATCTCGCGGGCGGCGTCCTGCGGGGTCTCGATCGCGACGCAGATGGAACCGCGCCAGCGCTCGTGCCAGTTGTTGTGGCTGTCCAGCCAGTGGTTGGCCTGCCAGTCGTTCAGCGCGCAGCTCATCGCGTGGTTCACCTCGGGGAAGCGCGCCGGATAGGCGGCGGGCTCGAGGATGGCGATGTCGGCGCCGGCCTCCATGATCAGCTGCTTGAAGGCGAGGTCGGGGTCACTGCCCGCGAATTCGCCGTCGGCCGGGAACGTGTCCAGCCGCATGGCGTACGCGTGCGCGTAGTCCGGCGCGTCGTAGTAGATCTGGTCGCCGATCTTTCGCGTGAGGAAGTACTTGCTGCGCCACGGCTCGGGGATGTACTGCGCCAACACCCCACTCTTGGGCACCGGGTGCACATCGGAGTCGACGCAGCGGACGGCGATGCGCTCCGCGGCCGGTTTGCGCTCTGTCGTTGTGACCGTCATCGTGGCCTCCCTAATCGCAAGATCTATTACTCGAACTCAACTACGAGAATGCGCCGCGCTAGCCCCGACGTCTATGCCGTACAGCTCCGCGGCGTTTCGCCAGCAGAGCTTGTCGCGTTGATCGGCCGAATACGAGGCGGGCACCTTGAGCTCGTTGAGCTGCCAGTGCGGATAGCTCGACCCGTACATCACCATGTCGTCCTTGCCGGTGAAGCCGAGCCACTCACCGGCGAACTCGGTGTCGCCCGGACCGTCCATCGCGCCCTGGGTGAAGAAGGTGTGGCCGGGGAGGTAGTCACTCGGCATCTTCGGCGCCCACGGCGTCTGTTCGAGGTGCGGACGACCGAAACAGTCCATCCGCCACATGAACGGTGTCAGCAGGTCGGCGGCTCCGTCGGCCCACACGAACTTCAACGTGGGCATCTTCTCGAATACCCCTTCGACGATGAGGTTCATCAGGTGGTACAGGAAATTGAGCGCCATGAAGCTGACGTAGTGCTCATATGTCCGCGGGACCCCGTTCGGCGTCGGTGCGAACGAGACACCCGCTCCGACCTCGATGTGCACCGCGACCGGAAGGTTCGCCGCCGCGGCCGCTTCCCACAGCGGCCAGTACTGCGGCTTGCCGTACAGCTCGCGCGACTGCAGTGGGACCCCGATCTGCACCACCCGCGGGTGGTCGGCGTACTTGGCGATTTCGCGCAGGGCACCGGTGATGTCGTCGGGATTGACCCGAATGGTGCCGCGGAACCGGTCGGCGTAGGTGTTGTCCTCGAGCCAGCGCGACACCATCAACTCGTTGTGCGCTGCGGCGATCGCGGTGCCGAGATGGCGGTCGGGCATGATGCCCCGCGTCATCGGGTGCAGGATCGCGACGTCGACGCCGCGCTCGCCGAACAACTGGCCGCCGACGAACTCGGGGTCAGAACCCGGGTATCGGCGGTCGGGCCCCTGGGCCTTCGATGAGTACTCGCCGCCGGGTGCGCCGTACCAGTCCATCTCGTAGTCCGGAAACCCGCGACTCTTGAACGGCTCGCGCATGAAGCTGCGCAGATCCTTGTTCGACTTGCTGAAGATGTGCACGCTGGCATCGATGACGGGCGTCTCGATGGGCTGGCTCCCGTCGGGAACAGTGATCACGCAAGGCCTCCGATGTCTACCCGGACGACGGAACCGCACAAGTGGCTGAAGCATGCGCCGGCACCGGACATAGAGCCATAGTAAAGCCTTGTTCTTCAAAGGCAAGAATTGTGTTCTCCAGCAGAACGCTTACTTCTTCGCAGGTCAGGGTGTGCGCTGGTCAGTCGCTTGGCGCCCGGTTCGCGAAACGAGGTAGTCGAATCCAGAGAACGATTACAGCATCTAAGGAGAATGTTATTCTCGTGCCAACCGACGACGTGCCCGGGAGGCCTCGTGTTACTGGAGTTCGACGCCGATCAGCGGCTATGGCAGGAGACCGTGCGGGACGCGGTGACCAAGCAGTGTCCTGCGTCCCTGGTCCGTGGCGTCGCCGAGAACGGTGTCGATCCGACACCGCTGTGGAAGACCTACGTCGACGCGGGCTGGACCGAGCTGACGGATCCGGAGCACGCAGTCGAACTGGCGATCGTGCTGGAAGAGCTGGGCCGCGCCACCGATCCGACCCCGTTCCTCGCGACGCTCACTCAGTTCGCCCCGCTGGCCGGCGACCGCTTCGACCCACAGACATCCGGTACCGCCGTGTACGGCGGAGTTGCCGCGCATCGCGATGCCGACGGCTGGGTGCTCGACGGGACGGCGCATCACGTGCTCGACGGCGACCGGGCCGAGAAGCTCGCGGTCGTCACCGAGGCGGGGGTGTTCGTCGTCGACGCCGGTGAGGCCGCCGCCCGGCGCAGCCCGGTGTTCGATCCGGTGCTTCACATCGCCGAGATCTCGTTCGCGGGTACGCATGTGCCCGACACCGACCGCGTGAAGGTCGACACCGAGCGGGCCCGGCACGTGGCGCTCACGGGTATGGCGATCACCATGGTCGGCGCGTGCCAACGCATCATCGACCTGGTGATCGAACATGTGAAGCAGCGTCAGCAGTTCGGCGTCGCGATCGGCACCTTCCAGGCCGTCCAGCACAAGGCCGTCGACATGCACGTCGCCACCGAGCGCGCCCGCGCGCTGTCCTACTTCGCCGCGCTGACGATCGCGGCCGACGATCCCCGCAGGCGGCTCGCGGCGGCGATGGCCAAGGCGTCGGCAGGGGAAGCGCAGGCGGTGGTGTTCAGACATGGTCTGCAGCTGTTCGGCGCCATGGGTTTCACATGGGAGAACGACGTTCAGTTCGCGCTGAAACGCGCCAAAGCAGGTGAACTGCTGCTGGGCGGTGCAGCCGAGCACCGCGCGGTGATCGCGGCGGAGTACAGGGGTTTCTAAATGCAGCTGACTTTCGATACCGACGTCGAGGAATTCCGCGCCGAGTTCGCGGCGTTTCTCGACGAGCACCTGCCGTCGGAGGCCGTGACCCAGGAGCGTCCGCGGTCCGTCTCACATATGCCGCAGTGGGCGCGTGACTGGCAGCGGCTGCTGTTCGACAACGGCTGGCTGCTGCCCGCCCAGCCGCCGGAGTTCGGTGGCCGCAACGCGACCGTGCTGCAGTCGTTCGTGCACCTCGACGAACTGTGCCGTCGGCGCATCTACCACAGCCTCAACCCACAGGGCGTGAACATCATTGCGGCGTCGCTGATTTCGTTCGGCTCCGACGAGCAGAAACACCGCTGGGCGGTCCCGGTACTCAGGGGCGAGCTGACTGCTTCCCTGGGGATGAGTGAGCCGAGCGCAGGCTCCGACCTGGCATCGTTGCGCACGCGCGCTGTCCTGGACGGCGATGACTTCGTGGTGAACGGCCAGAAGGTGTGGACCTCCGGAGCCCACGACGCCGACTTCCTGCTGACGTTCGTGCGCACCGACCCGGATGCGCCGAAGCACAAGGGGATCAGCGCGCTGATCATTCCCACCGACACTCCGGGTGTCGTGTGCCGGCCGTTCGCCGACATGTGCGGTGAGGAGAACCTGGACTTCAACGAGGTCTTCTTCACCGACGCGCGGGTGCCGGCCGAGAACCTCGTCGGACCGCTCAACGGCGGTTGGGGCGTGGCCAACGGTTCGCTCGGCCACGAGCGCACGATGATGTGGCTGGGCTTCGCCGACCGCATCGACAACATGATCGCCGACTTCCGGCCGCGCACTGAGCTGGAGCGCGACCAGTTGGCCACGACGATCATGGACTACCAGGCGCTGCGGGCGATGGGTTCGGCGGCGCTGGCCCGCGCGGCGCGAGGCGAGATGGACACCGCATCGGTGTCGGTGCTCAAGCTGTTCGGATCCGAGGCGGAGCGGCAGGCGTTCGAGAACGCGCTGGCCGCCGCCGGGCCCGACGGGCTGATTCATCCGTCGACGTCGGGTCCGTACGAACACATGAACCTCGACCACTATTTCGCGAGCTGGTTCGAGCGCTACGCGCGCAGCTTCGGCGGCACCATCGCCGGTGGCACGTCGGAGATCCAGCGCAACATCATCGCGCAGCAGGTGCTCGGTCTGCCGCGGCGCTGACGCCAGTGACCGAGACGCTTGATCGTCGACCGGCCGCATGCCGGCGTCGTTGTGCTGCAACTGAACCGACCCAAGCAGCTCAACGCGATCAACGAGGTGATGCGCGACGAGCTGACCCAGGCCTTCGCCGAGATCGGTGCGGACGCCACGGTCAACGCCGTCGTGATCACCGGGGCCGGGCGGGGCTTCTGTTCGGGTATCGACGTGCGCAATTTCGCTCCGCGGACACTCGAGGCATCGGACCCCGCAATCGAACGGCTGCGATTCCAGGAGGCGATGGCCGCACTGCCACAGGCGATCTGGAACCTGCCGCAGCCCGTCATCGCCGCAGTGAACGGGCCGTGCGTCGGGGCCGGCTTCGCGCTGTGCCTGGCTTCCGACATCCGGATCTGCTCGACGGCGGCGACATTCGGCAACGGTGCCATTCTGCTGGGGCTGTCCGGCGCCGAGATGGGCATGAGCTATCACCTGCCCCGGATCGTGGGCACCAGCGTGGCCGCCGACTGGATGATGACCGGCCGGACGGTGTCGGCGGCCGAGGCCGACCGCCGCGGGCTGGTGAGCGAACTGGTGGAGCCGGAGCAATTGAGCGGACGGGCGCTCGAACTCGCCTGTGCGATCGCCGAATTGCCGCCCTTCGGTCCACAGTTGACGAAGCGTGCATTGCAGGTGAACACCGACGCGACCGGACTCGGGGCGGCGCTGGAACTGGAGAACCGCAACCAGGTGCTCAGCCACGCCACCGACGAGGCGGCGGCACGGCGGCAACGGCCGAGATGATCGCATGAGGAAAGGGCGGTAATTCGCAGTGGCGTGGGACTTCTCGACCGACCCGGACTGGGCGGAGCAGTTGGCCTGGGTGTCGGAGTTCGTCCGGTCCGAATGTGAGCCGATCGACCTGATCGTCAAGGAGTCCCACGACCTCAACGACCCGGTGCGACAGGCGCTGATCCCGCCGTTGCAGAAGATCGTCAAGGATCGCGGGCTGTGGGCGACCCACCTCGGCCCCCATCTGGGCGGCCCCGGATTCGGTCAGGTCAAGCTCGCGCTCCTCAATGAGATCCTCGGTCGCTCCGAGTGCGCACCGATCGTGTTCGGCTCTCACGCCCCCGATTCGGGCAACAGCGAGATCCTCGCCCACTACGGCACTCCGGAGCTCAAGCAGCGTTATCTGGAGCCGCTGCTGGACAACCGGATCGTGTCGTGTTTCTCGATGACCGAACCGCAGGGCGGTGCCGACCCGAAGGTGTTCACCACGACGGCGGTGCCCGACGGTGACCACTGGGTGATCAACGGGGAGAAGTGGTTCTCCTCCTTCGCCTCGATGGCGTCGTTCATCATCGTGATGGCGATGACCGACCCGGATGCACCGCCCTACGAACGCTATTCGATGTTCGTGGTGCCGGGCGAGACGCCTGGGATCAACGTCATGCGCGACGTCGGGCTGGGTTACCAGCCGCTCGGCGGAGGGCGCGAGGGCTACGTGCGCTACGAAGACGTCCGCGTCCCCGCCGATCACATGCTCGGGCCTCGCGGCGGCGCGTTCGTCGTCGCCCAGACCCGGCTCGGCGGCGGTCGTATCCACCACGCCATGCGCACAGTCGGTCTCGTTCGGCGCATCTTCGACATGCTCTGCGAACGGGCCGTGTCGCGCTACACCCAGGGCGACATGCTCTCCAACAAGCAACTCGTCCAGGAGATGATCGCTGACTCCTGGATGGAGATCGAGGCCTTCCGGCTGTTGACGATGCAGACGGCGTGGAAGATCGACCAGCACAACGACTACAAAGCGGTGCGCGCGGACATCTCGGCGGTCAAGGCGATGATGCAGAAGGTGCTTCACGATGTGTCGGCGCGCGCCCTACAGATCCACGGGTCGCTGGGCACCACCCACGAGATGCCGTTCGTGCAGTATCTCGTGGAGTCGTTCGTGCTCGGCCTCGCCGACGGGCCGACCGAAGTGCACAAGGTGACCCTGGCCCGGCTGCTGCTCAAGGACCGCACTCCGGCACCGGACATGTTCCCATCCGAACACCTGCTGCGACTGCGGGAAGCGGCCGAAGCCAAGTTCGCCGACAAACTCGCGGGCATACCGCGCGGCTGAGGAAGAGAGGTCTGGCGTTGTCCGCATCGTGTGAGGGCAAAGTTGCCCTGGTGACCGGCACCAGTCGGGGCCTGGGAAAGGCGATTGCGAGACGATTGGCCGCAGAGGGGGCGACCGTCGCCCTCACCGCACGCACCGCCGAACCCGACCCGAAGTATCAAGGCTCTCTTCACCAGACACTCAAGGAGATCGAGCAATCGGGCGGGTCGGCGATCGCCGTAGCCGCCGACCTCTCCAAACCCGAGGACCGTGAACAACTCTTCGCCGACGTGGTCGAGAAGATCGGTGCGCCCGACATCCTCGTCAACAACGCGGCCGTGACGTTTCTTCGCCCGCTCGACGAGTTCCCCGACAGACGTGTGCGCCTGATGATGGAGATGCACGTGATGGCGCCGCTGCACCTCACCCAATTGGCCATCCCCGCCATGCGCGAGCGCGGGCAGGGATGGGTCTTGAATGTGACGTCGGTGGGCGGTGATCTGCCCGATGGCCCGCCGTTCTCCGAATTCGACAGCTCGGCCGGCTTCGGTGTCTACGGCACGGTCAAGGCAGCGCTGAACCGACTGACGAAAAGCCTTGCGGCCGAACTCTACGACGATGGGATCGCGGTCAACGCCGCCGCGCCGTCCAATCCCGTCGCCACCGAAGGCGCTGGTGCGTTGGATCTCGCCAAGACCGACACCGAGGACATCTCGCTGATCACCCAGACGGCGTTCGTGTTGTGCACCGGGGACCCGAAGACGCTGACCGGACGCATCGCCCACACACAGCCGTTCCTGCGTGAGGTCGGCTGGCTGTGAGAGTTCAGCCCGCCGCGTACCTGCGGACGACGCTTCCGCTGGATCTGTCCCAGCTGGAGTCGCTGGACAGCGGCCGCTACCACTCGATCTGGTTGCCCGATCACATGGTCAGCTTCTGGCCCGACTCGATCTGGACGCCCGAATTCACCGATCTGGCAACGGTTTCCCCGTCCCCGCACCGCCACCTCGACGGTATGGCGGTGGCTGCCGCGGCGGCCGTGCTGACCGAGAACGTGCCGCTGGTCACCAGCGTGATCGACACGGTGCGGCGGCATCCGGCCATGCTTGCGCAGAGCGCGCTGACCATCGACCACCTCGCCAAGGGCCGCTTCGTTCTCGGCCTCGGCAGCGGCGAGACCGAGAACACGGTGCCCTACGGATTCGACTTCGCCAAGCCGGTCAGCCGATTCGAGGAGGCACTGGAGGTCATCCGGCTGCTCTGGGACAGCGACGGCCCGGTCGACTTCGACGGACAGTTCTATCACCTGCACCACGCTCGCCTCGACACCGAGCCGTATCAGGGAAAGAACCCCGAGATCTGGATAGGAGGCAGCGGACCGCGAACGCTGGAGATCGTCGGCCGCTACGCCGACGGGTGGTGGCCGACCGGCGCGTGGAATCCCGACGACTACGCCGAAAAGCTGACCGCTGTAAGGGCTTCGGCGGAACGCGCCGGCCGCGATCCGATGGCGATCACGCCGTGCTACATCCAGGTGTGCCTGATCGGTCGCGACGATGCGGCGCTCGCCGACATCCTCGATGCGCCACTGGTCAAGGCGTTCCTGCTGCAGGTATCGGCCGAGTTGCTGCGAAGCCTGGGCTATGAGCACCCGATGGGCGAGGACTGGCGCGGATATCAGGACATCGACCCGGCGACACTGACCCGTGAGCGCATCGTCGAGTTCCTCGGCCGCGTCGACCCCGAATCCATTCTGGCGGTCGTGCCGCACGGCACGCCGAAGCAGGTCGCAAACGCCATCAAGAACTATGTGGACGCAGGCCTGCGGGTACCCAAGATCCTGGATTATGGCGGCATGGCAGGGCTCTCGTACTCGGCCGCGTCGGCCGACAACGTGCGCGAGGTCGAGGACGAGTTGATGGACCTGTGTGGAGGTATGCGATGAACGGGCAACTGAACGCCGCGGAGATGCTCGAGCGTGCGCAGACCGACACCGGCCTGAGGGATTACGGCGATCCCACCTTGCCGGAGCGTTTCACAGTCGCCGTCGAGCTTCTCAACGGCATCGGCATGGACGCGCACGGCAGGCGGCAGGCCGAGGACGTATGCCACTGGCTCCTGACCTCGCGCCTGGAGCTCTTCGAGGACCGCAGACGGTATTCGATCGCCGACGAAGTGGTCGAGCGGCCGATGTTCGTGACCGGCGAGCCGCGGTCGGGTACCACCCTCATGCATGCGCTGATGTCGGTGGATCCCGACGCCCGGGCCCTTCGGTTCTGGGAGGTGATGTATCCCTCCCCACCTCCCGGTGTCGCCGGCGGCGACGATCCCCGCCGGGCCCGCGCCGACGCCGACTGGCGCGAGATCAACGCCAAGATGCCGAAATGGCTGCACAGCCATCCCTACAACGACATGCTCGGCGACGGGTTGCCGGAGGACGAACGCACCTGGGCGTTCGACTTCCGGGTGATGACGCCGACCGCGTGGTGGCGCGTTCCGATGCAGACGGTGGTCGGCGGGCTGCCCACCGACGATGCGGCGCAGTACCGCATCCACAAGGCGATGCTGCAACAGTTCCAGTTCCGGCGGCCGCGGAAACACTGGGTGCTCAAGGGCTTCCACGGCTTTCGGCTCGAGGAGTTCTTCGCGACGTATCCCGATGCGAGCCTGCTGTGGCTACACCGCGATCCGGTGCAGGTCGCGGCATCGCGAACGATGATGATGGCCGACATACTCGAAGGCATCGTCGGTCCCGTCGACCTGCAGGCCGCGGCGAAGATGCACCTGGAGTTGACGCGTGTGAGCATCGCCAACACGATGACAGACCCCCGTGTGGATGATCCGCGGATCCTGCACGTGCGCTACACCGATTTCCTCGCCGACCCCGTGGGCACCGTCGCTCGCTACTACGACTTCTGCGGACGGGTGCTCGGCTCCGGAGCTCAGGCGGCGATGCGCGACTACCTGGCGAACAATCCCGGCGACCGCCACGGCAAGTTTCACTACTCGACCGAGCTCCTGACCGACATCGGCGAGGACCTCGACGCACTGCACGAGGAGTTCCGGCCGTTCCGTGAGCGTTTCGGCATCGCGATCGAAAAGCGGAAGTGAAGGGACTCCGTGCACGATCGGCTGTCGGTTCACAGTGTGACGTTTCTCGGCGCCTCCGTCGCCGAGCAGCAGTCGCATTGGGCGGCGCTCGGCCTCACGAGGCTGAGCCTCATCGACTCGCAATTGGCGGAACCCGTTCTGCCGCAACTCATTGAGCAGAATGGATATTCGGTCGACACCGTGTATCACCTCTTCGCGTCGGGCGACGGCCTGTCGCGTGTCATCGACAGTGCCGCCGAGGTCGGCGCCCGCGTCGTCTACATGCTGACCGGAGGACGGGGCGAAAAGACCTGGGACCGGGCCGCCGAACACTTCTGCGCGGCGGTGGCGCCGTGCGTACGCCATGCCGAGCAGGCCGGCGTGGCGCTGGCCATCGAGAACGCCTCCGCCCTGTATGCCGACATCCACATCGCGCATACGCTGCGGGACACGATCACGCTCGCGGAAATGGCGGGGGTGGGAATCTGCATCGACTTGTTCCATTGCTGGGCCGAGGCGGGTCTGTGTGATCTCCTCGACCGCGCCATGCCGCGCCTCGAACAGATCCAGGTGAGCGACTATGTACTCGGTGACCGGGCACTACCGGCCCGCGCCGTCCCGGGCGACGGCACCATACCGATCGAATCCTTCATCGGGCAGGCACTCGCGGGCGGCTACCCACACGGCTTCGACCTGGAGTTGCTGGGTCCGCGAATCGAGCGCGAAGGACGATTCGAGGCGGCGCGTCGCGCCGGTGAGGCGGTATCGGCGATGCTGGAAAGACTTGGAGCGTAGGGGGATAGCGATGGCGCTCGGAGACGGTTCGGATGATGTCGCGCTGAACGCAGCGTGGGACGAGTTCTGCGACCGGTTGAAGTCGGCAGGCCAACGGGTGTTCAAGGATGACAACTCCGCCTTGGGCGTGCAGCGCGCCGACGGGTTCCGCTTCCTCACCCAGAACCTCGGTCAGGCCTTCGATCTCGCACTGGAAACCAAGGACACCCGCTACCCGGCCATCCATATGTTCTGCAGTCCGACGCGCAAGCTGGGCGGCGACTGCGCCGATTTCATCTACCAGCAGGCGTGGATCGACGGTGAGTCGACCTATCGCATCGTCGGAGACCGCGGCACCGCAAGGTTTCTCAACGTCACCGTGCAGGGGCCGCGGCGCGACGGCCCCGGCGTGCTGAACGAACCGTTCGGGGATGTGCCGGAGGCGAACCTGTTCGGCGAGCAGCTGACGACTGCCTCCGACGGCAGCTTCGAGATCTGGATCGGCGGTCGGGTGCAGGGCCCGAACTGGCTTCCCACCACTGATGGCTCACGCAAGTTGTTCATCCGCCAGGGCTTCGACGCATGGGACGAGCGGCCTGCCCGCATGCAGATCGAGCGGGTCGGGATGGATTCACCCAAGCCGGTGCCCACCCCGGCGTCGATGATCGAAGCGATGGACTGGGCGGGTCGCTTCGTCACCGGCCTGATGGACGACTGGCCGGAGTTTCCGTTCCGCTACGGCGGGGTGGACGGTGAGAACCCCAATCGTTTCCCCGTCGCGCTCGCAACCGATTCCGACGCGAAACGCGGTCGCGCCGCGGCCAATATGCACTGGGTGCTGGCGCCCGACGAGGCGCTCATCATCGAGTTCGACGCACACGACGGTCTGTGGATGCTCACGAACATGGGGGCCTTCTTCACCAGCATGGACTTTCTCTACCGGCCGGTGAGCTACACGCCGAGTCGCACCGCAGTGGACAGCGACGGAAAGGTGCGGCTGGTCCTCGCGCACGATGATCCGGGCTTGCACAACTGGATGGACACCCAGGGTTTCGAGCGCGGCAACGTCACCTACCGGCACATGCTCGAAGGCGAGCCGGCCGAACTGCGCACACGCGTGGTCAAGCGCGCCGAGTTGGCCGATGCGCTGCCCGCCGACACCGCGACGGTCACCGCGGAGGACCGGGTCGCGCAGATGTGGGCACGGTTCAACGGGATTCGGCAGCGCTACGAATTTTGACGTCCGGGCTGAGTTTTCTGCGCGAACAGACGCAAAAGGCCACGACACGCCGGGGGATTGGGGCACTATGCGTCTGTTCGCGCAGATTGAGATGAGGCCCCCGTCATGTCCGAGCTTGCGCTGAAGCCGGCTCACTACCTGGCGGAGGCGATTCGGCGTCGTGAGCTCTCGAGTCGGGAGTTGCTCGATCACTACCTGTCGCGCGTCGAACGACTGAACCCACCGCTGAATGCCGTTGTGACACTGGACCCCGACGGCGCGCGCCGCGCCGCGGATGCCGCCGACGCGGCGGTGGCGCGCGGAGAAGTCCTGGGCCCGTTGCACGGCGTGCCGATGACGATCAAGGACACCTACGAGACGGCAGGCATGCGCACCACCTGCGGCGTCGCGGCATGGGACCACGTGCCCGACGAGATGCCGAGGCCGTGCAGAGGCTGCGTGACGCGGGTGCGGTGATCTTCGGCAAGACCAACGCTCCGTCCTTCGCTGCCGACTGGCAGACCTACAACCCGATCTTCGGAACCACCAACAACCCGTGGGACACCACGCGCACCACCGGCGGGTCGTCGGGTGGGGCAGCCGCCGCACTCGCCGCGGGCCTGACCGCGCTCGAGCTGGGCAGCGACATCGCGGGATCGATTCGGCTGCCCTCGAATTGGTGCGGCGTGTGCGGCCACAAGACGAGCTGGGGCATCGTGCCGCACCGCGGTCACCTGCCCCCACCCCCGGGAGCGCTGGCCGCCAGCGATCTCGGCGTGATGGGGCCGATGGCGCGCGACGTCGCAGACCTGGAACTCGCGCTCGATATTCTCGCGGGACCCGCACGGGCGCCTGCCGTCGGGTGGCGCCTCGAGCTCCCGCCGGCGCGCGCGTCGACACTGCGCGAATTGCGACTGGCGACATGGCTCGACGATCCCGCCTATCCCGTCGAGAGTGAGATCGCCACGGTGCTGGCGTCGGCAGTCGCCGCGTTGGCAGGCGCAGGCGCACGACTCGTCGACACGCCGCCTCCGGTGACGCTGCCCGAAGTGGTCGGACTGCATCAGGAATTGCTCTACCCACTGATGCAGCCGTCGTCGACGCTGCGCCACCGTGACTGGCTTTCGGCCAATGAGCGCCGCGAGCTACTGCGCGCCCGGATGTCGGATTACTTCCGCGACGTCGATGCGCTACTGATGCCGATCGCCGTGGTGCCCGCCATCCCGCACGACCACAGCGACCCATTCATCGATCGGAGGATTCGAACAACGGACGGAAGCCGTTCGTATCTGGACCTTTTCGGATGGGTCGGGCTACCGACGGTGGCCTATCTCCCTGCGACCGCCGTGCCGATCGGTCGCACCGCCGGCGGTCTGCCCGTCGGAGTACAGATCGTCGGACCCTATCTGGAGGACCGCACCACGCTGGCGGTGGCGCGTTGCATCGAGGAACTGCTCGGCGGCTTCGTTCCTCCGCCCGATTTCTAGGTGCGGCGAGGCGCTGTCGAGCGTGCGCGAACTGTCGGAATTTCTCGGCGTGTCGGCCACAAACACGCACGTCCCCTACTCACGTGTGGGCCCACGCGCAGAGGAGGCAGTCAGAGCCGCTGCAGGGCGAAGGTCCAGAACTGTGTTCCGGGTGGGCCGTTGAAGCAGCCGACGTCGTAATCCGAGGTGATGGTGCCCGCCAGGGTGTTGTCGTCCCACACGTAGGTCTCGTGGGTCGGCAAGGTGACCCCGGGGAGGCACTGCAGACCGTCTGATACGTCGACCTTCAGCGTCCACTGGCCATTGGCCAGGTACGCGTTTCCGGTGTAGTAGTTGTAGAACTTCAGTCGGGGCATCGCGCTGATGAACCGGCAATCCGGTGTGGCCTCGGGGCTGCACCGCGCGATGAACCACACCCACGACGCCCGCTCGTACCTGTTGGTGAGAAGGTCGAAGTTGCCGGGATGCAGAAATGCCTGGGCGGGGGGCGCGACCGCGGTCGCGAGCGTCGTGAGGACTGACGCTGCCGCAGCCAGGACCTTGATGGGCTTCATCGCGTCCCTCCCAATTCGTTAGCCGGTGCTCATCAAACCATCTCGCCGGAATTCTCGGTCCAGATCAGTCGATGACGACGGCGTCCTTATGTTCGGTGATCGGTCTGGCCGGTTGCTGCTCGTCGCAGATGCGCTGCAGATTCTTCAGCGTCTCGTCCAGTCCGGGACCGAGTGGCTTGCTGGGCGTGAACGTCGCGGGCAGGTGCTTCATGCCCTGGATCACGCCGATGGTCTCGTAGTGCTCGGTGCCCTCGGGGTCACAGACGTAGTCGGGCATGCGGTCGAGCACGGCGGTCAGCATCGACTTGAAGACCGTCCGGGCGACGTTGGAACCCACGCAACGGTGCACTCCGATGCCGAAACTGAAGTGCCGGTTGCCCTTTCGGTCCATGATGATCTCGTTGGGTTGGTCGAACACCGACGGGTCGCGGTTCGCCATGGCCCAGGAGATCCAGAGTCGCTCGCCTTCCTTGAACTTCGTCCCTTCGACCTCGACGTCCTCGGCGAAGGTGCGTCCGTCGCCGGGAGCCGGGGTGTAAAAGCGCAGGAACTCCTCGGTGGCGGGGTTCAGCAGGGTGTCGCGTTCGCGGCTGAGAAGCTCGCGCTGGTCCGGGTGCTCCGACAGCCACTCCAGCGAGTGCGCGGTCAGCGCGGTGGTGGTGTCGAAGCCGCCGCCGATGATCAACCCGAGGTTGCCCAGGATCTCGAGGTCGGGGGCCGGCTCGCCGTCGATGCGCAGTTGCAGCAGTGCATTGATCAGGCCGGGCCGCGGGTTCTCCCGAAGCTGCATCATGGTGTTGATCATGTCGATGCCCATCTGGCGGTTCATCTCGGCGACGCGCGCGGCGTCGGGTGAGTGTTCCGGAGTGGATACCGACAGGTGTGCGGGCTCGCTGTAGATCGGCCACTTGTCGAGCTCGATGCCCATCATCGCCAGGGTCAGTACCGCGGGCACGATGTTGGCGAGGTCGTCGACGAAGTCGATGCGGCCCGACTCGATCTTCTCGTCGAGGGCCGCCCGGGTGATCTCGTCGACGAAGGGTTGCCACCGCTTGATCGCGGCGGGGGAGAGGTAGGGGTTCAACGCACCGCGGTAGGTGCCGTGCTCGGGTTCGTCCATCTCGAGGATGCCGCCGCGCACGACCGTGGCCCGCTGCGCCTTCGGGATCGTGATGCCCTGGTACCCGCTGCGCTCTCCGTTGATGTCGTGATCGTTGGACACGACGGGACAGCGCGCCAACTCGAACACGTGCTTGCTGTCGGCGGCGACCCAATGCCCGTCGTAGACGTCGGTCCAGGCCATCGGGCACTTGGACTGCATCTCCTCGGTGATCTTCTCGAACTGCGCCCGGTACTCCGGGGTGTGCCGGTCGAAGTGGTACCGATTCTTCTTCCGCGCGCTGTCGGCGGCGGCTCTATCCGCGATGTCGTCGACGTTGCTCAAGGCTTGTCTCCAGTGCTTTCGGTGCTGAATTGCCGGCTCAGCCGGCGTGCTGAATTGCCGGCTCAGCCGGCGGGTCTCACTCTTCGATCGAGATGGCCTGCTCGGGGCACGACTGCACAGCTTCGCGCACCGCATCCTCCTGATCGGGCGGCACCACTTCGTTCACCGGCGACGAGGTGCCGTCGATATCGCTGAGCTCAAAGGAATCCGGGGCGATCATCGAGCACAGCGTGTGGCCCTGGCAGCGGCCGGAATCAACGAAAACCTTCACTGTGTCCTCCGTCAGATGTGGTAGTCGTACCACTTCAGGTAGCCGCCGGCATCGACGCGCTGTTGTGTGCCGGTGATGTACCGAGCCTCATCCGATGCCAGGAAGAGGACCATGTTGCTGATGTCCTCGGGCTCGACCCAAGGAATCTTCATGGCCTGCTGGACGTAGAACACCGGTTCGGCGTCGGCCTGGGTCGGATTCTCCAGATCCGGCCGGAACGACTTGTACATCGGTTCGCTCTGCAGCATCGGCGTGTTGCAGTTCGTGGGGTGGACGACATTGGCCCTGATGCCCCGCGGTGCGAGTTCGGCCGCGAGGTTATGCACGTACTGCGAAAGCAACCGCTTCGAATGCAAGTACGCCGCCCCGCCCGGGTCGGCGCCGGGGTTGTCGTTCTTCGCGACGTCCATCAACGCCGCGGTGGAGCCGGTGGCGACAATCGAGGCGCCCTCACCGAGATGCGGCAGCGCAACGTGGATGGCGTTGAGGGTGCCGATCAGGTTGGTGTTCATCACATCGACCCAGGCGTGCAGATCCCCTGAGCCCTTCATACCCGCGATTCCGGCAGACGTGACAACGATGTCGAGCCTGCCCAGCTCGGCGATGCCGTCTTCGAGGACCGTCTTCAGCCGGCCCGCGTCACTCACATCGACCTTCGCCGTGACAACGCGCTGCCCCGTCTTCTCGATGTACTGCGCGGTCTCCTCGAGGTCCTCCGGCGTGGCCATCGGATAGCCGACCGTCGCGAAGTCTTCACACCGGTCGACCGCGATGATGTCGGCGCCTTCTTCGGCGAGCCGGACCGCGTGACTCCGGCCCTGCCCACGCGCAGCACCGGTGACGAATGCGACCTTTCCCTGTACTCGTCCCACTGAGATGTCCTTTCGATTCTGCTGGTTGTGTTACGTGTTCCGGCCGCCGTTGACGCCCAAGATCTGTCCGGTGATGTAGCCGGCCTCCTCCGAGACCAGGAATGCGCACGCGGCGGCGATGTCCTCGGGCCTGCCGATGCGACGGACCGGTGTGGTGTCGATGCTCTGCTGCACGTTCAGGTAGCCGCGTCCTTCGGACTTGCGCAGCATCGGGGTGTCGATGAATCCGGGCGGCACCGCGTTCACGGTGATGCCGCTGGGTCCGTATTCGAGCGCGAGTGACTTGGTGAGGCCGTTGACGGCCGACTTGGCCGCCACATATGGCGACATGTAGGGCTGACCCGAATGCGTGCTCGACGAGGAGATGTTGACGATGCGGCCCCAGCCGGCCTCGACCATGTCGGGCAGTACCGCCTGAACGCAGTGGAAAACGCCGTTGAGGTTGACGTCGATGACCCGCTGCCAGTCCTCGAACGAGATGTCGGTGAAGCGCTTGAACTTCTCCAGCCCGGCGGCGTTCACCAGAACAGTCACCGGCCCGAGCTTGGCGCGAACGGCATCGAGGGCGACGTCGACCTGTGCCCGGTCGGTGACATCGGCCACGTAGGAGTGGTCGGCGTCCGACGGATTGAGGTCCAAAATCGCGACATTCATGCCGTCGGCGCGCAACCGGTGTACGACGGCCTGCCCGATGCCGGAGCCACCTCCGGTCACGACGGCGGTCTTCACCGACCGCCACCCCTGGCGGTCAGGCAAGAGCCACCCCTGGCGGTCATGCATTAAGAATCGTCCTTCCGATTATGAGAACCGTACTCTCGTGAGTTGCAATCACGCAAGACAAGATGGATGCCCGATTCGCACTGGTGAGACGTTTCGTCGGCGATTGTCGCACCGTTAACTGCAGGCAGCGGGAGTTCTGGCCATTTCCTTGAGTTCTCTTGCCACGAATGTATGATTCGCCGGTGATGAGAATGAAGTTTCCATCACATAGGTCTGTGCGCTGAGGAGGATGATGCAGGAAACGGCGACTATCTCGGGTGACGAGACCGCTACCGATACCGCCGAGCCCGGTGTCGAGCGGCGTCTGCTGATCGACGGGAAGCTACTCGAGACGACGCGGACGTTTCCTTCTATCAACCCCGCCACCGGCGAGGTGTTGGGCCATGCGCCGGACGCGACGGTCGCCGACGCCGAAGCGGCGGTCGCCGCCGCGCGGCGCGCATTCGACGAGACCGACTGGTCGACGAACACCGAACTGCGAATCCGCTGCCTCGAGCAGTTGCACCGGGCGCTGGTGGATCACCGCCCCGAACTCGCCGCGCTGACCATCGCCGAAGTCGGTGCGACGGAGGCGCTGTGCCAGGGCGCGCAACTCGACGCACCGATCGAGATCGTCCGCTACTACGGCGAGCTGCTGAAGACCTATCCGATGACCGAAGACCTCGGCAACATCGAGAGCCGCGGCATGCAGCACCACCGCTGGGTGGAAAAGGAAGCCGGCGGCGTGGTCGCCGCGATCATCGCCTACAACTATCCGAACCAGCTGGCGCTGGCCAAGCTGGCTCCTGCGCTGGCCGCCGGCTGCACGGTGGTTCTCAAATCCGCGCCCGACACCCCACTGATCACCCTGGCGCTGGGCGAGCTGATCGCCGACCACACCGACATCCCGGCCGGCGTCGTCAATGTGCTCAGTGGGGCGGACCCCGAGGTCGGGGCCGTCCTGACCACCAGCCCGGACGTCGACCTGGTCACCTTCACCGGTTCCACGCCGACCGGCAGGCGCATCATGGCGGCGGCCAGCGAGACTCTCAAGAAGGTCTTCCTCGAACTGGGCGGCAAGTCCGCGGCGATCGTGCTCGACGACGCCGACTTCAACATGGCGGCGCTGTTCAGTGCGTTCAGCATGGTCACCCACGCCGGTCAGGGCTGTGCGCTGACGTCGCGGCTGCTGGTGCCGAAGACGCACCACGACGAGATCGTCGAGATGATCAAGAACAATTTCGGCCTGGTGCGCTACGGCAACCCTGCCGACGCAGGCACCTATATGGGCCCGCTGATCAGTGAGAAACAGCGCGACAAGGTCGACGGCATGGTCAAGCGCGCTGTCGACGCCGGCGCCACGCTGGTCACCGGCGGCGAGAAAGTCGACCCCGGCTACTTCTATACCCCGACGCTGCTCACCGACGTGGACCCCGACAGCGAGATCGCCCAGGAAGAGGTCTTCGGTCCGGTGCTCGTCGTCATCGCCTACGACGACGATGACGACGCGGTGCGGATCGCGAACAACTCCATTTACGGGTTGTCCGGCGCGGTGTTCGGCAGCGAGGATCGCGCGCTGGCGGTCGCCCGCCGCATCAGGACGGGCACGTTCTCCATCAACGGCGGCATGTACTTCAACCCGGACAGCCCGTTCGGCGGATACAAGCAGTCCGGTATCGGACGCGAGATGGGCACCGCCGGGCTCGAAGAGTTCCTGGAATCGAAGACGATCGCTGTGGTTGTTTCGGAGCCGGGTTCATGAGCCGGCCCCTTGACGGCATTCGCGTCCTCGAGGTCGCGATGTACGGGTTCGTGCCGTCGGCCGGTGCCGTGCTGCGCGAATGGGGCGCCGACGTCATCAAGGTCGAGCACGCGGTGACCGGTGATCCGCAGCGCGGGTTGCGCCAGACCGGACTCCTGCGGGTCGAAGGTGACCCCAACCCCAACATCGAGCACGCGAACCGCGGCAAGCGCAGCATCGGCCTGGACATGTCGGTTTCCGAAGGCAAAGAGGTCTTGCTGGAACTGGCCAGGCGCGCCGACGTGTTCCTGACCAGCTTCCTGCCCGGCCACCGGCAGAAGTTCGGCATCGACGTGGACGACGTCCGCGCCGTGAATCCGAAGATCATCTACGCCCGGGGTAGTGCGCTCGGCCCACGCGGCGAGGAATCGGTCAAGGGCGGTTACGACATGACCGCCTTCTGGTGCCGCGCAGGCACGGCGGCCACGATCACCCCGCCGGGAACACCCGGCATGGTGGGCCCACCCGGGCCGGCGTACGGGGACACCATCTCGGGCACCAACCTCGCCGGTGGCATCGCCGCGGCGCTGCTGAAACGCGAACGTACCGGCGAGCCGTCAGTGGTCGACGTCTCGCTGCTGGGCAGCGGTCTGTGGTCGCTCGGGCACACGGTGGCGTTGACGAAGCACCTCAATCAGCGGATGGAGGCCTTCCCGCCGGGTGTGCACGGATCGCCGATCAACCCGCTGGTCGGCCTGTACGCGACGGCCGACGACCGCTACATCTCCTTTGTGATGATGCAGCCCACCAAGTTCTGGGCGGACGTCTGCAGGCACATGGACCTGGACGACCTCGCCGACGATCCGCGGTTCGCGACCGCGGAGTCCATCGCCGAGAACACCGAGGCTGCCGCGGAGATCCTCAAGGAAGCGATGAGCAAACGACCGCTGGCCGAGTGGAGCGAACGATTCGCGACGCTGCTCGGGCCGTGGGCGCCGGTACAGGACACCCTGCAGGCCGTCGAGGACAAGCAGATCCGGGCGAACGAGTATCTGGTGACCGCCGGTGAACTCGAACTGGTCGCGAACCCGGTGCAGTTCGATGTCAGTGCTCCCCAAACCGGACCCGCGCCAGGATTTGCGGAGCAAACTGACGAAATATTGCTAGAGCTTGGATTGGATTGGGACCGCATCATCGAACTCAAGACGGCCGGCGCCGTCACTTAGATCAGAGAGGCCAGGGACACAGCCCAATGCCCTATGTCGCTTCGATCGGCACCTACCTGCCGTGCCGGGGTACACCCCATGCGCGGATGGCAGGTGACGACGACGTGATCACCCTCGCCATGGAAGGCGGGGTCGACCGCGTCCCAGCCCGCCAGGTCGGGATGAGCGGTGTCGGCAACGGTCTGGATTCGACAATGCATCAACCCAAGCCGCACCTATCGCACGTCGATGTGGAAGAAGTTCACGATTTCTTCACGGGCACCGAGTTGATCAGCTATGAAGATCACGGATTCGCCGAGCGGTTCGGGGGCCACAAACTCGTCGAAGCATCCGTGACGACGATCGGCGGGGGTTTGCGCGTGCAACCTAGAGGGGCTTTGAAAGTCAAGGGTCATCCACCCGGCGCGACCGGCGTCGCGCAGTGCGTAGAGCTCTTCGCGCAGCTTCGCGGCGAGGCGGTCAAACAAGTGGACGGAGCACGGATTGGCTTGGCGCACAAATTCGGTGGGCCCGCTGCTGTGTCGGCAGTGACCAGCCTCGAAGGAGCTGTCCATGTCGCGAGGTAGTGGGCCTGAGCGGTGGTCGGCAGGGTTGCCGCCGATCAGTAGTTTGTCGGGTCCGATGCAGGCTGTCGGTGGGTTGTTCGCGATGTCGGCGGATGCGGTGCGGTTCGTGTTTCGTCGGCCTTTCCAGTGGCGGGAGTTCTTGGAGCAGTGCTGGTTCATCGCCCGGGTGGCGTTGGCGCCGACGCTGTTGGTCGCGATCCCATTCACGGTGCTGATCAGCTTCACGCTCAACATCCTGTTGCGCGAGCTGGGGGCCGCGGACTTGTCCGGGGCGGGTGCGGCGTTCGGCGCGGTGACGCAGGTGGGCCCACTCGTGACGGTGTTGATCGTGGCAGGCGCGGGTTCGACGGCCATCTGTGCGGATCTGGGGTCACGGACCATCCGCGAGGAGATCGACGCGATGGAGGTGCTCGGGATCAATCCGGTGCAGCGTTTGGTGACGCCGCGGATGTTGGCCTCAGGTTTGGTCGCGTTGCTGCTCAACAGCTTTGTGGTGGTGATCGGAATCCTGGGCGGCTACGTGTTCTCGGTGTTCATCCAGGACGTGAATCCGGGTGCGTTCGCCGCCGGTATCACGCTGTTGACCGGGGTGCCTGAGGTCATCATCTCCTGTGTGAAGGCCGCCCTGTTCGGTTTGATCGCCGGGCTGGTCGCGTGTTACCGGGGGTTGAGCATCACCGGTGGCGGCGCCAAGGCGGTGGGTAATGCGGTCAACGAGACGGTGGTCTATGCGTTCATGGCGTTGTTCGTGATCAACGTGCTCGTCACGGCCATCGGCATCCGGATGACGACGGGATAGCGCCATGGGCACAACGACGGTCCTCAAGTCGACCTATCCGCGGTTCGCGGCCGGCGCGCGCCGCCCGGTGGCGTGGTTGGGCGGCATCGGCGACCACGTGCTGTTCTATCTGAAGGCGCTCGGCGGGATTCCGCACGCGTTCGTTCACTTTCGCAAGGAGGTCGTGCGTCTGATCGCCGAGATCTCCATGGGTGCAGGGACATTGGCGATGATCGGCGGCACCGTCGTGATCGTGGGATTCCTGACGCTGGCCGCCGGCGGCACGCTGGCGGTGCAGGGCTACTCATCACTGGGCAACATCGGCATCGAAGCCTTGACCGGATTTCTGTCGGCCTTCATCAACGTGCGCATCGCCGCACCGGTGGTGGCCGGCATCGGGTTGGCGGCCACCTTCGGCGCGGGTGTCACCGCGCAGTTGGGAGCGATGCGGATCAACGAGGAGATCGACGCGCTGGAGGCGATGGCGATCCGACCGGTGGAGTACCTGGTGAGCACGCGCATCGTCGCCGGCATGATCGCGATCACCCCGCTGTACTCGATCGCGGTGATCCTGAGCTTCGTCGCCAGCCAGTTCACGACGGTGGTGCTGTTCGGTCAGTCCGGTGGGCTGTATGACCACTACTTCGACACGTTCCTCAACCCGATCGACTTGTTGTGGTCGTTCCTGCAAGCGGTCGCTGATGGCGATCACCATCCTGTTGATCCACACCTACTTCGGCTTTTTCGCCAGCGGTGGGCCCTCGGGTGTGGGTGTCGCGGTGGGCAACGCGGTGCGCACCAGCCTGATCGTCGTCGTTTCGGTGACCCTGCTGGTCTCCCTCGCCGTCTACGGCGCCAACGGCAACTTCAACCTCTCCGGATAAGCGACAGACAGCCATGAACTCAACCACTGCGCGAGCACTGACCGGCCTGGCCGCGGTCGTGGCTATCATCGCCGTCATCGCGGTGACGATCGGCCTCTTCCGGGGCAGCTTCACCGAAACCGTTCCGGTGACGGTGGTCTCGGATCGCGCAGGCCTGGTGATGAACCCCGACGCCAAGGTGAAGATGCGAGGCGTCGAAGTCGGCAGGGTCGCCTCGATCGCGGCGCAGCCCGACGGCAAGGCCGTCCTCAAGCTGGACATGAACCCGACGCAGCTGCACCTGATTCCCTCCAACGTCGGGGTGGACATCACGTCGTCGACGGTGTTCGGTGCCAAGTACGTCGAGCTTGTCGCGCCCAAGGACCCGTCTCCGCAGGAACTGCGCTCGGGGCAGGTGATCGAGGGCCAACACGTCACCACCGAGGTCAACACCGTCTTCCAGCAGCTCGTCACAGTTCTGGACAAGATCGACCCGGCGAAACTCAACGAGACCCTGGGCGCGGTTGCTACGGCCTTCAACGGTCGCGGCGACAAGATCGGCCGTACTCTGTCGGACTTCAACGCGTTTCTGGCGAAGATCAATCCGAGCCTGCCGAACCTCACCCACGACATCGAAGCCTTTGTTCCGACGGCCTCCGCCTACGGCGATGCGGCGCCCGACCTCATCTCCACCGCCGGCAATGCCATCCGGCTGAGCAACTCGATCGTCGACGAAGAACAGAATCTCGACGAATTCCTCGTCAGCTCAATCGGTTTGGCCGACATCGGCAACGATGTGATCGGCGGCAACCGGCAGGCGCTGTCCGACGTGCTACGCGTGCTCTTGCCGACCACGAGCCTGCTCGGGCGGTACCACGAGATGCTGGGTTGCACCATCGGCGGTCTCGTCCCGTTCGTGAAAGGCATAAATCAGTACTCGCACATCCTGTTCAACGCGAGCATCACGCTGGGCGTCGAGCGCTACCGCTGGCCTGAGGACCTGCCCAAGGTCGCGGCCACTACCGGAGGGCGGTCGTTCTGCCAGGAGTTGGGCCTGCCCAACGTGCCAGCGGAGTTCCGGCCGCCGTTCATTATGGCCGACACGGGGTCCAACCCGTTCAAGTACGGCAACCAGGGCATGCTCCTCAACTCCGACGGGCTCAAACAGTGGCTGTTCGGGCCAATCGGGGGACCGCCGCGGAATAGCGCGATGACCGGAATGCCGGGGTGACGGGGATGCGGGGAACACTCATCAAATTCGGCATCTTCGGGATCATCATGCTCCTGTTGACCGCCTTCGTCTTCGCCACATTCGCCGAAGTGAGAACGGGTTCGGTCAACGACTACTCCGCGGTCTTCAAGGACGCATCGCGGCTGGAAACGGGAGACACGGTGCGCGTCGCCGGCATCCGGGTGGGCACCGTGCAGGAGGTGTCCCTGCAGGACGATCGCGATGTAGAGGTGAAGTTCGACGCCGGGAAAGACATCGTGCTTACCGACGGCACCAAAGCTCAGATCAAATATCTGAACCTGGTGGGCGACCGCTACCTCGAACTCGTCGACGCACCCGGATCGACGAAGATCCTTCCGGCAGGCGCTCAGATACCCATCGACCGCACGGCACCCGCGCTCGACCTCGACCTGCTGCTCGGCGGGCTGAAGCCGGTCATCCAAGGGCTCAACCCGCAGGACGTGAACGCCCTCTCGGCATCGCTGCTGCAGATATTGCAAGGCCAGGGCGGCACCATCGAATCGCTGTTGTCCAAGACCTCGTCGTTCTCGAATGCGTTGGCGGACAACAACCAGGTGATCGAGAAACTCATCGACGATCTCAAGACAACCCTGAAAACGCTCTCCGACGACGGCGACCAGTTCACCGGGGCGATCGACAAGCTCGAACAACTGGTGCGCGGCCTCTCGGAGGACCGCGACCCGATCGGGGAAGCCATCACGTCGCTCGACAACGGAACGGCCTCTCTAACCGACCTGCTCAGTAGGGCACGGCCACCGCTGGACGGCACCGTCGACCAGGTGAAGCGGCTCGCAGAATATCTGGATGCCGACAAAGCCACCTTCGACGCCACGCTTCAGCGACTGCCTGACATCTACCGAAAGCTGGCGCGGGTGGGCTCCTACGGCGCGTTCTTCCCGTACTACATCTGCGGAATCGCCTTCCGCGCCAGCGATCTCGAAGGCCGCACCGTCCAGTTCCCCTGGATCAGGCAAGAGACGGGGAGGTGTCGGGACGAATGAACAAGTACCGCGGATCCAGTCTCATCAAGGCGGGCTTCATTGGTGTGGTCCTGATCATCCTCGTGATCGCCGTCGGGCTGCAGCCGGAACGCTTGGTGTCCTGGGCCACGTCCCTGCGTTATCAAGCGCTGTTCACCGAGGGCGGCGGCCTGGTCGTCGGCAATGACGTGACTGTCGCCGGAATCAAAGTGGGCTCGGTCTCGTCAGTCGGACTCGACAACGGCGATGCGCTGGTCGGTTTCACGATCAACGGTAAGTACGCGCTCGGCTCCGACACCACTGCCCACATCCGCACCGGCACCCTGCTCGGCGAGCGTGTGCTGGCGCTGGAATCGGAAGGCAGCGGCACGTTGTCACCGGGCCAGGTCATCCCGACCTCCCGGACATCGTCACCGTATTCGTTGACCGAGGCGGTCAGTGAGCTGACCGCTAATACGGCGGACACCGAAACCGACACCCTCAACCAGTCGTTGGATACGTTGGCCGAGACGCTCGACCAGGTCGCTCCGCA
Source organism: uncultured Actinomycetota bacterium (assembly GCA_963721495.1). GTDB lineage: Bacteria > Actinomycetota > Actinomycetes > Mycobacteriales > Mycobacteriaceae > Mycobacterium. The sequence continues at coordinate 97,529 of CAVRMG010000014.1, read as the reverse complement.
ATTGGGGCCGACGTTCGACGGCCTGTCGCGGGTGTCGAAGTCGCTCAACGGCCGCAACGACAGCTTGGCCGAGTTGCTGAAAACCGCGGGCGATGTGACCGGAATCCTGTCCGAACGCAGCCAGCAGGTCAACGCGTTGATTCTCAACGCCAACGACCTCCTCGGCGTGCTCAATGACCGGCGTCAGGCGATCGTCGGCCTGCTTGCCAATACGTCGTCCCTCTCGCGGAATCTGACCGGACTCGTCGCCGAGAACGAAAAGGAACTCGCGCCGGCGCTGGAGAAGTTGAACGCGGTCAACCACATGCTGGAAAAAAACCGTGACAACATCGGCAAGGCATTGCGCGGGCTGCGTAAGTACGAGGTGACGCAGGGCGAGATCGTGGCCAACGGCGCGTACTACAACGCGCTCGTCCCCAACATCCAACCGGCGCAGCTGCTGCAGCCGTTCCTGGACTATGCGTTCGGGTTCAGGCGAGGTGTGAACGCCGGGCAACCGCCGGACACGGCCGGACCACGCGCGGAACTTCCATTCCCTGTCAACGGGATCCCACAACCAGGAGACCTTCCCGATGATGGCAACCCGTAAGCGCCTGGCGACCTGGGTCGCCGTGCTGCTGGCCGTCGTGCTGCTGGCCGGGGCGGCGTTCTTGGTGCGTCAGATTTTCTTCGGACCCAAGACCATCACCGCATACTTTCCGACGGCGACGGCCATCTATCCCGGCGACGAGGTGCGGGTGTCCGGCATCGAGGTCGGCACGATCGAGAGCATCGAACCCGAGGGCACGCAGACCAAGCTGGTCCTCAAGGTCGACCGCGACGTATCCGGTGCCTGCCGGTGCCAAAGCCGTGATCGTCGCGCAGAACCTGATCGCGGCGCGCTATGTGCAGCTCACGCCGGCATACCGGCAGGGCGACGGACCGAAGATGGGTGACGGCGCGGTGATCCCCAGCGACCGAACCGCAGTACCAGTGGAGTGGGATGAGGTCAAGACCCAATTGATGCGCCTGGCAACCGAATTGGGCCCCAAACCCGGCTCGGAAGGCGCAGTCACGGACACCTCCATCGGCAGGTTCATCGACAGCGCGGCCAACGCGCTGGACGGCAACGGCGACAAGCTTCGGTCGACGCTGGCCGAATTGTCCGGTGTCGCAAGGATTTTTGCCGAAGGCAGCGGCAACATCGTCGACATCATCAAGAACCTGCAGATCTTCGTCAGCGCGCTGCGCGACAGCAAGCAGCAGATCGTCATGTTCCAGAACCGGTTGGCCAGTCTGACCAGCGTGGTGGACAACAGCAGGTCCGACCTGGACGCGGCGCTGTCGGACCTCTCGGTCGCGATCGGCGAGGTGCAGCGCTTCGTCGCAGGCAGCCGCGAACAGACCTCCGAGCAGATCAGAAGCCTGGCCTCCGTCACTCAGAACCTCGTTGACAATCGGCTGCCGCTGGAGAACGTCCTGCACGTGGCGCCGAACGCGATCGCCAACTACCAGAACATCTACTACCCGCCGTCCGGCGGTGTGACCGGGGCGTTCTCGTTCGTCAACTTCGCCAACCCGGTGTGGTTCGTGTGCGGCATGATCGGGGGCGTCGCCAACACCACTGCACCCGAGACGGCGAAGCTCTGCGAGCAGTACCTCGGGCCCGCGCTGAGACTGCTCAACTTCAACAACCTGCCGTTGCCGATCAACCCCTACCTGCGGCCCACGCCCAAGCCGGAAGACATCATCTACACCGATCCGAAGCTCGCGCCGGGAGGTGCGGGGCCGGGCGATCCGCCCGAGCCGCCGCCAGCGGTCTCGGCCTACACCGGCATCGGAGATGTGCCACCGCCCCCCGGTTACGGCGGCGCCGGCCTGCCTGCCATGCCGCCAGGCCTGTACGGGCACGACGAAGTGGCTGCGACGCCGTCGCCCGCGCTCTTCCCGCGCGCACCGATCCCGGGACCGCCCAACATCCTCAGGGCCCGGGTCCCGCGCCGTCGGTTCAGGACATGCTGCTTCCGCCGACCCCGGCGCCTGCCGCGCCGCCACCAGGGCCGCTGTTGCCTGCGGAAGGGATGCCGCCGTCATGATCCGCCGGAATCGCGTGAAGGCACTGGTTGTGTCGGGGTGCTGCCTCGCTCTGACGATGACGGGCTGCGCCTACCAGGGGCTGAACTCGCTGCCGCTGCCCGGTGCGGTCGGTCGCGGGCCCGACGCGGTGACCTACACCGTCGAAGTCCCGAATGTCGCTACGCTGGAGTCGAATTCGCCGGTCTTGATCGACGATGTCGTCGTCGGCAGCGTCGGGAAGATGACGGTCGACGCCTGGCACGCGAACGTCGAGGTGTCGATCAAACCCGACGTCGTGATACCGGCGAACGCCGTAGCGTCCGTGGGGCAGACCAGCCTGCTGGGTTCGATGCATCTGGCGCTGAACCCGCCGCTGGGCGAAGCGCCGAGCGGTCGTCTGCAACCCGGTGCCACCCTCGGCTTGAACCAGTCGTCGACCTATCCCACCACCGAGCAGACGCTGTCGTCGCTGTCGACCATCGTCAACGCGGGCGGGCTGGGCCAGATCGGCGACGTCATCCACAACTTCAGCGCCGCGGTATCGGGACGCGAGCCAGAGATCCGCGAGCTGCTGACTCGGCTCGACGATTTCGTGGGGACGCTGGATGCCCAGCGCGACAACATCATCGAGTCCATCAAGCAGTTGAATCGCGTGGCCGGTACGTTCGCGAATCAACGTGACGTGATCGACCGGGCGCTCAAGGACATTCCGCCCGCGATCGACGTGCTCATCAAGGAACGGCCCAATCTGACCACCGCACTGTCGAGGCTCGGTACCTTCAGCGACACCGCCACCCAGCTGGTCAACGACAGCGGGGACGATCTGGTCAAGAACCTGCAGGGCCTAGAGCCGGCGCTCAAGTCGCTGGCCGACATCGGCCCCGACCTCAGCCAGGCGCTCATCTTCGCGACGGCCTTCCCCTATGGCCCAGCCTTCGCGGACAAAATCTCCAAGGGCGACTACATCAACCTGCTCGCCACATTCGACCTGACCTACCCGCGACTCAAACGCACGATGCTTCTCGGGACCCGCTGGGGCGACGAAGACGCCAAGCTCATCCCGGCACCGGGCGACCCCTATTTCATGAACTACGCGTACGACCCGATCATGGTCGGCGTTGCGCCGCCGCCGACTGGCGCTCCACCCGCACCCGAGGCAGCACCAGGCCAGCTGACGTCGCAGATCTTCGGGCCGGTGCTGCCGATGGTTCCGCCGCCGCCGGCCAGACCGCAGTTCGGACCTGCGCCGGTGCTGCAGCAATCGCAGATCTTCGCCGGCCCGTACGCTGCCGAGGCTTCGTCTTCGCCGCAGCCCCAGCTCCCGGCGGAGGCTCCTGGGGCACCGCCGGGCTGAATTGCCGGCACCGCCGGCGGGAGCTGAATTGCCGGCACCGCCGGCGGGAGGTGGTGGCTGATGCTGACCCGCTTCGTCCGCAACCAGCTGATCATCTTCACCATCGCATCGATCATCGGTGTGGCGGTGATGCTGTTCGCCTACATGCAGGTGCCCACGCTGCTCAACGTCGGCCGCCTGACCGTCACGCTGGAAATGCCTGCCGCAGGCGGTCTTTATCGCTATTCCAACGTGACCTACCGGGGCGTGCAGATCGGCAAAGTGAAGTCGGTGGAGCTCACCGACAACGGCGCCGAAGCGGTGCTGTCGCTCAACACGTCGCCGAAGATCCCCGCGGATCTCGAAGCCAACGTGCTCAGCGTGTCGGCGATCGGCGAGCAGTACGTCGATCTGCGGCCGCGCACCGACTCCGGACCGTACCTGCAGGACGGCTCGCGAATCGCCATGTCCAACACCACGATCCCGCAGCAGGTCGGCCCGATGCTGGATCAGGTGAGCAAGCTGGTGGACAGCATTCCCGGCGACAGGATCTCCGATCTACTCGACGAGACGTTCAAGGCGTTCAACGGCGCGGGGCCCGACTTCGGCTCGCTCATCGACTCCGGCTCGACGCTGACCGAGCAACTCAACAGCGTGTCCGACCAGTCGCGCGGTCTGATCGATGACAGTGGGCCGCTGCTGGATTCGCAGGCCGAGACCGCCGACTCCATCCGGACGTGGGCGCGCAGCCTTGAGGGGGTCACCGCTCAACTCGCGCAGAACGATCCCCAGATACGGGCACTGCTGGAACGCGGACCGGGCTTCGCGCAGGAGGTTTCGGGGCTGCTGAATCAGATCAAGCCGACGCTGCCTGTGCTTCTGGCGAACCTCACCACGCTGGGGCAGATCCTGGTCACCTACAACCCGTCGCTCGAACAGCTCCTGGTCGTCTTCCCCAACGCTCTATCGGCTCAGCAGGCCTTCGGTCTCGGGAAGAACAACCCCACCGGCCTGGCTATCAGCGACTTCGCGCTGACCATCTCTGACCCCGTGCCGTGCACCGTCGGCTTCCTGCCGCCGTCGCAATGGCGTTCACCCGCCGACACCACCGTCATCGATACACCCGATGATCTGTACTGCAAGCTGCCGCAGGATTCCCCGATCGGGGTGCGCGGCGCCCGTAACTACCCGTGCATGGGGCATCCCGGTAAGCGGGCCCCGACCGTGGAGTTGTGCAACGACCCGAAGGGCTACAAGCCGACTTCCCTTATTCAGCACACCTTCGGCCCGCAACCCTTCGATCCGAACATCGTCGCGCAGGGATTCCCCGTCGATGACCGCGTCGACTTCCGGGAACGGATCTTCGCACAGCTCGAGGGCACACCCCTGCCGCCGGGCGCGGTGCCATCGGGAACGCCTCCGGGCGGGCCGCGCCCGCCGATCGAGGGGACACCTCTGTCGCCACCCGGGCCGCCCAATCCGCTGACCGCCCCGATCACGCCTGCCCCGGCAGCACCGCCGGCGCCGCCGCCGCCCCCGGGGAACTCACTCAACGGCGTGCCACTCGCGCCCGGCGAACGGGTGCCTGCCGTCGCACCGGCAGCAGACCCCGCCATGCCGCCGGTTGAAGCTCCGCCTACCGAGGTGCCACATGGCGGTGGCGTGCCTGCAGCGCCAAGTGCCTTCAGCGGGAACGAATCCGGCGGACCGTCCGTTGCCGCGGTGCCCTACGACCCGAGCACCGGGCAGTACGTGACGCCCGACGGGCAGGTGCAGACGCTGACGAACGTCGCTGCCGGGCACCAGCCGAAGTCGTGGAAGGACCTACTCCCGGTCTGACCGAGAGGTCGGTATCAGGACAGCTGCTCTAGCTTCAGCGGTGTCTCGATGACGAGCGGCTGGTTTGTACCGCACGAGCCGCTGGGGCTGTTGGTCCGTTGACGGCCGACCATGAAATTCGTGATCTTCATATCGCGTTCGCCGGAAATCGGAGCAAACCCCCAGAACTGGAATCTCTGCTCCCCGGGGGCTACCAGGCCGTCGGGGCAGAACTGCCAATCGGGAATGTCACGATCGACAACCCAGTACGTGTTCGGGTAGCCGTACCACAACCGCGCGGTCCAGCCCGCGGAACTGGCCGCCGTGCCTTCGCATTCGATCGGGCTGACACAGCTCGAAGACAGCGTCCACGTCTCGACGATCGTCGGCACGTCCTTGAACACTTCGTTGACCTTGGCGAACTCGCCGTTCGTCGTCACGCGATAGGTGCCGTTGAGTTCGTTACCGAAGTTCGACGCGTATGCCGTTGGGGCCCCGGCGTTCAGGCTCGCGGCCACGGTTATGGCCGCTACTGCGACTGCGGCGATCGTGTGTCCACGCATGACTCCAGAGCCTATCTCGGCCGGTAGCGATCCTCTTCGAAAGCGAGAATTTGATTCCCTCCCATGTGAGAATAAGCGGGTGCGATCCACCGTCGCAGTGCTTGCTGCCATCATGACCGCAGGGTCGATCATCGCGTCGCCTACGGCGTCGGCCGGGCCGACCCAATGCAACGAGCCCACCTGTGTACCGGGCATCCAACCGGGCATCGTGCTGGGCTCCTACTGTGACAACTTCACGTACTACGCGTTCGGCGTGACGTCGTGGGGACGGCTGGTGTTCTGCGGATCGCCGAGGCGGTACGAACCGCGCTGGTTCCGCTCTCCGGAAATGCGCGGAATCAAGGACTACATGAGCGACTGCGCCGGCTACGACGGCGAGGTCGCCCAGGCGCCCGACGGCCTGTTCCTCTCGTGTGTCACCCGAGAGGACGGCTTCCCGAGGTGGGAGCGCGGCGACCAGTAGGCCGCCGGCCAGCCACTACCCCACTGGCTTGAACTCGATGTTGATCTCGGTCAGACCCCGCAGGATGAACGTCGGCTCGTACTCATAGCGACGTGCATCGATCGGTCCGTGCTTCTCCTCGCTCACCGTGATGTCGGCCATCCGGTCGAGAATGCGCTCGATCGAGACCCTGCCCTCCACGCGTGCCAGCGGCGCGCCCGGGCACGAGTGGATGCCGCGGCTGAACGCGATGTGTTCGCGAACGTTCTTGCGGTTCAGCGAGAAGTCGTGCGGGTTCTCGAACCGCTTGGGGTCGCGGTTCGCTGCGCCGGGGCTGACCATCACCGTGGTGCCTGCAGGCACCGGGGTATCGCCGAGTGTTGTTGTCTTGCGGGCCATCCGGAACACGCTCTTCACCGGGCTGTCCATCCGCAGGCATTCCTCGACGAACACCGGGATGAGGCTGCGGTCGTCGCGCAGCTGCTGCTGGATGTCGGGCCGGTCGCTCAGCACCCGCATCGCCGCGCCGAGCAGCTTCGCCGTCGTCTCCTGGCCCGCGGCGAACAGGAACGTCGCGGTACGCACGACGTCGACCACCTCGGGTGTCGAGCCGTCCGGGTACTTGGCGGTCGCGATCGAGGTCAGGACGTCGTCGCGCGGGTTCTCGCGGCGCTCCTCGATGTACTGGGAGAACTTCTCGTCCGCCCACGCCAACGGGTTGACGGCGATCACCTCGTGGTCGAGACCACCGATGTTCGTACCCTCCGACTGGGCCCCGAATGCTTGGCGGAAATCCTCGTGGTCCTCCTCGGGCACACCGAGCAGGTCGGCGACCACCAACAGCGAGAACGGCTTGGCGTACGCATTGAGGAACTCGCAGTGGCCCGCGGCAATGAACTCGTCGATGTGGCGATCGGCCAACTTCCACATGAAGTCCTCATTCTCCTTGAGCCGCTTGGGTGTCAGCAGCCGCGAAAGAACGGACCGTGCGTCCGTGTGGTGCGGTGGATCCATCGTCACCATGTGCTCGTGCATGATGATCTCGGTGCGGTGCTCCTCGAGCTGTGCACAGATGTCGTCGCCCTCCGGCGTGAACGGGATCGGCGTGAACGGGCCCATCACCGCGACACACGACGAGTAGTTCTCGCTGTCCTTGTAGACCGAGTTGGCGGCTTCCCAGCCGGTGACCGCCAGCACGCCGTTGTTGATCGGACAGCACACCGGATCCTTCGCGCGTACGTGGTCGTAGTACGGGTGCGGGTCGGGTACCAACGACGGATCGGTGAAGTAGTCGACCGAGTCGAAATCTGTGGTCATCGTCTCTCTAAGCCTTCCAAAGTCGACACATACCCGCGTGGCTGTGCGTGATGTCGGCCGCTCGGACAAGCCGGTTAGCCGAATATGCTGAGCACCTGCTTAGCATGGCGTTAAGGTCAGGGTCAAGATCGCCATGCCCGTCGCTACTACGATCGGCGTGTCGCAGCGACGGATGTGGGGGAACGAGGAGTGATGGCATGACATCGGCGCGAAGGATCGGAGCGCCGGAGGCGAAGAATCGCGTCGTGCTGCTCGATGCCGCCGAGCAGTTGCTTCTCGAGGAGGGCTACGCCTCGGTCACCTCGCGCCGTGTGGCCGAGAAGGCCGGCCTCAAGCCCCAGCTCGTGCATTACTACTTCCGCACGATGGAGGATCTCTTCCTGGCGGTGTTCCGCCGCATGGCGGAGGCGGGGCTGAGCGTTCTTTCGACAGCGCTGGCGGCGCCCCAGCCGCTGTGGTCGCTGTGGCGGTTCAGCACGCAGCCTGAGGCCACCCGACTGACGATGGAATTCATGGGCTTGGCCAATCACCGCAAGGCGCTGCGTGCGGAGATCGTCTACTACGCAGAACGTTTCCGGGAAGAGCAGAACAAGGCGATCGCCGCCGCGCTTGCGCGCTACGGGGTCGAGTCCAGCGACGTGCCGCCCGTGGTGTGGACGGTCTTCGCGACCAGCGTGTCGCAGGGTCTGGTGATGGAACGCGCGCTGGGCATGACCACCGGACACGCCGAGACATTCGCGTACTGCGAGAAATGGATTCGCCGCCTCGAGGGTGAGCCGCATCCCGGCGACGACGCGTCGTGAATCAGCCGTCACCAGTTGCGAATTGAGCAGAGCGCACCCTTCGGCCGTTGATCGGTGGCGACGACGACCCCGTCCACCGCGAGGATGCAGTGGACGTTGGGAGACAAGCCTGGCTCGCCACCCGCCACGACCATCGCCCAGTCGTCGGGATTCGCCAGTTGCACGTCGAGATTCCACTGCCGATCCGGTCCGACGTCGGCCTCGACCTTGGGAGTGAAGACGTACGGGTTGTGGCTGTAGTCGGCCCAGTTCGGCGGATCGACGTCGCGGTAGTAGATATTCAGGAACGCAGGTCCCTCGGCGAACACGGTGTACTTGACGTTGTGCAGCGGGGCGGTGGCTCGCCCTGCGCGGCCGCCGTCGCGGCCGGGATGATGGTGCCGGTGACCGCCAAAGTGGTTGCTGACACGAGCGCGAGCAATGCTGCGCGACCCGAAGTGTGCCGTGCTCGCGGAAACATCATTTCCGGATTTTAGAACGTAGTTTTCTGACCGGGAGCCGAATGGCAATCCGCATCAGATCGTAAGAATCGTCGCCGAAGCAGTCCCGGGGGCGCCGTAGACCTGGGCCAGACCGACCCTCGGCTCACCCGGTACCTGGCGGTCGCCGGCCTCACCACGGAGCTGGCGCACGAGCTCGTGGACCTGGCGCAATCCGGACGCGCCGATCGGTTCGCCGTTGGCGATCAACCCACCGTCGGTGTTGATCGGCATGCTGCCGTGGATCTCGGTGGCGCCGTCGGCAAGCAACTTCTCCTGCTCGCCGTCGGCGCACAGTCCCGTCTCGGCCATGTGGATCACTTCGGCGCCGGCGTCGGTGTCCTGCAGCTGCGCGATGTCGACGTCGTCGGGGCCGATCCCGGCCGCCTCGTATGCCGCGCGTGACGCGTACACCGTCGGTGAGGGATCTTCATCGAGAGGCGCAGAGGTCGCGTGCACCTCATAGGCCCCGAACGTGCGCGTACGGATCTCGCTTGCGCGCACGAACACCGGCTTGTCAGTGTATTTGTGGGCCAGGTCGCCGCGGCACATGATGACCGCCGCCGCGCCCTCGTCGGGTGCGCAGAACATGTACTGGGTGAGCGGGTAGTTCAGCACGGTCGAGTTGAGGATCTCGTCGACGGAGATCTCCTTGCGGCGGAACGCATTCGGGTTGAGTGCCCCATTGCGGAAGTTCTTGTTGGCCACCCGCGCCAGTGTCTCCTGCGAGATCCCGTGCTTGTGGATGTAGTGGTTGGCCTTCATGCCGAAGAACTTTGTGGTGACGAACTGTCCGTTCTCGGCGTACCACTGCGGCAGCGCGAGCTTGGCCGGATCGTCGGTGAACGCGCCGCGCGGGTGCTTGTCGAGGCCGATGGCTATCCCGATGTCGTACTTGCCCAGCCGGATCGTGTCCGCGGTCTGCTGGATGGCCGACGCCGCGGTCGCGCAGGCGTTGAAGACGTTGGTGAACGTGATGCCGGTCAGGCCGACCAGCCGGGTCACGGCATCGGGGTTGGAGACCTCGTAGCTGCCGCCGAAGCCGAACTGGATGTCCTTCCAGTCGAGCCCCGCGTCCGTGAGTGCGAATTGGATCGCGTCGGCGCCCATCTCCATGGCCGTCTTGTCGAACCGGCCGAACGGATGGAGCCCGACCCCGATGATGGCGACGTCGTTTGTTGCGGTGGTCATCGCGTTCGTTTCCTCTCTAGACCCGGCCGAAGGCGAACGTCACGAGCTCGTTGCCCTCGTCGTCGGTGGTGAACGGCACCATCGTCAGCTCGACCTCCATGCCGAACTCCAGCTTCTCGGGGTCGTTCTCGGTGAGCCGGCCCTCTACCCGGATCACATCATCGAGCTGCACGAGCCCGACGCCGAATGGAACAAAGTCCTTGCCTGTTGGGCCCTTGTAGGGGGCGCCGGGCGGAAAGCCCTGAGTCGTCCAGGCGACGAGAGTGCCTCGGCGGGGGAGCAGCACGTCGGACATCCCGCCGGCGCTGCACTTTGGGCAGCGCTGCTGGATGGGGAAGGTGGTCGCTCCGCACGCGCCGCAATTACTGCCGATCAACTGCGGATTCTCGTCGGGCCAGGTGGAGATCTCGGGTGCGAGGGCTTTCTGTGTCGACACGCCGTTGACCATAATCGGAAATGACGTTCTCGTCTAGAGAGAATATTTGTCGGCCATCAGCCGTTTTGGCCACTTGCGATGACCTTCATGACGTCGGCCTCGATCGCCCCGACCCGGGCAAGGTCAAGGCCCCATGGATGCTCCACCCCGACACGACCGTCGAGGTTCCACAGCACACACTGCTCGTGCGGTTTCGCCACCATCGACCACGCGATGACCGTCCTGCGTAGCTGCTCATCGAGTGAATCCATGGGCACGCCCGCGGGTGCGCCGCCTTCGGGATGGTGGTGCAGGAAGCGCCCGTACGCCAAGTCGCAGAACGCTGCGTAGCGGGCGGTGCACAGGATGAACCCGTGCCAGGCCTCGTCCACTGCGTGCGACGGCATCCCGATCACCTGGCCGTCGCGCATCGCCGCCGCGCAGCATCTCAGCCATTGCCGTAAACCGGTGTCGATGAGCTCGCGCGGCTGCCACGGGCACGTCTTGAACACCGCGGGCGGCAGCTCGAGTTCCGCGACCGCGTCCGTCGCCCGATTGAGGGGATCACCACGCCAACGCCGCACGTCAACACCATATGTCCATCGGCACAGCCGAGTTAGCCTTTGGCGCTCAGGCGCTGTAGCCGGCCACCAGCGCCGCGATGTCACGCCCGACGACCTCCGCGTAGCACCGGTCCCCGTACCCGCCCATCGCCCACTGACGGGCACCCTCGCTGACCAATGACTGTGCGACGTTCGCGACGTGCGCGACGTCGAGACCGGCGGGCAGCTTGCCGTCGTTCTGAGCCTTGCCGAACACCTCGGCGAAGATCACCGAGGTGCGCTCCAGGTGGTCGTGGCCGGCGGCGGCCTGCCGGTAGCCCTCGAGGATCGCCTCGAGGAGGAGTTCGGGCGTGCTGTTGCGCATCGTCGATTCGAGGCTGCCGAGAACCGCGGCGATGACGGAATTCACGTCGTAGGGCTTGCGCATGACCTCGCGCGCTTTCTCGTGCGCGGCATCCGTCGACAGCATGCCGATCTCGAAAAGCACGTCCTCCTTGCGCGGGAAATAGAAGTAGAACAACGCTTTCGAGACGCCTGCGGCCCGACATATATCGGCCACCGTCGTCTTGGCGTAGCCGTTGGTGCGCCAGAGTGCCATCGCGGACTGCACCAGCGCCTGCTTGGTCACGTGAGATCGCGCCTGTTGGAACGATGCTCGTCGCTGACCCTGGTCAGCAACCCGGCTTCGCGCTATCTCGGTCATTGGCAACGCTTTCCCACGGATCTCATAGTTGACCGGAGTCTAACTTATCGTTAGCCTGCCGGTGTGGACGCCGACAAAGCGCAGATCGCAGAAGTTCTGATTCGCTACGCCACCGGAATCGACTTCAAGGACTGGGCGCTCTTGCGCACCTGCTGGACCGACGACGTCGAGGTGGACTACGGCGAAGTCGGGCAGTATTCGGGCGTCGACGCGATCACCGATCTGATGTCTCAGTTGCACAACGGCATGGGGCCGACGTATCACCGACTGACGAACTTCACGATCACCGTCGAAGGGGACCGGGCGACGGCGCGGTCCTATGTGCACGCCGTACTCCAGGCGGTCCCGGATGATCCCGCCAGTTGGATTGAGGCGCTCGGGCACTACGACGACGAACTCGTTCGGACACCCGAGGGTTGGCGCATCGCCCGCCGCACCACGGGGATCGCGCGCGTCCACGCCGGTGTGCCGTCGGCCTCATGACGGACGCCGCAGCAGACTTCGCCGCCAGGTACGGGCCCTGCGCCGTGATCGCGGGCGCATCCGAAGGCATCGGCGCATGTCTGGCTGACGAACTGGCCACGCGTGGAATCGATCTCGTGCTCATCGCGCGCAACGGACCACTGCTCGACGAGGTCGCAGGCGGCATACGTGAGCGCCACGGGGTCGAGGTCCGCGCTCTCGTGCAAGACCTGACCGATCCTGATGTCGCGGCGAAGGTGGGAGAAGCCACCAAGGGTCTCGAAGTCGGGCTGGTCATCTACAACGCGGGCGCTTCGGACCGGACGACCACATTCCTGGACACCGGGTTCGACCATGCCCTCAAGCAGATCAAGCTCGACTGCATCGGTCCGGTTGCCCTGGTGGACCACTTCGCTCCTGCGATGCGCGACCGCGGCCGCGGCGGCATCGTGCTGGTCGCATCGCTGGCGTGCGTGGCCGGTTCGGCGACTCTGGCGATCTATTCGGCGGTGAAGGCGTTTCAGCACAACTTCGCCGAAGGGCTGTGGGCCGAACTGCGCGAACACGGTGTCGACGTCTGCTGCACTCCGCTCGGTATGACGTTCACGCCGGCGTTGCAGCGTATGGGTGTCGAGTACGACCCGCAGAGCGTGATGCTCTCCGAAGACGTGGCACGCGAAATCGTCGCGAACATCGGCAACGGCCCGGTCCACGTGGTCGGTGAGAACAACCGGGCGGTCGCGTCGCAGGTGTGGACCATCGATCGGCGCATGCTGGTCGAGATGATGAGTGCGGCGACAACCGATTTCGCCGACCGAAGGGAGTCCTGAGATGCGTGCCGTGGTGCTGCGCGACGGGAAGCTGGACGTCCGGGAGACGGCCGAACCCGTGCCCCTGCGCGGCGAATTACTGATCAAGCCGCTGAGTGCGGCGATCTGTGCGTCCGACGTGCACTACATGGACCATCCGAACTCGGCGCCCCGGTTCTCCTGGGATCCCGACCGCGACACCATCATGGGCCACGAGTTCGTCGGCGAGGTGGTCGGTCACGGTCCGGATTGCTCGGATGACTTCCCGATCGGCACCCGCGTCACCAGCATGCCGATCCTGATCCGCGCCGGCGAAGAGCCGCGCGTGATCGGGCACGACCCCGACGCACCGGGTGCGTTCGGTGAGCTGATGATCGTCTCGGAGCTGATGTCGCGCAAGGTGCCCGACGGTGTGCCTGCCGACTCGGTGGCCGTCGTCGACGCATTTGCGGTGGGGGAGTTCTACGTTCGCTGTTCGGGCATCGGGCCCGGTGAGTTGCCACTGGTCATCGGCGCCGGTGCGATCGGGCTCTCGACGGTGGCCGCGTTGGCCGCCCGAGGGGTCGGTCCGATCGTCATATCGGATTACAGCGACGACAGGTTGGCATACGCGAAGAAGTTCGGAGCCGACGTCCTGGTCAACCCCGCAAACCGCGACCCGTACGACGTCTGGCGGGAGACGTTCCGGAGCAACGGTATTCAGACACCGCAGGTCATCTTCGAATGCGTCGGCCGCAACGGCCTGCTGCAGAGCATCGTCGATTCATGCGAGTTCATGGCGCGCGTGTATTGCGCGGGCGGATGGTACGACGCGGGCACGATCGACTGCACGGACGCCACACACAAGGGGATGACCATCCAGTTCGGCGGTGGACCGCATCCACAGGACTGGTACGGCACGCTCGATGCGGTCGCCGACGGCCGACTCGATCCAGCGCCCAGCATCGGCAGGGTCATCGGCCTTGACGAGGTCCCCGAGGCCATCGACCAGGTGCGCAAGGGACAGGGACCCCCGCGCGTCGTCGTGCACCCGAGTTCCTCATGACCGTCCTGCCCGGCGTCATCCGTCAGATCGGATACATCGTCGACGATCTCGATGCAGCGCTCGCCGGCTGGGTCGACCTCGGTGTCGGCCCGTGGTTCGTCATGCGGGGGATTCCGATCCGCGCGCTGTATCGCGGCGAACCGTGTGAGGTCACAATCTCGATGGCGTTGGCCAACAGCGGGGAGATGCAGATCGAGCTGATTCAGCAGGAGGGCGACACCCCGAGCATCTACACCGAGTTCCTGCAGGCCAACGGTCCCGGATACCACCAACTGGCTTACTGGACTGACGATTTCGACGCCACGATGGCGTCGGTGCGGGATGCTGGCTGGCCGGTTGTGTGGCTCGGTGACGAGGATGTCGGGACGCGGTTCGCCTATCTCGAGTCGCCTAACAGTCCGGCCAGGGTCATCGAGGTCATGGAAGACAACGAAATCACTTCCGGCATGGGCAACTTCGTCCGCGAAGCGGCCCAGAACTGGGACGGCAGCGACCCGATTCGCGTTCTCGGGGCCTAGGGTCAGTTCGATCATCGCGATCGGCGGCGGAACCAGCCGTTGGCGATCGAGGTGGTGGCGGAAGCGTTCGACGGCTCGGGCAGGTTTGGCGGGCGGAACCTTGGCTTTGGTGAGCAACGTGTCATCTCCCCGGTTCGGACCACTCGCGGCCACTAGGCGCCCATCACTCCAGAGAAGTCAGTAGAGCTCGATTGATCGCACCGCATCCGGAGATTAGCGTCCCCGAACTGGGCCGCCGTGTCGCCGACGGTGCATCACCTTAGACGGTCATTCCAATGGATGCCGATGCCCTGGGTGTCAATGGCGACCGTTGCCGCGTTGGTGGCCAGGACGTGTTCCACCGGGTCTGTCCGCGTGGTCTTGAAGTAGACCAGTGTCATGTCAGAGGTAGCACGGCGATATGACGGACATCGTTGACCAGCGGTGAAACGATACTGACGTGGACCCCAGCGGGGATGGTGGCGGTGGACTGACCGCGACGGGGCTGTTCTGTGGTTCCTGCGGCGCGCAGTCAAGCACGGCGGCCAAGTTCTGCGGCGAGTGCGGTACGCGACTGACGCAGGCCACCCAGTCGGCCGAGTACAAGCAGGTCACCGTGCTGTTCGCCGATGTGGTGCGCTCGATGGACATCGCGGCAGCCGTCGGTGCAGAGCGGCTGCGGGAGATCATGACCGATCTGGTCAATTGCGCGAGTTCGGTGGTGCAGCGCTACGGCGGGACGGTGGACAAGTTCACCGGCGACGGAATCATGGCGGTGTTCGGCGCGCCTCTGGCGTTGGAGGACCATGCCGTGCGGGCGTGTCTTGCGGCCTTGAAAATCCAGGACGAACTCCCACAGTTGGCCGCGCAGGTTCGCGATCGTGACGGCGTGGAACTGGCCGTCCGCATAGGGCTCAATTCGGGTCAGGTGATCGCTGGCGAAGTCGGCTCGGCTTCGTTGGGCTACACCACGATCGGTGAGCAGGTGGGAATGGCTCAGCGGATGGAGTCGGTCGCTACGCCGGGTGGGGTAATGCTTAGTGCGTCAACAGCGCGGCTGGTGGATGGTGCAGCGGCTCTCAGTGAGCCTGAGGCGGTTCGGATCAAGGGTGCCGACGAGCCAGTGGCGGCCCGTCGGCTGTTGGGCATGACAGACCAGCATCGCGGAGTCGGGCGTGCCGAGTCGAATCTTGTCGGGCGGCGGTGGGAGATGTCTGTCGTTCAGGGCTTGTTGGACCGTGCGATCGACGGCCACGGCGCAGTGGTGGGCGTCGTCGGTCCGCCTGGTATTGGGAAAAGCCGTCTAGGGCGCGAGCTTTCAGCCATGGCTTCTGCGCGTGGTGTCGAGGTGTTCACTACCTTCTGCGAGTCGCACACCAGCCAGATTCCCTTTCACGCCATCGCTCGGCTCTTGCGGGTGGCGTTCGGAGTTGCGGGTCTCGACACGCGGCTCGCCCGCGATGGATTGCGCGACCGGATCGCCGACGCAGACCCGGAGGACTTGCTGTTACTTGATGACTTGCTTGGCATCACCGATCCCGCTGTGGAGCTGCCGAAGATCGATCCAGATGCTCGTCGGCGGCGGTTGGCGGCACTGGTGAAAGCTGCATCGTTGGCCCGCAAGACCCCGGCGGTCTATGTCGTTGAGGACGCTCATTGGATTGACGAGGTCAGCGAGTCGATGTTGGCCGAGTTCCTCACGGTGATTCCGCAGACGCGCTCGCTGGTGCTGGTCACCTACCGACCCGAGTACGAGGGAGCGCTGGCACGGGTGCACGGCGCTCAAGCCGTTGCCCTTGAACCGCTGAGCGATTCAGAGACCGCAGCGTTGGTGGCCGACATGCTCGGGCCGGACCCTTCGGTCGGCGGCCTGGGCGACACCATCGTCGAGAGGGCGGCCGGTAATCCGTTTTTCGCTGAGGAGATCGTGCGCGACCTGGCCGAGCGTGGCGTGCTGCGTGGCCAGCGCTGCGCGTATGTGTCGACGACACCGGGTGGAGAGGTGAGTGTGCCTGCCACGCTGCAGGCGACCATCTCCGCGCGTATCGATCGTCTCGATCCAAAAGCGAAACGCACGCTGAGCGCAGCGGCGGTGGTGGGATCTCGGTTCGGCCTTGACCTGCTGACCGTGCTGGGAATTGAACCAGTCGTTGATGACTTGGTGGCCGCGCAACTCATCGATCAGGTCAGGTTCACCCAACAACGCGAGTACGTGTTCCACCATCCGCTGATTCGCACCGTGGCCTACGAATCTCAGCTCAAATCCGATCGCGCTCGATTGCACCGGCGGCTGGCAGCGGCGATCGAAGCCCGCGAGCCCGAATCAGCCGACGAAAACGCCGCGCTGATCGCCGAGCATCTGGAGGTCGCCGGTGACTCACGTGCGGCGTATGCCTGGCACATGCGCTCGGCAGCGTGGTCCGCCCACCGCGACATCACCGCCGCGCGGGTCGGCTGGGGGCGTGCCCGTCAGATCGCCGACGCGCTGCCCGACGACGATCCGGACCGATTGTCGATGCGGATCGCGCCGCGAACCCTGCTGTGCGGCACCGCCTCGCGTGTCCACGTGGACATCTCCGGTGCCCGCTTTGAGGAGTTGCGGCAGTTGTGCGCAGAAGCAGGGGACAAGGCGTCGCTGGCCATCGGCATGACCGGGCTGACGCGCGAGCACCTGGTGCACGGCCGGGTGCGCGAGGCGTCGCGGCTGGCCGACGAAATCGCGATCCTGGTCGAGTCGATCGGTGATCCGAGCTTGACGGTCGGGCTTTCCATCCCGCCGATCTTCATGAAGGTTGTAGCCGGCGAGATGGCCGAGGCGCTGCGCTGGTCGCAGACCGCCATCGACCTGGCCGACGGCGACCCGACCAAGGGAAACTTCGTCTTCGGGTCGCCGTTGGCGATGGCGCTGGCATTGCGCGGCGTCACCCGGTCGGTGCTGGGCCTTCCGGGGTGGCGTGACGATCTCGACCGGGCGGTGGCCATGGCCCGCAAGGCCGACCCGCTATCGCATGCCATGGTCATCACATACACCTATCAGGGCGGGATACCCAGTGGGGTGCTGCTGGCCGACGACGCGGCTTTGCGCGAGAGCGAGGAGGCGCTGCAGACCGCCGAGCGATCGGGCGATGATTTCGCGCTGGGCGTTGCCCGGGCGGTGATGGGCGGCGTGCTGGTGTATCGGGACTCCCCGGCCGACCGTGAGCGCGGGCTCGAGGTGCTCGGGCAGGTCCGCGACATGTGCTTGCACAGTCGGCTCTACGTGTTCATGCTTCCGACCGTCGACGTGTTGACTGCGAGGGAGTGGGCCAGGCGCGGAGACCGCGACGCTGCGCTGCCGATACTGCGTGAAGCCGTCGACAACTTGTTCCTTACAGGACAGTTTGGGCTTTGCGTCCCGGCGACCGGCGTTCTTGTGGAGACACTGCTCGATCGCGGGGCCGACGGTGACGCGGCCGAAGCCGAGGCCGCGATCGCCAGGTTGGCGGCCGCCCAGGGTGACGAGGGGCTGGTGATACGTGACGTCTGGCTGCTACGGCTCCGCGCCCTGCTGGCCCGCGCCCATGGGGACGAAGCGTCCTACCGGGACTACCGCGATCGCTACCGCGAGCTGGCGACATCGCTTGGCTTCGAAGGGCACATGGCGTGGGCCGAGGCGATGCCATGACCCGGCTGCTCCTTCGGGGGTGGTGACGTTTCTATTCACCGACGTAGAGGGGTCGACCGCGGTGTTGCAAGGTCACGACCCGGATGGGGTCAGCGACGGGGTTCCGACACCGATGGTGATCTGCGGGGACGCGGAAGGGTCGAGCCAGTTCAGCACAGAGCGCATTTCGTCGGGGCCGATGGCCACACATCCCCAGGTGGGATTGCCGTCGGTCACGTGGAGAAAAATCCCGGCCACCCGTCCCGGGATCCGTTGGGGGTTTACGGCGATGTTGACGGCGTAGTCGTAGACCGGGCCGGAGTCGTACAGGTTTTCTGCGATTGACGAGGGACTGCCGGATCCACGCACATGGGTGTTGTAGGTGGGTGATCCGGCGTCCTCGTCCCACCAGTCTTGGTCGGTGGCCTGGAAGTAGGGCATTTTGGTGCCGGGATTGGGCTGGCGACCGAAGGCTTGGTCGAACGTGAACGTTCCCACGGGAGTGCGGTGGACACCGTCAGCGGGGGTACCGACGCCGAGTTCGCCGACCTTGGCGGGCGTCGGTGCCAGGACGACCTTCCATTGCTGACCGACCCGCTGGAAGGCTGTGAGGGTTCCTGTTGTCGCGTTTGCGGCGGGCACGCCGACGACGATCCACTGCGTGGGCTGGCCGACGGGGGAAGTCGCCGGGTCCGCCACTGTGGGCACCGCAAGCAGCAGGCTCAGGAGCGCCAACCCAAGTTGCCCCGCGACGGTCGCGAGTGTCTTGGGCAGTTTCACAGGCACCCCGGGGTTGGGACTGAGCAATCGGATCTGAAAGTGCGCTCATCGTAACTGGATGCGGTAGCAGAATCGGGCAGCGAAATGCCGTCGGCACAAAAAGAGTGGAGCGCCGCTGACGATGGCCCGTTCTACGCCGCGCGGGGCGCGGTGGAGTCGGCTCAAACTCCACCTATACCAGTCGATTTGGCGGCGATCGAGGGTATTTCGCCTGGTCACGTGTTTGCTCGTACCCGCTCTTCGGTCCGCAAAGTAACGGCCCGACTGGAGCGCTAAATACCGCCTTTTCGGCTGGCACGTCCTGGCGAGGAAGAGGGTCAGGAGGGGGCGGCGGCTAGCGTCATGAGCCGTAAGTTGACAGGCTGTACTGGATCGATTCTCGGACCCCAGTAGACGATCCCGATGCGAGTGCCGAGATTGCACTGAGATCCGTCGACCGAGCGATTCGTGGTCGGCTGGTGCTTCGAGGTGGTTTACATCGCGGGCCTGGCCGACCTACTTGCCGCGGTTCATGACCTTGTCGGCCGCGGCCCAGTGTTCGTCCGAAACCCACAGTCGGGCAAAGGCAGCGACGGCTTCCGTAGTGGTCGCGCCCTTCATGACTCGCTTGATCTCGCCGGCAGGCCGACTCGCCAGTGCGCGGGCGAGATCGCGCCACCCGGTGTCGAACGACGCCCGCGGTATGACCCGGTCCACCAGCCCGAGCCGCTCAGCCTCCGCGGAACCGACGATGGTGCCGCTGCCCGCCAACAGCAGGGCCTTGCTGTAGCCCACCAGTTTCACGAGCCGTTCGGCCCCGCCCCATGCAGGCATGATTTCCAGCGCCACCTGGTTGAAGCCGATCTTGATGTCATCGGCGGCGATCCGGATATCGGCGGACACCGCGAATTCAGCGCCGCCGCCCAACGCATGACCGTTGAGAGCCGCGATCGTCGGACCGGGAAAGCCGGCGATCCGGTCGCAGATCGACCGCATGCGCCAGGCCATGGCCGAGGCGTCGAGCTCGGTTCGCAGCGCACTGAGTTCTTTCAGGTCGCCTCCGGAGACGAACGCCTTGTCGCCCGCACCCGTGATGACCAGAGCGCGCGCATCCTCGATGCCATCGAGGGCCTTTTCCAGCTGATCCATCGTCTCGAGGGAGATGGCGTTGCGGGCATGTGGCCGGTCGATGGTGATGACCGCCAGCCCGTCGTCCAACTCAAGGTCGACCATATGTTCATTCTCCAACTGCGATATTGGCATTCTCGTTCACGGAGAATAGCATCGCCACCGAAGGTGGAGCTGCGCGGAAAGCGGTGATCAGCCGCGTGCGCGAAGAACAGAGGACAATGCGAAACATCCCGGCTGAGCTGGTCAAGCGGTACGAATCCGAGGGCTGGTGGACAGACGAGACCCTGGGCGACCTACTAGCCGGTGGACTGTTGGCCAACCCCGATGCGACGTTCCGTGTGCACTCCGACGTGCGGCCGTTCGCGGGCACCTTCCGCGATGTCGAGCTACGGGCTCGCCGACTGGCTGCGGGGCTACAGTCGCGCGGCGTCGGGCCCGGCGACGTGGTCGCCATCCAATTGCCGAACTGGGTCGAGGCGGCCGTGGCGTTCTGGGCGTCCGCCTTTCTCGGCGCGGTGATCGTGCCGATCGTGCACTTCTACGGGCCCAAGGAACTCGGTCACATCCTGTCCACCGCGCGGCCGAAGGTGTTCATCACCGCCGAGGAGTTCGGGCGGATGAAGTTTCAGCCCGACCTGTGCGCGGACGTGCCGGTGGTTGCCCTTGTCGGCAAGAACGCCGACGTGGGGGCACCACCCGCCCGAAGGGCAGGGGGACGCTCGCGCGAGGAGTATGACCTCGACGAACTGCTCGCCGATGAGCCGATGTCCGGAACCGTGCGCGCCGATCCGTCCGGTCCGGCGCTGATCGCATTCACCTCGGGCACGACAAGCAATCCGAAGGGTGTCATCCACAGCCACCAGACGCTCGGCTTCGAGACGCGACAGCTTCTCGAGAATTACCCGCCGGACCGTGGCAGACAGCTGACGGCCACCCCGGTAGGCCACTTCATCGGGATGCTCGGCGCCTTCCTGATCCCGGTGCTGGAAGGCGCCCCGATCGATTTGTGTGACGTGTGGGATCCAGGACGTGTACTCGAGCTGATCGAAAGCGACGGTCTCTCGATCGGGGGTGGGCCGCCCTACTTCGTGACGAGTGTGCTGGACCATCCGAACTGCACCCCGGAGCACCTGCGTCACTTCACGACCGTCGGCCTCGGGGGTTCGACCGTTCCGGCGGCGGTTACCCAGCGGCTGGCGGACCTGGGCATGTTCGTGTTCCGTTCGTACGGCAGCACCGAACACCCGTCGATCACCGGTTCGCGCCGTTCCGCGCCAGAAGACAAGCGGCTGTTCACCGACGGAGACGCGAGGCCCGGGGTGGAGATCCGGCTGGGTCCCGATGGTGAGATCTTCAGCCGGGGACCGGATCTGTGCCTCGGCTACACGGATGACGAGCTCACTGCACGGGCATTCGACGAGGACGGTTGGTACCGCACCGGCGACATCGGAGTGCTCGACGACGACGGGTACCTCACCATCACCGATCGCATATCCGACGTCATCATCCGCGGCGGCGAGAACATCAGCGCGCTCGAGGTCGAGGAGGTGCTCCTCGGCATGCCCGCCGTCGTCGAAGCCGTGGTGGTGGCCGTGCCTGACGAACGATTGGGGGAACGGGCCGCTGCGGTGCTGCGACTGCGGACCGGCGCGGTGATGCCCACGCTGGACGAGGTCCGCGCGCACTTCGAGGCGGCGGGGGTGGCGCGCCAGAAATGGCCGGAGGAACTGCACGAAGCCGACGACTTCCCGCGCACCGCCAGTGGGAAGGTGCAGAAGTTCGTCGTTCGCCAGAACATTGGGCAGTAGTCCGCCAGGACATTGCTGCAGTAGCCGGCAGGGGATTGCCACCCACCCGGGATGAGAATAGGATTCTCCGAAGAAGAAAAGGAGTATTCCAATGGGGCAACTTTCGCATCGGGTCGACATCCCGTTTCCGCTGTTCGACGCCGACAACCACCTCTATGAGCCGCCGGAGGCGATGACCAAGTACCTGCCCAAGGAGTACAAGGACGTCGTCCAGTACGTGGAGATCGACGGCCGCACCAAGATCGCGCTGAAGGGCCATATCAGCAACTACATCCCCAATCCGACGTTCTCGGTGGTGGCAAAGCCCGGCGCCTGGGAGGAGTACTTCAAGTTCGGAAACCCCGACGGCAAGAGCAAGCGTGAGCTGTTCGGCGAGCCGATGCGCGCGATTCCGGCCTTCTTCGAGCCCGGTCCGCGCCTCGAAAAGATGGACGAGCTGGGTCTCGACCGGTCGCTGATGTTCCCGACGCTGGCGAGCCTCATCGAGGAGCGGTTGAGTGACGACCCGGTCGCCATCCACGTCATCATCCACGCGCTCAACGAGTGGCTGCACGAGGTGTGGGGCTTCAACTACAAGAACCGCATCTTCACGACGCCGGTGATTACCCTGCCCATCGTCGAGAAGGCCATCGAGGAGCTGGACTGGGCGGTCAAGCGCGGTGCCAGAGCCATCCTGATCCGCCCGGCGCCGGTGCCGGGGTTCCGCGGGCCGCGGTCGTTCGCCCTGCCCGAGTTCGACCCGTTCTGGCAGAAGTGCGTCGAGTACGACGTGTTCGTCGGAATGCACTCCAGCGACAGCGGTTACTCCCGCTACACCTCCGAGTGGGACGGCGGCGCTCAGGAGATGCTGCCGTTCCAGACGAACGCGATGTCCATCCTCAACGAGTGGCGCCCGATCCAGGATGCGGTGGCGTCCTGGGTGATCCACGGCGCGCTGTTCCGGTTCCCGAAGTTGAAGGTGGGGATCGTCGAGGCCGGGTCGAAGTGGATGTTCCCGCTGCTGGATTCCATGGCCGAGGTGTACAAGAAGGCCCCCGAGGCCTTCCCCGGCAACCCGATGGAAGAGATCAAGAACCGCATCTTCGTCAGCCCGTTCTACGAGGAGGGAATCGACGATTTGATCAACCTCATCGGCGTGGACCAGGTGCTCTACGGCTCCGACTGGCCGCACCCGGAGGGCCTGGCAGAACCGACGCACTACGTGACGGCGCTCGAGCATCTTTCGATGGATGACCAGGCGAAGATCATGGGTGGCAATCTGGGCCGCCTCGTCACTTTGTGACGGGTACCAAACCTTGGAAGACCATCCCCGAGATGGTCTTGAGCGCGGCGGACCGCTTCGGCGACGCGGAAGCGGTTGTCGACGGTCCGCTGCGTCTCACCTTCGCCGAGGTCGTCGATCGGATTCGTTGCGCCGCGGGCGCATTCGCCGAGTTCGGTATCGGCAAGGGTGACCGCGTCGCGATCTGGGCGCCGAACTCCGCGGAATGGATGATCGCCGCATTCGGATTGCAGACGGCCGGCGGTGTGCTCGTCCCGGTCAACACCCGCTACAAGACGGAGGAAGCCGCCGACATCATCGCCCGCAGTGGGGCCAAGGCCGTCCTGATCCAGAAGGGATTCCTGGATCAGGACTACACGGCCCCCGCGGACGTGCCCGTGATCGATCTGAAGTCCGACTTCCTCACCAGCGGGTCACCGTCCGCGCGTGACGGCGGCGACGTGAACGGCACCGACATATCGGAGATCATCTTCACCTCGGGCACGACCGGCAGGCCCAAGGGTGTGTTGATGAACCATATTCAGAACCTGCGCCACTACGAGGAGTACAGCGGACTCATCGACCTGCGCGAGGGCGATCGCTATCTGCAGATCAATCCGTACTTCCACACCTTCGGATTGAAGGCCGGCCTGCTGTCGTCATTCATCCGCGGCGCCACCATGCTGCCGGTGGACGTCTTCGACATCGGTCGTGTGGTGGAAATGGTTGTGGCCGAGCGGATCACCGTTCTGCCCGGTCCGCCGACGTTGTATCACTCGTTGCTGGCGGTCGAGGACAAGAGCAAATTGGCGACCCTGCGGGTGGGTGTCACCGGAGCGGCGGACATCCCCGTCGAGCTGATCAGGCGCGCGTTCGACGAACTGCCGTTCCAGTTGTTGGCCACCGGGTACGGCCTGACCGAGGGTGGCACCGCCACGCTGTCGCGTCCCGGAGATTCGCCCGAGGAGATCGCCACCACCGCCGGCTTGCCTCTCGGTGGGGTGGAGTTGCGCATCGCCGACGACGGCGAGGTGCTGATGCGTGGCTTCACGGTCATGCAGGGCTACCTCGACGACCCGGTCGCCACCGCCGAAGCGGTCGATCCGGACGGCTGGCTGCACACCGGCGACCTGGGCACGCTCGATGCGGCGGGACGGTTGCGCATCGTCGGGCGTAAGAAGGACATGTTCATCGTCGGCGGCTTCAACGCCTACCCCGCCGAGATCGAGGGGTTCCTGCTGGAGCATCCCGCCGTCGCCCAGGCCGCGGTGATCGGCGTGCCGGATGAGCGAATGGGTCAGGTCGGTAAGGCGTTCATCGTCGCGAAGGACGGCGGACCGGCGGTGAGCGGAGACGAGCTCATCGCGTGGAGCCGCCAGCGCATGGCGGGTTTCAAGGTGCCCCGGTATGTAGAGTTCCTCGACAGGCTGCCGTTGAACGCCACCGGCAAGGTGATGAAGGACAAGCTGAGCTGAGCGTACGCACAGCGTGTAAATAGCATTTCCGCAGGAAGGTCGGCTTTGGCCGGACCTGCGGAGAGAAGGTATCGTCGCGGCGATACTCAAAATAGGAAATGGCATTCTCATGATTTATGGCCAAAACGGGACAAGGAGGTCGCCGTGCCGTCATTAAGGCGCCGCGCGTCGGCGACCGAAACTGACCACACCGAGGAGTCGGCGAAGACGCCGGCGAACGCGGCGGACGCGCTGACGCTGGCCGAACAGGCCGAGGCGGAGGCTGCCGAGGCCGAGGCGGTTGCCCAGGCGGCAAGCGCCAGGGCAAAGGCGATCCGCATGCGTCGCGAGGCACAGGCCGCCGCCGAGACGGCCACCGCCGAGACGGCCACCGCCGAGACGGCCGCCGCCGAGACGGCCACCGCCGAGACGGCCAGCCGACCGGCCAGCCACCGCCGCCGCCGAGACGGCCACCGCCGAGCTTTCCGGCGTCGACATCGACCAGTTCGAGAATGCCAGCCGAGAAGCGTCGGCTCCGACGGGCCGCCGCTGGGGTCTTGTTCTCAAGATCGTCGCCATTACAGTCGGCGTCCTCGGCACCGCCGCACTGGTGGCGGCCAGTGTCTACATGGTGAGGCAGGACCGTCAGGCCGACGACGGGCAGCGGCTGAATGCGGAGTACGCCGCGGCGGGCAGGCAGAGCGTCGTGACATTGATGTCGCTGGACTTCAACAATGCCCAGGACGACGTCAAACAGATCATCGACAACTCGACCGGACAGTTCAAGAAGGACTTCGAAGATCAGTCTGCGGACTTCGTCAAGGTCGCCCAGGACTCGAAGGTGATCACCGACGTCACGGTCAACGCGACGGCTGTCGAGTCGATGAGTCAGGATTCGGCCGTCGTAATCGTCTCGGCCACCTCGCGCGTGACAAACTCCGCGGGCGCCAAGCAGGAGCCGCGGGCGTGGCGGTTGTCGGTGAACCTTCAAAGAGACGGTGGACAGGTCAAGATGTCGAAAGTCGAGTTCGTACCGTGACCGCGGACAGGGACGTCGACAAGGACGTCGACAGGGACGTCGACGAGACCAGCGAGGCAGTCGAACCCACTGAAGCCGTCGAGATCAGCGAACCCGACAACGCCGTCGATTTCGGTGACGAGAAGGTCGCGAAGGTTGCGAGCACCGGCAGCGTGGGCCGTCGGTTCATGCAGGGTGCTCGCCGCAACATCGTGGCGATACTCGTGGCAGCCGCGCTGGTCGCCTCCGCGGGGGTCGCGGCCGGGCTGTACTTTTTGCAGTTCACCCCCCACCAGCAGACCAATGCCGTGGCGACGAACGGCGCCATAGAAGCCGCGAAGAGCGGCAGTGTGGCGCTGCTGACGTATTCGCCGGAAACCCTGGACAAGGATTT
Organism: uncultured Actinomycetota bacterium; assembly: GCA_963721495.1. Lineage (GTDB taxonomy): Bacteria > Actinomycetota > Actinomycetes > Mycobacteriales > Mycobacteriaceae > Mycobacterium. Next base: position 71,566 of record CAVRMG010000014.1, on the reverse strand, counting down.
CGCGGCAGCGAAGTCCAACCTGACCGGTGACTTCTTGTCGTACTACACGGAGTTCACCGAGAAGATCGTCACCCCGGCCGCCAAGGAGAAACAAGTCAAGACCACGGCGTCGGTCGTGCGGGCCGCGGCATCCGAAATGCATCCGGACTCTGCGGTCGTGCTGTTGTTCATCAACCAGGTGACCACCAGCAAGGAGAACCCGGACGGAGCGTTCGCCGCGAGCGCGGTGAAGGTCAGCCTGAAGAAGATCGACGACCGCTGGCTGATCTCCGCGTTCGACCCCGTGTAGTGGAGCTTTCGGGCGTTGTGCCGCTGCCGATCTCGGTGGCGGGCAACGCGGCCGCGGCCTTCCTGCCGGTGGCGGGTGAGGCACCGTTGCCACGAGTTGTGCGGGCGATGCTCGGTGCCGTGACGGAGCCCGCCCGGGTGATCGTCGCTGCGGCCGAGTCGCTCGTCGACGATGTTCGTGCCGTGCTGGCCACCCAGGATATGCCGCCGGTGACCATCGTGGCTGTCGCCGGATCGGCATCCCGGGCCCACTGCCTCGGTGCGGCATTGGAATACCTTCAGCGGGCATCGTTCTCGACGCGCCATGTCCTCATCCACGACATCTCGTGTCCGCTTGCGTCGGCCGATGTTCGGGACCGCGTGATCGCCGGACTGCGCAACGGGAGCACAGTCGTGATGCCCGCGTTGGCGGTGACGGACAGCATCAAGGCCGTCGATGCGCACGGAACGGTCACCGGCACGCTCGATCGATCGGCGTTGCGCGCCGTGCAGTTTCCGCGCGGCTTCACCGTCGATCAGCTGGCCGGGTTTCTCGCGCATCGTATGTCCGACGAATTCGACGAACTCGCAATCGCCATCGGTGCCGTTGCGCACATCACCGTTGTCGACGGTGACCCCGACGGGTTCCGCGCCGACCTGCCACACGACGCCGAGTTCGTCGAGGCGATCATCGCGAGCAGGCGGCCGGCCCCTCACGAGTCGTGAGAAGGCGTTCGGCGACAGCGATGTCGGGGGCGTAGGTCACCTTGAGGTTGCGGTGTTCACCGCGGAACGTGCGGACCTCGGCATCGGTGAAGGCTTCGACACACGAGGCAGTGTCGGTGCCGTCGAATCCTTGTCGGGCTGCGGCGCGATAGGCGTGGAGCAGTGGCTGGGCGCGAAACGCCTGCGGCGTCTGGACGCGGACCAGGGCTCCCGCGTCCGGCAACGCTTCAATGCCGCCATCACGGCCGGCCCGTACCGCATCGACAACGGGTAATGCGGGGATTGCGCCGCCGAACTCGCGGGCGGTCGACAGCGCGGTGAGGAACATGTCGGGACCGGCAACCGGCCGGGCGGCATCGTGAATGAGCACGACGTCGATGGACCCCGATTCGATGTCGGCCTCCAGATGTAGCAACACGTTGAATTCCGACGCATGCCTGCTGTCTCCGCCTTCGACGAATTCCACTGTCGCCGAGGGTAGTTCCCGATCGACAGTGTCACGGGCCAGCTCATGTTCACCGCGTCGGAACACCAGCACGGTGCGGGTGACGCCGGGTACCTGTGTCAGCGCGTCGAGCGACCAGGACACCATGGAGCGGCCGGCCACCCGCAGATAGGCCTTGTTGCCGTCGGCGCCGACCCGCGTCCCCATCCCGGCTGCGAGCACGACGCCGACGGCGTAGGACCCCGGCGACGTGCTCACCTTCGTATCTTCCCACTGTGGGACGCCCGCTGACGATCCTCAACTCGGGGGCATCGCCGGTCCGGCCTTGCCTACTGGCTGGCGCGTCACGGCCGTGGATTCGACGGACGAATCGAACGCGCATTGCGCGGTCACGCTTCCGGACTTGCGGCCGGCCCGTCAGTTCGTCAGGTCGAAGGCCTTGACCACCTTGGTCGGCGTGATGCGGACCACGAGCTCGCCGGGCACGCCGTTGCGGCGGCCGAACTCTTCGGCGCGGTCCGCGCCCATGTATCGTCCGCCGGTGCGGGTGGCGATGTCGAGCAGCTCCCCGGGATCCTCGCTGACCGACGCGACGCCCTGGACCTGAACGAAGGAGTACGGCGGATGCGGGTCGTCGACAACCATCACCACACGCGGATCACGCACGAGCGCACGGCCTTTGGCGGTGTCCTTCCCGGTGTTGAACACCAGCTGGCCGTTGTCCACCACAAACCAGACCGGCGCGACCAGCGGCCGGCCGTCGGAGGCCAGGTAACCCAGCCTCCCGGTGCGAGTGCCTTCGGACAGGAAAGCGATGACGTCATCGGAGAGGTGGTCCACCAGCCCCACGGTAGGACGTGGTCGGCACGCCGTCGACCGTCAGTCTTCGGCGTGACGGTTCTGGTCCCACCGCTCCAGACGCGCCTGCAGGTCATACAGGCCCAGTCCGGCGATCGGAGCGCTGATCGAGATGCAGACCATCAACAAGGCGTTCATGACGTGCTCGGTCCTGTCGTTTCACTAGGTGTCATCGGTTGACGTGCGTGACCCGGCCGGATCGCGGAGCGGGCGTGGCGGGGGAGAGGCTTCTCGTGTGCGTGGCCGAGCGTTTCGATCGCGCTCACCCGCAGCGCCGAGCGCAGGCTCGCCACAGCCCTGTGCCGATCACCATGGTGAACGGCGAATCCGCCGAGCGGGTGAAGCGAGAACTGGTCCACGATTCGATCGTGGATCCCGGCCGGCGCGAGTGCTTGCGTAGTCGGCTACTCCAATTGGAGTGGCCGGAGTACCTGCCGAGGGGGCGCTGGGCTGCCGCCCCATCCGCCATGCGGTGAAATGTAGCGGTGAACGGACGGACCACATGAGCGATCCGCAGCAGCGACCGACGACGACCCAGCACCGGGTTCGCCGGATGGCGGGTCGGGACCCCGACGAGCAGCACCGGGTGGCGACACCCCTCGAGCTGCTGTTCGACCTGACGTTCGTCATCGCCTTCGGCATCGCCGCGAACGAATTCGCCCACATGCTCGCCGAGAACCATGTCGGTCCTGGCCTGCTGGCGTTCGCCGTCGCCACCTTCTCGGTGTGCTGGGCGTGGATTAACTTCAGCTGGTTCGCGTCGGCCTACGACACCGACGATTGGATCTACCGTCTGACGACGATGGTGCAGATGGTCGGCGTCATCGTCATGGCGCTCGGCTTCCAGCCGATGTTCAAGTCGATCGAAGACGGCGAGCACGTCAACAACAGGGTCATGGTGGCCGGGTACGTCGTGATGCGAATTGCGTTGGTGGGGCAATGGTTACGCGCGGCCAGACAAGATCCCGATCACCGCCCGGCCTGCCTGACCTATGCCCTGTGGGTCACCGCCGCGCAGATCGGCTGGATCGCCAGCCTCTTCCTGCACACGTCGCTGCCCGTGACCTTCGTCGTGCTCGTGGTGCTGATCGGGGTGGAAACTCTGGGGCCGGTCCTGGCTGAGAAGCGCAAGGGCGGCACGCCGTGGCACGCGCATCACATCGCCGAACGTTATGGCCTGCTGGCGATCATCGCGCTCGGAGAAGGTGTGGTCGGCACCGTCGCTTCGTTGTCGGCGGTGGTGAGCGCGCAGGGGTGGACGTTCGACGCAGCGTTCGTCGCCGTCGCGGGCGTCGGGCTCACCTTCGGCATGTGGTGGTCGTATTTCGTGGTGCCTCGGGGCGAGCTGCTCCATGCCCATCGGGACCGGTCGTTCTGGTTCGGCTACCTGCCGATCGTGATGTTCGGCGCGATCGTGGCGACCGGCGCCGGGCTGCACGTCGCCGCTGTGTACATCGAGCACCATTCGAAGTTGGGCTCGGCCGAAACCGTGCTGGCCGTCGCGCTGCCGGTCGGGCTGTACATCGTTTCGATCTACGCGCTGTACACCGCGATCGTGCGGAAGGTGGACGCGTTCCACGTCCTGCTGCTGGTGCTGACCGCGGTGGTGCTGGCCATCGCGGTGTGGCTGGCCGATGCGGGCTACTCGATGGCCAACTGCCTGCTGGTGGTCACGCTGGCGCCGCTGGTGACGGTCATCGGATACGAAGTGCTGGGTCACCGCCATGCGGCAGAGGCGATCGCCGAGAGTCTGCAGGACGAGGCCGACTGACGTTTGGCTGCCTGTTGACCGTGGTACGCCTTAGTCAGCCGTTCGAGGTGGCAACACGAGGTACACGCCCTCCACAGCTCGCGCTGCGAGCGTCCCCGAACCGCGAAGGTCAAGAAGCGGCCTCGGTTCATCCCTTGACGCACTGGCGGAACTCGGCGATGTGGCCTCGGCGGCGTTCATTTTTCAGTCGCACCGGGAGGACGGACCGAGATGCCGAAGACGACGAAGCGCGGCACCGCGCGCAAGAGCGAGTTGCCAAGCACTCTGCAGAAGTCGGAGGCCAAGGCGCAGCGGACGTTCGCCAAGGTGCACGATGCGGCCGCAGAGCAGTACGGGGAAGGCGAGCGCGCGCACCGGACCGCCTTCGACGCCCTCAAACACAGCTACGAGAAGGTGGGCGACCACTGGGAGCCGAAGGCGGAGAAGGGTCCATCTGATTCGCGTGCGCGCAGCGGGGGACCGAATCCGAAGGGCGAGTCCGCGGAAGGTGTCGACGCGAATGCGTCCAAGAAGCACCTCATGGAAATCGCACGCCGACTCGATGTCTCGGGTCGATCGACCATGAGCAAGGCTCAGTTGGTCTCGGCGATCAAGAAGGCGAACCGCCGCGAGACCGCGCGTAATCGCTAGGCGTCACCGCGGCGACGGGTGCGCCTCGAACTCCTCCATCAGCATTCGTTCTCCCCTGGCGGGCTGTGGGCCCAGGTTCAGTTTCATCACTCGGCGTGCCTTGCGGCGGGTGATGAGGATGCCGACCACGGCAAGCACCCAGATCGCGTATTGAACCGTCCACGCCAGTCGGAACGCCTCGAACGAGAATTCTCCGACCGCGTCGATGATCACCCCCATCGCCTGCATGACCAGCAGCGACGCGATGAAGCCGCCCATGTTGACCATGCCCGACGCGGTGCCCAGCGCCGCTCCGGGGTTGAATGTTCGGGCGAAGTCGAACCCGACCATCGAGCCGGGGCCGCCGACCGAGATCACCACGACCAGGATCACCAGCAGCCACAGCGGCGCAGGGCCGGGAAGTGCCAGCACGACCGTCCAAGCCACCGCGTTGCTGGCGATGATGCCCAGCACGAGGCGTGACCTGCGGTGCGGACGACGGCCGGTGAAGGTGCCGACCAGGACTCCGGAGGAAATCGCGGCGACGACCGAGACGGTCAGCAGGGTGCCGGCGACGGTGGAAGACAGGCCATGAGCAACCGTGAGATACGGTACGCCCCACATCAGCGCAAACACCGTGACCGAGAATTGCGTGCCCATGTGGGTGAAGAAGCCCAGCCGCGTTCCGGGCCGTAACCACACGGTCTTGACGCTGGCCAACGTTTCTCGGATCGAGCTCGTTTCGTACTCGACGACGTGGCCCTCGGGCGCGTTGCGCACCAGAAGCAGCGTGAGCACGATCGACAGCACGCCGACCGCGGCCACCGATACGTAGGCGGTGGTCCAGCCGGAGCCGGTGAGCAGCGCGAAGAAGGGGATGGCCGACAGAACCTGGCCGAGTTGACCGCAGATCCCGGTCAGCTGTGTGACCAGCGGTACCTGGTGAGGTGTGAACCAATGCGGAACCAGGCGCAGCACCGAGATGAAGGTGAACGCATCACCCAGGCCGAGCACCGCACGTGCGCCGATGGCCGCAGGCAGGGACTCGGTGAACGCCAGCACGAGTTGGCCAAAGGCCATCAGTGCGGCACCCCAGACGATCAGCGCCTTGGAGCCGAACCGGTCGAGCAACAGGCCCGCCGGGACTTGCGCACCCGCGTAGACGATGACCTGCAGCACCACGAACGACGACAGCGCGGTGGGGCCAACATTGAAGCGACCGGCCGCGTCGAGGCCGGAAACGCCCAGCGTGGTGCGGTCCAGGACGGCGACGATGTACGCGAAGAGGCCGGTGGTCCACACAATCCAGGGACGCACACCGAACCTCTCATTTGTCTTAATGTCTGCCAAATTCATCCTCCCGCAACGACGGGTCTCGACACCAATCGTGCAGCGGTGAGGTCGCTCACCCCGCCCGCCGTTAGACGAATCGGGTTCGCTGGAATCGCGGGCTCGTACAGCATGCGTCACACCCGACAGCCATATCCGCAGATCGTGACGTGTCACCGAATACCTAGCAAACAAATGCAGACGGACGTTGTCTTTGCTCGCAAACTTCGAGTCGCGCTACAGTGGTCGCATGGTAGGTCGCGGTGCACGGCAAACCCGCGCCTCGGTCTCGATCGGGGTGCGCTGCGTTGGCTGAGTACCCCCTCGACGAGCTGGCGCGGATCTCCGGTGTCAGTGCCCGCAACATCCGCGCCTACCGCGAACGTGGGCTGCTGGATCCGCCGCGGCGAGTCGGCCGCTCGGCGTTCTACGACGACTACCATTTGTCGCAACTACGCACCATCAACCAGCTGCTTCGTCGCGGCTTCAACTCGGCCCACATCGCCGAGTTCTTCGCGAGCATGCGTCAAGGCGCCGACCTGGCCGACATCCTGGGAATCCAACGCACCGTCCTGTGGCCGCGCGCGGACGACACGTCCGAAGGCGCCCAAGCAGCCGGGGGTTCGAGCGGCGAGCCCTCGACGGCGATACCGCGGGCCATCGGCATCGATCCCGGCGGTGACGAGGCGGCACGGCTGGTCGAATACGGCCTGGCCGAGATGCGTGATGGCTACGTCGTCGTGGTCGATCCCATGATCGCCGAGATTCTGGCGCGAACCGCAGATCAACTGCTGTACGTGCGCGCACTGCTGCACATCTACGAAGCGACCGAGGACGCCGCCGACGGATTGGTCGGCGGTTTCGTGCAGGCGTTGGAGGAGTCCGTCGCGGCAAGGTTCGGAAACAACTTCGGAAACAACCATGTGCCCGAGGGCGAAGAGGTCGACGAACTCGGCCGGATCGTCCAGGACCATCGCGATCTGTGGAGTTGCGTCGTGTCGGACCGACTGGACAAGTCATTGCAACGGCAGATGACGAGCGCGGTATCCGGCTACACCGCCGGGATCCCGCTGGGCCGACACTGGCAACCGCAGACGCGACACACCAGGCCGCGCAATCGGCGTTAGCGCTACACCCTGGTGGTGGCCGGGTCGCCGCCGAAACGTTGGGCCAGCCACACCGGAATGATCGCGACCACGGTCAGCGCGGCGGCGACCACGTTGATCACGGGTGCCTGGTTCGGGCGGAACAGGTTTCCGAATATCCAGATCGGCAGTGTCTGCACCGTCGGCCCCGCCGTGAATGTCGTGACGACGATCTCGTCGAACGACAGCGCGAAGGCCAGTATTGCGCCAGCGACCAGGGAACCGCGGATCATCGGGAATGTCACGTACCGGAAGGTCTGCCACGGCGACGCACCGAGGTCGGACGACGCGTCTTCGAGGTCGGTGCCTGTTCGACGCAGTCGCGCCTGGGTGTTGTTGAACACGATGACGACGCAGAACGTCGCATGCCCGACGATGACGGTGGCCAGGCCGAGCGTCACGCCGAGCACAGAGGTGAACGACGCGTTTAACGCGATGCCGGTGACGATTCCCGGCAGCGTAATCGGCAACACCACAAGGAAACTCACTACATGCTTGCCGAAGAAGTCGTAACGTTGAACGGCGAACGCTGCCATCGAGCCCAGCACCAGGGCGATCGCGGTTGCGCCGAGTCCGACCACTGCCGAATTGGCCAGCGACCGCCACATGCCCTGGCTGTTCCAAGCGTCGGCCCACCATGCCAAGGTGAACCCGGTGGGTGGGAATGCGAAGGATCGCGACGAGTTGAAGGCGTTGATCACCACGAGAAGCAGTGGCGCGTAGAGGAATACCATCACAAGCACGGTCCACGCCCGCATCGCCCGTCGAGCACCCGCCGAGAGCATCAGACATTCTCCAGTGCGCCGGTGCGCCGCATCGCGAGCAGGTACAGGACGATGGCCAGCAAGGGGATGAGCGACAGCGCCGCGGCCAACGGCTGGTTGTTCGCGGTGACGAGTTGGCCGTAGATGATGTTGCCGAGCAGCTGGGTTTTGCCGCCGACGATCGTCACCGCGATGTAGTCGCCCAGCGACAGCGAGAATGTGAAGATCGAGCCTGCCGCGATGCCTGGGAACACCAACGGCGCGACCACCATTCGCAGGGTGGACACGTCGGAGGCGCCCAGGTCGGAACTGGCGTCGATGAGCGAATCCGGGACACGCTGAAAGGCAGCGAACACCGGGATCACCATGTAGGGCAACCACAGATACGTGAGCGTGACCACGGTGGCGGTCAGCCCATAGCCCGGGGTGTAGCCGGTCGCATACGACATCGGGCCCTCCGGCGAGAAAAGCATCCGCCACGCGTAAGCCTTGACCAGATAGCTGGCCCACAGCGGAGTAGTCACCGCGACGACGAGCGCGAGACGTACCCGCGGCGAGGCGATCTTGGCCATGTAGAACGCCAACGGCACCGCGAGCACCGCGCAGATCACGGTGACTGTCAGTGCGACCGAGACGGTTCGCACGGTCGCCGTGCGAAACACTGCGTCGGTCAGGACTCGGACGATGTTGTCCGTGGTGAAGGTGTGCACCACGGCGCCGGTGAACGGGTTAGTAGTCCAGAAAGCCGAGACCAGCAGCACCGCAAGCGAACCCAGGTATGCCACCACAAGCCAGGCCATCGGCGGCACGAGCAGGAACGCAAGGCTGATGCGGCGCCCCAGCCCGTCGAGTGCGGCCGCTGAGGCGCCGCGTCGCGTCACCCCTTGATCTGTTGCCACTTGTCGACCCACTCGGTGTAGGCCGTGCAGTTGTCGCCGCTGCCGTCGACACACTGCTTCTGCGGTGTGGTCCAGTAGTGGATCTGCGAGGCGAACTTCTCGTCGGTCGCGTGGTAGATGTCGCAGAAATCCGCTTCCGTGGTGTGCTCGCACGCCTTGGCGTTCGCCGGGGCCTCACCGAAATACTCGGCGACTTGGGCGTTCACCTCCGGTGAGGAGATCCAGTCCATCCACTTGTACATGCAGTTGGGGTGGGCGGCCTTCGCCGAGACCATCCAGGTGTCCGACCACCCGGTGGCCCCTTCCTTCGGCAAAACGGTGTTGACCTGAACCTTGTTATCGGTCCCGATCGTGTTGGCGATCACCTGCCAAGTGGTGCCGATCACCGACGTGCCGGACTCGAAAGCCTGCACTTCCTTCGTGTAATCCGACCAATACTCGCTGACGTTCTCACGCTGCTTCTTGAGCAATTCGGCTGCCGCGTCGAGTTGTTCGGGGGTCAGCGAGTACGGGTCTTTGATGCCCAGCTCCGGCTTGGTCTTGGAAAGGTACAGCGCCGCGTCGGCGATGTAGATGGGGGAGTCGTAAGCGGTGACCTTGCCCTTGTACGCGCCTGCGTCGTCGAACACGGCCGACCACGAGTCGGGCGCGTCGTGGACAACGCCGATGTTGTACATGAGAAGATTGGCGCCCCAACCGTGCGGAATGCCGTACATCTGGTCGTCCACCGAATTCCACGACTTGTCTTTGAGGAACGACGAAATCGCCTCGTAGTTGGGCACAAGCGCCGTGTTCACAGGGGCGACATCACCCGCGTAGATGAGCCGCAGGGTGGCGTCGCCCGACGCCGAGACGCCGTCGTACTGACCGCTTCGCATCAACTGAACCATCTCGTCCGAGGTATTGCCGACCTTCACGTTGGTCTGGCATCCGGTCTTTTTCTCGAACGGCGTGACCCAGTCGACGGCGGGGTCGTTGGAGCCGTCCTCGGCGTAGCCCGCCCAGGCGATGATGTTCAGCTCGCCTTCGCCGTCACCGACGGCATTGAGGGGCTCCATCTTCGGCGGTGTCTCGCCGGTACCACCGCTTTCTTCGGACCCGCACGCCGTGGCGCCGACCAGGACCAGTGCGGCACACGCGGTGAGGACAAGACCGGTCAATGACTTCTGGTGCTTGCTGGCTGGCATTTGCTACTCCTTGATCATCAGGGTGTGGATGGCTTTCTCCGGCCATGCCAACGTGATCGGGCTGCCGTGATGCAGATCCGGCGGCAGCCATGTGCTGGCGGTGAGGACAGTGGCGGTGAGCGTGACGCCTGCGTGCGTGTGCGAGGTGATCCGGGTCGTGGGCCCGGCGTAGATGATCTCGGACACCGTCGCCTCGACGGTCCGCACGCCGGGCACCGAGTCGGTGCCGGATGCGAAGACGCCGATGCGTTCGGGCCGGACGACGAACATCCCGGCGCGGCCGATGAGCGCTTCGGCGGCGGCGCCGTCGAGCACATTCGAGGTTCCGACGAAATCGGCCACAAACCTGTTGACCGGATTCTCGTAGACGTCGCGCGCGGCCCCGACCTGCTCGATGCGCCCGTCGTTGAAGACCGCCAGCCGGTCGCACAGCGTCAGCGCCTCGTCCTGATCGTGGGTGACGATGACGAAGGTGATGCCGACCTCGCGCTGGATCGCCTTGAGTTCGATCTGCATCTGCTCGCGCAGTTTGAGGTCCAGTGCGCCCAGTGGCTCGTCGAGCAGCAGCACCCGCGGGCGCCCGATCAGCGCTCGCGCGAGGGCGACGCGTTGACGCTGCCCACCTGACAGCTGCTCCGGGCGCCGCGGGGCGTGCTCGGTCAGCCGGACCATGTCGAGTGCGTCGGCGGTCCGACGTCTGCGTTCGGCCTTGGGCACGCCACGAACCTTCAGGCCGTACTCGACGTTCTGCGCGACGGTCATGTGCGGGAACAGCGCATATTCCTGGAATACCGTGTTGACGTCGCGGCGCCGGGCCGGCAGGGCCGTGACGTCCACTCCGCCGAGTTTGATGACGCCGGCGGTGGGCTGCTCGAATCCGGCGATCATGCGCAGCACCGTGGTCTTTCCCGACCCCGAGGGGCCGAGGATCGCGAACAGCTCGCCGTCCGCCACGGCCAGGTCGGCGCCTTCGACGGCCACGATCGTGCTGCCGAATTCCTTCCGGACGCCCACGAGCTCGACCTGCGGATCACCAACGGCAGCAGACACATTCACAGCGGATTGTGAGCCGATCGTGTCCGAAGGCATGGCCAATCGTATGAATTCGTGTGGTTGGCCGCAGTTCATCGCGGATTTCGCAGGGCGCGTGTCGCTCGGCCATCTCCGCCCGACTGTGCGGTTTCGCCCGGGAATGCCGAATAACTGTCCGAGAAAGCACACTCGACCGGAAAATCTTGATACCACTGTGACCAGTGGCGCTGACGTGAAAAGTGATGCAGCTGTCGTACTCTGTGGCACGTGTTAATTTCCCGGCGCGACGTGCTGAAAGGGGCCGCGGCGGTGCCTGCCGCCCTGGCCGTCGGCACCGGTCTGCAGGCGTTCGCGTCGACGGTGGCTCCGTCGACCGCTTCTGCGGCGCCGCTGGGCGTGCTGCTCGATTACGCCGCCGGTGTGATCAGCGCCAGCGACATCCGAGCCGCGGGCGCATTGGGCGCCATCCGGTACGTATCGGACCGCCGGCCCGGGGGGGCCTGGATGCTGGGCAAGCCGATACAGCTGCCCGAGGCGCGTGACCTCTACCACAACGGCCTGAAGATCGTGTCCTGCTATCAGTACGGCAAGCAGGACTCCGCGGATTGGCTCGGCGGGCAGAACGCGGGTGTGGCGCACGCGAAGCGCGGCTGGCAGCTACACGTCGCCGCCGGCGGTTCGTACGGGGCGCCGATCTACGCCTCGATCGATGACGATCCGACATATGAGCAGTACAAGCAGCAAGTCGCGCCCTACCTACGCGGCTGGGAAGCGGTGCTCGGCCATCAGCGCGTCGGCATCTACGCCAACTCCAAGACCATCGAGTGGGCCGTGCAGGAGGGGCTGGGCGTCTACTTCTGGCAGCACAACTGGGGATCGCCGGGGAAGGTCGCCCACCCGGCGGCGCACCTGCATCAGGTCGAGATCGACAAGCAGTCCGTCGGCGGGGTCGGCGTGGACATCAACCACATACTCCAGCGCCGGTTCGGGCAGTGGGACTGAACCTACCGACTAGTAAGTAGGGCCAGCAAACTTTCTGTCATGGCCGACGCCGTTGAGAAGACAAATCTCGTCAAGTTGTCGACTCTGAGCGCCGTCACGCTGCAGGTCAAACGAGCCAAAAATTTTCAGATAACGATTGCATAACAATACTGCCTTGATCTGCGCTGTTTCACTTACTCGAGCGTAACCACCCGCATGCAGGACGTTTGTCCCGGATAGGTTCGGCCCGATTGGAACAGTGCGTTATCGAAGTTCTGGTTACCCGTGCGTAGAACTCGTTAGTAACCATTTTGGGCGCGGAATGGTCCTGCCCCTTATGACACTCTTAGTGCAGCTGGCGTGTCCGCTGGACCGAATGAACCAGTTGGGATTCGACGCTGAATCGCATGGCCTACGCAGGGGAGCGCGGGCCACCACAGCTTCTCGAGAAGACACAGCCGCCAAAGACGACGAGCGATACGCGCGAGACAGTACCGAGGGAGATAACAAGACGTGACGATCAACGAGCAGCACCGGGTGTCCACCGACTCAATCACGCCGCGGGGAGGCCATACCGCCACGCACGCGCTCGTCGATCGGCTGAACGCCGGTGAGCCCTACGCCGTGGTATTCGGCGGCCAAGGCGGCGCCTGGCTGGAGAACCTCGAGGAGCTCGTCAGCTCAGCAGGCATCGAATCAGAGCTGAGCGAGGTCGTCGGTGAGGCCGCACTGCTCCTCGAGCCCGTGGCCCGTGAGCTGGTCGTCGTGCGGCCCATCGGCTTCGAACCGATGCAGTGGGTCCGCGCGCTCGCGGCCGAGGAACCGCTACCCGCCACCAAGCAACTGATCACCGCCGCGATCTCGGGCCCGGGCATCCTGCTCGCCCAGATGGCCGCCATCCGCGCACTCACCAGGCAGGGCCTGGATCTGTACAACACGCCGCCGGTCGCGATGGCGGGTCACTCGCAGGGCATCATTGCCTGCGAATCGCTGCGGGCAAAGGGCACCAAGGACGCAGAGCTGCTGGCGCTGCTGCAACTGATCGGTGCGGCCGGTTCGTTGATGTCGCGCCGCCGGGGCATGGTCGGCCGCGGAAACAAGACACCGATGGTGTCGGTGACCAACGTCGACCCGGAACGCATGCGCGAACTGCTCGAGGAGTTCAGCACGGATGTCCGCACGGTGCTGCCGCCCGTGCTGTCGATCCGCAACGGCAGGCGCTCTGTCGTCATCACCGGCACGCCGGAGCAACTCGGTCGATTCGAGCTCTACTGCAGCAAGATCACCGAACGAGAAGAAGCCGACCGCAAGAACAAGCTCCGTGGCGGCGCGGTGTTCCGCCCCGAATTCCACGGGGTCCAGGTCGAGGTCGGATTCCATACCCCGCGGCTGGCCGACGGCGTCGAGGTAGTCGAGGGCTGGGCCGAGAAGTGTGGCATCGACGCCGCGATGGCACACGAGATGACCGAGGCGATCTTCGTTCGCCCCATCGACTGGGTGGCCGAGATCGAGCGGCTGCACGAGTCCGGCGCGAAGTGGATCGTCGACCTGGGACCCGCAGACACCGTGACACGCCTGACCGCCCCGGTGATCAGGGGTCTCGGCGTCGGAATCGTTCCCGCGGCCACCCGCGCCGGGCAGCGCAACCTGTTCACCGTCGGTGCCGAGCCCGAGGTGCCGCCTCCGTGGTCGAGCTACGCGCCGACGACGGTGAAGCTGCCCGACGGCTCGGTGAAGCTGTCGACCAAGTTCACACGGCTCACCGGCCGCTCGCCGATACTGCTCGCCGGCATGACCCCGACGACCGTCGACGCCAAGATCGTCGCTGCGGCCGCCAACGCGGGCCATTGGGCCGAGCTGGCCGGTGGCGGTCAGGTCACCGAGGAGATCTTCGAGGACCGCATCGCCGAACTCACCGGGCTGCTCGAGCCGGGCCGCGCTGTGCAGTTCAACTCGCTGTTCCTCGACCCCTACCTGTGGAAGCTGCAGGTCGGCGGAAAGCGGTTGGTGCAGAGGGCCCGTCAGTCCGGCGCGCCGATCGACGGTGTCGTCGTGTCCGCGGGCATTCCCGACCTCGAGGACGCCGTCGAGCTCATCGACGAACTCAACAGTGTCGGCATCAGTCACGTGGTGTTCAAGCCCGGCACCGTCGACCAGATCAAGTCGGTCATCAACATCGCGGCAGAGGTGCCAGGCAAGGACGTCATCGCGCACATCGAGGGTGGGCGTGCGGGTGGTCACCACTCGTGGGAGGACCTCGACGACCTGCTACTGGCCACGTATGCCGACCTGCGGAAGCTGCCCAACATCACGATCTGCGTCGGCGGCGGTATCGGAACCCCGGAGCGGGCCGCCGAATACCTGTCCGGTCGCTGGGCCGAAAGCTACGGCTACCCTGCCATGCCGGTCGACGGCATCCTGGTCGGCACGGCGGCGATGGCGACGGTGGAGTCCACCACCTCGCCTGCGGTCAAGCAGATGCTGGTCGAAACCAATGGCACCGACCACTGGATCAGTGCCGGAAAAGCCCAGGGCGGCATGGCATCCAGCCGCAGCCAGCTCGGCGCCGACATCCACGAGATCGACAACACCGCGTCGCGCTGCGGGCGGCTGCTGGACGAGGTCGCCGGCGATGCGGAGGCGGTTGCGGCCCGCCGCGACGAAGTGATCGCCGCAATGGCCAACACCGCCAAGCCGTACTTCGGCGACGTCGGTGACATGACCTACCTGCAGTGGCTGCAGCGCTACGTCGAACTGGCGATCGGCGACGGTGACAGCACTGCCGACACTGCGTCCCCGGGCAGCCCGTGGATCGCCGAGACCTGGCGTGAGCGGTTCGCCGAGATGCTCAAGCGCTCGGAAGCCCGTCTGCACCATCAGGATTCGGGACCGATCGAGACGCTATTCAACGACGAGGCGGTGCTGGACACTCCAGGAGAGGCGATCGCGGCGCTGCTGGCGCGTTATCCCGACGCCGAGACCCTAAAGCTGCACCCGGCCGACGTGCCGTGGTTCGTCACGCTGTGCAAGACGCTGGGCAAGCCGGTGAACTTCGTACCCGTCATCGACAAGGACGTGCGCCGGTGGTGGCGCAGCGACTCGCTGTGGCAGGCGCACGACGCCCGCTACACCGCCGACCAGGTGTGCATCATTCCCGGCACGCAGTCGGTGGCAGGCATCGTCCGCGTCGACGAGCCGGTCGGCGAACTGCTGGACCGCTTCGAGAAGGCGGCGATTGATGACGTGCTCGCCGCGGACGGACAGCCTGTTCCGGTGGTCTCCCGCCGCCAGGCCCGCGCCGACGTCACCGGTCCGCTTGCGGTGGTGCTCGACTCACCCGACGTGCTGTGGGCAGGCCGCACCGCCATCAACCCGGTGCACCGCATCGGTGCGCCCGACGAGTGGCAGGTCAACGAGAACCGCAGTGCCACACACCCGTCCACCGGCGCGCGGCTCGAGCTGGCCGCGGGTGTCGTCACACTCAGCGTCCCGCTGAGCGACATCTGGATCGACATCCGGTTCACGCTGCCGTCCTGCACGGTCGACGGCGGCATGCCGGTGGTGAGCGTCGAAGACGCGTCCGCTGCGATGCGGTCCGTGCTGGCCATCGCGGCCGGTGTCGACGGACCCGACTCCCTGCCGGCAGTGCAGAACAACACTGCCAAGGTCACCGTTCAGTGGAACCCGGAGGAGGTCGCCGACCACACCGGTGTCACCGCCACGTTCGGGGCTCCGCTGGCTCCCGGACTCACCCTGGTGCCCGACGCGTTGGTCGGCCGTTGCTGGCCTGCGGTTTTCGCCACGATCGGCGCGGCCGCCACCGACGACGGGTTCCCGGTCGTCGAGGGTCTGCTGAGCCTGGTGCACCTGGATCATGCGGCGCATCTGCTGACGACGATGCCGACGACACCTACCGAATTGACCGTTACGGCAACGGCTTCGGCGGCCACCGACACCGAGTACGGCCGCGTCATCCCGGTTTCGGTGACCATCGCCGACGCGCAAGGCACAGAGCTGGCCAGGCTGGAGGAGCGCTTTGCGATCCGCGGCCGCACCGGCGCCGCCGAGCTCGCCGACCCGCCGCGCGCAGGCGGGGCGATCACCGACAACGCGACCGACACCCCGCGCAGGCGTCGTCGCGACGTCACGGTCACCGCACCTACGGACATGAGCGCGTTCGCGGTGGTCTCCGGGGATCACAACCCGATCCACACCGACCGTGCCGCCGCGCTGTTGGCCGGGCTGAAATCGCCCATCGTGCATGGCATGTGGCTGTCGGCGGCTGCGCAGCACGCTGTCGCCGCCACCGATGGCAGGCCCGCCCCGCCCGCGAGGGTCGTCGGCTGGACCTCTCGGTTCCTCGGCATGGTGCTTCCAGGCGACGACATCGAGTTCCGCGTCGACCGCGTCGGAATCGACCGCGGCGCTGAGATCGTCGAGGTCACCGCGAAGGTGAACAACGATCTGGTGATGTCCGCGACCGCGCAGCTGGCCGCGCCCAAGACGGTCTACGCGTTCCCGGGCCAGGGAATCCAGCACAAGGGCATGGGTATGGAGGTGCGGGCCCGGTCCAAGGCCGCCCGCAAGGTGTGGGACACCGCCGACAGGTTCACCCGCGACACGCTGGGCTTCTCGGTGCTGCACGTGGTGCGCGACAACCCGACCAGCCTGATCGCCAGCGGTGTGCACTACCACCACCCCGACGGTGTGCTCTTCCTGACGCAGTTCACCCAGGTCGCGATGGCGACCGTGGCGGCCGCACAGGTGGCTGAGATGCGCGAACAGGGCGCGTTCGTCGAGGGCGCGATCGCCTGTGGCCACTCCGTTGGTGAGTACACCGCGCTGGCGTGCGTTTCCGGCGTCTACGAGCTGGAGGCGCTGCTGGAGGTCGTGTTCCACCGTGGCAGCAAGATGCACGACATCGTGCCGCGTGACCACCTCGGCCGGTCGAACTACCGGCTGGCCGCGATCCGGCCGTCGCAGATCGACCTCGACGATGCCGACGTCAAGGACTTCGTGGCCGAGATCTCCGAGCGGACAGGAGAGTTCCTGCAGATCGTGAACTTCAACCTGCGCGGCTCGCAGTACGCCATCGCAGGCACTGTGCGCGGCCTCGAGGTGCTCGAGGAAGAGGTCGAGAAGCGTCGCGAAATCAGCGGCGGCAAGCGGTCGTTCATCCTGGTGCCCGGTATCGACGTGCCGTTCCACTCATCGGTGCTGCGCGTCGGCGTCGCCGACTTCCGTCGCTCGCTTGAGCGCGTCATGCCGCGCGACAAGGATCCCGACCTGATCATCGGCAAGTACATCCCGAACCTGGTGCCACGTCCGTTCACGTTGGACCGCGACTTCATCCAGGAGATCCGCGATCTGGTGCCTGCCGAGCCGCTCGACGAGATCCTCGCCGACTACGACACGTGGCGCAACGAGAAGCCGGCCGAGCTGTGCCGCAAGCTCGTCATCGAGCTGCTTGCGTGGCAGTTCGCCAGCCCGGTCCGCTGGATCGAGACGCAGGATCTGCTCTTCATCGAGGAGGCTGCGGGCGGCCTCGGTATCGAGCGGTTCGTCGAGATCGGTGTGAAGTCCGCACCGACGGTCGCGGGGCTGGCCACCAACACGCTGAAGCTGCCCGAATATTCGCACAGCACAACCGAAGTGCTGAATTCCGAGCGGGATGCGGCCGTGCTGTTCGCCACCGACACCGATCCGGAGCCGGACGACGAGTACGAAACACCCGCACCCGAGGTCGAGTCCGCTGCGCCGGTCGAGTCCGCCGCACCGGTCGAGTCCGCCGCACCGGCGGCGCCTGCCGCTCCGAGCGGTGGTCCGCGTCCTGACGACATCGGCTACGACGCGGCCGATGCCACGATGGCGTTGATCGCTTTGTCGGCGAAGATGCGCATCGATCAGATCGAGCCCCTGGATTCGATCGAGTCGATCACAGACGGTGCGTCGTCGCGACGGAACCAGGTGCTGGTGGACCTGGGCTCCGAGCTCAACCTCGGTGCCATCGACGGCGCGGCCGAGGCCGATCTGGCCGGGCTGAAGGGACAGGTTACCAAGCTGGCCCGGACCTATAAGCCTTACGGCCCAGTGCTTTCCGACGCGATCAACGATCAGCTGCGCACCGTGCTCGGCCCGTCCGGTAAGCGTCCGGCCTACATCGCCGAACGGGTCAAGAAGACCTGGGAGCTCGGTGACGGCTGGGTCAAGCATGTGACGGTCGAGGTGGCGCTGGGCACCCGTGAGGGTTCCAGCGTCCGCGGCGGCGCCCTGGGCGGTCTGCACGACGGTGCGCTTGCCGACGCGTCGACCGTCGACAAGGTAATCGACGCGGCCGTCGCGGCGGTGGGAGCGCGCCGGGGTGTGCCGGTTTCGCTGCCGTCGGCTGCCGGCGGCGCGAGCGCCGTGGTGGACTCCGCCGCGCTGGGTGAATTCGCCGAACAGGTCACCGGCGGCAACGGCGTGCTGGCCTCGGCGGCCCGGCTCATCCTGGGCCACCTCGGCCTTGACACTCCGGTCAGTGCGCCCGAGGCCACCGATGCGACGCTCATCGAACTCGTCACCGCCGAACTCGGTTCGGACTGGCCGCGTTTGGTGGCGCCGGTGTTCGACGGCCGCAAGGCGGTGGTGTTCGACGACCGCTGGGCCAGCGCCCGCGAGGACCTGGCCAAACTGTGGCTGCTCGACGAGAGCGAGATCGACGCCGACTGGCCGCGCCTGTCGGAGCGGTTCGAGGGCGCCGGGAACGTTGTCGGCACGCAGGCCACCTGGTGGCAGGGCAAGGCCCTGGCCGCGGGTCGCAACATCCACGCCTCGCTGTACGGGCGTGCAGCGGCCGGCGCGGAGAACCCGGGCGAGGGTCGCTACACCGACGAGGTCGCGGTCGTCACCGGGGCGTCCAAGGGATCCATCGCCGCGTCGGTGGTGGCCCAGTTGCTCGATGGCGGTGCGACGGTCATCGCGACGACGTCCAAGCTCGACGACGACCGGTTGGCGTTCTACCGCACCCTCTACTGCGACAACGCGCGCTTCGACGCGAAGCTGTGGGTGGTGCCCAGCCAACATGGCGTCCTACACCGACATTGACGCGCTGATTTCGTGGGTCGGCGCCGAACAGACCGAAAGTCTCGGGCCGCAGTCGATTCACCTCAAGGACGCGCAGACGCCGACGCTGCTGTTCCCGTTCGCGGCGCCGCGCGTGGCCGGCGATCTGTCCGACGCCGGGTCGCGCGCCGAGATGGAGATGAAGGTATTGCTGTGGGCCGTGCAGCGGCTGATCGGCGGGTTGTCGCACATCGGGGCGGACCGTGACATCGCCGCACGACTGCATGTCGTGCTGCCCGGCTCACCGAACCGCGGCATGTTCGGTGGCGACGGCGCTTACGGCGAATCGAAGTCCGCGCTCGACGCGGTGGTGTCGCGGTGGAAGGCCGAGTCGTCGTGGGCCCAGCGAGTTTCGTTGGCGCACGCGCTGATCGGCTGGACCAAGGGCACCGGGCTGATGGGCCACAACGACGCGATCGTCGGTGCGGTCGAAGAGGCCGGCGTGACGACATACACGACCGACGAGATGGCGAGCATGCTGCTCGGGCTGTGTGACATCGAGTCCAGGCTCGCGGCGGCGCGCGAGCCGCTGCAGGTCGACCTGACCGGCGGGCTGGCGGACGTCGACCTCGATCTGTCGGAGCTGGCCGCCAAGGCACGTGAGGAGATGACGGCCGAAGCAGCCGATGACGACACGCAGGACGATGGCGGAACCATCCGCGCCCTGCCGTCACCGCCCCGGGGCTACAAGGCCGCGCCGCCGCCGGCGTGGGACGACCTCGACGTCGACCCGGCCGATCTGGTGGTGATCGTCGGCGGCGCCGAACTCGGCCCGTACGGCTCATCGCGGACCCGCTTCGAGGCGGAGGTCGACAACGAGTTGTCGGCGGCCGGCGTGCTCGAACTGGCGTGGACCACGGGCCTGGTCAAGTGGGAAGACGATCCCACTCCGGGCTGGTACGACACCGAGACCGGCGATCTGGTCGACGAGGGCGAGCTGGTAGAGCGCTACCACGACGCGGTCATCGAGCGGGTCGGCATCCGCGAGTTCGTCGACGACGGCGCGATCGACCCCGATCACGCCTCGCCGCTGTTGGTTTCGGTGTTCCTCGACAAGGACTTCACGTTCGTGGTGTCCTCGGAGGCCGAGGCCAGGCCGTTCGTGGAGTTCGATCCGGAGCACACGGTCATCGCGCCGGTACCGGACAGCGCCGATTGGCAGGTAACCCGCAAGGCGGGCACCGAGATCCGGGTGCCGCGCAAGACGAAGCTGTCGCGCACTGTCGGCGCACAGATTCCCACCGGTTTCGACCCGATGGTGTATGGCGTCAGCCAGGAGATGACGAACTCGATCGACCGCTTGGCGATCTGGAATCTCGTCACGACCGTCGACGCGTTCCTATCCGCAGGCTTCACTCCGGCCGAGCTGATGCGCTGGGTGCACCCCAGCCTGGTGGCCAGCACGCAGGGCACCGGCATGGGTGGCATGACGTCGATGCAGACGATGTACCACGGCAACCTGCTGGGCCGGAACAAGCCGAACGACATCCTGCAGGAGGTCCTGCCGAATGTCATTGCCGGACATGTGGTTCAGTCCTACATAGGCAGCTACGGCGCGATGATCCACCCGGTTGGCGCATGTGCTACCGCGGCGATATCGGTCGAGGAGGGCGTGGACAAGATCCGGCTCGGCAAGGCCGAGTTCGTCGTGGCAGGCGGTTACGACGACCTGACGCTGGAGGCCATCATCGGCTTCGGTGACATGGCCGCGACCGCCGACACAGAGATGATGCGGGCTAAGGGCATCAGCGACTCGAAGTTCTCCCGCGCCAACGACCGTCGTCGACTCGGGTTCGTCGAGGGACAGGGCGGCGGCACCATCCTGCTGGCCCGCGGCGACCTCGCGGTCAAGATGGGCCTGCCGGTCCTGGCAGTCGTCGCCTACGTGTCGTCCTTCGGCGACGGTGTACACACGTCGATCCCCGCTCCGGGGCTCGGTGCGCTGGCCGCCGGTCGCGGAGGCAAGGATTCGCAGCTGGCGCGTTCACTCGCGAAGCTGGGTGTCGGCCCTGACGACATCGCGGTGGTGTCCAAGCACGACACCTCCACGCTGGCCAACGACCCGAACGAGACCGAGCTGCACGAACGGCTCGCCGACTCGTTGGGCCGCTCCGCCGGTGCACCGCTGTTCGTGGTGTCGCAGAAGAGCCTGACCGGTCACTCGAAGGGCGGTGCGGCGGCGTTCCAGATGATGGGGCTGTGCCAGATCCTGCGCGACGGCGTCATTCCGCCCAACCGCAGCCTGGACTGCGTCGACGACGAGCTCGCCAGTGCTGCGCACCTGGTCTGGCTGCGCGACACCCTACGGCTGGGGGACAAGTTCCCGCTGAAGGCGGGTCTGGTCACCAGCCTCGGCTTCGGTCACGTGTCCGGTCTGGTCGCGCTCGTGCACCCGCAGGCGTTTCTCGCTGCGCTGGATCCCGAGCAGCGGCAGGACTACAAAGAGCGCTTCGAGGCGCGGGTGCTGGCCGGTCAGCACCGGCTCGCGTCGGCGATCGCCGGTGGGCGGCCGCTGTATGAGAAGCCCGCCGATCGCCGGTTCAGCCACGACGCGCCGGAGAAGCGGCAGGAGGCCGAGATGCTGCTCGACCCGGCGTCGCGGCTGGGCGACGATGACGTGTATGTGCGCTCCAGCGGCGTGCGCTAGCGTTCCTCCCATGGCGGTAGTCGGGGTGGGGATCGACCTGGTCTCCATTCCCGATTTCGCCGAGCAGGTCGACCAGCCGGGCACGGTGTTCGCCGAGACGTTCACCCCCGGTGAGCGCCGCGACGCCGCCGACAAAAGCTCGTCCGCCGCGCGGCACCTTGCCGCGCGGTGGGCCGCCAAAGAGGCGGTCATCAAGGCGTGGTCGGGGTCGCGGTTCGCCAAGCGGCCGATGCTGCCCGAGGGCATTCATCGCGACATCGAGGTCGTCACGGACATGTGGGGCCGGCCGAAGGTGCGTCTGGCGGGCGCGATCGGCGAACACCTCAAGGACGTGATTATTCACCTGTCGATGACTCACGAGCGGGATACGGCTGCCGCAGTGGTTGTACTGGAAGAGCGCTGACTCAGCTCGCTGCAAGCGTGCGCGTCCGCGCAACCGCACGCCGCCAAATGAACGCAATAAATGCGCTTTTCGCGGCGGTAGACCGTGAAATTAACATGGTGCCATGAGCGATTTCGCGCAACGGGTTCGCGACGTGCTGCCCGCGGTTCGGCGTGACCTGGAAGATCTGGTGCGTATCGAGTCGGTGTGGGCCGACCCGGGACGCCGCAGCGAAGTGCAGCGCAGCGCCGATGCAGTGGCAAAACTCCTGTCAGAGGCGGGTTTCGGCGATGTGCAGATCGTCAGCGAAGGCGGCGCTCCCGCCGTGATCGCCCGCCATCCGGCCCCGCCCGGTGCCCCCACCGTGTTGCTGTACGCCCATCACGACGTACAACCGGAGGGCGATCACGAGCAGTGGCACTCGCCGCCGTTCCAACCTACCGAGCGTGACGGGCGCCTGTACGGCCGCGGCAGCGCCGACGACAAAGCCGGTATCGCAACACATTTGGCGGCCTTTCGCGCGCACGGTGGTAAGCCACCGGTGGGGGTGACGGTGTTCGTCGAGGGGGAGGAGGAGTCGGGTTCGCCGTCGCTGTCACGACTGCTCGCGGCGCACCGTGAGACGCTGGCCTCCGACGTGATCGTGATCGCCGACTCCGACAATTGGAGCACCGACGTGCCCTCGTTGACGGTGTCCCTGCGTGGCCTCGCCGACTGTGTCGTCGAGGTGGCCACGCTGGATCACGGCCTGCACTCCGGAATGTGGGGCGGTGTCGTGCCTGACGCGTTGGCGGTTCTGGTGAGACTGCTGGCCAGCCTGCACGACGACAACGGCAACGTGGCCGTCGAAGGTCTGCACCAAGCGCAGACGGCCGACGTCGACTATCCGCCGGAGCGCGTGCGCGAGGAGGCGGGCCTGTTGGGCGGCGTCCGTGAGATCGGCTCCGGCTCGGTGCCGCAAAGACTTTGGGCCAAACCAGCGATCACGGTCGTCGGAATCGACACGACGTCGATCGACAAATCGTCGAACACGCTGATTCCGCGGGCGCGCGCGAAGGTCAGTATGCGCGTCGCGCCCGGCGGCGATGCCGTGGCACACCTGGCGGCACTGACGCGTCACCTCGAGGGCCACGCTCCGTGGGGTGCGCAGGTGACCGTCACGCCCGGCGATGTCGGCCAGCCGTACGCGATCGACGCAAGCGGATCGGTCTACGATGCGGCCCGCGCGGCCTTCCGGCAGGCGTGGGGTGCCGAACCGGTCGACACCGGCGTCGGTGGCTCGATCCCGTTCATCGCCGAGTTCGCGGCGGCGTTCCCGTCGGCCAAGATCCTGGTGACCGGCGTGGAAGACCCTGCCACACAGGCGCACAGCGTCAACGAGAGCCTGCATCTTGGAGTCCTGGAGCGCGCCGCCACCGCCGAGGCGCTACTGCTGGCCAACCTCGGGTCAGATGGACAGATCGCGCCGTAGCTTGGCGACGTGACCGGTGGCGCGGATGTTGTACTGCGCCACTTCGACCTTGCCCTTCTCGTCGACCACGAACGTCGAGCGGATCACGCCCTGAACGGTCTTGCCGTACATCGTTTTTTCGCCGAAGGCGCCCCACGCCGTGAGAGTTTCGCGGTCCGGGTCGGACAGCACGGGAAACGGCAGCTTCTGTTCATCGCGGAACTTGGCCAGCTTGGCCGGCTTGTCGGGTGAGATTCCGACGACGTCGAGCCCGGCCTTGTGCAGCTCACCGAGATTGTCACGGAAGTCACAGGCCTCCTTGGTGCAACCGGGCGTCGATGCGGCGGGGTAGAAGTACACGATGACCTTGCGGCCCTTGTAGTCGGAAAGCTTCACGGTCTTGCCGTCGGCATCGAGCAGGCTGAACGTGGGGGCCTTGTCGCCCACCTCGAGTCGTGGAGTCTGTGGCACGCGTACGCATCCCTTCCCATGGACCGGTTAACTTCGATGAGTGCAAGCTGATCTAGGGTAGTTCCGCAAGGCGACAGACTTGGCGCAGGGCTTGAAGCGTATGGGAGGTGCATGTGGCGGACCGCGACCCCGACACCATCAAGCACGAGATTGACCAGGCTCGGGATCAGCTGGCGTTGACCGTGGACTCCCTGGCCGAGCGCGCCAACCCCCGTCGGCTCGCCGACGATTTCAAGGCCGCGTTGGCACGGTTCGTCAAGAAGCCGGCCGTGGCTGTTTCGCTGGCCGGTGTCGGCACGTTGGTGATTGTGCTCGTGGTGCGCCGGATCAAGCGGCGCTGAGGACGGTCAGCTCACCGCCGCCGGGCGAACCGGAACCAGTCGGTGAAGGAGAAGCTGGGCGGATTGGCCACGCGGCCCAGGCGACTGCAGGTATAAACCGCGATCGGACCCTGCGCAGTTACCGCATCGTCAGCATGCGCATCCGCCGCACCAGATGCGAACGCTGCACTCATATGCGACAACGGCTAAGTCCTTGTCTCGTAGGCCCGAAGGCTGACATCGCGCCGAAGCCCTGAATGTCAGCTAACGCGAACTTTAGCATTGATACCCTCCTTCCAGCAGCTTGAAACTGGAGGATCAGTGCAATTTCTGCGCTCCGCAACGACATCCGCCCTGCGGAATCCGTAGCATAACTATGCTTATGTAAGTTCCAGCACACATTGGGCAGCTCACAGCCGGGCGTAGTCAGAAATTTGCGCCAACGTAAACCGCAACTTAGCGGTCTCTGCAAGGCAGGGGAGGAAAAAAGGATCTCGATCGTCGTCCGGCAGGCGACGCATCGAGGTGATCGCCCCGGTCGAACGAGGAGGAAGTGAGTGCGCCGTCAGGGTTTCGAACCCCGGACCCGCTGATTAAGAGTCAGCTGCTCTACCAACTGAGCTAACGGCGCTGCGTGTGCGACAATAACAGGCCCCGCGGCACAGGGTGAAATCCCACTCGCCGCCGCTGGGGGTCGACGCTGGCGTCGTGCCCCCGGCCGAATATGCCCTTAGACTATTGCCAAGAATCGTCGATTGTTGAGCTGCGAGGTGGAGCAACGTATGTGGCAGGTCCGGTCCGTGGCGCGTCCGCGTCGAAATCGGGGATGGCTGGCGGCCGTCGCGCTCGTCCCCGCCATCGTGCTTGGGCTGTCCGCGTGCAGTAGCAATTCCGCGCCGCCTCCACCCCAAGTCATCACCGACAAGGGCACACCGTTCGGCGATCTGCTCGTCCCCAAATTGGCCGCGACGGTGACGGACGGCGCCGTCGGCGTCAGCGTCGACGCACCTGTGTCGGTCACCGCCGAGGACGGCGTGCTGGGCGCGGTCACCTTGGTCAATGAAGACGACGGCACGGCTGTCGACGGCAAGCTCACCCGCGACGGTCTGACATGGGCCACCTCCGAGCCGCTCGGTTACAACAAGCGGTACACGCTGACCGCGGAGTCCCTCGGCCTGGGCGGTGCGACCAGCCGGAAGATGACCTTCGAGACCCATTCGCCGGAAAACCTGACGATGGCGTACGTGGTCCCCAGCGAGGGCGAGGTCGTGGGGATCGGGCAACCGGTGGCCGTCCAGTTCGACGAGAACATTCCGAACCGGCTGGCCGCCCAGCAAGCGATCAAGATCAAGACCAACCCGCCTGTCGAAGGCGCCTTCTACTGGTTGAACAACCGTGAAGTACGTTGGCGCCCAGCCGCTTACTGGAAGCCGGGCACCACCGTCGAGGTCGCGGTCAACGCATACGGTGTCGATCTGGGCGACGGATTGTTCGGCCAGGAGGACGTCACCACGCACTTCACCATCGGCGACGAGGTGATCACCCGCGTCGACGACAACACCAAGACGCTGACAGTCACGCGCAACGGCGAGGTGATCAAGACGATGCCGGTGTCGATGGGCAAGAACAGCGCGCCGACCAACAACGGCACCTATATCGTCGGCGGCCGGTTCTCCCACATCGTGATGGACTCATCGACATACGGCGTGCCTTCCAACTCGCCCAACGGCTACCGGACCGAGGTCGACTGGGCCACCCAGATCTCCTACAGCGGGATCTATGTGCATGCCGCGCCGTGGTCGGTGGGCAGTCAGGGCTACAGCAACGTCAGCCACGGCTGTATCAACGTGAGCTCCAGCAATGGGCAGTGGTTCTACAACAACTCCAAGCGCGGCGACATCGTGGAGATCACCAACACCGTGGGGTCGACGCTGTCGGGCACCGAGGGCCTGGGCGACTGGAACATCCCGTGGGAGCAATGGAAAACGGGCAACGCCAACGTCTGATGCCGTGACCCCACCTCGTTAGCGGACTACTCGAACCTCCGCACGGGCTGGTCGCTGACCGCGGCACTGATCGAGACATCGTCGCATTGCCTGCGCCGTACCACGGGGCTACGAAGAGTTCCGGGGCGACGCTGCTGACTCGCCAGACTGCGATCGCCGCCATCACCACGACCACCCAGGTGCACAGCAGGGACACCGGCCACGACCCATGGTGAACTCGGCAAGGACCGGACGACGTCGATCGAGTAGACGGCGCCGATGAGCGGCTGGTGGAGAAGGTAGATCGGCAGTGTCCGCCTGCCGCTCGGAGGGCCAAACGTCCCCTGACCTGTGGGGTGGCTGACGGGGCTCGAACCCGCGACATCCAGGATCACAACCTGGTGCTCTACCAACTGAACTACAGCCACCATTGCCGCTGCGCCAAGGCGTGAGCGGCGTCGTCGATACTAGCCGCTGGGCCGCTCGGCAGCCGAATCGATATCTTCTGCGTCACCGTTGGGCGGGCCGAGTTGCTCGGCAATCGCTGCGATGTCACTGGTCGACGGCCCAGGCGGCGACACGAAGGCCGTGCGACGGTAGTACTTGAGCTCGCGGATCGATTCGTGGATGTCGGCCAGGGCACGGTGGGCCAGGCCCTTCTCCGGCTGGCCGAAGTAAATCCTGGGATACCAGCGCCGGCACAGCTCCTTGATCGAGCTGACATCGATCATCCGGTAGTGCAGGAACTCGTCGAGCTTGGGCATGTCCCGGGCGATGAACCCGCGATCGGTGGCGATCGAGTTGCCCGCCAGGGGCGCGGTCTTGGCCTGCTTGACGTGCGTGCGGATGTAGTCGAGCACGAGTTCCTCGGCCGCCGCCACGTCGACGGTCGACGCCCGCACCTCCTCGGTCAGCCCCGATCGGGAGTGCATGTCCTTGACCACGTCGATCATCGACGACAGCGCCTGGTCATCGGTGTGGATGACGACGTCGATGCCGTCGCCCAGGATGTTGAGGTCGGCGTCGGTGACGAGCACCGCGATCTCGATGAGCCGGTCGTTCGTCAAGTCCAGGCCGGTCATCTCACAGTCGATCCACACGAGTTCGTCACGCACAGCGCTCACAGTACTGTTTTCGAACATGACGACTGAGTCGAGCGCCGTTCCTGCGAAACGGATCGCCGCCGGTTACGCCGGAGAAGGTGTGGCCCTGGACCTGGGAACCGTCGTTGTCGACGGGGTCTGCGACCCGACCGCGCAGGTCCGCATCCCGTTGGCCACCGTCAACCGGCACGGCCTGGTCGCGGGCGCCACGGGTACGGGTAAGACGAAGTCACTCCAGGTGATCGCCGAGCAGCTGTCGGCCGCGGGCGTGCCGTGCCTGATGGCCGACGTCAAGGGCGACCTGTCGGGGCTGTCGCGGCCGGGCGCACTCAGCGACAAGACCGAGCAGCGTGCCAAGGACACCGGAGATGACTGGACGCCGACCGCGTACCCGGTGGAGTTCCTGTCGCTGGGCACCACCGGCATCGGTGTTCCGGTGCGCGCCACCATCTCCAGCTTCGGTCCCATTCTGCTGTCAAAGGTGTTGGGGCTCAACCAAACCCAGGAGTCCACGCTCGGGTTGATCTTCCACTGGGCGGACCAGAAGGGCCTGCCGCTGCTGGACCTGAAGGACCTGCGCGCGGTCATTCAGTACCTCACCGGCGATGAGGGCAAGCCGGAACTGAAGGCGCTGGGCGCAGTGTCGACGACGACCGCCGGGGTCATCCTGCGGGCGCTGGTAAACCTCGAGGCCGACGGCGGCGACACGTTCTTCGGCGAGCCCGAGCTGGAACCCAAGGACCTGATGCGCGTCGACGCCCAGGGCCGCGGCATCATCACGCTGCTCGAGGTCGGCGAGCAGGCCGCGCGACCGGTGATGTTCTCGACGTTCCTGATGTGGGTGCTCGCAGATCTCTTCACGACGCTGCCCGAGGTGGGCGATCTCGACAAGCCGAAGCTGGTGTTCTTTTTCGACGAGGCTCACCTGCTGTTCACCGACGCGTCGAAGGCGTTCCTCGAGCAGGTCGAGCAGACCGTGAAGCTGATCCGGTCCAAGGGGGTCGGCGTCTTCTTCTGCACCCAGTTGCCGACGGACGTGCCCAACGACGTGCTCTCACAGCTGGGCGCGCGCATTCAGCATGCGCTGCGCGCGTTCACTCCCGACGATCAGAAGGCGCTCGCGAAGACCGTGCGCACGTACCCGAAAACCGATGTCTACGACCTGGAGAAGGCCTTGACTTCGCTCGGTATCGGCGAGGCGATCGTCACCGTGTTATCGGAGAAGGGCGCGCCGACACCGGTGGCCTGGACCAGGATGCGCGCGCCGCGCTCGCTGATGGACACCATCGGGCCGGAGGCGATCGCGGCCGCCGCGAAGGCCAGTCCGCTGCAGGCCGAGTACGGCCAGACGATCGACCGCGACTCCGCCTACGAACGACTGTCCGCCCGAATGGCGCCGCCGGCCGCCGATCCCTCGTTGCCACCGCCACTGCCGGTCGACACTGGCGCGGCCAGCGCTTCGGGCGACGTGAAGAGCCGTGGGGCCGCCGAGCCCGGAATGCTCGAGAAGGTGATGGGCAGCGCGGCGTTCAAGAGTGCGATGCGCTCAGCGGGCACGGTGATCGGCCGCGAGATCACCCGGAGCATCTTCGGCACCGGCCGCCGTCGGCGCCGTTGACTCCGCCGAAACTGCGGGGAGATCGCGATTCCGCCGGATTTCGCGATCTGTGCGCAGTTTCGGCGCTAAAACGCGCTAGTCGCCGCCGAGTTTCTTGTAGACGGCGCCGACGATCGGCGTCACGATCGCACGCGGGGCGTAGCCGGTGGCCACCGACATCGCCTTGCTCGTGACGCCGGGGACGATCCGCATCTTGTTGCGCTCCAGGCCATCCAGCGACAGCTTGGCGGTGTACTCGGTCGAGATCCACAGGGAATCGGGGATCAGCTTCTCCACCAGCGACTGCTCGTGCGCATCGGGCAGAGTCTCGCGCACCGGGCCTGGCGCCAACAGCGTGACGTGCACCCCGGCGCGCTTGAGCTCGCCGCGCAGCGACTCGCTGAACGTGTTGACGAACGCTTTGGTGGCCGCGTAGGTGGCGTTGTTCGGTATCGGCGAATTGCCCGCGACCGAACCGGAAATCAGGATTCCGCCGGCCTTGCGTTCGACCATTCCGGGGAGCACCGCCAGTGCGAGGTCGTGCACGCCAAGCACATTCAGCTGCACCTGTGCATGCTCGGCCGCGGGGTCGAGCGACGCGACAGGACCGAACGTCGCGGTGCCCGCATTGGCGCACAGGATCGAGATATTGCGAACGGCCAATTCCTCGCACAGCTTGCCGCGTTCGGACGGGTCCGCCAGGTCGACTGGACGCACCTCAACCGTCACGCCGTACTGCCCTGTGATCCGGTCCGCCAGCGCCCGCAGTACGTCTTCGCGGCGGGCGGTGATGATCAGGTGGTGCCCGCGGGAGGCGAGTTCGAGGGCCAATGCCTCGCCGATATTCTGCGACGCGCCGGTGACGACAGCACGGGCGTCCGCGCTGGGAGCGGGTACTGGCATGCGCGGGACTATATCGTGGGCCATCATGAGCGAACTGCGGTCGTCCGCGCACACCGCACGGCGGTCGCAGATCCTGTCCTGGGCGGCGTGGGACTTCGGCTCGACGGGCGTGAACGCGATCGTGGTGACCTTCGTGTTCTCACCGGTCTACCTGGCCGATCGGGTCGGCGGCGACCTTCCCGGCGACACCAGCCCGACGAGCTGGCTGGGGTGGGCGATGGGGGCCGCCGGCCTGATGGTCGCGCTGCTTGCCCCGGTGACCGGGGTGTGGGTCGACGCACCGTGGCGCCGGCGCAACACGTTGGCTGCCCTGAGTGGACTGTCGGTCGTGCTGACCCTGGCGATGGGCCTGATCCGCGAAGACTACCGATACTTCGCGATCGGCCTGGTCTTGGTGGCCGCCGTTGCCGCTTGCAACGACCTGGCGACCGTCCCGTACAGCGCCATGCTGCGGCAGTTATCCACGCCGCAGACGTCGGGTCAGGTCTCCGGATTCGGCATCGGCGCAGGCTATTTCGGCAGCGTCGTGCTGCTTCTCGTCGTCTTTGGCCTGTTCTTAAACGGCGACGGCGGGCTGTTGGGCGTTTCGACCGACGACGGCTTCGATTTCCGCGCCGCGATGGTGTTCACCGCCGTCTGGTACGCGCTCCTGGCGCTGCCGGTGCTCGTTGTGGTGCCCAGTCCCAATCCGGAATTACTGCAGAAAAGCGCGTATCCCGGATTCTTCGGTGGTTATCGAAAGCTGTGGGCCGAGATCCGCGGCGAATGGCGGCGCGACCCCAACGTGATCTACTACCTGATCGCCAGTGCCGTTTTCCGCGACGGCCTCACCGGCGTCTTTCAATTCGGGACCGTCCTGGGCATCAGTGTCTACGGCCTTGTCGAGGACGACGTGATGCTGTTCGGGGTGAGCGCCAGCGTCATCGCCGCCATCGGTGCCGTCATCGGCGGCGTGCTCGATGACCGGTTCGGCGCCAAACCGGTCATCATCGGCGCGCTAACTGCAATGATCACCGTCGGCCTCGTCCTCATGACGTTATCGGGGGTTCTCGCGTTCTGGATCTGCGGACTACTGCTGTGCCTATTCATTGGGCCTTCGCTGTCGGCGGCGCGGACACTGATGCTGCGAATATCGGCCGAAGGCAAAGAGGGGGTCGCCTTCGGTCTGTACACCACCACCGGGCGGGCAGTGTCCTTTCTCGCGCCGGTGATGTTCTCGACCTTCATCGCCATCTTCGGCGCCGACCGTGCCGGCATCGGTGGGCTTCTCGTGGTTCTTTTGGCCGGTCTGCTCGGGATGCTGGCGGTGAAAACGCCACCCCGGGTGCGTGCTTCCTAGCGCGTCCCCGTGCAGATGGTCAGGCCGGCGCCCGAGCGCTGCTCGACGGTCGCGCCGTTGACGGTGATCGAGCAGTTCACCCTGCGCCCGACGTTGATGATGCTGATGCTCGCGGAAGCCTCTGCAGGCTCGGCCAATTGGACTTCCTTGCTCCACGGCAGGAGCACATTGAACTCCGTCTGCAGCAATCCGCCGTTGTCGATGTAGGTGATGTTGATGGCCCGCCCCTCACCGCTGACGTTGTAGACCACGGTCTCCGTGGGGCCGGGCGCCGTCGAGCCGGTGGTCGGTGGCACCGTCGGCACTGTCGGCACCGTCGGCACCGTCGGCTGCGGGAACACCGGAGTCGTGGGCCTGCGGGAGGTCGTCGTCGGCGGAGTTCGGGTAGGGGAGCTGGGCTCCGTCAGCGACGGCGGCGGCGCGACGACCGTCTCCTCGCGCGAACTGTTGTCGTAGACGATGACCAAGGCGATCACCAGACCGATCACCGCCAGCACAGCGGTCGCGGCGAGCACCCACAGCCAGCGGGGCGACTTCGGTTCGTCGTCCGGCGGCGGAGGCGGTTGCCCCGGGCCTCCTGGCGGATATTGCCCGCCGTACTGGCCGTACTGGCCCGTTGAGTACGGGTCGTACCCGTAGGGCGAGTACGCCGGCAGCTGCTCGGTCGGGGCCGGCGCAGCGGGGGCCTGGTAGGCGGGACCGTAGGGGGCCTGGCTCGCGTATGCGGGATCTGTATATGCGGGATAGGTGTTACCCAGCGGTTGGGGCGGGTTCGGCCCGTCGGGGAAGCCCGATTGCTCCCCGCCTCCGCGGTGTGGCGAATCGGTCATACCCACCTCATGGCTGCGAGGGTACCTGGGCAGACGCTCAGCGCGCCGCCGTCGTCGTGGATCGGGACCGGTCGCATCCGCACTGACGCCGCCTTACCGCCCGCTACCTCGGCATACTCCGCCACCGGTGGGCAGGGTGGTTGCGGCCCGTGGAGAATTGGCCGGGTGGGACAGCAGGTTCGTCGGGTTTATGGCGCGTCGATGTCGCCGGATGCCACCGCATTCGCGCACCTCGTCGACGACGGCGGCTACCCGCGTGCAGTCCAGCGGTTTCTGCGCGGATGGCGGGCGAGCTCGTCCCGCGACGTCGAACTGCCGGTCGAGGGACCCGTGAACCGGGTCATGCATTCCGCGGACGGGCATTGGCTCGCCTGTGAGGTGGCGCCCGAAGGTGGCTCCCGCAGCCAGATCTGGGTGGTGACAACCGATCCCGACGACCGCGACGCGCGTCGAATCGACAATTGGCCCGCGGGAGGGCCGGATGGCACCGCGGAGTTGATCGGTTGGGACGGGACCCGGGTCGCGGCGATCCTGACCGGCGACGACGGCGTCGGTAGCTCGTGCCTGATCGATCCCGCCGACGGAATCACCGTGGTGCTCGATCGACGGTCGGGCGGCAGGCTGGTCGACGCGTGGGCCGGAGCATCACTGGTGCGGGTCGGGCCCACGCGGGTACCGCGACCTCATCATGTTGCGCGGACTCACCGAAATCGCGCTGCTGCCCTACGATCCCGGCTCTACCACAGACAGCGGAATCATCCTCGACGATCACGGACCCCGGCGCCTTCGCGCGGGTCTTGAAGGGGAACTCTACGAGCTGTACCATCCGGCGAGCGCGTACGGGGTCAACAGCACCGAGGGTTATGTGCGCGCGCTGATTCGCAGCGAGAACGGCGCCGAGCACGCCCGGTTGCTCGAAGTCACCACGACCCCGGATGGGGTGTCCTACCAGGTGGTCGCCGAGCGGCCGGGTTACGAACTCGACGAATTCACCGTCAGTGACGACCTCTCGACGGTGGCGATACTGTGGAATATCAACGGCGCCAGTGAATTACAGATCCTCGAACTCGCCGACTACATGGCCTACGATCCGATCCCGCTGCCGGGCATGGTGGCCAGCGAGCTGAGTATCAGCGCCGGCGGGTCGATGCTGGCGATGACCGTGGAGAGCCCATCGTTGCCGGCGACCGTCGAACTGGTCGATCCGCGCTCGCGAGAGTGGGAGCCGGTCGACCGCGAGCCGAGTCTTGGCCCGGTGTCCGCCGATCCGACGCTGGAGACGGTCACCGCGCGCGACGGTCTGACGTTCACCGGCTGGCTCTTCCGTCCTCCCGAGGGGATCGAGCCGATCGGGGCGATGCTGTTCCTGCACGGTGGACCCGAAGGCCAGGGGCGCCCCGGCTACAACGAGTTCTTCCCGCCCCTGCTCGAAGTGGGCATCTCGGTGTTTCTCCCGAACGTGCGGGGGTCGGGGGGATTCGGCCGCTCGTTCATGCATGCCGACGATCGGGAGGGGCGGTTCGCGGCTATTGACGACGTCGCAGACGCCGTGAACTTCCTCGCCGACAACGGTCACGCCCATCGCGAACGCATCGCTTGTTGCGGTTGGTCCTACGGCGGGTACCTCACGCAGGCGGCGCTCACCTTTTATCCGGATCTGTTCGCCGCGGGCATCAGCATCTGCGGCATGAGCGACCTGAACACCTGGTACCGCAACACCGAACCGTGGATCGCGGCGGCGGCGTATCCGAAGTACGGCCATCCGGTCAGTGACCGTGAGTTGCTCGAAAGATTGTCCCCGCTGCGGCGGGTGGAAGCGTTGACCGCACCGCTGCTGCTCGTGCACGGCGCCAATGACACCAATGTCCCGGCGGAGGAGTCATTGCAGATGTGCGACGCGCTGCGGACGCTCGGGCGCACCGTCGAACATCTGGTCTTCGAAGACGACGGTCACGAGCTCGACAAGCGGGAGAATCGCGCCGTACTTGTCAAGGCCATGCGCGAGTGGCTTGTTGCGGCATTTGCGGCCACTCCCATTTCGTGATCAATCCGTAGCTGGCGGAAGGTTTGGAGAAATTGTCAGGCGGGTAAACGAGAACTGCGCGCCGGTGTCGGCGCGAGACGAATGGAGCCCAGCATGCGAGGAATTCTCGGCGTCGTCGTGCTCGTCTGGTTGCTGATCGGAGTGTTCGCCGCCTTTCAGCGCGACTACTTCAAGGGCGGCGAAGCCAATTGCGCGACAGCGGGGACCATCGCGGTCACGGTGGTTGTCGGCCCGTTGAACTACGCGGGAGTCAATCCAAAGGTAACCAACTGCAATGTTCCCCAGCCCAGCCAGTAGTCCACTGACCCTTAACAATTCACGAGAACTGGAGTAACCATGATTGTCCTTGGAGCCATCCTGCTCATTCTCGGGCTGATATTCGGCATGTCAATCCTGACCTATATCGGTGTGGTCCTGATCGTCATCGGCGCCGTGTTCTGGCTGTTGGGTCGGTCCGGACGGCCCGTCGGCGGCAGGCGCGCCTGGTACTAACGGCCAACGGTCCCAGCGGCCGAGGTCAACGCAGCGACCGTCATCGCACGTAGGACGGCACGCTCGTTGGCCTCGGCCGTTTTTGTCGCACCCGGTTTCACCGAATGTGGTGTCGAATTCAACAATCCAAACGTCGCGTGCGCCATCAGCCGGGCATCGTCCTCGCGCAGCGACGAATTCAACTGCCGCAGCACATCCACCCAGATTTCGACGTACTGTCGTTGCGCCCTGCGGACCTGACGCTTGGCGCCCGGCGGCAGGTTGGGAAGGTCCCGGTCCTGGATGCGGATCAGGTCCGACTCGCCGAGTGCGAAGTCCAGATGGAAGTCGATCAACCCCCCCAGCGCAGAGTGCGGGTCGTCGGCGCGGGCGACGACGTCGTTCGCGCCGGCCAGTAGTCGCGTGCTGATCCCCACAAGCAACTCGACGAGGAGCGATTCCTTGTTGGGGAAATGGCGGTAGATGGCCGGGCCGCTGACACCTGCGGCGGCCCCGATGTCCTCCAGCCGTACTGCGAGATAGCCCCTTTCGGCGACCAGCCGCTCGGCCGCGGCGATCAGTTGCGACCGGCGGTCCGATTTCGCCTGGCTGCGGCGCGTGGCGGCCGGTGCCGGCACCGACGTGGAGGCCATGAGTACGCTCCAAACACGCTGGTGGACATTTCGGTTAATCGTGACTAACATACCACGAGTTAGTCATCATTAACTCAACCGAACGGGTTCTCTGCGATGACACCGCGGGTTTCGCATCGCGAGGCGCACCTCGAGCTGGTGGGCCAATTGCGCGCCAAGCTGGCCGCCGCCGCGCTCGGTGGCCCGGAGCGCGCGCGCGAACGCCATGTCAGCCGGGGCAAGCTGCTTCCGCGCGACCGCGTCGACGGGTTGCTCGACGCGGGCAGTCCGCTCCTGGAGCTGGCCCCGCTTGCGGCTGACGGGATGTACGACGACGAGTGTCCCGGCGCGGGCATGATCTCCGGCATCGGGCGCGTCTCGGGACGTGAATGCATGATCGTCGCCAACGACGCGACGGTGAAGGGCGGCACGTACTACCCAGTCACCGTCAAGAAGCACCTGCGCGCCCAGGAGATCGCCGGGCAGAACCGGCTTCCGTGCATCTACCTGGTCGACTCGGGCGGCGCGTTCCTGCCGCGACAGGACGAGGTGTTCCCCGATCGTGAACACTTCGGTCGCATCTTCTACAACCAGGCCACCCTGTCCGCTCAGGGCATCCCGCAGATCGCGGCCGTGTTGGGCTCCTGCACCGCGGGTGGTGCCTATGTACCCGCGATGAGCGACGAAGCGGTGATCGTCCGCAACCAGGGCACCATTTTCCTCGGCGGCCCGCCCCTGGTGAAGGCCGCGACCGGCGAAGTGGTGACGGCCGAGGACCTCGGCGGCGGTGACCTGCACTCCAGAACATCCGGTGTCACAGACCATCTGGCCCACGACGACCGTGACGCGTTGCGCATCGTCCGACGCATCGTGGCGACCTTGGGTCCGCGTGAGCAGCTGCCGTGGGATGTCACGCCGACGGTTGACGCGGTCGCCGACCAGACCGAGCTGTACGACGTGGTGCCCGTCGATTCGCGCGTGCCCTACGACGTTCACGAGGTGATCACCCGAATCGTCGACGGCGGCGAGTTCTCCGAGTTCAAGGCCGAGTACGGCACCACGCTCGTGACGGGGTTCGCCCGCATCCATGGTCATCCAGTCGGTATCGTCGCCAACAACGGCGTGCTCTTCGGCGAATCTGCCTTGAAGGGAGCGCATTTCATCGAACTCTGCGACAAACGGATGACCCCGTTGCTGTTCCTGCAGAACATCTCGGGCTTCATGGTGGGTCGCGATTACGAGGCCGGCGGAATCGCCAAACACGGTGCGAAGATGGTCACCGCCGTCGCCTGCGCGAGGGTGCCGAAGCTCACCGTCGTCATCGGTGGCTCGTACGGCGCGGGCAACTACTCGATGTGCGGGCGGGCGTATTCTCCGCGCTTCCTGTGGATGTGGCCCAACGCCAGGATTTCGGTGATGGGTGGGGAACAGGCCGCCTCGGTGCTCGCGACGGTACGCGGCGACATGACGCCCGACGAGGAGGAGAAGTTCAAGGCACCCATCCGCCAGCAGTATGAGGACCAGGGCAATCCGTACTACTCGACGGCACGGTTGTGGGACGACGGGGTCATCGACCCGGCTGACACCAGAACCGTTCTCGGCCTTGCGCTCTCGGTGGTAGGCCGAGCGCCGCTCGAGTCGGTCTCCTACGGCGTGTTCCGGATGTGATGACGTGACTCTGATTCTCGCTTCGGTCCTTCCCTCCACTCCTCGCTGCGTTCCTCGCTTCGCTGCGGTACTCGCTGCGATGCTCAGGAAGGGCCTCCGCTCGTGATGAGCTTCAAGACCGTATTGATCGCCAACCGTGGCGAGATCGCCGTGCGGGTCATCCGCACACTGCGCGCGATGGGTATCCGCTCGGTTGCCGTGTTCAGCGACGCCGACGCGGGCGCGCGCCACGTCGCCGAGGCCGACGTCGCGGTCAACATCGGACCGGCCGCTGCGCGCGAGAGCTACCTCAACATCGACGCCGTGGTGGCCGCGGCCCGCCGAACCGGCGCCGAGGCAGTTCACCCCGGGTACGGATTCCTCTCGGAGAACGCGCAATTCGCCGCCGCGCTGAAGACGGCAGGCATCGTCTTCATCGGACCGCCGGTGGGCGCAATTCAGACGATGGGCGACAAGATCGCCGCCAAAGCGGCGGTGTCGGCATTCGGAGTGCCTGTCGTTCCCGGTATCTCGCGCCCCGGTCTTACCGACGACGACCTGATCGCAGGCGCGGCCGAGGTCGGATATCCGGTCCTGGTGAAACCGTCCGCGGGGGGCGGCGGCAAAGGCATGCGTGTCGTGCACGACCCGTCGGAGCTGGCGCCGGCCCTGACCAGCGCGCGCCGGGAGGCCGGCTCGGCCTTCGGTGACGACACCCTGTTCCTCGAACGCTTCGTGCTGAACCCGCGACACATCGAGGTGCAGGTGCTCGCCGACGGCTACGGCAATGTGGTGCACCTCGGCGAACGGGAATGCAGCCTGCAGCGCAGGCACCAGAAGGTCATCGAGGAGGCGCCGTCGCCGCTGCTGGACGCTGCAACGCGAGCCCGCATCGGGGCGGCGGCCTGCGATACGGCGCGCAGCGTCGACTACACCGGCGCAGGTACGGTCGAGTTCATCGTGTCCGCCGACCGTCCCGACGAGTTCTTCTTCATGGAGATGAACACCCGACTGCAGGTCGAGCATCCGGTGACCGAGATGGTCACCGGAATCGATCTCGTCGAGCAGCAGGTGCTCATCGCGGCGGGTCATAAGCTGTCGGTCGCCCAGGATGACGTCGCCATGACAGGGCACGCCATCGAGGCGCGGGTCTACGCCGAGGATCCCGGCCGCGGCTTCCTGCCGACCGGCGGGACCGTGCTCGACCTTGCCGAGCCTGGTGGGCCAGGGGTTCGCGTCGACTCCGGACTCGCTCGCGGCACCGTGGTCGGCAGCGACTACGACCCGATGCTGTCGAAGGTCATCGCGTATGCCGAGGACCGTGGCGGCGCCCTCCGCGCGCTCGACACGGCGTTGGCGGGCACCGCCGTCCTCGGGGTCACCACCAACATCGAGTTCCTTCGCTTCTTGCTGGCCGATCCCGATGTGGTGGCCGGTCGTCTGGACACGGGACTGCTGGACCGCCGCATGCCCGACTTCCAACCCGCCGAACCGGGTGATCGCGAGCTGATCTCCGCGGCCGCGTACAAGTGGCTCCGTGGCTGGCCCGAACCGGTCACCGACCTGTGGGCGGTGCCGTCAGGATGGCGGATCGGCGAACAGGCGCCGACCACGTTTCGGCTGCATTCCGGCGACCGCACCGACCACGTCCACCTCACCGGAACACCGCAGTGCGCCACCGCAGCCGTCGAGGACGGCGAGTCGCATTCGCTGACAGCGACTCTCGACGGCGATCTGCTGACGGTCACCCTGGACGGGCTGCGCACCGCGTACCTCGTCGCGGCGGGCGGCTCCGAGGGAGCCGGGCAGATCTGGTTGTCGGGCGCCGGACACACCGCGGTCGTCGACGAGATGCGCGAACCGCCCGTGCGGCCCGATGACGAGCACAGCGGCGACGCCGAATTGACCTCTCCCATGCCAGGATCAGTTGTCGCCGTTGGTGTTTCGGATGGACAGCACGTCGATGCCGGAACCGTGATCGTGACCGTCGAGGCCATGAAGATGGAACATGCCCTGTCGGCTCCGGTTGAAGGCGTGGTTGAACTGCTCGTCGCCGTGGGCGACCAGGTCAAGGTAGGCCAACCACTGGCGAAGGTCACTGCCGGCGAATCAGCAGATACCGGCGGAGCCGGCGATTCAGCAGACGCAATACAGAAGGAAGAGTCATGACCGACTTTCTCGCGACGGGCACCCTGCCCGATCACTATGAACAACTGGCCAAGACGGTGCGCGACTTCGCTCAGAGCGTGGTGGCACCGGTCGCCGCCAAGCACGATGAAGAGCACTCGTTCCCCTACGAGGTGGTCTCGGGAATGGCCGACATGGGGTTGTTCGGCCTGCCGTTCCCCGAGGAGTACGGGGGCATGGGCGGGGACTACTTCGCGTTGTGTCTGGCGCTGGAGGAACTCGGCAAGGTGGACCAGAGCGTGGCGATCACGCTCGAGGCGGGCGTGTCGCTGGGTGCGATGCCCGTGTACCGCTTCGGCAACGAGGAGCAGAGGCAGGAATGGCTGCCGCTGCTGGCCAGCGGGAAGGCGCTCGGCGCGTTCGGGCTCACCGAGGCGGGCGGCGGTACCGACGCCGGCGCCACCAAGACCTCCGCCCGGCTCGACGACGGGCACTGGATCATCAACGGCTCCAAGCAGTTCATCACCAACTCCGGCACCGACATCACAAAGCTGGTCACGGTCACCGCGGTTACGGGGGAAACCGATGGCAAGAAGGAGATCTCGTCGATCCTGGTGCCGGTTCCCGCAGCCGGTTTCACCGTCCAGCCCGCGTACAACAAGGTCGGCTGGAATGCGTCCGACACCCACCCGCTGAGCTTCGACGACGTGCGGGTGCCGCAGGAGAACCTGCTCGGCGAACGCGGCCGCGGTTACGCCAACTTTCTGCGCATCCTCGACGAGGGACGCATTGCCATCGCCGCGCTGTCTGTCGGCGCCGCGCAGGGCTGCGTCGACGAATGCGTGAAGTACGCCAAGGAGCGGGAGGCGTTCGGCCAGAAAATCGGTGCCTACCAGGCGATCGCGTTCAAGATCGCACGCATGGAGGCGCGCGCGCATGCCGCCCGCACCGCCTACTACGACGCGGCCGCATTGATGTTGGCGGGCAAGCCGTTCAAGAAGGCCGCGGCGATCGCGAAGCTGGTGGCCAGCGAGGCGGCCATGGACAACTCGCGCGATGCGACGCAGGTGTTCGGGGGCTACGGATTCATGAACGAGTACGCGGTCGCGCGTCACTACCGCGACAGTAAGATCCTCGAAATCGGTGAGGGAACAACGGAAGTGCAGCTGATGCTGATCGCGCGGGAGTCGGGCCTGTGAGCGGAGCGAACG
Source organism: uncultured Actinomycetota bacterium (assembly GCA_963721495.1). Classification (GTDB taxonomy): domain Bacteria; phylum Actinomycetota; class Actinomycetes; order Mycobacteriales; family Mycobacteriaceae; genus Mycobacterium. The sequence goes on along the minus strand of CAVRMG010000014.1, from coordinate 31,290 downwards.
ATTCGGCAGACGTGAGCGGAGCGAACGATTCGGCAGACGTGAGCGGAGCGAACGATTCGGCAGACGTGAGCGACAAGCGCATCGTCGTCCAGCGTGGGCTGTGGTTCGAGGAGTTCGAGACCGGTGTGCTGTACCAGCACCGGCCCGGACGAACGATCACCGAGGCCGACAACGTCCTGTTCACCACTTTGACGATGAACACGCAGGCGCTGCACCTCGACGCCGCGTTCTCCGATGCGCTGCCGCCGTTCAACCAGCGGCTGGTGAACTCCATGTTCACGCTGTCGACGCTGGTCGGTCTGTCGGTGGCACAGCTGACGCAGGGCACCATCGTCGGCAACCTGGGCTTCGGTGAGGTCGCCTTCCCCAAACCGCTATTCCACGGTGACACGTTGTATGCCGAGACAGAGGTGACCGACAAGCGCGAATCGAAGAGCAGGCCGGGGGAGGGCATCGTGACCTTCTCCCACGTCGCCCGCAATCAGCACGGCGACGTCGTGGCAACGGCATCCCGCAAAACGATGGTGCGCAAGCGTCCCGAAGGGCAGGCCTGATGTCATTAGGGAACAACGGTCCCGGCTGGTTGTTCTGCCCGGCCGATCGGCCCGAGCGGTTCGAGAAGGCCGCCGCCGCAGCCGATGTCGTCATTCTCGACCTCGAGGACGGTGTGGCCGCCAAGGACAGGGAGGCGGCGCGCGAGGCGCTCATCGCGTCGCGGCTGGACCCGCAACGGACGGTGGTGCGGATCAGCCCGAGTGCGACGGCCGACCATCAACTCGATCTGGACGCACTGGCGCGCACCGACTACACCGTGGTGATGCTGGCGAAGACCGAATCCCCAAGGCAGGTACGCGATCTCGCGCCGCGCGAGGTGATCGTGCTGATCGAAACCCCGCTGGGTGCCCTCGAGGTCGGCGAGTTGGCGCGCATGGAGAACGCGTTCGCCGTCATGTGGGGTGCTGAGGACCTGTTCGCCGTCACCGGCGGCACCGCCAACCGCTGGCCCGACGGCAGCTACCGCGACGTCGCCAGGCATGTGCGGTCGCAGAGCCTGCTGGCCGCCAAGGCGTACGGGAAGATGGCGCTGGACTCGGTGTACCTGAACATCAAGGACCTCGACGGATTGCGCGCCGAAAGCGACGACGCGGTGGCCGTGGGTTTCGACGCCAAGGTCGCCATCCACCCGACGCAGGTGGCGGTCATCCGCGCCGCCTACGCGCCGACCGCCGATCAGGTCGATTGGGCGAGGCGCGTGCTCGACACGGCACGCACACAACGCGGCGTCTTCCAATACGAAGGCATAATGGTGGATGCCCCAGTGCTGCGGCGGGCAGAGCGCATCGTCTCGTTGGCGCCCCACCCCGGCAGCTGACGGACAGGCCCCCCACCAGGGGTTTGTTCCGACCGCCTCTGTACTGAGCACCTCAGTCGCCTGACGGCGCGATCCGCCGTCAGTGACCCTAGGAGGCGGTATGGCAGGGCCTGTTCAGGCACCCCTGACGTCGATCGACGTCGAGTTGGAGCCGATTTCACTGGTCGCCCCGGACGGGACGCCGACCACCGAGACCCGGTACCGCCGAGACCTCCCTTCCGAGACTCTGGCCTGGCTCTACGAGTCGATGGTCGTCACTCGCGATCTCGACGGCGAGTTCGTCAATCTGCAACGCCAGGGTGAACTGGCGCTGTTCGCGTCATGCCGTGGCCAGGAAGCCGCGCAGATCGGCGCGACGGCGTGCCTTCGCAAGACCGATTGGCTGTTCCCGCAGTACCGCGAGATCGGTGCGTTTCTGCTGCGCGGAATCGCGCCCGCGCAGATGGGCGCGGTCTGGCGGGGCACATGGCACGGCGGGCTGGGATTCACCGAGAAGTGCGTCGCGCCGATCGCCATCCCGATCGGCACGCATGGTCTGCACGCCGTCGGCGCGGCGATGGCCGCCCAACGCCTGGGCGAGGATTCGGTGACACTGGCCTTTCTCGGTGACGGCGCGACCAGTGAGGGCGACGTGCACGAGGCGCTGAACCTCGCGTCCGTGTTCAAGGCACCGTGTGTCTTCTTCGTGCAGAACAACCAGTGGGCGATATCGGTTCCGGTCAGCCGCCAGATGGCGGGCCCGTCGATCGCGCACCGGGCCATCGGTTACGGCATGCCGGGTGTCCGGGTGGACGGTAACGACGTGCTGGCCTGCCACGCGGTGACGGCCGAGGCCGCGCAGCGCGCCCGCGATGGCGGCGGGCCGACACTGATCGAGGCGATCACCTACCGGATGGGACCGCACACCACGTCCGACGACCCCACCCGGTACCGGTCCGACGAGGAAGTCGAGTACTGGGCGGCACGCGATCCGATTCGGCGCTACCGCACCTACCTGCAGGCGATCGGGGTGTGGACCGAGCGCCTCGAGGAGCGGGTGGAGGCCAAGTCGAAGCGATTACGCACCGAACTGCGCGAGGCCGTCGTCGACGCCGACGACGTCGACATCACCGAGATGTTCGACACCGTCTACCACGACATCACCCCGGACCTGCTGGCACAGCGCGACCAGGTGCTGGCAGAGCTGGCGAAGGAGTGCCTGGGCGAGCGAAGCGACGGGAGGGCAGGAGCATGACACAGATCATCGAGCGGCCACCGCTGCACGGCGAGGACGCGCCCGAGCCGCGCGGAGGGCTGGGGGCACCGCCCACCCGAAGGGTAGGGGGAGAGCGAAGCGACCCGGGAAACAGCGCAAGTCCGTTACTGACCCCTGTCCCGCTGGGCCCAGCGCTTGCTAGGGGAACCCCGACGCTGACGATGGCGCAGGCGATCAACCGGGCGCTGCACGACGCGATGGCCGCCGACGAGCGCGTGTTGGTCTTCGGGGAGGACGTGGCCACGCTCGGCGGTGTCTTCCGCGTCACCGAGGGCCTGTCCGAAACCTTCGGCGAGCAGAGGTGTTTCGACACCCCACTCGCGGAGTCGGCGATCATCGGCATCGCCATCGGCATGGCGATCCGCGGCCTCGTACCAGTACCGGAGATCCAATTCGACGGGTTCGCCGCCCCGGCGTTCGACCAGATCGTCAGTCACTTGGCGAAATATCGCATGCGGACGCGCGGCGACGTCGACATGCCGGTGACCATCCGAATTCCGTCGTTCGGCGGGATCGGTGCCGTCGAACACCATTCGGAGTCCACCGAAAGCTACTGGTTGCACACCGCCGGCCTCAAAGTGGTGGTGCCGTCGACGCCGTCGGATGCGTATTGGCTTCTGCGACAGTCGATCACCAGCCCTGATCCCATCGTCTACCTCGAACCCAAACGTCGGTACTGGGCTCGAGGACCCGTCGACACCAACTCACCGGGCCTGCCGATCGGGCGCGCGGCGGTCCGGCGTACGGGCGACGACGTCACGGTGGTGACCTACGGCTCGCTGGTCCCGACCGCGGTCAGCGCCGCCGAACTGGCAGCAGAGCAACGCGGCTGGAGCCTGGAGGTCGTCGATCTGCGATCGCTGAACCCGCTGGATTTCGACACCGTTGCGGACTCGGTGCGCAGGACGGGCCGCGCGGTGGTGATGCACGAAGGTCCGCGCACCCTGGGCTTCGGCGCGGAACTGGCCGCCCGCATCCAGGAGGAGTTGTTCTACGACCTGGAGGCGCCGGTGTTGCGCGCCACCGGATTCGACACCCCGTATCCGCCTGCGCGGCTGGAGAAACTCTGGCTGCCGGGAGTCGACCGACTCCTCGATTGTGTCGAACGCACGATGGAGGGGCCATGACCGCCGATGAGCGCTCCAACGACGAAAATTCCGCCCGGCACGGTGTGAGGGACTTCCTCGTTCCGGATCTCGGCGAGGGACTCGAGGACGCGACGATCACGAGCTGGAGCGTCGCGGTGGGAGACACCGTCGAACTGAACCAGACGCTGTGCACGGTCGAGACCAACAAGGCCGAGGTGGAGATCCCGAGTCCGTACGCCGGGCGGATCGTCGAACTCGGCGGCGGCGAGGGCGAGACGCTGAATGTCGGGGCAGTGCTGGTTCGGATCGCGACGGGTGCCGAACCGGTCGCCGAGAGCACCGCGAAACGCAAGCCGGTGCTCGTCGGTTACGGCGCCGACGACACGATGGACAGCAGCAGGCGCGCGGTGGGTGCGCCGTCAGCCCGGCCGCGGACGAAACCGCCGGTGCGCAAGCTGGCAGCGGAGCTGAATGTGGATCTGCACGAGTTGGCGGGCTCCGGTCCCGACGGTGTGATCACCCGCGATGACGTCCTGTCCTCGGCGGGCCGGTCCACGCCCACCCCCGACATGGTGGCGGTGCGCGGCGTGCATGCGGAGATGGCGCAGCGAATGTCGCTGTCGCGCAGGGAGATACCGGATGCCCACGCAGGTGTGCAGGTCGACGGGACGAGTCTGCTGCGCCTGCGCGACCGGCTGCGTGATCAGGCAGGCGAGGATGTGCCGATCACGCCGTTCGTCCTGACGTTGCGGCTGTTGACGATTGCGCTCTCCCACCACCCGAAGCTCAACTCGACGTGGGTCGACACCACCGAAGGGCCGCGGATCCATCTGCACTCCGCGGTGCATCTGGGATTCGGTGTGGCGGCGCCGCGCGGGCTGCTGGTGCCCGTCGTCAAAGACGCCCAGGACAAGACGACCCGTCAGCTCGCCGACGTGGTGGCCGCGCTGATACGGGATGGGCGGGCGGGCACGCTCAAGCCGACTGAACTGCAGGGCTCCACGTTCACGGTGTCCAACTTCGGCGCTCTGGGGTTGGACGACGGCGTGCCCGTCATCAACTACCCCGAGGCGGCCATCCTCGGGATGGGCTCGCTGAAGCCGCGGCCGGTTGTCGTCGACGGTGAAGTCGTTGCGCGGCCGACGATGTCGCTCACGTGTGCGTTCGACCATCGCATCGTCGACGGCGCACAGGCGGCCGCGTTCTTGACCGAACTACGTGCGCTCATCGAGGCGCCGGAACTGGCGCTCCTCGACCTCTGAGTCACTTGCGCTGAGCGGCCTGCAGTCGACGGGCGAACTCCGGCGACTCGATCGACCTGGCCTGCGGCCCCAACTCGGTGTCGACCGCGATGCGGTGCTGGTCGGTGTCGACGAACCCGGGATTGGCGGTCGCGCGCATCGAAGCCTTCGTCGCGATGACGACGTCGCGCGGTGCGCCCGCGGGACCGGCCGCGAGTTCCAGTGCGGCGGCGACGGGATCGTCGGCGACCTCGAGCGCCAGCCCGTAGCGCACTGCCGCCTCGGCGTCGAAGCGCTTACCGAAGAGCAGTGACGCGCGGGCCACCTGCGGTCCGACGCCGCGCTGCAGCATCCACGTTGCGCCGCCGCCGGGATGGATGCCCAGCTTCTGGAAGCGGGGGTCGAAGAGGGCCGCCGGCCCTGCGATGCGCACGTCGGCGGCCAATGCGAGGTTCAGTCCGGCGCCGACGGCTGCGCCGTTGACGGCCGCGATCGTCGGCAACGTGCAGTTGGCCACCGCGAGGAACCCGTCGTAGATCCCGCGCAGTCCGTCCTCGGTGGCCGCACCCAGTGCGGTGAGGTCTGCGCCGGCACAGAACGCCTTGCCTGCGCCGGTGACGACGAGCGCGTGCACGTCGTGGTTGGCCTCCGCGGCATCGACCGCGGCCCGCAACGCCGCCGATATCTCGGCCGTGACCGCGTTGCGGCGATCGGGATCGTTGATGGTGATGAGGGCGACGCGGTCCTCGACATGGACCAGTACCGGATCAGACACGCGGCTCAGCCTAGTGACTGGGTCAGGTGGCGGTCGTCAACGTGACGTTGTTCAGGGACACCGCGACGTCGCTGGGCAGAATGTCCATGAAGGTAGGGACGTCCCGTACCGCGGCGCCGGACGCGATGACATTGCCCGGAAAGCTGGGGCCGCATGGGAAGTTGTGGCACCGGTACCAGAACCCGGGCGCACTTTGGTACGGGAACATGCTGGGCGCCTGGTCGACGCGATACCGGCCCGGCTCGATGAACGCCGTCGCCCATCCGTCGCGCGGATTCGTCGCGACATTGAAGACACCGTTGCTGCCATAGCTGGGCGGGGCGGCACTGGTCGGCGCGGCCAGCGCCACCGCGAGCAGTGCGGCGGCCGCTGTCACCGCGACCTTGGACTTCACGATGTGGAGTGTATCCAGCCGTGCGCCCATCGAAGGAGATATCGGCAGTACAGCGCCCGCTACGCAGCCGCGGCGTCGCCGCTGTCGGAGGAGGTGTCGGTGGATTCGCCGGCATCGGTGTCCGTGGCGCCGGTGTCCGTGTCGACATCGCCTGGGTCCGTCAGCGACGGATCCGTCGGCGGCCCGGATTCCGAGCTGTCCTCGGGCTCAACCGATTCCGGATTGGTGGTGTGGGCGGGGGCATCGTCGCCGACCTTTCCGGGCGTTGCCTTGGCACTGTCGCGCACGACGTTCATCAACGGCTTTGAAGTGTCCTTGATCGTCTGGTCGGACGGAGCCTTCCGTTCGACCGTCGACCTCTCGACGGTCTCGGTGGATCTTGGCCTTCCTGGACTCGGGCGCAGCCGTGGCCGCCGCCAACGTTTCCTTAATGGCGCCGGGAATCTTCGCCACCGTCGCCAGCAAGTCCGCGGGCGACGGGAAGAGTCGCGCCGGGCGGTAGGCACTCGGATCACTCGGAATCGGGTTGCCGCCGTAGTAGGCGGAGTCGACCGCCAGCTTCAACAGTGGGTTGCTGATATCCGCGATCTTGTCGCCGAGGACGCCCCGAATCAGCGTGGTCAGTGGCAGTTCATCTGTCGTGTAGGTGACGTATGTGGTGTTGTCCCGCGTCGTGACGTAGGCGGTGATCCTGTCCCCGGGCGAGCTGCAGCGGGCGTCGGCGCAATCCAACACGGCGCCGCTTGCCGTGATGGCGCACGTGTTCGCGTCGCAGCTGACCGACGGTGTGCCGTCGGCATTGACGGGCAAGTCGAGTTCAGCCTGATTCAGGCGCGTATTCAGATAGGCCACCAGTGAATTGACGGCAGCGATCGGATTCCACACATCCGCGGGGGCGTTGGAGTTGTAGTCGTACTGGTATCCGGTGTTCACGGCCGCCAAGGCAGGCACATCGCTCGGAGTGGGGAGGGGATTCACCCCGATCAGGGCGAACCACGGATAGCGGGTGCCGAAGCCACCGTCGGGGCGGGCGACGTCGTTGTCCAGCACGACGACGGTGTCGCTGAAAGCCGGATCCTTCAACCGGAGCAGCAAACTTGCATTCGCGGCGCCCCAACCCGAGGCGAGGACCGCATTGGGCTCGCCGGCGTTGGCCTCCAGCGCCGCTTTGATGCCGGGTGGCCCGGTGAAGAAGTTCACGTAGGTGATGTCGTCGCCGTTGGGGCCGGTGTACATCGGGTCGTTGAACTTGCCGCCGAAGAAGTTCTCGATACCGGCTCCGCTGGGGTTTGTCGAGCTGCCGACGACGATGAGGGCGGCCAGATCGACGAGGGACGTGGAGATGGAGGCGGGCTGGGTGGCGGCAACCCCGGCGACGCTCGTTGCGACCCCGACCGCCGCAATGCTCATCGCGAGCTTGGCGCCGCGTTTCTTGCCAGACCTGGCCATTCCGACATCCTCCCCACCGCCTCGCGTAGCAAACGTCCGCTTCCGGGCATCGTACGCGAGGTCGCCCGGCCGCCGACAGGGCGGTTTCGACGAGATTCTCGACTACAACTTCCGCAACAGAGCTGCTGCGCGGACGTCGTCGTCGACGGCGAGGGCGATTCGGACCTCGGTGTCGGTGTGGCAGGAACGTAGTGTCACCGGTTCCCCGAACTTGATCGGTCTGCGGTACTCGACGACCGCGCGATACGGGGCTGTGGCGATATCACGGTGCGCTGCCATCACTTCGTGGATCGCGTGCCAGTAGGCCGCGTTCGTGACGTGCTGAAAGATGTCGATATCCGTGCGACGCAAGGCAAACGGCGTAACAGTGGCGTCCGCGCCCAGCGGATCCGCCAGCCAGCGCCGCCATTTGAGACGGTGTTCGTCGGTGGTCGACGCGAACTTCTCGATAAGGGTGTCGGAAACCCGTAGGGGCGTGAGGGTGTCCTTGTTGATCGCGATCCAGAAACCCTCCGTCTCGATGCGGCCTCCCTCACTGCCGACCAGGTCGACCCGCATCGTGCACCACCGCGTCGAGAGGGCCGAGCACCACCGACTGAAGTTGATGTCGCTTCCCAACTCGATCGGTGAGATCACGTCGATGACGGTGCGGTTCACGATCCAGTGGGGGTGGGTTTCAGCTTCGCCGGTGTCGACGAGATTCTGTGCACCGACTTCCTGGATGTAGCGAGCCACGCTGTCCAAGCGCAGGTGGAGGTGCTCGTCGATATCGCTGGTCGTCACCGGCCAGGAGGTGCGGTAGACGTACCCGGATTCGGGCAGCGCGCGCAGCGGAAGGTCTGCGTCGGTCGTGGGCACCGGTCCTGTGTACCCGAACGTGGCCTGATCCCGCTGCTCGGCCACGCTCAACTCCCTCATCCGGAGTGTCAAGGATCAACCGAAGTAGGTGTGAAGGATCAGGCGACGTCATACAAGCTGGGTTTGCGCCCCCGGCAGGACTCGAACCTGCGACCAACCGCTTAGAAGGCGGCTGCTCTATCCGCTGAGCTACGGGGGCAGCGCACCCACCCTAGCGAAATGCCGTTAACCGACGGATGGGCCGTTTCACCGCCTTCAAGTGAAATACCGGTCGGCGCGTGCCGGTGCCGTCAAAGTTCAGTTCCGGTCTATGTGGGCGGACCGCAACGGAACGCATATGACACCGATGGATAAGGGCGCAATCGATACCGTGTGCATCTACTGCCCGGAGACCGACGAGTGCTACTACGTCCGGCCAGACGCACATGGCACATCGGTCACGCTCCGGATTGCGCCTAGCAGGAACGGCCGGCAAGCAGGAGTTCTGGATGCAGCCGCATTCCGCGAGGCGCCGCGCGTAGCTCCCGCCTGACCCCAGCGGGAGTGCAGTCGTGAACTATGCGCCGCGCCCGGCGCCTGGAGTGGAAGCCCAGACGCGTCGGTCACTGCGCGACGGCTACTAAAGGCACGTCGCGTTACCGCGCAGCGGACTAGCGTGGTGAGGGCAATACTTCGGAGTAGGCAGGGAGCGACGAGTCATGAGTGACGTGCCGGAACTCGATACGGCGGAACTTCCGGAGGAACTCAACGCGCTCGATCAGATCCTGCATCGCGGTGAGGCCAACCCGCGCACGCGCTCGGGAATCATGACGCTGGAGATCTTGGACACCACGCCCGACTGGGACAAGTTCCGGAGCCGATTCGAGAATGCCTCGCGCAAGGTGCTGAGGTTGCGGCAGAAGGTCGTATCGCCGACGTTGCCGACGGTGGCTCCGCGGTGGGTGATCGATCCCGACTTCAACCTCGACTTCCACGTGCGCCGGATCCGCCTTCCCGACCCGGGCACCCTGCGCCAGCTGATGGACCTCGCCGACGTCGCGGCGCAGTCACCTCTCGACATATCCCGACCGCTGTGGACGGCGACCCTCGTCGAGGGGCTCGAAGGCGGCGGCGCCGCGGTGACGATGCATCTGAGCCACGCCGTGACCGACGGCGTGGGAGCCGTCGAGATGTTCGCCAACATCTACGACCTCGAGCGTGATCCCGCGCCGCAGGCTTCGTCGCCGTTGCCGATCCCGCAGGATCTGTCGCCCAACGACTTGATGCGCCAGGGACTCAACCGGCTTCCCGGCACGATCGCGGGCCGGGTTCGTGGCGCGTTGTTCGGTGCCGCCCACGTCGTCGGGGAGGTCATCCGCGATCCCATCTCGAGGATGGGCAGCGTCATCGACTACGCGGCCTCCGGCGCCCGCGTGATGGGACCGGTCGCCGATCCGTCGCCGGTGCTGCGCCGGCGCAGCCTGGCGTCGCGCAGCGAGGCGATCGACATCGAGTTCGGCGTCCTGCACCGGGCGGCCAAGGCGGCGGGCGGCTCCATCAACGACGCATATCTGGCCGGCCTGTGCGGTGCGCTGCGGCTCTACCATGAGGCCAAGGGTGTTCCGATCGAGGCGTTGCCCATGGCGGTGCCGGTGAATCTGCGATCCGAGGCGGATCCTGCAGGCGGAAACCGTTTCGCCGGTGTCAATCTCGCCGCGCCGATCAGCCTGCAGGACCCCGAGATCCGGATCAAGAACATCCGCTCGCAGATGACGAGCAAGCGCGACGAGCGTGCGATCGACATGGTCGGCGCCATCGCGCCGATACTGGGCCTGCTGCCCGACAGCGTGCTCGAGTTGATGGCCGGATCGATCGTCAACTCTGACGTCCAGGCCAGTAACGTGCCCGTCTACGCGGGCGACACCTTCATCGCCGGAGCGAAGATCTTGCGGCAGTACGGCATTGGCCCACTGCCCGGTGTGGCGATGATGGTGGTGCTGATCTCGCGCGCGGGCTACTGCACGATCACCACGCGCTACGATCGCGCCTCGATCGTCGACCCCGATCTGTGGGCACGCTGCCTGCTGTCGGGTTTCAACGAAGTACTGGCCCTGGGTGGTGACGGCCGCGCGGCACCTGCATCGTTCTCGGTCGATTCGCCCGAACCCACTCCCGTATCACCGAATGGAAGTGCGCTGCAATGACTTCGGGCAACGGACAAGCTCAAAAAGGCACCAGCAGGACGATGAGACTGCCGGGGTCGGTCGCTGAGATAGAGGCCAGCCCGTCCGGGCCCGAGGTCGGCGCGTTCTTCGACCTGGACGGCACGCTGGTCGCCGGATTCACCGGCGTGATCATGACGCAGGACCGCTTGCGTCGCAGGCAGATGTCCGTCGGTGAGTTCATCGGCATGGTCCAGGCCGGGCTCAACCATCAACTCGGCCGCTCCGAATTCGAGGACCTGATCGGCAAGGGCGCCCGCATGCTGCGCGGCAATTCCCTCGACGATATAGACGAGCTGGCGGAGCGGCTCTTCGTGCAGAAGATCGTCGGCCGTATCTATCCGGAGATGCGCGAACTCGTCCGCGCTCACATGGCCCGCGGCCACACCGTGGTGCTCAGCTCGTCGGCGTTGACGGTGCAGGTTGAGCCCGTTGCCCGGTTCCTCGGGATCGAGAACGTGTTGAGCAACAAGTTCGAAACAGACGAACACGGCCGGCTCACCGGTGAGGTGCTGACCCCGATCATCTGGGGTCCCGGCAAGGCCAGGGCGGTGCAGGCGTTCTCGTCGAAAAACGGTGTCGACCTGTCGAAGAGCTACTTCTACGCCGACGGCGACGAGGACGTCGCGCTGATGTACCTGGTCGGCAATCCGCGGCCGACCAACCCCGCGGGCAAGCTCGCGGCGGTCGCCGCCAAGCGGGGCTGGCCGGTGTTGAGATTCAGCAGCCGCAGTGGCAGCAGCCCGGTGTCCCAGCTGCGCACGGCGGTCGGTATCGCGTCCATGATGCCGATCGCTGCCGGCGCGATCGGTCTTGGCCTGCTGACCCGCAACAGGCGCACCGGCGTCAACTTCTTCACCTCCACGTTCGGCCGGACGCTGCTGACAGCCACCGGCATCAACCTCAACGTGCTGGGGAAAGAGAACCTGACCGTCCAACGGCCGGCGGTGTTCATCTTCAATCACCGCAACCAGGCCGATCCGATGATCGCCGGGCGTCTGGTCGAGACCAATTTCACGTCGGTCGGTAAGAAGGAACTGGAGAACGACCCGATCGTCGGCACGATGGGCAAGATCATGGACGCGGCGTTCATCGACCGCGACGATCCGAAGAAGGCCATCGAGGGACTGAAGAAGGTCGAGGAGCTCGCCCGCAAGGGTCTGTCCATCCTGATCGCCCCGGAGGGCACGCGGCTGGACACCACCGAGGTGGGTCCGTTCAAGAAGGGCCCGTTCCGGATCGCGATGTCGGCGGGAATCCCGATCGTGCCCATCGTGATTCGCAACGCGGAGGTCATCGCTGCTCGCGACTCGAGCACTTTCAACCCCGGCACCGTGGACGTCGTGGTGTATCCGCCGATACCCGTGGACGATTGGACGCACGACAACCTGTCCGAACGCATCGCCGAGGTGCGTGCGCTCTATCTCGACACGTTGAAGGACTGGCCGCAGGACGAGTTGCCCACCCCGGCGTTGTACACCCGCACGAAGCCGAAGAAGGCCGCCCAGACGCCGCCGAAGAAGGCGGCGCCGAGGAAGACCGCCGCCAAGAAGACCAATTCCGCGACCGCCAAGAAGTCCACGGCCAAGAAGTCCACGGCCAAGAAGACCGCCGCCAAGAAGACGACCGCCAAGAAGACGACGGCCAAGAAGACCCCGGCCAAGCAGGCGGCGACGAAAAAGGCTGCGTCGAAAGGCCGGCCGTGAAAGTCTCTGCTGACCGGTTCGCGCCGTTCACCCTCACCGGGGACGCGCTCGTGCTCGCGTCGGTGTCGTCGCCCGCCGAACAGGAGCTGCTCAACGACTGGCTGGATCGCCAGCGCCGCGAGCATCCCGACTCCAAGATCGATGTGTTGCGGCTGCCCGCCGACGATCCGCCACCCGCCGTGCTGGCGCAGCTGGTGGCCGAGTTGGATGCCGGCGAGGATCGGTCCGTCGTACCCGTGCGGGTGTTCTGGGTGCCGGCCGGGTTGCCAACGCGGTTCAAGGTGGTGGCGCTTCTGTCGGGTCGCGACACCTACCGGCCGCCCGATATTCTGCAGCGTCGCATCCTGCGCAAGAACCCGTCGCGCGCGCGGGTGGTCGCCGGTGAGCCCGCGAAGGTGTCGGAGCTGAGGCAGCAGTGGGCTGACACGACGGTGGCCGAGAACTCGCGGGAGTTCGCGCGCTTCGTCCTTCGCCGCGCCGCCCTGGCCGTCGAACGTGTCGAGCTGCGTCTGCTGGGCCCCGAGTACAAGTCCCCGCGGCTGATCAAACCCGAGATCCTGGCATCGGCGCGGTTTCGCGAGGGCCTCGAACAGATCCCGGACGCGACTGTCGACAAGGCGGGGGAGATGCTCGACGAACTCTCCACGGGATGGAGTCGCTTCTCCGTCGACCTGATTCCGTCGATGGGCCGGGCGATATTCAGTCGGGGATTCGACCCGAACATCGACTACGACCGCACCGAGGTCGAGGCGATGCGTGGCAACCTGGAAAACCATCCCGCGGTGCTCCTGTTCTCGCACCGGTCGTACCTCGATGGCGTGATCGTCCCGGTGGCGATGCAAGAGAACCGATTACCGCCGGTTCACACGTTCGCGGGCATCAACCTGTCGTTCGGGTTCATGGGGCCACTGATGCGCCACTCGGGCGTCATCTTCCTGCGGCGCAAGCTCGACGACCCGCTGTACAAGTACGTACTCCGGCAGTTCATCAGCTACATCGTCGAGAAGCGGTTCAACCTCAGCTGGTCCATCGAGGGCACCAGATCGAGGACCGGAAAGATGTTGCCGCCCAAGCTCGGTCTGCTCGCATATGTCGCCGACGCTTATCTCGACGGTCGCAGCGACGACATTCTCCTGCAGCCGGTTTCGATCAGCTTCGACCAACTTCACGAGACCGCTGAGTACGCGGCGTACGCCCGCGGCGGCGAGAAGACGCCCGAGGGTCTGTCGTGGCTCTACAAGTTCATCAAGGCTCAGGGCGAGCGCAACTACGGCAAGATCTACGTCCGCTTCCCCGATGCCGTGTCGATGCGCGAGTACCTGGGTGAGCCCCACGGTCCGATGACCACCGACGACGCCGCGAAACGCCTTGCGCTGCAGAAGATGGCGTTCGAGGTGGCCTGGCGGATCCAGCGGGCCACGCCGGTCAACGCGACGGCGCTTGTATCGGCGCTCCTGCTGAGCACCCGTGGGGTCGCGCTCACCCTGGACCAGCTGCACCACACGCTGCAGGACGCGGTGGACTACCTGACCCGCAAGCAGGCGCCGATGACCAACAGCGCGTTGCGGTTACGGACGGCCGACGGGGTCCGCGCCGCGCTCGACGCGTTGTCGAACCGACATCCCGTGACGTGTGTCGACGGCGGCCGAGAGCCGGTCTGGCGCATCGCCCCGGAGGATGAGCACGAGGCGGCGTTCTACCGCAACACGCTCATCGACGTGTTCCTCGAGACGTCGATCGTCGAGTTGGCCCTTGCCTATTCGGGACGCGCTGACGGAGATCGGTTGGAAGCGTTCTGGAGTCAGGCGATGCGGCTGCGGGACCTGCTGAAGTTCGACTTCTATTTCGCCGATTCCGCCGCATTCCGCGCGCACATCGCCGAAGAGATGTCCTGGCACGAGGATTGGGAATCACACGTCGCGTCCGGAGCCGTCGACGGGTTGCTGCGCACCAAGCGCCCACTGATCGCCAGCGCCATGCTGCGGCCCTTCTTCGAGGCCTACGAGATCGTGGCGGACGTACTGCGCGACGCACCCGCCGAGATCGGCGAGAAGGACCTGACCAAGAAGGCGCTGGGCGTGGGCAATCAGTACATCGCGCAGGACCGGGTGCGCAGCAACGAGGCGGTGTCCGCCCTGTTATTCGCCACGGCGCGCCAGGTGGCCGCCGACCAGAATCTCTTGACACCCGCAGCCGACCTGGACGAGCGGCGGATCGCGTTCCGCGACGAGCTTCGCGGCATTCTGCGCGATATGGACAAGGTGGAGCAGATCTCCCGCGAACAGTTTTATACGCGTGAGATGGAGCGCCGCGGCGCCCGCAGCGAACCGGCGTAGGGCCCGCGGCCCGGTCGGCTCCCAATCCCTACGCTGAACGTATGACCACGGTGGCCACCAGTGTGCGTAGCAGCGCGGTGTGGCCTGTGCTCGTCGGAGTCGGGGTGCTGGCCGGCGCGGTCGCGGCGGGGTTGGCCGCGATGTCGCTCGCGGACGCCTTGACCGCCACCGGCCTGCCCGATCCCGGGCCGGTCACGACTTATGGCCTGCCGTTCGTGCGGGCAGGAGGTGAGATCGCCGCCGTCGTCGCCGTCGGGTCGTTCCTGCTCGCGGCGTTCCTCGTGCCACCGCAGGCCAATGGCGTTCTTGACGCCGGCGGCTACCGTGCCCTGCGGCTCGGCACTGTCGCCTCCGGCGTCTGGACCGTCTGCGCTGTGTTGTTGGTGCCGCTGACCGTCTCCGATGTGACCGGCCAGCCGGTGGGCTCGCGTCTGAGCCCGTCGGGGATCTGGTCGGTGGCCGACCTGGTCGAGACCGCAGGAGCGTGGCGCTGGACCGCATTCCTGGCGGCAGCCGTCACCATCGCGAGCATCCCGGTGCTGCGGTGGTCGCCGACACCGCTGCTGTTCGCCGGATCATTGGCCACCCTGATCCCGCTCGCATTGACCGGCCATTCGTCGTCGGGCGGTTCGCACGATCTGGCCACCAACAGCCTGCTCATCCACTTCATTGCCGGCGCGCTGTGGGCAGGTGGTCTGCTGGCGCTGTTGGTCCATGCTCTTCGCGGCGGTGAGCACGCGTACCTGGCCGCAAGGCGGTTCTCGGCGATGGCGCTGTGGTGCTTCGTGGCCATGGCGCTCAGCGGCATCGTCAACGCGCTGGTGCGCGTCCGGCCTGCCGATCTGCTGAACACCACGTACGGCTGGCTGATCGTGGGCAAGGCCGCGGCGTTGTGCGTGCTCGGCACGATCGGATGGCTTCACCGTCATCGCGGCATCGCCGCCCTGCGGTCGGATCCGGCCGCGCGAGGACCCCTGATCAGGCTGGCGCTCGTCGAAGCGGTGGTATTCGGCCTGACGTTCGGCATCGCCGTCGCCCTGGGTAGGACGCCGCCACCCGCGCCGCCGATCTTCAATCCGTCGATCCCGGCGATCGAGATCGGCTACGACCTCGCGGGACCGCCCACTGTGGCGCGCGTGCTGTTCGACTGGCGCTTCGACCTGATCTTCGGTACCGCCGCCATCGTGTTCGCGGTCGTGTACGTGCTGGCCGTGGTCAGGCTGCGGCGCCGCGGCGACGCGTGGCCCGCCGGTCGCACTGTGGCGTGGCTGCTGGGATGTCTGGTCCTGCTGTTCGCCACCTCATCAGGTGTCGGCCGCTACATGCCGGCGATGTTCAGCATGCACATGGCGGCACACATGCTGCTGTCGATGCTCACACCGATCCTGCTTGTGCTCGGTGCTCCGGTCACCCTGGCGCTGCGGGCTTTACCCGCCGCGGGCCGCGGTGATCCTCCCGGGGCGAGGGAGTGGCTGCTGGGCGCCCTGCATTCCCGCGTTTCTCGCGTGCTTACCAACCCGTTCGTCGCGACCATCATGTTCGTCGCGGGGTTCTACGGGCTGTACTTCGGCGGGATCTTCGACACGGCGGTCGACAGCCACGCCGCCCACGTCGCGATGAACCTGCACTTCCTGTTGACCGGCTACCTGTTCTATTGGGTGGTGATCGGTGTGGACCCCACCCCGCGCCCGATCCCGCCGCTGGGCAAGGTCGCCATGGTGTTCGCGTCGCTGCCGTTCCACGCGTTCTTCGGCGTCGTGTTGATGAGCACCAACACCGTGCTGGGCGAGCCCTTCTACAGGTCATTGAAGCTCTACTGGCACACCGATCTGCTCGGCGATCAACGGCTGGGCGGTGGAATCGCTTGGGCGGCAGGGGAAATACCGCTCGTCGTGGTGATGATCGCGCTGCTGATCCAGTGGCGCAGAAGCGACGAACGCACCGCCAAGCGCCTCGACCGCGCCGCAGACCGCGACGAGGACGCCGATTTGGCCGCCTATAACGCGATGCTCGCCGAACTGGCCCGCCGGGAAGACCGCTAGGCGACGAGCGGTAAACGCTCGCCGAATGGCAAGTTAACGCAGTTCTTTCGCAAGATGCGTGCCATAACTGGCCACTCGATGGTGACAGGATCAACGCCGTGGCCCGATTCGACTTCTCGTTGCTGGACGTTAAACGCGAGCATCCGGTCAACGCCATCACCGACGACGAGTGCCTGATCGACGAGCTTCTCGACGACCCGACCGTCGCCAACGTGTACAGCGGCCCGTACCCCACCTGGCACAGCGCCCCGCACATCCCGCACGACGGGTTCCTGGCCGACTTCCTGATGCGCAACAAGGGCTTCATCCGTAGCGGTTATGTAGACATACCAGGGTCGTAACCCGTCAAGCGGCTGTGCGCCACGACGACGTTCGCGGCAACGGGGGTGCCGCTGAACTGAATTCGTGTCAAGTCAGCAATAGCTCGGGGACGTTGCGCTGTGGGCAGGTCCTGGCCCAGGCTCTGGTGAGTAGCTCTGACTCCGGGGTGCCCGCACGTAGTGCTGCGAGCATCGCGTCGGGATCGAACGACGGCCCGAATGGGTCGGCGTGAAATTCCTCTCCGCGCAGATACTCGGTCGCGTCCACCGGGGTGGCGAAGTTGTCGATCTGCAGTTCCACCGCGTTGCCGTCAGGATCGCGGTAGTAAATCGAGGTCGTCGGGCCGTGCTGTACAGGCACGTGCGGTCGGATGCCCGCCTTCTGCAGGTCCTCGTACTTGGTGAGCAGGCTCTCGAGGCTGGGGAAGGTGTAGGCCGAATGCGCTAGCCCCACCGTCATCGGAGTGCGTCCGTCAGGCTGGGGCAGCTGGACGATGCCGAGGCGGTGATGCTCCTCGTCGAAGGTCATGAAGGACAAGAACTCGTTCTCGTACACCACGTGGGCATCAAGGACTTCCAGGTACCAGTCCCTCAGAACGGGCAATTGGCCGGTCTGCAAAACGATATGGGCAAGTTGCTTTTCGGTGTTCATGGCATCTCCTGGGCTCGGTTGGAGTAAAGGATCCGATCCATCGAGTCCGAGACCATCGGCCAGAACGCGTAGACCGCAGCGGTCGGCGTCGTAAATCGCGACGTGATCTACGCGTATGCGCTGATGTTTTGCAGCATGTGATTCACCGATGCTGGTTAGCATGAGCGAAATTGACGCGGTGAAATGGAGCGGTCAGGGTGTGAACGGCCTTTTGCCGACAGGAACGGTGACGTTGCTCCTGGCTGACGTCGAGGGCTCGACGCGGCTGTGGGAGACGCTGCCCGGGGAGATGACCGTCGCCGTTGAGAATCTGGATCGGACCCTCGCCGACCTGGTCGGTGCCCATCGCGGGGTGCGTCCCGTCGAGCAGGGCGAGGGCGACAGCTTTGTGGTGGCCTTCGCCCGTGCATCCGACGCGGTGGCGTGTGCGCTGGCATTACAGCGAGCACCGTTATCCCCCATCCTGTTGCGCATTGGAGTGCACACCGGAGAGGTGCAGTTGCGCGATGAAGGCAACTACATCGGCTCAACTATCAATAGGACCGGACGGCTGCGAGATCTGGCACATGGGGGCCAGACGGTCCTGTCGGGCACGACGAGCGACTTGGTTATGGATCGACTCCCTTCGGACGCGTGGCTGACCGATCTTGGCAGCCATATCGTGCGCGACTTGCCTCGGCCCGAACATGTTGTGCAGATGTGCCATCCCGACCTGCATAACGATTTTCCGCCCCTACGGACATCGGATGTTGGTGTGGCGCCGCACCTTCCGGCGCAACTGACGAGTTTCGTTGGGCGCGAAGCACAGATGGCCGACGTGCGACGACTGCTCGGCGATGACCGGCTGGTTACCCTGACAGGTGCGGGCGGCATCGGTAAGACCCGTTTGGCTGTACAGGTCGCAACCCAAATTGCAGCCGAGTTCGGCGATGGTGTCTGGTACGTCGACTTGGCGCCGATCACCGACCCCGGGCTCCTGGCAGTCACCGCAGCACGTGCGCTCGGTCTGCCGGACCAGCCAGGCCGGTCCACGACGGACACCCTGCTCCGATTCATCGGCAACCGGCACATGCTGATGGTGCTGGACAACTGCGAGCATCTCCTCGACACCACCGCCGCGCTCACGACGGCGCTGCTGGGCGCATGTCCCAGATTGACAGTATTGGCAACCAGTCGCGAGCCGATCGGGGTACCCAGTGAGGTGACATGGCGCGTGCCGTCGCTGTCGCTTGCTGACGAGGCGATCGGCTTGTTCACCGACCGGGCTCGACAGGCTCGGCCCGACTTCACCATCACCGGTGACAGCGGCGAGACGGTGACGGAGATCTGTCGCCGTCTCGATGGCATGCCGTTGGCCCTCGAACTGGCAGCGGCGCGGGTGCGGGCCCTTTCGCTGCCCGAGATACTCGACAGCCTCCATGACCGCTTCCGCCTGCTGACCGGCGGAGCGCGTACCGCGGTGCGTCGCCAGCAGACTTTGCGCGCCTCGGTCGACTGGTCGCACGCGCTGCTGACCGAACCCGAGCGCGTCCTGTTCCGCCGACTGGCCGTATTCATGGGTGGATTCGACCTACCCGCCGCCGGACCCATCGCCAGCGATGAAGAATTACACCGTCACCAGGTGCTCGACCTGCTCACCCTGCTCGTCGACAAATCTCTCGTCGTGGCCGAAGACGCAGGCGGCCGAACGCGATACCGGCTGATGGAAACGGTGCGCCAGTACGCGCTGGAAAAGCTCAGCGAGTCCGGCGAGGCCGAGGGCGTCCGCAACCGCCACCGCGACCACTACACAGCCATGGCAGCCCTGTTGGACGAGGCGACCAACTCAGGGCACCAGCTACGGATCGAGCAGACCGAAACCGAAATCGATAATCTACGGGCCGCGTTCGCGTGGAGCTGCGAGCACGCCGACATCGAGGACGGATTGCGGCTCGTGTCGTCGCTGCAGCCGCTGTGGCTGTCACGTGGGCGGCGCATCCTGGAAGGGCTTACCTGGTTCTTCGCCCTCCTTACCGAGCACGGGGAACCTCCGCTCGCTGTGACGCCCGCACTCCGTGCACGAGCGATCGCCGACAAGGCGATGCTCACCTCCGTCATCGCCGCCCCGGACAGCCTGGAACTCGTCGAGCAGTCCCTGGCGATCGCACGCGAAATCGGCGAGCCGGGACTGCTATTGCGAGCGCTCACCGCCTGCGGTAGCACCGCCGTGTTCGACGCAGAGGTGGCGCGTCCATACCTCACCGAGGCGATCGGCTTAGCCCGCTCGATCGGCGACAACTGGCGGTTGAGCCAAGCCTTGTGGTGGCAGGCTTACGCGGCGACCGTCGCGGGTGACCCACGAGCGGCGCTCGAGGCCGGCATCGAGGGATACCAGCTCGCCGACGAGATCGGCGATCATTTCGTCTCCCGGATGTGCCGTTTCTGGGGAGTCGGCAGCGGCCAGGCGATGCAGGGAGAGTTCGCCGCAGCCGCGGCGCAGTTCCGTGCACTGGTCGCCGAGGCGGAGGCGGCCCATGATCCGCTCGGACAGCTCGCCGCCCTTTCCCACCTCTCCCACACGCTGACATACCTGGGCGACACCAGCGGCGCGCGGACGGCCGCAACAGCCGCCGCCGAGTTGGGCGCCGAATTCGGCGGCTTCATGGAGGGTGTCGGCTACGGGCCGCTGGCTCGGGCAGCGCTCGCCGCGGGTGATGTCGGCGCGGCCGTCGAGGCCGCCGAGGTGGCCCGGCAGCGGTTGAGCGCGCACCCCGTACCGGGCGGCAATATCAATCCAATCGCTGAAATCGCCCTTGCCCGCGGAGATCTGATGGCGGCCAGACGCTATGCCGACGAAGCGGTATTCCTGGCTCGCGGCGTCCACCTGGCGATAGCGTTGATTACGCGGACTCGCGTGGCGATCGCCTGCGGTGAACCCGAGCAGGCTGAGCGCGACGCTCATCAAGCGCTCGTCTGTGCCGCCGCCGTCGACGCGCACGCGACAACACCGGAAGCACTGGAGTGCCTGGCTGCACTGGCGAGCCACGCCGAGAGTCACCGCGAAGCCGCCCGGCTCTTCGGCGCGGCCGACGCCATCCGCCGGCATACTGGCATCGTTCGGTACAAGGTATACGACGCCGACTACGACTGCTCGATAGCTGCGGTACGTGCTGCCTTGGGCGACAACAACTTTGAGTCTGCCTGGGCAGAGGGCTCGGCGCTGTCCACCGATGAGGCGATGGCCTACGCGCAACGCGGCCGCGGCGAACGCAAACGACCCACCAGCGGCTGGGGCTCACTGACTCCCGCCGAAAGAGACGTTGTCCGACTGGTCAGCGAAGGACTGGGCAATAAGGACATCGGCACAAGACTTTTCATCTCGCCGCGGACGGTCCAGACCCACCTCACCCACGTGTACACCAAGCTCGGCCTGACCTCCCGCGTACAACTCGTCCAAGAAGCAGCGCGCCACGCCTGACCGTAGCCAGGCGACAGGGTGACCGGGATTGCATTCCTGGCACCAGGTCGAGGGATCGGCGTCCGCCATCGAGTTTGAGAAGCTGCCGGTTATCCACAGCGGCCGGTTCATCCACAGCCACGCAGGCGCCGACGGGCTTCGTCATCCCTGCCGTCGGTGTTCAGACGGTCAATGGCGGTGTCACCGACGAGCCGGTGTGTGCCGAGCCCGTCGAAGCAGATGAATGGAAGGAATCACCATGTTCGAGACACCCATCACCATCGTCGGCAACATCGTCAACGACCCGAACGGCCGCAGAGTCGGCGACCAGGAGGTCATCAAGTTCCGGGTGGCCAGCAATTCGCGGCGGCGCACCGCCGACGGCACGTGGGAGGCCGGCAACTCGCTGTTCGTCACGGTCAACTGCTGGGGCAGGCTCGTCACCGGTGTCGGTGCCGCGTTACGAAAGGGTGACCCCGTCATCGTCGTCGGGCAGGTTCATACCAGCGAGTATGAGGACCGCGACGGCAACCGGCGCTCGACGCTCGAGATGCGCGCAACCGCCGTCGGTCCCGACCTGTCCCGGTCGATCGTGCGGATCATCGAGAAGACGGGACCGGCCAGGGATGCGGACCTCGCGCAGTCCACCGAGGCCGCCCAGGGGGAGGTCGAGGACGAAACCGAGGGCGCCGTCGCTGCCGTCGACGGGAAGGCACTACCTCTGACCGCGTAGCACGACGTGGCCACGCCTACGATGGTCCGCGGGCAACCCCAAAGACTCGGAAGATCGTCGGAAAGGCAACACCACGGCATGGCCGAATTCATCTACTCGATGCGGAAGGTCCGCAAGGCGCACGGCGACAAGGTCATCCTTGACGACGTCAGTCTGAACTTCCTTCCAGGCGCGAAGATCGGCGTCGTCGGTCCGAACGGGGCAGGCAAGTCGAGCGTCTTGCGGATCATGGCCGGGCTGGACACTCCCAACAACGGCGACGCGCTGCTCCAGCCCGGCGCGTCGGTCGGCATCCTGCAGCAGGAGCCGCAGCTCGACGAGACCAGGACCGTCCGTGAGAACGTCGAGGACGGCGTGGCGATCAAGGCCAAGCTCAACCGCTACAACGAGGTCGCCGAGCTGATGGCCACCGACTACACCGACGAGCTGATGGAGGAGATGGGCAAGCTCCAGGAGGAGCTGGACGCCGCCGACGCGTGGGACATCGACTCCCAGCTCGAGCAGGCGATGGACGCGCTGCGCTGCCCGCCCCCCGACGACCCGGTCACCAACCTCTCCGGTGGTGAGCGCCGCCGAGTCGCGCTGTGCAAGCTGCTGCTGTCCAAGCCCGACCTGCTGTTGCTCGACGAGCCGACGAACCACCTCGACGCCGAGAGCGTGCTGTGGCTCGAGCAGCATCTCGCCGAGTACAAGGGCGCCATTCTGGCGGTCACCCACGACCGGTACTTCCTCGACAACGTCGCCGAGTGGATCCTCGAGCTCGATCGCGGCCGCGCGTACCCCTACGAGGGCAACTACTCGACATATCTGGAGAAGAAGGCCGCACGCGTCGCCATCCAGGGTCGCAAGGACGCCAAGCTGTACAAGCGCCTTCAGGAGGAACTCGCGTGGGTCCGGTCGGGCGCCAAGGCCCGGCAGGCCAAGAACAAGGCGCGCCTCGGACGATACGAGGAGATGGCTGCCGAAGCGGAGAAGACGCGCAAGCTGGACTTCGAGGAGATCCAGATTCCAGTCGGGCCGCGGCTGGGCAACATCGTGGTCGAGGTCGAGCACCTCGACAAGGGTTTCGAGGGCAGGCAGCTCATCAAGGACCTGTCCTTCACGCTGCCGCGCAACGGGATCGTGGGCGTCATCGGCCCCAACGGTGTCGGCAAGACCACGCTGTTCAAGACGATCGTGGGCCTTGAGCAGCCGGACAGCGGCATCGTGAAGGTCGGTGAGACGGTCAAGCTGAGCTACGTCGACCAGAGCCGTGGCGGAATCGACCCCAAGAAAACCGTCTGGCAGGTCGTCTCCGACGGGCTGGACTTCATCGAGGTCGGCCAGAACGAGGTGCCGTCGCGGGCCTACGTGTCGGCGTTCGGGTTCAAGGGTCCCGACCAGCAGAAACCGGCCGGCGTGCTGTCCGGCGGGGAGCGCAACCGGCTGAACCTGGCGCTCACCCTCAAAGAGGGCGGCAACCTCATCCTGCTCGACGAGCCCACCAACGACCTCGATGTGGAGACGCTGTCCTCGCTGGAGAACGCACTGGAGAACTTCCCTGGCTGCGCTGTGGTCATCAGCCACGACCGGTGGTTCCTCGATCGCACCTGCACGCACATCCTGGCGTGGGAGGGCGACGACGACAACGAGGCCAAATGGTTCTGGTTCGAGGGCAATTTCGGCGGCTACGAGGAGAACAAGGTTGAACGACTCGGAGTCGACGCCGCCCGCCCGCACAGGGTGACCCACCGCCGCCTCACACGCGACTAGTGTCGATCTGCGGACCACGAAACCGCTGTCGTTTCTTCAGTCGGCGGCGACATCCAATGACGGAGGGTCCGCGGGTAAGGCGAGGAGCGTGGAATGTCGGTGAATCCGGGCGCCGTCGGACGACCAGCTGATCCTGGTTCCGGTGGAGCGGGTCCGCCGGGACAGCAGGTGCTGAGCCCGCAAACGATCGGACGGCTGGCGCACGCGTACTTCGAAACTTACCGCGGTCCGCACGACGCACCCGCCGCCGATTCGTCGGTGACCATGCCCGTCGACATGTCGTCGCGGCTCATGGTGGGGCCGGGTCTGGTGACCGCGCACCACCGGCTCGGCAGTCACCGGCCCGTCGGCGACACCCGCGTTGCGGTGTACGCGGGAGACGATCCGGGGGGATTCGGCCCCGCACTGCAGATCGTCACTGACTACACCCCGATGGTGATGGACTCGGTGACGGTGCTGCTGCACCGATTCGGCGTTTCTTACACCGCCATCATGAACCCGGTGTTCCGGGTGCGCCGCGGACCGGCCGGGGAACTGCTCGACTTGCGGCCGCTCGCCGATGTCGGTGCGTCTCGCGAGGGCACCGACGAGTCCTGGATTCACGTCCAGCTAGCGCAGACAGTGGACAGCAAGGCGCTCACCGAGGTCAAGCAGTTGCTGCCCGGCGTACTGTCCGACGCGCGCCAGGTGGCGCTCGATTCGGGTGCAATGGTGTCGACGATGCGCGGTCTGGCGCACGATCTTGACACCGACCCCGAGGGCCACTTCCCCGGCAGGGACCGTAAGGACGTTGCGGCGCTTCTGCGTTGGCTCGCCGACGGGCACTTCGTGCTCCTCGGGTATCAGCGCTGCCCGGTCAGCGAGGGCCAGTCATCTGTCGACATGTCGAGCCGACTCGGCGTACTGCGGCTGCGACAGGACCAGCTGCCGCAGCTAACCCACGGCAACGACCTGCTGGTGCTGGCTCAGGCCACCATCCCAAGCTACCTGCGGTACGGCGCCTACCCGTACATTGTCGTCGTCCGCGAGCACCGTGGGACGACGGCGATAGAGCACCGTTTCGTCGGCCTGTTCACCGTCTCGGCGACCAATGCCAATGTGCTTGAAATTCCGCTGATTTCGCGACGAGTCAGGGACGCGTTGGCATTGGCGCAGCGCGACCCCAGTCATCCGGGCCCGTTGCTGCTGGACATCATCCAGACCATTCCGCGCTCGGAACTCTTCGCGTTGTCCGCCCGTGAACTTCTCGAGATGGTCAAGGCCGTCGTCGATCTCGGTTCGCGCCGACGCACGCTGCTGTTCATGCGTGCCGACTCGCTGGCGCACTTCGTGTCGTGCCTGGTCTACCTTCCGCGCGACCGCTACACCACCGCGGTCCGACTCGAGATGCAAGACATCCTGGTCCGAGAGCTCGGCGGCGTCAGCATCGAGTACACCGCCCGTGTCAGCGAATCACCTTGGGCAGTAGTTCATTTCACGGTGCGCATGCCCGACCACTCCCGCCCCTCCGACATCAACACGTCCCTCGACAACGAGACCCGCATCCAGAACCTGCTCACCGAAGCCGCGAGGACGTGGGGGGACCGGCTGATCGGTGCGGTGAAGACCGGTTCCATCGAGCAGGGCAAGGCCGAGCACTACTCGACGGCGTTCGCCGAGGCGTACAAGCAGGCCGTCGCACCGCTCGACGCGATCAACGACATCGCCATCATCGAAGAGCTGCAGGACAATTCGGTCAAACCGGTCCTCGTCGACACCTCCGATGACGGCACCGCGGATCTGACCCTGTACCTGGGCGGTCACTCCGCATCGCTGAGCGACCTGTTGCCGATGCTGCAGTCGATGGGTGTGGTGGTGCTCGAGGAGCGGCCCTTCACCGTGACGCGGCCCGACGGGCTTCCGGTCTGGATCTATCAGTTCAAGATCTCCCCGCATAAGTCGATCCCGGATGTGCCCCCCGGTCCGGAGCGCGACGCGACCGCGACGCGCTTCGCCGACTCCGTGACGGCGATCTGGAACGGACGTGTCGAGATCGACCGGTTCAACGAACTGGTTTTGCGTGCCGGCCTGACCTGGCAGCAGGTGGCGGTTCTGCGCAGCTACGCGAAGTACCTGCGGCAGGCGGGTTTTCCCTACAGCCAGTCGCATATCGAGACGGTGATCAACGACAACGCCAAGACCGCGCGATCGCTGGTGGAACTGTTCGAGGCACTGTTCAATCCGCTGGGGCCGACGGACGACGCGCCGAGGCGCCGCGACGCCCAGTCCGCCGCCGCAGCCGTCGCGGCCGACATCGACGCACTGGTCAGCCTGGACACCGACCGCGTCCTGCGCGCGTTCGCATCGATGATCCAGGCCACCCTGCGCACCAACTTCTTCGTCTCCCGGACGGACTCGGCGCGCGCGCAGAATGTGCTGTCGTTCAAGCTCAATCCCGGGCTGATCGACGAACTTCCGCTGCCTCGACCGAAGTTCGAGATCTTCGTGTACTCGCCGCGGGTGGAGGGCGTGCACCTGCGGTTCGGACACGTGGCACGCGGCGGACTGCGCTGGTCGGACCGCAGGGAGGACTTCCGCACCGAGATCCTCGGGCTCGTCAAGGCGCAGGCGGTGAAGAACGCCGTCATCGTTCCGGTCGGCGCGAAGGGCGGATTCGTCGTCAAGAACCCGCCGCTGGCGACCGGCGACGCGGCAGCCGACCGTGACGCGCAGCGCACCGAGGGCGTGGTCTGCTACACGCTGTTCATCTCGGGACTGCTCGACATCACCGACAACGTCGACAAGGCGACCGGCGCCGTGGTCTCTCCGCCGGACGTGGTGCGGCGCGACGGCGATGACGCCTACCTTGTCGTCGCCGCCGACAAGGGCACCGCGACCTTCTCGGACATCGCCAACGACGTGGCCGAGTCCTACAACTTCTGGCTGGGCGACGCGTTCGCGTCGGGCGGATCGGTGGGCTACGACCACAAGGCGATGGGTATCACCGCGAAGGGCGCGTGGGAAGCCGTCAAACGGCACTTCCGTGAGATGGGTGTGGACACCCAGTCCGAGGACTTCACCGTCGTCGGCATCGGTGACATGAGCGGCGACGTGTTCGGCAACGGGATGCTGCTGTCCAAGCACATTCGGCTGCTCGCCGCGTTCGACCACCGCCACATCTTCATCGACCCCAACCCCGATGCAGCGTCTTCGTGGGACGAGCGCAAGCGACTCTTCGACCTGCCGCGGTCCAGCTGGGAGGACTACAACAGCTCGCTGATCAGCGAGGGTGGCGGCGTCTACAGCAGACAGCAGAAGGCCATTCCGATCAGCCCACAGGCCCGCACCGCCCTGGGCATCGAGGACGGCGTCGAGGAAATGACACCGCCCGCCCTGATGAAGGCGATCCTCAAAGCCCCCGCGGACCTGCTTTTCAATGGCGGCATCGGCACCTACATCAAGGCCGAGACCGAGTCCGACGCCGACGTCGGTGACCGCGCCAACGATCCCCTGCGTGTCAACGGCAATCAGTTGCGCGCCAAGGTGATCGGCGAAGGCGGCAACCTCGGTGTGACGTCGCTTGGCCGTATCGAGTTCGACCTGGCCGGCGGCAGGATCAACACCGACGCGCTGGACAACTCGGCGGGCGTCGACTGCTCCGACCATGAGGTGAACATCAAGATCCTGATCGACTCGCTCGTCACCACGGGCAAGGTCACAGCTCAGGAGCGCACTGACCTGCTGCTGTCGATGACCGATGAGGTCGGTCGCCTGGTGCTCAAGGACAACGAGCATCAGAACGATCTGATGGGCACCAGCCGGGCGAACGCGGCCAGCCTGTTGCCGGTACACGCGCGCATGATCAAGGACTTCGCCAAGGATCGCGGGCTCAACCGCGAACTCGAGGCATTGCCGTCGGAGAAGGAGATCCGCCGTCGGACCGACGTCGGGATCGGTTTGACCTCACCGGAACTCGCGACACTGATGGCCCACGTCAAGCTCGCCCTCAAGGACGATGTTCTCGCCAGTGATCTGCCCGACCAAGAGGCGTTCGCCTCCCGACTGCCGGTGTACTTCCCGACGAGGCTTCGCGACGAGTTCAGCAGCGACATCCGCTCGCATCAACTGCGCCGGGAGATCGTGACCACAATGCTGGTCAACGACCTCGTCGATACCAGCGGCATCAGCTACGCGTACCGGATCTCCGAGGATGTCGGGGTCGGACCGGTGGACGCGGTCCGCAGCTATGCGGCCACGGATGCAATCTTCCGCATCAGCGAGTTGTGGCGTCAGATCCGCGCTGCCGGTGAAGCCGGGGTGTCGGTCGCCGTGTCCGATCGGATGACGCTCGACCTGCGCCGCCTCGTCGACCGAGCAGGGCGCTGGCTGCTCAACTACCGGCCGCAACCTCTGGCGGTCGGCGCCGAGATCAACCGGTTCGCGGCGAAGGTCGCGACGCTGACGCCGCGCATGTCGGAGTGGCTGCGCGGCGACGACAAGGCCATCGTCGACAAGGAGGCCGGCGAGTTCACTTCGCACGGCGTGTCCGACGACTTGGCATCCATGGTCGCTACCGGCTTGTACCAGTACAGCCTGCTGGACATCATCGACATCGCCGACATCGTCGACCGCGAACCAGCCGAGGTCGCCGACACCTACTTCGCGCTGATGGACCATCTCGGCACCGACAGTCTGCTGACCGCGGTGTCGCGGCTCGAACGCGACGACCGCTGGCATTCATTGGCGCGCCTGGCAATTCGCGATGATATCTACGGATCGCTTCGGACACTGTGCTTCGACGTCCTGGCGGTGGGTGAGCCCGACGAGAACGGCGAGGAGAAGATCGCCGAATGGGAGATGACCAACAGCTCCCGCGTCACACGTGCGCGACGGACCCTCGCCGAGATCTACGAAGGTGGCGAGCTCGACATTGCCACGCTGTCGGTGGCCGCCCGCCAGATCCGCAGCATGACACGTACGAGCGGAACGGGGGCCTCTGGGTGACCAACGGATTCGTGGCGCCGGTACACGTCCGCTGGTCGGACATCGACATGTACCAGCACATCAATCACGCCACCATGGTCACCCTTCTCGAAGAAGCCCGGATCCCGTTTCTGCGTGAGCCGTTCGGCCCCGAGATCGAGACCATCGGGCTGCTCATCGCGGATGTGAACATTTCGTACAAGGCGCAATTGCGGTTGATCGACTCGCCGCTACAGGTGACCATGTGGTCGAAGCGGGTGCGCGCGGTCGATTTCACGATCGGCTACGAGGTGCGTCCCGTGGGCGCCCCGCCCGAGTCGAAGCCCGCGGTGGTCGCTGACTCGCAACTGGCGGCGGTACACATCAAGGAGCAACGACTGCAACGGCTTTCGGAGAGCCAACGGGCGTACTTGCAGCACTGGACGCGATGACTCAACAAGAGCGCGGTATTTGGCTGGACAACGACACTCACCGCGAAGATCTCGCGACATTCGTCGAGCGGGCGTTGCGCCTCGACGAAGCCGCCGTCATCCGGTTGCGCGAACGCGCCGG
Source organism: uncultured Actinomycetota bacterium (assembly GCA_963721495.1). GTDB lineage: Bacteria > Actinomycetota > Actinomycetes > Mycobacteriales > Mycobacteriaceae > Mycobacterium. The sequence goes on along the minus strand of CAVRMG010000014.1, from coordinate 2,166 downwards.
CGGTCACGTCGTCGCCTGGGTGTCCACCGGGTTCGATGTGTTGGCCAGCCGTGTCGTGGTCGGCCGGGTCAAGCCCGCCGACCTGTCCGCGGGCGCCGACGCCCTCGCCGCCGGGCTCACCGCGACGGACAGCAGCGGATACGTCGAGACCGGCTTCGGGATGGACTCGGCATGGCGGGGTGGCCTACCGCCCGACTCAGGATTCGAGCACCTCGACGATGTGCCCGCCGGTGTCATCCTCGACCTGGCGCAGCGCGGTCTCGCACTCGCCAAGGAACACTCCAGCGCGCACGGTCCTCCCGCGTCGCTGCTGGACCAGGAGGTGGTCGCGGTCAGTGCCGGCGACGCCCGCGTCGGCATTCCTATGCGCTGCGTGTTCGCTTTGACCGCGATGGGTTTCCTGCCGCAATCCGGTGAGGAGGTCGCCGCCGACGAGATCGTCCGGGTGCGTGTACTTCCGGCGTGGCTGCGCCTCGACGCGCGTTTCGGTTCGGTGTACCGGCGTCGCGGCGACCCCGCCTTGGTCCTGCGCTAACCCTTCCTGCGCGAGCAGACGCGAAAAGCCTTGACACGCCGCGTAACTGGGACCTTTTGCGTCTGCTCGCGCGAGAAACTAGACCAGCCATGCGGCGGTGTCCGGCGGCAGCGCACCGTCGGTCAACTCGCCGCTGGCCAGTAGCACCTCGCCGTCGGGCAATGCAATCGCGGGTGAACCCGCGTTGAGCACGCACACCAGCCCGCCGCCGAGGCGGAACGCCAGACTGTCGGCGGGGGAGTCCAGCCACTCGATGGTGGTGCCGTCGAATTCACTTCGGTCGCGGCGCAATTCGATGGCCCGTCGGTAGAACGACAGCGTCGACGCGGGGTCGTCGAATTGCTTCTCCACAGTCAGTGCGGCCCAGTCCGGCGGCAGGGGCAACCAGGTGTCGGGATTGTCAGAGAAGCCGAACGGCGGCGTATCGCCCTCCCACGGCATGGGCACCCGGCTGGCGTCTCGGCCGCGACGGGTGTGTCCTGACCGCTCCCACACCGGATCTCGCAGCGCCTCGTCGGGCAGATCGACGTTCGGAAGGCCGAGTTCCTCGCCGTTGTAGATGAACACCGCGCCGGGCAGGGCGAGCATCGTCAGGGCCATCGCTCGTGATCGGGACAGGCCGGCGTCCCCGCCGCCGTAGCGGCTGGGCTCGCGGTCGACGTCGTGATTGGCCAGCGTCCAGGTCGGCGTCGCGTCGGCGATCGCCGCGGCGGCCATGGAGTTCTCGATGGCGCCGCGGATGTCGGCCGCATCGAAATCCGCACGCAGCAGCCGGAAGTTGAAGCCCAGGTGCAGTTCGTCGGGGCGCACATAGCGGGCGAACTGCTCGTTGTCGTACACCCACACCTCGCCGATCGCGACGGCGTCCGGATAGTCGTTGAACACCCCGCGGATCCGGCGGTGGATGTCGTGCACGCCGTCGTTGTTGAACCGTGGGTCGTCGTCCATGTCGGCCAGAAGCACCTCGGCCTTGATGACCTCCATGTCCGGCAGTCCCGGCGGCTTGGCCATGCCGTGCGCGACGTCGATCCGGAACCCGTCGATGCCACGCTCCAGCCAGAACCGCAGCGTCTTCTCGAGGTCCTCGAACACCTCGGGGTTCTCCCAGTTCAAGTCCGGCTGCTCGGCATCGAACAGGTGCAGGTACCACTGGCCGGGATTGCCGTCGGGTTCGAGGATGCGGGTCCACGCGGGGCCGCCGAAGATCGACACCCAGTTGTTCGGGGGATGGACGCCGCCGGGGCCGTAGCCGTCACGGAAGATGTAGCGCTCGCGCTGGTCGCTGCCGGGGCTCGCGGCCAGCGCCGCCTGAAACCAGGGATGCGCCGAGCTGGTGTGGTTGGGCACCAGGTCCATCGTCACCTTCATGCCCAACCGGTGCGCCTCGTCGGTCAGCCGGTCGAGCGCCTCGATGCCGCCGAACAGCGGGTCGACGTCGCGGGGATCCGCCACGTCGTAGCCGTTGTCGGCCATGGGCGAGACCATGACGGGATTGAGCCAGATCGCGTCGACGCCGAGCGCCTTGAGGTAATCCAGCTTTGCGGTCACGCCGTCGAGGTCGCCGACGCCGTCACCGTCACTGTCCCGGAAGGACCGTGGATAGACCTGATAGAACAGCGCGTGCGACCACC
>CAVRMG010000013.1:0-289925 GCA_963721495.1 uncultured Actinomycetota bacterium | reverse complement strand
CGCGTCGAACTTCGCGGCGTCGGTGTGACCAAGTTTGATCCGGTAGTAGCTGAACGCCTCGTCTGTGGTCTTGGCGATCGAGCGCTGCGGCTCGGGCCGAGGATCGGGTTCGGGTTGGGGGCGACGTTCGAGTTTGAGAGCGGTGCGCAGCTGGTTGACCGTGGCGACCGCGGCCAGCGCCGCATAGTGCTCATCGGATCCCCGCCCCGCCCGTCCCGCGATGACGCCGATTTGATCCAGCGACAGTCGGCCCTCCCGCATGCCCTGGGCGCAGCGGGGGAACTCCTCGAGCCGGTGCGCGACGGTGGCGATCGTGTTGGCGTTGGTGGTCGAGGAGCCGGTCTTCCAGGCCACCACCGCCGCGACCGACCGTGCCCCGGTGGCGCCGCACAACTCGTCGCGATCCAACTCCGCCACGATCTCCACGATGCGCCCATCAATCGCGTTGCGCTGACCGGTCAGCTCCGCCAACTCGTCGAACAACACCTCAACACGCTCGGCAGGGCTCACTACCGTGGCGCCAGACGAAGCGGTCGAAGACATAACGACATCATCGCAGCCACCTACGACAAATCCCGGCCGCCGATGCGCGCCAGGGGGCCGTGCTGGATCTTGGTGTGCTCGCACCAGCGGGCCGAGCCGCTGCCGAGCACCTCGATGCAGATGATGACGGCACACCCTGATCAGGTCAGTGGCGGTGTCGTGTGCGCGGGGACAGGGATAGGACTCCCGCGTCGACTGTGAAGCACCGCCGAAATTCGCCCAACGATTCTCGCAACAGCTTCACACTCGACGGAGCTTCAGACCTTTGTCGATTCTGCTGTCTGCAGCTGCGCCGCAAGTGCTTGAAGGCGAGCGGAATACGCCTTCACGCCCCATGCCATCGCTTCGCCGTCGAGTTCGTTGGGCGGCGACCCGTGGCGGATGCTGTCCCAGTTGGTGGCGATGTCCTCGACGCTGGGATTCGGGCCGAACGTCGCACCCTCGGTGTGGGAGATGGCATACCGGCAGTAGTAGCCGCCCGTGGCGCCGAAGATCTCGGCAGTCGCCGGGCAGCTGCGGTGCACGAGCGCGAGCGCCATGGGTGTCACCCGGCTCGCGGTCAGCAGGGCGACGTATTCGGCAGAGTCCAAGGAGATCTCGAGTTCGGGGGGACGTCCGCGCAACGCGGCGTCGCCGTCGGGGGTGAACACCTCGAACAACCGGGTGTCGAATGCGGCAGGGGCAAGTGCGTTGGCCTTGATGCCGAACCGCATGCCTTCCCACGCAATTGAACGCGTGATCCCGAGGACGCCCATCTTCGTGGTCGCATACGCGGCCTGGCCGAACGCGCCGGATAAGCCTGACGCTGAGGTCAGGGTGACGATGCGGCCGCCCCCGTTGTCCATCATCGCGCGGTACACCGCCCGCACTGTCCGGAAGGTGCCGCGCAGATTCACCGACAAGATGCTGTCGAGGTCCTCGTCGGTGACGTCCTCGAAGTGATCGTCGAGGACGATCGCGGCGTTGTGGATCAGCCCGTCGACCCGACCCCAGGTGTCGAGTGCCGCCGCCACGATCTGCTGTGGCCCGTCGTCGGATGACACGCTGGCGCCACTGGCGACGGCTTCGCCACCGGCGGAGACGATCTCGTCCACCACCGCCTGGGCCATCGTGGGATCGGAGCCACCGCCGCGGGGGCTGCCGCCGAGGTCGTTGACGACGACGCGTGCGCCGCGACGGCCCAGTTCGAGGGCTTGGGAGCGGCCGATGCCGCCTGCTGCGCCGGTGACGATGACCACGTCACCGTCGAATCGCACCTCCGTCACTCACGGGGTCTCCTCTTTCTACAGATCGGGTGACTCATTGGGGAACAGTCCGGCTGGGGCCGGCACCGTCGACCTCGAGCAGCTTTCCGGTGATCCACGACGACGCCGGCGACGCGAAAAACAAAGCAGCAGAGCCGATGTCGTCGGGCGTACCGTTGCGGCGCATCGGTGTCTTGGATTCCAGGCCGTGTCGCACATCGGGCATGGCATCCATGAATCCGCGCAGCGCCTCGGTTTCGACACAGCCGGGCAGGATCGCGTTGACCCGCACTCTCGGTGCAAGCTCGATGGCCGCCAGCTGGGTGAACTTGCCGAGCGCGGACTTGGCGAGACTGTAGGGCAGGAAGCCGCGCTCGTTCTGCTGGCCGGACATCGAACCGACGTTCACGATCGCGCCGCCGCCGCGGGCAAGCATGTGCGGCACCGCGTGACGCCCGAGCTCAAAAGGCGCAGACACATTGAACCGGAACGCGTTCTCCAGGATCGATACCGACATGTCCATGTAGGTGCCGAGCTGTTCAACGCCGCCTGCGTTGTTGACGAGGATGTCGAGCCCGCCGAGCGCGGCGACCGCTTGCTCGACGACGTCGCCGAGCGCCTCGATGTCCGTGACATCAGCCGGTATCGCTACGGCGTTGCGTCCCAACGCCCGGATCTCCTCGGCGACCGCGTCGAGATCATCCTTGGTCCTGGCGACAAGCGCCACGTCGGCTCCCGCCCTGGCGAGCGTCAACGCGATGCCCCTGCCGATGCCCTTGCCGGCACCTGTTACAAGAGCGGCCTTTTCGTCGAGTCGGAACTGATCGGTGATGTCGGAGTGATCGGGCAACGGTCAGACCTTGATGCCGAAGATCTCGGCGGCGTTCCCGCGGCAGATCTGATCGACTTCGTTCGCGGGAACACCGTCGAACTGTTTCTCGATCCAGTCCGCCGAGAACGGGAAGGAGCCCTCGTGGTGGGGATAGTCATTGCCCCACATCAGGCATTCGAGGCCGGTGAGGTCGCGGTTCCGAATCGCCAGCGGATCCCACATGAACGTCGCGTGCGTCTGGCGTTTGAGGTAGAAGCTCGGATGTACGTCGATCTTCGCCGGACCCATGAGGTGGTCGATACCCAGATCGTGCAGCCTGCTCTGGCTGAAGTGGTGGTCGTAGAACTGCATGGCGAAGGCCAACCATCCCGCGTAGCCCTCGGTGCAGATCACGTGCAGGTTGGGGTAGCGCTCGAAAACGCCGCTGTAGGTCATCCAGCCGAGCGTCTCGCCCATGCTGCAGCTCTGCACGTACCAGCCGATGTCCTGCCGACCGGGGTAAGCCATCAGACCCGGCCCGACCAGCGGTTGGCGCAGACCGCCGACGTGCATGGTGATCGGGATCCGCAGGCTGTCCGCAGCCTCCCAGAGCGGCTCCCACTCCTCCATGTAGTAGGGGCGCTCGAAGATGCCGTCCGGAAGCAGGGCTGGGCGCAAGCCCATGCCGGCCGCACGCTCCAGCTCGGCGACCGACGCCGCAACATCCTTGAACGGCAGGTGGATACCCGGCGCAACACGATCGAGGTAGGGGCCCCAATGGTCGGCCAGCCAGTCGTTGGCCACCTTGCAGTAGGCGATGTCCGCATCGACAGGGATGCCGTTGGGCATATCGGCGATCCGGCCGATCAACACCGCGCCGTAGACGCCGTCGCGCTCCAAGTCAGCCAGTTGCTCTGCGGCGTCCAGGCTGAGGTGGGCCTCGCTGACGACGTTTCCCTCGGCGCCCGTCGCGTCAGCCTGAATGTCGGAGTCGCCACCATCGCCGGTCATCATGGACAAGGACACGATGTGGCCGAGCTTGTAGGTGTCCTTGCCGTTCTCATCCTTCTCGATACGCGGAAAATACTCTCGGTAGTGCTCCGGCAACTCGTTCACCAGCGATAGTGGCGGCGTGATGTGAGTGTCGGCCGTGATGAGCTTTTCGGGCACCATGGCGCCTCCTTTCGTGCTCCCAAAACCTAACGGGCCGTGTGGGTTATGAATGCTTCGCCTGGAGCTCCGCCAAGTCTCGGGTTCTCCGGACCCGCGGGCATCTCAGGGAACGAGCGTGAGTCCCAATAGTCGCGGTTGTGCACGATGCGACCCTCGTCGTCGGTCTCACCGACCGATGCGCCGCGGCACGCGAACTCCTTGCCGAAGATGGTCCCCGCTATGGTCCACTCGACCGCATACTGATTGCCGTTCTCCATCCCGCCGTGGTGGGTGAACTTGCAGTCCGGGATCGCCATCAGGGTCAGCTCGATCATGTTCTTCACCCCATCGAGCCCCTCGTAGTCGATGTGGCCGGACACGTCCTCCCACTTGATGTCGGGCGCGCAGAGTTCGACCATCGGCGCGACCTCGTGGGTGTTGAAGGCGTCGATGAACTTCTCACTCCACGACGACATGCGGTCTCCCTCGTTGGAAATTCAGACTAGACGGGCGTATAGGACGAGAGCCTAGACGATCGTATAGCTATGTCAAGGGTGAACGCGCCGATCCGAGCCGATTCGCCTGTGCCCGGCCGCTTCCTAGGCCGTTGCCGTCCGCGAACCGTTGGAGCGGCCGCGCTGAACCGCGGGTGCCGCCGGGAGTTCGATGAGCTGGCGCACCATGTCGACCAACTGCGTTCGCAGGGTCTCGTCGTCGAGGCCGGCCACCAGCGGGTGGGCGACGGTGCCACCGACGACGCATGTCAACGCCGCCAGCCGCACGAGCGTCCCCGGCCCTGATCCGTCGCCGACGAGCATTCCGTAGAGTCGCTCGACGAATCGCTGGAACGGCTCGTGGTCGGACAGCAGTCGAACGATGATCGGGTCGAACTGGAAGGTATTCGCCGCGCGACGGTGCTCGACTGCGTGGTCGATGATTCGGTTCAACAAGAGCTCGCGGCCGCGCTCCGGGTCGTCCTCGGCCTCAGCGGCTTCCAGCGCGTCTTCCAGCTTCGCGAGTTCCATCTCCGCGACGGCGATGATGATCTCGTCCTTGGTTTTGAACTGATGGTAGATCGCGCCCTTGGTCACTCCGATCGCATCAGCGATCATCTGGTAGGACGTGGCGCCAACGCCGTGCTCGGCGAACAGGTCCAGGGCCGCCTGCAGCGTGCGCATCTGCGGGGCGCTTCGGGGCGTCGACCGCAGGCGTGCGGTCGGCTGGTTCGTGGCGGCCATCGGGCAAGGGTATACCGACGCAGGCCGATAAGGCTATACAGTCGTCTAGTCTCTTCGTCCCACGCCTGCGCACATGTACTCGGATAGCGACCACAGCTCAGCGGCATGCGTCAGGTCCGTGGCGTAGTCGGCGCAATCGTCGTCGATCTGGCAATTCGACAGATAGACACCTCCGACATCGTCGAGGGTGGTACTGACCGAGGCCCAAACTTGTGTTGCCGCACCGGTTTGAGCGGTTTGCACATCGGCATCCATGTCGACATCCAGCGAGGTTGTCATCGCGGTGACAGCGGAGACATCATCGCGGCCCATGTGCCTGGCCAGCGCCGTGGCGACCAGTCCAGGGTGGACCGCATAGGCGCGCACACCGTCGTCCGACAACCGATGGTCGACCTCGAGAGCATGGAGCAGGTTCGACGTTTTCGAGGCGCCGTACGCGCGGAACTTGTCGTATTCTCGCCGCTCCCAATTCGGATCGTCCAGGTCGACGTCGGCAAGCCAGTGGGCCTGCGACGAGAGATTGACCACTCGCGCACCCTCGGCGGCGATCAATTGCGGTACCAGGAGACGAGTCAGTTCGAAGTGGCCGAGATGGTTGGTGCCGAACTGGGTTTCAAATCCGTCAGCTGTTCGTCCTTCCGGGGTGAACATGACTCCGGCGTTGTTCATCAGGACGTGGACCGCAGGCGTCATGGCGGCGATCGTCGCTGCGGCCGCGCGGACGCTTTCGAGCGACGCCAGGTCAAGAGGCACTTCAGATGTGCGAGCCTGCGGGTACTCGTCCTGAATCTGAGCTCGCGACTTCGTGAGTGCGTCCGCGTTGCGGGCGGCGAGGATGACGTGAGCGCCTGCGGACGCGAGAGCCCGCGCCGACTCGTGTCCCAGCCCCGACGTTGCGCCGGTGATCACACAGCTCAAGCCGGTCAGGTCGTGCCCGGCGGTCACATCCATTGCCGTCGGCCGGGGAATGGCAGTCAAGGTCGCTCCTTCATCGAGGGTCCTGCACGGTGGCTGCCCGGCCCGCAACGGTAACTCCGGCAGCGTCTTCGAGCGGCCTGATGATGGTCGTGAAATCCGACTCGGGCCCCTGCTGTTCAAGCAGGTTTTCCCAAAGCGTCGCGACAGCCTGCGACAGTGCGGCCGGTATGCCGAGCCTTTCGGCCTCCTGTAGGTACAGTCGCACGTCCTTGACCATCAGCCCCGTGGCGAAGCCGTAGTCGAAGGTGCGTGGTAGCACCGCTCGTGGGAACTTGTCGCGGCTGGCGTGCGTCCCTCCGGATCCCGCATTGAGCACGTCGATCATGACGTCGGCGTCCAGACCCGCCTTGACGCCCATCACCATCACTTCGGCGGTGGCCGCGAGCGTGGTTGCGGCCATGAGGTTGTTCACCAACTTCATCGTCTGCGCGGCACCGGGTTTCTCGCTGACGAAGATGGGCCGCCCGATGGTCTGCAACACCGGCAGCATCGCGTCGAAGTCGCTTCGTGGTCCCGACACCATGATGGCGAGCGTGCCATTGCGGGCTCCGTTGACCCCGCCGCTGACGGGCGCATCCAATGTGGCGAAGCCGCGTTCCGACAGGCATGCGTGATTGTGTTGCGCCACTTGGCTTCCGATGGTCGACAGGTCGATGAACCGGCGTGCCCGCCGGCCGTCGATGACGCCGTTGGGTCCGATCGCCACATCGGCGCTGGCCTGCAGCGAGGGCAGGCTGGCCATCACGGTATCGGTCCGGTCGGCGACGTCCTTGGGTGAGGTTGCTGCTCGAGCGCCCAGGGCGACGGCGCGGTCGACAGCGTCCGGTTGGGTGTCGAACACGACCACGGGGTGCCCGGCCGCCAGGATCCGGCCGGCCATGGGAAAGCCCATGTTCCCGAGCCCAATGAAGCCGATATCCATACCAGTTCCTACTCCTGTTCGATGTCCGCGAAGGCCTCACGGGCGACGCGGAAGCTGTCGACGGCGGCGGGGACGCCCGCGTAGATCGCTGCCTGCAAAAGAATTTCGCGGATTTCGTCACGCGACACACCATTGGTCAGCGCGCCCTTGACGTGAGTGCGCAATTCGTGCGGGCGGTTGAGCACGGTCAGCATGGCGAGGTTGAGCATGCTGCGTGTCTTGAGCGTCAGTCCTTCTCGTCCCCACACCGCGCCCCAGCAGTACTCGGTGACCAGATCTTGCAGAGGCTTGGAGAACTCGTCCGCGTTGTTCTCCGCGGCCGCGACATAGGCCTCGCCCAGGACGGCGGTGCGGATTTCGCGGCCCTTTTCGTAGGTATCAGGGTCCATACTGTGCTCCGTTTCTCACGTGTTCAGGTGCCTCTCGCGGCCCGGTTAATCGAGCCCGGCGCGCCGCAGAACGTTCGCGGCGTGGCGCATCAGGGCCGCGTCGACGAGCTTCCCATTCCGGCCCACCGCCCCGACACCATCGGATTCGGCGCGCCGATAATCGTCCATGATGGCGCGTGCCTCGGTCACCTCCTCTGTCGGTGGGCGTGAAGACCTCGTTGGCGATCGGCACCTGGTCGGGGTGGATCGCCCACTTGCCGTCGTAGCCGAGCACGCTCGCATGCGTTGCCGCCCGCCGGTATCCGTCCTCGTCGCGGTAACCCGGGTACGGCGCGTCGATCGCGGCGATGCCCGCGGCACGGGCGGCGGCCAGCACCTGCACCCGCACCGCGTGCCAGTAGTCGCCGGGGTAGTCGCCGTGCGGGCTGAAAGTTCCCGTCGACGCGGGCGCGCAGTGACGCCGACAGATCGCCGGCACCGAAGATGACCGCCTCGAGGCGGTCACTGGCGCGGGCGATCTGTTGAGCGTTGAGCAGGCCCTCGGCCTCCTCGATCAGCGCCTCCAGTGCGATGGGTCGCTTCAACCCGAGCTTGGCCTCCAACTGGGTCAGAAGAACATCGACCCACCAAACATCGCGGGCGCTGAGCACTTTCGGGATGATGATCACGTCGAGCGCATCCCGGGCGCCGGAGACGACTTCGATGATGTCGTCGTGGCACCACTGCGTGTCCAGCCCGTTGATCCGGATCGCGCGGATGGTGTGACCCCAGTCGAGATCGGTCAGTGCGGCGACCGCCGTGGCTCGCGCCGATTCCTTCGCGGCGGGCGCACAGGCGTCTTCGAGATCGAGGAACACGAGATCGGCGCCGGCCCGTGCGGCGACCTCGCACATGTGCTCGTTACTCGCGGGCGTCGCGAGCTCGCTGCGGCGGGGCCGGGACGGCTGGGACATCGCATGCTCCATTCGGTTCAGATGGTGCCTGCGGCACGCAGGTCGGCAAGGCGGTCGGCGTCGAGACCGAGCAGGTCGCGGTACACCGTCTCGTTGTCTGCACCGAGCGCCCGCCCGAGATGCGCGACGTGGCCCGGTGTCTCGCTCAACCGTGCCACGGGCGCCTGCACGGTCATCGTGCCCACGTCTGGATCGTCGATCGACACGAAGGTTCCGCGCGCACGCAGATGCTCGTCGGCGAGGAGTTGTTGGGCGTCGTAAATCGGTGCGGCCGTGACGTCCCCGGCGAGAAACACCTTCATCGCATCGTCGAGCGTGTGTGCGCGGATCCACGTCGGCGACCAGGGCATCGATCTCGTCCGCCCGTGCCTGGCGCGGAATCGGGTCGACATACTCGGGACGGTCTGCGAGGTCGGGCCTGTCGATGGCGCGGTAGAGGCGCGCGGCGACGCTCGACGATGCGCTCGAGATCGCGAGCCATCGGTCATCGGACGTGCGGTAGGCGTTTCGTGGTGCGCTGGCATCGGCCCGGTTTCCGGTGCGGCCCTGGATCTGGCCCAGTTGGTCGTAGGCCAGCGTCGCCTGCTCGACGAGTCGGGCCAGCGGTTCGATCAGGCTGACGTCGACGAGTTGGCCGTCGGCGCCGTGGACGTCGCGGTGGTAGAGCGCCATCATGACGGCGTAGGTGGCGGACTGGGCGGCGACGCCGTCCGCAAGCATGAACGGCGGCAACGTCGGCGGCCCGTCCGCCGCGCCGGTGACATACGCGAAACCGCTCATCGCCTCGGCGAGAGTGCCGAATCCAGGCCGGTCACTCGCCGGACCGCCGCTGCCGTAACCCGTGACATGCAACATCACCAGCCGCGGATGCCGCACGTGCAGCGACTCGTAATCCAGCCCCCAACGGGCCAGTGTGCTCGGCCGGGTGTTGATCACCAGCACGTCACTCACTTCGAGCAGGCCATGCAACAGAGCACGACCCTCGTCTGTGCGAAGGTCGGAAGTGACGCATTTCTTGTTGCGGCTCACGCTTTTCCAGACCAGCCCCACATCGCCGCGCCGCGCTCCCCAGGTGCGCAGCGGATCACCCGTGCGGGGCTGCTCCACCTTGATGACCTCGGCGCCGAACTCACCGAGGGCGGTCGCCACCAACGGCCCTGCCGCCAGGGTGGCGGCGTCGACCACCCGCAGGCCGGAAAGCGGCCCGGTTGAATCTCCCGTCGCTTCGCTCGCCGCTGTGCTCACAGGGCCGGTTCGGCGACCATTTCGAAGAAGGCGGCACCGGAATCCGGGATGCGGTTCTGTTTGAAGATGTTCACCGCATACGACACCAGGATCATCGAGTACAGCAGGTGCATCAGTCGCCGATCCTCCGGACCCAGGTCGTTGATGTCGAGACCGTCGAGATGGGCGATCGCCCGTTCGGCGTGCGGCGCGATGCCGTCGTAGAACGCGACCAGTTCGTCGAACGGCCGGTCCAGCCGTGCGCGCGTAGCGCTCGGCGCGGGTGGCCAGTGCCCAGTCATCGACCCACGGTTCGAGTTCGGAGAAGCCCTCCGGCAGTTGGTTGTCCCGTCATGACTCTCTGCTCCTCACCGGAGGGTACGCGGCGACCGTGTCTCGGATGACCGTGTGGAACTGCCGGATGAGCAGCTCCTGGTCGCTGAGGTGGAAGGTGTTCTGCGCACGGGTCTTCAGCGCCGAGTGGGTGGCCTCGATGGTGTTGACGTCCTGCATCGCGAACTCGATGGTGCTGTCGACCACGACCTCCTGCGCCAGTCGTTCGTGCGCGTTGGCCGGCGGCACGAAGTAGAGGTCGATCTCGTAGATGTGGGTGTCGACCGTCTCGGGCCAGTACGTGTAGGTGATGTAGTAGTTGCGTGCCCAGATCTGGATCGAGATGTTCGGGAACACCCAGAACTGGTCGTTGCCCCACGACGCGATGTCGCCGCGGTTGAGGAAGTCAGGCAGCGGCCCGATATCGGGTACGTCGTCGGGTCCGAACAGCCCGGCGCGGAACAGCTTGTAGACCCAACGCTGATCCTGGCGCGGCTCGCCGGCGCCGCCCGGTGCACGCGGCGGCAGGATCGGCGGTCCCGGCACCGACGTCAGCATGTGCGGCCGGAACAGGTCGTAGTGGTAGGAGTCGACCGGCGGCACCATCTTCTCGGCCTTCGACACGTCGGGGTCGATGAAGCGGCCGTGGACGTACGGCGGGTGGTACCACTCGCATACCGAGTCGACGGCGAGCTTCCAGTTGCCCTTGATCTGGGTCGAGAAGCCGTAGTGCTGCGTCATCAGGTGGAACGGGTACGCCTCGATGCCCAGCAGGCCTTCGCCCAGGAAGGTGCGCAGCGGCACCGGGTCCTCGGCGAGGTTGATGAAGATGAAGCCCGCCCACACTTCGCAGTGCACCGGCGGCATGCGGAGTTTGGACTTGTCGAGGTCGAAGAACTCCTCCTCGTTGGTGATGTGGTTGACCACCCCGTCGAGTCCGTAACGCCAGCCGTGGTACTTGCAGGCGAATGCCCGACAGCTGCCCGCGGACTCCTCTTGCGGGTGTTCCTGCCAGACGACCTTGTTGCCGCGGTGTGCGCAGACGTTGTGGAAGGCGTAGACGTTGTCGTCGAGGTCGCGGGTGATGACGATCGACGCCAGTCGGCCGGGCAACTCGCGGGTGAAGTAGGACCCCTTGCGCGGCAGGCGTTCCATGCGTCCGACGCACAACCAGCTCCGCTCGAAAACGGCCTTGCGCTCGGCGGCGAAGAACTCCTCGGAGATCGAGTCCTCGTAGTTGACCGGGCCGGTGCCGAGGTCGGGGTAGTCGGTGGTGAACTTGCCGCGGCCGGTGGCGAGCTTCGCCTGAATGCTGGTCATTGCCGCGCTCCTTCGTCGACGGGTTGCCCGTTAGCCGTGGACCAGGGCTGCTGGTCCCATGGCCGGTCGAGCGGCTCCATTTCGCCGCCGAACGGGAAGAATGCGCGTTGCGCGTAGGTCTCGCGGGCCAGGCCGTGGCCGAGTTCGTCGAGGAACGCCCGCTTGAGCGGATTGGTGAACAACTGGCGTGAATACCGCAGTGTCAGCGGAGGCCGCTTCACCAGTTCGCGAGCCAACTCCCATGCGCGGTCCAGCAGTTGGTCCTTGGGCAGTACTTCGTTGACGACGCCCCACTCCTTGGCTTCGGCCGCGCCGAGTTTCAACCCTGTCAGGAGGAAGTAGCGAGCGCGGGTGTGGCCGGCGAGGTAGCTCCAGATGACGTGTTGTCCGTCGCCGGGCACCTGACCACGGGGAAAGTGGGAGGCGTCCTGGAAGTAGGCGTCCTCGGACGCGAGCACGATGTCGCCCATCAGCGGAACCTCGGAGTGCATGTTGCACGGGCCGTTGACGGCGCTGATCATCGGGACGTCGACGTCGAGCACGTTGGTGATGAGATGGCGTGCATACCAGGCCTTCTCGTCGAGTTTGACAAGCCCGCGGGTATCCGGCATCAACTGGTACACAGGAGTTTCGACGGGGTCCCCGTTGGGCATCCGCCCCCAGTTGGCGTTGTAGTTCTGACCCGTCCCGGTGTGGATCAGCACCTTGATCTCGCGGTCGCCGGCGATATCGCCGAACGCATCCGACATATCGTCATGCGCCTGCCAGCTCCACACCAGGCTGTCGCCGTCGGTGTGGCACTGCATGAACAGGATGCCGTCGTCGGTCAGTTCGAACTTGTAGTTGGCGTAACGGTTCTGGTACTCGGTGAATCGCGATCTCTTCGCCATGGTGCTCCTCTCGGTCTCACGTTCCGGTCAAACGCGCCACGATGGGCGCAAATCTCTCGGCCTGCTTCTGCTGAACGGTCACATAGTTCACGCCGTACATCTCCCGGCGCGCCTGCAGACAGTCAACGATCGCGTCCTCGGAGCCGACGAGGACGTTCGGGTGGTCGACGAGCACGTCGAGCGACATCCCCGTCTTCTCGTCCATGCGCGCGTACGCAGCCTCGCTGTCGTCGGCGGTCGAGCCACCGTCGGCGGAGCCGACAGACCGGAGCCGACAATTGAGACGAAGTAGGGCGAACTCTCGATGTCGAGGTCGCCGATGCGGGTCCCGGCGCCGGCCCGGACGTATTCGAACCGGCGCGCCGCCTCCTCCTGTGGAGTCAGGCCATCCTCGGTGCGGACGACAAACGGCACCGTGTTGATGCTGACGATGTCCGCCTCCCGGCCCGCGTACGTCAGCACCCTCTTGCCTCCGCCGCCGATCATGATGGGCGGGTGTGGACGTTGTACAGGCTGCGGGGTTCCCTGGTAGCCGTCGACGTTCACGAACTCGCCCGCACATGCGAGTTCTTCGCCGGAGCAGTGGGCCTTGATGAGCGCGACGACCTCCTCGAGCTTGGAGATACGTCTGCCCGGGGTGTCGAAGGTCAGCCCCATCGCCTCGTACTCGACGCCACTCCAGCCCGCGCCGATCCCCAGTTCCAGGCGGCCGTCCGACAACAGGTCGAGGGTGGCGGCTTCCTTCGCCAGCACAGCGGGCACGTGATAGTCGATGCAGAACACCCGGCAGCCGACGCGCAGCACCGTGGTGTACGCCGCGGCCGCCGCGATGGCTGCGATGGGTGCGAGGTCCTGGCGCGGCGTGCGCGCCACCCGCTGCGCCGGGCCGGGTCCGAGATAGTGATCTGCGAGCATCAGGCAGGAGTAGCCGAGATCTTCAACTTTGCAGGTGAATTCGCGCCAGTCTCGTGCGGAGGACGCGTTCGTCGCCTGAACTGCGAAGCGGAACGGCTGTCTGTCCACGGAAAACAGAATAACTGCCCTTGCCATATAAGTATACGGTTTTGTATATTTTAGTTCATGGCCGAAACGATCGCGCTCGGCGCGGAGCTGGGAGCCGAACTCGTCGGTGTCACCGACGTCGACGACCTACTCGACGACACCGTCATCGCCGTGTGCCGAGAAGCGCTGAAGTGGCGCGGCGTGCTCTTGATTCGCGGTGCACACTTCGACGACGACGCCCAGCTGACCTTCAGCAGGAAATTCGGGGGAGAGGGCGGTGTCGCAGGCGGGCGTGAGTTGACCACGATCTCGATGGACAAGAACGTGAATCGGCTGGCCGAGTATCTCAAGGGCGCGTTTCACTGGCACCTCGACGACACCACCAGCGATGTCCCCTCGCGCGCCACGATGCTGACCGGTCGACGGTTGTCTATCGAAGGCGGCGGCACCGAGTTCGCGAACACCTATGCCGCATACGAAAACCTGCCCGCTCACGAGCGAAAGCGCTATGAAGGGCTGCGGGTGGTGCACAGTTTCGAAGCGGCGCAGCGCAAGGTGAACCCAGATCCCGACGAGCGGGAGTTGGCTGTTTGGCGCGGCGTGCCCACCCACGAGAGTTCCCTGGTGTGGCAGCGCCGCGACGGCCGCTGTTCACTCGTGATCGGCGCCACCGCTGATCACATCGTCGGCATGGCTGCTGACGAGAGTCGTGATCTGCTCGACGAGCTGCTGGCGTGGGCAACGCAATCGCGGTTCTGCTACACCCATGAATGGAGCGTCGGCGACGCCGTGCTGTGGGACAACACCGGGGTGTTGCATCGCGCATTGCCCTACGACCTGTCGTCGGATCGGATGCTCCGACGGACGCACATCAAGGGTCAGGAGGCCTGGGCGTGAAGACCGCACTGGTGACCGGTGGGGCATCGGGCATCGGCAGGGCCATCGCCGACCGCCTGCGGGCAGACGGCAATCACGTCGCGACAGTGGACCTGACCGACTCGGACACCGACTTCAGCTACGTCGCCGATGTCACCGACCGCAGCCAGATCGATGCGGCGCTCGACGCGGTACACGCCGCGCTGGGCCCCGTCACGATTCTGGTGAATGCCGCCGGGTTGACGTCGTTTCGCCGGTTCACCAACCTCACCTCCGACGAGTGGGCACGCGTCATCGACGTCAACCTCAACGGCGTCTTCCACGTCACCCAAGCGGTACTGCCCGACATGCTCGACGCCGGTTGGGGCCGCATCGTCAACATCTCGTCATCGAGTACGCACTCCGGCTCGCCGTTCCAAGGGGCCTACGTCGCGGCCAAGTCAGCGGTCAACGGACTCACGAAATCCCTTGCACTGGAATATGGTCCGCAAGGCATCACGGCCAACGTGGTGCCACCCGGCTCCATCGACACCCCGATGCTTCGCAAGGCCGAGGAGCGCGGACTGCTCGGCGGGTCCGTCGAGGAAATCGCCGCGCGAATCCCGGTCCGCCGGATCGGGATTCCAGACGACATCGCCGCCACCTGCGCCTTCCTGGTCTCCGAGGAGGCCGGCTACATCACCGGACAGATCGTCGGCGTCAACGGTGGGCGCTGCACCTAGCCGAAGGACAAACCATGTACCGCAGGACCGAACTGTTCATCAACGGCCAGTGGGTGACGCCCAGCACTGACGCCGCCATCACGGTTACATCCCCTCATACCGAAGAGGTGATAGGGCGGGCTCCGGCTGCGGCGCCTGCCGATGTCGACCGGGCGGTCGCGGCGGCACGGACGGCATTCGACGACGGGCCGTGGCCGCGCCTGGAACCCGCCGAGCGCATTGCCGCCATCGAGCGGCTTGCTGCCGCATACAAGGAACGACGTGCCGACATGGCCGGGCTGATCTCGACGGAGATCGGCGCGCCCATCGCGTTCGCCAAGCGTGTCCAGGCCCAGCTGCCGCTGATGGCAATGGCTGCATTCACGAAGGTGGCCGGCGAATACCCCTGGAACGAGTCTCGACCGGGGTTCTACGGCAAGGACATTCGCATAACCAGGCAACCGGTCGGGGTGGTCGCCGCGATCGTGCCGTGGAACATGCCGCAGTTCCTGACCGTCGGCAAGGTGGTTCCCGCGCTACTCGCAGGATGCTCCGTCGTGGTCAAACCCGCGCCGGAGTCGGCGCTGGACGCATTGCTCTTCGCCGACATCGTGGCTGCGGCAGACCTGCCTCCCGGCGTTGTCAACGTCGTACCCGGTGACCGCGCAGCGGGTGCCCACCTGGTCGCACATCCGGGTGTCGACAAGGTGTCGTTCACCGGTTCGACAGCGGCGGGGCGCCAGGTTGCGATGGCCTGCGCAGAGGGACTCAAGCCGGTCACCCTCGAACTCGGCGGGAAGTCCGCTGCCATCGTTCTCGAGGATGCGGACCCCGCGGCCACCGCGATGGCCATTCAGATGGCCAGCCTGGCCAACAGCGGACAGGTGTGCAATGCGCTCAGCCGGGTGCTGGTACCCGCCGCGCGCGCAAGCGAATTCGTCGACGCGCTCGAAGCCGAACTTGCTGGCCTGACGGTGGGCGATCCTTCGGATCCGGGGACACAGCTCGGCCCGCTGGTCGCCCAACGTCAACAGGCCAGAGTTCGCGAGTACATCGAGGACGGTCAGCGCCAAGGTGCCCGACTGGTGTTCGGCGGCGGCGCGCTACCGGACGGGATCGACCGCGGCTGGTATGTGCGTCCGACGCTGTTCGCCGACGCGCACAACGACATGCGGATCGCCCGTGAAGAGATCTTCGGCCCGGTGCTCACCGTGATCCCGTACCGAGACGAGGAGGACGCCGTCACGATCGCCAACGACTCCGACTATGGTTTGGCCGGCGCGGTTTTCACCGCTGATTCCACCCGCGGGCGTGCGATCGCCGCGCGCGTTCGCGCCGGCTCGTTCGGGGTCAACGAGGGCTACATCATGGATCCGCTGGCGCCCTACGGCGGTATGAAGGCCAGCGGCTTCGGCCGCGAGTTCGGTCGCGAAGGGCTCGACGGATATCTGGTGAGCCAGTCGATCTCAGAGGCTATCGGGGCATGACGCCGCGAAGGAACAGGCGCACCGCGAACTGGAGGTGACGTTCCTGCTGCTTTTTCGACCGGAACACACCGAAGTCCGCCATCCGGGCGGGCACCGCCTCGACCATCGCGAGGAAGTGCTCGGCCGCCAGCTCGAGATCGTCGACCTTGATGGTCCCGAGTTCCTCGTGACGGCGTAACAACTCGGTGACCGCGCGCTGGCGACCTGCCCACATCATCGACTCGGCGGAGACGTTGAACTCCGGGAATTGTGCTGCTTCGTTGAATGCGATGCGCTTGAGCCGCACGTTCTCCGGATGTGTCGCGCGGGCCAAGGCAACTCGCCCGACGGCCAATAGCGCGGTCTCCAGGTCGTCTTCGTCGATCTCGTCGATCGACCCGTCATCGGTGTACCGCGCGAGCGCCCAGGGGATCACGTCGGCGAACACCGCCCGTTTGTCGGGGTAGCGCGCATACAGTGATCGCTTGGTGATGCCCGCTGCACGGGCAATGGCTTCCATACTGGCTCCGGCATAACCCATTTCGAGGAACACCGCGACCGCGGCCTCGCGGACCGCGAGGTCGAGCAGCTTCGCCTCGGCCTGTGTCGGCCGGCCGCGCCGTGTCGCCATCGAACCAATGGTACGGCGACCCGGGGTGATGAGCGACGAGGCTAGCCCCCGGGGCCGTTGGGCCATTTGAGCAGCGAGCCCGCGTCGACACGGATCTGCTGTCCGGTGATGTAGCGGCTCTCGTCGCTGGCCAGGAACACGCCGAGGTTGGCCATGTCCTCTGGCTCGATGTACGGGATGGGCATGGCCTGGAAAATCGTGAACAGCGGTTCGGCGTCCTCCCGGGTGGCTTTCTTGCCTTCGGCGGTGAGGTCCGGCCGGAACATGCTGTACATGCCGTCGTTCTGCAGCAGGTTTGTGTTGCAGTTGGTCGGGTGGATGGCATTGACCCGGATCATTCGGGGCGCCAGATGCAGACACATCTCCTCGACGTACTCCATCACGATCCGCTTGCTCCATCCGTAGCCCGCACCGCCAGGGCCCATGTTCGGGTTGTCGGTGGTGCCACGGATCATGCCCGCCGTGGAGCCCGTGACGATGATCGACGAGCCTTCCGGCAGATGGGGAATCGTCACCGCGACGGTGTTCATGACACCGACCAGGTCGACGTCCGACGCATCGACGAACTGCATCGGGTCGGGCTTTCCCATGGCCATCGGCAGGATGCCCGCATTGGCTACGACGATGTCGATCCTGCCGAGGTCAGCAAGACCCGCCTCGACTGCGTCGCGCAGTTCATGGCGCTCGCGAACGTCGGCGATCCTCGCAACGACACGTCTGCCGAGCTCCTTGATCGAGCGCTCGGTTTCGGCGAGGTCATCGGGTGTCGCGAGCGGATACGGGTTCGAGTCGATCTGACGGCAGATGTCGACCGCGATGATGTCCGCGCCTTCCTTGGCCATCGCTATTGCGTGGGCGCGACCCTGACCACGGGCAGCGCCCGTGATGAAAGCGACTTTTCCCTCGAGCCGACCCGGCATCCGGACCTCCTGAATTCACCGGACACCCGGCACCAAAAATTTGTTCCAAGACTAGAGTGATGGTCCTCCGGGACGCAAGACCCAAGTCGACGGCGCCCGGGCCAGGTGGCGTGTGACGCGTTAGGACAGTTGGGCGGCAATCTCGTGCCGACCGTGTGGCCGACGCCGCGTGGGATCACGGCCGTCGGCAGGAAAGTCCGCGACATGCTGAAACGTCCAGTGCAGATGCGAGGCGGACTGCCAGTTGTCCAGCGTGACATCCGTCGGCACACGCCCGGTGTCGCCTCCCAGCACCATGGCGACGAGACTAGCTCAGCCCTACTTGACGCCCGCATTTCTCTTCGGAGTTGCGGGTTCGGCGATCGGCGTACCTGCGTATTCGGTCCGGAGCGAGTCAATGAGGTGGCGTGCGCGGATGGCCAGTGACGATTTGCCCGCACCTGAGTCGACCTGCAGTCGTCCCCTCGTCACCAGCACACCGAGGTCGGCCCCCTTCCAGCGGTAGTCGCCTGGCCCATAGATCCGCAGGAAGAACGCCTCCGATTCGTTCTGCAACTGGTGCCAGTCCAGCGCCGAGCGACGGAATACCAACGCGCCGCTCGAGTCCAGTGAGTACTGTCCGGTGCGCGGCGTGGCGGTCAGTTGCTGCACGACGTCGTCCGTCTCTTTCATCACCATCTGGCTCCACACGTCCGCCGACGCCAATTCGTCCCAACGCTCGTTGATCTCGTCGACATCAAGGTCGAAGTCGATGTTCATGAACTCCAGAATGTGGAAGAGGAACAGGGGTACATCGGCATAGGCGCCAGCCGTCACGTTGGTGATCGACGACGCACCACTTATTCGGGGGTTGAGCTCGCCGAGGTAGATGTCGTTGGTGTCGGTGTCGACGAGGACGTCCACCTCGAAGAAGCCCCGGTAACCCTCCTCGGCCAGTCGATCGCCCAGCCGGCGTACCAATTGTGTTGCGATGCTCCTGCTTTCGCCGGTCAGAACTTCGGGGAACATTTCGTTGCCGCACCACCCACCGCGGGAAGGGGTGAGGTTCGGGTACCCGATCAATTCCGACATGAAGGGCCCCACGATGGTGCCGCACCGGGTCAGGACTGCCTCGACGGCCACTGGCCGGTTGTTGATCCGGCGCATCACCTTGATCTCCTGGCCGACGATATCGGCGCTGTGTTTGCGCCAGTCGGCCTCCGACGAGATGAAGAAGGTGGTCTTTCCAGAGTCGCCATACGGCGTTTGAACGACGAGTTCGTCACCGAGGCCTGCCTTTTCGGCGACGGCCCGAAGTCCGGCCCAGCCGTCGACCCGGGTGAGCACGTTCGGCACGCTGGGTGCGCCAGCCTCGTTGCCCAGCTGAGTGGTGACGATCTTGGAGTCCAGATGCTCACGCAAACTCGCTGCCGGCAGGATCAGGTCGTAGCCCAATTCCTCACAGAGGTCCTCGGTTTCGCTGTCGAAGAACACCATTGCGACCTTGGGCCGGACACCGCGTGGGGTTGCCGCCTTGATGTGAGCGCGCACCTCCGGGTTGGTCAGCAGCCAGTTGTTGATCTCCTCGCCACTCTCGAACTCCTGGTACGGCTTGCGGCTCGGGGTGAACACCCGCGGATGCGCGCCGTCCCAGGCGTCGTAGTACGTGATGTACGAGA
Organism: uncultured Actinomycetota bacterium; assembly: GCA_963721495.1. Taxonomy (GTDB): domain Bacteria; phylum Actinomycetota; class Actinomycetes; order Mycobacteriales; family Mycobacteriaceae; genus Mycobacterium. The sequence goes on along the minus strand of CAVRMG010000013.1, from coordinate 270,674 downwards.
AGTTGCGCACCCAGCGGTCGAGCCCCAACAGGTTGAACGGGGTCGCACCGAAGAACAGGATCGGCACATCGTTGGTGCGGAAGAAGTGCCGCACCTCGGAGATGTTCTTCAGCCGACGTCGCGGCTGCCCGGAACCGGAGGCGAAGGCCGCGTCCGTACCGATGCTGACCTCGCGGGGTTCGGAAGGCTTGGCACTGCGCGCGGTGGTCCGTTTCGCGGGTGTCGATCTACTGGCGGACGTCTTCTTCGCAGGGGTTGTCTTGGCCGCCTTCGACGGTCGTCTTGCTCGAACCGGGCGATCACTCATCGCGTTCACCTCGCTGGTCATCGGATAGCCCGACACTATTCCGCGACCTGGCGGAAGGGATCCGGTTGGCCCAATTCGGCTCCGGCGCCGATGATGGCTTCGGGGACTCTTACTTCATCGTCGCGAGGTTGTGCCACAGGTTGCGCAGACTGTCTGTACCCCCGAAGAGCGTGGTGAAGTGCGTCGAATCGATCAGCACGATGTCGCCCGCCCGTTGACCGCTTGGCGGCATCCAGATGAGCGCGTTGAACTCGGTGTTGCCCTCCGCGGTGAACGGATGCGGGCGGTGCGGATCCACGAGCTGGCGTCCAAGCACGCGCAGGTCTTCGCCCTCGGGCGCGGTCAGTTCGTAGTGGGGAAGGTGCGGGTGGAAGTTGAATGTCGTGACGTTGTCGAGAAGCCGCGCGGCGTCCAGATCGCGGAACCCGGTCAGGGGCGCGATCTCCTTGGTGCCCTCGACCACCGCGGGTCGCAGCCCCCACGTGTTGTGGACGGGCACATCGAGGGCTTTCATGAGTGACCGCGTGTACTGACCGAACCGCTGTTGGCGTGGCACCAACGGATCGCCGTGGTGGTGGAATTCCATCTGGCGTTGGGCGAAGTCGTCGGTGAAGCCCACATCGTGGTGCGGCGCCAGCAGCAGGCAGGTGCCCTCGCGCTTCAACCACTCTTTGATCGCGGCGATCTCCTCGGGCGCGGCTTCCTGCTCGGACAGGATGTGGTCGAGCCCGAAGACCATCAGGGTGTCGGTGTCGGCGAGAATCCGCTCGTCGACCGGTAGCTTGTAGCCGGCCTGGTCGATGCGCTGGAAGACGGCGACCGGGTGGCCCGTCGCCTCGTCCGCGAGTTCTTGAAAGGCCAGCGTCGAACGGTGGAAGAGTTCCAGTGTTCCCGCGATGCCCTGCAGGAAGTGAGCTTCTTCGTACTCGGTCTTTTCGTAGCTGGGCCACAACGCATTTCGGACTTCGGTCATGGTGGAGAAGCGGTTGTACATCTCGCCGGGGTCGCGCTGCGCCTCCCACGGATAGCTCCACGTCCAATAGATGCTGACCCGCCTGCGCCCGTCGTGCTTACGCGCAATGTGGCTCTGGTTGTATGTGCGTGCCGCGGTCGGGGTGCTCATAGTGCGCCCTACTTCTCATCCAGCGTCGTCAGGTAGCGAAGTGCATTGATACCGGGCAGGAAGAAGTACGCACCACCCGTCAGCGTGGTGAAGGCCGGTATACCCTTGTGCACCTTGCGGATCGGCCGCTTGGGGACGGTGAAGTCCAATGTGCCGTCCTGGGTCCCGACGATGGGGTCGTGCTCGTTGCCGAGCTCGTGAAACGCCTTGTCGTTGATCCAGACGTTCTGCGCGAACTCGAACTGGCGAACGAGGTCGGCGCAGATGATGAATGCGGCGATGCCGCGGTCGACGCCGTCGTCGGGCGCCCCGTCGGGGAGTGCGGGACCGTAGGTGGCCCCGCGCCGGATCATCCTGCGACGGTTCATGTTGTGCGCGGTGTCACGAGGATTGAGCCGTCGCGCATGGGAACCCAACGGGCATGCGTAGCCGAAGGGGTCCATCTCCTTGTAGTTGTAGTCGTTGTTCCGCATGGGGTCTGCGCCCAGCTCGGGGTCATCCTTGTCCGGTGCGAGCACCAGGGGCGCCCCGCTGCGCCAGCGGCCCATGAACTTGGCGGCCAGCAGCTCCTCGTCGTCAGGCGTCTCGGAGTTCTCGCGGAGGTAGTCACGGAACTGTGTCACGTGCTCCTGCAAGCGGCGGTACGCCATGAAGCTGCCGTTGCGGGACAGGACCTCGGGCTGAGGCAGGTTCGCGACAGGCCCATCCTCATCCGGGTATCCGAGGATGAACTCGCCCGGCTTCAGCGGTGCGCCCGAACCCGGCGTGGGTTCCTCACCCGAGCCCTCCATGACCGGTTGCGACAGCCTGTCGCGGAACCCGAAGTGGTCGTGGGCGTAGTTGAACGGCGGCGTCGCGTTCAGGTCGAGGAACGACAGGCTGCGGACGCCATCGGTGCGCGCGAGCAACTTGTCGTGGTTGTCGATGGATATCCGAGATTGCTCGTCGTCGCGTGCGAACAGGATCGCGATTGCGTGCACATCGTCGCCCGCGAGGCCGCCCACCCAGTTGTCAGGGTGATTCGGGCCCGTGTCTCCGAGAATGTCGGCGCGCGACGCCATCCCTTCGCGGAACGCGTCGGGAAAACTGGCCAGGGACTCCTCGGGTACGCCGAGCGCGCGCAGCCCGGTCCATGTGAACGCCAACGTGATCCACCGTCGGCTTTCGTCCATGGTTTCGGTTGCGTCGGCTGCGGACTGCACGAGGTCGAGCAGTTCCGACAGCCAGGCTCGGCCACCGGCCTGCGTGTCGAACGTCAGAAACTCATACCGTCCCGTGATTGCGGGCGTTCGGGTCAGCAGGATGTGCTGAATGTCGTCGAGTTCGAGCATCCGTGGCGCCCGAGGGCTACTGCATCTGGTCGAGCATGTCCGAGAAGGCGGCCTTCAGGCGCAGCGCCTTCTTGATCTCGTCGGCGGTGACGTACGGGTACTCGCCGTATTCGAGGAAGCTTGGGCAATGGTGTTCGCGGACGAACTTCATGAACGACTCCGGGTTCTCCTTCCAATCCTCGGGGAACCCCTCGAGGTTGACGAACGCGGTCGTGATGCCCGTCGCACTGAACAGCTTGACGGCGTCCTCGGTGTACTTGTCGAAGTCGGTGTCGAAGATGCCCTGGTACTGGAAGTGCAGGCCCGACCCGACATCGAACAGCACCCACCTCAGGTAGTGCAGTCGCAGTGGTGCGAGCGCCTCCGGGCTGGCCGCGATCGTCTCCTCGATCGTCTTGCCGTACGCGCGCAGTGCTTCCTCGCGGCCTTCCTTGACCTTCGCGATGATCGAAAAGCCATAACAGGCAGGCGTCCTGGGATACGTCGGACCGTAGCGGCCCCGCTCGAGTTCGAAGTAGCCCTCTGGAGGGATGGCCTTTGCGGCCGGCTTCGACCAAACCTCATCTGATGATGACACTGCCGCCCCTTTTCTCAAACCGGATGAGCGCGACATTAGCACTGAGCGACTGGCCCGCAGCGCCTTTCGCAGACTCGCAGACCCAACTCACGGGCCATACGGGGGTGCTGAAAGTTAGCTGGATTCAGAGCCTCTGCCGTACGGAAAGCGGAAATTAGCCAAGCCTGATACCCGCGTTGGGCAGTAGTTGGTACGTCAATTATTGCGAATCCTGTGGTGAGATGTGGTCTTGACCGTATTCTGCGGACATAACGGATCCTTTCACTCGCGGAAAGGGGGAGCCGTGAAGTTATTTCAGCGGTATCTGATTGTGGGGCTGGCTTCGGCGTCAGTTCCCATTGCCCTCGCCGGTGCGCCGCCGGCGTCGGCGGAATGCACGAATGCGGGCGCCGCCACCGTGTGCGCACAGGGCACGGTACGCGGCGGCGGCCCGACTGCCCCAACGGCGGGTTACCCCAGCTACTGTGCCGACTCCTGGTATTGCGGCGACGACTGGGGCGTCGACGTGATCTGGGATCCAGGACGTCCTGGCCGCCCTGGAGGCGGCGGAGGCATCGGCCCACGCTGAGCACCCCTGGAAAAGTCCCGTAGTCCAATCGATCAAGGAGCTTGTGATGTTCTCTCGCAGCGTTATAGGCGCCGGCATGATCGCCGGTGCGATGCTTTTCAGCACAGCGGCAACGGCCGCCGCCGATCCGCCGAACTGCACGGCCGCCGACCTTGCCGGCGTGATGTCCGGCGTATCGGCGGGCACGTCGTCATACCTGTTCACCCATCCGGACGTGAACGCCTTCTTCACGGGTCTCAAGGGCAAGCCCAGAGAAGAGATGACTACCGAGATCCAGGCGTACATGGACGCGAACCCACAGATCCGCGACGAGATCCAGGCGGTCAGGCAGCCAGCGGCCGACTTCCGCGTCTCGCTGTGAAGCGCCGTTGCCCGCCGATGCGCCGATGGGGCCGGTGGGCTAGCAGCGAAACGCACCTTCGGTCGACGGGGCCAAGCTGACACACTGGGGTCGTGCGCGAACCACCGCAGTGCTGGCTCACCGACATGGACGGCGTGCTCGTCCGCGAGGAAAACGCGCTACCCGGCGCGGCCGACTTCCTGCAGCGGTTGGTGGACCGAAAACGACCGTTCCTCGTCCTGACGAACAACTCGATCTTCACCCCGCGTGATCTGTCCGCGCGCCTCCTGCGCTCCGGCCTGAGTGTGCCGGAAGCCGCGATCTGGACGTCGGCGCTGGCCACCGCGGCGTTCCTGGGCGACCAGTTGCCGGGCGGCTCGGCCTACGTCATCGGCGAGGCCGGCCTGACCACCGCGCTGCACGCCGTGGGCTACACCCTCACCGATGTGGACCCGGACTTCGTCGTGCTCGGCGAAACCCGGACCTATTCGTTCACCGCGATCACCACGGCCATTCGGCTGATCCTGGGCGGCGCGCGGTTCATCGCCACCAATCCCGACGTCACCGGACCGTCGGCGGAGGGTCCGCTGCCTGCCACCGGTTCGGTGGCCGCCATGATCACCAAGGCCACCGGGCGTGAGCCGTACTTCGTCGGCAAGCCGAACCCGATGATGTTCCGCAGCGCGCTGAACCGGATCGAGGCGCACTCGGAGCACACCGTGATGGTCGGCGACCGGATGGACACCGACGTCGTCGCGGGCATCGAGGCCGGGCTGGAGACCATCCTCGTGCTGACCGGCTCGACCACGGCCGCCGACATCGAGCGCTATCCATTCCGGCCCAGCCGGGTACTGCCGTCCATCGCCGAGGCGATCGAACTGGTGTGATTCCCGTCGAGCTTGCGCCCGAGGTGGTCGCGGCGGTGCGAAAGATGAGGGACCGTCGCGAGCAGCCGCCGCGATGCCACGCCGGAGTCATCCGCCGCGCGGTCGCGGGCGCCGACGTCGCCCTGCGACCCGAGACGACTCGCCGTGTCCCACTTGACGGTTGGGGTCCAGATTCGGTGTTGGCAGCGCTGGGCATCGCCAAGCCGCTCGGCGTCGAACTGGAATGCTCGTCGGAAGACCTGGGTCAGGGCGAGACGGAGACCAGCCACCGCCATCAGCGGACCGACGACGACCGTCGATCGATTCTCGCCGAGGAGATCAAGACGGAGATTTACGACGGCGCCACACCGTATTCGACCTATGTTCGAGGTGTGATCATCGACGGCGACCGCGGTGTGCTGTCTACCGGCAGGGACGACAGCGCCCTGAGCATCGAGGGGTGACTGCAGTGGCCGACATCGAATTGATCGGAGTGCCCTTCGACGGCTACGGCCGTCACGGCAACCAGGCGCGGGCCGCGCAGGTGCTGCACGACGTGGGTCTGGCCGACGCTTTCGACCATCACCACGTCGTCGACCACAACCTCGATCTCCCCGAACCTGATCCGGACCGCGGCGCTACGACCAGCCTGGTCAACGAACCCGCCCTGCTGGCGATGACCGACGCGCTCAACGTCCGTGTCGGAGACGCGGTCGCCGCGGGTAGATTCCCGTTCGTCTACGGCGGTGACTGTTCTTCGCTGTTCGGCATTGTGACCGGCCTTCGTGATCACGTCGGCGACGTCGGCCTGGTGTTCATCGACGGACACGAGGACACCATGCCGCTTGACGTCTCCGAGGATGGTGAGGCGGCCAACACCGAGATCGGGCTGCTGCTGGGGTTGACCGGGCGTCTGCTGACCGGGGAGTTCGGCGATCGCTTACCCGCCCTGCGACCCGAGCACCTCGTCGTCCTCGGGCCCAGAGATGACGCCTGGAGGCAGCGTTTCAACGTCGGCACGCTCGCCGACAACGGCGTGTGGGTCGCGCCGCTCGCCGAGGTCGCGGACGACCCGGCGGGCGCCGGACGACGTGCCATCGCCGAACTGGCCAGTCGCGTCGATCGCTGGTGGCTGCACATAGACCTCGACGTGCTGGACCCCGTCGAGTTCGCCGCGCAGGGCCTGCCCGACATCGCGGACGAACCCGGTGGGCTGACGTGGGACCAGCTCACCGATCTCGTCTCCGCACTCTTCGGGTCTCCTGCGCACTGTGTCGGCGGCAGCGTCGCAATCTACGACCCGGACCAGGACCAGGACCGCACGGGTGCGTCGCAGATAGTCGAGTTCGTACGAAACGCGTTGGCCCGCACCACGATCAGCCCGTAGTACAGGAGACAAGTGGCCGAACCGATCGATGACTACTTCACCGCGACCATCTCAGCGATGAATGCGTCGCAGCGACAGCTGGGGCACGACGCCCCCGTCCGGGACGGTTCGTCGTTGACGGTGCGAGTCTGCCTGGCGCTGTTCGACGTTGCGCTAGGCAGCCGTCATCTCGATCTGGCCGCGCGATACCTGCGGTCGCAGGGCAAGGGCTACTACACCATCGGATCTTCTGGGCATGAAAGCAACGCCGCCGTTGCCGCGGCGCTGCGGCCCACCGATCCGGCGCTGCTGCACTACCGGTCCGGGGCGTTCTTCCTGGCCCGGGCCGCGCTGGTCGAGGGCCGCGACTCGCTGCGCGACGTGCTGCTCGGGCTGGTGGCGGCGACGGACGAGCCGATCTCCGGTGGGCGGCACAAAGTCTTCGGCCGCCGCGATCTGCACATCATTCCGCAGACGTCGACCATCGCCTCGCACCTTCCGCGTGCGGTCGGGGTGGCGTTCTCCATCGCTCGGGCCAAGAAGCTCGGGGTGCCCTGCGCCTGGCCTGAAGATGCGATCACGGTGTGCAGCTTCGGCGACGCATCGGTGAACCACTCCACTGCCGTCGGGGCGATCAACACCGCCCTGCACGCCGCGTATCAAGGCGTGCCGATGCCGCTGCTTTTGGTCTGTGAGGACAACGGCATCGGCATCAGCGTCCCCAGCCCTCGGGGCTGGATCGAGCGCACCTACGGGAGTCGCGACGGTTTAACGTATTTCGCCGCGGACGGATCGGATCTGGCCGCGACGTTCGATGCCGCTGTGTCGGCCGCCGACTGGGTGCGGACCCGCCGCCGACCGGCGTTCCTGCATCTGCGGACGGTGCGGCTGATGGGTCACGCCGGCTCCGACTACGAGCCGGCGTACCGCGGCCCCGAGGAGATCGCCGCGGAATACGACCGGGATCCGGTGCTGTGTACGGCAAAACTGTTGATCGACACGGGCGTGCTGACACCCGCGGACGTGCTCGACCGCTACGAGGCCAAGCGGGCAGGTGTCATCGAACTCGCAGAGGAGGTCAGCGAGCTCGCCCAGCTCGACAGCGCCCACGCGGTGATGGAACCGCTGCGCGCCGCCCGCAACGACGCGCAGGCCGCCGTGCCGGCCTCCCTGGCAGCGTCGGTCCGGTCCGGCCAACCGGGTACGCCGATGACGCTCGCCGTCGCGATCAACCGTGCGCTGCACGACATTCTGGACCGGTATCCGGAGGCGATGATCTTCGGCGAGGACGTCGCCCGTAAGGGCGGCGTGTACGGCGTCACCCGCGGACTGTTGTCGGCGACCAGTTCGGCGCGGGTGTTTGACACGCTGCTCGACGAACAGTCGATCCTCGGCCTGGCGCTCGGCGCGGGGGTGTCGGGGCTGCTGCCGATCCCCGAGATCCAGTACCTCGCCTACTTTCACAACGCCGCGGACCAGATACGCGGCGAGGCCGCGACACTACAGTTCTTCTCCAACCGTCAGTACCGCAACCCGATGGTGGTCCGGGTAGCCGCTTACGGATACCAGAAGGGGTTCGGCGGACACTTCCACAACGACAACTCCATCGCCGCGATGCGCGACATCCCCGGCGTGGTGATCGCGTCACCGTCGCGGCCCGACGACGCCGCTGCGATGCTGCACACCTGTGCCGCGGCCGCGAGGGAGGCGGGCGCGGTATGCCTGTTCCTCGAACCCATCGCGCTCTATCACACCCGAGATCTGTACGACGACAACGACGGCGGCTGGCTCGCAATGTATCCGGAGTCCGGTGTGGCCATCGGCCGGGCACGGACCTACGGCGACGGCGCCGATCTGACGATCCTGACGTTCGGCAACGGGGTGCGTATGAGCCTGCGAATCGCGCGCCGCCTCGCGTCGGTCGACATCGCAGCCCGCGTCGTCGACCTGCGATGGCTGGCGCCCCTGCCGGCGGAGGACATGCTGCGGGAGGCAGGTATCACCGGCCGGGTGTTGATCGTCGATGAGACCCGCGAGACCGGGGGAGTCGGTGAGGGTGTGCTGGCCACGCTGGTCGAGCACGGCTTCGCCGGCCGGGTGGATCGCGTCGCCGCCAGCGACAGCTTCATCCCCCTGGGAGACGCCGCGCTGCAGGTCCTGCTGTCGGAGGACACCATCGAGGCGGCGGCGATCAAACTGGTCACGTCCTGATGCCCCGCGAAACTGTCCTCAGATTCGCGTGGACCCCCACAGACTGCGTCTCGTCGCGATATCGCGATCTGTGCGCAGTCTCGCGGGATCGCGTTGCGCGCTTGATAGCTTGACCTGGTGAGTTCGGACCCGATCCGGCCGTTGGCCGGCGTGCGCATCGTCGAGATCTCCAGTTTTGTGGCGGTGCCGCTGGCCGGTATGACGCTGGCGCAGCTGGGTGCGGAGGTGATCCGCGTCGACCCGATCGGCGGAGCGGCCGACTACCGCCGATGGCCGCTCACCGATGAGGGCGAGAGCATCTACTGGGCGGGGCTCAATAAGGGCAAGCGGTCGGTCGCGGCCGACATGCGGTCGCCCGAGGGCCAGGATGTGGTGCAGCGGCTGATTGCCGGCGGCGGTGTGCTGATCACCAATGTCGCGGGGCGCCAATGGCATTCCTACGAGAGGCTGACGCGGCTGCGGCCTGACCTGATCCACGTCGAGGTGTCCGGGCGTGCCGACGGCGGCACCGGGGTGGACTACACGGTCAACGCCGCCCTCGGCTTTCCGATGGTGACCGGCCCGACGGAACTGGCCTCCCCGGTCAACCACGTGTTGCCCGCGTGGGACGTCACCTGCGGCATCTACACGGCACTGGCCGTCGTCAGCGCACTGCGACACCGCGACGCCACCGGGCAGGGGCAGCAGATCAGCATTCCGCTGGAGAACGTGGCGCTGGCGACCGCGGGCAATCTCAGCTTCTTCACCGAGACGATGATCAACGGCACCTCGCGCGAGCGAATCGGAAACGCGGTCTACGGCCAGTACGGCCAGGATTTCACCAGCAGTGACGGCGCGTCCTTCATGATCGTCGCCCTCACCGGCAGGCATTTCCGCGACCTCACCGATCTCACCGGGACAACGGAAGCCGTTGCCGCACTAGCTCAGACGCTCGGCGCGGACTTCACCGACGAGGGAGACCGGTTCCGACACCGCGACGCACTCTTCGGGCTTTTCAACGAATGGTTCTCTCAGCACACCGCGAATGAGGTCACCGACGCGCTGTCGGCCAGTTCGGTGTTGTGGGACCGGTACCGCACCTTCGCCGAGGCGGCGGCTAGTGACCGGGTGACCGCCAATCCGATGTTCACACCACTGGATCAACCGCGCATCGGCGAGTACCTCGCGCCTGGACTGCCGATGTCCATCGGCGGTGTCTACCCGGCAGCGGTGGCGGCCCCGGCACTCGGTGACGACACGTCGGCTGTGCTGGCGGAATGGCTGGGGATGAGCCCGGCCGAGGTCGAACGCCTCACGGCTTCGGACACCGTTAGGTGAGCGCGATACTGACGCTCCTCGACCCGCTGCCGACCGATGCCGAGGACACGTGGGTCGGCCCGGCCAGTGGTCCCGAGGGAAAGCGTTCCTACGGCGGCCAGTTCGTGGCGCAGAGCCTGGCTGCGGCGTGCCGCACCGTCGACGCCGACCGACCGCCGACCAACATGCATCTGCAGTTTCTGCGCGGCGGCGAGGCCGGCGAGCCCGTCGAGTACACCGTGACAAGGGTTTTCGACGGCAGAACCGCGGCCGCGCGCCGCGTCGACTCGCGTCAGGGCGGTCGCCTGCTGACCACCGCCACGGTGTCGTTCGCGACCGAGTTGCCCGGCCCCGAACACGGCCGTCGTTCATCGATGCCGCACGATCCCGGCGATCTTCCGCAGACCGGACCGGCGGGGCCCGCGCCCTCGATGCCGCTGGATGAACTCGACATCAGGATCGCCGACGACACCTCCGACGGCGAGTTCACGCGCCGGATGTGGTGGCGGACCACGGCGGCCCTGCCCGACGACCCGTTGGTGCACACATTGGTCGCGGCCTACGTCACCGACGTCTACATGATCGATCCGGCACTGCAGGTGCACGGGCACTCGATGAAGGCCCGCACCCACCGCAGTGGCACCACCGACTCCTCGATCTGGTTCCACCGCCCCCTACGGGCCGACGAGTGGAATCTGCTGGAGTCCACCTCGCCGGCCGCCGCGCGGGGGCGGGGCGTCGTGACGGCCAGCCTGATCCGCGCCGACGGCGCGATCGCGGCCACGCTCACGCAGGAGGGCCTTATCGCAGAGCGGGATTGAGCGCGCAGGCGATTGTGACGGCCCAATTCGCCTGAGGCGAGTGTGTTTCGGCCGATTGTGATACACGCGCTATGGTCCGCGCTCTGTGTTTCCGTCCTGCTTCGTCTGGTGGGCGTAGGAGTAGTTCGGGGCGGTGGTAGTAGTTGACGCGTGCTTGGCCGGTGTCGAGTGGCGGGCGGGGGGATCCATTCGACGTCGCCGCGGGTGTTGATGGTGGTGGTCCAGCCATCCTTGTCGACGAGGCGGTTATCCGGCCCACAGGCGAGGGCGAGTTCGTTGACGTTGGTGTTGCCGTCGTCGGCCCAGTCGCGCAGCGCGTGGTGGACCTGGCTGCCGTAGGCAGGCACGGGGCAGCAGGGTTTGGTGCAGCCGCCGTCGCGGGCGATGAGCATGATGCGTTGGGCGGGTGAGGCGACGCGTTTGGTGCGGAACAGGTCCAGCGCCTGTCCGGTGGCGTTGTCGAAGATGGCCAGCCAGTGGTTGGCGTGGCCGGCCAGGCGGATGACGTCTTTGATGGGCATGAGGGTGCCGCCGCCGGTGACACCCACTCCGGCGCGGGATTCGAGGTCTTGCAGGGTGGTGCGGATGATGATCGAGGTCGGCAAGCCGTTGTGCTGACCCAACTCCCCGGATTGCAGGGCGTTGCGCCCGATCGCGATCAGCGCGTCGTGTTGTCGCTGCGCGAGGGTGCGGTGATCAGTGTCGATCTGTTCCTGTGACGGTGTGCCACTGATGCAGGGTTGGTCGTCGTCGGGATTGCACATGCCCGGTGCGGCCGTTTTGGCGAAGATGGCTTCATAGATCGCCCAGGCTTCGGGGGTGAGGGTGCCCTTGACGTCGACGGTGCCGTCACGTCTTTGGGGACCGACAGTGCAGGCCCCGTTTTCGGGCGCGTTCGGTGTCGTCGGGTTCGGGGCCGTCCTGGTCGAGCAGGAACAGCACCTTGTCGGCGGCCTTCTTCAATTCGGTGGGCCCGACACCGACGGCCAGGCGCACGAGGTCGGTTTCGATCTGTTCGCGGGTGGGGGTGTCGACGAAGCCGGGGATGCGGGCCATGGTGTCGCGGATCTTGTCGACGTGTTCGCCGTTGATCAGCCCTGCCGCTTGGGCGGCTGCGGTGGCGGCCAGCACCGGGGCTAATGATTCGCCGGTCAGGGTGCGCCGCGGCCCCAAGTCGGCCGCTTCGGCGAGTCGGCGGTTGGCGTCGGTCGCGGTGATGCGCCACCGGATCCGCAGGACGTCCTTCCACGATTTCGCGCCGAGCTCTGTGGGCGTGGTCTCGGCCTGCAACCGGGCCAGCGCGCGGTGCCACTGCGTGGGCAGCTGGCACGACAGGGTTTCGAGTTCGTCGAGCATGGTCAGTAGTTCGCGGTGGGTGAGCATCTCGAGGTCGCAGGCGGCCAGCGACTCGTGCGCGGCGCGCAGGGCGGCCATCGCTACCTGAACCGGAGTCGCCAACATGGTTCGAACATACATTCGACCACCGACAAGCCGACCGCAAATGTGACTACTGAAACTAAAGTGACACAAGAGATTTCAGACTTGACTGAGAGTGCTACTTCTACGCGACGCGTTCGAACTCACTGAACCGAACCGGCCGCGCAGCCATCGGCGCAGCACGGTCACCAGATATGTGAGCAGGACGCCGACGGCCAGTGAGGCGATGACGCCGAGCGCGGGATGGCCGTCGAACATCGCGTACACCTGATAGTGGACGAGGTAGGTGTACAACGACGCCTCCGCCAGCACTCCCGCGAGCACCGTCAGCGCGGACGGGCACCGGATCGTCGGCACCCAGATGAGCAGAACGAGACCACCCATCACCAAGCCCTCGCGCAAGGTGCTGTCGAAATAGCCGTGCAGGCTGACGATCAAGACGACGGTCACCACGATCCGCTGCACCGTCGTCGACGCCTTCGATGCCGCCCAGCCGATCGCGAAGAACCAGAAGGTCAGCATCGTGAACCACGCATCGCGGCCGAGGTTCAAGCCGAGAATGTCGTAGCGAAGCGCGAGACCGATGACAAGGAACACGGACGCGACGGTGAACGGAAGACGACGCTCAAGGCGGTCCATCAGCGGCAGCCACAACACCAGCGCCAGCGCCACGAGTATCCACACGAGGACCTCGACGAACCACAACCGGCCCGCGGTCATGCTGTCGTGCGGACCGAGGAACTTGTTGGCCAACAGCAGATTTGTCCACGTGTAGTCGCGCGTCAGCACCAGCGCGACCACGACCCACAGCACCGACGGCACCGCGATCCACCCGATGGTGTTACCGAGATGGCGGACCCGGCCGGTGCGCGCCACCGGCGTGAGGCAGAACCGGCCGAAGTTGTAACCGGCGATGCCGAGCAGCAGGTGTGCGCCGCCCCACAGCTCGAACAGCTCGGCGTGGGATCCGACGATGAGCACGATCGCAGCGGCGCGAAGCGCGACGCTGGTCTCCAGGGTCGCCAGCCAACTGCGGCGCGCCGGCTTCGAGATGCACTCCAGCTGCCGAATCGGCATTCGCTGCCAGTCCGGGGGAAGCTGACCGAGCGCCCGTTCCAACCGCACCGTCATCGTCACGTAGGACAGCGAATTGCCGCCGAGGTCGACGAAGCTGGCGTCGCGATCGATGGAATCGGCGTCGACCTGGAGCACATCGGCGAACAACCCGAGCAGGTCGGAGGACGGCGGGTGATCGGCGGTGCGTGCGAGCCGGCGCACGGTCTGATAGTCGGGTTTGCCCGACGACAACAGCGGCAGCTCGTCGACGGTGACGGCGCGCACCGCGCCTGCGGGCACACCCGCCGCATCGGCCGCGGCACGTCGGACGTCGCGGTCGTCGTGCCTGCCCGCGGCGGCGACCACGAGGCGGTCGTCGTCGTTGGTGCAGAACGCCGGCATGCCCGCAGCGCGCAGCGCGGACTCGACCTGCTGGAGATCGATGCGCAGGCCGTACATCTTGACGAACCGGCTGTTGCGGCCGACCACCTCGAAGAGGTCGTCTGGCGCGCGCCGGGCGATGTCGCCGGTGCGCAGTGTCTCGACGGTCTTGCCCAGCGCCAGGTCGTCGGGCCCGTGTGCGTAGCCCATCATCACGTTGGGACCCCGGTAGACCAGCTCACCCACATCGTCGTCGACCCAGCCGTCGAGCGGCTCGATCGAGAACGACCCGCCGCGGATCGGGCGGCCGATCGCGTCGGGGCGCGACAGTGCGAGGTCCGGTGGCAGATAGGCCATTCGGGCTGTCGCCTCGGTCGACCCATACATCACGAACAGGTCGAAGCCGCTGCGTTGCGCCAGTTCGGCGAATCGGCGCACGCGCTCGGGCGGCATCCTGCCGCCGGCCTGCGTGACGTACCGCAGGTGGCACAGATCGGCGGCCTCGAAGCCGACACGCTCGAGCAGTTCGAAGGTATAGGGCACTCCCGCAAATGACGTTCCGCCATGTCTGCGGAACAACTGCCAGAACTGCTCGTCGACCACGGAACGATCGGTCAGGATGAGGCCGGCGCCAACCAGAAGATGGCTGTGGATCACCGACAGCCCGTAGCAGTACGACATCGGCAGTGTCGTTGCTGCTCTGTCAGTTTCGCCGATGCCGAGGTACTCGGCGATGACCGTGGCGTTGGCGACGAGGCTTGCGTGTGACAGCCTCACTAGTTTCGGTGATCCGGTGCTGCCCGACGTCGACATCAGCAGTGCGAGGTCGTCGTGCAACGCGCGCGCGTCGTGGTGGCGGTGGTGGACGCCACGATCGTCGATGACGACGTCGGGCGCATAGATCTCGTCCAGTGCCGCGTGGTCACGTCCGGTCGGGACCGGCAGCACTACGTGCCTGGCCGCCATGGCGCCCAAGTAGTGCACCAGAGTCGAGATGTCGTTGCGGGTTTCGAGGCGGACCAGTCGGCGCGCACCACCGAGTGCGTGTGCGGCTTCGGCGACCCGGTCTGCGAGCTCGCGGTAGGTCAGTTGCGCGGTGTCGGTGAGGACCGCGACGCGTTCGCCGTGGCTGCGCAGGCGCTCGACGAGCGCGCTCATGTAAGCACGACTCCGCCGCCTACCACCTCGATGCGCACCTTCGCGTCGATCGGTGGGGGTTCGAGGCTGTGCTGGCGCACGATGATCGGGCCGGAGTCGCCGGAGGGGTCGATCGTCAACAGCACGTCGTGACCGAGGAACTCGACAGCCAGCACCGTTCCGACGCCGTTGGATTGGTCGCTGTCCGAAACCACCGTCGCCACAAGCTGTTCGGGCCGCAGCAACAACGTGCCGGCTCCGTCGCCTGCCCGCACGGGAATCTGCCCGAGCGCGCAGTCGGCGACTCCGGACGTGACGACGCAGGCCAGCGCGATGCAATCGCCGAGGAACTCGGCGGTGAAGCGGTCATTGGGCTCCCGGTACACCTGCTGCGGGGCGCCGACCTGGGTGAAGCGCCCATCGCGCATCACCGCCACCTGGTCGGCTATCGACAGCGCCTCCTCCTGGTCATGTGTCACCAGAAGCGAGGTGACACCTGCATCGGCGAGCAGTCGCGCGACCACCTTCCGGGTGGATGCTCGCAGGCCGGTGTCCAGCGAGCTGAACGGCTCGTCGAGCAGCATCAGCACCGGCTGGCGGGCGAGGGCGCGGGCGAGCGCGACACGCTGCTGTTGGCCGCCGGAGAGCTGATGTGGGCGGCGTGCTGCGAATGATGCGTCGAGCGAGACGGTTTCGAGCAGCTCGTTGATTCGGTTGCGTACTTTCTGCCGGCCTTCGCCGCGAAGTCCGTACGCGATGTTCTGCCCGACGGTCAGGTGCGGGAACAACGCACCGTCCTGTGCGACATAGCCGATGCTGCGTCGGTGCGGCGCGACAGCGCGCTCGGGGCTCGCGACCTGTCGGCCGTCGATCGTCACCGTTCCCGCGCCCGGAGTCTCGAACCCGGCGATGAGCCGCAAAAGCGTCGTCTTGCCGCAGCCGGAGGCGCCGACGACCGCGGTGGTGCTGCCCCGCTCCAACTGCAGATCGATGTGGTCCAGTACGACGCTGCCGTTGAACGACTTTGCGAGGCCGCGGATGTCGACCAGCGGAGCGGTCACAGCGCGGCCACCTTCGTCGATTGGCGGAACAGCAGTACCGTCACGGGGATGGCCAGCAGTACCAGCACCAGTGCGTACGGCGCGGCGGCGGCATAGTCGAGCTCGCTGCTATACGACCAGAAAAGCATCGCCAGCGTGCGGGTGCCGGTCGGCGCCAGCAGCAGAGTGGCAGTCAATTCCGTTGCCACCGCGACGAATATCAGGGATGCGCCTGCTGCGGCGGCAGGTGCGGTGAGGCGCAGCGTCACGCGGAAGAACGTCGCCGAAGGCGAGCTGCCCAACGATCGGGACGCTTCCTCCAGGCTCGGTGGCACCTGGGCGAGTCCCGCGCGGACGTTGACCAACGCGCGTGGCATGAACAGCAGGATGTAGGCGAACACGATCAGCGGCACGGTCTGGTACAGCGGGCGGGCGAGGTGGATGGCGACGGTCACGAGAGCGAGGGCGGTGACGATGCCGGGCAGGGAACTGGTGACGTAGTTGGCGCCCTCGACGGCGCGCGCGAGTACACCGCTGGACCGCACCGCGACCCACGCGACGGGGAAGGCCAGCACCGTGGTGAGGACCGCGGCCGCCGACGCGAGCCCGATCGTTTGAACGAGCGCGGTGCCGATGGCGTCGAGCTCCCATACGTCGGTCCCACCGATCCAGAGCCAGCGCAGCAGCGTCCACACCGGCACACCCAGCGCCAGGAGCGTCAACGCGGCGAGCGCGATCTGTGCGGGTATTGTGCTGTGGCCCAACCGGACTGGGGTCGCTGCCCGCGGTGCGCCTGCGCCGATCCTCGCAAACCGGGCCTTGCCGCGTGCGGCCGCCTCCGCGATCAGCAGCACCATGCAGAGGATCACGAGGACACCGGCGAGCATGCTGCCCGCCGCACCGTCGAAGGTGACCTGGAACTGCTGGAAGATCGCCACGGTGAAGGTGTCGAAGCGCACCATCGCGAAAGCGCCGAACTCGGCGAGCAGATGCACGGCGATCAGCAGGCCGCCGCCGAGCATCGCCAGTCGCAGTTGCGGCAACACGACGCGGAAGAAGACGCCGAGCGAGTCGGAACCCAGTGCGCGGGCGGATTCCTCGACAGCGGGATCGAGCCGGCGCAGCGTCGCCGCCACGGGAAGGTACATGAACGGGAAGTACGACAGCGTGGTGATCAAGACGCCCGCCCACAGTCCGTGCAGGGAGGGAATCACGCCGACCCAGGCGTAGCTGTTGACGAATGCCGGAATAGCCAGTGGCGCAACGAACAGCGGACGCCAGAATGCCCGGCCGGGAAGGTCGGTCCGTTCCACCAGCCAGGCCACCCCGACACCGATCACCACGCAGAGCGGGACCGTGACGACGACCAATCCGACTGTGTTGACCAGCAGCTCGCCGACCCTCGGCCGGACCACCAAAGCGTATGCACGCGTCCATCCGACAGACGCCGCGCCCCACACCACGTAGCCGAGCGGAATGCAGGTTGCGGCGACCAGGATCGCGACCGTGGCAGATACCAGCGGGCCGGGGCGGACGGACGCCTCAGTCCGCGAGATCTTCTGCCGCAGGTTGCGAAACGGGAGGAGCGACCACCTAGAGCAATCCCGCCTTCGTCATCAGATCCGTCACCTGCTGGGGGTTCAGCGTCGACGGATCCACCGCGGGCGCCTGCAGTGAATCCAGCGGCGGAAGGTCGGGATTGGCCGGTACACCGCTCGCCACCGGGTACTCGAACGAGGTGCCCTTTTCCAGCACCTCCTGGCCCGCCTTGCCGGTGATGAACTTGATGAACTGCTGTGCCTGATCCTTCTTGTCGCTGGACGCGAGCACGCCGCCGCCGGACAGGCTGATGAAGGCACCGGGATCCTGGTTCTTGAAGTAGTGCAGCGCCGTATTGCCGCTGCCCTCTTTGGTGTTGGCCTGATCGCGGAACCAGTAGTAGTGGTAGATGATGCCGCCGTCGACCTCGCCGGCGTTGACGGCCTTCATCGTGGCGATGTTGTCGTTGTAGATGACGGCATTGGTCTTCATGCCTGCGAGCCATTGCGTCGTGGCCTGCTCACCCTTGAGCTGGAGCAGGGCCGAGACGATGGCTTGGAAGTCGGCCTTCGCCGGAGCCCCACCCCATCGGCCCTTCCACTGGGGTTGCTGCAGGTCCAGCATGGATTTCGGGAGCTGACTCAGGTTGCAGCCTGGACGTGTTGTAGACGAAGACGGTGCTGCGCGCCGCGACACCTGTCCACTTGCCGGTGGCCGGACGGTACTGCGCGGGAACCTGTTTGAGAGTGTCGGCGTCGAGGTCGGCGAAGAGTCCGGCTTTTTCCACCGCGGCCATCGCGGGGGAGTTCTCCGTGAGGAACACGTCGGCGGGCGAGGCATCGCCCTCGGCCACCAGCTGATTGCCGAGCTCGGTGTCGCCACCCTGGCGGTACGTCACCTTGATGCCGGTCTCCTTGGTGAACGCGTCGATCCACTCCTTGGTCAGCGACTCATGCTGAGCGTTGTAGATCAGCAACTCGTCGCTCTCGCTCGAACTCGAGCAGGAGGTCCCTGCGAGCACGACGGCAACGGTCGACACGAGTGCGGCGATCCGGCTCCAACGGGGACGCATCCAGGCGGTCCTTTCCGCGCCAAGCCTGGCGCTTTTAGCTGAGGATTACCTAAATAACATACTCTGCCCGCCTTTAGTCTGGTGTCGTGCCGAAATGGGTTCGCATTCGGTTGCGGTGGCGCTGTTGACACGCTGCGCCGATCGACGGCACCACCGGACCCGCTGCGACGGCTGCCGCCGCCGCATTGAACGCGCCCAGGACCGGCGCGGGCCCACTCCGTCACCTGTGCTAGCTCCGGCCGAGCACGGTCGGCGATCGCCGACGGGGCCTTCCGGTAGCTGAATCTCCCATTTTCGCTGTTCGAACCAGGTTTCTCGACCGCCGTACTACAGGTACGTTGGCTCTGAAGTCGACGGCGGTGGACCGGTCGGCACCGAACCTTAGGACACACCGATGAAGAAGTCAGCTAGCTCCAGCCGACCGCGCGTCATCGGAACGGTTGCCGCATGTGCGCTCGGGGTCACGGCGGCTTTATCGCCGCGCCGACGGCCACCGCAGCCGATTGCACCGCGAGCGGGCTCGCCACCACCGCGAGTGGCGTGCTCGGTGAGGCAGGCGGCTACCTCGGCGCCCATCCGGGTGCCAACAACGTCTTGACCGCCGCCGCGACCCAGGCGCCGGAGGAGGCGCGGGCCAATGTGCGGGGTTACTTCATGGGCAACCCGGGCGAGTTCCTGGAACTCCAGCGGATCGCTGGTCCACTGCAGGACCTGCGCAACCAGTGCGGCATCGCGGTCAGCCCAGGGCAGCTCGCGACGCTGTTCGACACGATGGCCGGAGTCTGATCGCCGCGGCGGCCCGACGTTCCGGCGATGATTTCGGTGCTGACGCAAGTCAACCCATCGACGACAATCGGCACATCGAAGGGACAGTCGATGACTACTGAGCGGACGGCGACGGCGGGCAAGCCCCCGGTGGTCGATGTGCAGACATGGCGCGCTGCACTGGCCGACCTTCGGCGCCGGGAGAAAGCCGCGACCCGGGAGCTCGACGCGATCGCGGCGGCGCGCCGGCGACTGCCGATGGTGAAGATGGATGACTACACCCTATCGGGGCGGAGGCCCGGTCCGGCTCGTCGATCAGTCTTCAAGGGCCGATCGCAGCTCATCGTCTACAACCACATGTGGAACGACGGCGCCGAATGGCAGTGCGGCGGTTGTACCAGCCTCACTTCGCAGTACACGCGGCTGGACTTCCTCGACAACTACAGCGCCCGGTTCGTCATCGTCACGAACGGACCCATCGACGAGGCGTTGGCCTACCGCGACAAAGTGGGCAACAGATGGAGTGGTACTCCTCGTCGGAGAGTTCGTTCGGCGCCGACGTCGACGCAGCTCCCAACGAGGGCTTCGCGTTCAACGTGTTCCTGCGTGACGGCGACTCGGTCTACCGCACCTGGCACACCAACGGTCGCGGCGTCGAGCAACTCAGCTACACCTTTCCGTTGAAGGACATTCTTCCCTGGGGCGGCAGGAGGAGTGGCTCGACTCTCCGCAGGGATGGCCCTCTCGACCGACCTACTCGGGATGGCTGGACAGCCCGACGTCGCCGGCTCGACGGAACGGCGACTGCGCCGCACGCAGCGTGCATGCGCCGAAGCGACCGGCGAAACGTAGGCGCCGAAGGCGGCGATACCGAGTGCCGCGAGGATCAGAGGACTTGCCGAACGGGGCCTGACCGAGCGTCTTGACCGCGGCGTCGAAGCCGGCGCCTTCGACGGATCAGCCTGCAGCGTCGCGACGATCACGAGGATGCCTGCGCCGGCCAGCACCAGACCCTTGGCCACATAGCCGATGACTCCGACGGCGGTGATGCCAGTTCCGCCCGACACCCGCAGATCCTTCAAGAACTTCTTCGACACGCCTTTGTAGACGTGGTAGCCGCCGACACCGATGAGTCCGAGCCGACCGCGATGAGAAGGGCCTTTCCCCAGCCGGATTGCATCAGCTGCGCGCTGAGCCCGGCGTTCTGCTGGCTGCTCTGCTGTCCGGTTCCCATCGCGAAGCGGGCCGCGGACAGCGCGATGGCGAAGTTCACGATCGCCAGCCCGAGGGACTTGGCGCGTTTCCATGCCGGCGTGTCGTCCTGATTGGGTCCCGGAGCCCTCGCCGGGCTTGGAGCCGACGATCGCTTCAGCGACGCGCCACAGGCCAAGCGCGACAAGGCCGACCGCGGCCACCCACAGGATCACCGCGCCGCCGGTCTGGCTGGCCAGCGTCGCCAGGGCGCCGGACTGGTCGGCGTTGCCGCCGGACCCGAAGCGCGATTCGGACGATGATGTAGGCGACGAGCAGGTGCAGCACGCCGCTGGTGACGAAGCCCGCGCGCGCGGTGTACTCGAACGCGTCGCTGTCGGTCGCTCGATCGGCCACGCCGTGCAGGGTCTTGTCGGTCATGGCCTCCTGTACCCGCTTTTTGACGGTGGCGAAACTACGCGGCTGTGGATGAGTCGGCGGTTGGGGATGAGTGCGCTCTGATGGCCGCCGGTTGTCGGGATCGCTTCGCGGACGGTGTGGCCATGACTCTTCGAAGACTTCGTGGACCCGCGCCGAGATCGGCGCACTCGGAGAACGATTGGCGGTCGAGCATCTGCAGTCGCTGGGGTTGCGGGTGCTCGACCCGCAACTGGCGCTGCCGCTACGGCGAACTCGACGTGATCGCGGCCGACGACGCCGCGCGCATCGTGGTGTTCGTCGAGGTGAAGACCCGCACCAGCGACCGGTTCGGCGGCGTCGAACAGGCCGTCACGCCGGACAAGGTGCGCCGGCTGCGGCGGCTGGCCGGGCTGTGGCTGGCCGGCAGGACGGGCGCTGGGCGGAGGTGCGCATCGACGTCATCGGCGTGCGCATCGGGCGGCGGCCCGATCCCCGAGATCACCCACCTGCAGGGGGTGGGCTGATGGCGCTGGGGCGGGCGTTCTCGGTGGCGGTGCGCGGTCTCGACGGGCAGATCGTGGAGATCGAGGCCGACATCACGTCGGGCCTGCCCGGTGTGCATCTGGTCGGGTTGCCCGACGCCGCGCTGCAGGAGTCGCGCGACCGGGTCCGTGCGGCGATCACCAACTGCGGCAACGAGCTGGCCGATGGCGCGGCTGACGCTGGCGCTCTCACCGGCCACGCTGCCGAAGATGGGCTCGGTCTACGACATCGCCCTGGCCTTGGCGGTGCTGTCCGCGCAGCAGCAAGGCGGAGTGGGAGCGGCTGGAGAAGACGGTGCTGCTCGGCGAGCTGGCGCTCGACGGCCGGGTGCGGCCGGTCAAGGGGGTGCTGCCCGCGGTGCTCGCCGCGAAGCGAGAGGGCTGGCCGCGCGTCGTCGTGCCGGTCGAGCAACCTGGCCGAAGCCAGCCTGGTGGACGGCATCGACGTCTGGGGCGTGCGGACCCTGGGCCAGCTGCAGTCGTGGATCGCGGGAAAGGCGCAACTCGAGGACAGCGTCGACAGGCCGTGTCCGGCGTCCGGCGCCTGTCGGCCGATCTCGCCGACGTGATCGGCCAGACGCAGGCCCGGTACGCGGTCGAGGTCGCCGCCGCCGGTGCGCACCACCTGATGCTGACCGGCCCGCCAGGTGTCGGGAAAACGATGCTGGCGCAGCGGCTTCCGGGGTCTGTTGCCGCCGCTGAGCGAGAGTGAGGCGCTCGAGGTGACCGCGATCCATTCGGTGGCCGGGCTGCTGTCGGGCAGCACGCCGTTGATCACCCGGCCGCCGTTCGTGGCTCCCGCACCACACCTCCAGCGTCGGCGGCGATGGTCGGCGGCGGCAGCGGAATGGCCCGGCCCGGTGCGGTCAGTCGTGCGCACCGCGGCGTGCTGTTCCTCGACGAATGCGCCGAGATCGGCGTCAGCGTGCTGGAGGCGCTGCGAACTCCGTTGGAGGACGGTGAGATTCGGCTGGCGCGCCGCGACGGTGTGGCGCGCTACCCGGCCCGGTTCCAGTTGGTGATGGCCGCCAACCCGTGTCCGTGCGCACCGGCCGATCCGCGCGACTGCATCTGTCCGGGGCAGGTGCAGGCGGCGTTACCTGGGCAAGCTGTCCGGTCCGCTGATGGATCGGGTGGATCTGCGTGTCGAGATGCATTCGGAGCGCGCGGGTCGTTCGCCCAGCAGGAAGGCGAGTCCACCGCCCTCGTGTGCGAGCGCGTCGCGGCGGCGCGTGACGCGGCGGCGCAGCGCTGGCGGCCGCACGGCATCCGCACCAACGCCGAGGTCAGTGGCGCCCTGCTGCGCAAGGAGTTCCGGCTGCCAGCGGCGGTCATGGAGCCGCTTCGGATCGCGCTGGATCGCAATCTGCTCAGCGTCCGCGGCGCCGACCGTAGTCTGCGGGTCGCGTGGACGCTGTGCGACCTGGCGGGACGAACGTCGCCCGGATTGACAGACGTCACCACCGCATTGAGCTTTCGACAGGACGGGCGTGCGCGATGACCGATCGAGATTGCACGCGCGTGGGCCTATCTGTCGCGAGTGGCAGAACCGCCGTGCCCGGAGTTGAGAGCGCTGGCGAGAGCGGATCGGCCCGGTCGAGGCGGCGGAGCGGGTGCGCACCGGCAACGTCGACGGTCCCGTAGCTCAGCGGACCGAGGCGAGACGCCAGATCGACCGTGCAGCAGAGGATTTGGAAGTGCTGGACCGCCTCGGCGGACGACTTGATCACCGCTGACGACGACGAATGGCCGCTGTTGGCGTTCCGGTCATTCGGCGGCGTGGCCGACCGGTCGCGGCCGCAGGCGCATGAACCGTTGGTGCTGTGGGCGGTTGGGCCCGCGCGCCTCAATGCCGTCGCCGACCGCGCCGCGGCGATCGTCGGCACACGGGCCGCCACCGCATACGGTGAGTTCGTCGCGGCGGATCTCGCCGCCGGTCTGGCGGCGCGGGATGCGGCGGTCGTGTCCGGTGGCGCGTTCGGCATCGACGGGGCCGCGCACCGCGCCGCGCTGGCAGCCGACGGGTTGACCGTCGCGGTGCTCGCAGGTGGCGTCGATGTGCCCTATCCGGCAGCGCATGCCGTGCTGCTGCGGCGGATACGTGACCAGGGTCTGGTGGTCAGCGAGTATCCGCCAGGGGAGCGGCCGGCGCGGCACCGCTTTCTGACCCGTAACAGGTTGGTCGCCGCGCTCGCGGGCGCCACCGTGGTCGTCGAGGCAGGTGCGCGCAGCGGTGCCGCCAACACGGCGGCCTGGGCACGTGCGCTCGGCCGAAACGTATGCGCGGTGCCGGGCCCGGTGACGTCGTCGGCATCGGTGGGATGCCACGCCCTGCTGCGGGGCGGCGCCGACGTGGTCACCCGATCCGAGGACGTCATCGAACTGATCGGCCGCGTGGGCGAACTCGCTCCCGATGAGCAGCGTCCGACCTCGCCACTCGACGGGCTGTCCGATACCGACAAGCGGGTCTACGACGCGCTGCCATGCCAGGGGCGCCCGCACTGTCGACGAGATCGCGGTCGCCGCCGGCTTGCCGCCGACGCAGGTGTTGGGTCCGCTGGCGGTGCTCGAGCTTTGCGGCCTGGTGGTGCGTCGGGACGGGAGGTGGAAGCTCGCTCGCCAATAGGTCAGCCGCATGGTTGGGCGTGGAGTGGAGCAACAGCTCGTGCCGTGGCCGTCGTTGCGCTCATCGCAGCGCTGTTCGCCGGCGTCCCGCGCACCCCTGAGGCGCAGGCGCTCGTCCCACCCGCCGGCTACGGGTTCGGCGTCGGCGCGGCGATGACCACGGACTGGCAGCCCAAGCTCGCATCGATGGTGCTCTGCGAGGTAGCTGACCCGCACTGTGCATTCGCTCGTATCCTCGACAAGGTCGGCGACCAACGGGAGGAACAACAGTGGCAGGACGTCCCGTCCACACGTTCGAAGTGGTGCGTACCGAGCAGGTGACCCCGCATCTCACCCGGGTCGTGCTGGGCGGTGGCGGCTTCGACACGTTCACGCCGAACGACTTCACCGACGCCTACGTCAAGATTCTGTTCGTGTCTGACGGCATCGACGTCGCCGCTCTGCCGCAGCCCCTGACGCTGGACAGTTTCAAGACCCTGCCCGTCGAGAGCAACCGCCGGTTCGCACCTACACAGTCCGGCGGGTGGACGCCGAGCGCCGCGAGATCGCCATCGACTTCGTGGTGCACGGCGAGCACGGAGTCGCGGGACCGTGGGCCGTCGCGGCCACGCCCGGCCAGCCGGCGTACGTGATGGGGCCGAGCGGCGCCTACGCACCCGACCCCGCGGCGGACTGGCACCTGCTCGCCGGCGACGAGGCGGCCGTTCCGGCGATCGGCGCGGCGCTGGAAGCGTTGCCGGACAACGCAATTGGCCAGGTCTTCATCGAGGTGGCGGGCCCCGACGACGAGATCGAGCTGACCGCGCCGCCGGGCGTCGACGTCCAGTGGATCTACCGCGGCGGTCGCGCCGACCTGGTGTCCGAGGACATGGCCGGCGACCACGCGCCGCTGATCGCGGCCGTGAAGGGCGCGTCGTGGCTGCCCGGACAGGTGCAGGTGTTCATTCACGGCGAGGCGCAGACCGTCATGCACAATCTGCGGCCCTACATCCGCAAGGAACGCGGTGTGGATGCGAAGTGGGCATCGTCGATCTCGGGGTACTGGCGCCGCGGGCGCACCGAGGAGACCTTCCGGCAGTGGAAGGCCGAACTCGCGAAGGTGGAACAGGCCAACGCCTGACCGCGGGCCTGGCACGCTAGCCCCATGGCCTTCGGCGACTACCAGCTCGAGATCTACCTTCAGGGCCTGTCCGGCGTGCTGCCGTCGCTGCCCATGTCCTTCGCGGAGCTGGAGGCCAAGGCCCAGGCGGCGATGTCGCCGTCGATCTGGTCGTACGTCGCGGGCGGCGCCGGCGACGAGCGCACCCAGCGCGTCAACGTCACCGCCTTCGACGACTGGGGGCTGATGCCGCGGATGTTCGTCGGCGCCAAGGAGCGCGACCTGTCGGTGGACCTGTTCGGGATGACGCTGCCGTCGCCGGCTCATGATGGCGCCGGTCGGCGTCATCGGCGTTGTGCGCCCAGGACGGCCACGGCGACCTGGCCACCGCCCGCGCCGCCGCGCGCACCGGCGTGCCGATGATCGCATCGACCTGTCCGCGGATCCGATGGAGGACGTCGCCGCCGAATTCGGGCGATACGCCAGGCTTTTTCCAGCTGTACACGCCGAACGACCGCGACCTGGCCGCCAGCCTCGTCGCACCGCGCCGAGGCGGCCGGCTTCAAGGGCATCGTCGTCACCCTGGACACCTGGATCCCGGGCTGGCGGCCGCGCGACCTGTCGACGTCGAACTTCCCGTTCCTGCGCGGCCACTGCCTGGCGAACTACACCAGCGACCCGGTGTTCCGCGAGCGCCTGGCGCAGCCGCCGGAAGAGAACCCGCAGGCCGCGGTCCTGCAGTGGATTCAGATCTTCGGCAATCCGCTGACCTGGGACGACCTGCCGTGGCTGCGCTCGCTGACCGACCTGCCGCTGCTCGTCAAGGGCATCTGCCATCCCGACGATGCGCGGCGCGCCAAGGACGGCGGCGTCGACGGCATCTACTGCTCCAACCACGGCGGCCGCCAGGCCAACGGCGGCATGCCCGCCATCGACTGCCTGCCCGGCGTGGTCGAGGCCGCCGACGGGCTGCCGGTGCTGTTCGACTCCGGGCATCCGCAGCGGCGTCGACATCGTCAAGGCCCTGGCGCTGGGCGCGACCGCGGTCGGCGTCGGCACGGCCCTACGCCTACGGGCTTGCGCTCGGCGGTGTCGACGGCATCGTGCACGTCCTGCGATCGCTGCTCGCCGAAGCCGATCTCACCATGGCCGTCGACGGCTACCGGTCGTTGAAGGAACTGACGCCCGACGCGCTGCGGCGCGTCACCTGAACCGCGGCGGCGACGTCTGCGACGGTTAGGGCGTGGAGGCGATCCTCGAGGAGTTCGACGAGTACCTCGCGCTGGAGCGCGGCCGCTCCGACCACACCCGTCGCGCCTATCTCGGTGATCTGCGGTCGCTGTTCGACTTCGTCGCCGACCGCGCACCCGACGCCGGGGTCGCCGGGCTGACGCTGCCGGTCCTGCGCTCGTGGCTCGCGGCGCTGGCCGCGGCGGGCGCCGCCAGGACGACGCTGGCCCGACGCACCTCCGCGGTCAAGACGTTCACCGCGTGGGCGGCGCGACGCGGTCTGATCGCGAGTGACCCGGCCGCGCGCCTGCAGGTGCCCAAGGCCCGTCGCACGCTGCCGGCCGTGCTGCGCCAGGACCAGGCTCTTGATGCCATGGCGGCAGCGAAATCCGGTGCGCAGCAAGGTGATCCGCTCGCGCTGCGGGACCAGCTGATCGTCGAGCTGTTGTACGCCAGCGGCATGCGCGTCAGCGAGCTGTGCGGGTTGGACATCGACGACGTCGACGCGTCCCGGCGGCTGCTGCGGGTGCTGGGTAAGGGCAACAAGCAGCGCACGGTGCCGTTCGGCGCGCCTGCGCAGGCGGCGCTCGCGACGTGGCTGGCCGACGGGCGTCCGGCGTTGGCCACCGCGGATTCGGGTCCGGCGCTGCTGCTCGGCGCGCGGGGACGACGGCTGGACCCGCGGCAGGCCCGCACCGTCGTGCACCAGACGATCGCGGCCGTCGACGGCGCACCCGACATCGGCCCGCACGGCCTGCGGCACAGCGCCGCCACGCATCTGCTCGAGGGCGGGGCGGATCTGCGCATCGTGCAGGAACTGCTCGGCCACTCCTCGCTGGCCACCACGCAGCTCTACACCCACGTCACGGTGGCGCGCCTGCGCGCGGTGCACGACCAGGCCCACCCCCGCGCCTAGTTCGCCGAGCACGCAAAGTCGCCGTTTTCACGGCGTGCTGGGGTGATTTTGCGTCTGCTCGCGAGATGTTCAGCGAACGGGCTTGAGGCGGATCGGTGTGCTCGCGACGAGCCCGAGTGGATCGACGTAGTCGGCACGCGCTGCCGGCCCCCACATCGCACCCCAGTGCAGGCAGGCGGCTGCTGCGCAATCGGCATGGCCGGCCTGCAGTTCGCCGAGCACCGCCCCGGCGACGACCCGCTGGCCGGCCCGCACGGACGGCACGACGGGCTCATAGCTGGTCCGCAACCCGCCGGGATGGGCGATCGACACCAGTGACCGGCCTGCCAGTTCGCCCGCGAAGACCACGGTGCCCTCGGCCGCGGCGTACACCGGTTGACCGGGTGTTCCTGCGAGGTCGACACCGCGATGTCCTCGGTGCCAGTCAGGCGTCGGCGCGTCGAACATTCGCACCACATCGGGGCGCGGGCGCAGCGGCCAGTCCAGTCGCCCCCCGTCGGCCGAGGCGGGGGCCGCCAGGACGATCGCAGCTACGGCCAAGGGGATCCATCGCATCAGCCCAGCTCACCGCGGCGCATCTAGGCTGCGCCAGGCCGGAGCGCCGATCTGTGGACCGTCAGGTCAGTGTGGAAAAAGCATCCCCGAACAGCGTGTAAACTCCTATCCGCAGCTCGCTTGAGCGGGCTGACTTCGCGTGTCTGCGCCACGACCCGGTTTCACACGGTCGTATCCGGATGCCGGCGGTCTCGCCCCGAACCATCGGGACGGGTCCGGCAACCTGCAGGCACCAGGGCTCGGCGTCACCCGACGCTGCGCGACAACCGACAGAACAGGACATGGCCGACTATGGCTGTTGTAACAATGAAACAGCTGCTGGACAGCGGCACCCACTTCGGGCATCAGACCCGTCGCTGGAATCCCAAGATGAAGCGGTTCATCTTCACCGACCGCAACGGCATCTACATCATCGATCTGCAGCAGACGCTGACCTACATCGACAAGGCGTACGAGTTCGTCAAGGAGACTGTCGCCCACGGCGGCAGCATCATGTTCGTCGGCACCAAGAAGCAGGCCCAGGAATCCATCGCCGAAGAGGCGACCCGCGTCGGCATGCCCTATGTGAACCAGCGCTGGCTGGGCGGCATGCTCACCAACTTCTCCACCGTGCACAAGCGCCTGCAGCGTCTCAAGGAGCTCGAGACCATGGAGCAGACCGGTGGCTTCGAGGGTCGCACCAAGAAGGAAATCCTGATGCTGACCCGCGAGAAGAACAAGCTCGAGCGCAGCCTCGGCGGTATCCGGGACATGCAGAAGGTGCCCTCGGCGATCTGGGTCGTCGACACCAACAAGGAGCACCTCGCGGTCGCGGAGGCTCGCAAGCTGAACATCCCGATCATCGCGATCCTGGACACCAACTGCGACCCCGACCTCGTCGACTACCCGATCCCGGGCAACGACGACGCCATCCGGTCGGCTGCGCTGCTCACCAAGGTCGTGGCCTCCGCGGTCGCCGAAGGCCTGCAGGCCCGCGCGAACGTCGGCCGTGACGGCGACAAGCCCACCGCCGAAGGCGCCGAGCCGCTCGCCGAATGGGAGCAGGAACTGCTCGCGGGCGCGACCGCAGGAACCGAGGCCGGTGCTGCCGGGGCCGAGAGCACCACCGAGACCCCTCAACAGTCATAGGGAAAGGCTGATATGGCGAACTACACCGCTGCCGATGTGAAGCGACTTCGGGATCTCACCGGTGCCGGCATGCTCGATTCCAAGAACGCGCTGGTCGAGGCCGACGGCGATTTCGACAAGGCCGTCGAGCTGCTGCGCATCAAGGGCGCCAAGGATGTCGGCAAGCGCGCCGAGCGTGCGACTGCCGAGGGCCTCGTCGCCGCCAAGGACGGCGCACTGATCGAACTCAACTCCGAGACCGACTTCGTCGCGAAGAACGCCGAGTTCCAGGCCGTTGCCGACCAGATCGTGGCCGCGGCCGCGGCGGCGAAGGCCAACGACGTCGACGCGCTGAAGGCCGCCAAGGCGGGGGACAGCACGGTCGAGCAGGTCATCGCCGACCTGTCCGCCAAGATCGGCGAGAAGCTCGAACTGCGCCGTGCCGCGTACTTCGACGGCACCGTCGAGACGTATCTGCACAAGCGCGCCGCTGACCTGCCGCCTGCGGTGGGCGTTCTGGTCGAGTACACCGGTTCGAGCAAAGACGCTGCACACGCGGTCGCCCTGCAGATCGCGGCGCTGAAGGCCAAGTACCTCACGCGCGAGGACGTGCCCGAGGACATCGTCGCCAACGAGCGCCGCATCGCCGAGGAGACCGCGCGCGCCGAGGGCAAGCCCGAGCAGGCCCTGACCAAGATCGTCGAAGGCCGCGTGACCGGCTTCTACAAGGACGTCGTACTGCTGGACCAGCCGTCGGTGTCGGACAACAAGAAGACCGTCAAGGCACTGCTCGACGAGGCGGGCGTGACCGTCACCCGGTTCGTGCGCTTCGAGGTCGGACAGGCCTAGCCGGCGCAAGCACGTCGCGAAGGTCCCCAAACCAACAGGTTTGGGGACCTTTTGCGTTCCCCGGTCGGTGCGCGTGGCCTAGCTCACACACCGGCGGTACGGATTGGTACCGTCGCTGCATGGAGTGCATTCACGCCTTCGGTGACGACGCCCTCGGCGACCTTGATGCCGTGGGTCTGCGTGCGGAGGCCTTGCGGGCCGGCGCAGTGTCAGCAGCCGAGCTCGTCGACGCGGCGATCGCCCGCACCGAAGCGGTCAATCCGGCGCTGAACGGCTTGGCGTATGTGGCCTTCGACCGTGCCAGGGCCCGCGCCGCGTCCACGCGCCCGTTCGGCGGCTACTTCGACGGCGTGCCGTCGTTCATCAAGGACAACGTCGCCGTCGAGGGCATGCCCACGATGCAGGGCACCGATGCGTGGGATCCGCGCCCGATGCCCGCCGACGGCGCGTTCGCCCGGGTGTTCCTGGGTACCGGACTGGTGCCGCTGGGCAAGACGCAGATGTCGGAGTTCGGCTTCAGCGGTTCGGCCGAGCATCCCCGCATCGGACCGGTGCGCAACCCGTGGAATCCGGAGTACACCGCGGGGGCGTCGTCGTCGGGCTCCGGCGCATTCGTCGCCGCCGGGGTCGTGCCGATCGCCCACGCCAACGACGGCGGCGGTTCGATCCGAATCCCCGCTTCCTGCAACGGATTAGTGGGCCTCAAGCCGACGCGCGGCCGCATGCCGCTGGACAAGGAGACGGCCCTGATGCCGCTGCATCTGGTCGCCAACGGTGTGGTGTCGCGGTCGGTGCGCGATACCGCCGCGTTCCTGCGTGAAGCCGAGCGCGTATACCGCAACCCCAAGCTGGCGCCGATCGGCGACGTGACGCGGCCGAGCAAGCAGCGACTACACATCGCCGTGTGCACGCAATCCATTTCGCGCGACGCGAGCCCGGAGATCCGCGAGCTGACGCTGAAGTCGGCCGCCCTGCTGGAGGAACTGGGCCACCGGGTCACCGAGATCTCCAATCCCGTCCCCGCCCGCTTCAAGGACGACTTCCTCGTGTACTGGTCGTTCCTGGCGTTCGCCATGGTCCGTGGCGGCCGCCGGATGTTCGGCCCGAGCTTCGACCGCACGCGTCTGGACAACATCACGCTCGGACTCGACCGCAGAGCCGCCCGCAGCCTGTACAAGGTTCCGCTCGCCATCCGCCGGCTGTCGGCGTCGCACCGCATCACCGCAAGGCTGGGTGCGGTATACGACGCCGTGTTGATGCCGACCCTCGCCGAGGTCACCCCCCGATCGGATACCTCGATCCCACAGCGGATTTCGAGGCGGTCATGGATCGACTCGTCGACTGGGTGGCGTTTACCCCGCTGCAGAACGCCACCGGCGATCCGGCGATCTCGCTGCCGCTTGCGGAATCATCGACGGGACTGCCCGTCGGCATGATGTTGTCGACGGTGAGGGGACAGGAGGCCAAGTTGCTCGAGTTGGCCTACGAACTCGAAGAGGCGCGGCCCTTCGCGCGCATCCAGTCATGACGCGCGACTACATTCTCGACCAGGGGTTCGCTCAGGAGAGGGCGCGCATCGCCGGTATGGAGGCGCTGTGGGATCGAGGCAGCCAAGCGCTACTCGATGATCTCGGCATCGGCCCGGGCTGGAAGTGCCTCGAGGTTGGTGCCGGCGGCGGGTCACTGGTCGAATGGATGGCGGCGCGTGGAGCCCACGTCACCGCCATCGATATCGACACCCGTTTCGTCGATCATCTGGCCTCTGACTCGATCACGGTGCGCCGCATCGACATTCGCGAAGACGAGCTTCCGCAGGCCGAGTTCGACCTAGTGCATGCGCGCCTCGTCCTTGAACATCTCACCGACCGCAGGCAGATCCTCGCCCGGTTGGCGGCCACGCTGCGGCCGGGCGGCTGGATCGTCATCGAGGATTATCACTGGGGCACCTTCGGGTTCGACGACGAAGAAGAGGGGTTATCCGACGTCACCGAGGCCCTCCTGCAGTTCATGGAACGAGCGGGGTTCGAGCGCGAGTACGGCCGTCAGGTGGTTGCCGATATCGCGAGCGCGGGTCTGACCGAGGTGCGTGGCGAGGGGCGGGTTCGAATCGTCGACTCGAACTCTCCGGGCTTCGACTTCTTCAAGCTCACCTTCGAGAGTCTGCGCGGGGCCGTCGTCGACTCCGGTCTGCTCTCAGCGGAGGACGCCGAGGCGGCGTCGGCCCGGTTCAGCGGGGGGAACCTGCGCGTGTGCACACCGCTGATGATGGCCGGTATCGGCCGCCGCGCCTCCTGACCGCTATTCGGCGATCTGCCTGCAGACTTCGGCCGTCGCCCGGGTCAGCGATTCCGCGCCTTCTCGCAACGCCTGTTCGATCGGCGTGTGCTCCGCGGTGATCGCGACAAGGCGGTCCACCCCGTGCTCCAACAGCACGGACGCGTCGGGGGCCACCCGGCCGGCGAAGATGACCACCCGCACGCCGGAGCGCGCCGCGACCTGTGCGACGCCGAAAGGCGTTTTGCCCATTACGGTTTGGGCGTCCACACTGCCTTCGCCGGTGAACACCCAGTCGGCTCCGCGGAGCGCCGCCTCGAGGCCGACGGTCTCGGCGACCTCGTCGACGCCGGGCTTACTCTCCGCGCCCAGGAACTCGACGAGTGCGAAGCCCAAGCCTCCTGCGGCGCCGGTCCCGGGGCGTTGTGGGTTCGCCGTGCCGAGCGTCGCCGACGTCACCGTCGCCAGTTGCGTCAATGCGGACTCCAGGAGCTCCACATCGGCTGCGGTGGCGCCCTTTTGCGGCCCGAAAACCGCCGTGGCACCCGCGGGTCCGAGCAACGGCGCGGTGACGTCGGAGGCCACGTGAATGCGGATGTTGCGCAGCCGTGGGTCAAGGCCTGACACGTCGATGCGGTCGAGACGACTCAATGCAGCGCCGCCGGGCTCGAGCGGACTGCCGTCGGCGTCGACGAATGACGCGCCGAGTGCGGTGAGCATTCCGGTGCCGCCGTCGTTGGTGGCCGATCCGCCCAACCCGATGAGCAACTCCTCCGCGCCGACGTCCATTGCCGACCGGATGAGCTGACCCACACCGAAAGTGCTGGCGCGCAGCACGTCTCGCTGTTTCGGCGGGATCAGCTCCAGTCCTGCGGCAGCGGCCATCTCGATGACGGCCAGTTGTCGCAGCGGAATGTGGCCGTATCGCGCGGTGACGGGCCGGCCGAGGGCGTCGGAGACCTCGACTTCGACGTGCCGGCCGTGCAGCGCGTCGACGACGGCATCGACGGTGCCCTCGCCGCCGTCGGCCATGGGAACTCCCACGCATTCGGCGTTCGGAAGCACCGCGTGCACGCCCGCACGCATCGCGGCGACGGCCTCCGTCGCGGTCATCGACTCCTTGAACGAGTCCGGAGCGAGAACGATCTTCATCGCACCGGCGACGAACAGAGTGGGTTCGACATGACGTTCATTGTCGACCACGACGGCGTCGGCCCGCAGGGTCTGGGTGTATTGCTCCTCAGTCGGCACCCAAGGTGACGAGGGTGCGCTTGAACTCGCGTCGCTGGTCGGCGGTCAGGTGCGCCATCAGCTTCCGTTCGGCGGCGCGCACACCGGAGTCCGTGCGTTTGAGCACGTCCTCGCCCTCGCGCGTGAGCTGGGCGGGAAGCGACCGTCCCGACGAGACACTTGCCGGCCGGCTGACGAGCCCACGGTCTTCGAGGCCGCGCAGCACCATGTTCATCGCCTGCGGCGAGACGTTCATGTCGCGTGCCAGTTCGGCGTTGGACCGGCCCGGGTGCTTCGACAGGATTCGCATGCAGATGTACTGCGGAAACGCCACATTCAGCGGCTGCAGGGCCGTCGCGGTGACCTCGGCGCGCAGTGCGTTGGCCACCCGGGACAGCAGATAGCCCAGCGGTTGGTCCTCGAGGAAGTCGTTCATATCAAGTATGTTGACACATATCAACCAGGTTGATATACCGGATTCATGACTCAATCTATGGATCAGATGTTTGACAGCGCCTACAAGGGCGAGGACGACGGCATCGGTATGGGTATGGGGACCCGGCCGCCGTGGAGCATCGGTGAACCTCAGCCCGAGCTTGCTGTCTTGATCGAGCAGGGCAGGTTTCACGGCGACGTGCTCGATGCCGGCTGTGGCGAGGCAGCCATCTCCTTGCATCTCGCCGAACAGGGGTTCACCACGGTGGGGCTGGACCAGTCGCCCACCGCGATCGAGTTGGCCAAAGCAGAGGCGGCCAAGCGCGGTCTTGCCACGGCCACCTTCGAGGTGGCCGACATCAGTGACTTCGGCGGCTACGACGGCCGGTTCGGCACCATCGTCGACTCGACGCTGTTCCACTCGATGCCCGTGGAGCTGCGCGAGGGATATCAGCGGTCGATCGTGCGGGCTGCGGCGCCGAACGCCTCCTACTTCGTGCTGGTCTTCGACAAGGCGGGCCTGCCCGACGGTCCTCCGCACGCCGTCACCGAGGACGAACTGCGCGACGTCGTGTCGAAGTACTGGACCATCGACGAGATCAGGCCCGCTCGTATCCACGGCGTCTTTCCGGACGGCTTCGAACAGTACTTCCCGGCGACCGACGTCCGCGATGAGCCAAAGGGGCGCAGGTCAGTGCCTGCATTCCTGCTGACCGCCCACCTGCCTGGCTAACAACACGCACCACCCCGTCACGGCTGTGAAGCCGCCATGAGGCAGGATTAGGGGAATCTCAGTGAGGACCCCGAAGGAGTCGGATGGCGGAGCCAACCAGCCCCAACGGTGCCGACCCTGTTTCCTCCGGCGATACGCCGTTGCGGCCGATGTACTCCCGCGTGGTGCTCAAGCTCGGCGGCGAGATGTTCGGCGGTGGGGAAGTGGGCTTGGACCCGGATGTCGTCCACCTGGTGGCTCGGCAAATCGCAGAAGTAGTCCGCAGCGGTGTGCAGGTTGCCGTCGTCATCGGTGGGGGCAACTTCTTTCGCGGTGCACAGCTGCAACAGCGTGGCATGGAGCGGACCCGCAGCGACTACATGGGCATGCTCGGCACGGTGATGAACAGCCTTGCGCTGCAGGACTTCCTGGAAAAGGAAGGCATCGTGACCCGCGTGCAGACCGCCATCACGATGGGTCAGGTCGCCGAGCCCTACATCCCCCTGCGAGCCCGCAGGCACCTGGAGAAGGGCCGTGTGGTCATCTTCGGCGCGGGCATGGGGCTGCCGTACTTCTCGACCGACACCACCGCCGCGCAGCGGGCGCTGGAGATCGGGGCTGAGGTCGTGCTGATGGCCAAGGCCGTCGACGGTGTCTTCACCGCAGATCCGAGGGAGCATCCCGACGCGGAACTGCTGACCGCGATCAGCCACCGCGAGGTCATCGACCGCGGCCTGAAGGTCGCCGACGCGACCGCCTTCAGCCTCTGCATGGACAACGGCATGCCCATCCTGGTGTTCAACCTGCTCACCGACGGCAATATCGCCCGAGCGGTCGCAGGTGAGAAGATCGGAACGCTGGTCACCACCTGACGGGTGGACGCCAGGACGAGCGGTAGCGACGGGAGTAGGACGCCATGGGCGTGCGACAGCGACGGGAAATGGTGAAGTGATCGACGAGACCCTCTTCGACGCCGAGGAGAAGATGGAGAAGGCGGTGTCGGTGGCGCGCGATGACCTGTCCACGATCCGTACCGGCCGCGCCAACCCCGGCATGTTCGCCCGCGTCAACATGGACTACTACGGTTCGCCCACGCCGATCACACAGCTGTCGAGCATCAACGTCCCTGAACCGCGGCTGGTCGTGATCAAGCCGTATGAGGCCAACCAGCTTCGCAACATCGAGGACGCGATCCGCAATTCAGACCTCGGCGTGAACCCGACCAACGACGGCAACGTCATTCGGGTCTCCATCCCGCAGCTGACCGAGGAGCGTCGTCGTGACCTGGTGAAGCAGGCCAAGTCCAAGGGCGAGGATGCGCGGGTGTCCGTGCGCAACATCCGTCGCAAGGCGATGGAGGAGCTGCACCGCATCAAGAAGGACGGGGAGGCCGGCGAGGACGAGGTGGCGCGCGCCGAGAAGGACCTCGACAAGGCCACCCACACCTACACGACCCAGATCGACGATCTCGTCAAGCACAAAGAAGGCGAACTGCTGGAGGTCTAGTGGCCGATCAGCATGTGAGTCCCGTGACAGATACGCCGGTTGAAGAGCCACCCAAGAAGAAGTCCCGGGCCGGACGGGATCTGCCGGCCGCGATCGCAGTCGGTGTCGCCCTCGGCGCAATCGCGATCGGGGTTCTGCTGTTCGCGCCCATCGGTTGGCTGCCTGTGCTGGGTGTGGCGATTGGGATCGCCACTCATGAGGTCGTGCGCCAGTTGCGCGAGGCCGGCTATGCCCTGCCGCTGATTCCGCTGCTGGTCGGCGGCCAGGCGATGATCTGGCTGACGTGGCCGTTCGGCACAGCCGGTCTGCTCGGCGCGTATGGCGGAACGATCGTGGTGTGTATGGTCTGGCGCCTGGTCGGGCAGGGGCTTCGCGACCAGCCGGTGAACTATCTGCGCGACATCTCGGCCGCAGTGCTGCTCGCGACGTGGGTGCCGCTGTTCGCCAGCTTCAGTGCGCTGCTGATCTTCCAGGACCACGGCGGCAGCCGAACGTTCACGGTGATCGTCACCGTCGTGTTCGCCGACATCGGCGGCTACGCCGCAGGGGTGTTGTTCGGCAAGCATCTGCTGGCGCCCGCGATCAGCCCGAAGAAATCGTGGGAAGGTCTCGGCGGCTCGCTGCTGTTCGGCATCACGGCCGCGGTGCTGTCCGTGACGTTCCTGCTGGACAAACCCGCGTGGGTCGGCGTGCCGCTGGGCCTGATGCTGGTGATCACCGGCGTGCTCGGCGACCTGGTCGAGTCGCAGGTCAAGCGCGACCTCGGGATCAAGGACATGGGCACGCTGCTGCCGGGCCACGGCGGCATCATGGACAGG
This sequence comes from uncultured Actinomycetota bacterium, assembly GCA_963721495.1. Lineage (GTDB taxonomy): Bacteria > Actinomycetota > Actinomycetes > Mycobacteriales > Mycobacteriaceae > Mycobacterium. Next base: position 233,932 of record CAVRMG010000013.1, on the reverse strand, counting down.
ATCGACGCGATGCTGCCCTCAGCGGTCGCCGGCTGGATCGTCCTCACCCTGCTGGCCTGAATTGCGTTGTGTGCGGCCAACGCCCGTAATCGCGAATTAATTTCGGGCGCTCACAATGGGATACTGGTGACAACTCATGGCGATCTCCCTGCCTCTGGTCTTCGATCCTCCGCGACGCGCGATGCCGCCGCGTCACCTCGCCGACCTCGACGAGGACGCCCGCACCGCCGCCGTCGCGGACCTCGGTCTGCCCGCATTTCGCGGTAAACAGCTGGCCAACCAGTACTACGGCCGGCTGATCGCCGACCCGCATCAGATGACTGACCTACCCGCGGCGGTTCGCGATCAGATCGCCGACGCGTTGTTTCCGAAGCTGCTCGACGCGGTGCGCGAGATCGAATGCGACGCGGGCGAGACGCGCAAGATGCTCTGGCGTGCGGTCGACGGCGCGACTTTCGAGTCGGTGTTGATGCGCTACCCGCAGCGCAACACGGTGTGCATTTCGTCGCAGGCAGGTTGCGGCATGGCCTGCCCGTTCTGCGCGACGGGCCAGGGCGGGCTGCAGCGCAACCTGTCGACCGCGGAGATCCTCGAGCAGGTGCGGTCGGCGGCGGTCGAATTGCGCGATCGCGACGGCGAGGGGATCGTGCAGGCGCGCGGCGGTCGGCTCTCCAACATCGTGTTCATGGGAATGGGCGAGCCGCTGGCCAACTACAACCGCGTGCTCGCGGCGGTGCGACGCATCACCGCGGCGCCACCGCACGGGTTCGGGATCTCGGCGCGTTCGGTCACCGTGTCGACCGTTGGACTCGCCCCGGCGATCTGCAAGCTGGCCGACGAACGTCTCGGTGTGACGCTGGCGCTGTCGCTGCATGCGCCCGACGACGAACTGCGCGACACCCTGGTCCCGGTGAACAGCCGCTGGAAGGTCTCCGAAGTTCTCGATGCGGCAAAGTATTACGCGGCCTCTACCGGGCGGCGGGTGTCGATCGAATACGCGCTCATCCGTGACGTGAACGACCAGCCGTGGCGGGCCGATCTGTTGGGCAAGCGGTTGCACGGAGCGCTCGGACCGCTCGCGCACGTCAACCTCATTCCGTTGAACCCGACGCCGGGCAGCAAGTGGGATGCCAGTCCCAAGCCCGCTGAGCGGGAGTTCGTCAAGCGCGTCCGAGAGCGGGGAGTGTCGTGCACCGTCCGCGACACCCGCGGCCGTGAAATCGCCGCTGCCTGCGGTCAATTGGCCGCTGAAGGCTGAGTTGGTTGGTTGACGAAATCCACGTTTTGCAGACGTCTACTCGAACTTCTTCTGCAAAACGTGGCTTTCACGAACCGGGTGCGCCCGGTTGGTTGACGAACCACACGTTCTCTTCCCGGAGTCGACGGCTGCGCCACCCGTCGGGAGCGCGGACGAGTTCGTGGTGGTAGTACCCGCCGCAGGAGCTCATCTCCGCCATGCCGGGCAACTGCATTGGGTTGTAGAACATCGCCCGGACTGTCGCGGTATCGCCGCTGATATCGCTTTCGATGTTGGTGATGTAGTGCATGCTCCACGGGATCACGCCGAAATTCGCCGCGAACCAGTCGACGACCTCGTCACGACTGCCCACGACAGCGCCCGCCGAGGAGTAGTCGATGTGGGCGTCGTCTGTGAACACTGAGCGGTACAGCTCCCAGTCCTTGGTGTCGACGGCGCGCGCATACCGGTACAACAACCGGGCGATGTCGCCCTCGTCGCTCGCTCCGGCCTGATTCACGGCGCCGCCGTGTCCGGCCTGATTCACGGCGCCGCCGTGTCCGGCATGCCGATCGTCTTCGCCTCCAAGTACTCCTTGTAACCCTCTTCGCCGTTGCGGTAGCCCAGCCCACTCTGCTTGGTGCCGCCGAAGGGGCTGCTGATCCCGAAGTGGCTCTTGCCGTTGATCGTGACGTTGCCCGTGCGCATCCGTTTGGCGACCTCGAGGGCGCGGTCCACGTCGCCCCCGCTGACCTCGCCGGAGAGTCCGTAGATCGTGTTGTTGGCGATCGCGATCGCCTCGTCGTCGCCGTCGTACGGGGTGACGGCGAGCACCGGGCCGAAGATCTCCTCCTGGGCCACTTGAGAATCCGGGTCGACGTCGACCAGCAGCGTGGGCTGCACGTAGTAGCCCGTCGGGAGGTTCTCGGGCACACCGCCGCCGGTGACCAGTCGGGCCCCGGAGTCGATGCCGCTCTTGATCAGGCCGAGCACCTTCTGCCGCTGTGTCTCGCTGATCTGCGGGCCCTGCATGTTGCCGGGCGTCCACGGGTCGCCGACCGGGAAACCTTCCATCATCGTCTTGAGGATCTCGATGCCCTCGTCGTAGCGGCTGCGCGGCAACAGGATCCGGCTCGGCAGGATGCAGCTCTGCCCCGACATCACACACGCCATCATCGCCGCCATCGGCAGCGCGGCATTGAAGTCGGCGTCGTCGAGCACGATGTGGGCCGACTTGCCGCCGAGCTCCAGCAGCGTCTTCTTCACCGTCGAAGCGCCCGCGGCCAGGATCGCGCGGCCGGTCGCCGTTGAGCCCGTGAAGGTGATCATGTCGACCCGCGGGTCCGCCGACAGCGCCGCGCCCACGTCGTTGGCGTTGGAGACAACGACGTTGAACACGCCGGCGGGGATGTCGGTCTCTTCGGCGACGATGCGGCCGAGCTCACTGCCGGACCAGGGGGTGAGCTGCGCGGGCTTGAGGACGACGGTGTTGCCCGCCATCAGCGCCGGAACGGTCTCGGCGATGTTGAGGTAGAACGGCACGTTCCACGGTGTGATCGCCCCGACGACCCCGACGGGCTCGTAGTGGATCTTGCGCCGCGCAGGGCCCAGCTGGGTGGGGTGCACGCCGGTGTCGACGAGGTACTCGAAGCTCTTCCCGTGCTCGGCCCAGTGCCTGACCTCTTCGATCGGACTCTCGACCTGGCTGCCTGACACTGTGACCGGACAGCCGACCTCAGTCACGACGATGCGGCGCAGCCGCTCCTTGTCCTTCTCCAGCGCGGCATGCAACTGCGTCAGGCAGTGATAGCGGAACTCGAGGTCGCGTGCCCACTCGCCGTCGTCGAACGCCCGACGCGCCGCCCCGACGGCGCGTCCCATGTCATCGACTGTTCCGTCGGTGGCCTGGCCGGCCACCTCTTCGCTGGCGGGGTGGATCACGTCGAACGTCGCGCCGCTGCTCGTGTGCTGCAGCTCGCCGTCGATCAGCATTCGCTCGTCGCCGGCCAATACACCGGTTTCGGTCTGCACTTCCGTCATGGAGACAGCTTTACAAACTATTGGGAAAGTGTCAGCACTTCGGCGGAGCCGAACGATCAGCCGCGTTCGGCGGAGCCGAACGATCAGCCCGGCGGCGGAGCCGAACGATCAGCCCGGCGGCGGAGCCGAACGATCAGCCCGGCGGCTTGATCCCCGTGGCGTGCCGAAGCTGTGCGAGGAACTGGTCGTCGTCATCGCTGCGGACGATGTAGTGCGAAATCGCGACGCGAATTGCTGTGGCGGCCTTGACCGCTCCGTTCGGTCCGGTCAGCAACTTCTCGAGGCGCGACCGCATGATCGGAAGGACTCGTCCCAGCTGCCCGATGACGACCTCGGGCTCGATGTCGACCAGACGCACGCCCGAGTAGGACTGCTGATATTCGACGATGAACCGCAGCGCGGCGTCGAGTTTCTCCGTGCCACGTAGTCCCGCCGTCGCCCGGCTGATCCCGTTGTCGAACATCTCGCGTTCATAGATGCCGAAGGCGTCGAGCAGTTCCTGCTTGGAGGCGAACCAGCGGTACAGCGTCGGCCGGGAGACCCCGGCCTGCAGGGCGACCTCCGACAGGCTGAGCTTGGTCTGTCCACTGCGGGCGAGCACTTCGGCGGTCGCGACGAGGATCCGGTTTCTGGTCGAGGTGTCCTCGACGGCTCCGGATGCATCGCGCAGCGGTTCGTTCACTTCCTGGGCCTCAATCGTTGGGGTTCCATGATGGTAGTTCGTGACTCACAGCGAGTTGCTGAGGATCGCGACAGTGTCCAGATCTTCGAGCGCGGCAATTGCTCGCCGCAATCCTTCGAATGCGATTCCTTCGTCCTGCATGCCACCCATCCCGGCGGTGATCAGGGCGGCGACGTACGCATACAGCGCACCTTGGCGGTAGCGCTCCCACAGCTCGTCGCGATCCAGGTCTGGGCCGCCTGCTGCGGCCAGCGCACGGCGGTACCCGTCGAGGATGTCGCGCTCGCAGGCCTGCCGGTCGGCGGTCGTCATGCTGGTGATCAGGGTGTATGCCAATTCGCGACTCGGGTGGCCGCGTCGCAACGCCTGCCAGTCCAGCAGTCCCGCCGCACCATTGCGGAAGTAGACGTTTCCAGGGTGAGCGTCACCGTGCATGACCGTGTGCGGCGGTGTGTCGATGAGCCGGGCCACGGCGCGGTAGTTGTCGTCGATGAACCGGCCTGCGTCGACGGCGATGTCGGTGCGCTCGGCGATTCGGCGCGCCGACGTCTTGAGCAGCGGTCCGACTATCAGCGAAGCGCTGTCGGCCGATGCGGAGTGCAGCCAGTCGGGGATGCGGCCCCAGAACGTCGCGTGCAGTCGGGCAAGTAGGTCGACGATCAGGGTCGCCTGCTCAGCGCTGAGCGGATGCAGCGTGTCGGGGAACTCGCAGTTGTCGACGGCGAGGTCTTCCAAGACGAGCACGAAACGGCCGGTCATCGAGTCGAAAGCGGACCCGTGGGACGTGGGCAGCCCCGTCAGCCGCGGCGCCAGTTCACCGTAGAACCGCGTCTCGGTCGCGGCGAGCCTGCCTAATTCACCCATTAGGCGGGTCGCCACGGTTTCCGCGGACATCTTGACGAACACCGACGCCGGGACATCGACACCGGTGAGCGCGAGCCGGGCGCGGGACGACGTCCCCGCATCGCTACCGATCACCGACATCGACGTGACCGTGCGCCCCATCAGCTGCGACAGGTAGGCGGCGTCGAGATCGCCGATCGTGCGGGGGAGGGATCGAATACGACCGATGACGGTGTCGGTGACGATACGTTGTACACCGCGCCCGAGATGCGAGGCGAGGCCGACCGCCGGCGCAATACGATTCACCTCGTCAGTTTACAAATTTGCCGCGATTTGTAAAGCCACGTCGGAAGGGGTCGTCATGGCCGGACCGTTGGACGGAGTCAGGGTCGTCGAACTCGGTGTATGGGTGGCCGGACCCGCTGCCGGTGGGGTCCTGGCCGACTGGGGTGCGGACGTCGTCAAGATCGAACCGCCGAACGGGGATCCCGCACGGATGTTCGGCCGGATGCTGGGCATCGCCGACGGGTTGAGCCCGCCGTTCGAAATGGACAACCGCGGCAAGCGCAGCATCGTGCTCGACGTGACAACCGAGGACGGGCGAGCGACTGCACGTGAGTTGTTAAGCGACGCCGATGTTTTCCTCACCAACGTCCGGCCCGCCGCACTCACGCGGATCGGTCTGGACTTCGAGGCGGTGGCTGGGCGTAATCCGACGCTGGTGTACGGGTTGATCACCGGGTACGGCGAGAGCGGCCCGGACGCCGACCGCGCTGCCTATGACGTCGCGGCGTTCTGGGCCCGGTCGGGGCTTGCCCACCTGCTGACAAGGCCGGGCGAGACACCTCCGTTCCAGCGCGGCGGCATGGGCGACCACATGGCGGGCATGACCTTGGCCGGGGCGGTCTGCGCGGCGCTCGTGGCCCGAGGGCGCACCGGCCAGGGTCAGATGGTCAGCACGTCGCTGTACCGGCAGGGCGCCTACACGGTCAGCTTCGATCTCAACACCTTCCTGATGACGGGACAGCCCATCGCGATAGGGCAACGAGAATCGATGGGCAATCCCTGCATGAACAACTATGCGGCCGGCGACGGGCGACGGTTCTGGATCGTCGGTCTGGAGGCGGGTCGTCACTGGCCGCCCCTGTGCCGTGCCGTCGGGCGGGCCGACTGGTTGACCGACCCCCGTTTCGAGACGCCGTATGTCCGCGCCGTCAACTCACGGGAACTCATCGCCGAACTCGATGAGATCTTTGCAACCAAGCCGCTCGACGAGTGGGCGAAAGTCTTTGCGGGCGAACCGGATTTCTTCTGGTCGCCGATCAATTCTCTCGAGGATGTGCTCGCCGACGAGCAGTTCCACGCCGCGGGTGGCGTCGTCTACGTCCCCGACGGGGATGCCGGAGTGCCCATGGTCGCCTCGCCCGCGGACTTCCACGGCACGCCGTGGGAACCGCGCTCGCCCGCACCGCAACTCGGCGAGCACACCGACGAGATCCTGTCGGAACTCAGTTCCCGCCACCATTCCCGACCTGAATGGGACTTTACAGATTGAGCAAAAACTGTCACGCTCTGTGCGTGGCCGTCGAGGTGGACGCGCTGATCAGGAGAGGGCAGTTTCATGGGCTATTCCGCCGCCGACGAGTCGTTCACGCACCAGTTGCCGCGACCGTTCGACGAGGTGCATCACCCCGACAACACATGGTCGGACCGGTGCTACTTCTTCGCCGCGTCACCCGACGGCGATCTGCTGCTGGCGTCCGGGTACGGCAACAACCCCAACACCAAGACGGGACTCGGCTACGTCAAGGTGACGTTCGCCGACGGTCGGCACTACGACCTACTGGCCGGCAGGCCGGTGGACGGTGGTGAGCGTGCCGACGTCGCCGCGGGCCCGATGCGCTGGACGTGCGTTGAGCCGCTGAAGAAATGGAAGCTCGAGGTCGAACCCAACAACTCGGGAATCGCCTGGGAGCTGTACTACGAACCCACCGCTCCGATGTGGGAGCTGCTGCCGCTCAAGGTAACCGGCACGGACGGCAGAGTCATCGCCGACATGTACCACATGAAGGAGCCCGGTAAGTGGACCGGTTGGGTCGAGATCGAGGGCGAGCGCATCTCCGTGGACGGCTTCCACGGCGGTCGCGACCGCACCTTCGGCGTCCGCGTGGCCGACGAGATCGACTTCTGGCTCTGGCTCGACGCGGGATTCTCCGACCGTGCCATCGAAGCCTGGATCTTCGAAACTGCCGACGGCACAGTGACGTACGTCGACGGCGGCATCACCCACAACGACGGCACCCTGTCGAAACGGTTCGTCAAGATCGAGCATGACGTCGAGTTCGACGACGATCGCAAGCGGCCGGCGCGGGCCGTGCTCGTCTTCACCGACGAGGACGGTACGCAGTATCGAGTCACCGCCGACTCGCCGCATCAACACGTGAACGCCTATTACGGGCTGCCCATGAGCAAGTGCGCCTACGAAGACCTCGGCGGCGGTGCGTACTTCATCCATTTCCTGTGGGACAGCAACAACCGTGACGAGCTGGTCGAGAACGAGGACAAAGCCATGGCGATCGACCAATTGATGCGCTTCGACCTCGAGGGCCAAACCGGCTGGGGCATCTTCGAGATCCTCATGGGAGGAGACGCCTATCCCCGGTACCCGAACTGGCGTCCGATGGACATGTCGAAGTTCAAACAGGACCGGAAAGCGGTCGACCGCGGGCCCGCCAGCGGAGAAGAGAAGTCATGACCTACGGCAGTGATTCCCGAGAGGTGCGCGACCGGCTCACCGGCTGGCTGCGTACGCAACTTCCCGACGCCGACAGTCTGCGGGTCGAGGGGCTCGATCGCGTCGAGTTCGGCCACTCGGCGGAGATGATGGTGTTGACGGTCGTCTCGGGTGACGGCGCCGACGAGATCCGCCGCGATGTCGTGGTCCGGTTGCGTCCCCGGCCTCCGGCATTGCTCGAACCCTATGACCTGGCAAAGCAATTCACCGTATTGCGGGCGTTGGAAGGCTCGGCCGTGCGGGTACCGCGTGCTCTGTGGTTGGAGGACACCGGTGACGTCCTCGGCCGACCCTTCTTCGTGATGGAACGAGCGCCGGGAACCGTCTATGAGATGCAGGCGCCGCACGAACCCGACGTGAGCGCCGACGGCGTCCGGCGGATGTGCGAGAGCATGGCTGAGCAGCTGGCCGCGATCCACACGGTGGACATCGCCGGGGTGCACCTGGATTCTCTGGATGACGGCGGCAATCACCTGGACCGGGAAATCGATCACTGGTCGCAGGAGTTGCAGCGGGTCAAGCGCGCGACCCTGCCGGCGCTGGAGCGACTGCTGCACGAGCTCAAGGTCAGTCGGCCCTCGCCTCATCCCGCGGTGACGCTGGTGCACGGCGACGCCAAGCCCGGCAACTTCGCCTTCGTCGGCGATGAGGTCAGCGCGGTGTTCGACTGGGAGTTGACCACTCTCGGCGACCCGATGACCGACATCGGCTATCTCGAGTTGTTGTGGCGCATGCCGGTGGGCATCCCCAGCCATGACGCGGCGCTCGCGATCGACGACGTGATCGCCCACTACGAGAAGGCCGGCGGATTCACCGTCGTCAATCGTGAGTGGTACAGGGCCTTGAACGCCTTCAAGCTGGCGGTGATCAACCTGATCGGCTCACGCCTGTTCGACGACGGCATCACCGATGACCAGCGCTTCATGCTGAATGCCTATGGCATACCGCTGTTCACGCAGATGGGCCTGGCCGATCTGGGCGTCACCGAACAACTGGACGACGGCCCGGTGATGCCCAGCGAGGAACGGATGAAGCAGGCGCATTCCGCGCACTGACAGGTTCAGCCTGCATTCAAACGCGCTTCGAGCAGGCCGACGGCATCGAGATCCCCGATCGCCTGAGTGGTACTGGCCATTGCGGCCCGCGACACGTCGATCGGTTGCCACTGCGAACCCATGGCCGCCGTCGATGCGGCGGCAATCCACGAGTACACCGAGAACAGCCGGTACTGCTCGTGGGCAATCTGTTCGTCGAGAGCAACGCCTTGTGTGGCGAGGGCGGCGAGATAGCGGTCCAACAAGTTGAACTCTTCGGCCCGCCGCGTCTCGACCGGCAATGAGTTGCACAGAAAGTAGGCGACGTCGCGAACCCCCGGGGCGCGGCCGACCACCGCCCAGTCGAAGAAGCCCGTGCGACCCCCGTCGACGAAGAGGTTGCCGCTGTGGGTGTCGCCGTGGATGAGGGTGCGCTCGCCCTCGTTGAACAAGGCGACGATGTCCAGCGAGCGTGCCGCGTAGAGTTCCCCGATCCGAGTGAACGCCGGTGGCATCTCGTCGGCGAACTGATCGAGAGCCGAGACGATGAACTGGGCTCGCCGGGCGGCGATTTCGGCATCCTCAGGCTTTCGCCGCATACCCGATGGGGTACGCAGCCACGTCAGGTCCTTGTTGCGACAGGACGCGTGCAACGCCGCGAGTTCGTCGACCAGAGAGCTCGCCACCTCGAGAATATCGCCGTCGGCCGGGCTGATGAAGCGACACCCGGATGCCTGAAGATCTTCGAGCACCATCACGAACGAGCCGTCGGAATCGTCATGGTCGGCGTGCCAGACACGCGGCGCCCGCACGGGGAGATCGTTACCCACCGTCGCGTAGAACCTCGCCTCGGCGACGCCGAGACCGATCTGCCTGAGGAACTTCCGCTGCTCGGCCGCGAACGGCTGCAGCTTGACGAACACCGTGTCCGGCAGATCAGCCGACGAGGACAACGCGACACGGGCGCGCCCGGTGGTGCCCGAATGCGCATCGAGGACGTCGATACGGCGGACGGTCCCGCCCAAGACCTCGCTGAACCACTCCGCTGTCAGGTCCTCTACCTGCGCTGGAATCGTCACTGAGCCCGGCCGCGGGTTCGCGTCGCGTGGCGCAACTGGGCCAGGAATTCGCCGCCATCGTCGCTGCGCACCAGATAGTGCGAAATGGCGACACGAACCGCCGTCGAGACGGCGAGTGACGCGTCCGGTCCTTGGGCGAGGCGTTCGAGCCGTTCCCGCATGAGCGGAATGACGCGGGAGAGCCGCCTGATGACGTGCTCCGGTTCGATGTCGACCATCCGCAACCCGGGATACGACTGCTGATAATCGACGATGACTCGCAAGGCTGCGTCCAGCTTTTCACTCACAGGCAGATCGGCGGTCGCCTCCGCGACGGCCCGCTCGTAATACTGTCGCTCCCACACCACGAACGCATCGAGCAAGTCTCTCTTGGAAGCGAACCACCGATAGAGCGTGGGCCGTGACACCCCGGCCTGCAGCGCGACCTCCGAGAGACTGAGCTTGGTCATGCCGTTGCGGCCCAGAACCTCCGCGGTCGCGGCCAGTATTCGCTGACGCGTCGAGTTGTCGGCCTCGACCAACGGTTCCTCCATCGACATAGCTTTACAAATTTTTGACGAAGTGTCACGCTGAATCCGTGACAGCCCCACCCGTGCAGGCGCGTGAGTACAGTCGGTTCGACATCACGTCCCACGACTTCTGGAGCCGGCCCTTCGCCGAGCGCGACCAGATATTCGCCCAGTTGCGCACTGGTGACGGGCTCACCTGGCACCGGCCCTTCGAGTCGCTGTTCGGTATGGAGGAACCGGGATTCTGGGCGCTGACGCGGCGTGCCGACATTGCCTTCGTCAGTCAACACCCCGAGTTGTTCACCTCCGCCGAGGGTGTGGCGCTGAGTCCGATGCCCGCCGAGATCCAGCGGTTCGCGTCGTTCTTCCTGAGCATGGATCCACCGCAGCACACCGTGTACCGGCGGCTGATCAGCTCGGCGTTCACGCCGCGAAACGTCCGGCAGATCGAGGACCAGATCCACCGCAACGCCGTCGCGATCGTCGACGACCTCGTCGGCGCCGGGGACGTCGACTTCGTCGCCGCGTGTTCGGCGCGACTGCCGATGCTGACGATCATGGACATGCTCGGGGTGCCGGGCGTCGACCAACCGGCGGTGGCATATGCCGCCGAGAAGCTGTTCGGCATGAGCGACGACGAATACGCCACGCCCGAGGAGCGGGCCGTAGACCCGGTCGCCCAGATCACGCTGCTCTCCAGCACGGGAGTCGAACTGGCGCAGTTCCGGCGCAAGAATCCGGGCGACGACCTGATGACGAGCATCGTCAACGCCGAAGTCGACGGGCACCGGCTGACCGACGAGGAGATCGGCGCGTTCCTGATCCTGCTGGCCTCCGCCGGAAACGACACCACCAAGCAGGCCACCACGCACGCGATGATCGCGCTGGCCGACAACCCCGCCCAGCGCGACTGGCTGATGGAGGACTTCGACGAGCGAATCGGGCCCGCGGTCGAGGAATTCGTCCGCTGGTCCTCGCCGGTCCTGCAGTTCGCGCGCTTCGCTACCGAGGACACCGAGATCAACGGCCAGCCCGTGCACACCGGCGACAAAGTCGGTCTGTTCTACTGCTCGGCCAACCGGGATGAAGCGGTGTTCGCCGACCCGGGCGTGTTCGATCTGTCGCGTTCACCCAATCCGCACCTCGGCTTCGGTGGGGGTGGGCCACACTTCTGCCTGGGTAGTCAGCTGGCCAAGGCCGAGCTGCGAAACCTGTTTCGGGAGCTGCTAACCCGGTTGACGACGGTCGAGTTCGGTGAGCCCGACCTGCTGTACAGCAACTTCGTCCACGGCGTCAAACGCCTGCCTGCCTTCGTTCGATAGGAGTGACCATGCGGGTGGAAGTCGATCTCGACAAGTGCACGGGCCACGGAATCTGCGAGTCGATCGCCGACGACGTGTTCGAGGTGCAGGACGACGGCGTCGTCCTGATCCATGACAACGAGCGGCCGGAATCCGATCGCGATCGCATGCAACAGGCCGTCACGCAGTGCCCCGTCTCGGCGTTGCGCCTCACCGACTGAGCGCCAAGGGCGGAACTGTGGCCCGCCGGCGGTCGGGCGTCTATTGTTCTGGCGATGAGGCGGATTCGACTCGCGGCCTCGCTGATCGCCGTCTCAGTGTCGTTGGGCACGATGGTCGGCTGCGGCAACGTCGTGGAGACGCTCGGGCGTGTCACCGAGGTGCCCGCGCCAAGTAAGCCGATCGTCAGCGTCGAGCCGCCCGAGGCTACGTTGGCGAGCGACGCCGTCGTTGCCGAAACCGCGCACAGCGTCGTCAAGGTCAGAGGCGTTGCGCACTCGTGTCAGAAGATCCTCGAGGGCAGCGGGTTTGTCATCGCGCCGAACCGGGTGATGTCCAACGCACACGTCGTCGCCGGGGCGGACACCTTCACCGTCTCGGTGGATGGTGAAGACCACGACGCCACCGTCGTGGCCTTCGATCCCGTTACCGATATCTCCATTCTGGATGTGTCCGGACTGCAGGCACCGCCATTGGAGTTCGACCACGAGACCGCACCGACGGGCACCGATGCCCTGGTGTTGGGATACCCAGGTGGGGGACCGTTCGTCGCCAACCCGGCGAGGATTCGCGAAGTCATCGAGCTCAACGGGCCGGACATTTACCGGACGACGACCGTGACGCGCGAGGTGTACACGATCAGAGGCAAAGTGGGACAGGGCGATTCGGGCGGACCACTCATCAATAGGGCCGGCCGGGTGCTCGGGATGAACTTCGGCGCGGCGGTCGACGATCCGGACACGGGCTTCGTCCTCACCGCCGGCCAGGTCTACCCGCAGGTGATCGGGCCCGACACGTCGCCGCCGGTCGCTACGGGTGAGTGCGTCAGCTGACAGGCACGCGTCAGCGCCCGGGCAGGGGCCGGACCAATACCGACTCCTGTATCGCCCCCACTGCACCGGACTCGTCAAACAGGGTGCCGATCGTCGTGCCGATCCCGTCGGGTCCGTAGTTGGTCTCCGCGCGGATGCCGATCCACTCGCCCTCTGGAATCCGGTGCACGTGCACGACCAGGTCGGTGTTCATGAACGTCCACTTCCCGATCTCGAGTTTCGTGCCGATGCCGTTGGCGCAGTCGGCCACCGCGAACAGCCGCTCCAGCGGAGTCATGACCTCGCCCTTGACGAGGTCGACGATAGGCATGAGCCACGACTCACCGGGTCCGCTGTCCTTGCGATGGGTCAGCCACCTCCAGTCGAGGCTGTGGACGTAGTTGCGGTCCCATCTGTCGCTCAACCCGCGGCTGTGGGATTCGGACAGCGGTCGCAGCGGAGGCGCCGACGTATGAACCACCTCGGCGGTGTCGATTGTCTTCAGGCGCCACCCGCTCGCGCGGGCGACGGGCCGTGGTTCGCCGTCCTTTCCGGGGGCGAGCATCTCGGCGCTGACCAACTCAATCTGCTTGCCGGAGCGTTCGATTCGCGAAGATACCCATAGCTCGCCCTCGGCGGGTATCGCGCCGAGCAGGTCGATCATCACCCGGCTGAGTCGGGTGTCGTCCCGGGCTTCGCAGCGCTCGAGTGCCCTTACCAGCAGTGCTGATGGCGGAGCGCCGTGCTGGATCGCCGCCGACCACGTGCTGCGCACGAGGTCGCTTGCTTTGAACTTTTCACCGAGGGGGAACTTTTCACCGAGGGGGAACTTTTCACCGAGGGGGAACTTCTCACCGAGCGCTGTGTTTTCGCTGGCACCGTCGACCAGTTCGTAGTAGGAGTCGCTCATGGCAGCCCTGCCCCCGGGACATCGACGATCATCGCGTCGACGCGTGACAGCTTCGTCCCGATCATTCGCTGCGGGTAGGCGTCCGTGCTGGAGAGCAGGAACAGGGTGCGTCGCTCCGGGCCCCCCAGCGTGCAGGCGATCGCCGTGCGGTCGTCTATGTCGATTCGGTCGGTGACGGTGCCGCCCTCCACAATTCGCTCGAACTGATGGGCCAGGGTCATCGCCACCCATACGCCGCCGTCGGCGTCCAGGCAGATGCCGTCGGGCGGCCCGTCGAGTCCGTCGGCGAAGGACCTGCGATCGCTCAGCGATCCGTCGGCGCCGATGGCGAACGACGTCAACCGTCTGCCGGTCGACTCTGCGACGATCAGCCTGGCGCGGTCCGGCGTGATCGCCATTCCGTTGGGGAAGTCGAGGTTGTCGGCGACGACCGTGACCGAGTCGTCGGGATCGACCCGCGCGATCACACCGCCCGCACGCGCCTGGGATCCGATGTACGCGCGTCCTGCGTCGTCGACGACCATGTCGCCCAGGTCTGCAGGCACGAGGCCGGACAGATCGGCGATAGCGCCGACGGTGTCGCCGTCGTAGCGCAGCACCTGGCGGCTTTCGGTGGATGCGATCAGCAGTGTGCCGTCGGGGCGAAAGCCCAACCCGGACGGTTTGTGGCCGCTCAGCGACAGGGTGGTCTCCTCGCCCTGCAGGTTGACCGTGTGCACCGCCTCGCCCAGCATGTCGGAGAACCACAGAAGTCCCTCGAACCAGCGCGGGCCCTCGCCGAAGCAGAAACCGTCGGCCAGTGTCGTCAGCGTGTCGGCACCTTTACAAATCACGCCATAAGTGTCACGCTCGCAGGGTGCGACTGTCAACCGGGCGTTGGTCATGAAGAAGTACTACGGCCACACGCTTCTCTACTTGCACGAGACGATTGCGCTGGGTGAGGGCCGAAGTGAACGGTTTGCCGGCGATGAGCGCTCGCGCGAAGAGCAATTCACTGAGGTCTTCAGCGACGTCTACCACCCCATGATGGAGGACCTCGGCGCGCGACTGTTCGCGATCTGGGCGGCCACGCCGTACAACGGGCACTGGCCGCAGGTGACGATCATCTGGGAGATCGATGCTTTCGCCGACTACGCGCGCATCGGCAAGGCGCAGGCGCGCGGCGGCAGCCACGAGGCGGCCGCGGCGAAGTGGTCGACGTTCCTCGCCGAGATTCGGGCGACCGGTGAGGGCCGGATCATGTATGCCGGCAGGAGCAACAAGCCGCTCGCGCACCTCAAGGAGTCGAACTTCTCCGCAGGGCTGGTGATTCAGGAGATCATGCAGACCAAACCGGGCCGCCAGGATGACTACATCCGCGAACTCGAACGGCTCTACGTGCCGTGGTCGGAACGGACCGGCAAGCGCTGGCTCGGATCGTTCATCACCACGTTCCGGTTCAACGAGGTCATCCACTACTGGGCGCTGGACGGCGACTGGGACTGCTTCGCCAACCACTACCCGTCGTGGAAGGACAGCCCGCCTGCCGAGATCGTCACCTGGATGAGCGTGGCGCCCGCGCTGCGCGACGGGTGGGAGGACTCGATTCTGCAGGCCCTACCGCCGTCCCCGCTGCAATGAACGCTTCAGTGACGCAGATGATGCAGAACTTCTCCTACGATCCGTTCGACCCGGCGGTGATGGCCGATCCGCCGTCGTACTACCGGATCCTGCGCGACGAACACCCGGTGTACTACATCGACAAGTGGGACACCTACGCGTTGTCGCGCTTCGACGACATCTGGCAGGTGCTGGGCATCAACGACGGGACGTTCGTCGCGTCCGAGGGAACCCTGCCCGCCGCAACGGTTCTGGCCGAGCACAACGACGGGCCGGTGCCCGATCCGCCGCTGCACCCGCTGCCGTTCCACGCGAACTTCGACGCGCCGATCTACGACAGCGTCCGGCGCTGCACGTCCGGTCAGTTCCGGCCGAAGTCGGTCGCCGCGCTGGCCGACCGGATCCGCGCACTGGCCAACGAGCGCCTCGACGAACTGCTGCCGCGCGGCACCTTCGACCTGACCCAGGACTACGGCGGAATCGTCGCCGCCTCGGTTGTCTGCGAATTAGTCGGTTTGCCAGTCGATCTGGCGGCCGACGTGTTGGCGACCGTCAACGCCGGGAGCCTGGCCGAGCCCGGCAGCGGGGTAGAGGTGGCCAACGCCCGGCCCGGATACCTCGAATACCTGGTGCCGATCATCGAGCGCAGGCGCGCAGACGCCGGCGGAGAATCGCCGACTGCGGACGCGAGGAGCAATTCAACCATCGCCGACAACCTCATCGGCTACCGGCTTCCCGACGGTTCGGGGCTGTCCGACATGGAAGCGGCCGTGCAGATGCTCGGTGTCTTCATCGGTGGCACGGAGACCGTGCCGAAGATCGTGGCGCACGGCCTCTGGGAGTTGGGTCGCCGACCCGCGCAGATGGCCGCCGTGCGTGCCGATCTCGCCGCCAACGTTCCCCTCGCACGCGAGGAGATGATCCGCTACTGCGCGCCGGCGCAATGGTTTGCGCGCACGCTGCGTACGCCGTTCACCATTCACGGCACGACGATGAATCCGGGCCAGCGGGTCATCACACTGCTCGCATCGGCGAACCGTGACGAGCGCGAGTACGCCGATCCGGACGAGTTCGTGTGGGACCGGCGGATCGAACGCCTGCTGGCGTTCGGTCGCGGACAGCATTTCTGCCTGGGTGTGCACCTGGCCCGCCTCGAGATCGCGATCATGGTGACGGAATGGCTGAAGAGGGTGCCGGACTGGCGGATCATCAGCGAGGCCGCCTCGCGCCCGCCGTCGAGTTTCCAGTGGGGCTGGAACAGTGTTCCTGTGGAGTGCCAGGTGGAGGGCGTCTGACGTGTGGGCATACCGCCTCGTAGCGCCGTATACCTTTGAGCGCCTGGATATCCCGGAAAAGACCGCTGACGACCTCGGCGACGGCCAGGTCCTGCTGCGCTTCATGGCCGCAGGCGTCTGCGGCAGCGACCTGCCCCCGTTCCGGGGGGTGCGCGGCAAGATCGCCGGAGACGCCGGCCTGAGTGCCGCCGAGATGGTGGGGTTCCCGATCCATGAGGTGGTCGGGGAAGTGATCGCGAGCCGCCATCGCAACCACGGCGTGGGCGATCGGGTGGTCGGCTGGGCGTCGGGTTTCGACGGTCTGATGGGACTCGTGGTGGCCGACGGTGACGGCCTGGCGCCCTACGACCCGGCGTTGAGCGCCCAGCACGCCGTCGCGCTGCAGCCGCTGGCCTGCGTGCTGTACGCGCTCGAACAGTTGGACGGGCTCAGGGACCAACACGTCGCCGTCATCGGCCAAGGTTCGATCGGACTGCTGTTCTCCTATGCGGCAAAGGCTCTCGGCGCCCGCCATGTCACCGGCGTGGACCCCGTGGACCGCGACGCGGTCGGCAAGGAGTTCGGCGTCGACACGATCGTGCGCGCCACCAGCGACCGATGGGTGAGCCACCTGGAGCCCAGCGACCGGCCCGACGTCGTGATCGAGGCCGTCGGCCACCAGGTCGCGACCCTCGGCCACGCCATTGACGCCGCGGCGCCGGGCGGAACGGTGCTCTACTTCGGCGTGCCTGACGACGACAGCTATCCGATCAGCATGCGCGCGATGTTGCGCAAGAACCTGACACTCAAGTCGGGTGTAACGCTCGATCGCCGGCGAGTCCTCTGTGCCGCCGACGAGTTCGCGAAAGATCATCCGGAGCTTCTCGCCGCGTACGTCACCCACACCTTCGGTGTCGACGACGTGCAGTCTGCGTTCGACCTGGCCTGCCGGCCGGCCCCAGAACGTGTGAAGATCGCGATCATCCAATGACCAGCAGGCTGCAGGATGCCCTTGCCGCCAAGGAGCGAATCTGGGGCGGGTGGGTGGTGGGGCCGACCATCATCGGTCCTGAGGAGTTCGCGCAGGCCGGCTACGACTACGTCGGATTCGACGTCCAGCACGGTTATCTCGACGACGCTGACGTCGCGCTGCTGCTGCGGCGGCTGGAGCACCTGCCGATCGCGACCGCGGTGCGGCTGCCGTCTGCGGATCCCGCGCCGATCGGTCGCGTACTCGATGCCGGCGCCGACGCGGTGCTCGTCGCGATGGTCGAATCGGCGGAGGTGGCCGCCGCCGCGGTGGCAGCCACCCGGTATGCCCCGCGCGGAGTGCGCAGTTTCGGGCCGCTGCGCGCGAGCCTTGGGCACGATCCCGCCGCACACGAAGCAAGGACGAGCGTCTTCGCGATGATCGAGACCGCGCGGGGGCTCGCGGCACTCGACGAGATCTGTGCGGTGCCGGGCCTGGCGGGTGTGTACGTCGGCCCGGCCGACCTGGCCATCTCACTGGGGTACGCCCCGGCTCAGGCATGGACCGAGCCGACCGTCCGCGACGCCATGGCGCGCATCCAGGCAGGCGTATCCGCCGCCGGACTGGTCGCAGGAATCCACGCCGGCGCAGGAAAGTACGGAAAGGCCATGGCCGAGTTGGGCTTTCGCATGATCACCCTGACGTCGGAGTCGCAGGCGCTACGTCGCGGCGCAGCGCAGCACCTCGAGGAGGCGCAGTGACATCGACGGACCGGGTCGCGCTGGTCACGGGCGCGGCCCGCGGCCAGGGCGCGGCAATCGTCAAGCGGTTGCACGCGGACGGCTTCCGGGTGGCCGCGTGCGACCTGCTGGTGGACGAGCTGAAAACCAGTATTGATGGTCTCGGCGACGTCCTCGCCCTCGAACTCGACGTGACGTCGGCCGACCAGTGGCACGGTGCGGTGCGGCAGGCCGTCGACCGATTCGGATCACTGACCACGTTGGTCAACAATGCGGGTGTTCTGCACCGAGCCTCGCTCGCCGACGAGACGCCCGCGGGGTTCGAGGCGAGCTGGCGAGTCAATTGCCTCGGCCCGTTCCTGGGCATCCAGGCGACGCTCGAACACCTTCGGCGGGCCGACGGCGCGGCCATCGTCAACACCTGTAGCACGGGTGCGTTTCGGGCGTTTCCTAACCACGCGGCCTACGGCTCGTCGAAGTGGGGATTGCGTGGCCTCACCCAGATCGCCGCCGCAGAGCTGGGACCCGGGATCCGGGTCAACGCGGTGCTTCCCGGCCCGGTCGAGACCCCGATGCTCGATGCGGCCACTCAGGCGCGGCTTGCCGGGAAGGGGCGGCTGGGTACACCGATGGAGATCGCCGACGCGGTGGCGTTCCTGGTCTCCGAGCACGCGTCGTTCATCACCGGATCCGAACTCGTCGTCGACGGCGGACAGTCTCTGCAGATCGGATGAACCAGATGGCCAAGTCTCTCTCGGTGGGAATCATCGGCGCAGGCCCGGGTGGGCTGGCGTTGGGGATCTTCCTGAGGAAGAACGGCTTTCGCGACTTCACGATCTTCGACCGCGAGGACGGCGTCGGCGGCACCTGGCGGATCAACACGTACCCGGGCCTGGCCTGCGATGTGAAGTCGCATCTGTACTCCTACTCGTTCGACCTGAATTCCAATTGGTCGCGCCTGTGGTCCGGCCAGCCGGAGATCCTGCAGTACTTCGAGCGCTGCGCACAGCGCTACGAGCTGGCGCGGAATCTGAAGTTGCGCACCGAGATCGTCTCGGCCCGGTGGGACGCCGAGACCCAGACGTGGCTGCTGACGACCGCGGGCGGAGAGCGGTACACCTTCGATGTCGTCGTGTCCGCGGTCGGCCTGTTCACGCAGCCGGTTCTGCCCGAACTCGTCGAGCAGGAGCCGTTCACCGGAACGCTGATGCACACCGCGCGCTGGGATCACACCGTCGACCTGTCGGACGCGCGCGTGGCCGTCCTCGGTACCGGATCGACCGCGGCACAACTGATCCCCGAGGTCGCGAAGGTCGCCAAGAAGGTCTACTCGGTGCAGCGCTCACCGACGTGGATTCTGCCGAAGCCCGACCGCACGTACACCGATCGCGAGAAGTGGCTGTTCTCTCACGTTCCGTTCGCCAAGAAGGTCTACCGGACCCGATTGTGGATGCGCAGCGAGTCCAACATCGGCGTGATCGAGAACGGCAGCGACAAGACGCGGGAGTTCAAGGACATTGCGCTGCGCGCGCTCGATGCGTCGGTGCCCGACGAGGAGTTGCGCCGCAAGTTGACCCCGGAGCACCCGTTCGGTTGCAAGCGGTTGGTGTTCGCAACCGACTATCTGCAGGCCCTGACCCAACCGCACGTCGAGGTGGTGTCGAGCCCGGCCCGCGCACTGCGCGCGCGCTCGTTGGTGACCGCCGACGGTAGCAACCTGGATGTGGATGTGGTCCTGTGCGCGACGGGCTATGCGGCGGCACACTATTTGGGCCAGATCGATGTCGTCGGCGAAGGCGCCACCACGCTGCGGGACCAGTGGAGCGACGGGGCATACGCGTACCTGGGCATGACGGTGCCGGGATTTCCGAACTTCTTCATGCTCTACGGGCCGAACACCAACGTCGGCTCCAACAGCGTGATCTTCATGCTCGAAGCGCAGGCTCACTACATCGTGCGCGCGTTGAAGTACATGCGGCGCAAACGGAAGACATACGTCGCGGTGCGGGCCGAGACGATGGCCGACTTCATCGCCAGGATCGACGAGTGGATGCAGGGCACTGTGTGGCTTACCCGCTGCAGCAACTACTTCCGTGCCCCCAACGGTCGTGTCGTCACGCAGTGGCCGCGCAGCGCTCGGGCGTTCTGGGGGATGACCCGACGTTTCCGGCCGACTGAATACACCTTCGAACCAGCTGCGCACCTGCACGAGGTCGAGGTGGGATCCCACTCGACGGCGATCCGGTAGCGCCGCATGGACGCCGACGCCGACGTCGTGCAACGACTCGATCCCGCGTTGCGCCACCTCGCGACCGCACGTACCGACCTGTCGTCGAACCTGTTGGGCGTCGTCCGTGACTCGTTGAACCAGCGGCGCGCAGAGACCGCGCGCGATATCGACCCGATTGGCGTCGAATTCGAGAACCGCGAGTTGGCGTCGATTCCCGTGCGCATTTATCGGGGCGGCGCGGCGCCGGCGCCGGCGGTGATCTATTGCCACTCCGGTGCTTTCGTACTCGGCAACCTCGATACCGACCACCGTCAATGCCTTGAGTTGGCCAGGCGCGGTCGGTGCACCGTCGTCTCCCTCGACTACCGACTCGCTCCCGAACACCCGTACCCGGCGGCGCTCGATGACGCGATGATCGTCTTGAACTGGGTGGCCGCCAACGGAGCCGCGCTGGGTGTCGACATCGGCCGGTTGGCCGTCGCGGGAAGCAGCGCAGGCGGTGCCCTGGCCGCGCGCCTGGCGCAGTGCGCCGCCGACGGTACGGCGCCGCCCGTGGTGTTCCAGCTGTTGCACCAGCCGGTGCTCGACGATCGGCCGATGCCGTCGAAGGTCTCATTCCCCACTACGCCCGGGTTCGACGGACCCGCGGTCGAGCAGATGTGGCGCCACTACATCGGAGACGAATCCGTCCCCGTCGACGCCGCGCCCGGCCGTGCGCCCGAGTTATCGGGTGTCGCGAGCGCGTTGATCACCTGCTCGGAGCTCGACCCGTTGCGCGACGAGGCGCTCGACTACGCGTTGCGGCTGATGTGGGCCGGTGTCGCCACCGAACTCCACGTGTTCCCCGGCACGTTCCACGGGTTCGACTCACTGCTGCCGGACTGGGAGACGAGTCAGCGTCTGTTCGAACTGCAGGGTGCCGCGCTGCGCAGGGCATTCTGGTGACCTCGCACGCTACGTTGCCGCGAACTCCCGTGCGACCGCGGCGTGGTAGGCGTCGATGTGCGCGGGGTTCACCATCCGGAAGAAGCCATCGGTCAGCGGCGCGTGCCGGTAGGCCTCGATCGTCATCGTCCGGGTGAACAAGGTGACGTCCTCGCCGGGCCGGTTGAAGTGATACTCGATCGTCATCCGCCCCTCGAGTCCGCCGTTGCCGCCGCTGTCGTGTCCCAGGCGTCCAACCGAGCTGAAGACGAACAGGCTGGGGCGCACCGCCATCGCCAGCTGCCAGGTGAAGACGCGGTCCTTCGTGGGATCGGGGTGGGCCTCATCCCACGTGTCGCCGACCTGTAGCGGCAGCCGGTCGGGAAGGTTGCGGATATCCGGACCACCCGGATACGTCTTCGTCCAGTTGGCGGGGTTAGTCACGAAGTCATAGATCGATTCCGGTGACTGGCTGAACGCCGTTTCCGAGCTTGTGGTGACGATGCCCATCCTGTTGCCCTTCTGTCGTGACCGATGACTGTCGTTCCTGCGGCTCAGAGTCCGCGAATTCCTGTGTCGAGCACGATGATCGCGACCAAGACGACGATGACGCCGCTGACGTGGCCCACTGTGCCGGTGCAGCCACTCCTTGAGCCGCGTCAGGTGGTCGTCGGCGCGCGCACCGACTGCCACGTAGGCGAGGACCGGAACGGCGACCGTCGAGCTCGCCACGGCGGAGTAGTAGGCGACTGCGACTCGCGCGCCCGCCAGGCCCAGACCGGCGGTGCCGATCAGAAACGCCTGCCGCCGCGTTGGCGGCCAGGCCGATCAACCTGCCCGTGAGGAAGGCCACCCCGTTGCGCCCCGGGCGGTCGGTGTGCAGGACGAGGACGACAGCGGCGATGATCGATAACGGCGACATCGCGACCACCATTGCCGGCGCGAGGAGCTGGCCCAGCAGCGAACCCCAGCCAGCCGACACAACCAAACCTCCGCCGCGATGCATGGCCGATGGGCCATTCGAGACATGACTTTACAGATCTGTGAGTAAGTGTCACGCTCGGTAGGTGGACTTCTCCCGGGTCGAACTGTCCGACGACGATCAAGCCTTCCAGGATGACCTGCGGGCGTTCCTGAAAACGATCGTGACGGACGAGGTCATCGCGCGGGACCGGCAGACCGGCGAGAACTTCGACGAGGGCGTGCACATGGCTCTGGGCGAAGCGGGCTATCTCGCCACCGATTTCAAGGACGAATCCGAAGGTGGTTTCACTCGCCTACGCCGGCGCATCTGGGCACTGGAGATCGGCCGTGCTCACACCCCGTGGTTCCACTGGGGCACGACCGCGATGGTTGCGCGCGCCGTCGAGCAGTTCGGCTCGGATGAGCTCAAGGACGAGGTGATGCAGAAGGTGTTGGCCGGCGAGTACCGGCTGTGCCTGGGATACACCGAACCCGAGGGCGGCTCGGATGTCGCGACATGCAAGACGCGTGCGGTGCGCGACGGTGACGGCTGGATCATCAACGGGTCCAAGATGTTCACGTCCAACGCCCAGAACGCGCACTATGTCTACCTGATCACGAACACCGATCCCGATGCGCCGAAGCACCAGAGCCTGACCATGTTTCTGGTCCCACTGAACTCGGCCGGCGTCGAGATCCAGCCGTTGCGCACAGTGGACGGCGATCGGACCAATATCACCTACTACAGCGACGTGCGCGTCGACGACAAGTACCGGGTGGGTGAGGTCAACGGTGGCTGGGGCGTGCTGCGGGAAGCACTCAACGACGAGCACGGCACGATCGATCGTGGCACCGACGGCCTGGACAAGATCGCGGCGATGACCGAACATCTCCTGTTGCTCGCCGAGGCCATCGACGGGGTGGCTGCCTCGGCGGCCGACGATGACTCGGTGAGATATCGCCTGGGCCGCAGCATCGCTCGGATGGAGGCCGCGATGAGCACACCCGAGATGTTCGGCCGGGTCGCCATCGCGCAGACCATGCGTGACGTGACCCCCGACTTGATGGACCTTCTGGGGACCGCATCTGGGCTTCCGGTCGGTACCGAGGGGGCGGCCGACGACGGGGGAGCCGAGTACATCTTCCGGTTGGCCGGGCCCACCGGCATCTACGGCGGCACCCTCGAGGTGTTCCGCAACATGATCGCCCAGCATGCGCTGGGGCTGGGGCGCCCGGCGTACGCGCCGCCGGCGGCGAAGCCGAAGTAGTCGCGCCACCTGCCTGAGTGTGGGCTTGATGCACACATCGGCACGCAAAAGCGTGCGGGTAACCCACGTTCGGCGCAAGTAAACTAGAGCTTCGCGATCACCTCGGAGGCGAGTAGGTCGAGGGTCTCGTCGGAGCCGCGGTCGTGGGTGAACAACACGATCTGGCCGAACCCCAACCCCTGCAGTTCGTGCAGGCGGTCGACGATTGCGGGCGGCGTGCCGATCAGGCCGCCCTCCTCGAGGCCGAATGCCGGTACCCCGAAACGCTTCTCGGCGAGCTGCCGCACGGCGGGAAGCGACGCGTCGTCCGCGGCCAATGCCATCACCGCCTCGATCGACAACACGATCGTCGACGGGTCGCGGCCGACCTCGTCGCAGATCGACCGCAACACGGAGATCTTGTGTTCGAGTTCGCCCAGCGCATACGTCGGGACGTTCCATACGTCGGCGTACCGTGCGACCAGTGGCAGGGTGTACTTCTCGCCGACGCCGCCCACGACGATCGGTGGCCTGGGCTGCTGCACCGGCCCCGGCTTGATCGGCATGTCCTTGACGGTGAAATGCCTTCCGGTGAAATCGATCACCTCGTTGGCGAACGCCTGATGCAGGATCTGCAGCGTCTCGCCGAGCCGTTCGGACCGCTCGGCGAACGTGCCCCAGTCCAACCCGAGCCGGGAGTGCTCGTCCTCGATGGAACCGCTGCCGATGCCCAACTGTAGCCTGCCCGCCGAGATCTGGTCCAGCGTCGTCGCCATCTTCGCCAGCACTGCCGGATGACGGAACTGGTTGCACAGCACCATGTGTCCGATCTGGATGCGTTCGGTGCGGCTGAGCAGCGCCGTGGCCAGAGTCCATGCCTCCAGGGACGGGTAGTCCGGCATGCCCGGTGCGTAGAGGTGGTCGTAGAGCCAGACCGAGTCGATGCCGAGTTGCTCGCAGCGCAGCGTGCGATGCAGGACCTGCTCGTAGGTGAAGCCCATCTGAGGCAGGTAGACGCCGATCTCGGGCTTGCTCATGGCCGCAGTTCCAATCTTCCGTGGGTGATGGTCGTCGTGCCGTTGGCGACGGCCTCGAAGGCGAACGAATGCTCGGCGATGCCAAAGGCATTCACCGTCAGGTCGGAATCCAGCGGAGTCGGCGATGCGAACCGCACCGCGACCCGCCGAACCCGGTCCGGGTCGTCGACGCCCAGCAGTGCCGAGCAGGCGGTGAGTGCAGATCGCCATGGTGCACAGGCCGTGGGTGAAGACGAAATCGAACCCGGCCGCTCTCGCCACCGCGATGTCGAAGTGATGGGCCGACCAGTCGCCGGACACCTCCGCGTACCGACGTGCCACGTCCTCGTCGATGTGGTGGGTGACGGATCCGACGGGACGGGCCCGGGCGTCGTCGGGGAACCGGTGATCAGCGGGCGTACTGCCGAGATCGGCGACCCCCTGCAGGCCGAGCAGCACCATCGTCCACCACTGCTCGACGGCGACCGCTCCGTCGGCGTCGACCTGGTCGAACCGCATGACGACCTGAGTACCTGCCCTGGATGTCCGCACCGCCGATATGTGCGACCAGGTCTCCAGCGGTTCACCGGGGACCAGCGGCCGGTGCAGCACGATGTCGTGTGCACCGTGCACCCCGCCGCGGACGTGCTGCCAGATCGACTCGGGCAGGTCACCCCTGGCCGCTTCGTTCGGAGTGAACACCAGGATCACCGGAAACACCGCGGGCACTGCGAGTCCGTCCAGCACCGAGGCCGTCCGGTCGCCGGTAGCGGCGGCGTAGGCCGCAATCACCGTCGGGTTCGAGGCGACCGGCGAACGGGCCGTGCCGGGCGGGGGCCACCGTCATCTCACTCATCTCCGGTGACCCTTCTGCGGCGCGAACCCTGTACTTTCCGTGGTTCGCATGGTAACGACATTCTCAGAAATCGAGAAGACTGTTCTAAGGCGGAGCACCCACATGCGTTTCACGTTCACCCACCCGATGCACAGCCATCCGTACAACCCGGAGTTGGTGACCGGTTCGGGCATCGCCACGGTCGCGGCCGCTGCCGAGGCGGCGGGGTTTCACGGCTTCGGATTCACCGATCATCCGGCGCCGTCCCAGCGATGGTTGGAGTCGGGCGGGCACGACGCGGTCGATCCGTTCGTGGCGATGGGCTACGCCGCGGCGCGGACCACGACGCTGCGGCTGATCCCGAACATCGTCGTGCTGCCGTACCGCAATCCGTTCGTGGTGGCCAAGGCGGGTGCGACGCTGGATCTGCTGTCCGACGGGCGGTTCACGCTCGGTGTCGGCGTGGGCTACCTCAAGGGGGAGTTCTACGCATTGGGAGTGGACTTCGACGAACGGGCCGCGTTGTTCGAGGAAGCCCTGGAGGTGATCCGGGGGATCTGGACCACCGACGACTTCTCCTACGAGGGGCGGCATTTCAGCGCCAGAGGCATCACCGCGCATCCTAGGCCCGTGAGTACGCCGCATCCACCGATCTGGATCGGCGGCAACACATCGGCCGCGCGAAAGCGCGTCGTGAGCTATGGCGATGGCTGGTGTCCGTTCGCGGCGCCGGCGGTGTTGGCGCAGACAGCACGCACCGCGGTCATGGATTCGGATGTCCTGGTGGAGGGGATCGACGATCTGCGTCGCAGATTCGATGCCGCCGACCGGGACTTCACCGGAATCGACATCACGTACACCAACGCCGACGGCGGCAGCCCGGGAAGCGATGACTTCAATGCCGACGCCTATCTCACCGGCCTGGAAAAGCTTGCGGCAGTGGGCGTCACCTGGGTGCAGGTCGGGTTGCCGGGTGACAGTCTGGCGCACGTGTTGGAGACGATCGAGCGCTTCGGGAAGTCGGTCATCCAGTGCTGAGTGCAAGCCAATCGCACGGCGATGGTGGCCGCGCTCCGCGGGGCCGCCTACGTGGCGGGGGAGACAACGCATCCGAGCCGCAGTTGCTTGCTACTGAGCGCGCGTCGCCGCTCAGTGACGAGCACGTCGCTAGCGCACCCACTACGAGCCAGGCAGTCATTGTGCGACGCCGGTTACCGCGATAGCTGAGGCGATGATGACCTCGCGCAAAAAAGCGAGGATGGCCGCATTGGTCGGCAGGTATCCGCCGATTGTGTGTGCAGTGCGGCCGGAATCGTGGACATCAAGCTGGTGACCAGAGCCAGCACGAGCACCGCGATGGAGGAGAACTGCCGGGTCGCTTGTAGATTGCGGTGACTTTCTGGTTCTGCGCCATGAATGTGAGCGCGGTCAGCAGCATGACACTGAGCAGCTGGAACCACGCCCCACTCAACCGCCCCGGCGGTTGCGCGGACAGTTGCCGCAGTGGGCCGTTGACTGCCGATGCCTTACTTTGTGCGTCGCCGAGCCGGTAGGCGAGCGGCGCCGACCCCGACGTGAGTTGGACGGCACCGGTTTTGAGCTCCTGCCTGCTGCAGTGGAGCACCGAAGTATGACCGCCCGATGTCGTCGTCGATGTAGAGACCGCGATCGTTTCCTTCCGATCAGCTGACGGCGAAGAGTTGTCCTCGAATCTGCAGCCGTCGATGTCGGCCCTGTTCGACGCGCAGCCGTGGCCACGTTCTCATGGTGTAAGGGCAGCGCAACGGACTACTTCGCTAGTAACCGCCTTCGGCCCGCGGTGGCGAGGTTATCGATCAATAGGTATCAGAGGTCTGCTCAGCGGGGAAGCGCGCCCGCGGGGGGCGCGGTGTTCGTCTGGATTTTCCTAGGCTCATCAGATGTTCGATGGCGTCTTTGGAGCTGGTTTCGTATCCGATCATCCCGGTGGCGATCTGGCCGCAGCACATAGCACGGAGCACCTTATCGGCGAATGCCTCTGCATCGCCTAGGGGCCAGTACGGTTTTGCGATGAATAGGGTCACCACGCCGTGCACCACCGTGAACAGCTCGTACGTGATCTGGTTTGCGTCACTCTGGGAGTAGGTGCCTTCGTCGATCATCGACTGAACAACGGCGCGCATGTGTGAGATTGCCGGAGTGAACAGGGCGTCGTCCACGCGACTTGCAGGCCGTGGCTCTACCATCGTCGCGAGCCGGTACAGCGCCGGTGCCTGCAGTGCGAAGCGCACGTAAGCCATACCTTGAGCGTGCAGGATATCGGCGCTAGTGGTGCAGTTCTCCGCCGCGACTCGCAGCTTGTTGTCGAGGTTTTCGAAGTATCGAGCGCAAACTGCGTCGAGCAAGGCATCTTTGTCTGCGAAATGCAGATAGATTGACGGCGGAGTCACCCCTACCCGCTGCGCCACCGAGCGGATCGCCACTGTTCTACCGTGTCCGCTGCGCAAGAGTAACTCGGTCGCCGCGTCCAGTATCTTGTCGCGTAGTTGGTTGCCCGCCCCGCGTGGTGCCCGCCGACGGCGGACAGCTTTTACAGACGGTGACGAGTCCTTATCCATGCGTCGGGAGTGTGAATCGGGTGCGTGCCCGCACGGATTCGAACAGCGGTCCGAATGGTTCGCTGTCGAAACACTCGTGGACTGCGGTCTCGGCGACCCTCTTGCGCTTGAGTTTGGTGAGTTGGCGGGCCGGCTTGCCGCGGGGCATGACCGCGGCGATGGCGTATGAGTCGCGCACTCCCGGTAAGTCTTTGTTACGCGACTTTTCGGATATCACTAAGGTGATGCCGCAGGGCACTGCGTGCCAGCGGGGCGGCGCAGTTTGAGCGCGTGGGCAGGCGTCCATCGCATCCGTCGTATCAATCCTGAAAGTGGCGGTCGTAGTCCCACCGTTCGAGCCGCGACTGCAACATATTTATGCCGACAGCAGTGACGAGGCCGTTCAGCATCAGCAACAGTAAGCCAAGCATCGTTTACGCCCCCTTTCGGTGCACTACTGCCGATGTGTCGGCGCGCCAGTCACTTCGCGACGTATCGGTCGTCCACAGGTGCGCGCACGTCGGGCACTGCATGATCACGCGCGGGCCGCCATTCCGAAGCAGGTACTGCCAGTGAACTGAGCAGTTGCGCCTGCTCTCGCAGTCCGGGCAGCCGTCGCCGTGGTGACAGGCGGGACATGCCACCCACGCTCGCCTGCTGCGATCGGCCTCCGGATCAATCGGCAACATCACTGCCGCTCCGCCGCGCGGGAGGACACCCGCGGCGACCAGATCGTCGTAGATCCGTTGGGTTGGGCCGTCCAGTCCCGAATACAAAAGTTCGTACGCCGCAACTTCGTTCGCCAACACGACGGCCGGATCCCACTGGGCACCGATCGCCTGCAACACGGCAGCGCGCCGGCGCGCCTCATCGACGGTCAGATCGAATGACATCGCCAACGCATTTGTGTTGCCAGGAAATGAGTCTGGGCTGTTGGGGACCGTCGATTCCATGGCATCTACCCTGACGCTCAGGGCGCCAGAAGTCGTCACTGCTGGCGGCCAACTGTAATGCCGGTCACCTGGAGTCTCACGCTTACCGGCATCCGGAATGTCGGGGAGCGGTCTGCCTCTTCTGAAAAGACCGGAATAGCAGACCGAAGCTGATCGCTGTCTTGATCAGTAGCGGGAATGGGCTAGTTCCCAACGGCGCGACGAGCAGACCGACTGGCGGTTCAGCCTTTAGCGCAGTTTGAGCCCGTATTGAGGGCCGAGAGTGGCAACGGCCTTCTTGAGCTCTTCGCCGATGTCGTCGAGACGGTCCGCTTCTGAAGCGTCGACGGCTGCACTGATCGCCGCGATCAGACTGCCGTCGGGTGCCAGCAGGGGTGTGGCCACGGCAAACGCGTCCCCGAACGTGACTCCGCGGTTGAAGGCGAGTCGGCGCGAGCGGATCTCGGGGAGCTCGGCGAGGAATTGTCGGACCTCGCCTGCCTGCTCCGGTCCGGCGAGGTCGAGGAGGCGGTTCATTTCGTCGTCGGGAACATTGGCGAGCAGGGTCTTTCCGGCGGCACTCGTGTAGAGCGGGCGACGGGCGTGGGTGCGCGCGACGAATGTCAGGCTGGGTGATTCTTCACCCACAAGGTCGGTGAAGACGATGGCGTCCCCGACGCGCACCCCGACGAGGACGGTGCAACCGAGGACCTTGGCCAACTCGGCCACGAACTCGTGATCGAGCGATAGCGCGGCCAGCTTGTTCGCGCGCGCGGCGAGGATGAACGGCCCCGGTCCGAGGTGGAACCGGCGGTCGCTCCTCGATGAGATAGCCGCGGGCGAGTAGTCCGTTGGTCAGCTCCTGAACCGAGCTTTTCGCCGCATCCAGGGCGGCTGCCAACTCGGCCAACGTCACGCCGCGCGGGCTCAACGACACGGTCTCGAGGATCTCGATCACTCGGTCGACCGTGCGATGCGGGCGGGCAGGCATACGGCTGACGCTAGCAAGCCCCTGACCGGTATCGCCCGGGCTTGCAACGAGGTGCAGGTCACAGTACAGTACCGCATGATCCGCATATCTGGTCTCATATCTGTAAATACGTACAGAAAGGGCGCGCATGACCGCAACCGATAAGACCCAGACACGATCGCGCGTAGGTCCGACGATGAGTGAGCCGTACGAGCTGTATGTCCGCGTGATGCGGCGGGTCGGTCACTACCGCTGGTTCTCCCTGTTCATGAAGCACGTCGGCTCCCGGGTAGACCGGGCGCTGATCCGCGCGAGCCGAGGCCGATTCTCCATGAGCGGTCCGCAGCTGCCGACGATGCTGCTCACGACGAGAGGCAGAAAAAGCGGCAAAGATCGAACGGTTCCGCTGCACTACGTGCGCGATGGCAAGAACCTCGTCGCCGCTTGCGAGAACTTCGGGCTAGAGGCAGCCTCCAGTTGGCCGAAGAACCTGCTCGCCGACCCGAAGGCGCGCATCGAGATCGGCGGCACCGCTGCAAACTATCTGTCGCGACCCGCTACAGAGGATGAGGTCGCGCGCAACATGCCGAGGCTTATCGAGATGTGGCCCGCGCATGACAGCCACATGGAGCATAGTGGCGTGCGCCACGTGATTGTCTTCGAGCCGATGGATGCGCAAGTCTGAGTGCCTTAGCCCAGTTGCGTTGCGCAGCAACAGTAAATGTTCACTATCATGCAGCAGCATCTGTAACCTGTTGTGCCCCAGATGATAACGAACATGCTTACCGGTACACCCAGCGTCCGCCGTAGTCGGCTATAAGCGCTGCCGTCAGGACAAGGTCGCGATCACCAAGTATTCAGGTCCGACACTTCCTTTACGTTCATTACCGCCCGACACAGAAGGACCCGCATCACCATGACCACCCGCAACGAGTCACCGAGCACCCCGACCGATGATCTGCCACGGGTCGATCCGCCCGCCCGGGTCAGCCGCCCGGTCCGCGCCTACGCCGCCTTCCTGGCGACCGGCGTCGGTCGGTGGCTCGCGAAGAACATCGCGCCGAAGGTCGACCCGTGGCTGCTGCGAGCCACCGGGGGCCGGCTGGCCATGGGACTGATGCTGCCCTCAGCGCTGCTCACCACCACCGGGGCCAAAACCGGTCAACCGCGCACGAACCCGGTCTTTTACTTTCACGACGGGCCCGACGTGATCGTGATCGCCTCCAACTACGGCGCTGACAAACACCCCGCCTGGTACCACAACCTCACCGCAAACCCCCGCGTGCAGATCGCAACGAACGGCGGCGGCCCGGTGATGACCGCGAACGCGGTCAGCGACCCCGCCGAGCGAGAGCGCCTCTGGGCCATGGCCGACCGGATCTACCCACTCTGGCCCGACTACCGGCGGCACGCCGCGCGGTGCCATCGCACCATCCCGATCATCCGCCTCCGCGCCGCCGCGGTGTGATTCGTCGTCGCGGCCCGGTCGAAATTCACTTCGACGGGCGCTGAGACGCGGCCCGGCCAGTCATCACCGCACGGTACTTGCTGTCGGGATCGGACAGGTAGCGCGATGATCGCCGTCGTCAGGTGTGAGCAGCTGCTACGTCGTCGAGATCGAGCAGTTCGGCGGTGACGCTTGTGGCGCTATCAGAGCGCAGCCGCGTGAACCGGACAGACACCATCACGGGGAACTCACGCCAGTTCTCGTGGTGAGGAAGCATGCCGGCGTCGATGCCGAACGCCACGCAGGCGCCACCGGCGGCAAGGCGCTTCGCCGGGTCCAGACGTGGTTTCGAAATTCGCTTGCCACACGGGGTTTCACGTGCCGCCTACGCATTGTGTGATTCGGGCTCGGGACACGGTCTCGAGGATCTGGATCACTCGGTCGACCCTGCGATGCGGGCGGGCAGGCATGCGCCGACGCTAGCAAGCCCCTCCATACAAGTGCGGACTGGTACTTGCAATGAGGCGCGAGTCACAGTACTGTCATGCCAGTGATCCGGATATCTGGTTCGCAATCCGTAAATACGTACAATCGAAAGGTCCGCATCATGTCCGCACCCGTCTCTCCAGGCATGTTCCGCACCAACAGCGGCGTCCCGCTGCCGTTGGTCGCTTTACCGCAGGACGACCTGCTGACCGTCAACATCGACCAGATTCCGCTGCTCAAGGACGCGATGGGCCCCGGCATCCACATCAAGCCGCTGCGCCTGGACCCCGAAAAGGGACAGGTGGTCCTCATGGCCACCATGGCGCCCGGTTGCCTCCTGCCCATCCACTACCACACCGGTACCGCCGAGGTGTACACCTTCTCCGGCTGCTGGAGGTACGCCGAGTACCCCGACCAGCCGCAGACCGCGGGCGACTACCTGTATGAGCCCGGCGGCTCGGTGCACACCTTCTACTGCCCCGAGGACAACACCGAGGACACCGTTGTGCTGCTGTGGATGGAAGGCGCGCAAATCGGATTCAACCAGGACGGCACGCTGCACCACATCAACGACGCGACCTCCATTCAGCACGTGACCGAAACCGTGTCGGCGGCACAGGGCACCGGGCCGGTGGGCTACATCCACGGCGGCGCCGCCGGTGTGGTCAAGTCCTGATCGGAGACAGTGATCATGCCACCGGCCTTTGACGGCGTTCGGGTCCTCGAACTGGGCCAGATCTACAACGGCCCGTACTGCGGGCTGCTGCTGGCCCAGCTGGGCGCCGACGTCATCAAGATCGAGCCACCCGGCGGTGAGCAGCTGCGCTTCCGCTCACACCAGCCGATCGAGTCCCACGAGTTCGTGATGCTCAACTCCAACAAGCGCAGCGTGGTGCTGGACCTGAAGACCGACGCCGGTCGCCAGGCGCTGCTCGACCTGGTCGAGACCGCCGACGTGCTCATCGAGAACTTCGCGCCGGGCACCATGGAGCGCCTGCAGCTGGCCCCGGAGCGACTCCTCGAGCACAACCCGCGGCTGATCGTGGCCTCCGGCAAGGGCTACGGCTCCACCGGTCCCTACGCCCACATGTCGGCGATGGACATCACCGTGCAGGCGATGTCGGGCAGCGCCTCGGCCACCGGAGAGTCCGACGGGCCGCCGACCAAGGCCGGCGCCGCGTTCGTGGACTTCTCCGGCGGCATCCACCTGTTCGGGGCGATCAGCGCGGCCCTGTTCCAGCGCGAGCGCACCGGGCGCGGCCAGATCGTCGAGGTGTCGATGCACGACACCATCTACCCGATGCTGGCGTCGAGCCTGGGTGGGCTGCACAACAACCCCGACCGAGAGCTGCCCGAGCGCACCGGCAACCGGCACTCGGGGATGGCGGTCGCGCCGTACAACATCTACCAGACCAGCGATGGATGGCTGGCGATCATCTGCATCTCCGAGCGGCACTGGCACGGTGTGGCCACCGCGCTGGGCCGGCCCGAGCTGATCGACGACCCCAGGTTCGGCACCGAGAAGGACAGGGTCGCCAACATCGATGCGGTCGACGACGAGGTGTCTTCGGTCACCCGCACCCGAACCCGTGACGAGCTGGTCGACGATCTGCAGGCCGCCGGTGTGCCGTGTGCGCCGGTCAAGTCGATCCGTGAGGTCGACACCGACGAGCACCTGATCCAGCGCGGCATGATCACCTACGTCGAGCACCCGGCGAGGGGACGGGTGCCGGTCCCGGGATGCCCGCTGCGGCTCGGCGACTCGCCGGTCGGACCGCTGCGGGCCGCCCCGGCGCTGGGCCAGTCGACAGAGCAGGTCTTGGCGGAACTGTCCGGTGAGGAGACCCAGCATGTCGTTCACGCCTGAACCCGGCACCCCGCTGGCGGAGTACTACGCCCAGACGCAGCCGCGGATCGGAGACGTCCTGTCGCGGCGCAGCCTCGGCACGCTGGACGCGGTGACGATCGGCCGCTACGCCATGACCATCGGCGCCGCCGACCCGAGCCACTACGACCCGGCGGCCGCACGGTCGGCCGGCTACGCCGACGTGGTGGCGCCACCGAACATGCTCGCCGCGATCGTCCAGTGGGGTGTCGGCACCCCCGAGGCCCAGCTTCAGCCCGACGGAACCCCGCACGACGGAGACATGCCCCTCGGTGACGGCGACCTCGGGCTGCGCGTGATGGGCGCCGGCGAAGAGATGGAACTGGTCAACCCCGTCACTGCGGGTACGGAGCTGGTGCTCGAGACGACCCTCGAGGCGGTCACTCCGAAACAGACCCGGTCCGGCCCGTGCGTGTTCGTCACCACCATCAACACCTTCACCTCCGCGGAGGGCGCCGTCCTGAACCGCAACCGGCGCACCGTCGTACTGCGCAACCCACTGCAGGAGTCGTGATGTACCAACATGTTTCGGGTCGGAGATAGCTCCCGCCGCTCAAGCACACGGCTACTCCCTTTCAGTTGTTCCGCTACAGCGCGGTCACCTGGAACCCGCACCGCATCCACTTCGACGAGCCCTACGCACGCGAGGAGGGCCACGACGGTGTCGCGCTGCACTCCCACCTGCGGGCGGCGCTCGCTCTGCGCTGCGTCGCCGAGGGCCTCGGCCCCGGCTGGCACGTCACGAAGGTCGCCTACCGGCTGCGCAAACCGGTCTATGCGCCGGCAGAACTGGCCTACACCGCCCGCGTGACGGCAACCGAGGGCGACACCATGACGCTTGAACTGATCGAGCAGCAGCCCTCCGGCGAGGTGGGCTTCGAAGGGACCGTATCGGTCGGCAAGACACCGGGAGCGACACCATGACATCAACACCAGGACGCGGGTCACGTCCGATCCGCATCGGAAACTGCTCCGGGTTCTACGGTGACCGCGCTTCGGCGATGGCCGACATGGCGCGCGCCGGCGGCATCGACGTCCTCACCGGTGACTACCTCGCCGAGGTCACGATGCTGATCCTCGGCAAGGCGCGCGCCAAAGACAGCACGAAGGGGTATGCGGCCACCTTCCTGCAGCACCTCGACGCGGCGCTCGAGCACCTCGTCGCCAACGGGATCCGGCTCGTCGTCAACGCGGGAGGGCTCAACCCCGCCGGGCTGGCCGACGCGACCCGCGAACTGATCGCACGCCGCGGCTACGACCTTCGCGTCTCTCACATCGAAGGCGACGACGTCTTCGGCCGCCTCGACGCCCTCCAGCAAGCCGGCCACTCGCTGCCGCATTTGGCGAGCGGCGAACCGCTGTCATCCTGGCCGCACCAGCCCCTGACGGCCAACGCCTACCTGGGTGGGTTCGGCATCGCGCGGGCGCTGGCCAACGGCGCCGACATCGTCATCACCGGCCGGGTCGCCGACGCCTCCGTGGTCGTCGGTCCCGCCGCCTGGTGGTGGAGTTGGACCCCGAATGACTACGACGCGCTCGCCGGCGCGCTCGCCGCCGGACACGTCATCGAATGCGGGCCACAAGCGACCGGCGGCAACTTCTCCGGGTTCCGGACCATTGCCGACCTCGTGCAGCCGGGGTTCCCGATCGCCGAAATCGACGCCGACGGTTCCTCGGTGATCACCAAGAACCCGGGCACCGGCGGCGCCGTCACCCGAGACACCGTCACCGCTCAACTGCTCTACGAGATCGGTGAACCCGCCTACCTCAACTCCGACGTGACCACACACCTGGACACCGCCGCGCTGACCGACCTGGGTGACGACCGCGTCGAGATCCGCGGTGTGCGCGGCTCGGCGCCACCGGCGACGACCAAGGTCGCGATCACCGGGGTCGGCGGCTGGGAAAACAGCATGCTCCTCGCGCTCACCGGCTCCGACCTCGACGCGAAGGCCGCGCTCGTCGAGCGATCCGTCCACCGCTACACCGACGCCGTCGACGGGCTCGACGCGGTCGCGATCGACCGTATCGGGCAGGCCCAGCACGATCCCGACAGCCAAAACGCCGGAACCGAGCTGCTCAGGATCGCCGTGCAAGGAACGAAAGAGACTGCCGGGCGGGCGTTTTCCTCGCGGATGGTCGAGCTGGCCCTGTCCAGCTACCCCGGGCTGTACACGCTCGGCCCGCCACAACCCGGGTCAGCGTTCGGTGTCTACTGGCCCGCACTGCTCGACCAAGCACTGCTCGAGCACACGGTCCACCACCATGACGGCACGAGGGAGATCATCGCGCCGGGCAGCGACGGTGCGTGAGGTCGACGCCGCCGGCGTGACGCAAACCGCGCAAACGACATGGTCCGACGAACTCGTCGTCGCCTCACTCGGTGAGATCGTGCATGCCCGCTCCGGCGACAAGGGCGGCGACGCGAATCTCGGTGTCTGGGTACGCGACTTGCAAGCGTGGGAGTGGCTGAGGTCGACCCTGACCGTCGACGAACTGCGGCGCC
The DNA here is from genome assembly GCA_963721495.1 of uncultured Actinomycetota bacterium. GTDB lineage: Bacteria > Actinomycetota > Actinomycetes > Mycobacteriales > Mycobacteriaceae > Mycobacterium. Next base: position 197,872 of record CAVRMG010000013.1, on the reverse strand, counting down.
TGCTTCCCGAAACACGCGAATTGCCGATCGAGCGTTACGAATTGCCCAACCTCGGCGCGATCAACTTCGTCATCCGAGGATTGCTCGGGACCGGCGCCACCTCGTCGCTGCGGCTGGACGCGCAGGCCAAAGCACTCGGCGAATGGCTGCGCGCACGCAGCATCAAGGTACCGAAATCTCTTGTTGCAGGAGGGAATTAATGAACGGACCCGACGAGAGCACCATCGACGTCGTCCGCAAGGCCACCCGAGAGCTGGCCCGCAACTTCGACTACGCGTACTGGCGTCAGAAGGACAAGCGCGGCGAATACCCGTGGGAGTTCGTCAAGGCGTTCGCCCAGGGCGGATGGCTCGGCGCGCTCATCCCCGAGCAGTACGGCGGGCTGGGGCTCGGCATCGCGGAGTGCGGCGTGATGATGCAGGAAATCGCCGCCTCGGGCGCCGGCGCGAGTGGCGCCTCCGCGGTCCACTTCTACCTGTTCCCACCCGCCCCGATCATCCGCCACGGCTCCGCGGAGATGAAGCAGGAGTTCCTGCCCAAGCTCGCCCGCGGCGAGATCCTGATGGCGTTCGGCGTCACCGAGCCCACCGCCGGGGTGGACACCTCGCGCATCAGGACCAAGGCCGAGAAGGTCGACGGCGGCTGGGTCGTCAACGGTCAGAAAGTGTGGATCAGCAACGCACAGAACGCCCACAAGATCCTGCTGCTGGCGCGCACGTCTGCCCGCAACGAGGACAAGCCGCTGGACGGGATGACGCTGTTCTTCACCGACCTGAACCGCGACCGGATCACCGTCCGCGAGATCGAAAAGCTGGGCCGCTCGGCGATCGACTCCAACGAGCTCTTCATCGAGGACCTCGAGGTCGGTGACGACGATGTCGTGGGTCAGGTGGGTCGACGGCTTCAAATACCTCATCGACGGGCTGAACTCCGAGCGCATCGTCGTCGGCTTAGAGGGCGTCGGCATCGGTCAGGCGGCACTGGAACTGGCGACGAAGTATGCCAACGACCGTGTGGTCTTCGACCGGCCCATCGGCCAGAACCAGGCGGTCGCCCACCCGCTGGCGGACTCGTGGATCCGCCTGGAGTCGGCTCGGCTGATGGCGATGCACGCGGCCGAGCTCTACGACGACCACCAGAACTGCGGCATCCAGGCCGCCGCGGCCAAGTATCTCGGCGCCGAGGCCGGCTTCGATGCCTGCGACCGCGCCATGTCCACCCACGGTGGCTACGCCTACGCCAAGGAATACCACGTTGAGCGGCTGTGGCGGGAGGCACGGCTGCTCCGCAACGCGCCCTTCGCGCAGGAGATGGTGCTCAACTACATCTCCACCCAAGCGCTCAAGCTGCCCCGCGCCTACTGATCTGGGACGAGGACGATGCGGGTGCCGGAGGGTTCCTTTGCGTCCAGGCGTGCTCGACCTGGCTCAATGGGCGCCGTTCGGCCTGCCGATGTAGCCGACCGTCGGCCAGCATTTCGTATAGGCGCGGCAGGTGGCCAGCGGCTGCGCGAGCCCATGCGACGGCCGGCACGGTTGAATCGTATTGACGTGCAACCAGTTTCCATCGTCGGCGTGACGTCGCTGTTCAGGCTGGCTCCTGATTGCCCAAAACATTGCAGCTAGCCGGAGTCAGTTCATGGCGTCAGCTGCGATGAAAGGCCTTTCAGGCAAGCGATTCTGGAACGTGGCGGCAATGCCGCACGCAGCACCATACAGGAGGCCCGATGATGAGTACAGAACCAGGAGGACTCGTAGAGACGTCGGACGACGGCACCCTGCTCCCTTCATCGACTTGGACCGGCGGCGACAAGGCCGGCTACGAAAGCTCGTCGAAGTCACGTTCGCCTTCGACGTTCGTGAGCACGTGCTGGCTGGCGAAGGTCACTTCGCGAACGTCCAGGTGCCCGAAAACGTCAACCCGCTCCTGGGCAGTGCGCGGGGGATCCCAAAAACCTTGTCCCGCACCGGTAAGCGCCCTTACAGCGCTCGCAGTGGCGCCTGTTCGGACGTGTTGCGACGGGCCGCCGAGTGGCTGAGCGCTCGTGATCCGGACGGCGACGCGTTGCGGCGTGCGCTGCGCGCGGCCATCGTCGTGCCGATAGCGGGCATAGTCGGCTACTCCGTCGCGGGGCTATCGCAGACTGCGTTATTCACCTTGCTCGGCGCAATCTGGCTGCTGGGGCTCGTCGATTTGCCCGGCAATCGGCGGGCACGGGCGCTGGGGTATTGCGGTCTCGGATTCAACGGGGCGGTGCTGATATCGGTCGGCACGTTGGTGCAACCGTTCCCGTGGTTGGCCGTGGCACTGACTTTCGTCCTCGGTGTGGCGGTGACGCTGGCCGGGGTGCTCAGTGAGACGATCGCGGCGGGTCGACGCGTTACGTTGCTGCTGTACGTGCTTCCGGTGAGCACGCCCCCCGCTCCGGTCACCGCGCGGCTGCTGGGGTGGGCTATTGCGTTGGCCATTTGCGTGCCGGCGGCGTTGTTCCTGTTTTCCCCCCGCCACCGCAACGATCTGCGCGGTCACGTCGCGCAGGTATGCACGGCGCTGGCCGATCGGCTCGACGGCGTGGGATCGGGCGACGAGGTGTCGAGCGCAATGAGCGCGCTGGAAAAGAACTTCATGAGCGCCGACTACCGGCCGGTGGGTTTGACGGCTGGCAGCCGCGCGCTTGTGCGTGTGGTCGAGGACTTGAAGTGGCTGACTGATCGGGTGGGCAATGACGATGACGTGGGGCCGGCCGACCTGCAGGCGCCGGTGGTCGCGGTGTTGCGGTGCTGCGCCCGCACGCTCAACGCTGCGCTCGTGTCCCGAAAGGCCGTCGACTGGGAGGAACTGGACGCCAAACTGGCCGAATTGCGTGCCGTGGCGCGGGGACGCGACCGCGAGGACGTCGGCGCTATGTTCGCCGCCGAAGACGACGAGGATGCGATGGTGCTCGGGCGGGGATTGTTTTGGCGCCGCACGATCGCGACGACGGTCGACCTGACCGGCCGGATGATCGCCGCCGCAGCAGCGGCCGACGCCCGGCCGGTATGGGCCAGGGCGCTTGGCATGCGGCTGCCGGAGACGGGCGCCGCCGACCGGTTGCTCCCTGAAACAGTGGCCGTCAGGAGGATTGCGAAGGGGTTCCTAGCCACCCGCTCGGTGGCCGCACGCAACGCGATTCGCACCGGTGTGGGATTGGCATTGGCCGTAGCGATCACGCATGTGTTCCCGATTCAGCACGGATTCTGGGTCGTGCTCGGTGTGATCGTGGTGCTCGGCAGCAGCGCCCTGACGACCGGAACGAAGGTGGTCCGGGCGATGGCCGGCACTGCGATCGGCGTCGTTCTCGGTGCTGCGCTGATCGAGCTGGTTGGTGGGCAAACGGCGCTGTTGTGGACGCTGATGCCGATACTGATCTTCGCGGCGGCATACGTCCCGCGGGTGGCCTCCTTCACCGCGGGACAGGCGGTGCTGACGATGATGGTGTTGATCGCCTACAACCTCATCATGCCCATCGGCTGGCGGGCCGGGCTGCTGCGGATCGAAGACGTCGGGGCAGGCGCGGTGGTCGCGGTCATCGCGGCAGTGTTGTTGTGGCCGCGCGGCGCCACCGCCTCGGTGTATGGGGTGATCGGTGAAGCTGTCAGCACCGCCTCGCAGTACCTTCAAGCCGCGGTGCGACGCGTCACCCGGGGCGCTTCCGAGGAGACCGACCGCACGCTCACCGCGCTCGGATACGACGCGCTGGCGGCCTCGCGGACCGTGGATGACGCTGTGCGCCATTATCTTTCGGAGAGTGGCGGCAGTTCCGATCTGCAGTCGCCGGTGGTGCACGCTGCCAACCGCGCCATTCGACTCCGGATCGTGGCAGAGGTGATCGCCGACGTCGCGACGCTGCCGCCGCTGCTGGCACACCCGCGGGCGCGCGAGGTCCTCGAGATGCACGCCGAGGCGGTCGCCGAGCGTGTTGCGGGGGTCAGCGACAAGTCGTGGCCGCCGATCAGCGACGAATTCGTGGTCGCCCTGCGCGCCGAGTCCAGCGGCGACGAGGCAGCCGTCAACGCCGCGCTGCCCCTGGTGACGGTCGCGGCGAATCTCGGGGAAGTTGAGTTGATGTACCCGTCGCCCGCGGGGGCCGCGCTGTGACGGTGATTTCCGTGGCGCATCTTGGCAGCTAGCCGGTTACGACATGAAGGGCTGGCGTTGATGGCAGACTCTCACCCCGCCACGACCGTGTATCTACGACGTGGGGGATTTCACAGAGGCGCTCGAACTTTGGCCCTAGCGCCGTGACGGCGACGGCGACGGAGTTGTGTGCGAAGCGCTAGCCGAGTCCGGCGTCAACTAGCAGGCGCGGTAGCCCCACTTCGGCGCATCGTGCCGAGACGTGCACAGCACCCGCGCGAGCTTCCGCGACTCGGCCCGTGGCAGTGAGAGTTTCGATCAGGAGCAGCTCGGCCTGCAGGGCCGCCAGGGGTCTGCGCCGGCCGTCGATTCCCGTGGCAAGATCTGCCGCGCGTCTACATGCCTGCCCCTGATCGTCGGGCGAATCGCTGGCCGCCAGCAGGCGCACAGCTGAATCCTCGTCGAGTTCTGCTGTGAGCGTGGCTATTCCATCGTTGTGCGGAATGGTGCGGGTCGAGCGCAATCGGGCGGCAGCCGCCGGAGCGATCGGGATTCCGAGCCGGATGCGCTCGTTGTTGACGGCGGCCGCGAGCCGCGGCAACCGCAACCGTTGTGCGGCGTCCATGCCGGCGTCAAGGCGCTCGATCGCCGCGGACCGATCCCCGTGTAGTGCTCTTATTCGGGCGCCGATCACAAATCTCGCGGCAAGATAGTCCACGCCGCCGCCTTCGGATCCGAACTGATAGCTCTCCTCCAGCAGGCGCGTGGCCTCGGCCAAGTCGCCGGTCTCGTAGAGAAGTTGGCCAAGAAGCGCACCGGCGAGCCGGACGGCGTGCGAGTGCGGTCCGAGGCCGCTAGCGATCTCGAACGCTTCTCGGAAGTTCGTCAGGGCGGCGGGGATGTCGAGTCGATACCTGTCGGCGATGCCGCCGTAACAGCGGCCGTAGACGGCGGAGAAAGGACCCATCATCTCGTTGTAGGGCGAGGCCCAATCAAGCAGTCGGTGCGCGGTGTCGAAGTCGAATCGGTAGATCGCCGCGAACGCCGCGATATTTCCGGCCACCCCGGGCACCTGCGGATGTAGAGTGTCCGGCCTCGACATCGCCTCTGCGACCAGATTTTCCACGTTCTCGGTGCGGTCGGCGTGTGTTTCCGCGACCGCTTGCAGCACGTCGGCTTCGGCTTTCAGATCCGCGCGTGTCGTCTCCTCGAGGTCTGCGTTGGTCATGCTGGCTTCAAACCGGTTCACCGCGGCTTGCATCGGGCCCTGTCGTTGCAGCAGGAGGTTCGCCCACGCGATGGTCAGTTGAAGCCGTGCCCGCGAAGCCACTATCTGCGGCGGCAGCTTGTTGACGATCCCGAGCAGGGTCGTCATCTTCGACTGCTCGAGCAGGTTCGTCTCGTCCTGCTCGACAAGGTCGACCGCGCGGATCGGGTCGTAGGCCAGAGCATGGTCGACGGCCTCGTTGAGGTAGCCGTGATCGGCGAACCATGCCGACGCGATGCGGTGGAGTTCTTCGAGGTGGTCGGGCCGGTCATGCGTCAGTCGACCACGCAGGAACTCGGCGAACATCTGGTGGTACCGATACCAGCCCGGGTCATCATCCACGCGCTGAAGGAACAGACCGCGTCGCTCGACGTCTTCGAGCATCACCTGCCCGCGCGTCACCCCGGCCAGCACCGACGCCAGCCCACCGCAGGTCCGCTCGGTGATGGACGTCGCCAGCAGGAACTCGCGCAGCTCAGGTTCCAGAGTGTCGACGACGTTCTCCGCCAGGAACTCGCCGACCACATCGCTGGCACCGGATAGCCGGCCGATCAAGCTGTTGGCGTCGCCGCCGCCACGCAGCGAAAGTGCCGCCAGCTGCAGCGCGGCGGCCCACCCGTCCGTCGATGCGGTCAACGCGTCCACGTCGCTGCCCGACAGCTGCAACCCACCGACGTCGTTCAGAAATGACCGCGCCTCACTGTCATTGAAACGCATTGACTCGCAGTCTATTTCGACCAATTCGTCTTGGATTCGCAATCGGCTCACCGGCAGTCCGGCGCGCGACCAGCTGGTCACGATGATTTGCATGTGGTGGCATCCGTGCTCGAGCAGGAACCCGAGAGCGGCGGTGGTCGCAGGGTCAGACACGCGGTGCCAATCGTCTATTACCAGCGCAATCCGATCGTCGTCCTCGTGAATCTCGTCGATGAGCGTGGTCAACACGTAGCGGCCGGCGTGGTCGCCGTGCTCCTCGAGCACCTGCCCCAACGACGCGGCCAGAGCTGGACGGACCCGTCGCAGCGATTCCAACAGATGCGCCAGGAACCACACAACGTTGTTGTCGTCGTCATCGATCGTCAGCCAGGCAACCGCGACGCCATCGCGCACGAGCTCTTCTCGCCACTGAGCCGCCAGCGTGCTCTTGCCGAAGCCCGACGGCGCGTGAATGAGGACAACTCGCCGGCGACCGCCCGCACGGAATAGATCGATGAGCCGGTTGCGGCTAACCAGTGATCTAGTCGGAACCGGAGGCCGGTACTTGGTGGCCGGCGTCGGGGGCGTCGGCGTGGCGACGACATCCCGACGAACCGTTGACGGCACCACAGCAGCCGGCTGGCCCTCCACGCTCAAGTCGATTGGACGCGCCATCTCGTCGACGGCCACACCGTTGGTGCGCTGAATCTCACGGAGCTCGTCGCCGAACGCCGCCGCGCTCGCCGGACGAGCCGAGGCATCCTGCGCCATCGCCCGTTCGATCACCGCGGCCACCTCGGCGGGCAGTCCCTGCTCGCGCAGATCCGGTATCGGTTGTGACGTGATCCGGAGGAACTGAGCGACCACCTGCTCGCCGCTGCGACGCTCAAACGCTGCGTGACCGGTCAGCATGCAGAACAGCGTCGCGCCAAGTGAGTACACGTCTGATGCGGGCGTCGGGCTTGCACCCGCGAGCACTTCGGGCGCGGTGAACGCCGGTGAACCGATGATTACTCCGGTCGCGGTCTGGAAACCCCCGGCGATCCTGGCGATACCGAAGTCGGTCAACTGCGGTTCGCCGTACTCGGTCAGCAGGACGTTGCCCGGCTTCACGTCACGGTGCAGTATGCCCGCGCGATGGGCGGCTTCGAGCGCACCCGCCAGCTTCACCCCGATGCGCAGGGTCTCACACCAATCCATCGGACCGTGCCGGCGGATCAGCGCGTCCAGCGAGCCCTTGTCGTGGCAGGGCATCACGATGTACGGCCGGCCCCCGGCTGTGGTGCCGACCTGGAATATGGTCACGATGTGGGGATGCCCGGATAGCCGGCCCATCGCGCGCTGCTCGCGAAGGAATCGGTCGACATTGTCCGGGTCCAAGTCGGCGGTCAACACCTTGATGGCGACCTCGCGATCCAGCAACGGCTGAACGCAGCGAAAGACCACCCCGAATCCGCCGTGCCCGATTTCGACGACATCATCGAATCCAGCGATGCACAATTCCGCGGGGATGTCTGCGAGCACATCCCGCTGGGTTGCCTGCGGGTCGGCGTCGGCCATCGACGGTCACTATCCTCAGCCGGGGGGCTTGGCCCCCATTGCTGTAATGACACGATATCGCCGATCCTCCCCACCGACGACGCGATCGACGCTCAAAGGTCTACCAATCACGACGGCTCACGGTCCATGCGCGGCAGACGCTCCACGCCTCTCTTGATGTCCGAGCAGGCGTGGGCGGCCCCCACCAGCAGCCGCAATGGTTGCCACAACCCCGAACCGAAGCCCCTCGATCGGCCGACACATACCGTGTCAGCGTCCGAAACTCCATGCGCGCCGTCCATCGCTGGGCGCAGGCCGCGAGTGTCTGCGAACGGGAACGATCATCGTCGCTTGGCGAGAACCCCTCACCGAAAGTCATCCAGAGGTGACTGAATCGACGCCGGGCTCTCGGCGCTGCACGTGCCCGAGGAGTCAGGCCAGCAATGCCCGCGCCATGACGACGCGCTGAATCTGATTGGTGCCCTCGTAGATCTGGGTGATCTTTGCGTCGCGCATCATGCGTTCGACCGGGAAGTCGACGGTGTAGCCGGCGCCGCCGAACAGCTGCACGGCGTTGGTGGTGACCTCCATCGCGACGTCGGAGGCAAAGCACTTCGCGGCCGACGAGATAAAGCTCAGCGCCGGCTCGCCACGCTCGGCGCGGGCGGCCGCGGTGTACACCATCAACCGCGCAGCCTCCACCTTCATCGCCATGTCGGCGAGCATGAACTGCACGCCCTGGAAGTCGCTCACCGGCCTGCGGAACTGCTTGCGTTCCTTGGTGTATGCGATCGCCGCGTCTAGTGCGCCCTGCGCGATGCCGACGGCCTGCGCGCCGATCGTCGGTCGGGTGTGGTCGAGGCTGGCCAGCGCGGTCTTGAACCCGCTGCCCGGCTCGCCGATGATGCGGTCGCCGGGAATGCGGCAGTTCTCGAAATACAGTTCGGTGGTCGGTGAGCCCTTGATGCCGAGCTTGCGCTCCTTGGAGCCGACCGTGAAGCCCTCGTCGTCTTCGTGGACGACGAACGCCGAGATGCCGTTGGCGCCCTTGTCCGGATCGGTCACCGCCATCACGGTGTACCAGGTTGACTTGCCGCCGTTGGTGATCCAGCACTTGGAGCCGTTGAGCACCCAGTCGTCGCCGTCGGCGCGGGCGCGGGTGCGCATCGACGCGGGATCGCTGCCGGCTTCGCGTTCCGACAGCGCGTAGGAGGCCATCGCGTCGCCCGATGCCAGCGTCGGCAGCACCTGCTTCTTCAACTCGTCTGAGCCACTGAGGATCAGCCCGATCGTGCCGAGCTTGTTGACGCCGGGGATCAGCGAGGAGGATGCGCACACCCGCGCGACCTCCTCGACAACAATGCAACACGCTACCGCGTCGGCGCCCTGGCCGCCGTACTCCTCGGGGACGTGCACCGCCGAGAACCCGGTGTCATTGAGGACCTTGAGTGCTTCCTCGGGGAACCGCGAGTTCTCGTCGACGTCAGCGGCGTACGGGGCGATCTCCTTCTCGCACAGATCGCGCAGCACGGCGCGCAGCTCATTGTGCTCGTCGGATAGCTTGAAGAGGTCGAACGATGGATCACCGAAGCGTTGCATGTGGGGCAGATTAGGTGTATAGCGGCCCGTCGCCATCGTCCCCGCAACACGAAAACGGCAGGAATGGTTGTGGCCCGGCGCTAACGGGACCCGCCATTGTCGCCACAGAACAACCTCGCGCGAAGAGTTGGTTGCCCGACGACGAAGCCGCGCACCGGCCCGGCGGGCTAACTTCCTCCCAATCTGCTTGGCGGAGAGGAAGAGCCGATCAAGATGTCGTACATCCCGCACATCCTTACGTTCCTGCTGGTGTTGTCCCCGCTGTTCATCCCGATCGGTGTCAGCGTTGTACACGCCATTCGCACCTGGCGGCCGCGCTTGCCTGTGCTCGGCGCCTGCCGCCGCCCGGCAACGTCGGCGCCTTGAACTCGCCGTCGAATTCGATTGACGGCCTTCGGGTGACTTAGGCCTTGCGCCGGAACTCTTCGATCACCCGTGCCTGCTCGGCCGCGTTGGCAATGAGTTCGACATGGCCACCGTCGTGAATATGTAGCGCCGAATTCGGCAAGAGCCGGTTCATGATCTTGGCGTTGGCCAGCGGGATGATCGGATCGTCGCTACCCGCGACGATCAAGGTGGGCTGCCGGACGAGCGGCAGCATGAAAACGCTGGTCCAACCCGCGCCGGCCAGCAGCTGGTGCATATACCCGACGCGCGAGCCGGCCATCAGCTGGCGGTCGAAGACGCGCTTGATCATCATCGGGTCGCTGCGGGCTGTCCCGCCGTAGATCTCGGGCGCGATCTTGGCGGCATAGCGGTGATCCAGGAATCGCCGCGCCGTCAACATCTTCGCCAGCACCGACGGTTTGCCGGGAATCATCAGCGAACCGGTACCGGTGGATACCAGGATGAGCCTGCGGCACCGGCGCGGGTTCTGGAAGGCGAACTGCTGGGCGAGCGCTCCGCCCCACGACAGTCCCAGGACGTCAACCTGGGCCCTGCCGGCTCGCCGATCGATGACCCCGACCTTCTTCAGTAGCATTCCCAGCACTGCGGCCAAGTACGGGAACCGGTACGGAAACGGCGAATCCGGCGAGGCGCCGGAGCCCGGCACGTCGAAGCGCACCACGGTGGTGTCCGGATCCAGTTGCGCGACAAACGGATCGAGAACTTCAAGGCTTGCCCCGATTCCGTTGCACAGCACCAACGGGATTCCGGTGCCCGATCGGATGTCGACCCGGATCTGCTGGCCGAGCACCGCGATCAGGTTTTCATCGTTCATGCTTGCGCCCTCGGGAGAGCACTATGACATCGGCGATGTCCTCCGGGCGCGTCGGGGGCCGCGGACCGGCCGTCACCCGTAGCAGGTGCGATCTCGCGGCGGCGAACACATCGGCGCTCGCCGATGCTGCGCAGCCGACACAGGCGAAGCTGCACTCCAATGCCGCAAGGAGCCGGATCGGCAACACCGCGAGGCGGTCAACGTTCATGAACGTAGCTGCCCGGCGCCGGACCCAGCGCCGCCAGGCCGTCACCGCCGAGCACCGTCGGCGCCGGCTTCTGCTCGCCGCCGCGCTGCGCCAACCACGCCGAGAAGTCGGGCCACCAGGAATCGCCTGTGCGTTTCCGCCGACGCCGCCCAACGTGTCGGGTCGCGTTCGTCGACGTTTCCTGCGCGGTAGGAGGCCTTCGGGTTCCCGGGCGGATTGACCAGCGCGGCGATGTGTCCGCTCGATCGACAGGATGAACCGCACGATCTTTGCTTCCCAGCATCCTCGCGCTGCGATAGCAGGCCTGCCAGGGCGAGATGTGGTCGGCGACCCCGGCGATAACGTAGGTATCCGCCGTGACCGTGCCTAGGTCCACCGGGGTGCCGAGCATGCGCACCGCCCCCGGTTCGGCCAACGCGTTCTGCAGGCCCATCATCACCATCTCGCGATGCAGCGCCGCCGGCATGCGCGTGGTGTCGGCGTTCCAGAACAGCACGTCAAACGGCGCCGGTGACCGGCCCTGCAGATAGTTGTTGACCCAGTACCGCCACACCAGGTCGGTCGGGCCGCAGCCACGCGAACACCTCGGCCAGCGCTCGGCCGTCGAGGTAGCCCTTGCGCGCCGACATCGCGATCGCGAGTTTGGCCGTCGTCTCATCGACGGCCGCGGCCAAGCCTTCCCGCTCCCTGATCCAGGACCGTCACCATCAACGTCAGGCTGGCGATGCGCTGCAGCCTCGCCCATCGCACTCAGATGCGCGGCGGTCATGGCCGCCAGAATTCCGCCCGAGCACGACGCCTGAACATGAGCGCTCTGCGAGCCCGTCGCTGTTCTGGATAGTGTCCAGCGCGTCGACGATCGCGCCACCGTACGTGTCGCAGCCCCAGGACCGTTGCGCCGCAGTTGGATTGCGCCACGAGATGGCGAAAACCTGGTGGCCCTGGCGCAGGAGGTACTCCACCATGCTCCGACCTCGGGCGATGTCCAAGATGTAGAACTTGTTGATCACCGGCGGCACCATCAGCAGCGGCACCGTCCACACCTTCTCGGTTTGAGGTGTGTACTGGATGAGTTCGAACACCTCGTTGCGGTACACGACCGCTCCGGGCGTGACGGCGAGATCCTCTCCGACCGTGAATGCGTCGGGCTCCACCATCGACGGAATCCGCGGCGGCACAGCCATATCGCTGCAGGAAGCGTCGCACCCCTCGAGCGATGCTCAGACCACCGGTGTCGATGATCGCCTTCCAGCCCAACGGGCTGATCAACGGGTTGTTGCTCGGTGCGAGCCCTTCCATGACGACGTCGAGCACGAATCGGATTCGTTCAGCGTCGCGCCAATCGAGTTCCGCGTCGGCGAACAGGCTGTCGACGAGCTCGGCGGCGGCCAAGTACGCCTGCATCGAACGCTTGAGCAGTGGGCTGCCCGACCATGCCGGATCGCTGAATCGCTTGTCGGCCTTGGCCGGAGCGCGATCCGATGAGCCCGTCGCGATCGAAGCGAGCTCGCGCCCGAACGACCCCACCCGTTCGGCGATGACGCCCGGGCGGCGCGCCAGATTCAAGCCGAACCTGGCCCACGATGTGTCTGGCATCATCCCGCTCGCGACACCGAGCGCCGAACCGGTCAGCAGCAAATCATGTGGAGTAGCAATTTCAGCCGGATGCTGAACGTCTGGGCTTGACATCGACGATCGCCTTCGGTTGCTTTGGATTTCACTTCGTCGGCGTCGTTGCCGGGTGCGAGGCTCAGGTTAGAGGTAGGTAGCGAGCATCGCCATCGTCCGCGTGGGACCAATACCCGCGGGTAGGTTGTGGCGCGGCGACAACCAACCCGGCCGGCCGTTGCTATCCGGGGCGCTGCTGGGTAACCGCGCTGCCGTACCAGTGGCACAGCAGCAGGGCCAGTTCGACGTCAAGCCGGTCGGCGCCGATCTCGCGCCCCCGCCGGGCGACGGCCCGCCCGACCCGGTATTTGACCGTGTTCGAATGCAAGTTGAGCCGCTCAGCAGCGAGCTTGTAGCTGCCGTCGCTGGACATCAAGACGAGCAACGTCTCGCGCAGCCGGGCATCGCTCTCGTTGTCGACGGCCAGGTCGGCGAGCACTTCGGCCACCCACTCACGGGCCTCGGTGATGTCCCCGCCCAGCATGGCGGCGATCAACACGCCGGGATCGTCCGCGGCGACCACAGTCGGTTTGTGCGGCTCGCGCGCGGCCGCCACCGCCCGCGCGGCCAGCGCCCGGCGATGCGATCGTCGAAATCCGCCGACGCCCGCCGCCATCGAGCCGATGCCCACACTGGTCGAGTCGGCATGGGTGGCCGCGAACTGGCGGGCTTTGTCGACCGCTTCGGGTGCGGCGGCGCGGAAGGGCAGCCATCCCCAGCCGCACACCGCGTCGGCGGCCACGAACAGTGGGCTCGCCGCCGCCCCGGCGGCCTGGCCGATATCTCGCAGGAAGCGTTGCAGCCGGAGCAGTTCGTTGCCGTCGCTGCCGGCATCGGGGTACCAGGCCACAACCGCCAGATGATGCCAGTGCAACGGATAGCGGATCGTCGTCGACGCGGCGTCGACGTCAACAGGTGTCTTGGCGGCCAGAATCTCGCGCACACGCAACGCGCGAAGGCTGTTCTGATTCTCCAGCCAGCGTTCGCGCTCCTCCTCGTACACTTCGACGACTTGCTGTGACATCCAATCGATGTACGCGAACATGATCGTCGACATCTTCTCAAGCACGGCCACCCTGACCATCGGCTCCATGTCGGTCGCCTGGACCTCGGCGAAGACGAGTTCATTCATGCGCCGCTGACCGACCCGGTAGGCACGCACCAACCCGTGCACCGGCACGCCATGCTGGGCCAACCGCCGGGCGTACCCCATCGCTGCGGTCGGCGCCTCGACGCGCTGCACGTCGATCCCGTAGTGCATCGCGTGCAGCACGGTGTCGACGTTGCCTCCGACGCTGGCGCCCAACAGTTCGATGCTCTGCGCATCCTGGGCAAGCTCGGGGATCTCGTCCTGCAGTAGACGCTGAATGGCGGCCGTCAATTCGCCCAGCCGTTGCTGGAGCCCACCAGCGATCTGGCGGACACAGCGGTCGACATCGGTGTCTGTGCCGCTAGCCACATCATGACGGTAGATCTCCCCCACCCGCTTGTGGGCCGAATGCGCGCTCGAGTTGTCTCCGGCCGACAAATGGTTCCTGGCATTTCAGCGATGCAGACCATGCTGTTTTGTGTCGGGGTGCCTAGTGTTGCCGTCGCACGAGTAGTCCGTTCGAAGGGATTCACATGGATTTGTCGGCCTTGCCCGATCAGCGCGCGGCGCACGATCCGAGGGGTGCCGCTGTCGCGGACGACAAGAGCGACCTGAACAACGCCGAGTTCCTCGACGCCGTCAAGCGTGCCGCCGCGACGCTGCGCAGCCATGGCGTGTCGGCAGGTGACGTGGTGGCGATCAAGATGCCGAACACCGTCGATTTCGTGGTGTCGATGTTCGCCACGTGGCGGTTGGGTGCCGCCGTGACGCCGGTCATCCCCTCGCTATCACCTCGCGAGGTGAGCTATCAGCTTGCCGACGCCGGCGCCAAGGTACTGATCGCCGACGAGATACACCAGTGCGAGCCGCCCGCAACCGACACGGCGCGCCGTGACGACGAGTCACTGGCGTTGCTGATTTACACCAGCGGCACCACGGGCCGCCCCAAGGGCGTGATGCTCGACCACGCGAACCTGAACGCCATGTGCCGCAGCGTCATTGAGGGCTTCAGGTTGACCCGCGACGACCACAGCTTGTTGATCCTGCCGCTGTTTCACGTCAACGGGATCGTCGTCGGGACGCTGTCGCCGCTGCTGGCCGGCGGCCGGGCAACGGTGGCCGGACGCTTCGACCCAAAGACATTCTTCGTCAGCATTGAGCAGAGTCGGGCGACGTATTTCTCGGCGGTGCCAACCATTTACACGATGTTGTGCGGTCTGTCCGACGAGGTGCAGCCCGACACGTCATCGGTACGGTTTGCCGTCTGCGGCGCCGCGCCGGCCAGCGTCGAGTTGCTGGAACGATTCGAATCACGCTACGGCATCCCCATCATCGAGGGGTACGGGTTGTCGGAGGGCACCTGCGCCAGTGCGGTCAACCCGCTGGACGGGCCCCGCAAACCGGGGACGGTAGGGCTGCCAATGCCTGGACAGACCATCCGAATCGTCGACACCGCAGGGCGCCCGGTACCCGACGGTGAGGCCGGTGAGGTAATAATCAAGGGCGCCAACGTGATGCGCGGGTACCTGAATCTGCCCGAGGAGACGGCGAAGACCGTCGTCGACGGCTGGTTGCACACCGGCGACATCGGTCACCTCGATGAAGACGGTTACCTGGTCCTGGTCGACCGGGCCAAGGACATGATCATCCGCGGCGGCGAGAACATCTATCCCCGGGAGATCGAGGTCGTCGTCCACCAGCTGCCGCAGATCGCCGAGGCCGCCGTGGTCGGACGCCCCGACCCCACCTACGGCGAGGTGCCGGTGCTGTACGTCTCCACCCACCCCGGCACGACAGTCAGTGTGGAGACGATTCGCGATCACATCGCGGAGCACCTCGCGAAATACAAACGGCCAGCTGACATCACGATCCTCGATAACCTGCCGAAGAACGCCGTCGGGAAGATCAAGAAACCCGATTTGCGTCGGCAACCAGCCGACTCGCTCAAAGCCACATCGACTAACGGGAGCTGATCATGAGTTTCACCAAGCCGGAGTTTCCCCCGGTCGATCCGGACACCTTCTTGGCCAAGCCGCTTATGGAACGGATGCGTTTCCTTGCGCAGCACTGGACCGATAACGGCTTCGGGTCTCCGCGCATGGTGCATGCGATCTACATCGCGAAGCTCGTGCTCGTCTACGCCCTCGGTGGCGTGTTCGTCGCGACGGTGACGTCGGGTCTGCCGGCGTTCTGGCATGTCGCGGAGTGGTGGAACCAGCCGATCGTTTATCAGAAAGCGGTCCTGTGGACGGTGCTGCTCGAGGCGATCGGCGTCGCCGGATCTTGGGGTCCGTTGGCCGGCAAGGTCAAGCCGATGACGGGCGGCATCCTGTTCTGGCTCCGTTCAGGCACCATCCGGTTGCGGCCGTGGAAGTGGGTGCCGTTCACCGACGGTGACCGCCGCACGTGGTTCGACGGGATCCTCTACTTCGCATTGCTGATCAGCGTCGCCGTCGCGCTGTTGTCCTCCGGAGTACACAGCGACTCATTGTCACAAGCTTTGCCGCACAACACATCCGGGCTCGTCGACCCGACGCTGCTGATCGCGCCGATCGTGTTGCTGGTGTTGAACGGCCTTCGCGACAAGATCGTCTTCCTCGCTGCGCGGGGTGAACAGTACCTGCCGGCGCTGTTCTTCTTCACCGTGCTGCCGTTCGTGGACATGATCATCGCGCTGAAGCTGTTGATTGTCGTGGTGTGGATCGGTGCCGGTGTGTCAAAGTTCGGCAAACACTTCGCCAACGTCATCCCGCCGATGGTCAGCAACAGCCCCTGTATGCCGTTCAAGTGGGTCAAGCGGGCGCATTACCGCGACTTCCCACGCGATCTGCGGCCATCGCGGGCCGCCCACTTCATGGCCCACGTGCTCGGCACCACCGTGGAGATCGCCGCCCCGCTGGTGCTGTTGCTCTCGACGAACAAGTGGTTGACGGTGACGGCGGTAGTCGTGATGGTGGCCTTCCACCTGTTCATCATCTCGACCTTCCCGCTGGCGGTCCCGTTGGAGTGGAACGTTCTATTCGCCTACGCAACGATTTTCTTGTTCCTCGGCTTCCCGACCTGGCACGGGTATGCCGTGTCGAACATGTCGTCGCCGTGGCTGACGGCTTCGATCGTTGCCGCGCTGATTTTCTTCCCGATCCTGGGCAATTTCCGGCCCGACAAGGTGTCGTTCCTGCCGTCGATGCGCCAATACGCCGGCAACTGGGCCTCGGCGGTGTGGGCGTTCGCTCCGGGGGCGGAGTCGAAGCTGAACAAGGTCACGCGCACCGCCCGCAACCAGATCGACCAGTTCATCGCCTTCGGGTACGAACCGCAGTGGGCCGAAATCACGTTGCAGCGCGCCATCGCCTGGCGCACGATGCACAGCCAGGGTCGTGGACTCTTTTCGGTGCTATTGAGGACGCTGCCCGACGTCGACGCACGCACCGTGCGAGAGGCCGAATTCGTCTGCAACTCACTGATCGGCTTCAATTTCGGCGACGGGCACCTGCACGACGAGGACCTCATCGCCGCGGTGCAGCGGCAGGCGGCGTTCGAGCCGGGGGAACTGGTCGTCGTCTGGGTAGAGTCGCAGGGTTGGGGTAGCAAGGTGCAGCACTACAAGGTCATCGACGCGGCCCTCGGCGTCATCGAACGCGGCACCTGGAAGGTGTCCGACGCGGTCAAGGAGCAGCCATGGCTGCCCAACGGTCCGATCCCCACCCACGTCACGTGGTCGCTGGCCGGCAAGCGTGAGCCGACACCTCCGTACCCCGCAGTGGCATGAGCACGGCGATCGTCGTCGGCGCCGGACCCAACGGTCTGGCCGCCGCGGTGACCCTCGCCAAGGCCGGCGTGGACGTGACCGTGCTGGAAGCCGCCGACGAGATCGGCGGGGGCACCCGCACCAGTGAGGCGATTCTTCCGGGCCTGCTGCACGACCACTGCTCGGCGATCCATCCGATGGCCGTCGGGTCACCGTTTCTGACCGGTCTCGGGCTGGAGCGTTACGGGCTGACATGGCGCCTGCCGGAAATCGACTGCGTGCATCCCCTTGACGACGGGCGGGCGGCCGCGCTCTACCGCTCGGTGGAGGCCACCGCCGATGGGCTCGGGATCGACCACTGGCGGTGGCGCGGGCTGTTCTCCCGGACGTCCAAACGGTTCGACGCGCTATCCGACGACATCATGGGGCCGTTGCTGAGGGTGCCGCACCACCCGTTGACGCTGGCGCGGTTCGGCGCGCCGACCGTGCTGCCCGCATCCACTATCGCCAGGTGGTTCCGTACCACTGAGGCGCGGGCGCTGTTCGGAGGGGTTGCGGCGCACGCCTTTCGGCCACTGCACTATCCGATGACCTCGGCGATCGGGCTGGGCATCCTCACCGCGGGGCATCGTCACGGGTGGCCGGTCGCGGCCGGCGGTTCGCAATCGATCACCAACGCGATCGCAGCGCTGTTGGCCGACCTGGGCGGCAAGGTCGAAACTGGCGTGCGCATCGACACGGCCAGCCAGCTGCCGCCCGCCGATGTGACGATGTTCGACCTCGCACCTGAGGCCGTCGCCGGTATTCTCGCCGATCGGCTGCCGTCCCGAATCGCGCGCGGCTACCGGCGTTTTCGCCGCGGGCCCGGAGCGTTCAAGGTGGACTTCGCCGTCGAGGACGGCGTCCCGTGGACAAACGCGGCCGCGCGCCGCGCCGGCACGGTCCACCTGGCGGGAACATACGCCGAACTGGCCGCCACCGAGCGGGACGTGCACGCCGGTCGCATGCCGGAGCGGCCTTTCGTCCTTGTCGGACAACAGTATCTAGCCGATCCACAGCGCTCGGTCGGCAACATCCACCCCGTATGGGCCTACGCGCACGTGTCCAACGGCTACATCGGCGATGCCACCGCGGCCATCGTCGCCCAGATCGAGCGATTCGCCCCGGGATTCCGCGACCGCGTCATCAGCCAAACCGTCAGCACCACAACACAATTTGCCGCACACAATCCCAACTTCGTCGGCGGCGACATCATGACCGCGCCAGGATTTTCGCCAGTTGGTATTCGGCCCGCGAATCACGCTGTCGCCGTATCGCATTGGTGTACCGGGTATGTACATCTGCTCGGCCGCCACGCCACCCGGCCCCGGCGCACACGGTATGTGCGGCGCCAACGCCGGACAAGCCGCACTTAGAGACCTCGGCACTCGAGGGCAAGTCTCATAACCTGGCGACCAACAGCGTGTCGATACGGATCACGCCGCGGAGTCAGGCTTGGTCAGCTCGTCGAGGTCAGGCAGCGGTCGACGGCAGATCTCCGCGGCCTCGTCGGCAGGCAAGCCGAACATGATCAGCACGTCGCGGGTCACCCGGTCGGCGGTCTCGGCGTCGTCACGCTCCGGCTGGTCGTGCAGCAACTGACCGAGCCCCATCAACGCGCCACCGGCGACCGCCAGCGCGAGCATGGGGTCGTCGACCGAGAATCGGCCTGCCCGCGTCGCAGCGTCAATGTCGCGCAGAGCCCGCGGCGCGAGCCCGCGGTCGGCGGAGATCAAGGTCAACCCGGTGTTGAGAAGCACCCTGGACATCTCTGGGCGCCGCCTGAACAGTTGCCCGACCAACCGGAAACTTCGGGCGAAAGTCTCCGCCGGATCCTCGCCTTCGCCGGTGAGCTTGTCCAGTATCGCGCCGAGTTCGTCGAGTACCTCGTTGACCGCCGCCTGGAACAGCTCTTCCTTACTGTCGAAGTGGTTGTAGAACGAACCCATCCCGACATCCGCGGCCTGGGTGATCTCGAGTACCGGCACGTTGAATTTGCCGGCCGCGACAAAAGTCTGCGCGGCGCGGATGAGTGCCGCACGGGTGCGTATCTTGCGCCGTTCCAGGCGGTTGTCGGCGACTGGTTGCGCCTCGGTCATGCGCCGATATTAGCAGAAAACATCAATATTGAGAAATTCGTCAGAAAGACTTGACAGCGGGGCGTCCAGTAAGTGACGATATCGTCAGTCAACGAGGAGACCCCGTGGAAACGCATGTCGACGCACACAAAGACCTGCACAGCGAGCAGGGCGCCCTGCGCGGAGAGCACCCCGGGCGCTCCCGCAACCCCCTGATCAAAGTCCGCGATCTGGCCTGGCTGGAATTCGAGAAACCAGACCTGGTCCGCGCGGAAGCCTTCGCGCGGGCGTTCGGCTTCACCACCGTGCTGCACACCGCCGACGAGCTTCACCTTCGCGGAACGGACGCCGGCTCGACGTGCGTGATCGTCCGCCGCGGAACGCATTCGCGGTTCGTGGGCCCAGCGTTCGCCGCACAGGACAAGGCCGACGTCGAGCGGCTCGCCAGCGCGACCGGAAGGACGACCCGCACGCTGCCAGAGGCCATCGGCGGGGTCGCGGTAGAACTGACCGATCCCAGCGGGATTCCGGTCCGCGTGGTCGCCGGGATGCACGAGTTGGCCGAGCTGCCCGCGCAACAGCCGCACACCTTCAACTTCGGGCACGAGCTGCGCCGCACCAACGCCACCCAGCGCCCGCCGCGCGAACCGGCCCGGGTGCAGAGGTTGGGTCATGTCGTACTGCAGAGCACCAAGTACCTCCAGACACTGGACTGGTACCTCGACCACCTCGGGTTTGATCGTCAGCGACTTCATGTACTACCCCGGCCAGCGCGACCGCGGCCCGACGATGAGCTTCATCCGGTGCGACCGCGGATCGACGCCCGCCGACCACCACACACTGGCGCTGGCGTTGGGCCCGTCGAACCGCTATGTGCACTCCGCCTATCAGACATGCGATCTGGACGCGATTGCGGCGGGCGGCGAATACCTGCGCGAGTTGGGCTATCACCGGTCGTGGGGGATCGGCAGGCATATCCAGGGCAGTCAGATCTTCGACTACTGGCGTGATCCCGACGGTTTCCTGGTCGAGCACTTCGCCGACGGGGACATGTTCGACAACACGCTCGAGCCGGGATGGGCGCCGTTCACCGCCTCGGGTCTGGCGCAGTGGGGCCCACCGGCCACCAAGGATTTTCTCGGCATCGCACCGAGCCGGGAAGCAGTTCGCGAGGTGCGGTCGATGCTGACCGCGATCCGTGACGACAACGAATTCGACATCACCCGCCTGCGGGGACTTCTGAAAGTGGCACGTTCATGAGCATTTCCATCTATCGCACCGCCGACGCCTGGTGGGCGGGCACGGCTGACGCCGTGGCCAAGGTCGACACCGACGCGGCGACGACGGCGCAGCTGCTGGCCGACCGCCCGGCGATCGATCGGGCCGCCGCGAGCACCGAGACGGCGCCGGTGAGCAGCCTCGAGTTGCTGTCACCGGTAACCGCGCCGTGCCGCGTCGTCGCGCAGATGACCAACTTCGCATCCCACGTCGAGGACACCGGAGGGGACCCGAAAAAGGTGCCGCTCACGTTCTTCCGCAAGGCATCGGGGTCGATCACCGGCCCCGCCGACGACATCGTCAAGCCGGAGCATGTGCGCCTGCTCGACTACGAGGTGGAGATCGGTCTGGTGCATCGGCCGCGACGTTCCGGTGGGCACGACGATCACCGCCGACAACCTGGCCGACTATGTCTGCGGTCTGGTGGTGACCAACGACGTGTCGGCGCGCGACGTGCAACTGACGAAAACGCAGTTCTACGAATCCAAGTCGTATCCGACGTTCACACCCGTCGGGCCGGCGCTGGTGCTGCTGGACGCCGAGGAGCTCAACCGTTTCGGCGAGCTGCGCCTGCAATTGCGGGTCAACGGCGAACTGCGCCAGAACAGCACGGTCGACGGCGACATGATCTATCGCCCTGTCGAGGCACTCAGCGGGTTGGCGCGTTTCCAGCAGCTGTCCGCCGGCGACCTGGTGATGACCGGCACCCCCGTCGGGACGGCCCTGTCTGCGCCGCCGAAGCCGGTGCAGAAGCTCGTGGGTCTGCTGCCCGACGACCTCAAGTGGAAGATGTTCTTCTCCGGCCAGGCCAAGAACACCAAGTACCTGCACGACGGCGATGTCGTCGAGGCGAGCATCGCCACCGACGACGGCAAGATCGATCTCGGCACGCAGCGCAACCGGGTCAGGTACGCATGAACGACGATCCCGGCTTCGTCCCGGTGGTGATCGTCGGCGCGGGGCCGACCGGGATCACCGCGGCGACAAAGCTTGCGCAGTACGGCGTCGACTGCCTGGTCCTCGACCGCTGGGCGGACGTCTACCCGCAGCCGCGTGCCGTTCATCTGGACGACGAAATCTACCGGTTACTGGCCGGACTGGGCATTGCTGATGAGTTCGCGGCGATCTCCCGACCCGCGCGGGGTCTGCAGCTGCGGGACCGGAACATGCGGGTCATGGCGCAGTTTCACCGGGAGTGCGCCGAAAGCGCCAACGGTTTTCCGCAGGCGAACATGTTCGACCAGCCGGAGTTGGAGGCGCTGCTGCGGGCGAACCTGAAGCGTTACCCGCACGCCGTCCTTCGGGGCAATGCCGAGGTGACCGAAGTCGTTCAGATCGGCGCTGACAGAGCGCAGGTCGCGTTCACCGATCGGGTCAGCGGCGAAGAGCACCGGGTGGAGACGAGATATGTGCTCGGCTGCGACGGGGCCAACAGCCTGGTCCGCGCCGCGATCGGCGCCTGCATGGAGGACTTGAAATTTCAGCAGCGTTGGCTGGTGGTCGATGTGGCGACGGCCGCAGAGCTGAACCAGCGGGAGGTCGTCCACCAGGTCTGCGATCCGCATCGAGCGGCCACCTACATGCGGATCGGCGACACCCGCTACCGGTGGGAGTTCCGGCTGCTGCCGGACGAGACGGCCGACGACTACAGCACCATGGCGGCGCTCTACCCGCTGATCCGACCATGGCTGGAAGGCGTTGCGCCAGAACAGCTGGAGCTCGTGCGCGTCGCCGAGTACACGTTCCGCGCACAGGTGGCGAACCGCTGGCACCGTGGCAACATGTTCATCCTTGGCGACGCCGCCCACCTGACACCACCGTTCATCGGCCAGGGCATGGGCGCGGGCCTGCGCGACGCGACGAACCTCACGTGGAAGCTTGCCGGCGTGGTCAACGGATGGTTGCCGGAGACTGTCCTTGACACCTATGAGCAGGAGCGCATACCGCACGCGCGGTACATGATCCGGTTCGCGCTCGCGATGGGCGCGGCGATGACCGCGGGTGGCGAGGTGGGCAACCTCCTCCGCCGAGTGGTGGTTCCGCGCCTGCATCTGATCCCCGGGGTGCGGGAGAAGATCGTCGACAGCACGACGCCCGCGTTGCACAGCAGTGAGCTGGTCGTGAAATCATCCGGACGACGGCAGCTGGCGGGCCGGTTGTGCCCGAATCCTGTTCTGGCCGACGGCAAACGGCTCGACGAGGTCGTCGGCGCCAGGTTCGCGATCATCACGTCCGCACCGCTCACCACGTCCCAGCAAGACGAGATGGTCCGCCGCGGCACCGTGGTCGTGACGGCGCATCCCGGCACGGACCTGGGCCTCTGGTTGCGGGCCGGCCGCGCCAGGGCCGCCGTAGTGCGACCGGATCGGACGGTGCTGTGCGCCAGCCGCAACCTGGCCGAAGTCTGCAACGCGGTACCGGTTTTCGCGTCACCCGCCGATACCGGCGCTGATGGTAGGCCCGCCGACGTCCCGGCCTACGAACCGGACCTGTATGCGACGCGGCGATCGTCGACCCGCATCCGCACTACGCGCGGCTGCGCGACTCGGCCGGTGGTATGGCTGACCAAGCAGCGGGTCTACGCCCTCCGCGCTACGCCCAGTGCAAGGCGGTGCTACGCGACGACACGACGTTCATCTCCGGCGAAGGGGTCGGGCTGAACCGGATCTTCAACCGGCTATCTCGCGGCACAACGCTCAACAGTGACGGCGACGAACACGACCAGCGGCGCAAGCTCGTCGCGCACCGGCTCCTGCCACGGGCCTTGCGGACGATGAGTGACGTCGTAACCCACCAAGCCGAGCAGCTGGTCGCGGGGGCCGTGCGACGTCAACACGTGGACGGTGTCACGGATCTGGCGACGGCGCTGCCGCTTTCCGTGGTGCCCGATCTCGTCGTCTGGCCGGAGCACCGCCGCCAGCACCTGTTGCGTTGGGGCGGAGCCACATTCGATGTGCTTGGCCCGCTGAATCGCTATGCCCTCAAGTCGGTGCCGGCCAGCCTGCAGATGCTGCGCTTCTCCAACGACGTGGTGCGCCACCGGTCGGTGATCCGCGGCAGCATGGGTCATGACATCCTCGCCGCCGCCGACGCCGGGAAGCTTCGCCACAGCGAGTGCTCGGCGCTGATGATCGACTACCTCGTTCCGTCGCTGGACACCACGATCAGCGGAATCGCCAATGCGCTGGCACTCTTCGCTTCGCATCCCCCTCCGAGTACCTGCTGACAACGTATCGCAATTGGTGCTGGCGCCAACGACTTGAGCCATTGGTTGAGACATCCTCGGGACCAGACGCGCACTGACCCGAGGGTCGCGCCGTAATCATCTGCAAAATCAGTGATCTCAGGGAAGGAACGTCATGTCAACCGATAGAGGGGAGTGCCCGCGCTGTGAACACGACGGTCAGCCCACACGGCCGGAACCCGTGTCTAACGCGACGGTCATGAGCATTCGTCGAAGACGGCGTCAACGATGACGATCGAGAAAGAGTGGTCGCGATCTTTCGCCGCGAGCCCCGCGTTGGATCCGTCTGACCCCTATGCTCGGCGCACAGAGACTTTCCCGCGGCTGACACCAGATCAGGTTGAGCGAGTCGTTGCCTTTGGTGTGGTGCAGCCGCTTGCGCGCGGCACGGCGCTTTTCGAGTGTGGCGATCGGCGGGTGGACTTCTTTCTTGTCCTCGACGGATTCGTCGAAGTCTATGAATCACGCGGCAGCGCCGAGCGCATTATGTACACGCACCAAGAGCACCAATTCGCGGGGGAATTGGCAATTTTCAACGACCGAGCGGTAATCGTCGGCGCCCGCATGGGCGCCGACGGCAGCGTCGCACGTCTAAGTCCACCCCAGTTCCGTCGGCTGCTGGCCGCTGAGCCCGACATCGCCAATGTGGTGATGCGGGCGTTCATTCTGCGCCGCGACGGCTTGATACTTCACGGTCATACAGCGGTGCAGATCATCGCCCCTCGACGGCAGGCGGAGTCACTGCAACTGCAGCAGTTCTTGACTCGCAATCGCCACCCGTACCTTCTCGCCCATCCCGAAGTCGACTCCGAGGCGGCATCACAGCTGGCGGAGCTGGGCCTGACGATCGATGACACGCCCGTCGTGCTCTGCGGCGGCGGCCGGGCGGTGGTGTCCCCAACAGCGCGTGAACTCGGCGACACTCTCGGGATTGCCGAGTCTCTTCATCCCGGGCACGTGGCCGACGTGGTCGTGGTCGGAGGCGGGCCGGCGGGCCTTGCCGCGGCGGTGTATTCCGCGTCGGAAGGCCTGGACACGGTCGTTGTGGAAGCCCATGCGCCAGGAGGTCAGGCCTCGACAAGTTCGCGCATCGAGAACTACCTCGGGTTTCCCTTGGGAATATCGGGCGCAGACTTAGCACATTATGCCCACGTCCAGGCCCAGAAGTTCGGTGCACACATCGTCGTGCCTCGTGAGGTAGTGCGACTGCGTACCGATTCGCGGCCGTACGCACTCGAACTCGATGACGGCACCGTCATTCGCGGGCACACGGTCGTGTTGGCCACCGGTGCGCGTTACCGCAGCCTTCCGCTGGCCGACATTGCTCGATTCGAAGGCGCCGGTGTGCACTACGCGGCCACCGCCATCGAAGCGGCGCTCTGCGACGGCGAGGAAGCGATTGTGGTAGGCGGTGGTAATTCCGCGGGGCAGGCGGCGGTCTTCCTGTCGCGTCACGCCGCCCATGTGCACATCGTGGTGCGTGGTGCCGGCTTGGCGTCCACCATGTCCGAGTACCTCGTGAGCCGCATCGAGGCCGCGCCCGAACGCATCACCGTGCACCCGCATACCGAGATCGCAGCGCTGATCGGCGACCGCCATGTCGATGCTGCGACGTGGCGCAACCGGCTCACCGGTGAGTCGCAAACGCGCAACATTCCCAACGTCTTTCTCATGCTCGGCGCCGCGCCGAACACCGAGTGGCTCAACGGCGCTGTCGCTCTGGACGACAAGGGATTCGTGCTTACGGGTGATTCGGTCCGTCCCGATGAACCTGGTTGGGCCCACACCTTGGCCCATCCGCTGGTCACCAGCTGCCCAGGCATCTTCGCCGTCGGCGATGTGCGATGCGGATCCCTCAAACGGGTCGCCTCAGCCGTGGGCGACGGGGCGGTCGTGGTGGGCTCGGTACACCAAGCGCTCGCGGACAGGTGAATCGACGCATCTCCACTAAGCGCCGGGGAGAAGTCGACTGACCGCGCTCTGCTTACGGCTCATCCAACAGCAGCACCGGCAGATCGGCCCCTGCGTCGCCGAAGCGGGATCCAACCAGATTGCCCTCGGCTGCAGGTCGCCATCCCAAGCGCGCAGGCATCGGCCACCGATCGATACAGAGGCGAAACGCTATGCCGCCGGAGTTCCACGACGGCCGAACGGGGGCGTAGTCGTTGACACCGGCCAGAGCGTCCATATCGAGCTGCGCCGGTTCTTCTGCCCGGGGTCCGTCGACGACTTGGCCCAGCAAAGCTAGCTTTCCGCCAAGCGCCTGCCGGCCGGGCTGAAGAGGCTGTGAGCCAATGGTTTCCACTCGATTGCCAAGCCCAACCAGCGACGATCCTCCCGCCGGACGGTTGGCGGGAGGATCGTCGCGGTTGGCAAACGGCCTGTCGATTCCCTCCTTTAGAATCGCGGGTCGGGTCGGCCGTTGACGCGAGCCACCTTGGATCCCCACGAGATGAGCTCAGGGCTGGCGTCGTCGTTGGGGATTCGGCACTCGATCAAAACGGGGCCGCCGTTGTGGGCGTGTGCCGTGCTGATCGCCTCGGCCAGTTCTCCAGCGGTGCTGGCGACCAAGCCGAGCCCGCCGCCCTCTCCCGCGTTGAACACGTCGATGAGGCCGGCGTAGTCCCAGTTCTTGTAGTAGTTGTATGGACCGTCGTGGATTGCCGACTCGATCACGTATCCGCGATTGTTGACCAGGAAGATCAGGATCTCTTGGCCGTGGCGGATCATGTTGGACACTTCCTGTGCGGTCAGCTGAAACGATCCGTCGCCGATCACCGAGACCAGGCGCCGGTCGGGCTCCAGGCCTTTGGCGTAGCCGAAGCTGGCCGGCACCGACCAGCCGATCGAGCCGTACTGCATCTCGATCTCGAAGCGGGCGCCGCCGGGCAGCCGGGTGTACATGCCGTTGAGCCAGGAGTCACCGGTTTCCACCAGCAGCGTGGTCTTCGCGTCGAGGTCTTGCTCGATCTGGCGCCACATCTCGACCCGGCTCAGCGGCGCGGTGGGGTCGACGTCCGCGGCCGCCACAGGGGCGGACGTGGTCCGGTGGAGCCGGTGGTATTGGGTCAGTGTCGCGGCATTGGTCGGGACTTTCTTGGCCAGATCGGTTAGGAACTCGGCCAGCGCCACGCCGTGGTATTCGGCGTCGGGCAACTGCACCTTCCGGGGCTCGGCACTGATGAGCCGCCCGCGCGCCGGCTGTGCGCTCCACCCCACCGTGGTGTAGTCGTTGAATACTGCCCCCGCCGCCACGATGAGGTCGGCCCAGTCGACGATGGCCTGACACTGCGGGCTGCTCACCTCGCCCCAGTAGATGCCGACGTATTGCGGATGGTCTTCGGGGAAGAAGCCCTTGGCGTTGGGCATCACCGCCACCGCGCAACCCAGCGTCTCGGCCAGTTCCCGGAAGGCGTCGATCGCACCGTGCGCGCGCAGGTGCACCCCGGCCAACAGAATTGGCTTCTTCGCCTGCTGCACAAGGTCGCTGGCCCGCCCGACGGCGTCGGTCAGCATCCGCGCGTTGCTGGGTTCCCAGGCCGGCAGCGTGTCGAACGGCGCCGGCTCAGAACACGGCGCGGCCGACAGGTTGCACGGGATCTCGATGTAGGCGGGCTTGCGCTCGCGCAGCGCCGCGCTGATCGCCTCGTCGATGAGGGCAGGTGCGGTGTCGGGGTGGACGATCCGCACCGCCTTGCAGGTCACCTTCCGGAAAATCTCGTACTGATCGGCCAGGTCGCCGTTGTCCATGGTGTGGTGCAGGACGTGATTGGAGCCCACGTCATTGGTATTGGGCCCCGAGGAAACCACGATCACCGGAAGGCGTTCGGCGTAGGCGCCGGCCACCCCGTTGAGCGCGGAGAACGCACCGACGTTGAAGGTGGTGAGCACCGCTCCGGCGCCGTTGACCCGGGCGTAGCCCTCGGCGGCGTAGGCCGCATTGAGCTCGTTGCAGCACCCGATCTGCTCGAGGTTCTCGTTTTCCAGCAGTTCATCGAGCAGGGTCAGGTTGTAGTCCCCGGGGACCATGAAGTAATGCTTGAGTCCGATCTGTTCCAACCGGGTAGCGAGGTATTTCCCCACGGTGAAGTCAGGCATGAGTTGTTGTTCCTTGTTCTCTAGGTCAGGCAGTGATCAGGCCGGCGCGTCGATCGGGACGACGTTGATGAGCTTCTTGTTGATGAACTCCTCAATGCCGAGATGGGCGAGTTCGTGGCCGTAGCCCGAGATCTTGACCCCGCCGAACGGCAGGTCGGCCTTGAGGCGGGCGGGGTGGTTGATGTTCACCATGCCGGTCTCGATTCGCTTGGCGATTTCAACCCCGCGTGCGACGTCGCTGGTGAATACCGATCCACCCAACCCGAAGCGTGAGTCGTTGGCCAGCCGCACGGCTGCGTCCTCGTCCTTGACCCGGAAGAACAGCGCCACCGGCCCGAAGAACTCCTGGTAGTAGGCCGGATTTTCCGGGGCGATGTCGGTCAGGATCGCCGGCTGCACGAACGCGCCGGTGGTGGGCACCGGCTCGCCGCACGGGATCGCCTTCGCGCCCGCTTCCACGGCAGCGTTGATCTGCGCGTGCAGCTCGTCGGCCGCATGCTGGCTGGACATTGGGGCGAGCGTCGTCGTCTCGTCGAACGGATCGCCGGCCTTCAGTTCGGACATCGCCACCTGGAACTTCGCCAGGAACTCGTCGGCGATCTCGTCGGCGACGATGATCCGTTTCGAGGCCACACAGCACTGCCCGCCGTTGAAAACGCGGCCGTGCAAGGCCCACTCGACGGTCTTGTCCAGGTCACAGTCGGCCAGCGCGATGAAGGCATCGGACCCGCCCAGTTCCAGAGTGGACTTCTTGAGATTCTTGCCCGCCCGGGCGGCCACGACCGCGCCGGCACCCTCGCTGCCGGTCAACGCCACGCCGCGCACGCGCGGGTCGTCGATCAGCAAGTTGATCTGATCCTTGGTGGCGTACACATTGGTGTAGGCACCCGTGGGCGCGCCGGCCTCCAGCAACAGCTTCTCGAAGGCGGCCGCCGCCTGCGGCACGTTGGAGGCGTGCTTGACGATGACGACGTTGCCGGCCATCAGGTTTGGTCCCGCGACCCGCGCCAGCTGATAGTACGGGAAGTTCCAGGGCTGAACCCCCAGGATCACTCCCAGCGGTGCGCTGACCAGCATGGCATTGTCATCGGAGCTGGCGGTGTCCAGGGGCTCGGGGGCCAGAAACGCCTCGGCGTTCACGGCGTAGTAGTCCAAGATCTGTGCGCTGAGCTCGACTTCGCCCAAAGCCTCGGCGTAGAGCTTGCCCATCTCGAGGGTGAGCAGCCGGGCGAACTCATCGGACCGTTCGCGGAAGATGGCCGCGGCACGCGTCAACACGGCGGTACGTTCGGCGAACGACGTCTGACTCCATGACTCAAATGTCCTCTGCGCCTGGGCGAGAAGACCCATGGCCTGCTCATCGGTGAGGTCGTCAAAGGTGGCCACGATCTGGTTGTCGTACGGATTAACGGTCTGGTATGCCATGGTGTTTCCTCCATCTGTTCCCGGCGGCTCTAAGCGCCGTTCGTTGCTCTTACTTGTTGGGATTTCGTTCTTCGCAACCCATTACGCGCAGCTCCTTACCCTGACGCGGGGTCTGTGTTTCAGCATGCGGATTTGAAGGGGGCATGTCGTTGCGGCCACCGCCAGTTTGATGTACCGGCCAGCCGGTAATCTGACGACGACTGGTGGAATGTTGATGAATCGTCAGGATTGTATTGTCTTGCAATATGTTTCGATTTGACTGATGCCGATCGACGGGTTGGCCGACGCCGGCAGTACGGCGACCCAACGCAATGCCCAACACGGTGGGCCTACTTACGGACTCCAATATGCGGGTCCCGTGTCATGCATCCCGCGCGGGTGGATACTCCGGCCCTGTCGACGGCCACTGAGCGCCTCAGCCGTACCGTCTAATCAACTGGGCCACAGAGGGTTCGGGTCGGTCGACGATCCCGACAAGCACGTGCTAGCCAGAAGATCGGATTGCGGGTGGCATGGAGGTATTGCCTCGCCTCGATGGAGACAATATCGGCAGGAGCGTTTTGCACCCCGGCAGGACAACTTCGGATCGGCAGACGCCGAGTGCAAGGAGAACAACGGATATGAAGACCCTCAGATTCGCAGTGGCCGCCGCCGCCGTCGCGGCGGCGGGCGCCGGGTTGGCCTCGCAGGCGACCACCCCGGTGGCGATGAACCAGGCCGACTGCCCCTACGGCTGGTACTGGGACGACTATAGGCAAAACTGCCTGCCCCCTGGCCTGCCGAAAGATCCGCCCAACGGATGCCTTACCGGCGACGGCACGCACTTTAACGGCACCATCTGCATCAATTAACACCGTTCGAGGAATAGGCGCTCGCGACTTAACGTGAACAGGCCGGTCGGCCTCGAGCGATCGCCCACTTGACCACGAGCAGCACCGGAATCGCCCGGCGCATCGCGAACTTCGCTAGCCGATTGAAGAAGGTCCGCTCGACCGGGCGGCGGACGGGTTCCGGCCGCCGCAGCAGTCTACGCACCAGCCGGTGCACATCCAGGAATCCAATCGCGGTCGAAAACCCTTCTGCCGGCGAGCGGTTGGTGCAACCACTACTTCGTCATTTCCGCGCTAGTCCAGCAACCGGCGGGCAACCGGCTGAACTCGCGCGGCACCGCTCTGTTTCGCTGCGTCGACCCGTTGCGTTGGGTGACGTCGCCGTTCGAGGTCCTGTAAGTGGAGTGCGAACTGCCCGGCATGGGGGTCGCTTGGTATCGCCAATGCCCGCTAGCAGTAATTGATAGTTGTCTATCACTTACGTATTGTCGTAAGCATGAACCGAACGCAGGGCATCCCTCCGTACTTGATGCGCGATGGCGTTGATCCGGCCGCCAGCCTTCGTGAAATCCGGGAGTCGGCTGCGGTGCAGGAGACATTCACCGCATTCGGGACACCGGCATACCTCGTCACACGCTATGCAGACATAAAGTTCGCGCTCGCCGATCACCAGCGGTTCTCCAACCGGAGGACGAATACCTTCGGCGGCTTGTCTGCGGGACAGAACGGGGTCGATGCGCACGATCCACCGGGGGCGCTGTTGGCCACCGACCCACCGCAGCATCATCGCCTGCGTCGAATGCTTGCGCCGATGTTCACGATTCGGCAAATGAATCGCCTGGAATCGCGCATTGTCGAGATCGTCGATGAGCACCTCGACGCAATGGAAAGGGCTGGCGCACCGGCTGATCTCGTCTCGGCCTTCGCGCTGCCCATTCCGTCGCTGGTGATTTGCGAGTTGCTTGGAGTCCCGTATGCCGACCGTGACGGCTTCCAGCGGCGCAGTCTGCGCCAGCTCGACATGGCACTGGCACCACTCGAACGCCAGGCTGTGGCCGATGAAAGTCGTTCCTACATGCGGTCGCTTGTCGAGCGGGCGCGCCGCGCGCCTGGCGACGATCTAATCGGCACGCTGGTGCGTGAACACGGGGACGAAGTCAGCGACGAAGAGCTCGCCGGGATCGGCGCGTTGCTCCTTGTCGCCGGTCACGAGACCACATCGAACATGTTGGCGCTGGGAACCGTGGTCTTGCTTCAGCACCCCGTGCAGCTCGCAGCCGTTCGCGACGATCCTGCTGCGGTTGGCCCCGCCGTCGAGGAGCTGCTCCGTTTTGCGTCCGTCGTACAGACCGCCATTCCACGGATCACCACCACCGACGTGGAGGTCGGCGGGGTTGTGATCCCCGGCGGCTCACTCGTGTTGCTGTCGTTACCGTCGGCCAACCACGATCCCCGCTTCATCGATGCGCCCGATAGTCTCGACATCCGTCGTGGCGCACCTGGGCATCTGGCGTTCGGCCACGGCGTACACCATTGCCTCGGCGCACCGCTAGCTCGTATGGAGATGCGAATCGCGTTTCCGGCATTGTTACGCCGGTTCCCCGCCTTGAAACTGGCTGGCGAGCTTACCGATATTCATTTCAAACCAACCAGTCTGGTCTACGGCGCCCACTCGTTGCCGGTGGTGTGGTGAGGCTGTCATGAAGGTCACTGCAGATCGAGACGTTTGCATCGGCGCGGGCACGTGCGTAATGGCCGCCGAGATCTTCGACCAGGACGAGGACGGCATCGTCGTGATCGATGACGCCGAAGAGCTCCCTGCCGAGGAGCAACAGCGCGTCCGCAACGCGGTCAGTTTGTGCCCGTCCGGTGCGCTTCGGCTCATCGCGGACTGACCCTTGTCACGTTGTTATGGTGCCAACATGGCGATAGGCAGCAACCGGGGTTTACGGTCGGACGCGTCGCGCAATTACAGCCGCATCCTCGACGCCGCCGCGCAGGCCTTCGAGCAGAAGGGCCGGACCGTCTCGCTCGATGAGATCGCCGCCCGCGCCGGAGTCGGCATCGCGACACTGTACCGGCGCTTCCGGACACGTGAGGAACTCATAGCCGCTGTCGCGGAGCACGTTTTCGCAGCAGACGTCGCAACGGCCATCCTCGAGGGTGGGCCAGACCCGTGGACAGACCTTGTCGCCACGCTGACTGCCACCGTTGACGCCTTCGCCGCGCACCCGGTTCTCGTCGGGCTGGCCCGCGAATCGGCGGTCTTCGACCTGAGCGCGAAAAGCGAGTACCTCGGGTCAATCGAACGGGTCCTCAGTCGCGCTCGCGATGCCGGCGTGATCCGACGCGAACTGACCGTCGATGACGTCACCGCGATCGTCGTCATGGCCCTGACCATGGTGCGTAGGGTCGGACGCGAAAACGCCCGGCGCTACCTGGCCCTGCTTGTCGACGGCATGCGACCGATCGGACATCGTCTCCCCGAGCTGAGGCCGCCCCGGCAACATTAAGTTGCTCGGGAAGCGCTGCAACAGCCGCTGATTCGCCGGCCCGGTCAGACCGTGCCTATGCCGGTAACCATGAGTAAGGCACCGACTACGCCGATGAGGACGGAGGGGATGACATGCCGGCGCGCGTGTATCCAGTCGTTCAGTCGCCGCAGGACGGCCAGCGTCTTCGCCGGCGTCGTGAGGTAGCCGATGAGGGGGACCTCGACGACCGTGAACGCCACGAGAGTGAACATGACTGCCGCGCCGACTTGTGCACCGACCGTTGCTGTCGAGGCCAGGATGGTGATGAGTGCTGCCACGTACTCGACGGGTGGTGTCGCCAGTGCGAGGCCGGCGACGAACACTACTACCAATGAACCGCATTCAAGCCGGTCCCGGATCGAGTGTCGGCCGGGTGCGGTCACTGTGTTCCGCTGTAGCAACAGCCCGGAGGCATCGGCACCGGTCACTGGCGCGGGCGCACGCTGGTGTGCCCAGAAGCGGGCCGCGATCAGCACGGCGAAACCCCCGATCACCACCTGTATGTGCGCCGCGGTCGGACTGCTGACGGCGGAAATCGCAACTCGTAGAAGGGGTAGCGCGAGGTCGCGTAGAAACAGCAGCACAGCCAACGCGACGGTGATGCCGGCGGTCATGCCGCCGAGCCAGAAGACGAACAGATTGAGTACCGGACGTGGCCGGGAAAGTAAGAGCGCCGTGATCCCGACGCGGACCGGGTCCATCGCTACAACAAGCGACAGGACGAGAACGGCGCTCCACATGGCCGGCTCCTAGTGCCTGATGAATGTCGTCGTGCTGTACCGGGATGCCCTCATGTGTCAGCCTCGGCCGGTGTAGGTCAGGGCCTCGGCCGGCGGCGTGGAGGAAGGTGTGAATTCACTCGTGATCGGGAACCGCTCGTGCAGCCGCGCAAGCGGTTTGGGTGCCCACCAGTTGAACTCGCCCATCACACGCATGAACGCCGGGACGAGCAACATGCGCACGAACGTTGCGTCTCCCAGAATCGCCAGTGTCAAACCCAAACCGAACATCCGCATGAACGACACCTGGGCAGCGATCATTGCCGCGAACGAGATCGACATGATCAATGCGGCGGCAGTGATCACCCGGCCGGTATGGGCGACCCCTTGGGCCACACTCTCGTCGTTGTCGGCCGGACTTCGATCGGAAGCCAGCCAGTATTCATGGATCCGGGACACGAGGAACACCTCATAGTCCATCGATAGGCCGAACGCGACGCAGAACAACAGCGCGGGCATGGTGGCCACCAGCGTGCCGGTGGCGGTGGTACCCAACGCGCCCAGATGCCCGTCCTGGAAGATCCACACCAGTGCGCCGAACGTTGCCGTCAGCGACAAGCCGTTGAGCAGCAGAGTTTTCAGCGGCAACACCACACTGCCGGTGAGTCGGAACATCAGCACGAACGTGATCGCGGCAATGACCGCGAGGACCATGGGCAACCGCGAGCTGACGGCACGTGCGGTGTCCCGATTGATCGCTGCAGTCCCGGTCAGCAGCGCGGGCCGACCTGCCGGACCGGGCACGGCGGCCAGCGCGTCGAGCTGCGTCTGCGACGCCTCGGAGTACAGCGGTGCGCTGCTCGTGACGGTCAGGAATTCGCTGCCGTCGCTGACCCCGACCGGCGCCGAGGGCGGCCCTGCGCGGTTGCCGGCGACAAATGTGCCATCCGGCGATGAGACCGATGACACTGAGTTCACCTGCGAGAGCTGGCTTGCGTAACGGCCCGCCTCGGCGGGGCTGATATCGGAAGCGTCGGGGATGACGATGGTGACGTTCGTGCCCAGGTTGTCCGCGAAATCGGTGCGGAGCTGATCGCCGACCTGGCGCGCCGAGCTCGATCCCGGTAGTACGCGATCGTCAGGCATTCCCCACTTGGCTTGGGAAAACGGCAAACCCAGTGCGATCAGCAGCGCGGCACCGGCGAGCAGGATCGGGATCGCGCGGCGCATCGCGAATTTCGCCAGCCGATAGAAGAAGGTCCTCTCAACCGGACGCGGGACGGGGTCCGGCCGCCGCAAAAGATTACGCAGCAGCCGCTTCACATTCAGCGAATCCAATCGTGGGCCGAGCAGTGCAATGGCTGCCGGGGTCACCACGATCGCGGCGAAAGCCGCGAGTACCACCACCGCAACGCCGGCGTAGGCGAATGACTTCAGGAAGTACATCGGGAACAGCGCCATCACCGACATCGACAACGCCACCGTCATCGACGAGAACAGCACAGTCCGCCCGGCGGTGGCCATCGCGCGCCTCAGGGCCTCGTCGCAGTCGGCGCCGTCGGCGAGCTCGTCGCGGAATCGGCTGACAATCAGCAACGTATAGTCGATCGCCAGCGCCAGCCCCATCGCGATGGACAGATTCAGCGCGAAGATCGAAATGTCCGTCGCGAAAGTGAGCGCGCGCATCGCTGCCATCGAACCGAAAATTGCGAAGCCGCCAACCGCTAAGGGCAGCGCCGCCGCCACGACACCGCCGAACACCCACACGAGCACCACGAAGCTCAAGGGGATCGCGATGGATTCCATGAGTGTGAGATCGTTTTGGGTCTGGTGCGTGATCTGGGTGCCGGCTATCGCATCGCCGCCGGCGCGCACCGTCACGCCGTCACGGTCGTGCACCAGTTCGGTGCTGAGCGTTTCGGCGTGCTGCTGCGCGCCCTTCTCACCGCCGGTGATACCCGCGACGATTAGGCCAACGTTCCCGTCCCTGCTGATCAGCGACTCTGCCGCTGACGGGGGTGCGGTCCACGGCGAGACCACCTGTGTCACATAGGGGGATTCGTGCAGTCGCGCCACGATGTCGGTACCGACGGCGCGGGCCGCACCGCCTTGCGCACCGCCGCTGGAGCTGACGGTGATCAGCATCTGGGTGTCACCCTGATGGAATCTATCGGTCAATAGACGGGCGGCCTGTGCGGACTCTGCGGTCGGATCGTCAAAACCGCCTGGCGACAACTCATTCGCCACTGGTATGCCGAACAACGCTGCGCCGGCCATGACGAGCAGCGCGATGGCGATGATCCGCCGCGGCGCGCGAATGGCCAGCTGAGCAATATTCTCTAACACAGTCCTCTATCCCAGATCCCTTTGGTGTGCATTCCACGATCGGCGCTTCCTACGGCGGGCTGCCCCGGCGATCGGTCTGATTCAGAAGCGGATTACGGCGCCCTCGATGGTGAGCCCCGGCCCGAACGCCAACAGCACGCCATACTCTCCGCGGCGCGGTTTATCGACTCGAATAATGTTTTCCAGTACCAGGAGCACGGTGGCCGAGGCACAGTTTCCGGCGTTGGTGAGCACTTCCCAGCTCGCCCGCACTTGCGCCGGGCCCAACGCCAACTGTTTGCCGAGCACCCGCAGGATCTTCGGACCGCCTGGGTGAATTCCCCAGTGGCTGACATCGCCGGCCGACAGTCCCAGCGGCTGCAGGAGTTTGACAAGAAACTCTTCGATGTTCTCTTGGAGCACCGTCGGTACGCCGGCCGCCAGCGTCATCCAGAACGACTGGTTACCGATGTTCAGGCTCATCATCTGGTGCTGGTCGTAGAGCTGCTCGGTGTGGGTGCGCAGGAACTGGATTCCGGCTCCGTCCGGCGCGGATCCCATCAGCATGGTCACGCTGGCATCACCGAACAGCGCCTGCGTGATCAGGGATTCGGTCGGGTCCTCGTCGGGCATCGGGCTGCGGCGAACATGGGCCGAGCTCAGTTCGGTGCAGTTGCAGACCACCAGCTCGTCGGGCCGTGCGGCCACGCTGTCCATCGCCACCTTGATGACGTTGAGCGCTGCATAGCAACCCATGTGGCCGATGAACGTGCGCCGCAGATCGGACCGCAGCCCAAGCTGTTTGGCCAACAACAGATCGGGGCCGGGATTGACGTAACCGGTCGAGCATGCCATCACGAAGCTGCCGACACGGTCCTTCTCGAAGCCCTCGATCGCTTGGTCGATCGACCGCGACGCCACCGCGAGGACGGCTTCGGCGTGGGCGGCCATCCGAGCGCCGGTGAGCATGTCGCAGGCCTCCAGCAGCTTATCGGGGTGCCACATGATGTGGCGCTTCTGCACTGAAGTCGACTCGACGATTCGACGTCCGAACCGAACTTGTGGTGACATGTGCG
Organism: uncultured Actinomycetota bacterium; assembly: GCA_963721495.1. Classification (GTDB taxonomy): domain Bacteria; phylum Actinomycetota; class Actinomycetes; order Mycobacteriales; family Mycobacteriaceae; genus Mycobacterium. The sequence goes on along the minus strand of CAVRMG010000013.1, from coordinate 161,073 downwards.
CAAACAAGAGCTCCCAGCTGTCCTGCATGGTGACCTCGAATGGCGGGTGCGCCGACGCGATGCCCAGCAAGGTGGGCCGCAGACGAACGGCGTTAGCCGCCTGCTGCGCCACGGCGGGCGCGCCCCCCGAGGGTGCGTCAATGATGGTGTCCGCAAGGTACATGGCCTGGCTCCCTATCGCTTCGTCATGGTCGGCGGCGCGTCGGCCGCCCGCCGCGCGAACCTCGCGCGTGCGTGGGAAAGCTCACCGTGGGCCGCCGCAGCCAAAAGCCTTGCGGGGGACACCTTCTTGGGCGGTGTCAGCGTGCCGGTCAGCCACTGGGTGAGCGCCTCACGCCGTCGCAGCTTGCCGCTGCTGGTGCGCGGCAACGTGCCCGGTGCCAGCAGCTCCACGTGTGCGGGCCGGATCTGCGTGCGTTCCTGCACGCGCGAGGCCACGTCGTCGGCCAGGGTCGACGGCGCGTCCGGGGTGGTCTCGACCAGGATGGCCAACGCCTCGTCATCGTGCCCGGCGGGAACGAATCCCACCGCGACCGCGCATCCGATGCGCACGCCGGGCAGCGACTCCAAGGCCGCCTCGAACTCCTCGGGCGCATGGTTGGCACCGCGCACGACGATGACGTCTTTGTGACGACCACACACGAACAGCTCGCCGTCCTGACTGAAGCCGAGGTCACCGGAATCCAGCCAGCCGTCGTGGATTGCTTGATCGGTCAGATCGGTTCGGCCGAAGTACCCGGCCATGACGCTCGCCCCGCGCACGAAGATGCGACCAACCTGGCCCGGCGGCAACGATATGCCGGCCGCGTCACGGATCTCCACCTCCACACCGGCCAGCGGGGGGCCCACGCTCACCAGCTCCGTGGAGCCCGGGGCGACGACGCCGTCGCGTGCCAGCTTGTCGGCGTCCACACCGAGGGTGCGGAACAACGTGCCTGCCGGTTTGAACGTCACGCCCAGCGAGGCCTCCGCCATCCCGTAGCACGGTGTCAACGCCGACGCGCGCAACCCCCAACGTGTGAAACGCTCCGTGAATCGTCGCTGCACCGCGGCGCTGACCGCCTCGGCCCCGTTGAGCGAAACCGTCCAGGAGGACAGGTCGACGCCGTCGAGTTCCTCGTCACGAATGCGTTTGAGGCACAGGCCGAAGGCGAAATTGGGTGCCGCGGTGACCGTTCCCCGGTGTCGTGAGATGGCCCGCAGCCACGCACCGGGTTCTGCGACAAACAGCTCCGGCGGCAGTAGGACCATTCGGCACTGCATGTAGAACGCCGACAGTAGATTGCCGATCAATCCCATGTCGTGGTAGAGCGGCAGCCAGGTGACGCCCACCGGTTGCGGAGCGCCATCCGCGATGAGATAGCGCTCAATGGAGGCAAGGTTCGACAACAGGTTCGCATGCGTAAGCGCGACGGGTTTGGGGTCCTGCGTTGTGCCCGAAGAGAACTGGATCAATGCCACCGCGTCGGCACTGGCGCCTATCTCGACCGAGTTCTCGCCGTCCAGGCTGGATGCGGTCACACAGCCCAGGCGAGGAGCGGCCAGCTGGACCGAGGGGCCAAGCAACCGGCGGATGCGTTCGTCAGTCACCACCAGGGCCGCATCCACCGCCCGCAGCATCGCGGCCGTCTTCGCGTGATACTCGCCGAGTTTGCCGAGCCGAACGGGCGGATACAGCGGCACCGGAATGGCTCCGGCACACATCACGCCGAACAGGCACTCCACGAACTCGGGGCAGGTCGGCAGCACGAGCGCGACGCGATCACCCTTCTGCACACCCCGAGCCATCAGATCCCCAGCAATCGACATCGCGCGCTCACGCACCCGAGCCATCGGGACTTCGAGATCCTGCTCTTTTCGGTCTACGAAGAACAGGCTCACGTCAGAGCGCGCCGCCTGGGCGAGCATCTCGAGCAGAGTCGAATACTTCGGACCGACTGCGGGTATACCTCTCATGATTGCTCCTCAATGCGCCGGACGACCAAGGCCGCGAGATCATCGACGGTCCGCAGATCATCCGCGTCGGCCTCGTCCAAGACGATGTCGTAGTGCTCTTCGATCTTGAAGACGAGCGACATGACCTTCAGCGAATCCAGACCCTGGCTCTGCAGAGACGAATCGGCTGTGAGAGAGGCCATTTCGCCGTCATCGCCGATGAGATCAACGATGTGCTGGGTCACGGCCTGACGCGCTACGGTGAAGGTACTTTCTGTTGACATGCTCATCAGTGTCGCGGGTTAAACCATCCATGTCGGCACGGCTGGCAACCATATGCAGTAGGTGCCAGCACCAGCCGCCGGCCGCAGCCAACCCCCGCAGACCGTGAAAGATGCTGTCCGAGAACGGCTCCACTACATGTAGTACAGCCACTTTCGTGGCTCACGCGACGGGGGGTGGTGCTGGCACCAAACATCTACGGGTGCCAGCGGTGCCGACGCCGCACTGTCCACTGGTGACAATGTGAGGTGCACGATCCTCACACCCACCGAGAAGACGTGGTACCGATGGCAACTATCTTGGCTTACACATCGCCGGCGCTAGGACACCTGTTCCCGTTCAGCGCACTCCTCGAGGAATTGGCACGCCGCGGCCATCAGGTCCATCTACGCACGCTGTCCACGGGTGTGCAGATGGGGCGAAATCTCGGTTTCAGCACGGAGGCCATCGATCCACGTATCGAGGCGCTGGTGCACGAAGACTGGAAGGCTTCAAATCCGCGCGCTTCACTGAAGATGGCGGTGGACATGTTCTGCCGACGCGCTGCCTACGAAGTACCCGACTTCGCCGACGCGATCAGGCGAACGCGCCCCGACGCGTTGCTCGTCGACATCAACTGTTGGGGCGCGATGTCGGTCGCCGACGCCGGTGACATCCCGTGGGCGTGTTTCTCCCCCTACACGCCGGCTCTGCAATCACGTGGAGTGCCGCCCTTCGGGCTGGGTCTGGCTCCGTTGCCCGGCATGCTGGGTCGGATCCGCGACGCGGCGCTGCGACCGATCGTGCTGGGCATGATGGAGAGGGCGGTCCTGCCCGACGGCAACAGGATCCGCGCAAGCGCAGGGGCACCGCCGGTCGCATCGGCGGACGAGTTCATGCGGCGGCCTCCGCTGATGCTGGTGGCAAGCGGGAAGCCGTTCGAGTACCCACAGACCGACTGGGGCGATGCCGTCCAAATGATCGGCCCCTGCATGTATGAACCGGCCATGAACGCAGTTCCCGACTGGCTGGAAGCGATTGACCGCCCAATCGTCCTGGTCACAACATCATCGCAGCAGCAGGCCGATATGAAGCTCGTGGTCACCGCGATGACCGCGCTCGCCGACCAGCCGGTACACGTGGTCGCGACACTGCCTGCCGGGCTACCGAGCGGTGTCACCATTACACCGAACGCGACGGTGCTCGAATTCGCGCCGCACGGACCCGTTTTGGACCGCGCGGTGTGTGCGGTAACCCACGGTGGCATGGGCGCGACCCAGAAAGCGCTTGCCCGCGGCGTTCCGGTATGCGCGGTGCCGTTTGGGCGTGACCAGTTCGAGGTTGCACGGCGCGTTGAGGTAGCCCACTGTGGCACCCGCCTGCCGGCCAAGAAGCTGACCGCGCGTCGGCTCTCGGCTGCAATTCGGCAGGCGATGACCATGACTGACGGCGCACGTCGGGTCGCGGCGGGGTTCGCAGCGACCGGCGGCGTCGCCCGTGGCGTAGACCTCTTCGAGCAACGGGTGTTGACCTGCAGCTCATCAGCAGCGAGAAGGCATAGCCGAAAAATATTGTGATGCAATACATTACTGAGGCTTCGTCAGAATACGGTCGATACCCGCCAGCAGGGTAGGTTCATTGGTGTTGGCGGTAACGACTCCTTCTGCGCGCAACGGTATGTTCGGCGGATAGCGGCCCCTCACTGCCGTCGTTCTGCTATCCGAACAGTGCTGTTTCAAGGAGAAGGTTCATGTCAGGTAACCACCAGACGCTGGGCGGGCGTCTGCCGCTCTACGAGCGGGCGGCGCTGGATCCGGCACAGAAGGACCTCTATGACTGGACGATGGCCACAGTCGTGCCTTGGGCGGAAGATGCGGGTTTTCAGGCTCGCACCGAGGCCAATGAGCTCATCGGACCGTTCAACCCGGCCCTGCTGACTCCAGCCCTGTCCTCGGCGTTCTTCGAGTTCCAGATCGCCGAGCAAAAACACACGTCGTTGAGTGAACGCTGCAGGGAAGTCGTCATTCTGACAGTTGGCGGCGTCTGGCAGGCTCCGTATGAGCTCTACGCACATTGTGCGGCCGGCCGCCACGTAGGGTTGTCTGACGACGCTGTTCGCATACTCGCTGACGGCGGACTGCCGGAGGACCTCAGCGAAGTGGAGAGGTCGGCGCACCGTGTCGCGCGGGCTCTGTCGGTGGAACATCGTCTCGACGAGGCGCTATACCGCGATGCTGTAAGGAGTTTCGGACCCGACGGGGTGATGGACGTCGTCGTGCTCGTCGGGATCTATCAGACCGTATGCGCAATCCTGCACGGGTTCGCGATACCGGCACCACGCTGACCGGTCGACATAGCGTCAACGGGGTTGCCGATAGTGGTGTCGACGCACCAGCCGGGGTAATAGCCGCTGGGCGTTTTCGGTCGTTGTTGCCTGCCAGGTGGCATCGCTAGGGCCCGGCACGTGTGCAAACGCGGCGGTGTGCAGTTCGGCGATGCCCGCTGGTGTCCACGGGTAGTCGCTGCCGTAGAGAAGCTGGGAGGTGTCGACAAGGTTCAGCAGCGCGGCGATTTGGCGCGGGAAGGGAGAACCCGCGGTGTCGTAATAGAGCCGGCGCAGCTGAGTGATCGCATCCGACGAGACATCGTCGGCTTGTCGAGCGAGTTGCATGAAACCGTTGATGCGGTCGGCGATCACCGGCAGTGCGCCGCCGCAATGCGGAACGATTATCTGTAGCCGGGGATGGCGGTCCAAGATACCGGCGAACAGCAGGTCGGTGACGGCGCGCGCGGTGGCAAAGATGAACTCGATCATTGGGCGGGGTCGTCCGAGCGCGCAGTGCTGCCAGCACACCGGTGACGTGGGATGGATGAAGATGACGGCAGCGCGATGGTCGAGTGTGGAGAAGATTGGCTCCAGGTATGGGTCGCCGAGGTACGTGCCGTGGAAGTGGTCTCAAGAATGATTCCGTCTGCGCCCAAAGCATCGAATACATAGTCGATTTCGGCCAATGCACCATAGACGTCAGGTAGCGGAAGGGATGCGAACCAGCCAAAGCGGCTCGGATGGTCGGCCACGACACTGGCAGCGAAATCATTGAGCCGCCGCGCTAACACACGGGCGGCGGAGTCGTCGCCAAAGTGCACGCCCGGAGACGAAACTGACAGCACTGCAGCGTCGATGCCACTGCGGTCCATCAGCTCCAAATGCGTTTCAGCCGACCACGTGGGCCAGGTCGGCATGCCGTCGGGAAGCTGGTGTCCCGCAGCGCTGGCCTGCGCCGCGTACCAGTCCGTGACGAAGTGAGCGTGAACGTCGACGAAGCCGACTTGGCCAGAATCACTCACCGACGGTCTCGCGTCGTGCGGGAGTCCTGAAGGACGTGATTCTGAGTCTGGCAATCGCTTCATTGCGGTCCCTTTGCTTCCGTACAGTGGGCTGAGCGCGGTCAGTGGTTCGCCGATACGGTTCGACGGGTTGCCGAAAACAACCACTGCGGCAATGTGGTCTGCGATGGTGTCCGGCAAGGGGCTTGTGAATCCGAGGATGGGGCGACCTGTTGCGGCGAGCACGTCTACGACCGCAGCTCCCTGTGAATAGCCGCCGAGCACCAGTTTGGTCTGCGGGCAGGCCTGAGCCGTGTTCTCGATGAAGGCACTGGCGTCGTTGACGCCGTCGATGTCCCGCAGAAAATCGTGGGAGGCCGGATACTGGACGCCGTAGAGGGCCACCGACTTGCCGGTCTCCAACGAGCGAAGCGAGTCGGCGAACGCGTCGCCGACACGGCCAGCCCCTGGTGGCTCGCCGGCGCCGCGCGCGAATACCGCCTGCACATCGGGGCAGGACGTGGCCGCACCGGCGGTGAGCACTGTCTCGTCCGCGCGGGACGTCGGCGTTGCGATCAGTAGCGCGCTGTAGGCCAGCGTCGCGGCAGTCGCGACAAGCGGCATAACTCGTGACAGCCCATGGGGTTTGGTCCGTGATGCGGTTGCGGCCGCGATCTCAGCTTTGCTGCTCATGTTGACGCCTCTCATCTCGTCGCCGCGGTACGTGTGCACTGTGAATGGCGACAACGAGATGCGCTTTGCCTACCGTCCTCGATCTGGGTGTCCTTGTGGCCACTAGCGTCGCGTGCCGGTGTCGAGATGTCGTTAGGGCTGACCCCCAAAGGGTGGTCCGGTTAGCGCCAAAGTTGGATGCTGACCAATCGCGCGGCGTGATGCCCAGGGACTTTCGCGTAATGATCGTCGCAGTGCATCTGCTCTGTGATTCGCTGATTGTGAGCGTGCGTGAAAAGCGTTGAACTGCAGCGCGTTACTGACGAATCGTCAATAACAACGTGAATACCGGCTAGCCGGGTGCGTCAACTGGTATCAGCCGCAACGACATGTCGTGGCTGAGCGGGCATGCTGAATGCGGAATGCGATACGCGAGTGTCGCGTATGTCGAAATGCTCTCGCAGTAGGGCTGTTTCAGTAAAGGAGCATCATGCCGTCCATCGATATTGTCTTAGGAGGCCAGCGATGAGTGAAGATGTCATCGGATCGCACAATGGTTTGCACAGCGAGCAGGGCGCGCTGCCAGGTGAGCAGCGAGGGCGCTCGGCCAACCCGATCATCAAGGTGCACGACGTTCTCTGGCTGGAGTTCGAGAAGCCGGACCTGGTCAAGGCCGAGGCGTTCGCCCACTCCTTTGGTTTCGCCACGGCGCTGCGCACCAAGGACGAGCTGCACCTGCGGGGCAGCGACGCAGGCGCGGCGTGTGTGCTGATCCGCAAGGGCCCTCGTGAGAAGTTCCTCGGGCCGGCCTTCGTGGCCGCCGAGCACTCCGATCTGGTGCGGCTGGCCGACGCGACCGGGGCTACCGTGCGCCCGCTGCCGGAGACCCTGGGCGGGGTGACCGTTGATCTGGTCGACCCGAGCGGGCTGCCGGTGCGGGTGGTGTCGGGAATCCATCAGCTCGAGGCACTGCCCACCGCGCAGCCGCCGCACGTGTTCAACTTCGGCCACGAGAAGGTCCGGACCAACGCGACGCAGCGCCCGCCACGGGTGCCGACCAACGTGCAGCGGCTCGGACACATCGTGGTGCAGACCCCGAAGTACATCGAAGCCCTCAACTGGTACCTCGACACGTTCGGCATGATCGTCAGTGACTTCTCCTACTACCCCGGCCAGCGCGAGCGCGGGCCGATCCTGAGCTTCGTCCGCTGCGACCGCGGCTCGGTGCCCGCTGATCACCACACCCTGGCCATGGCGCTGGGTCCGGTCAAGCGCTATATGCATTCAGCCTACGAGGTCGCAGACCTCGACGCGCTGGCCGCCGGCGGCGAATATCTGCGCGAGCAGGGGTATTTTCGCTCGTGGGGTATCGGCCGCCACATCGAAGGCAGCCAGATCTTCGACTATTGGCGTGACCCCGACGGTTTCCTGGTCGAGCACTATGCCGACGGCGACATGTTCGACAACACCCTGGAGCCCGGCTGGGCCGAGATGCGGGCCTCCGGCCTATATCAATGGGGACCAGCGCCGAGCAAGGACTTCCTGGGTGTCGGATCGCCTCGGGAAACCGCGAGCGAACTCGCCTTGATGGTCGACGCGCTACGCCACGACAACGAATTCGACCTGTCCGCACTGCGCGGCTTGTTCAACGTCGCCAATTCCTGACCCAACACCCAACCGAAAGAAAGAAGAACTCCGTTATGACCACTTCAATCCTGCGCACCGCCGATGCGTGGTGGGTGCAGAGCGCGTCGGGGGCGGCTCGCGTCGACACCGCCGCGACCACCACCGCCGAGTTGCTGGCCGACCGTTCGGCCATCGACGCTGCTGCCAAGAGCGCCGACACCGTCCCGGTGGCGAGCCTCGAGCTCGAGTCCCCCATCACCACGCCGTGCCGTGTGGTCGCTCAGGCCACTAATTACGCCTCGCACGTCAAAGACGTCGGCCGCGACCCCGCCAAGACGCCTCTGACGTTCTTCCGCAAGGCGTCCGGCTCTGTCACCGGCCCGTTCGGTGACATCATCAAGCCGGGGCACGTCAAGCTGCTGGACTACGAGGTCGAAATCGGCTTGGTGTTCGGGCGCGAGCTGCCCGTGGGCACCGAGGTCACAGACGCCAACCTGGCCGATTACGTGTCCGCCTTGGTGCTCACCAATGACATCTCGGCGCGCGACGTGCAGCTGCCCAAGCAGCAGTTCTTCGAGTCGAAGTCTTATCCCACTTTCACGCCGGTCGGACCCGCGCTGGTGCTTGTCACCGCCGAGGAACTGAAGCGTTTCGGTGAGTTGCGGCTGCGGTTGTCCGTCAACGGTGAGGCGCGTCAGGACATGCTGGTCGATGGCGACATCCTCTTCCCGCCTGTGCAGGCGCTACAGGCGCTGTCGAAGTTCCAGAAGGTCGATGCCGGAGACATCCTGTTGACCGGAACTCCGGTGGGCACCGCACTGACCCTTCACGGCGTCACCCCGAAGGGCGACATGGATCTGGGCGCATTCCTTAGGGCGCAGTTCGAGAAGAACCCCGCATATCTGCAAGACGGCGACGTGGTCGAGGCCACCGTCGCCACCGACGACGGCGCCATCGACCTGGGCGTCCAGCGCAATGTGGTGGTGTACAAATGAGCACGCAACATAACGGCCTGCCGGAGTTCGTGCCTGTTGTGGTGATCGGCGCCGGCCCGGCCGGCATCGCCGCCGCGACACTGCTGGGGCAATACGGCATCGAGACACTGGTGCTTGACCGTCACGAGACGGTCTACCCGCTGCCGCGGGCGGTGCACGCCGACGACGAGGTGGTCCGCATCCTGTCCCGGCTGGGCATCGGCGATGAGTTCGCCGCGCACAGCCGGCCCGCGCATGGTCTTCGGCTGATCGACCCGCAGATGCAGGTGCTGAGCGAAATCCCGCGCAGCACCACCCCCACCGGCCACGGGTTCCCTCAGATGAACATGTTCGACCAACCTGAGCTGGAAGCGATGCTGCGTGCCAACGTCAAGCACTACCCCCAAGTCACCGTCCACGGCAACGTGGAGGTCACCGCCGTCACCCAGAGCCAAAACGGCCGGGTACGGGTGAGCTTCCTGGACCGGGTGCGCGGCGGAGAGCAGAGTGTGCAGGCCACCTATGTACTGGGGTGCGACGGCGCGAACAGTCCCACTCGTGCGGCCATCGGGGCGCACATGTACGGGCTGCCGTTCACCCAGGACTGGTTGGTTATCGACGTCAACACCGACGTCGATCTCGTCCAGTGGGAGGGCTGCCACCAGGTGTGCAACCCCGAGCGTGGCGGCACGTACATGCGGGTGTCAGAAACCCGCTACCGGTGGGAATTCCAGCTGGTCGACGGCGAGACCGTAGCCGACTACCAGACTCTGGCGGCCGTCGAGCCGCTGATCAGGCCATGGCTGGGCGACACACCGATCGACGCGTTGGAGCTGGTGCGGGTTACGGCCTACACCTTCCGTGCGCAGGTGGCCAGTCGCTGGCGCGATCGCAACGTGTTCCTCCTGGGTGATGCCGCTCACCTGACCCCGCCCTTCGTCGGGCAGGGTCTGGCTGCGGGGCTGCGCGACGCGATGAACCTGACGTGGAAACTGGTCGGCGTGCTCGACGGAACGTTGCCCGAGAGCGTGCTCGACACCTATGAGCAGGAGCGCAAGCTGCACGCAGCCGCCATGATTCTGATGGCCGTGTCCGTGGGAGCGGCCATGACCGGTGGTGGGCGCGTCGGTGACCTGATCCGCCACACGGTGTTCCCGCGCATGCAGAACCTGCGCCTGCCGGGAACCCGCGTCAGTGCCGCCGATGGCGTCGCACCCGGTCTGCGCAGTTCGGGACTGGTGAAAAAATCCCGCACGCCTGGCGGGCTGGCTGGAACGCTGTGCCCCAACCCGGTACTGCAGGAGGGCCAGCGGTTCGACGAGGTCGTCGGTAACCGGTTCGCGCTGGTCACCTCCTCGCCGCTCAGTGATGCGCAGCGAAGCGCGCTCAGCGGCCGTGGAGCAGTCGTCGTGCCCGCTGCCGCCGGCAGTGAGCTTGATCGCTGGCTGCGCGGAGGTCGCGCCACCGCCGCCATCGTGCGGCCTGACCGGGCAGTCATGCAGGCGACCCGCAACCTGCAGGCGATCTGCGATGCTGTGCCCGCGTTCTCTGGAGTTCGTGGCGGCTCGGACGAAGCGAAAGCCGACGTCGATGACTGAACTGCTGGTGCTCAACGCTGGCAAACATGAGCTGCAGGCGGTGTCTCTGGATGGCACTTGTGTGCGTACCCTCGTCGCTGGACTCGACGAGCTGCCCGACGGCATCGTCGTCGACCAGCGCCGGGGGCATGTTTACTGGACCAATATGGGCGCTCCCGATGCCGGTAGTCCCATTCCCGGAGAAGAGGCATACAGCCGCAATGGATCGCTGGAACGCGCGGATCTCGACGGCGGCAACCGCATCACCATCGTGCCGCGCGGGTCTTTTACCTGTGGTAAGCAGCTCACCGCCGATTTCGAGCAAGGCGTGCTGTATTGGTGCGACCGAGAGGGCTTGCAAGTTCTGCGGTGCAATCTCGACGGCAGTGACCTACGCCCATTGGTAGTGACGGGGATTGGTGACGACGAGGCGCACATCGAACGCAATCACTGCGTGGGAATCGCTGTCGACGTGCATCGGCGCCTGCTGTACTGGACTCAGAAGGGAGCGCCAAATGCGGGGGAGGGCAGGATTTTTCGTGCCCCGCTCGATCTGCCGGCCGGGATGAGTCCGAAGTACCGCGACGATATTGAACTTTTGTGGAAGGACCTGCCCGAACCGATTGATCTGCACCTCCTCCACGGTGGGGCAACGTTGGTGTGGACGGACCGGGGCGACGAACCGCAGGGGAACACGCTGAACCGCGCGACCGTGCAGCCGTCGTTGGGTACATCAGAGATCCTCTCCCGTCGTTATCGGGAGGCGATCGGGGTGGTGGCGGTTTCCGAGTCGGAGTTCTATGTCAGCGATCTCGGTGGAAGTATCCGCCACATCGACCTGAACACAGGCGTTGACATCGAGCTGGTGCATCTCGGCTACGGGCTCACCGGTATCGCGGTTGCCGAACTGTGAGCGATGATAGTGATTAATTGTCAACGGATTTCGCAGCGCTGGGTGGTGGCTCGGCCCACCCGGCGCCGCGACCGTTCGCCGCTCAATTCTGAGCAGTCGTACACACCGAACGCGCTTGGTGCGTACAGATGACGGATTGGATCGACCTCTGGCGCAACCTGACCTCCGGTCAAGGCACGCTTCTCGGGGGCGCGTTCGTCCTGTGCGCGGGCTTCATGACGTTCAGCACCGGAGCCCTCGACCGCCGATCTCGGGCCAAACGCTTGTTTTACGAGGAGATGAAAGCGCTCTACACCGAGGCGTTGAGAATCGGCAGGGACTTGGAGCTCCTGAAGGCGGTTCCCCCAGAAGAGCGCGACAAGATCCTTACCGAAAAAGTCGATGCCCTGCAAAAAGTGATCAGCGAGCTAGCTCTCACCGGCGACTATCAAACCGCAGATATCGCCATCGCATACACCTACCAACAGTCCGTTCAACTGGCAACCTGGTCAAGAGAAGTCGAAAACCACGTGGGCCGGCCAGACCAGTTTCAGAAGTGGCTCGACAATATGACACACGAAGACCTATCCGCACTGAAAGAATATCGGCACGTGAACATCAATCGTCGAGACGTCGTACAGGCCTTACGTGCGGAGTTGGCGTTATATGTCCCACGATGGTCCCGCCATCGACGTGTCATGCGTCGACCGATCCAAGTCGAGCGATACGCCCTGAACTGACGTAGCAGCACCAGTTCGACGGGCTGCCTGACCTCGCCAGATCGGTGCGAAACTGAGTGGGCGCCACGGTGCGCTCGCCGGTAAAGACCGTGAGATCTGTTCGAACGTCAACGTCGTCCCGGGGGCCCAGCTGGAGGTGTTGAAAGCCGCAGCTGTCCAGCGGCTGAACGAAGGCCAGCAGGCACTCGATCTGGGTCGGGCTGACACCGGATCCAGTGGTGCGCCGCTGGAGATCATCAGCTCGCACATGTCCCCTCGTATGACGGCGTTGGTCGCCATCTCGTCGATGTCTCCCACGCGGAAGGCCGAATACGGCGATGATGGGCGGGTGACTGCACATCGCAACGGCAAAGTGTCCATCGTCGGGATGGGAAGTGTCGGCACCGCCATCGCGTACGCGTGCCTGATCCGCGGATCGGCCTCGTCGCTGGGTCTCTACGACATCTTCGCCAAGAAGGTGCGTGCCGAGGTGCTCGACCTCAATCACGGCTCGCAGTTCGTGCCGCACTGCCGGGTCGACGGCGGGGATGATCTGGCCGTCACCGCCGGATCGCAGATCGTCGTCGTCACCGCGGGCGCCAAACAGAAGCCCGGCCAGACCCGGCTCGAGTTGGCAGCCACGAATGTCGCGATGGCGCAAGAACTCACGCCGAAACTACTCGAACTGTCCCCGGATGCGGTGATCGTGTTCGTCACCAACCCGGTCGACGTCATCACCTATGCCGCCGCGGCTTCCGTCGACCTTCCGCCCGGGCGCATCTTCGGGTCGGGAACGGTGTTGGACTCCAGCCGATTCCGGTATCTGATCGCCGAGCGGGCAGATCTGGCCGTCGCCAATGTGCACGGATTCATCGTGGGTGAGCACGGTGACTCGGAGATCTCGCTGTGGTCCAGCGTGTCGATCGGTGGGGTGCCGGCCGATCACTTCCAGCTGAACGGCGAGTTGTTGTTCGACGCGGCCACCCAGACCCAGATCTCCTCCGACGTGGTCAACGCCGCCTACGAGATCATCGAAGGCAAGGGCGCGACCAACCTGGCGATCGGGCTGTCCACCGCGCGCATCATCGAGGCCATCCGTGGCCATCAGCACCGGGTGCTGCCGGTATCGACACTGCAGACCGGTGCGTACGGGATCAACGACGTCTGCCTGTCGCTGCCCACGGTGGTGTCGGCCGAGGGTGCGGGCCTGGTGCTCGAAATCCCGCTGTCAGAACAGGAACTGGCGGGGCTGCAGGCCTCGGCGGCGACGCTGCACAACGCCTGGGAATCGGTGCATCCGTAACGTCTAAAGTCGTTCGGGCAGGCCGAATTTCGGGAAGACGGACGTATCCAGGAATGCGACGACGTGTGAGACGCCGTCCGCCTTCACGTCCAGAACATGCAGCTGAAACGGCTCGTGCAATCCGCTGTCCGGGTTGAGCATGTACATGGCAGCCGCGGGTTGCCCATTGGCGGTCAGCGGCAGCAGACGCATGTCGCCGGCCTTTTCCGCCGGGCAGTTGCGGTGGATGAGCGCGCCGATGGCAGGCCCGCCCTGGTACCAGCCGGTGAACGGCGGCATCTCCCAGACGGCCTCCTCGGTGAACATCGTCACCAGGGTGTCGATGTCGTAGTCCTCGAACGCGGCGATGTAGCGGGCCAGCAGGTCCCTCGCCTCCGGCGATTCCGGCGCGGCGATGGGGTCGTCCTGGCTGGGACCGATGGTGTCGAGCTGTGCGCGGGCCCGCTGGAGCAGGCTGTTGACGGCTGCCGTCGTGGTGCCGATGGCGTCGGCCACTTCGGCGGCCTTCCACTGCAGGACATCGCGCAACACCAGCACGGCCCGCTGCCGCGGGGACAGGTGCTGCAGCGCGGCGATGAACGCCAGCCGCACCGATTCGCGGGAGCCGACGATGACGGACGGATCGGCAGGGTCGTCCGTCCCGTCCGGCAGCGGCTCCAGCCACGCCACCTCCGCGCGCATTTCGAGTTCGCCGTACGGATCCGAACTGGGCGCACCCAGCCCCGTCGGCAGCGGCCTGCGTTGGCGGCCCTCGATCGCGGTCAGGCAGGTGTTGGTGGCGATGCGGTGCAGCCAGGTGCGCACCGACGACTTGCCCTCGAACCGGTCGTAGGCCTTCCAGGCGCGCAGGTAGGTCTCCTGCACCAGGTCCTCGGCGTCGTGCAGGGAGCCGGTCATGCGGTAGCAATGCGCCAGCAGTTCACGTCGGTACCGCTGTGCGTCGGCGAGAAAGGCGTCCGGATCTTCGTCGAGACCCCGTGCGAGCACGCTCACGGCACCGAGCTTACGCAGGGGCACCGACAGCGGGTCGCTACGCTGCTCAGATGCCCGAAATCCAGACCACTCGCGCGGAGCGGACCTTCGACGGTGTCAGCGGCGTCCGCATCGTGTACGACACGTGGACCCCGAACTCGACGGGCGTGCCCCCAAAGGTGTGGTGATCCTGTCCCACGGGTTCGGCGAACATGCCCGCCGCTACGACCACGTCGCGCAGAAGTTCGGCGCCGCCGGCCTGGTGACCTATGCCCTGGACCACCGCGGACACGGCCGCTCCGGCGGTAAGCGGGTTCACGTCAAGGACGTCTCCGAATACACCGGCGACTTCGCCACCCTCGTCGGGATCGCCGACCGGGAGCATCCGGGTGTGCCGAAGATCGTGCTCGGGCACAGCATGGGCGGCGGCATCGTGTTCGCCTACGGTTCGGACCGGCCCACCGACTACGACCTGATGGTCCTCTCGGGCCCCGCGGTGGCCGCCCAGGACGACGTCAAACCGGTGCTGGCGATCGTCGGCAAGGGTCTGGGTGCGCTGCTGCCGGGCGTCCCGGTCCAGCAGCTCGATGCCAACGCGGTCTCACGCGACCCCGACGTCGTCAACGCCTACAACAACGACCCGCTGGTCTGGCACGGCAAGGTCCCTGCGGGCGTGGCCCGCGCGCTGCTCAAGGTCGGCTGAATCCATGCCGCAACGGGCCCACGCCATCACCAAGCCGGTACTGGTGGTGCACGGCTCGGAGGACAGCCTGATCCCGGTCGCGGGCAGTGAGCGCATGGTGGACTGCCTGGCGTCCGACGATGTGCATCTCAAGATCTACCCGGGCCTCTACCACGAGGTGTTCAACGAGCCCGAACGTGACCGGGTGCTCGACGACGTCGTCTCGTGGATCGGTGCCCGGACTTGAAAGCGGGTGGGAAAGCCCTTGCCTGCGTTGCCGTTCTACTGCTGGCGTTGCTCGGGGCCGGATGTTCGCACCAGAAGCCGTGGGTCGAGGACGAAGTCACCTTCGTCGCCGGCGAACTGACCATCCACGGCACCTACCGGCATCAGCCGGATGCTTCGGCGGCTGCCGGCGGCCCTGCTGATCTCGGAGAGCGGTAATACCGACCGCAACGGTGACAACGCCGTGGCCGGGCCCGGTGGGCAACATGCGCCAGCTCGCCGAGTACCTGTCCGACCACGGGGTGGCCAGCCTGCGCTACGACAAGGTCGGCACCGGCCGGACCGGCCTGGGCCCGTACGCCAAGAACCCGGCCGACGTCGGTACGGCCGTGTTCACCGCCGGCGCCCGGGCCGCGATCCGGTTCCTCGCCGATCAGGCCGGCGTCGAGAAGGACCGGCTCTCGGTCTACGGCCTCGGTGAGGGAACCACCCACGCCATGGCACTGGCCACCGACCCAGCCGCCGACGCCCCGAAGATCCACTCGCTGGGCCTCCTGCAACCACTGCCGGGCCGCTACCTGGACCTGATGACCTCACGGCTGCGCAGCCAGACCGAAGCCGCGGTCAAGGCGGGGGGCAAGACGCCGCAGCAGGCCGACGGCGTGGTGGCGGCGTGGACCGCCGCGGTCGCGCAGGCGCGAGCCAACGGCACGGTGCCGCCGGGGCAACTGCCCGACGGCATGAGCGCGATCCTCAACCCCGGCAACGTCAAGGCGGTCATCGAGGCCGACGCCGTCGACCCACTGGCCGAAGCGGCCAAGATCCCGGCAGGCACC
Organism: uncultured Actinomycetota bacterium; assembly: GCA_963721495.1. GTDB lineage: Bacteria > Actinomycetota > Actinomycetes > Mycobacteriales > Mycobacteriaceae > Mycobacterium. The sequence goes on along the minus strand of CAVRMG010000013.1, from coordinate 145,072 downwards.
CCGGTGCTGCTCACCTGTTCGGATTCCGACGTCCAGGCCGGTTGCGACGCCGTCAAGCCGCTGGCCGCGGCCCTGGCGCACACGGCGCTGACGCTGGTGGAACTCAAGGGCGTCAACCACGTGCTGCGCGACGACCCGACCGACAACGTCGCCAACTACGCCAAGAAGGCCCCGCTGTCGTCGCAGCTGACGACGGCGCTCGACCAGTTCGTGACGAAGTAACCCTAGGATCGACGGCATGACGAAAACTGTTGTCGCTGAACGGTACGGCGGCCCGGAAGTACTCGCGCTTCGCGACGTCGAGCTGCCACCGCCGGGCGACGGACAGGTGCTCGTCGCGGTGCGCGCCGCGGGCGCCAATCCGGTCGACTACAAGCTCTACAGCGGACAGATGGGTGCCGACCCGAATGCCCTGCCGATGCCGGTGGGAATGGAGGCGTCGGGTGTGGTGATCGAGGCGCCGGCCCGGGCAGAGGGTTACACCGGCCCGCTGCAGGCCGGCGACGAGGTGATCGTCACCAACATCCGCAACGCCTACTCCGAACGCGTGACCGCCGCGGCCGCGGAGATCGGCCACAAACCGGCGAATCTGACCTTCGAGGAGGCCGCCGGTCTTCTGCTGGCCGCTGAGACCGCCTGGCACCTGTTGACAAACACGAATGTGGGGACAGGCGACACCGTCCTGATCCACGGCGCGGCCGGTGGCGTCGGGCAGATGGCCGTCCAATTGGCCGTCGCGCGCGGCGCCCGGGCGATCGCCACCGCGAGCCCGGCGCGTCACGAACAGTTGCGCCGGCTGGGCGCCGAGCCCGTCGAGTACGGTCCCGGACTGGCCGACCGGGTTCGCGCGATCGGGGTTCCGGACGCCGCACTCGACCTCGTCGGAACCGACGAAGCCCTGGATACCTCGGTAGAACTCGTGGCGGACCGGTCCCGGATCGCCACCATCGCCGGCTTCGCCCGCGCCGGCGAGTTGGGTATCGCGGCGCTCAGCGGAGCCGGTGATGGCCAGGCCGTCCGCGACGCGGCGCGTCCGGACCTGATCAGGCTGGCTGCGGCCGGACAGCTGACGGTGACCGTCGACAAGGTGTTCCCGCTCGCCGACGCGGCCGACGCGCACCGCTATCTGCAGTCCGGGCACGCGCACGGAAAAGTCGTACTGGTTCCCTAACCTGGCCCCATGACTGACGACAAGATGCTGGCGCGTATCGCCGCCCTGCTGCGCCAGGCCGAAGGCACCGACAACGCCCACGAAGCCGAGGCGTTCATGACCGCGGCCCAGCGGCTGGCCACCGCCACGTCGATCGACCTCGCGGTGGCTCGGTCGCATTCGTCGAAACGTGAAGCGGCGCAGACGCCGACGCAACGCACGGTCACCATCGGTGAGGCGGGTTCCCGCGGGCTGCGCACCTATGTGCAGCTGTTCTCGGTGATCGCACACGCCAACGACGTGCGCTGTGACGTGGCGTCCAACTCGACCTTCGTCTATGCCTACGGGTTCGCCGAGGACATCGACGCCACGCACGCGCTGTACGCCGGCCTGGTGGTGCAGATGGTGAAGGCGTGCGACGGGTACCTGTCCACCGGCGCCCACCGCCCGACCCCGACCATCACCGCCCGGCTGAACTTCCAGCTGGCCTTCGGCGCCCGGGTCGGCCAACGGCTCGCCGAAGCGCGCGAGGAAGCCCGCCAAGAAGTCGCTCGGGACAAGGCACGCGCCCCGGGCACCGCGATTGCCCTGCGGAACAAGGAGATCGAGTTACGCGACCACTATCGCGACGCGTCGAGGGCGCGCGGCACCTGGCGGGCGACAGGGGGATCGGCGGGGTACTCGTCGGCGGCCCGGCGCGCCGGCGACCGCGCGGGGAAACGGGCCCGACTCGGCGGCTCTCCGGAGTTGCCCGGCGCCCGCACGCCTCTGCAGCGGTGACCAGACGGGACGCCCAGCGCGCCGCGGTCTACGCCGCCGAGGACTTCGTGCGCACCCTGTTCGACCGCGCGGCCGAGCACAATTCCCGCGCCATCGACTTCTTCGGCGCCCAGCTCACCCTGCCGCCGGAGGCCAGGTTCGGTTCCGTGCAGTCCGTCGGTGACTACGTGGACCGGGTGCTGTCGCTGCCGGCGGTCGGTGACCGCTGGCCGGTGTCGGCGGTGACGGTACGCGCGCGGCGCGGTGCCACGGCCGCGCACTACGAAAACCGTGACGGCACAGCGGTGATCGCGGTCCCCGAGCGCACGTCCCGGTGGGCGCTTCGGGAACTCGTGGTGCTCCACGAGATCGCCCATCATCTGTGTCCGGTCGAACCCGCACACGGAGGGGAGTTCGTATCGGCGTTCTGTGAGCTCGCCGAGATGGTGATGGGTCCCGAGGTCGGGCACGTCCTGCGGGTCGTGTACGCCAAGGAGGGCGTGCGGCTACGGTAGGCCGGTGACCGAACCGAACGCCACGGCCGTCGACGAGCTGCTCAACAGGCTGGTCCTCGAGCCCGACGAGGCGCTGGAGGATGCGCTGGCCGACAGCTCGGCCGCGGGACTGCCGGCCATCGAGGTATCGCCGCAGGCGGCTCAACTGCTCTCGCTGCTGGTGCGGATGGCCGACGCGCGCCGCATCCTCGAGATCGGCACGCTCGGCGGCTACAGCACGATCTGCCTGGCGCGGGCCGCCGGACCCGAAAGCAGCGTCGTGACACTGGAATACGAGCCACGGCACGCTGAAGTGGCCGCCGCCAACCTGCGCCGCGCCGGGGTGGACGACCGGGTGGAGATCATCGTCGGGGCGGCGCTGGACACGCTGCCGACGTTGACCGGGCGGTTCGACTTCGTGTTCATCGATGCCGACAAGGAGAACAACTCGGCCTACGTGCAGTGGGCGATCGAACTCGGCAGGCCCGGCACGGTGATCGTCGTCGACAACATCGTGCGCGACGGCCGCATCCTCGACCCGGCCGCCGACGACCACCAGGCGCAGGCGGTGCGGGAGATGCTCGAGATGATGGGGCGCCACCCGAAGTTGGACACCGCCGCGATCCAGACGGTGGGTGTCAAGGGCTGGGACGGCTTCGCGTTGGCTTTGGTTCGTTGACCGCCGAGAGTGTACTTGTTGCACGCTTTTTCGCGATTTCCGTGCAATAACGACACTCTCGCCGCTCTGCTCGGCCTCAACGCCGCCCGGTGGGTGGCCGGAACCGAGATCGCGACGACGTGCCCACCGGCCACCCGCCCGGTGATGCCCGCGGCGCCGGGTTCCTTGCGGAGCTCTACGCCACGCTCGGCGATCCGTAGTTGAACGTTACGCACCCGGCCACCGTTGGGTCTGTCACCATGTGCACAGTGGGCGGAAGGATGGGAACCATGACCGAGCGTCACGAACCGACCATGTCGGCCAGCCGGCGAGGAGTGCTCCTCGGAGCCGGCGCGCTGGGTGCGGGCGTCGCGCTCACCGCGTGCGGCGGTGGGACGAAATCCGAATCACCGGCCGCTCCGACAAGTCAGCCGGAGTCCGCGGCCCCGTCCGCCGCGACGGAGGTCAAGGTCACGGATGTGCCTGTCGGTGGCGGACTCATCCTCAAGGAGGCGAAGGTGGTGGTCACCCAGCCGCAGGCCGGACAGTTCCATGCCTTCAGTGCGGTGTGCACACACAAGCAGTGCACCGTGGCCACCGTGGCCGCCGGGGAGATCGACTGCCCGTGCCACGGCAGCCGGTTCAGCGACACCGACGGCGCTGTCGTGAAAGGGCCTGCGACGCAGCCACTCGCCGCCAAGACCGTGACCGTGACGGGCGATGTGCTGACGGTTTCCTAGGCGCTAGCTGAAGGTGCTAGCTGCAGACCGCGCCGGTCGCCGCCGAGCCCACCAGCTTGGTGTACTTGGCCAGCACGCCGGTGGTGTATTTCGACGGCAGCGGTTCGAAGCCGGCCTTGCGCGACTCGAATTCGTCGGCGTCGACGAGCAGGTCCAGCGTGCCCTTGCCGACGTCGAGACGGATCTTGTCGCCGTCCTTGAGGAATGCGATCGGTCCGCCGTCGACGGCTTCGGGCGCGATGTGTCCGACGCACAGCCCGGTGGTGCCACCGGAAAACCGGCCGTCGGTCATCAGCAGCACGTCCTTGCCCAGGCCCGCACCTTTGATGGCCCCGGTGATGGCGAGCATCTCCCGCATACCCGGCCCGCCCTTGGGGCCCTCGTAGCGGATGACCACGACGTCCCCCGCGGTGATGGTGCCGTCCTCGAGCGCGTCCAGTGCGGCCCGCTCGCGCTCGAAAACCCTTGCGGTTCCTTCGAACACGTCGGAATCGAAGCCCGCGGACTTGACCACCGCCCCCTCCGGGGCCAGCGTGCCGTGCAGGATCGTGATGCCGCCGGTCGGGTGGATCGGGTTGGACATCACCCGCAGCACCTTGCCGTCGGGGTCCGGCGGGGCGATGTGCGCCAGGTTCTCGGCCATCGTCTGGCCCGTCACGGTCAGGCAGTCGCCGTGCATCAGGCCGGCGTCCAACAGCGCCTTCATGATGACGGGCACGCCGCCGATGTGGTCGACGTCGAACATCACGTGCTTGCCGAACGGTTTGACGTCGGCCAGGTGCGGCACCTTGGCGCCGATCCGGGTGAAGTCCTCCAGCGTCAGCTTCACGTTCGCCTCGTAGGCGATGGCGAGCAGGTGGAGCACCGCGTTGGTGGACCCGCCGAACGCCATCACCACGGCGATCGCGTTCTCGAATGCCTCCTTGGTCAGGATGTCGCGGGCGGTGATACCGCGCCGGATCAGCTCGATGACGGCCATCCCGCTCTTGCGGGCGAACCCGTCGCGGCGGCGATCGGTGGCGGGCGGGGCCGCACTGCCGGGCAGGGACATGCCCATCGCCTCGGCGGCGCTTGCCATGGTGTTGGCGGTGTACATGCCGCCGCAGGCGCCCTCGCCGGGGCAGATGGCGCGTTCGATGGCGTCGACGTCCGCACGGGACATCAGGCCGCGCGCGCACGCACCGACGGCCTCGAAAGCGTCGATGATCGTCACGTCCATCTCGGTGCCGTCGGACAGGGTGGCCCGGCCGGGCAGGATGGATCCGGCGTAGAGGAACACCGATGCCAGGTCGAGCCGGGCGGCGGCCATCAGCATGCCGGGCAGCGACTTGTCGCAGCCGGCGAGCAGCACCGAGCCGTCGAGGCGCTCTGCCTGCATCACGGTCTCCACGCTGTCAGCGATGATCTCGCGCGACACCAGGGAGAAGTGCATCCCCTCGTGGCCCATCGAGATGCCGTCGGACACCGAGATGGTGCCGAACTCCATCGGGAAGCCGCCGGCCTCGAACACGCCTTCCTTGACGGCCTTGGCCAACCGGTCCAGGGACAGGTTGCACGGCGTGATCTCGTTCCAGGACGACGCGACGCCGATCTGCGATTTGGCGAAGTCGTCGTCACCCATGCCTACCGCGCGCAACATTCCGCGCGCTGCGGCCTTCTCCAGGCCGTCGGTGACATCGCGGCTTCGGGGCTTCATGTCGGGTGATGAGCCGCTTGCGCGAAGAGAATCTGACTCAGCTGAGGGCATGTCAGCAAGTATGACCTTCGAGCTATTTCGCGCCCAAATCTATTTTTTTATACCCCTCTGGGGTATCCGGTACGGTGATTGCATGACTTCCACCCGGATTCTCGCGGTCCTGGCAGCGCTGGTGACCGCTGTCTTCCTGTCCGCGTGTAGCAGCCCCCCGACCGATGACGGACACACCGATCACGACCACGGCAGCTCCGAGTCGCCGGTGGTGGCCGGCCCGCCCGCGGGCTTCGACGCCGCCGATGTCGCCTTCGCCACCAACATGATTCCGCACCACCAGCAGGCCGTCGACCTCGCCGCGCTGGCGCCCGACCGGTCGACGAATCCCGAACTGATCCAGCTGGCCCAGCAGGTCGCCGCAGCCCAGGAACCCGAGATCGACACCATGAAGGCCTTCCTGGTGCAGTGGAAGGAGAACCCGGACGACGAGCACGCCGGCATGGACCACGGCGCCGGCGGACACTCGGATATGGCCGGCATGGTGGACGAGGCCACCATGGCGCAACTGAAGACGTTGAACGGCACCGCGTTCGACACGTTGTGGCTGCAATCGATGATCGGCCACCATCAGGGGGCCATCGAGATGGGCAAGGCGGAACTCGCCGACGGGCAGAATGTCGACGCCAAGCAACTCGCGCAGAACATCATCAATACGCAGCAGGCCGAGATCGACCAGATGCAGAAGATGCTTGGGAGCAAGCCATGACCACCGGATCCGGGGCGCACGAGCCCTACGGCTACGCGCCGAACAAGGACAACTACGCCAAACGGCTGCGCCGCATCGAGGGGCAGGTCCGCGGCATCGCCAAGATGATCGACGAGGACAAGTACTGCATCGACGTCCTCACGCAGATCAGCGCGGTCAACAGCGCACTGCAGTCGGTGGCGCTGGGCCTGCTCGACGAACACCTCGGCCATTGCGTCAGCCACGCGGTCGCCCAGGGCGGCGACGACGCGGACCGAAAGCTTGCTGAGGCATCCGCGGCGATCGCCCGGCTGGTGCGTTCGTAGGGCGCCCTGCCTGTCATTGCGTTTGCTGGGTGCTCTGGCGGCCGTTCAAGGGAGCGGTCATCGTCACAACCCGGCCACCCTCACAGGGAACCCACAGTGCGTCTCGTGCGTAACAAAAGCCTAGGTCGCTCCGATAGGCAGGTCACATCAGCGGGGCATAGGTGCGCCGCTGCCCCGATTCGGGCGGTCTGCGCGACCGATAGCTGGGCTGCTGACTGTGCGACACTGGACGAAGATCAACACGGGAGGTTTGGTATGCGACGGCGAGCGAGAAGCACGCTGGCAGCGACGCTGGGGGCCGCGGGCCTGGTTGCGGGACTGGTGCTCGGCGCCACGCCGGCGTCGGCCGATCCGGACCCGAACCTGAACCCCGGCGACCCGGCCGTCGTCGACGCGCCGCCGCCACCTGACGCGCCGCCGCCTCTGGACGCGCCGCCGCCTCCCGCGGACCCGTTTGCAGTTCCGCCGCCTCCCGCGGACCCGTTGGCAGTTCCGCCGCCTCCCGCGGACCCGTTGGCAGTTCCGCCGCCACCGCCGCCCGCGCCGGTGAACCCGTTCGCCCCGCCGGCCCCCGTGGACCCGGCGGCGGCTGCGCCCGCACCCCTGCCCAACAACTACGGGGCGCCTGCGGCGATCCCGGCGGGTACGCCCGCCGGTCAGAACCCGACACCGTTCACCGGTACCCCGCCGTTCCGCCCGCCGTCGTTCAATCCGGTGAACGGTTCGATGGTGGGTGTCGCCAAGCCGATCTACATCAACTTCGCGGTGCCGATCGCGGACCGCCAGTTGGCCGAGCAGGCGATCCACATCTCGTCGGTGCCCCCGGTGCCGGGCCGGTTCTACTGGGTAAGCAACACGCAGGTGCGTTGGCGCCCGCAGGACTTCTGGCCGGCGAACACCGTGGTCAACATCGACGCCGCGGGCGCCAAGTCGAGCTTCCGCACCGGTGACTACCTGGTGGCCACCGTGGACGACAAGGCCCACCAGATGGACATCATGCGCAACGGGAAGCTGGAGAAGACCTTCCCGGTGTCGATGGGCAGGCCCGACGGCAAGCACGAGACCAAGAACGGCACGTACTACGTGCTGGAGAAGTTCCCCGACGTCGTGATGGATTCCTCGACCTACGGTGTGCCGGTCGACTCCAAGGAGGGCTACAAGCTGAAGGTGCAGGATGCCGTTCGCATCGACAACAGCGGCGCCTTCGTGCACAGTGCGCCGTGGTCGGTGGCCGATCAAGGCAAGCGCAACGTCAGCCACGGCTGCATCAACCTCAGCCCGGCCAACGCACAGTGGTTCTACGACAACTTCGGCAGTGGCGATCCGGTCGTGATCAAGAACACCGGTGGCGGCTGGTACAACACGCCTGACGGCGCTTCCGACTGGCAGATGTTCTAGAAGTCCAGATACCGAAAACCCCCGCACGCCAACGGCGTTGCGGGGGTTTTTCGGTCTAGCTCCAGATCCGGACCCGCTGCTCGGGCGGCAGGAAGAGGTGGTCGGCCGGCTCGACCTCGAACGCGTCGTAGAAGGCGTCGATGTTGCGGAGCACACCGTTGCACCGGAACTCCGGCGGAGAGTGCGGGTCGACAGCGAGCCGTCGGATCGCCTCGGCGTCACGAGATTTCGTACGCCACACCTGGGCCCAGCCGAAGAACACCCGCTGTACACCGGTCAGTCCGTCGACCAGTGGCGCCTCCTCGCCGCCCAGCGAGAGTTGATAGGCCAGCAGTGCGATGGACAGACCACCCAGGTCGCCGATGTTCTCCCCGACGGTGAACGCGCCGTTCACGTGGTGGCTGGAGGCGTCGCCCCCCGCCAAGGAACGTGGGATGAAGTCGTCGTACTGCTCGATGAGAGCCTTTGTGCGGCCGCCGAACTCACTGCGGTCGGCATCGGTCCACCAGTCGACGAGGTTGCCGTCACCGTCGTATTTGGCGCCCTGATCGTCGAAGCCGTGCCCGATCTCATGCCCGATCACGGCACCGATGCCACCGTAGTTGGCCGCGTCGTCGGCCTGTGCGTCGAAGAACGGTGGTTGCAGGATCGCGGCCGGGAACACGATCTCGTTCATGCCCGGGTTGTAATAGGCGTTGACGGTCTGCGGCGTCATGAACCACTCGTCGCGGTCCACCGGCCCGCCGAGCTTGGCCAGTTCGCGGTCGTAGCCCACCTCGTGGCCGCGGCGGTAGTTGCCGTACAGATCATCGCGGCGGACAACGAGTTTCGAATAGTCCCGCCAGGTCTTCGGGTAGCCGATCTTGGCGGTGAACTTGTCGAGTTTGGTCAGTGCCCGCTCGCGGGTCTCCGGAGTCATCCACTCCAGGCTGGTGATGCTCACCCGGTAGGCCTCGCGCAGGTTGGCCACCAGCTCATCCATTCGGGCCTTGTGCTCGGGGGGGAAGTACCGCTCGACGTAGAGCTTGCCCAGCGGGTCGCCCATCAGGTTCTCGACCAGTGCGACGCCACGCTTCCAACGTTCCCGGATCTCCTCGGTGCCCGACAGCGTCTTGCCGTAGAACGAGAAGTCCTCGGCGACAAGCTCATCGGTGAGCATCGCGGCGCGGGCGTGGATCAGTCGCCAGCAGGCCCAGCTCTTCCAGTCGTCGAGAACGGCGGACGACCACAACGCCGCGAACGCGGTCAGATAGTCGGGCTGGCGCACGACGAGTTCGCCGGCCTGCGCCGGCGAACTACCCAGTGCGGTGATCCATCCGGTCCAATCGAACCCCGGCGCCTCGGCGGCCAGGTCGGCGAACGCGCGCAGGTTGTAGGTCAGGTCGGCGTCGCGGCGCTTGACCACATCCCAATGTGCCGCGGCCAGTTCGGTTTCCAGCGCGACGATGCGGGCAGCGGTGTGTGCGTGCTCCTCGGGTGTGCCGCCGAGGACGAGCGCGAACATCCGCGCGATATGGCCGGGATAGGCCGCCAGGATCTCGGCGTGCTGAGGGTCGCGGTAGTACGACTCGTCGGGCAACCCGATACCGGACTGGTTGACGTGCACCAGGTAGCGCGACGAGTTCTTCGAATCGGTGTCGACGTAGAGCCCCGCACCGCCACCGACTCCGGTGCGCTGCAAGCCGCCGACCACCGCGGCCAGCGCGTCGGCATCGCCGGCGCCGTCGATCAGCGCGAGCTCGTCGAGCAGTGGTTGCACGCCGCGGCGCTGCACCGTCGCCTCATCCATGAAGCTGGCGTAGAGATCGCCGATGCGCTGCAGGTCCGTGGCCCCACCGGCGTCGGCGAGGGACGCTTCGGCAGCGGCCTCGGCGATCAGGTCGCGCACCTGTTCCTCGGCGCGGTCGAACAGCGAGCGGAACGCTCCGTCAGTGGCCCGGTCGGCGGGAATCACGTAGTCGGTCAGCCAGCGGCCGTTCACATGACCGAACAGATCGTCCTGCGGCCGGGCCTGGGCGTCGACGTGGCTCAGGTCCAGGCCCGAGCGGATTGCTGCCCCATTTGTTTGAGCTGTCACCCCACCCACTCTTCCAGACGTCGCCGGGTACCCTCACGGCCATGCCCGACGGCGAGCAGATACTCGAGGACGCCCCCGACGTCCGGGAGCCGTCCGACGAGACCTCCACCGGCGGCGTCTTCTCCCGGTACGGCATCGCCTCGGTGCTGCTCGGACTGCTGTGCGTGGCGGCCGTCGCGGTGCTCGCGGTGATCTGGACGAGGCATCACGCCGAGGCCGCCGAGCGCACCTACCAGACCAGTGCGATGCAGGCTGCGGCCGATTGGACCGGGGTCCTGATCAACATGAACAAGGACAACGTGGACGGCAGTCTGCAGAAGCTGCACGACGGCACGGTCGGTCAGCTCAACGCGGACTTCGAGGCATCGATCGAACCCTACCGCGATGTGGTGCAGACGCTGCAGTCGCAGACGACGGGCCGCATCGAAGCGGTGGCCATCGAGAAGATCCACCGCGATCTCGACGCGGTGCCCGGTGTGGCCGCGCAGTCAACGGAACTGCCGCCCGGAATGGCCGCGCGCACCGATACGGTGATGCTGGTTGCGACGTCGGTGAGTCAGAACGCCGGCGGCCAACCGCAGACCGTGCGCTGGAATCTGCGCCTTGACGTCTCCGACGTGGACGGTCGGCTCCTCGTCTCGCGGCTGGAGTCCATGCGGTGACGCCGGAGTCCAGCCGATGAGAAACGTGTTGCGCGTGCTGGCTTTCGACATCGTCGGCCCGCTGGCCGCGATTGCCGCGCTGCTGATGATCGGGGTGTTCCTGGGCTGGCCGCTGTGGTGGGTGGCCGTCGCGTCGATGCTGTGCCTGCTGGTCGTGCAGGCCGTGCTGATCAACTTCTATCTGATGCGGCGTGACCGGGTCACCGTCGGCACCGACGACGACGGACCCGTGCTGCGGCTGGCATTGGTGGGGTTGGTGACGGCGATCGTGGCCGCGGCGGTGGTCGTCGGGTACACGCGCTGGACCGTTCCGGACCGCCAGCTGCGCAACGATGCCGACGAGGTGGTGCGGCTCGCCACGGCCGTGTCGGAGGCGACGGCCACCTTCTCGCCGCAGGATCCGGGGTCCTCGATCGACCGCGCCGCGTCGATGATGGGCCCCGAGCAGGCCGCCGCGTTCCGGGAGAACTTCGGGAAGTCGACGGTGGACCTGGTCCGCAAGAACATCTCGGCGCACGCGCAGACGATCTCGGCCGGGCTGGAGGCGCTGGGGCCGGCCGCGGCCAGCGTGGCAGTAGTGATGCGGGGCGTCCAGAGCGCGCCGGGGCAGCAGCCCAGCCGCGCGGTAATGGCGCTTCGCGTGACACTGGCCAAGCAGGACGGGCGGTGGCTGGTCTACGACGTCGCGCCGATCAACGGCGGATAGGCTCCACAGCGCTCAGCGCAGCCGGGCGTGGTCCACCTTGAGGCAGCGGTCCATCACCACGGTGATGCCGGCGGACTCGGCGTCACGCGCCACCTGTTCGTCGAACAGACCCAGCTGAAGCCACAGTGTCTTCGGCCGCTGCGGCAGCGCCAGTACATCATCGAGCACCGCCGCCAGCTCGCTCCGGCGCCGGAAGACGTCGACCAGATCGGGCACCACCGGCAGGTCGGCCAGGCTCGGATACGTCGGCACACCGTCGATCTCCGAGATCGTCGGATTGACCGGGTACAGCGTGTAGTCGCCGGTGTTCCCCAGATAGGTGAAGACCTCGTGGCTGGCCCGGTGCGGTTTCGCCGATGCTCCGACGACCGCGATGGTCTTCGTCTCCCGCAGAATCCGCTGCAGATCCGTCATCGTCTTGATCAGCCCTCGGGGCGCTGCGCGCGGGTCCGGGCGAATCGGTCGGACAAGCGCCGAATCCGGATGACCAACGAGGCCGGCGGGCTGACCCGGCCATCGAGGTAGAGCACCAGATCCTCGGTCGGCACGCCGATCCGCGACGCAAACTCCTGCTGGGACAGGCCCGATCGGGCCACCAGTGACCGGACGTGGCGCGCCGCCTCTGCCCGTTCGGTGGCTTCGAGGTGCTGCCGACTGCGGATCAACACCTCGGACAAGGCCCGGGTGATCCCCTGGGGCGGGGCGGTCTCGAGAACCTCCTCGACCTGTCGGGCCGTGCGGCCATAGGGGTCACGCTTGATGGCGACAACGATCCGCTGCCACACCGAGATGTCACCGGTCTCCAGTGCCGACCTGATGGCGGTAGTGGGCCAGTGCTCCACCGGGCGGGCGCCGTTGCCGTTACCGGGGTGGTGCGCGTTACCGGTGTCGGCGGTCAACGTCACCTCGATTCCTCCAGCATGGCCACGGCTACGGACAGGCAGCGCCGCCTGACCCGGTCCCAATCCGAATCCCGATCCGGTCCGGCGTCGTCGCCTTCGGGGTCTTCGTCACTGGGGCGGGGGTCGGCGAGCCGCCGCACCAATTCGGTGGCCACCCATTGTTGCTCAGACGGTTGCCCACAGTAATACCTGTCGATGTCCGCCAACACCACCGCTGCGGTGTGGGTGTTCATCGCGTCGACCAGATCGGCGAACTCCTCGAAGTCACGGCTGCTGTTGCGGCACATGATCAGGTAGCCCGCCAGCCGCAGTGTTTCGGCACCCGTGGGGATCTGCAACCGGTCGCCCGTGGGGAGCTGGACGTTCGTGGTCTCCACCGGGGCGAGGCGCTGCATCTGCGGGGAGGGATCGCCGGCGTTGAGCAACGATTCGGTGTCCAGCGCGTCCAGCGCCACCGACAGCCGGCCGCGCCACACCGTCACCGGATGCAGCGGGCGGGAACCGCGGTGGTGGCTGTGGCCATTCTGATCCGCAGCGCGCCCGGCCGCCCTGGACTGCCCCGGCGCAGTGAGCGTCCGGATCCTCACGGTGTCAGCGGTCGCGTTGGCACGCGCGTCGGGATGACCACTGTCGCCGCCCTTCACCCGGCCGGCCAGATCACCGAGGCCCGCGCATCCGCGCAAGGCCAGCGGATCGGCCACGGTGATGGCGTCGGGAGCCAGGTTCTTCAGTCGGGCCGCCGATTTGACCACCATGCGCAGATCCGGTCCGGGCGCCACCAGCGCGGAGATGTCGTCGGGGATGATCACCAGGTCGCCCAGGTCGACCTCCGGCAGTGGCTTCTCGAAGTCCACCGACGGCAGCAGCCTGTCCAGCCAGCGCGGCAGCCACCAGTTCCACTGATCGAACATCGCCATCAACGCCGGCACCAGCACCAGTCGCACCACGGTCGCGTCGACCGCGATCGCCACCGCGCACGCCACGCCCAACTCGGCGACCAGTGGCATGCCCGCGAAGGCGAAGCCGATGAACACCGCGATCATGATGAGCGCCGCGCTGGTGATGGTGCGCGCACTCGTGGACACCCCGTATGCCACGGCGTCACGGGTGTCGCCGGACTGCAGGAACCGTTCCCGGATGCGGGTGAGCAGGAAGATCTCGTAATCCATCGACAGCCCGAACGTCAGGGCCAGCACCAGCGGCGGGATGGTGCTGTCGATGGACGAGATCGGCGCGAAGCCCAGCCGCTCCCCCCAGCCCCACTGGAAGATCATCACCAGGCTGCCGTAGGCGGCGGCGACCGACAGCACGGTCATCAGCACGCCCTTGAGCGCCAGGAAGACCGACCGGATCGCGATCAGCAGCATCACGAACGCGATCAGCGCGACGGCCGCGAACACCAGCGGCTGTGTCTCGGCGACGCGGTCGTCGAAGTCCTTGATCAGCGCCGTCGGCCCACCCACGGAGACGGTCGCCGCGTCGGCGCCGGGCACCTTCGGCAGTTGTTGTCGCATCCAGTCGACGGTGTTGCGCGCCGCCAGGTCCTCAGGGTCGACGGCGAGCACCCCGCTGAGCAGAACGGTGTGGCTGTCATCGGAGAACACGGGCGGTGCGACCGACACGACATTGACCGCGCTGCCCATCTGGTGCGCGACGGCGTCGACGACGGCGGTGTGGGCGGGGGTGGTGGCGTCCCCGTCGGGGAACGTGACCAGGACGCGGATCGGGCCCAGCGCGCCGGGGCCGAGAGCCTCGGCAGCCGCCCCGACACCGCCGCGAATCTCGTGCGACGCCGGGAATTGGCGCAGCATGCTGTTTCCCAGCACCATCGAGAACGCCGGAGCGGCCAGTGCCAGCAGGAACGCGGTGGCGGCCAGCGCCGACAGCCAGGGGCGCTTCATCACCGACCGCACCCAGCGGGTCCAGAACCGCGACTCCGTGGTTTCACCGCGGCGGGACCAGCGCAGCAGCGACGACCGTTTGGCGGCTGAGCGGCCGAACGTCGCGAGCACCGCCGGAGTCATGGTGATCGACGTCAGCACGGCGACGGCAACCGCGAGGATCGCGCCGGTCGCCATCGACGAGAGCACCGGGGTGTCGATGATGTAGATCGCCGTGACGGACGCGATGACGGTGAGGCCGGACAGCACCACCGCCAGACCGGATGTGGCCATCGCGGCATCCGTTGCCTCCGCCGGGTCGCGGCCCGAGCGCAGTTCCTCGCGGAACCGCATCAGGATGAACAGCGAGTAGTCGATGGCCAGTGCGATGCCGAACATCGACACCGTCGTGGTCGCGAACACCGACATGGTGGTGAACGTCGACAACAGATAGACGATGCCCATCGTGACCACGACCGTGCAGACGCCCAATGCCAGCGGGATCGCCGCGGCGGCCAGCGAGCCGAACACCGCCAGCAGCACGATCAGCACGATCGGCAGGTTCCACCGCTCGGCCTCGGCGATGTCGTGCTTGGTGGCCTCCGATGCGGCGGCACCCAACGCGCCCTGACCGATGACGTACAGCCGCACCTTGCCGTTCGACGTCTCGCCGGGCTGATCGCCGTCGACGCCGACCTTCTCCCGCAGTTGTCGGGCGACGTCGACGGCTCCGGTGTTGTTGAAGTCCAGCCGTAGCGCCACCACGTAGGGCCGGTCGGGTTGCGGTGACGGCTGCAGGCGATCCGGCACCATTTTGATGCTGGGCACCTCGGCGGCGATGCGCTGCAACTTCTCGACCGCCGAGTTGATGTCGGCGTAGGTGGCGTCAGACCGGGGCGCGGCCACCAACGCGAGTGGGGAGGCGCCTTCCGCGGGGAAGTGGTTCTCGATCTGGTGCTGCACGTGCAGCGACTGTGAACCGGACACCTCGAAACCGCCACCGGTGAGATGGCCGGACTGGCTCAGCGCCAGCCAGACAGCGGGGACGAGTGTCAGCAACCATGCGGCGAAGACCAGCCAGCGGAATCTGCGCAGGTTGCTGCTCAGTCGCATCATGAACTGCTGGATGGTGTTCTCCCCATCATTCTTCCCGAGAGCGTGCCCGAGAGCCTACCGCAGCACGCTGTGATCGATGTCGCCGTAGTAACCGCTGAGCTGCGACGACGACGCACCAGGACCGCCGGCACGGTGTGCGGGATTGGCGGGCCCGGCCGCCCGGATGGCAGGATGGGCCTCGGCCGTCACCAGGTCGGGGACCTCCGTGAGCCGGAAAATCGCACGAGCCTGCGGACCGGCGGATGCCCGTGACCGTTAGGAGTCCTTCCCATGGCAATGTCCGGAGCTCAGCAGAAGAGCCGTCGCGGCCTGGGTGCCGTCTTCACCGCCACCGCCGTCGGCGGCGTCGCCACGGTGCTGCTGGTCGCCCCCGGAGTCCCGTCTGCGGACGCCGCGGCGGACCCGTGCGCGGCGAGCGAGATCGCCAAGACGGTCGGCAACGTGGCGATCAACATGGGCATGTATCTGGATTCGCACCCGCAGACCAATCAGGTGCTGACGACGGCCGCCGGGCAGCCCGCCGGCCCGCAGTCGCTGGCCTCGGTGAAGACCTACTTCGACGCCAACCCGCAGGCCGCGACGGATCTGCAGGTCATTCAGCGGCCGCTGACCGCCCTGACGACGAAGTGCAACCTCCCGATCAGTCTCCCGCAGGTGCTCGGTCTGATGCAGTCGGTGCAGCAGGGTGGGCTGCCGGCGGGTTTGCCCGCCGCGGTCTCACCGGCACAGGCGCTGTCGGGCACCACCGGCGCCGGTTCGGGCGCGGCCCCCGCTGTGACGCCGGCCGCCGGTACCGCGGCAGGCCCACTCCCGGTCCCCGCCGCCACGCCGAGCCGCTGACACTTCGTCCAGCACATACCGGCTGAACTGCGGATTCGTCGGCTCTGGTGAATGCATTTGCCGCAAGGTAGGAATGTTGTCGAGGAATCTGATTAGCTTTCGGTTGTCAGATTCCACAATTGTGAACCGCTGAGCTGGCCCACCTGGCCCACCTGGCCCATCTGAAGGAGCCCGACCATGTTGCTCACTGCCCGTCGCGCGGTCATCGGTGCGATCGGAGCCGGCGCTGTCGCCGGCGCGATGGTGCTCGCTGCAGCGCCGTCGGCCCTGGCTGATCCCCCGCCGAACTGCACCGCCGCCGATCTCGCCGGCGTTTCGTCCGGGGTCTCAGCGGCGACGTCCGCCTACCTGTTCACCCACCCGGATGTGAACGCCTTCTTCACCGGCCTCGAGGGCGCCCCGCGTGACACCGTGCGGGCCCAGGTGAAGACGTACATGGATGCCCACCCGCAGGAGAAGGCGGAGCTGACCGGCATTCGGCAGCCGTTGGTCGACATCAAGAACCGCTGTGGCGTGGCTGCGCCGGCGGGTCCGGTGGCCGCCCAACTGCCCGCACCCGCTGCACCGCCGGCGCCCGCACCGGCGGCGCCCGGCAGCTAGTGCCCACCGGGCACGACACTCCCGCGCATGAAGGCGCGGGGCACATGGTGCTGATGGTCGACGACGACCCGGATGTACGCACCTCGGTGGCGCGCGGCCTGCGCCATTCGGGGTTCGATGTCCGGGTGGCGGCGAACGGCAAGGAAGCCCTGCGGCTGCTGTCCAACGAGACCCATGACGCGCTCGTGCTGGATGTGCAGATGCCCGAACTCGACGGGGTGGCGGTGGTGACCGCACTGCGCGCGCTCGGCAACGACATCCCGATCTGCGTGCTCTCGGCCCGGGACACCGTCAACGACCGGATCGCCGGCTTGGAGGCCGGCGCCGACGATTACCTCACCAAACCGTTCGACCTCGGCGAGCTGGTGGCGCGGTTGCACGCGCTGCTGCGGCGCGCCGCGCTTTCCGATGAGCATTCCGACGCGATGACGGTCGGACCGCTGACCATCGACACGGCCCGTCGACTGGTGTTCGTCGACGGGGAGCGGGTCGACCTGACCAAGCGGGAGTTCGATCTGCTGGCCGCGCTCGCCGAGAACGCCGGTGTGGTGTTGAGCAGGCAGCGGCTGCTGGAGTTGGTCTGGGGTTACGACTTCGACGTCGACACCAACGTCGCCGACGTCTTCATCAGTTACCTGCGGCGCAAGCTGGAGCGCGACGGCGTCCCGCGGGTCATCCACACCGTTCGCGGGATCGGATACGTGCTGCGGGCCGATCCGTGACGGCGGCCCAGCGGCCCGGTTTTCGCGCGTCGCTGCGCACCAGAGTCGCCATCGCCGCGGCGCTCGCGGCGGCGGTCGTGGTCGGGGCGCTGGTGGTGCTGACCTCGATCGTGCTCGCCAGCAATGATGTGGCACAACTGGATCGGCGGCTCGACGCGATCGTCAACGCGAGTGTCAGCACCGGCGACCCCTGGGATCCCACCCACGGGGTGCTGTCCACGGGCCGCTCCGCCAGCACCGGACAGGTCATGTTCCAGCGCGGCTTCCAGCTGCCGAGCCTGCCGCCGGGCACCGAGACGGTCACCGTCAACGGCGTCGACTACCGGGTGCGCACGGTGACGGTCGACCGGCAGGGCGGGCTGCTGGTGTCGATCGGCATCCGGGCAGACAGCATCCTGCTGAATCCGGCGCGGATCCCGTTGTATGTGGCGATCGGTGTGGTGGCGTTGCTGATCGCGGCGGGACTCGGCTGGCTTCTGGGAGGTGTGGCCACCCGACCGCTGCGCCGGCTGACCGAACAGACCCGGCGGCTGGGCAAGGCAGGCGGTGATCAGATCGTGCCGGTGCACGGCGCGAAGGAAGCCGAGGACCTATCCGAGGCGATGGTCGGGATGCTCACCCGGTTGGCGGCGGCGCAGGCGGCCACCACGAGGTCGTTGCAAGCGGCTCAGGACTTCGCCGCGAACGCCGCGCACGAGTTGCGCACGCCGCTGACCGCGATGCGGGCCGACCTGGACACGTTGCGCATCCACGCGCTGCCGCCGGAGGAGCGCGATGAAGTGGTGGCGGACCTGGCCCGGGCCCAACGCCGCATCGAGGCCACGATCACGGCGCTGGGTCAGCTGGCGTCGGGTCAGTTGGCTCAGGACGAGGACCGCGAGCTCATCGACGTCGAGGAGCTGCTGGACCGGGTGGCCCGCGACAACATGCGGGTCGAGGCCGTCGAGGTCGAGGTGCGGGCCGAGAATGCCGGCGTGGTCCTGGGGTGGCCCGGCGGACTGCGGCTGGCGGTGGACAACCTGGTGCGCAACGCTGTCATGCACGGCCGTGCGACGCGCATCGTGCTGGCCGCGCACCGCCGCGGCCCACGGTTGGAGATCGTCGTCGACGACAACGGGTGCGGACTACCCGCCGAGGAGTACGGCACGGTGCTCGGCCGCTTCTCGCGCGGCAGTACGGCGGCGGCGGGCGGCTCGGGTCTGGGCCTGGCGCTGGTGGCTCAGCAGGCCGCGCTGCACGGCGGCCGCATCGAGCTCTCCGACGGTCCGCTGGGCGGCTTGCGCGTGACCGTGACGATTTCTACCGTGCCCGTTTCAGCCGCGTGACCGCGCGCCACCCCAACAGCAGCACCGCCGTCACCGTCGACGCCACCACGACGAAGCTGACGGCGACGCCCTGACCGCTCACTCTGCGCAGCAGCATGCCGACTGCGACGGTGGCGATCCAGACGACGACGCCGGTGGGGGTCAGGGCCGTCGGGCGTCGCCAGCCACGCGACACCAGCCAGCCCGCGGCCGTGCCGGTGAGGAACGGCCACGCGGTCTCGGCGACACCGGTGAGTGTCAGGCCCTCGGCATGGCTGCGCCTGCCGATCGCACAGAACACCAGAACGCAGACCACGTCGGCCGCCACGGCGGCAGCGGTCCGGGGTTTGACTGTAGTATCGGAACTCATTGCCCGACAGAGTAATTCATCAAGTCGAGATCGAGGGGGGTGACTTCGGTGACGTCGCGTGCGGCGAATCCCGGCTGCATCGGGGCGGGCTGGCCGGTGAAGAGCCGGTCGATGCCCTGCGGTGAAGCGACACGCTGATCGAGCCGGAACGACTTGATGACGAACGGTAAACCGTTGGCCGCCAATGGATCCGGTCCGTCGATCACGTGGAAGTGCAGGTGCGGGGCATCGGAGTTACCCGAATTTCCCAGTGCGGCAATGGATTGGCCCGACTTCAGCTCGTCGCCCGCCTTCACGGTGATGCTGCCCGGCTTCAGGTGTGCGTAGAGCGCGAAGTTGCCGTCGCCGAGATCCTGCACGATGTGATTGCCGGCGTACTGGTCCAGGGGCAGTCCGCTGGGCGTCTTGCCCGGCGTTTGTTCGGGCAGGTTGTCGACGACGGAAACCACCTTGCCGTCGCCGACGGCGTGGATGGGCGCGCCGAAGTAGGCGTAGTTCTCCAGGCTTGCCGGCTTCGTCGGGTCGCCGGTGAACACCCGGAAGTCGTCGGTCAGTTGGACGTAGTCGATGGCGAATCGTTCCGAGACGAAGATCTTTCCGTTTATCGGGTTGGCCGCCATCCGGTGCGCAGACATATCGCAGCAGCCGTTGGCGTCCAACCAGTTCGGGCCGTCCAGCGGAGGCGAGATCGACACCGGCTTGCGCGTCGACACCGTCACAGGTGCGACATCCTGGGTGACGTCGGCACCGACGAGTCCGGGCAGTGGCTTGGCGACCTTCAGGTGAACCGAGTGGGTGAGGTCGGTGGGCACCTGGGCGCCGCCGTCGATCGCGACGTCGAGCCACACGATCGCGGTCTGGCCCGGCCCGAGCACGTTGGTGGCCTTCGGATTGCCCAGGGCCCGGGTCCAGTACGTGAGGTTGTCACCGGACAGGGTGAGCAACTTGTGATCGCCGGCAGACACGGTCAGAGACTCCATCGTCGCGTTGCCGCCCAGCGCGTTGGTCAACTGCAACTCGTAGGCCAGGTGGGTGCGCCCGTCGGTTGCCGGGACGGGGACCGGCTCGGCTATCGCCGAGCCGATCAGCGGCGTCGCCATCGGTGGCGGCGCCGGGTGTCGCGGTGGGTTCCGGGTTCGACTTCCGACGAGCACGCCGCCAGCATCACGGTCGCGGTCAGGACGGCGACGGCGGTGGGCGATCGTCGGACGAGCGCAGGTAGCGGCATGCGCCGATCCAATCACGCGTCGTCGCGCGGGGGACCGGGTTCGGGCGGGCGGAAGCGGGCCCTGCAACGCGGTGTCGGCAGGATCGGGCGCGGCTTCAGGGTCGTCGAGGGCGCCGTCCGGGACGCCGGCGTCGGCGCACTCCATCAGATCCGGGTCTACCTGGCTCTCGGTGCGGAACATGAAGAAGAAGATCACCCAGCCGATCGCGGCGATGAAGATCCAGCTGACAAGGCGGTAGATCAGCATCGCCGAGATGGCGGCGGGCAGCGTCATCCCGCTGGACACCAGGCCGGGAACGAGGATGGCCTCGACCACCAGCAGACCGCCCGGCATCAGCGGGATCGACCCCACCGCCCGCGCGGCCGCGTAGGCAACGGTCAGCCCGGCCAGCGACGGGTGGCCGCCGGCGGCGTAGGCCGCAAACGCCAGGCAGGCCACATCGGCCACCCAGTTGAACAGTGACCAGCCGAACGCCGAACCGAGCTGGCGCCGGGTCAGGCTGACCGATTCCAGCTGTTGGAGAATCTCCCGCCACTTGTGCAGCCACGTGTCGGCGGGTTTACCGCGCACCTGGTTGACCCAGGCCAGCACCCGCACGCCGATGCCGTCGATCAGGTCGGGCCGCGACGCCACCGCCTGGGCGAGCAGCAGCAGCACGATGAAGCCGCCGACGGTGAACAACAGCGAGAAGGGGTTGTTCTTGGCGCCCAGCAGGAAGGCGCCGCCCAGGCCCAGCAGCGCGAGGCCCACCACCTGCAGCGCCCCTGACATCACCAGCTGCCAGGACGCCACCAGTGGGGACGCACCCCACATCCGCTGCTGGCGGTAGATGAAGGTGGCCGAGAGGACGGGGCCGCCGGGCAGCGTCGTGCTCAACGAGTTGCCCGCGTAGAAGGCCGCTTCCGAGCGCCACTGGTTGACCACCACGCCCGCGGACTTCAGCAGGGTGCGCTGAATCTGGGCGAAGCTGTGCATCGACAGCATCGCGGCCGCGACGGCCGCGACCACCCACCACCAGTTGGCGGTGAGCAGGCTGCGCCACGCCTTGGCGAGTTGGTCCCAGACCAAGCTGGCCTCGACCGCCAGCACGACGCAGGCGACTACGAGAACCGCCCAGCGCAGCCACCAGTACTTGCCCCGGGCCGGCGCTACCCGCGGCATGGCGGCATCCCTGGCCTGCGCTTCGTGGGACACGCCGTTCAGGGTAACGGCCGGTTGGCGCCGCTGTTCAGTGCCAGGTGCGGCGTGCCACGTGATGCGACCGGACCGTTACGCTGGCGACATGCCCCTCATGCGCCAGGACATCGCGGATGAGGCGGTCAGCCCGTTGGTGCGCAAGATGGCGGCATGGGCCTGGCGATTGCTGATCCTGCTGGTCGCGGCCATCGCGGTGCTGTGGGTGATCGCGAAGGTCGAACTGATCGTCGTGCCGGTTGCGCTGGCCCTCATGCTGGCGGCGCTGCTGCTGCCGGCCGTGGACTGGCTGGACCGGCGTGGTGCCCCCCGCGGCGGCGCCGTCGCGTTGACGTTGTTGAGCAGTATCGCCGTTCTCGGCGGCATCATGACCTTCGTCGTCAGCCAGTTCATCACCGGTCTTCCCGGCTTGACCGATCAGGTCACCCAGAGCGTCGACTCCCTGCGCAACTGGCTCATCAACGGCCCGGCGCACCTGAGCAAGGAACAGATCGACCACGCCGGTGACTCGGTCATCGATGCGATGCGCGCCAACCAGGCGAAGCTCACCAGCGGGGCGCTCTCCACAGCGGCCACCGTCACCGAGATCGTCACCGGCGCGCTGCTGGTGCTGTTCACCCTCATCTTTTTCCTGCACGGCGGCCGCAACATCTGGGCGTTCGTCACCCGGATCTTCCCGGTTACCGTGCGCAACCGGGTCGCCGACGCGGGTGTTGCGGGCTTCCACTCGCTGATCGGCTACGTTCGCGCGACCTTCCTTGTCGCCCTCGTCGACGCCGTCGGCATCGGCGCCGGTTTGGCCATCATGGGCGTGCCGCTGGCCCTGCCGCTGGCCTCACTGGTCTTCTTGGGCGCGTTCATTCCCCTGGTCGGTGCCGTCCTCACCGGGTTCCTGGCCGTCGTGGTGGCCCTGCTGACCAAGGGCTTCATCTATGCGCTGATCACCCTGGGGCTGATCATCGCGGTGCAGCAGGTCGAGGCCCACGTGCTGCAGCCGCTGGTGATGGGCCGCGCGGTGTCCATCCATCCGTTGGCGGTGGTGCTCGGCATCGCGGGCGGCGGCGTGCTCGCCGGGATCGTCGGTGCGCTGCTCGCCGTGCCGACGATCGCGTTCCTCAACAGCGCGGTACGCGTGCTGGTGGCCGACGATCCGGCCGCCGAGGAAGCGCGTCAGGAGGCACTGCTGGAGGAGCGACGCGAGGTCCCGCGTCATCACGGCCGAGGCCGACACGGTCCCCGAGTAGGCGATCCTCAAAGCGGCTTTCCGCTAGAGCCGGCCCTCGCGGCGCAGTAGATCCTGCGCGCTCACACTGTCGGCGCGGCGGTGCGGCATTGTCGTCGGAGCCCTCACCGCGCGTACCTTCGCCGCGCGCGTTGACCCGCTTGGTGGCGGCCTCCGAGTCGCCGGTACGGGACTGCGAGACGGGGATCGCGCGGGTGGCCGTCTCGTCCGATCCGGCCCGGTCGGTGCCGTTGGCGCGCTGCACCGGGATGGCGGTCGTCGCTTCGGCGTCGGTGTCGGCGGGTTGCATCGACCGGGTGGGCTCTGACGACGGTGTCGAATATTGTTGCGGGGCAACAGATCCCGATGTATCTCGCAGATTGCCCAGCCACGACTCGATTTCCCGCTCGGCGGTCGGCGGGGTCGTGAGCCGCAGCCTGCCGCTGCGTGACGGCGTCCGTCGCGTTGGTCACCGCGGACCGCACCGCATTACGCGCCGACGCGAAACGCGTTGTGGGCACGTCACTTTCGGAGGTGTCCTGGGGCGGGGCGAACCGGGCGGTACTCTCGTCCTGCGGCGGACGGGGGCGGGCGGCCAACCGCGGAGCGGGTCGCGCCCTCCTGGCCGGGATGGGTCGGATCGTGTGGCCGCAGCGCCCGCTCGGCCGCCGGTGCACCGGCGCCTACCAGCGCGGGTTCCCCCGCCCGGGCGGTCGGCAGTTTGCGTTCGTCGGGCAGGTGCGTGTCGCCCAGGCCGATCTTGTTCTGCAGCCGCTTCATCCAGCGCGGCGCCCACCAGCAGTCGTCGCCGAGCATCTTCATGATCGCCGGCACGAGGAACATCCGGACGATCGTGGCGTCCAGCAACAGCGCGATCAGCAGACCGAACGCCAGGTACTTCATCATCACCAGGTCGGAGAACACGAAGGCGCCGGCGACCACGGCCAACACCAGCGCGGCGCCGGTGATGAGGCGGCCGGTGGTGGCGGTGCCGATCCGGATGGCCTCAGTGGTGGACATACCCCGCTCCCGGGCTTCCACCATGCGGGAGACCAGGAACACCTCGTAGTCGGTCGACAGACCCCAGATCACCGCGATGATCAGGCCGATCATCGGCGCCATCAGCGGCTGCGGCGTGTAGTTCATCACGCCGGAGCCGTGGCCGTCCACGAACATCCACGTGAGTACGCCCATCGTGGACCCAAGGGTGAGTGCGCTCATCAACGCGGCCTTGATCGGCAGCACCAGCGATCCGAACGCCAGGAACATCAGGATGGTCGTGGTGGTGATCAGCAGCAGCGCCATCAGTGGCAGCTTGGCGAAGAGGCTGTGGATACTGTCCTGTTCGAGCGCAGGGGTGCCACCCACGGCGACGGTGACCCCGCGGGGCGCCGGCAGGGCCCGCAGTTCCTCGATCTTCTTGGCGGCCTCGTTGCGCACCACCAGGCCGTTCTGGATGACCCGTATCGACGGATCCTTCGTGGCGCCGTCGAGATAGGAGCGTTCTTTCCACATGCTGTCCGGGTTGTTCTCCGGATCGGTGAACCCGGTGATCCCCATCGCCCTGTTGCGGACGTCGGCGATCTGTTGGTCGGTGACCGGTTGGCCGTTGTCACTCTTGATCACCAGGGTCAGGGGTTCGGTGCGGAAGCCGGGGAAGATCTTGTCGAACTCTTCCTGTGCGGTTCGCACCGAGTTGTCCGGCGGGAGGTACTTCTCGCTGATGCCGCCGAGCGCCAGCTGTCCCAGCGGGATGATGAGCACGATCATTCCGATGATGATCGGTACGGCAAAGGCCGCAGGCCGCTTCATCACCCGGTTGACCAACTTGCCCCAGAAGCCGTTCTCGACCTCTTGTCGGGTCTTGGTCTTCTGCGTCTTCTCGGCCAGCCAGTTGAGCCACCAGTTCGTCGGCTTCCAGTTGCGGAAGAACGGGACCCGCAGCAGCGTCCGCACGCCGAGTGCGTCGACGTTGGGCCCGAGAATGGCCAGGGCTGCGGCCAGCACGGTGATCGAGAGGATCGCCGCCAGCATGACCGAAGCGATGATCGCGTAGGTGATCGACTTGAGGAAGCCCTGCGGGAACAGCAGCAGCGGCACCGAGGACGCGACGAGGATCACCGCGGAGAACATGACGGTCCGGCCCGAGGTCATCACCGTTCGGCGGACCGCGGCTTCGGTGTCGTATCCCTCGGCGATTTCCTCACGGAACCGGCTGACGATGAAGAGCCCGTAGTCGACCGCGATGCCGAGGCCCATCAGGGTCACCACCGGCTGGGCGAAGAAGTGCACCGGCGCGACCTCGGCGATCAGGCGCATGATGCCGAGCGCGCCTGCGATGGTCAGGCCACCGATGATGGCCGGGAGGCTGGCGGCGATCACCCCGCCGAAGACGAAGAACAGCACGACCGCGACCAGCGGAATGGCGGCCACCTCGGCGCGCTTCTGATCCTCACCGATGGTCCCGGTCAGTTCGGCTGCCAGCGGCTGCAGGCCGCGCGAGCTTGACGTTGACGCCGTCGATGTTGAAGTCGTTCTCGACTTCCTTGTAGTTGTTCAGGATCGTGTCGTCGTTGTCGCCCTTGAGCTGGATCGACATGAACGCGTGCTGCTTGTCCGCGTCCGACATGTTCTTCAGCAGTTCAGGGCTCTTGAAGTAGCCGATCGACCGCAGGATCTGGTCGGGATGGTCCTTCTCGACCTGCGCGAGGTTGTCCAGGATCTTCTTTTGGAACGCCGGATCGTCGACGGTCTTGCCGTCGGGGGCGGTGTAGATCGCGATGACGTGACCGGAGGTATCACGGCCGTAGGCCTTGTCGGCCGCCAGAGACGCGGCCACGGACTCGCTGCCTTCGTCGTAGAACCCGCTCTGGGTGACGTGCTTACCCAGGCTGATCCCGAACACGCCGCCGGCCAGGCACAGCGCGACCATTACCGCGATCACGATGTATCGGTAGCGGTATACCGTTCGACCCCACCAGGCGAACACGTAGGCTCCTAACGCTCTTCAAGTTCTATTCGTTGCCAACCGCACCACGGGGGCGGCCGGCGTCGTTCAAATATCGGTGTCGTCCACGTCAAGTCCGAGAGGTAAGTAGCGAGGACAGCGGCCGGAACGGCTGCAGCCAAGCTCCCTGCTCTGGTAGCGAATCTAGGCCGATTCGCGGGAGCGGCTCCCGGAAAACGCCCGGAATGTCCTCCAGGTCGACAAACTCCAAGCTATCCGACGCTAGCGCCCAGCTTGCATGTTCACGAAATCCGAGTACCTGGACATCGATATCGTCGTCGCGGGCGATCTCCTCCAGCGGCTGCCGGAAGGCCTGGCCGTCCGCCGACGCCACCAGCAGTGCCGCGAGCCCTTCGGAGCGCCGCAGCGCGATGTGGTCGAGCATGTCGCTGTCGACATCGCTGTCCTCGTCCACCTTGGGTTTGGCGAAGACGGCAAACCCGACGTTGCGCAGTGCCTCGACCCACGGCCGCACCACGTCCGCGCTCCCGGGTGCGATGTTGGTGAACACCGTGGCCTCGGGCTCCACCGAGATGACCTGCCCGTTCGGGGACTCGCTGCCCAGCGTCTGCGAGATTTCGGCGGTGCGGCCCAGCAACCACCGGCCCAGCGCGTCGAAACGCGGCCGGTGCGCAGCGGTCGGACGGCCGCCCAGGATGGACCCCAGGCCCATGTCCAGGTTGGGGGCGTCCCAGACCAGAAGCACCCGGCGGACGTCGACCGCGTCCGTGGACGGTGACGGTGGCGCGGTCGTCGCGGCGTCGCCGGGTGCGACTTCGGTCACACTCATGCGCGCTCCCACACCAATTCCGTGACGGCGCTACCGGCGTGCTGGGCTTTGGTCTCGTATTTGGTGACGGGCCGCTCCACCGAGATGGGCATGTGCGTACCTGCGGCGACGCGCCGCAGTCGGGGCTCGGCGTCGCCCACCTCGGCGATCTGCT
Organism: uncultured Actinomycetota bacterium; assembly: GCA_963721495.1. Classification (GTDB taxonomy): domain Bacteria; phylum Actinomycetota; class Actinomycetes; order Mycobacteriales; family Mycobacteriaceae; genus Mycobacterium. Next base: position 118,337 of record CAVRMG010000013.1, on the reverse strand, counting down.
CGGCGTAGCCCGCATGATCGGTCGCGGCGTGCAGGATTCCGCCCGGGCGCAACCGGTCGGCGATCAGGGAAACGGTGGACGGCTGAAGGAGCCGGCGCTTGTGGTGCCGCGACTTGGGCCACGGGTCGGGGAAGAACACCCGGACCCCGGTCAGCGACTCCGAACCGAACATGTGCTCGAGCACGTCGAGCCCGTCGCCGCGGACCAGCCGGATGTTGGTGACGTGTTCCCGGTCGATCGCGGCAAGCAGTTGTGCGAGCCCGCGCCGGTAAACCTCCACGGCAACCACGTCGACGTCCGGTTCGGCTTTGGCCATCGCCAGCGTGGACGTGCCGGTGCCGGAGCCGATCTCCAGTACGACGGGCGCGCTGCGACCGAACCACTCGGTGGTGTTCAGTGGCGTGACGGGTTGGTCGGACATCCTGGCCTGCGCGCCGAGGTCCGGCCAGAGCCGGTCCCAGGTCTGTTGCTGACCCTCGCTGATGGTCGACCGGCGGGACCGGAAGCTGGTGACGCGGGGATACAGGCGGGAGTCAGAATCGTCGACAGCATCCGCGGGGGCCGGCGCCCTGCCGAGGGCGAGATCCGCCGACTCGGCTCCGCACTGCGCACGCATCCCCTCATCGTCCCGCATGAGCAGGCCTACTCCCGCATCGTGGTGCAGATTGATATCCAACAGTTGCCTATCGGCCTGTCCACAGGCGGCGGGATCCGGGTCGCGGGCCGCGCCGGTCAGATGCCACGATGACGACTACATGAGCGGACACGGGCACCAGATCTTCACCGACGGCCTGGCACGGTTGGCCACCCACACCGCCGCACCCGGGTTGGCCGCACTGGCCCGACGGGTTGGCGCTCCGGTGACCGTCGCCGTCCACGGCCGCCACGGCGTCGGGGTCAGCACGGTCGCGGCGGTGCTGACCGCCGCCGGGATCCGGGTGCACGACGCCGACGCCGACGTCGACGTGCGGGTGATCGCCGAGGTGGTCAAGCCGGAAGACACTGCGGCGCTGGCCGCAGAGCACCCGACGCTGGTGGTGTTCAACAAAGCGGACCTGACGGGATTCACGGCAGGGGGTCCGATCGAGGCGGCCCGGCGCCGCTGTGCGGACCTCGCGGCGGGTACTGGCACAGTCGTATCGCCGCTGGTCGCGCTGCTGGCGATGGCAGCCCTGGACCGGGGCGTGCTCGACGATGCCGTGCTCGATGCGCTGAGGGTCCTGGTGGCCGAGCCCGCCGATCTGAGTTCTCCCGACGCATTCGTCGACTCCCCGCACGCGCTGCCCCGCGTCGACCGGGAGCGCCTCGCCGAGCGCCTGGACCTGTTCGGGATCGCGCACGCCGTGCTCGTGTTGCGCGGCGCGCCGGACGCCGACGCCGATGAACTGCGTCGGCTGTTGCGACAGGTCAGTTGCCTCGACGAGGTGTGCGCCCGGATCGACGCCCTGGCCGCCGAGGTGCGCTACGGGCGGATGCTGGCGGCGATCACCGCATTGGAGGCGATGGCCGGCCGCGACGCCGACGTCGACGCATTCCTGAACTCCGATCGGACCGCCGGAGCGCGAATGGCCGCCGCCGCCGAAGTGCTGAGCGGCGCGGGAATTGCGGTCGATACCGATGGGCAGGCGGAGGCACATCTGCGTCGGGCCGTGCGCTGGCACCGCTACCGCGCCGGGCCGGTGACCGCACTGCACCGCGCCTGCGGCGCCGACATCGTGCGGGGATCGTTGCGCATGCTTGCCGGGGGCGGGCGATGACGGCCGGGGTCGAGGCCGCCGACGAGTTCGTCGCCGGACTTGGTGTGCGGGTGCGACCACCGGCCGTCCGGCGTCGCGACGCGGTACTGGTGACCGGGGCCTGGCTGGCAGGCTGCACCAGCGTTGCCGCTGCGCTGCGTGACCGGCTGCCCGACACCGAGTTCGTCGAAGCCGACGACCTGCGACCCGGCGATGCCCCGGTGGCGGTGGTCTTCGTGGTCTCGGCAGCGGCCCGGCTGACGGAATCCGACTGCGCCCTGCTCGACGCCGCGGCGGCGCACACCGATCTGGTGATCGGCGTGGTGTCCAAGATCGACGTGCACCGGGCATGGCGCGAGACCCTCGATGCCGATCGAGTGGAATTGTCGGCGCACCGGCAGCGCTACGTCGACGTGCCGTGGGTGGGAGTGGCCGCAGCGCCCGATCTGGGTGAGCCGGTACTCGGCGAACTGGTCGATGTGCTCGACAGCCGGCTCGCCGAGGATTCGCTGGATAGGCGAAACAGATTGCGGGCGTGGGAGTTTCGTATCGATTCGACGGTGCAGGACTACGAGAACGGTGCGGCGGGCATCGGTAGGCAGGCCCGTGCATCGGCATTGCGCGAGCGCCGTGCCGACCTGCTCCGTCAGGCCAGGATGACCAGATCGGAGCGGGCGGTCGCCGTGCGCGGCCGAACTCAGCAGGCCCGCCTCCAGTTGTCCCACTTCGCGCGGAATCGGTGCGCATCGCTGCGTACCGAACTGGCCGAGGACGCCGCCGGGCTCACCCGCCGCACCGCACCGGACTTCCCGACGCACGTGCGGACCCGGATCGGGGAGGTGGTGACCGAGGTCGACGACGGCGTGACCGAACACCTCGCGGACATCGCCGCCACGCTGGACCTGCCCGCCGAGGCGCCGCCCGCCGCGACGGCGCTGCCGGAGATCGCCGCGCCGTCCCCGGCGTCGCGGTCGCTCGAGACGCGGCTGATGCTGCTGCTCGGTGCTGGCTTCGGACTGGGCGTGGCGCTGACCCTGAGTCGGCTGTTCGCCGGACTCGCGCCGGGCTTCACGGTGGCGGCAACGGTGGTGTGTGTGGGGGTCGGGGTCGCGTTGACGCTCTGGGTGGTCGCCACCCGCAGGCTGCTCAACGAGCGCGCGGCGCTCGACCGCTGGGTGGGCGACGCGGTGGGGACATTGCGCGCCACCGTCGATCAGGCGGTCGCCACGCGGGTGATGGCCGTCGAGCGGGACTGGACCACCGTGCTGATCGAGCAGGGCGAGGCCGGGGACGCGCGGGTCGCAGATCAGGTCCGGGCCGTCGACGGCGAACTGCGTGAGCACGCCATGGCCGGGGCGCGCGCTACCGCCACCCGGGACCGCGAGGTTCCTGATCTGCAGCGCGCGCTTGCCGCGGTGCGCGACGAAGTGCGTCGGGAAGGATCCTGAATGGCCGAGACGAGTTCGCTACGCCTACGCATCGATCCGGAGGACTGGCTCGACGCAGACCTGCCGACCGCTCTCCCGGCCGAGCCGGACGGCGCCCCCTTCGACCTCGATCTGCCCGTCGTCCGGGTGGCGGCGTGGGAGGCCGTCGAGGCCGGTCCGGACCCCGCCGACGGGCAGGGGAAACCGGCCGCACCGGACCGCCGGCCGCTGCCCGGAGGTGTCACCGGGTGGCATCCGGGCGACGAAGTCACTATCTGAATCGATGAACCGCCCCATGTGGAGTCATCTGAATCGTTCTTGTGAGTTAACGGACACACCCTTGATTTACCGCAGCTATGTCACCCGCGTTAACCTCTTACCAGGCACGACCGGGGCGTGGGCTTCGTCCTCGGTGGGATCATCCCAAATAACTTGGGCAGGAGAACTTTCATGACCGCAGCGACCATTCCGGGTCTGGACAACGCACCGACCAAGCACCAGGGGCTTCTGGCCTGGGTTCAGGAGGTCGCCGAGCTGACTCAGCCAGACCGGGTGGTGTTTGCTGACGGCTCCGACGAGGAGTTCGAGCGGCTCTGCGCGCACCTGGTCGAGGCGGGCACCTTCCAGAAGCTCAACCCGGAGAAGCAGCCGAACTCGTACCTGGCGCTGTCCGACCCGTCCGACGTGGCCCGCGTCGAGTCCCGCACCTTCATCTGTTCCGAGCGTGAGATCGACGCCGGCCCCACCAACAACTGGATGGACCCGGCCGACATGCGCGAGCTCATGAGCGGGCTGTACCGCGGCTCCATGCGCGGCCGCACGATGTACGTGGTGCCGTTCTGCATGGGCCCGCTCGGCGCCGAGGATCCCAAGCTCGGGGTGGAGCTCACCGACTCGGAGTACGTCGTCGTCTCGATGCGCACCATGACGCGGATGGGCAAGGCCGCGCTGGACAAGATCGGCGACGACGGCTTCTTCGTGAAGGCCCTGCACTCGATCGGTGCGCCGCTGGAGCCCGGCCAGACGGATGTGCCGTGGCCCTGCAACGACACGAAGTACATCACCCACTTCCCCGAGACCCGTGAGATCTGGAGCTACGGCTCGGGTTACGGCGGCAACGCGCTTCTCGGCAAGAAGTGCTACTCGCTGCGGATCGCCTCGGCCATGGCCCACGACGAGGGCTGGCTCGCCGAGCACATGCTGATCCTCAAGCTGATCTCCCCGGAGAACAAGGCCTACTACATCGCCGCGGCGTTCCCGTCGGCCTGCGGCAAGACCAACCTCGCGATGCTGCAGCCCACCATCCCGGGCTGGCGGGCCGAAACCGTCGGCGACGACATCGCCTGGATGCGGTTCGGCAAGGACGGCCGGCTCTACGCCGTCAATCCCGAGTTCGGTTTCTTCGGCGTCGCGCCGGGCACCAACTGGGACTCCAACCCCAACGCCATGAAGACAATCGAGGGCGGCAACACCGTCTTCACGAACGTCGCCAAGACCGATGACGGTGACGTGTGGTGGGAGGGCCTGGAGGGCGATCCGGACCACCTCATCGACTGGAAGGGTCATGAGTGGGACCGCGATTCGGATGGCAAAGCGGCGCACCCGAACTCGCGCTACTGCACCCCGATCTCGCAGTGCCCGACGCTGGCGCCCGAATGGGACGACCCGCAGGGTGTCCCGATCTCGGCGATCCTGTTCGGCGGCCGGCGCAAGACCACGGTTCCGCTGATCACCCAGGCCCGCGACTGGCAGCACGGCGTCTTCATCGGTGCCACGCTCGGCTCCGAGCAGACCGCGGCCGCCGAGGGCAAGGTCGGCACCGTGCGCCGCGACCCGATGGCGATGCTGCCGTTCCTGGGTTACAACGTCGGCGACTACTTCCAGCACTGGATCGACATCGGCAAGAACGCCGACGAGTCCAAGATGCCCGCGGTGTTCTTCGTGAACTGGTTCCGCCGCGGCGACGACGGCCGCTTCCTGTGGCCGGGCTTCGGTGAGAACAGCCGCGTGCTCAAGTGGGCCGTCGAGCGCATCGAGCACCGGGCCGAGGGGCGTACCACGCCGATCGGCATCGTGCCGACGGCGGCCGATCTGGACCTGGCCGGTCTGGATGTCGACGCCGCCGACGTCGACGAGGCCCTGGCCGTCAACGCCGACGAGTGGCGTGCCGAACTGCCGCAGATCGAGGAGTGGTTCGAATTCGTCGGCGAGAAGCTGCCGACCGGCATCAAGGACGAGTTCGACGCGCTCAAGCACCGACTGTCCGAAGAGGCTTAACAGCGCGACCAGACAGAGAATCGCCCGAATCCCGTGGATTCGGGCGACTCTGCCTGGTCGGCACTCTTCGGTGTCGAGGCCTATCGGACTAGTTCAACTAGTCTGAATAGTTCTTCCCCGGGTATCGTGGAGGAATGAAGACCGTCACGAGCACGGAAGCCAAAGCGAAGCTGAACGCGCTCCTCGCAGAGGTCGAGCGGACCGGCGTATCGGTCACGATCACTAACCACGGCTCCCCAGTGGCCGTGCTGACGCCGGTGCATCGACGGCTACGAAAGTTCGGTCAGTTGCCGGCACTCGTTGTGCCGGAGGACTTCGATGAACCACTCCCGGACGCCGAACTTGCGGCCTGGGAGGGCGATTCGTGAGTCGGGCGGTACCCCCGCAGGCCGTCCTGCTGGATACCTATGCGCTGCTGTGGCTGGTTAGCACGCCGGAAAGGGTGTCTGAGGCAGCTCGCGACGTGCTTTCGGCCCCCGGAACCGAGGTCATGGTGTCGGCCGCGTCGGCGTGGGAGATCGCGATCAAGACGCGGCTCGGACGCCTCGACGGCGAGCCTCTGCTGTCTGCGTGGTCGGACATCATCGCCGACATGACCGCTACCGATCTACCTATCGATTCCGGAGACGCCATCCTCGCGGGTCGCCTGCCGTGGGAGCAGAAAGACCCGTTCGATCGGGTGATCGTCGCGCAGGCTGCGCGGCGCAACCTCACTATCGTGACCAGTGACGCCCATATCCTGCGCGCTGCGCTGACGGCGACGCTCAAGATCTAGTCGACCACAGTCCTCATTCGCACTGCGTATCGGAGGATTCGGTTGCCGATGGTTAGCCGCAAAACCTATATCGGGTGCCCGAACTTACTCATAAGGTGATGTGAGCAGCTAATTCAGTATGCAACCGAGAAATAATTGGTAGATACGCTACGTTGCTGGACTCGACCGAGTCGGCTATCGTCATGTCCAGCGAAGGGGAGTAGTTCCCACCCGCGGCGTTTGCGCCGCGAATGCGGATGATCGACATACTGGCGGCACTGTTGCCGCCCGGTCATCCACCGGGCCGCACGTCCGGCGAGCGAGACCTTCGGTCGACATTCACGTTGTCGACCCGAAGTCTCGCTGCGCGTTTGGCGAGATCGGGTCGCTGAACCGAGGAACGCAATGACACTCGCGACTGCACGGGCCGACGCCGAGCCCATCAGCAGCGGATACCGCCGCATTCTGCTGCGCTCGCTGACCATCACCTCGCTGTTGATCCTGCCCGCACTTGTGCTGCGATTCGGTGGTCTGCATCCCACGCCCGTGCTGTCGCTGGTGATCTACGGCGCGGCCGTCGTGGCGGCCAGCTTCCTGCTCGCGTGGGCGGCCGAGGCCGCGCAGATCGATGTATCCGGTGGTCTGGCCATTGCGGTGCTGGCGTTGATCGCCGTGCTGCCCGAATATGCGGTCGACCTCTATTACGCCTACACAGCCGGGTCCAATCCGGAGTATGCGCAGTACGCCGCGGCGAACATGACGGGATCCAACCGGCTGCTCATGGGCATCGGTTGGCCGATCGTCGTGCTGGTCACCCTTTACGTGGCGCGCCGGATGACTGGCAAGCCTGTCACGCAGATGGCCCTGGATCCGGGCAACCGCGTCGAACTCGGCTTCCTGCTGATCGCCGGCGTGGCCGCATTCGTCATCCCGGTCACCGGGCAGATCAACCTCGTGTTCGGCCTCGCGCTGTTGGCCTGGTTCGGCTTCTACCTCTACAAGCTCACTCGCGGCGAGGTGGAAGAGCCCGAGCTCATCGGCACCGCCGCCGCAATCGGCGCACTGCCGGACCGCAATCGGCGCACCACCGTCATCGCGTTGTTCGTCCTGGCGGCCGCTGTCATCCTGGCGTGCGCGGAACCCTTCGCCGAAAGCCTGGTCGGTGCCGGTACTCAGCTGGGCATCGACAAGTTCCTGCTGGTGCAGTGGTTGGCGCCGCTGGCCTCGGAGGCGCCGGAGTTCATCATCGCGATCATCTTCGCCGCGCGCGGCAAGGGCACGGCGGCCATCGCGACGCTGATTTCGTCGAAGGTCAACCAGTGGACGCTGTTGGTCGGATCGTTGCCGATCGCCCACATGGCCGGCGGTGGCGGCACCTCGCTGATGCTCGACGGGCGCCAGGTCGAGGAGGTGTTGTTGACCGCGACCCAGACTCTGATGGGTGTCGCGCTGATCCTCGCGCTACGGTTCCACCGGCACACCGCGTGGGTGTTGTTGGCGCTGTTCATGATTCAGTTCCCGATCACCTCGACGCACGGTCGGCTGATTCTGTGCGGCGTGTACGCGGTGCTGGCCGTCATCGGGCTGGTTGTCAATCGCCAGCATCTCCTGCCGACGCTGCGGGCGCCGTTCGCGCGGCAGGCGCCATCGGAGGATGCACACGGGCCTCGCGGCGACGCGGTGCTGGTGTCCTAGCGCGGGAGTTCTGCTCGGGCCCGGTCGATCTGCTCGAAGGCGTAGGGCACCATGGCCGCAGCGGTCATGGTGGCACCGGTGTGGGCAAGCGACTCGTAGGCGTCCTCGCCGAGAACTTCGCGTAGGTGGGTGACGAGGACGGTCATCTCAGGAAAAGACGCTCGCGTGAAGGGCGTATCGGCGAATCCACTGACTATTGTGGCGGTTTCGTTGTGCCCTAGCCGGTCGAAGACAGTGGCCAGGATTGCCAGCGGGCTCAACATGAGAGAAAAGCTGCCGGAGTCATAGTGGTTGCAGATCGCCACGGTCAGGTAGTCGAATGCGTCTAAGGTGTCTCCGTGAAGTGCGGCAAGATGCGACACGTTCCCCGCCAGGTGTGACTCGACTTGGCGGTTACCGCTCTCTCGCGCGATCGTCAAGCCTCGGCGGTGGCCCTCATACGCGGCGACGGGATCCGTATCGCGGCGAGCGTAGCCGAATGCCACGAGTGCGTAGCAGATCACGAGGGGATTATCGGTGGCCTTGGCGGCAGCGACGAGATTCTCCGACTTCGCCAGCGCCTCTTCGCCGGCTCCGGTGAAATTCAGCGCTATGACCAGGTTTGCCTGGGCAAAATAGTGAGCGCTCCGCCCTCCCGCGATCATGTTGCGGCACAACTCAAGCCACCGCTCGGGCACACCCGTCCAGATGTACGGACCACCGAGCCAGCTTTCGAAATCGTACGGAACGGGATCGAAGCGCCCGCTGCTGATGGCGATCCTCCCAGCCTCGGCATATCGGAGTGCCTCGTCGAGCCGACCGGCTGCATAGCACTGCGTCGCCATCGCGTAGAGCTGCGCCAGGCGCCGGTGGTCGACCGCCCGCGCCAGCTCGATCAGCTGCTCGGCCCACGCGACGGGCTCGAATTGTTCGACCCAGTAACCGAGGAACGTGGCGTAGACGGCGATGGCAGAGGCGGTGTCGAGATCGCCGGTGTCGGCGGCCCACCGGAACGCGGTTCTCAGGTTCGGCAGTTCGAGGGTGAACCAGTCGTAGGCTTCGCGTTGGCGCGGACTGTCCCACAGGGCGAGCACATCGGTCTCACGCTCGGCGAAGTGGCGGGCGTGCGCGGTGCGGGCTTCGTCCGCCGTTCCATCGAGAGCGAGTTGTTCTTCGGCGAATTGGCGGATGGTCTCCAGCATCGAGAACCGGGTTTGGCCGGACGACCGGTCGGCCGTCACCAGCGACTTCCGGACTAGAGCGTCAAGTAGATCCAAGGAGACGAATTCATCATCAGTGCCGGAAACCGCGCAGGCGGCAGCTAGGTCGAACCCCCCGGCGAAGACCGAACACTTTGACAGCAGCGACTTTTCGGCGTCGTCGAGCAGGTCGTAGGACCATTGCACCGCATGCCGCAGGGTCTGGTGGCGCTCCAGACCGCGCCGAGACCCCACCAAGAGCCGGAACCGATCATCGAGGCGATCGCGTACCTCGGTGACCGTCATGGACTGCATTCGGGATGCGGCGAGTTCGATAGCAAGCGGAATACCGTCGAGGCGCCGGCAAATCTCGACCACCGCACCCGCCTCACTGGTCGACGTGTCGGCGGCCATGCCTGCAGCTCGCTCACGGAAGAGAGTGACAGCGGCCGAGTCGGGCCCGGTTCCGACGTCGAGCGAGGGCACCGGATGTAGTTGTTCGTCTGCGACCCGAAGGCCCTCGCGACTGGTCGCCAGCACCGTCACCGTCTTCGAACGGGCGAGGATGGCGTCGATCATCTCGGCCGCCGCGTCTAGCACGTGCTCGCAATTGTCGAACACCAGCAGCCGCCTGCGTCCTTCCAATGCCGCCGCCACGCTGTCAGCCACGCTCATGCCCGGCTGTTGGGTCACTCCCAGTACGGCGGCGACGCGCCTCGGGGACGGCGGCCGGATCGCCGACCGTGGCCAGTTCGAACATCCACACGCCATCGGGGAAGCTGTCGGTGAGCCGAGTGGCCAACTCGACCGCGAGCCGGGTCTTGCCTACCCCGCCAACACCGGTCAACGTGACCAACCGGTGACGGCGCAGTACCGAATCTAGTTCGGCGAGTTCGGATTCGCGTCCGACAAAACTTGTGGTGTGGGCGCGTAGGTTTCCCGGCGTCGGGACGGGTGTATTCAGGGGCGGGAAATCGGTTGGCAACCCCGCTGCCCGGACCTGGAACATGTACACCGGTTTGGCGATGTCCCGTAATCGCCTAGGTCCCAGATCGAGGAGATCCACGCCGGTGAGCAATCCTGCGGTGGCGCCATCGATCAGGATCTGGCCGCCGTGGCCGCACGCCATCACTCGGGCGGCACGATTGAGGGCCGGGCCGAAGTAGTCGTCGTCGCGCAGTTCGGCTTCGCCCGTAGCTATGCCCATCCGAACCGGCAACTCCAGTACTCGTTGTGCGGCAACTGCAGCGTCGACGGCAGCGCTGGGCGACGAGAATGCCGCGCATACCCCGTCGCCGGTGTGTTTGAAGAGCGAACCCTGTCGTGAAGCAATTGCTTCCCGCAACGCCCGGTCGTGGGCTTCCAGTGCCGTACGCATTACCTCGGCGTCGGTCTCCCACCGCCGCGTCGACCCCTCGATGTCGGTGAACAGAAACGTCACCACTCCTGATGGCGCGTTCATATGGTCGCCGGCGTTCATGCGGATTCGTTCGTGGACAGCAGCTCTGAGCGCGCGGCATCGATCTGGTCGAGCGCGTAGGTCGCCATCGCCGAGTTGGTCATGTTCATCCCGGCGCGCGCGAAGGTTTCGTAGGCTTCGTCGCCCAGCGCGCAACGCAGGTTAGCAATCGTCGCGTCTATCTCAGGGAAGCCCGCTCGGGTAAGGGGCGTCGCCGCGAATGCGCTGATCGTGGCGGCGGCTTCGAAGTGACCTAGTCGATCGAGGTATGCGGCAAGTATCGCCAGCGGGCTGTGCAACACCGCGTAGCTGCCCGAGTCGTAATAGTGATGGATCGTCAGGCTCAGGTAGGCGAAGGCGTCGTCCGGACTTCCTTGGGAGGCAGCGATCCTCGACAGCAGCACCGCGATGGCCGTCTTCATCTGTCGGTTCCCACTGGCATCGGCGATGGCCAGGCCTTTACTCAGTGCTTCATAAGCGGCAACGGGATCGGTGTCGCGGTAGGCCCAGCCGTACGCAAGACATGCATACGACGCGGCGGCGGGATTGTCGGCATCGTCAGCGATAGCGACCGTGTCTTCAGCAGCTGCGAATGCCTCCTCCGGTTCACCCGCCATCACGAAGGCGAGGACCAGGCATACCCGGATGATGGCGCTCGGGGTCTCCGCTTTCGGCGATCATGCTGCGGCAGTAATCGACTGCTCGCTTGGGCTGGCCCACCGTGATGTAGCCACCGGCTAGCGCGGTCTGGAAGTCGGCACGGACAACGTCGAACCGTCCGCTTGCGGCAGCCGCTTGGCTTGCTTCGGCATAGCGCAGAAAGTCGTCAATGTGCCCGGTGAAAGCGCACAGCATCGCCATCATGTAGAGCTGAATGAGCCTTCGATGTTCGGCCGCCTCAGCTGCCCCGATCAGTTCTTCGGCCCATGCGATCGGCTCGTGTTGCTCCATCCAATAGCCGACGAATGGCGCGTAGACGGCGAGGGCGGAAGCGGTATCGAGGTCACCATGGTCGGCGGCCCAGCGGAAGGCCGCGCGCAGGTTCGGCAGTTCAAGCGCGAACCACGTGTATGCCTCGCGCTGGTGCGGGCTCTCCCACAACGCGAGTACGGCGTCCTCGCGGCCCGCGAAGTAGCGGGCGTGCGCGGTGCGGGTCTCGTCGGGTTCCCCGGAGGCCGCGAGTTGTTCCTCGGCGAACTGGCGGATGGTCTCAAGCATCGAGAATCGGGTCCGGGCCGAGGAACGATCGGCGATCACCAGCGATTTGCGGACCAGAGCGTCGAGCAGATCTAGGGTGGCAAACTCGTCACCGCTACCGGCGATCGCAGCCGCGGCCGGCAGGTCAAATCCGCCGGAGAATACCGAACACCTTGCCAACAAGAACTTTTCGCTATCATCGAGCAGGTCGAACGACCACTGCACCGCGTGCCGCAGGGTTTGGTGGCGTTCCAGCCCGCGCCGCGAGCCGACCAGCAGCCGGAACCGGTCATCGAGTCGATCTCTGACCTCGACCGCCGTCATCGACACCAACCGGGAGGCGGCCAGTTCGATCGCCAACGGGATCCCGTCCAGACGGCGGCAGATCTCCACTATCGCGTCGGCGGCGTCCGGCCGGGCCAGGGAGAAGCCGGGCACCAGACCCGCAGCCCGCTCCACAAACAGAGCCGCGGCCGTCGACAGGGCACCGCTTTCGAAGTCCAAGGACGGTACCGGCCAAAGCCGTTCGTCCCCCACCCGCAGCCCCTCCCGGCTGGTCGCGAGGATCTTGATCGTCTGAGAGCGCGAGAGGATTGCCTCGATCAGGTCGGCCGCGGCGTCGAGGACGTGCTCGCAATTGTCGAAGATCAGCAACCGCGAGCGGCCTTCCGATGCGGCGGCAACACTGTCGGCGAGCGTCAGTCCCGGCTGTTGCGTGATGCCCAGCGTGGCCGCGACCGCCTCGGGTACCGCGGCCGGATCGCCGATCGAGGCGAGCTCGATGAACCACACCCCGTCGGGGCAGCTTTGCGACATCCGTGCCGCGAGCTCCACCGCCAGCCGGGTCTTGCCGACCCCACCGACACCGGTCAGGGTCACCATCCGGTGCGACTTGAGTGCCGACTCCAGTTCGGCGAGTTCGGCGAGGCGGCCGACGAAGCTCGTGGTGGCAGGGCGCAGGTTGCCGGGTGTGGAGTCCGACGTCGCCAACGGCGGAAACTCCGTCCGCAGTCCGGCGCCCTGCACCTGAAATATCTCGACCGGCTTGGCGAGATCGCGGAGCCGCCGACGGCCCAGATCGATGAGAGCGAACTCAGTAACCAGGGCCGCGGTGAGCCCGTCCAGCAGGATCTGGCCGCCGTGACCGCACGCCATCACCCGCGCCGCACGATTGAGCACTGAGCCGTAGTAGTCGGCGCCCCGCAGTTGGGCCTCACCCGTTGCGACGCCCATCCGAACCGGCAACGCGAGATTCCGCTGTGCCGCTACCGCCGCCTCGACTGCATCCCGCGGCGATTGAAAGACGGCGCACACGCCGTCGCCGGTGTGCTTGAACACCTGGCCGTGGTAGTTGTCGACCTCGGTGCAGAGGACCCGATCGTGGCTTTCAAGCGCGGCGCGCATTTCGTCGGCGTCGGACTCCCACCGTCGGGTCGAGCCTTCGATGTCGGTAAACAGGAACGTCACGATTCCCGACGCCGGCTGCTGATCGGTCCCAGGATTCATGCGGGCTCAACCCGTCAGCCCCGTCATGCCCATTCGAGCACCTTGAACCCCGATTCCCCCGAAGGTCTACATGGTATGTCGGCGTATCCGGCTGAGGCTTTGATTTCGCGGCAGCGTATGTGGAGTAGCCCGAACCCTCGCTGACGGACCGATGGCCGACCGCGGGGGCCGGGGCTGCTGCGGCAAGTCGCAGCGTAGAGCCATGCGACAGTGACATTGTCGCTTCATTGTGTAAAGTTGGTGCGACCGGTGTGGCGACGCCGCAATCCGGTTGACACCTGTCAAACTTGTCGAAGTAGAGTCTTGGCATGCAGATTCGCGACCACGTCGGAACGGGCAAGCCCGCCGTCATCCTTCACCCGTCCGGAACCGTCGTCACCTTCGATGAGATGGAAGCGCGCGCCAACCGCCTGGCGCACTATTTCCGCAAGGCGGGTTTGGTCGAGGGCGATGCGGTCGCGATCCTGATGGAGAACAACGCCCACATCCACACGGTGATGTGGGCGGCGCGACGAGCCGGCCTGTACTACGTGCCGATCAACATCCACCTGACGCCCGCCGAGGCGGCCTACATCGTGGACAACAGCAACGCGAAGGCGATCATCGGGTCCGCGGCGCTGCGTAAGACGTGTGAGAACCTCGCGGCAGAACTGCCGGGCGGACTGCCGGGCGTGCTGATGATCGCGGACGACGACCTCGACGGCTGGCTGCGCTACCCCGAGGGCGTCGCCGACCAGCCCGACACCCCGATCGACGACGAACTCGAAGGCGATCTGCTGCAGTACTCGTCGGGCACCACCGGCCGGCCCAAAGGCATCAAACGCGAACTGCCGCATGTGCATCCGTCCGAGGCGCCGGGGATGATGTCCGCGCTCGTCGGGTTCTGGATGGATCCCAACGGCGTGTACCTGAGCCCCGCGCCGCTCTACCACACCGCGCCGTCGGTCTGGTCGATGACGATGCACTCCGCGGGCGTGCCCGTGGTGGTGCTGGAGAAGTTCGACGCCGAGGGCTGTCTCGACGCCATCGCGCGCCACGGTGTCACGCACGGGCAGTTCGTCCCGGTGATGTTCACCCGGATGCTCAAACTGCCTGAATCCGTGCGCAATTCGTATGATGTCTCCAGCCTTGCCCGGGTCATGCACGCCGCGGCGCCGTGTCCGGTGGAGATCAAGAAGCAGATGATCGACTGGTGGGGTCCGATCGTCGACGAGTATTACGCCTCGTCGGAGGCGATCGGTTCGACCTTGATCACCGCCGAGGAGTGGCTGCAGCATCCGGGATCGGTGGGCAAGTCGATGGGGAGCATCCTGCACATCCTCGATGAGGAGGGCAACGAGCTGCCGGCCGGCCAGGCCGGTGAGATCTACTTCGAGGGCGGGTTCGACTTCGAGTACCTCAACGACGCGGAGAAGACGGCGTCCTCGCGGGACTCGCACGGCTGGAAGACGGTGGGCGACATCGGCTATCTCGATGACGACGGCTACCTGTATCTGACCGACCGCCGCCACCACATGATCATCTCCGGCGGGGTGAACATCTACCCGCAGGAGGCCGAGAACACCCTCGTCACCCATCCAAAGGTGATGGACGCGGCGGTGTTCGGTGTCCCCGATGACGAGATGGGCCAGTCCGTCAAGGGCGTGGTGCAGACTGTCGACGCGGCCGACGCCACCGACGAGTTCGGCGAAGAACTGCTGACGTGGCTGCGTGAGCGGCTCACCCATTACAAGTGCCCGCGGTCGATTTCGTTCGAGGCCCAGTTGCCACGCACCGACACCGGCAAGCTCTACAAGCAGAGCCTGATCGACAAGTATTCGGGGTAGTGCCGCCGCTGCGGGTCGTCGACCTGTCCGAAGCGCCGACCGGGCCGGAATGCACCGCGCCGGGGCAGGTGGTCGTCGGCGTCGGCGACCCGGACGCGCCGGAGTCCGAATACTGGCTTCAACAAGCCACTTTCACCCTTGTCGAGGCGGGTTCCGGGGACCGGCGCACGGTGACGGTGCCGTCAGTCGCGGCGGTGCTGGACCAGGTGTCGCAGCGGTGCGAACGCTGGCCGCATGCCGCGTCGGTGTGCGACGACGTGCTGCGCGCCGTCGATGTCACGGCACCGGCGCTGGCAGGGGTGATCACCGAGTCGCTGGCGTATTCGACGTTGCAGGCCGGCCCCGAGTTCGCCCGTTGGCTCTCCGAACGGGGACCGGCCCGCGTCCCCGAGATTCCCGACCCGGTGCAGTCGTATCGCGACGGCAACACCCTGCACGTCGCCTTCAACCGACCGCAACGGCACAACGCGTTCTCCACCGACGCCCGGGCGGCGCTACTCGAAGTCTTGACGGTGGCCCTGGTCGATCCCGGCGTCGACGAGGTGGTGCTCAGTGGCAACGGCGAATCATTCTGCAGTGGAGGCGATCTCGCGGAGTTCGGCACCTTCGTCGACCCCACCAGTGCGCACCTGGCCCGGACCCGGCACAGCCCCGCTCTCGCGCTCGACGCGCTGACCCGCAGGCTGGGTTCGGCGTGCCGCGCGGAGGTGCACGGTCAGGTGCTCGGCAGCGGTCTGGAGATGGCGGCGTTCTGCGGCCGGGTGGTGTGCCGCCCCGGCGCCACGCTCGGCCTGCCGGAGCTGACTCTCGGCCTGATCCCCGGCGCCGGTGGCACGGTGAGCATCACGCGACGGATCGGCCGCTGGCGCACGGCGTGGCTGGTGCTCTCCGGCCAGACTCTCGACGCCGAGACAGCATTGGACTGGGGACTCGTCGACGCCCTCACCACCGAGTGATTTCGGTGTGTTCAGACGCGGTGAGCACGTTGCGGTGAGCACGTCTGAACACACCGAAATCCCACTAGGTGGAGCGGCGCAGGGTGACGCGGTAGGTGTACTGCTCCGGCAGGAACTGGCTCACCGCCAATTCCACGGGCGTTCCGGAAGAATCGGAATACAACCGGTCCACCCGCAGCATCGGGTGACCCGGCTCGCATCGCACCGCCTCCGCAACATCGACGTCCGCTCCCGCGACCGTAATCGACTGTGCTGCTTCGGCAATCGGATACTGCAGGTGCGGTTCCAGCAGACCGATGATGGTGTGCGCGCTGACCGCGCCGTCAGCCAGTTCGGGGGCGTGCAGCACCGGTAGCGCCGCGGCCTCGATCAGGTGCACCCGGGTCAGCACGAACGGGACGCCGTCATGCAGCCGGCGAAACACCACGGTGAAGACGACATCGTCGTCGAGGCGGAGCCGGCTGGCGGCGTCGACGTCCACGCGGCGGCGCAGCCCGGACAACACCTCCATGGTGGTGTCCTCGGACAGGCTCATCAGGTCCTCGATGGAGCCCAGCTGACGCAGATAGCGCGGCGCCGATTCGTCCGCGTAGGTGCCGCGGCCGGGCACCCGGTACACCACGCCCTCGGCCACCAGATCCTGGAACGCGCGGCGCACCGTCTGACGGCTGACGCCGTGGCGCTGCACCAGCTCCAGTTCGGTGGGCAGCCGCGCGCCCCCGCGATAGACACCGGCCGCGATCTCGTCGCGCAACTGTCGGCGAAGCACCTGATATGCCGGCGCGGGCTTCATCGTTCAGATGCCTCCACGGGAAACAAGCTGGGCCGCAATGACGTTGCGCTGGATCTCGTTGGTGCCCTCGCCGACGATCATCAGCGGGGCATCACGGAAATAGCGCTCGACGTCGTATTCGGTGGAGTAGCCGTAGCCGCCGTGGATGCGCACCGCGTCCAGCGCAATCTCCATCGCCACCTCCGAGGCGAACAGCTTGGCCATCCCGGCCTCCATGTCGCAGCGCTCGCCGCTGTCGTAACGACGGGCCGCGTACAACGTCAGCTGGCGCGCGGCGGTCAGCTTGGTCGCCATGTCGGCCAGGTAGTTGCCCACCGACTGGTGCTTCCAGATGGGTTGGCCGAAGCTCTGCCGATCCTGGGCGTAGGCCAGCGCGTCCTCGAGCGCCGCGGTGGCAACTCCCAGCGCCCGGGAGGCCACCTGGATGCGCCCGGTCTCCAGGCCCTTCATCATCTGCGCGAAGCCCTTGCCCGGTGTGCCGCCGAGGATCGCCGAGGCCGGAATTCGGTAGTCGTCGAAGGACAGCTCGCAGCTCTCGACGCCCTTGTAGCCGAGCTTGGGCAGATCCCGCGACACCGTCAGGCCCGGGCCGTGCTCGACGAGGACCACCGAGATACCCCGGTGCCTGGGCGTGGCATCGGGGTCGGTCTTGCAGAGCAGCGCAATGAGGCCGGAACGCCGCGCGTTGGAGATCCACGTCTTGGAGCCGTTGATCACCAGGTTGTCACCGTCCCGCCGCGCGGTGGTGGTCATGTTCTGCAGGTCGGAGCCGCCGCCCGGTTCGGTCAACGCCATGGTGGCGCGCAGTTCGCCGGTGGCCATCCGCGGCAGGTACGACCGCTTCTGTTCCTCGGTGCCGAACAGATCCAGCAGTTTGGCGACGACGGTGTGCCCGCCCATCGCCCCGGCCAGGCTCATCCAGCCGCGGGCCAGCTCCTGCGTGACGAGCACGTAGCACGGCATCGACACGGGGGAGCCGCCGTATTCCTCGGGCACCGCAAGGCCGTAGATCCCGATGCGCTTCATCTGCTCGATCCACGCTTCCGGGTATTCGTTGGCGTGTTCGACGTCGCGCACCGTCGGTCTGACATCGCGTTCGACGAACGTCCGCACGGTCTCGACCAAGAGGGACTCTTCGTCGCCGAGTGCGTTCGTGGAATCTAAATGTACGGCCATATCTAGGCATGTTGACACAAAGGTCCAGCTGCTGACAACATCAGGCGCTGTGACTTTGTACGGCCAAACTGAGGGCGGGCCCCATTTCGACGAACTGACGGTCGGCCAGGTGTTCGACTGGGCGCCCTCGATGACCCTGACCTCCGGCGCGGCCGCGGTGCACCAATCGATACTCGGTGACCGGATGAGGCTGCCGCTGGATGGCCCGCTGTCGCATGCGGTGACGGGTTCGGCCGCCGCGCTGGCGCACCCGGCACTGGTCTGCGACGTCGCGATCGGGCAGTCGACCTTGGCCACCCAACGGGTGAAGGCCAATCTGTTCTACCGCGGCCTGACGTTCCATCGCTTCCCGATCCTCGGCGACACCCTGTACACCCGGACCGAAGTCGTCGGCCTCAAACAGAACTCGGCCAAGCCGGGACGCCCGCCGACCGGGTTGGCGGCACTGCGGATGACGACGATCGACCAGGCCGACCGCCTGGTGCTCGACTTCTACCGGTGCGCGATGCTGCCCTTGCGTCCCGACGCCGGCGAGACCGGTCACGACGACGACCTGTCGGCCATCGGCACCGGCCTGCCACCGGCGCCCGACCCCACCGCCGGGTGGGACGCCGACGTGTTCCGCCGCCGGGTGCCCGGCCCGCACTTCGATCCCGGACTGGCCGGAACCGTGTTGCACAGCACCGCCGACGTGGTCAGCAGTGCGCCCGAACTGGCCCGGCTGAGCCTGAATATCGCAGCCACACATCATGATTCGCGTATCGGCGGCCAACGCCTGGTGTACGGCGGGCACACCATCGGGCTGGCGCTGGCGCAGGCGACCCGATTGCTGCCGAACCTGGTGACGGTGCTCGGTTGGGAGTCCTGCGACCACACCGGACCCGTCCACGAGGGCGACACCCTGCACAGCGAACTGCACATCGAGTCCGCCGAGGACGGGGTGCTGGGCCTGCGGTCCCTGGTCTACGCGGTGGGTGAGCCGGATCGTCAGGTACTGGACTGGCGATTCAGCGCGCGGATGTTTTAACTCCGGCGTGCTGACCGCGAGAATGACCGTATGGGCGCGTTAGGCATACCCGGTGGCGTGTTGCGGCGCACCGCCGCGGTCGCCGACGCGTTCGGCGCCGACGCCGGCGAACTGCTGACGGGCCGCGCGGCGCTGCTGGGGCTGACACCGCGCGGACGGGTGTCCGCTGGGGGCGCCACGCACCTGATGCCCAGTGCCGACGGTTGGTTCGGATTGACGCTGTCGCGCGCAGACGACATCGCCGCCGTGCCGGCCGTGCTCGAGGTCGACGGCGTCGGTGCGGATCCCTGGCCGGATATTCGCCAGTGGGCCGCGACGCGCACCGCCGATGTGGTCGTGCGGCGGGCGCGACTGCTCGGATTGCCCGCGGCACGGCTCGGCGAAACCGGCGCGGCCGCACCACGGGTGCACAAGTGCGGCGAACCTACGAGGGTGCGGCCGCTGGCCGGATTGCTGGTCGCCGACCTGACCTCGATGTGGGCCGGGCCGTTGTGTGGGCAACTGCTGTCCCGCGCCGGCGCCGTGGTCGTCAAGGTGGAGAGCCCGGGGCGCCCGGACGGCACCCGCGGTGGCGATCCCCGCTTCTTCGACTGGATGAACGGTGGAAAGCTCTGCTATTCAGTCGATTTCGACCGCGACCGCTCCCGGTTGGCGGCGCTGTTGGCCGCCGCCGACGTGGTGCTGGAGGGGTCCCGGCCCGCTGCGCTGGCCCGCCGCGGTCTGGGCCCATCGGACATGTCCGCCCGCCCCGGCCGGGTGTGGTTGCGGATCATCGGCTACGGCACCGATGCCGGATCGGCTGAGCGTGTGGCATTCGGCGACGACGCCGCGGTTGCGGGTGGCCTGGTCGGGTATGACGGCGCGGGACCGGCGTTCGTCGGTGACGCGATCGCCGACCCGCTGACGGGCCTGGAAGCGGCCGCCGCGGTGTGCGCGTCGGTGGGCCGCGGCGGCGGCGAAATGATCGAGGTCGCAATGGCCGCGGTGGCGGCGTCCTACGCCGCGCAACCGGACGAACCGGACGCACCGGACGTGGTAACCGACCTGGTGCTGCCGGCTGTGCGTGCGACTGCCCCCGCACTGGGCGCCGACACCGCGGCGGTCGAACGGCTCGTCGCTGACCGACCGTTCGACGAAAAGCCCAGCGGCACATGTTGATCACCCGGGCGAGCCTGCTGGATGGTGCGGTCGTCGACCTCCGCGTCGGTCCGACCATCACGGCGGTCGCGGAGCGGCTGACACCCGAACCGGGCGAAGAGATGTACGACGCGCGGGGCGGCACCGTGTTGCCCGGACTGCACGATCACCATGTGCACCTGTGGTCGTCCGCCGCGGCGCTCGAGTCCGTGCCCGCCGGGCCGCCGCAGGTCCGCGCGCGCGCCGATCTCCGGGATGCCCTGCACGCCGCGGGCGTTGACGCCGACGGCTGGATCCGCGCCGTCGGCTATCACGACAGCGTCGCCGGTGCGCTTGATCGTGACCGGCTGGATGACATCTCGCCGCCGGTGCCCGTCCGCGTGCAGCACCGCAGTGGAGCGCTGTGGACCCTGAACTCGGCGGCGCTGGCGCGCATCGGCGCGACCGATCACCCGGATGGGCGGTTCTTCCGGGAGGACCCGGCGATTCCGCGTACGCAAGCCCCATCGCTGCGCCAACTCAGCGACCGGCTTGCCGCCTTCGGCGTCACCGGCCTCACCGAGGCGACCCCGGACTACGGCCGGCGGGATATCGAAACATTCACGAAAGCAAGGAAATCCGGTGAATTGCGACAACAGCTGCACTGCATGGCTGTCGCCGGAACCCGGCCCACTACCGAGGTCAGCATCGGCCCGGCCAAGATTATCCTCGACGACACCGCCCTGGATCTCGAGGCGCTGTGCCGGTGGATCGCCGACAATCACGCCGCCGGTCACCCGGTCGCGGTGCATGCCGTGACCGACAGTCAGCTCGTGGTGACCATCGCCGCCCTGCGTGAGGCCGGCGGCCATCCCGGGGATCGGATCGAGCACGCCGCGGTGGTGCCCGACGACTGCATTGGCGACCTCGCGGAGCTGGGGGTCACCGTGGTGACGCAGCCGAACTTCGTCGGTGAACGCGGTGACGAGTACCGGGCCGAAGTTCCCGTGGCACAACACCATCAGCTGTGGCGGGTCGCGTCTCTGGCCGATGCAGGCATCCCCGTCGCCCTGTCCACCGATACCCCCTTCGGTGACGGTGACCCGTGGGCCGCGATGCGCTCCGCCGTACACCGGGACACGCCTGCCGGAGCCGTTCTCGGTGCGGGCGAGGCGGTTTCGCCGCGCGCGGCCGTGCAGATGTTCCTCGGTTGGCCCGATCGTCCCGCGGTTGCGCGGCGGGTTGCTCCCGGGCAGCCCGGCGATCTGTGCGTGCTGGCCGGGCCGCCGGACCAGGTGCTCGCCGAACTGGATGCCGGACTCGTCGCCGCGACAATCATCGGCGGAGCGATCGTCCGCACTTAGTCAGTGCGGCAGATCCCGGAACGGCATGTCGCGGTACGGGTCCGGTTCCTTGGGCAGGCCCAGCACCCGCTCGCCGACGATGTTGCGCTGGATCTGGTCGGTGCCGCCGCCGATCGACGTGAAATAGGCATTGAGCGTCCGGAACGTCACCGCGTCACCGGCCGGGTGATCCGGCCCGGACAGCATGGACTCCGCCCCGAGGATCGCGGTCTGCACGCGGGCGGTCTCATGCAGGATCCGCGACATCGCGATCTTGCCGAACGACATCAGGGTGGCTGCCTGGATGCGGTCAGAACCCTTGGCGCGCTGCGTGTTCCACTTGTTCACCGCCGCCAGCTCGTGGATCCGGGCGATCTGCTGACGGGTGTGGGCATCGCCGAGCTTGCCGAACTCGCGCGCCAGCGCAATCAGCACGTCTTCTTCGTCCTGCGGCTTGCGCGCGGTCCGTGTGGTGCGGGCCAGGTCGCCCATCAGCCGCCGCTCGTAATCCAGGGCGGTCTGCAGAACCCGCCAGCCGTCGCCCTGCGGGCCCACCATGTTCTCGGCGGGCACCACCGCGTCGGTGAGGAACACCTCGTTGAACTCGGACTCGCCGGTGACCTGGTGAATGGGCCGGACCTCGACGCCGGGTTGGCGCATCGGGAGCATGAAGAAGCTGATGCCCTTGTGCTTGGGGACATCCCAGTCGGTGCGGGCAATCAGCAGACCGTAGTCGGCGGTGGCCGCGAACGACGTCCAGACTTTCTGGCCGTTGACGATGAAGCGGTCACCGTCCCGGTCGGCACGGGTGCGCAGGCCCGCGAGGTCGGAGCCCGCTCCGGGTTCGCTGTAGAGCAGACACCACTTGCTTTCGCCGCGCAGCGACGGCGGGATCAGCCGGAGTTTCTGCTCGTCGGTGCCCTCGTCGCGCAGCGTGCACGCGAACAGGTTGGCCCGGTCGTGACCGGTGCCCGGCGCTCCCACCGCGTTGAATTCCGCGGCAATGACCCGGGATTGGGCATCCGACAACCCACGGCCCCACCACTGCGGCTCCCACGACGGGGCCGACCAGCCGTTTTCGAGCACCAGATCGGCCCACCGGGTGCGGTCCATCCCGGTAAACCAGTTGGCGGACAACCATTCCCGCACCTCGGTGCGTACGGCATCGACCGAGTCAGGCATGTCAGACCCCCGTCAGCCGCAGGTAGCGTTCGCGGTGGTGGGCGGGTTCGCCCAGGAGTTGGGCGTCGGTGCGGGCCCGGCGCAGATACAGGTGAGCGGGATGTTCCCAGGTGAAGCCGATGCCGCCGTGCACCTGGATGTTCGTGGCCGCGACGGACACGAAGGCGTCCGAGCAGTACGCCTGCGCGAGCGCCAGATCCGTTGACCGCGTGGGCGTCCCGGCATCGTAGGCGGCTGCGACGTGCCGGGCCGCGGAGACGGCGGACTCGGCCTCGGCCAGCATGTCGGCACACATGTGCTTGACGGCCTGGAAGCTGCCGATGGCGCGGGCGAACTGGAACCGGGTGCCCGCGTACTCGGCGGCCATCCGCATACAGCGGTGCGCTCCGCCGGCCTGTTCGCTGAGCAGGGCGACGCCGCCGGCCTCCAGCGCTGCGGCGAATACCTCAGCGCCGCAGCCCGGTTCGCCGACCAGGAGCGCAGGGGTGGCGTTCAGTCGGAGCGCGCACTGCTTGCGGGTCAGGTCGATGGTGGTCAGCGGTGTCGGCGTCAGCCCGGCTGCGTCCCGATCGACCGCGAATACCGCCGGTCCGTCGTCGGTGTCGGCGAGCACGTAGACGAGGTCCGCGGCCGCGCCGTCGAGGACGTAGTTCTTGGCGCCGGTCAGTAACCAGTCGGCACCGGAGCGCTGCGCCCGCGTCTCGAGCCGATCAGGGATGAGCGCCGACGTGCCCTCCGCGTAGGCCAGGGTGACGATCGCCGCTCCCGATGCAAGGCGGGGAAGCACGTCAGCCTGTTCGTCCTTGTCTCCCAACGCGGTCAGCAGGGCCGGGGCCAGCACCGCCGTCGAGAAGAACGGGGCGCACAGCAGCGCGCGGCCCATCTCCTCCAGCACAATGCCCATCTCGACGTGGCCGGCGCCGGTCCCGCCGTGGTGTTCGGGTACGGCCAGGCCGAGCAGGCCCATATCGGCCAATTCCTGCCAGGTGGTCTCGTCGTAGCCGGTGTCGGTGGCCATCAGGTCACGAACCCGGGACTCGGGGGACCGCTTCTCCAGCAGCGACCCAACCGCCTCGCGCAGGGCGCGATGCTCGGCGTTCACAATCAGTCCGCCAGGATCGAGCGCAGCACCTCGCACTGACTGTCGAAGAACTCACGGGCGATCCGGGTCTTCGGGGCGATGGAGTCGAATCCGTGGAAAGCGCCTCGGATGACCAGGGTTTCGCAGGGCACGCCGGCCGCGCGCAACCGTTCGGCATAGTCGAGGTCTTCGTCATGGAACAGGTCCAGCGTCCCGACGCCGATCCATGCCGGCGGGAGACCGGCCAGGTCGGTGCGCCGGGCCGGTACCGCGATATCTCGATCCGCGTCGGCCAGATAGGCGTCCCAGCCGAAGTTGTTGCTGCGCCAGTCCCACATCCGGAAGCCGGGGTTGTCGCGGTGCGCATCGGTGCTGCTGCGGTCGTCGAGCATCGGGTAGGCCAGCATCTGCGCGACCACATCCACCTCACCTCGGTCGCGGGCCAGAAATGCCAGCGATGCGGCCAGTCCGCCGCCCGCGCTGCCACCGGCGATCGCCACCCTCGCCGCGTCGACGGCCGGCAGGGCCGCCAGCCACTTCAGGGCGGTGTAGCAGTCCTCGACCGGTGTCGGGTAGGGATGTTCGGGCGCCAGCCGGTATTCCACCGAGGCCACGGTGACGCCGAGTCGCGATGCATAGCGCTTGCACAGCAGGTCGTCCTGGGCGGCCGTGCCCATGATGAGGCCGCCGCCGTGGATCCACAACAGCGCCGGACCCGGCGCCGTCCTGCCCTCGGGCCGGTACAGCCGCACCCCCACACCGTCCGCGGTGGTCAGCACCTCGACGCCGCGGGCCGGGAATCGGCTGTGAACCCGTGACAGCACGCGGATGAACGGCAGGGTCGCCGGACGGATCGGGGAGAACTTGGGAAGCAGCCGGGCCTTGGAGCGAAGCTCGGGGTGGAACTGGGTGAGGCTCACCGCATCGACGATACTGTCGGCTCACCGGTCGGTGGGACGGGCCTCGAACGCCACCCCGTCGCCGCGGTACAGGGACCGCGCCACCTCGACGTGCTGGACGCCCCGTACCGGGAAAGGTCTGTGAACATGCGTGTGACGATCGTCGGCGGCGCTGGGCCGGTGTCTACCGCAGGTCTGCGCTCGCCGAACACCGCCGAACGGATCGATCTGTGAAAGGAACAGCAATGCCGAACAACAGGATTCAACTGGCGGTCATCGACATGGCGGGTACCACCGTCGCTGATGACGGCTTGGTGGTCAGCGCCTTCGAGGCGGCCGCCACCGCGGTCGGCGTCCCCGCCCACGGCGAGGAACGCGAACGGGCCCGCAAGTACGTCATCGACACCATGGGGCAGTCCAAGATCGCCGTCTTCCGGAAGCTGTTCGGTGACGACGAAGCGGCGCAGCGGGCCAACCGCGCATTCGAGAGTGCGTATGAAGGACTGATCGACGACGGCCGGGCCCGCCCGATCGAGGGCGCCGTAGATGCGATCACCCGGTTGCGGGAGCGCGGCGTGAAGGTCGCTCTGACAACAGGATTCAGCAGCACCACCCAGGAGAAGCTGGTTGTTGCACTGGGTTGGCAGGCGCTGGCCGATCTCGTCCTGGCCCCGGGTGACGGGGTCCGCGGCCGGCCGTTCCCCGACTTGATTCTGACCGCGCTGATCCGGGCGCAGGTCGACGCGGTGCACAACGTCGCCGCCCTCGGCGACACCAGCAGCGACGTCGAGAGCGGCAGGCGTGCCGGGGTGGCCATCGCCGCCGGGACCCTCACCGGGGCCCACGACGAGAACCAACTGCGTGCCGCCGGTGCCACCCACGTCGTCAACGACATCACCGAGTTCGCCGACCTGATCCTCGCCAACCATTGACCCAGAGGGGCCCGAACAGGTGCTCCGGTCCGCGGCCCGCACGACGGTGTTGTTGCTGGTGACGCTGGTGGTGATGGGCCGGATCCGCGGACGGGCCGCTGTCCGGTAGCCCTGACTCTTCCGGTGAGGGTTCGTGTTTGGCCGAATGCTCCGGCGTGTCGCGCGCGACACGCAAGGCCGCACACAGGGGAGTGAACACTTTGCGGAATTTGACCACGAATGTGGTTACTGACGGGTAATCGCGCGGTACGCTCCCGCCATGACGGTATCTCCGGGTATCCGGGACTCAGGCCCGACGCTGGCCGACCGCGCGCAGTGGATGCTGCGGGCCACGCCCGCGGATTACCTGCTGGCGATGAGCGCCGCATCGGCGGCCC
This sequence comes from uncultured Actinomycetota bacterium, assembly GCA_963721495.1. Lineage (GTDB taxonomy): Bacteria > Actinomycetota > Actinomycetes > Mycobacteriales > Mycobacteriaceae > Mycobacterium. The sequence continues at coordinate 92,400 of CAVRMG010000013.1, read as the reverse complement.
TACCGTTGGTGGGCAAGCACTTCGAGCTCCTCGGCGGATACACCGCGATGGGCGTCTGGGGCTACCGGCATGCGCCGGAACTCCTGGCATCGGCCATGAAGTCCTGGCTCCGCCCCGGCGCGTGCAACATCCGGCGGGGCCAGCGCGAGCAGACGAATTTCGTGTCCGAGGCGGCGCTGCGCGGCGTCGTGCCCGCGGCGGATCTGGACATCGAGTGGCCGGCCCCCGAACGCACCGCACCGGTGTTCAAGGCGCTGCAGCACCGCCGTCACGTGCATCGCACGTCGGTGCGCTACGGCGAGCACCCGTCGCAGTTGCTCGATGTCTGGCGGCGCGGCGACCTGCCGTTGCATTCGGCACCGGTGATGGTCTTCGTTCCGGGTGGGGCCTGGGTGCACGGTAGCCGGATCCTGCAGGGCTACGCCCTGATGTCACACCTGGCGGCCAATGGCTGGGTGTGTCTGTCGGTGGACTACCGGGTGTCGCCCAACAACCCGTGGCCGCAGCACATCGCCGACGTCAAGACGGCGATCGCCTGGGCCCGCGCCAACGTCGACCGGTTCGGCGGGGACCGCGACTTCGTGGCCATCGCGGGCTGTTCGGCCGGCGGCCATCTCGCCGCTCTCGCCGGTCTGACCATCGGTGACCCCGAGTACCAGGAACACCTGCCGACGGACTCGGACACGTCGGTCGACGCCGTGGTCGGGATCTATGGCCGCTACGACTGGGAGGACCGCTCCACCGATGAGCGCGCCCGGTTCGTCGACTTCCTCGAACGCGTCGTCGTCAAGCGGAGTATCGACCGCGACCCGGAACTGTTCCGCAACGCGTCGCCGATCGCCCGGGTCCATGCCGACGCGCCGCCGTTCCTGGTCATCCACGGCAGCAGCGACACGATCATTCCGGTCGAGCAGGCCCGCAACTTCGTCGACACCCTGCGCGGGGTCTCGCGCTCGACGGTCAGCTATGCCGAGTTGCCGGGCGCCGGCCACGGGTTCGACATGACCGACGGCGCCCGCACCGGGGCCATGGCCACCGCAATCGGATTGTTCCTCAACCAGATTCACCGAACCAGGCCTACGATCGAGACCAAACAGGTCATCTGAACCCGCACCGCTTTGTAGTGTTCCCTGTTTAAGGGAGGTGGTTCGCGGTGATCCAGCCATCATGAGAAGGCTGACGGGCTGGGATGCGTTTCTGCTGTACAGCGAGACGCCGAACGTGCACATGCACACACTCAAGATCGCTGTCGTCGAACTCGTCGACATGGGTGGACGCTCGTTCGGCATCGATGAATTTCGGCAGGTCATCCACAGCCGGCTCTACAAGTTGCACCCCCTACGGTACGAACTCGTCGACATCCCGTTCAAGTTCCACCACCCGATGTGGCGGGAGAACTGCCAGGTTGATCTCGGCTACCACGTCCGGCCCTGGACACTGCCGGCGCCCGGTGGCCGCCGCGAACTCGACGACGCCATCGGCGAGATCGCCAGTACACCGCTGGATCGCAGCCGGCCGCTGTGGGAGATGTACTTCGTCGACGGTCTGGCCAACGGTCGCATCGCGGTGGTCAACAAGATTCATCACGCCCTGGCCGACGGGGTCGCGGCGGCCAACCTGCTTGCGCTGGGCATGGATCTGACGACCGAGGCGCAGCCCGACCCCGAGTCCTACGACACCGACCCCGCCCCCACCCGGGGACAGTTGGTGCGCACGGCGTTCCGCGACCATGTGCGCCAGATCGGCACGGTGCCCGCGACGGTCCGCTACACCGCGCAGGGCATCAACCGGGTGCGGCACAGTTCACGCAAGCTCTCACCGGAGCTGACGCGCCCGTTCACGCCACCGCCGAGCTTCATGAACCATGTGCTGCGGCCGCCGCGCCGGTTCGCCACCGCGACGCTGTCCCTGGCCGACATCAAGGAGACCAAGAACAAACTCGACGTCTCCATCAACGACCTGGTTCTGGCCATGTCGGCGGGTGCACTGCGAAAGTTGTTGCTGCACTACGACGGTCACGCAGATCACCCGCTGTTGGCGTCGGTGCCGGTGAGCTTCGACTTCTCACAGCAACGGATCTCGGGCAACTACTTCACCGGGGTGCTGATGCCGATTCCGGTGCAGGCCGACACACCGCTGGACCGGGTGCGCGAAGCCCATGACGCCGCGGTGACGGCCAAGGAGAGCAACCACCTGATCGGGCCGGAAGTGGTCGCCCGCTGGTCGAACTTCATGCCGCCGGCCGGAATGGAAGCGCTGTTCAAGTGGCTGTCCAGCCGCGACGGACAGAACAAGGTGCTCAATCTCAACATCTCCAACGTGCCGGGGCCCCGCGAGTACGGCCGGGTCGGCGGCGCGCTGGTCACCGAGATCTACAGCGTGGGCCCGTTGACCGCCGGCAGTGGGCTGAACATCACGGTGTGGAGCTATGTCGACCAGCTCAACGTCTCGGTGCTCGCCGACTACGACTCCGTGGACGACGCGCACGAGGTGACCCGGGCCATGGTCGATGAGTTCGTCGAGATCCGCCGGGCCGCAGGGCTTTCCGAAAACCTCACCGTTGTCGAGAAGGCGATGGCTCCCTAGCGGTCGCACGCACCCAGTCCAGGAAACGTGCCACCGCTGCGGCACTGTACTGGCCGTGTGATGACCCGAACATCTCGAAAGCGTGCTGGGCGCCGGGAATTTCGGCATACGCGACGGCGGACTCGGATACCGCGCGCAGGGCGGCGACGAAGTCGCGGGCCTCACCGACCGGGATGATCGAGTCGTTGCTCCCGTGCAGTACGAAGAACGGCGGCGCGTCGGCATGGATGCGGTGAATCGGCGACGCCTGCTCGTAGACATCGCGGTTGCTGTCGTAGTCCTTCTTGACGACCATCCGCTGCAGGAACCCCCGGACGAGCTCGGTGCGCCCCGGTCCCTCGGTCGACACCCAGTCGTAGCGGCCGTAGAGAGGGGCAGCGGCGACCACCGAGGTATCGGCGTCGGTGAAGCCCGGTTGCCAGGCCGGGTCGTTGGGCGTCAGCGCGCACAGCGCCGCCAGATGACCGCCCGCCGAGCCGCCGCTGATCGCGATCCAGTCGGGGTCGCCGCCATAATCCGCGATGTTCTCCCTGACCCAGGCCAGGGCCCGCTTGACGTCGACGATGTGGTCGGGCCAGCTGTGCCGGGGGCTGACGCGGTAGCCGACGGAGACGCAGATCCAGCCCTCGGCGGCGAGGCGGCCCATCAACGGATACGCCTGCGGGCGGCGCATCCCGATCACCCACGCCCCGCCCGGCACGTTCACCAGGACCGGCGCTTTCGCGTCGGCCTTCAGGCCACGCCGGCGCCAGATGTCGAGGCGGTTGGCGCGGTGCGGTCCGTACGCAATTGTGTCCGCCTTCCCCACGTAGCGCCGCCGTGCGGACCCGGAGCGCAACAGACCGGCCGCCAGCGTCAGCTTGCCCAGCGGAAGTGCCTCGGTGTAGTCGGCGCCGAGTGCCTCGCGCAACGGTTCCTCGAAACACGGCGCCGATCGCAGGTTTCGGCGATGGATCGTCGCGAGCAGCACCCACGAGATGGCCGTCAACATCAGCGCGGTCACGCCGGACTTGCCGCGGAACGCGCCGAGTCGGGCCCGGCGGCCCGCGTCGAGCGCCGATGCGCCCAGCAGCCACGGCGCGAGTTCGCTTGTGGGCCAACCGAGAAGGAACAACGGAATGGTGACGTAGCCCTTCCGGGCGATGGGCCGTACCGCGTTGGCGGCGTTGGCCAGTTCGAGTGCGGCACGCACCAGTGTCGAATGTTCAGCCGCCATCGGCGGCCAGGGCCTGCAGTTCGCGCCGCAACACTTTGCCGGTGTTGTTGCGGGGCAGTTCATCCAAAACGGTGATATCGCGAGGCACCTTGTAGTTGGCGAGGTTGTCCCGGACGTGCTGCTTCAACTCATCCGGCGTCACGTGCGCGCCCTCGGTCAACACCACGAACGCGACCAGGCGCTGTCCGTACTCTTTGTCGTCGACACCGATCACGGCGGCCTCGGCGACGGCGTCGTGCATCGTCAGCGTCTTCTCCACCTCGATGGGATAGACGTTCTCGCCGCCGGACACGATCATCTCGTCGTCGCGGCCCACCACGAAAAGCCTTCCCTCCGAGTCGAAGCGGCCCAGGTCGCCGGACGCCATGAAGCCGTCGTGAAATTCCTTGGTGGAGCCGCTGGTGTACCCGTCGAACTGGGAACCGTTGCGCACGAATATCTGTCCGATCTCGCCGGTGGGTACTTCGGCGAAATCGGCCCCGAGGATGCGGATCTCGGTGCCCACGGCCGGCCTGCCCGCCGTGTCGGCCGCGGCGCGCAGATCGGCAGGCGTGGCGGTGGCGATCATGCCGGCTTCGGTGGCGTTGTAGTTGTTGTAGATGATGTCGCCGAACTCGTCCATGAACTTGACGACGACATCCGGGCGCATCCGTGACCCCGACGCGGAGGCGAACCGCAGCGACGTTCCCTTGTAGCGGCGACGGACATCGTCGGGCAGATCCATGATCCGGTCGAACATGACGGGCACCACGCACAGCCCGTAGGCGCGGTGCCGGTCGACGAGTTCCAGCGTCGCCTCCGGGTCGAACCTGTTGCGCGTGACCACGGTGCACGCCATCGACGCCGCGAACACCAACTGCGAGAACCCCCAGGCGTGGAACATCGGCGCCACCACGACGACCGTCTTGTCGGTGCGCCACGGGATCCGCTCGAGAATGGTGCGCATCTCGTTGAGGCCGCCGCCGGAGTGCTTGGCGCCCTTCGGTGTTCCGGTGGTGCCCGAGGTCAGCAGGATGAGCTTTCCTCTGCCCACGTGGTGCGACGGATGCTTGCCCCGGTGCGTTTCGATGAGCTTCTCGACGGTGGTGTCGTGTGCCAACGGGTTGTCGGCCCACGCCACAATGCGGGTGGCATCCGGCTTGTCGGCCAGGGCGCGGTCGACGGTGCCGGTGAACTCCTCGTCGTAGATCACCACGTCGACGTCTTCGCGGTTGACCACCTCGGCCAGTGCCGGGCCGGCGAACGAGGTGTTGAGTAGCAGCACGTCGGCGCCGATGCGGGTCGCGGCGATCAGCGACTCGACGAACCCCCGGTGGTTGCGGCACATGATCCCGACGGTCTGCGGGCCGAACTCCTGCAGTGCCGCCGCCAGGGCGTCGGCCCGCCGGTCGATCTGTTTGAAGGTCAATTCACCGATCTCGTCGATCAACGCCACCCGGTTCGGGCTACGTTGCGCCGACATCGCGAAACCGGTTGTCACCGAGAGGCCTTCGCGTCGCGCCGCGGCCGCGATCCGCAGGTACTTGTCCGGCCGCAGTGGCGCGATCATTCCGGACCGCGCCATGGTGGTCGCCACCCCGGCCGCGGTGCCCGCGGTCGACGTAACCCGGCTCAGACCCGGAATGCCGATCATGGGGCTAGCCGATCACCGGGAGCCGGCGTTCGCGCGCGAGCTTGTCGAGCGCCCGCTGCATGACCCGGCGCACGTGCGCGTCCACCTCGTCGATATCGGGGTCCTCGCCGAACTCGGCGGCGATGTCGATCGGCTCGAGCACCTGCATGACGATCTTGGAGGGCAGTGGCACGTTGACCGGGATCACCGCGGACAGACCGAACGGGAAGCCGATGGACACCGGCAGGATTTTGGCGCGCAGCAGCTTGTCGAGGCGCAACAACTTGGCGACCTCGGTACCCCGGGAGAGGTAGATCTGGCTCTCCTGGCCGCCGATGCCGACCATGGGCACGATGGGCACGCCCGCGTTGCGCGCGGCTTTGATGTAGCCGGTGCGCCCGCCGAAGTCGATCTTGTTGCGTGCGTTGGTGGGCCGGTAGACGTCGTAGTCACCGCCGGGGAACACCACCACCACACCACCGGAGCGCAATGCCTCGTCCGCGTTTTCGTGATTGGCCTTGATGAAGCCGGTCTTGCGGAAGAAGGTCGCGGTCGGACCGGTCAGCAGCAGGTCGAAGCTGAGCGTGTAGACGGGCCGTTCATAACCGAAATGCTCGTAGAAGCCGGTGGCGAACACCGGCACATCCATCGGGAACAGGCCACCGGAATGGTTGGACACCACCAGCGCACCGCCCGAGCGGGAAGTTGTCGAGGCCGCGCACCTCGGAGCGGTGCCAGCCCTTGATCAGCGGCCGGATCAGGCCCATCACCTTTGCGGTGAGGCCCGGATCCCACTTCGTGATCTCTGCGGTGTCGTCGATATCTGCCGGGCTCACAGGGTCCCTCCGAGAAAGAATTGAAACGTGTTCTAGTTTTGATGGTACCCACTTCGGCGCCGTTACCCAAGGTGGGTAACTGTCGTCGATACCGTTCCCTTTACGATCAGCGGCGTGAGCGAAGAAGCGGTAACTCCCGAAGCAGAAGTCCTGGTTGAACAGCGCGACCGGATCCTGGTCATCACCATAAACCGCCCCAAGGCCCGGAACGCGGTCAATGCCGCAGTGAGCCAAGGTCTGGCCGACGCCATGGACCGACTCGACGATGACCCCGGCCTGTCGGTGGGCGTCCTGACCGGAGCGGGCGGATCGTTCTGCGCCGGCATGGACCTCAAGGCATTCGCTCGCGGTGAGCGGGTGGACATCGAGGGCCGCGGTCTGGGCTTCACCCAGCGCCCGCCGGCCAAGCCGCTGATCGCCGCGGTCGAGGGCTTCGCGCTGGCAGGTGGCACGGAGGTGGCGTTGGCCACCGACCTGATCGTCGCCGCCAGGGACTCGGCGTTCGGCATCCCGGAGGTCAAGCGCGGCCTGGTGGCCGGCGGCGGCGGCCTGCTGCGTCTGCCGGAGCGCATCCCGTACGCGGTGGCGATGGAGCTTGCGCTCACCGGTGACAACCTGCCCGCGGTGCGCGCTCACGAACTCGGTCTGGTCAGCGTGCTCGCCGAACCGGGCGGCGCGCTGGACGCCGCGATCGCGCTGGCGGAGAAGATCACCGCCAACGGCCCGCTGGCGGTGGCCGCCACCAAGCGGATCATCGTCGAGTCGCGCAACTGGTCGCCCGAGGACATGTGGAACAACCAGATGCAGATCCTGGCTCCGGTGTTCATGTCGGCTGACGCCAAGGAAGGGGCGATCGCCTTCGCGGAGAAGCGCGCGCCGAAGTGGACGGGCAGCTAGCCACCGCCGAGAACCACTTTCTCAACACATCGTCCTGGGGTTTCGTGTGCAGAAACTTGTTCTCGGCGCGCAACAAAATCGCTTGACCTCAACACTGGTTGAGGCATGAACATGTTTGCATGCGTGGACAGACTGTGATTGATTCAAACGCCGCGATGAATGCAAACGCCGCGATGGATTCAACCGGCGGTCCGGTCACCGACGACGACCTGGCGGACTACGTCAGCCGTATCGGATACACCGGTACCACCGACCCGACCCTGGAGACCTTGCACGGATTGATATCCGCGCACGAGCGCCGTATCCCGTTCGAGAACCTCACCCCGCTCATGGGCATTCCGGTCGAGGATCTCAGCGCGCCGGCGTTGTTCGACAAGATGGTCCGGCACCGGCGCGGCGGCTACTGCTTCGAGCAGAACAGCCTGATGCGCTACGTGCTGACGGAACTCGGCTTCGGCGTCGAGGCGCTGACCGGCCGGGTGGTGTGGATGAACCCGGCGGGACTGGACGGGCCGCCGACGGCACTGACGCACATGGTTCTCGTGGTGAGCATTCCCGGGATCGACGAGCGCTACCTGGTGGACGTCGGGTTCGGCGGGCAGACCCTGACATCACCGATTCGGTTCGAACCCAATGAGATTCAGTCCACCCGCCACGAACCGTACCGACTGCGCACCTTGGCCGATGGTTTCGTGCTGGAGACGCTGATCCATGACGACTGGCAGCCGCTCTACACCTTCACCGAGGAACCGCGGCCGATGATCGACCTGCAAATGGGTAGCTGGTACGTGTCCACGCAGCCGAGGTCGATCTTCGTGGTCGGGTTGAGCGCGGCCTTGGTCACCGATGACGCGCGGTGGAATCTGCGAGGCCGCAACCTGACCGTGCATCACACCGGCGGCCCCAGCGAACACGTGCGCCTGGACAACGCCTCGGAGGTCCTCGACGTCCTGATCAACCGGTTCGGGCTCGAGGTCGGTGGACTCGGTGACGTGCACGCACGCATCACCGAGGTGCTCGACACCTAGTCTGGAGCGGAGCGGGCAATATGCTTGTCGCTCAGGGTGATCCGCGCGCGCCTTCCTCGTCGTCGCACTTGTTGTCGGGTGGTTTGAGGTATCGCTCGGGGTGATGGTAGTTATTGGTGCCGCCGGGCAGGTGCGCTTGGGGTGGCGGTATCCATTCGGTGTGGCCGTAGGCGTCCTTGTGGGTGGTCCAGCCGCGGTTGGTGACGTAGTCGTGGTGGCGGGGGCAGCCGAAGGTGAGGTCGTCGATATTGGTCAGGCCGCCGTTGGCCCAGTCGCAGGTGGCGTGGTGGACCTGGGTCATGTAGCCGGGCATGTCGCAGCCCGGGAAGCTGCATCCTCGCTCTTTGTAGTGCAACACAATTCGCTGTCCCGCCGATGCGGTGCGTCGGGTGCGGCCCAGCCAGAGCGGGATTTCGGTCACGCCGTCGAAGATCGCGAGGTAGTGGTTGGCGTGGGTGGCCATCCGGATGACGTCGGCCATGGGCAGCAGGGTGCCGCCGCCGGTGTGGGCCTTGCCGGTGGCGGCCTGCAGTTCCTGCAGGGTGGCGGTGACGATGACCGTCACCGGAAGCCCGTTGTGGGTGCCGAGTTGTCCGGAGGCCAGCATCGCGCGCGCCACCGCCGAGAGTGCGTCGTGGCGGCGCTGGGCCGGGGCGCGGGTATCGCGTTCGGCGACCTGAGGGTCGGGTTCGCCGTCGACGCAGGGGCTTTCGTCGTTGGGGTTGCATTTGCCGGGGGCGGCCCAGGCGGCCAGCATGGCGTCGAGTTCGGCGCGCAGCGCGGGGGTGGCCCACAGGACGCCCTTGCTCATGCCGTCGCAGTCCTGGTGGCTCCAGGTGAAGCCCCGGCGGCGGGCTCGGTCGGTCTCGGTGTAGTCGTCCTCGTGGCCCATGAAGGCCAGCAGTTGGTCGGCGGCTTCGCGCAGTTCGTCGGGTCGCAGCCGGGTGGCGATGTCGGCGAGGAATTGCTCGGCGCGGTCGCGTTCGTCGGCAGGGATGTTGGCGGGCAGCTTGTGGAAGAAGCGGTGGATCTCGCGGACGTGGGTGCGGTCCAGCGTGCCCGCGGCCACGGCGGCCGCGGTGGCCGGGAACCGGGGCGGGAGTGGTTCGCCGGTGATCGCGGTGCGGGTGGCGGTGTCTTCGGCGTCGCGGATGCGGCGGTTGGCTTCGGGTGTGGTGATGCGGGTGACGCGGGCCAGGGTGCTGGTCAGGCCGTCGCCGAGTTCGGCGGGGGTGGCTTCGCGTTGCAGTCCGGTGATCAGCTGGTTCTCGATGCCGGCCAGTTGGCGGTCGGCGGCGGTGATCGCCGACAAGGTGGCCAGTCGTTGACCGGTGTCCAGGGTGTCCAACCGCGACCCGGCCAGGGCGGTGACCGCTGCTTGCAGTCCCGCCAGCGCGTCGTCGACACTTTGGATCGAACACATGTGTGAATCATATGACTGAACACCGACAAGAAAACGACCCACGTCATGACGCGTTGACTCATCATCGTCAGTTCCAGGCCCTGGCCGCCCAACTCCTCCAAATAACTACCAGCAAGGCCGGACCCAGGACCAAACCCCAGTCCCTACGCGCGCACCCTTCGATGAGGCAACGAATCCACCCTTCGCGCGCGTCTTGACATGAGGAAACACGATGATGATGGAAACAGAAGTGACAGAAGTGAATCCGGTGTTCTGGCGCCTATTCACCGCCGGCAGCCGGCGCGCCTGACGTCAGCACATCCCACAGTCCCCCCGCGTCGCCACCGTGCTCCAGCGCCAACCGGCCCAGCCGCCGGGCGTAGTGCCCGGTGCTGCCGAACTCGTCGATCCAACTGTGCGCCCGGTTCGTTGCCGACCACAGCGGGTGCTCGATCGTCACGCCGATGGCGCCGTGCACCTGGTGCGCGATGGTGCTGACGGCCGGCACCACGCGCCCCAGCACCACCTTCGCGACGGTCACGGCGTAGTCGGTCTGCGGGCTGCCGAAGCCATGATCGGTCGCGGCCGCCACCGCGAGTTCTGTTGCTGCCCGGGCACGTTCGATCTCCCCGGCCATCTGCGCCAGGGTGTGCTGCACCGCCTGGAACTTGCTCAGCGGTCGCCCGAACTGCACGCGCTCCCGGGTGTGGGCGACCGACAGTTCGGCCGCCGCGTCGAGTGCACCGATGCACTGCACGCAGCGCGCCCATGCCCCGCGCCGGGTCAGCTCGTCGGCGATCGCGAGATCGAGTTCGCGGAAATCGTCTGCGGGCAGATCGAACTCGACGTCGTCGCGGGGTTCCCCGCCCAGATTGTGGCCGTCGGTGACGGACAGGTCGTCAGGGGAAACCGCGGTGACGAGAAGCTTGTCGGCGGTTCGCACGGCCAGTACCAGCCGCGCCGCCGTTCGGGTCCAGGGCACCCGATGCGCGGTTCCGGTGATATGGCCGTCGTCCACGGTGCCGTCGATCAATGCGATTGTCAACGGCCCGGATTCGGGCAGTTCGAGGCCAGCCTCACCGGCCAGCCACGCGGCCAGCAGATCGGTTTCGGCAACTGGGGCCGCGACCGCGTGGCGGGCCAGGCCGCGCAGCACGATGGCGGCTTCGGCCGGGCCGGCGCCCAGATCCGGGGTCGACGTCAGCCGGCTCAGGCCGGTCTCTTCGAGGTTCCGCCACGCGGTCTCGTCGAACACCTCCGGGAGGCGACGCTGACCGATGCGGGCTTCGGCCGCGCGACTGCCGACGTCGTCGACCAGGCTGCGCAGGTCGCCGAGATCGTCATCGGTGTCGGCGGCGAACACCCCGCCCGCAAGAACGCTCATCGGTGTCTCCCGCTCTTCGCGCAAGCGCTCATCGGTGTCTCCGCTCTTCGCGCAAGCGCTCATCGCAAACCCATTCCGCGCGCGATGACGCCGCGCAACACCTCGTTGGTTCCACCGCGCAGCGTGAACATGGGCGAGTGCAGCCGCGCCGCCGCCAACAACAGCCGCAGGTTGTCCTCGGGCGCAACGTAATCCATCAGATCGGCCGCCAGGTCCACCGACTCCTGCTCGAAGCGGGTGCCCAGATCTTTGACCAGCGCCGCCTGATTGGCCGCCGATTCGCCGGCCGACAGCGCATGGGCCACCGACACCGACAGCTGACGCAGCGAGATCAGCCGCGCCACCAGATCACCGACCGCGGCCGCCGTCCGGTCGTCCACACCCTGTCCGGTGTCCTGCCTCGACAGCGCCTGAAGCAGACCGAGCAGCAGCGGCGCGGTCGACAGGATGCGCTCCGGACCGCTGCGCTCGAAGGACAGTTCGGCGGTCACCTGATGCCAGCCGTCGCCGATCTCGCCGAACACGTCGGCGTCGGCGACGAACACGTCGGCGAAGGTGGTCTCGTTGAAGTGGTGTTCGCCGTCCATCGTCACGATCGGGTCGATCGTCACGCCGTCGGCGTCGGTCGGCACCAGGAACTGACTGAACCCGGCGTGGCGGTGTTCCGGATCCAGGGGACTCGTGCGGGCCAGCACCACCACCTGGTGGGCCAGATGCGCGCCGCTGGTCCACACCTTGCGGCCGTTGAGCACCCAGCCGCCGTCGGTGCGGGTGGCCCGGGTCGCCGTCGCGGCCAGGTCCGAACCGGCCTGCGGTTCGCTCATGCCGATCGCGGAGTAGAACCGCCCGGCGGTTATCCGGGGCAGGATGCGTTCCCGCTGCTCCTCGGACCCGTAGGTGAGCAGACCCGGGGCGACCTGGCGGTCGGCGAACCAGTGCGCGGCCACCGGCGCGCCGGCCAGCAGCAGTTCCTCGGTGACCACGTAGCGGTGCAGGTGGCCGAGCTCATGGCCGCCGTACCGCTTCGGGATGGTCAGGCCCAGGAAGCCGGCGTCTCCCAGGCGTGCACTGAAGTCCGGGTCCGCGCCGCACAGCCACGAGTCGACGGCGGGCTTCCAGCCATGCTCTGTCGCGATCGGCATCGAGGAACGCCCGCACCGATGTGCGAAGTGCCACCAACTCGGGTTCGGTGACGCACAGTGCGTCATAACCGCTCACCCGCTGATTATGGCCGCGTCCTCAGTCCAGTAGATCGACAACGGTCGACAAAGCCGGACCCGTCAGCGCTTCTTTTTCGGTGCGTTCCAGGTGGCTGCGCCAAAACTCGACCGCCCCGTCGGCGTCGCCGGCCTTGATCAACTCGACCACCCGCGCGTGTGCCTTCATCGACCGCCGCCACGCCTGTTCGGCGCGCGTGCCGGTGGGCCGCATGGACCGGGTGGCCTTGGCGATCAGGTGGTAGAGCATCTCGTTGACCATCTGCAGCGTCTTGTTTCCGCACAGCGCCGCGATCGCGATGTGGAATTCGGCGAGCGCCAACCGGGCCTGCTCGTCGGACATCTCGCCCTGCCCGGGCAGCAGCGCGGCCTCGAGTGCGGCGATGGTGTCCGGATCACGTTCGGCGGCAAGCTTTCTGATCATGTCCGCTTCGAGGGTGGCGCGGGCGTCGTAGACGTCCTTGAGCGTGACCCCTTCGTACTCGAGGATCAGGCCCGCGTAGCGCGCCAGGGTCTGTTTGGTGGGACTGGTGACGCGGGCGCCGCCGCGAACACCGCGTTGCATCTGGATCAGCGATTCGGACTCGAGCACCCGGAACGCCTCACGCAGCGTCGGCCGGGAGACGCCGAACTGCTCCATCAGTTCCGATTCCGGCGGCAGCATCGTGCCCACCGGGAGGTCGCCTCGGATGAACATCTTGCGCAGCACGGTGGCGACGCGATCAGCCATCTTGGGCTCCCGAAGGCTGGTGACCTCCATAGCGTCCTTCCGAAATAACTAACTGTTTTAATAGATTAGCGGACGTCGCGCGTGGTTGCGCGCAGCCCGACGCGCAGGCCCGAACCGCCCTTGCGGCCGGGTCGATACTGGATCTGTGTCGACCATCTACTACACCGCGTCCAGCCTCGACGGGTTCATCGTCGATACCGACGACAGCCTGGCCTGGTTGACCTCACGCACCATCGACCCGGACGGCCCGTTCGGGTACCAGGCGTTCAGCAGGTCGGTGGGGGCATTGGTGATGGGTTCGTCGACCTACGAATGGCTTCTGCGTGAACAGCCGGGTGAGTGGATGTACACCCAGCCGACCTGGGTGATGACCCATCGGACCGGCATCGTCGCACCCGGCCACCCGGTTCGTACCTACGCCGGTGAGGTGGCGGAACTGCACCCGCGCCTCGTTGAGGCCGCCGGCGGCGCAGACGTCTGGGTGGTGGGCGGCGGCGATGTCGCCGCGCAGTTCGCGGCGGCCGGGCTGATCGACGAGATGATCGTCAGCTACGCACCCTGCAGTCTGGGTGCGGGTGCCCGCGTTCTTCCGCTGCGTACGGAGTGGAAGTTGGCGGAGTCCCTGGTCAACGGTGAATTCGTGTGCGTGCGGTGGACCCGTGCCGACTGAGGCACGGCCACCCTACTGGCGGTGCGGAAACAGCTAACTATATAGTGTTTTCCAAGGTTCTCAGTGTCGTCTCCTCCTACCCACCGAATGAGGCTCGATGAGCATTTCGCTACTCCTCGAGATGGCCGTTTCCGGTAACCCGGACCGGCTCGCTGTCGTCTCGGGTGATGTCCGGCTGACCACGCAGGAGCTGTCCGACCTCGCCGACGGCGGTGCGGGCGTCATCGAGGCGTCGGGGTGCGAGCACGTCGCGTACGTGGGCGCCGGCGGCGCGATGCTGCCGCTGCTGCTGTTCTCGTCGGCCCGCGCGGGCCGAACGTTCACGCCGATCAACTACCGGCTGTCGGGCGAGGGCATCCAGGCGCTGATCGAGCGGCTGCCGTCACCGTTGGTGATCGTCGACGCCCGCTACCGCGACATGGTGGGTTCGGGGCGCGCAGGTGATGGACTCCGAGGCGTTCCTGGCGGCGGCCCGCACGGCCGAGCCGGCCGCGGAGTTCCCCGATCCCGACGCCGTCGGCGTGGTGCTGTTCACCTCGGGCACCACGTCGGCGCCCAAGGCCGTCGAGCTCTCGCACAACAACCTGACCAGCTACATCACCGGCACCGTCGAGTTCGCCGCCGCCGAGCCCGATGACGCGGCACTGATCTGCGTGCCGCCGTACCACATCGCCGGTGTCAGCGCGGCCCTGTCGAATCTGTACGCCGGCCGAAAGATGGTGTACCTGCCGAGCTTTGACGCCGACGAATGGGTGCGGCTGATCGGTGACGAGGCCGTCACCACGGCGACAGTGGTGCCCACCATGCTGGACCGCATCGTCAAGGTGCTGGAGGCCGGCGGCCAGAAGCTGCCTTCGCTGCGCAATCTGGCCTACGGCGGATCCAAGGTCGGGCTGCCGTTGGTGCGCAAGGCTCTCGAACTGCTGCCCGATGTCGGTTTCGTCAACGCCTACGGGCTGACCGAGACCAGTTCGACCATCGCGGTGCTCACCCCCGACGATCACCGGAACGCCCACGGCAGCCCCGATGAGGCAACGGCGCGCCGGCTCGGTTCGGTCGGACGGCCGGTGGCCGGAATCGAGGTGCAGATCCGCGACGAGGCCGGCAACATCCTCGGCCCCGGTGAGACCGGTGAGCTGTTCGTGCGCGGTGAGCAGGTGTCGGGCCGCTACACCGGCGTCGGTTCGGTGCTCGACGAGGCGGGCTGGTTCCCCACGCGGGACATCGCGATGCTCGACGAAGAGGGCTACCTGTTCCTCGGTGGCCGATCCGACGACACCATCATCCGCGGGGGCGAGAACATCGCGCCGGCCGAGCTCGAGGACGTGCTCATCGAGCATCCCGCATGTCCACGAGGTCGCCGTCGTGGGCGCCGACGATCCCGAGTGGGGTCAGGCGATCGTCGCGGTCGTCGTCCCGGTCGCCGGTATCAACCCCGATCCGGAGGAATTGCGCGAGCATGTGCGCAGCGCACTGCGGGGTTCGCGGACCCCGGACCGAGTAGTGTTCCGCGACGAGTTGCCGACCAACGCCACCGGCAAGGTGCTGCGGCGCGAGATCGTCGCGGGCCTGAACAACGCGACGGCCGACCAGTAACGCACGAGAACGAAGGACGAAGAACCATGGTGAAGAACGGCACCCGCCTGCAGAGCCAGGCCGACGACACCCAGGTGATCGTGGTCAAGACGGCCGATTCGCTGGACGACCTGCGCTGCGGCGGCACCCCGATGATCGCGCTGGACGCCGAGAAGACGCCGGCCGAGATCGACCCGAAGTTCGCCGAGGGCAACGTGATGGGTAAACGTTACGTCGATGACGCCGGTGCCGAGGTGCTCGTGACCAAGGCCGGCCAGGGCACGCTGTCGGTCGGGGAAACCCCGCTGGCGCTGAAAGAAGCGAAGCCGCTTCCGGCCTCCGACTGACGGCAGCCGGGTCGCCCGTATCGGTCGCTACCGGCGGGTAATTCGGGCTAGTGTCGCAGCTCATGGGCCACTATAAAAGCAATGTCCGTGACCTGGAGTTCAACCTCCTTGAGGTGCTCGATCTCGAGAAGGTGCTCGCCACCGGCGAGTTCGGTGACCTTGACGGCGACACGGTGCGCGAGATGCTCAGCGAGGCCGCACGGCTGGCCGAGGGACCGCTGGCCGAATCGTTCGCGGACGCTGACCGTCACCCGCCGACGTTCGACCCAGACACGCACACCGTCACTCTTCCCGAGTCCTTCAAGCGGTCGTTCCGCGCCTGGCAGCAGGGGGAGTGGTTCCGCATCGGTCTCGCCGAGGCCGTCGGCGGCGTGCCCGCGCCTTCGATGGTGACCTGGGCGATCAGCGAGCTTCCGCTGGGCGCTCAGCCCGCGGCCTTCATGTATCTCGTCGGCCCGATCTTTTCCAACATCCTCTACCACATCGGAAATGAGCAGCAAAAGCGCTGGGCCGCAATGGCGATCGAGCGCAACTGGGGCTCCACCATGGTGCTCACCGAACCCGATGCGGGGTCCGATGTGGGTGCGGGACGCACCAAGGCGGTCCCGCAACCTGACGGCACCTGGCACATCGACGGCGTCAAGCGCTTCATCACCAACGGGGACTCCGACGACCTGTTCGAGAACATCATGCACATGGTGCTCGCCCGGCCGGAGGGTGCCGGTCCGGGTACCAAGGGGCTGAGCCTGTTCGTGGTTCCGAAGTTCCTCCTCGAACCCGAAAGCGGCGAACCGGGCGAACGTAACGGCGTCTTCGTCACCAACGTCGAGCACAAGATGGGCCTGAAGGCATCGTCGACCTGTGAGTTGACCTTCGGCCAGCACGGCACGCCCGCCGTCGGCTGGTTGGTCGGCGATGTGCACAACGGCATCGCACAGATGTTCCAGGTCATCGAGTATGCGCGAATGATGGTGGGCACCAAGGCCATCGCGACACTGTCGACGGGCTACCTCAACGCGCTGGAGTACGCCAAGATCCGGGTGCAGGGCGCCGACATGACCCAGATGACCGACAAGTCCGCCCCGCGCGTCACCATCACCCACCATCCCGATGTCCGGCGGGCGCTGATGACCCAGAAGGCCTACGCCGAGGGTCTACGCGCGCTCTACCTCTACACCGCCGCCCATCAGGATGAGGCGGCCGCGTCGCTGGTGTCGGGCGCTGACGCGTCGATGGCCGGCCGGGTCAACGATCTGCTGCTGCCGATCGTGAAAGGCGTTGGCTCCGAACGGGCTTACCAGTGCCTGACCGAGAGCCTGCAGACCTTCGGAGGCTCGGGGTATCTGCAGGACTACCCGGTTGAGCAGTACATCCGCGACGCCAAGATCGACTCACTCTACGAGGGCACCACCGCCATCCAGGCGCAGGACTTCTTCTTCCGCAAGATCGCGCGCGATCAGGGCGGGGCGCTGGGTCACGTCGTCGGCCAGATCGAGGCGTTCCTGAAGGACGAAGGTGCGCGGCCCGAACTGGCCGACGCCCGGGTGCTGTTGGCCACCGCCGTCGAGGACACCCGGGCGATGGTCACCACGCTCACCGGTTATCTGATTGCTTCCCAGCAGAATTCGCGCGACCTGTACCGGGTGGGCCTGGAGTCGGTGCGCTTCCTGCTCGCAATGGGCGACCTGCTGATCGGCTGGCTGCTACTGCGGCAGGCCGAGATCGCCACCGTTGCGCTGGACGGCGACCTGCCTCGGGACGAAACCGACTTCTACCGCGGAAAAGTCGCGGCAGCAACGTTCTTCGCGAAGAACGTGCTGCCGCGACTGACCGCCGAACGAAAGATCCTCGAGTCGACCGACCTGGCGCTCATGGACGTCGCCGAAGAGGCGTTCTGACGATCAGGCCTGATTGTCCGGCTCCTCCTCCGCGCTCGTCCCTCGCGCGGCATCGTCGACCGGACTAGGCCGGATTGTCCGGCTCCTCCTCCGCGCTCGTCCCTCGCGCGGCATCGTCGACCGGACTAGGACACTTCGATGACCATGGCGGCACCCATGCCGCCGCCGGCGCACATCGACAGCACGCCGATGCCACCGCCGCGGCGGCGCAGCTCGTAGATGGCCGAGGTGACCATGCGCGCTCCGGTGGCCGCGATCGGGTGACCCAGGCTGATGCCGGAGCCGTAGACGTTGACGATCTCCTCGTCGAGGCCCAGCTGGCGGGCACAGGCCACGGCCTGGGCGGCGAACGCTTCGTTGATCTCGAACAGCGCGACGTCCTCGAGCTTGCGGCCCGCCAGCGCGAGCGCCTTGGGGATGGCGTAGATCGGGCCGCTGCCGGTGCGCCGCGGCGGCAGGCCGACCTGCGACCAGGACAGGATGCTGGCCAGGACGTTCTGGCTGGTGTCGGGAGCGGCGAGTGCCAGTACCGCGGCCGCGTCGTTGGTGCCCGACGAGTTGCCCGCGGTGACGGTGAATCCTTCGATCTCGGGGTGCAGCACCTTGAGCCCGGCCAGCGTCTCCAGCGAGGTGTCCCGGCGCGGGTGCTCGTCCTCGGCGAAGGTCACCATCGACCCATCCTGTTGTGGCACCTGGATCGGCACGATCTCGTCGACGAACGAACCGGCGTCGATGGCCTTGACCGCGCGCTGGTGGCTGCGCAGTGCCCAGGCGTCCTGGTCCTCGCGGGTCAGGCCGTACTCCACCGCACAGTTCTGGGCCACGGTGATCGACATGTCGAACGGAGGCGCGTCCGCGGTGGGCGGGTTCGACATCGGCGACCACCGCTCGTAGTCCTCGGCTGCCTTACCCGCGGTGAAGGCCTTGCGCTTGGTCATCTGCGGCATGTTCGACAGCGACTCCATGCCGCCGGCCAGGATGGCGCTGCTCATGCCCGAGGCGATCTGGCCCGCGCCGAATGCGATCGCGGCGAGGCTGGAGGCGCACTGGCGGTTCACCGCGACGCCGGGGATGTTGTCGAATCCGAGGTCGACCGCGATATAGCGGGCGCTGTCGCCACCACCTTGCAGGCTCTCGGCGAGAACCAGGTCGTCGAAGTCAGCCGCGTCGAGGCCGGAGCGCTCCACGGCGGCCGCCACGATCGGTTTGGCCAACTCGGTTGGCTGCATATTCGCCAGGGTGCCCTTGCGGGCGGTACCGATCGCGGTGCGGGCGGCCGCGACGATCGCGGCCTTGCTCTGTGCGGCCATCTGTTCTCCCAGAATTCGATTTACGTCCGACGTGAATCTTGTAACGCTGACCGCAGTCTATACCGCTAAACAGATAGCGGTATCTGGGGCCGAAGAATGCCAAACGCCGAGCGTGGTCTTGCGACACGTGTTCTCGTGAAACCCGTGACGCAAGTCCACACTCGGCGTGGAAAAAACGGAGGGGTTCAGTCCTCCGGCGTGTAGCCGAAGGGCAGCAGCACACTCTTGGACTCGCAGTAGCCCGCGATGCCCTCGGGGCCGCACTCACGGCCGATGCCCGAGTTCTTGTAGCCGCCGAACGGAGCGCCCGGGTCGAAGGCGTACATGTTGATCCCGTAGGTGCCGGTCCGGATCTTCGACGCGATCTCGAGGGCCTTCTTGTTGTCCGTGGTGTAAACCGAGCCGGCCAGGCCGTAGACCGAGTCGTTGGCGATGCGCACCGCGTCGTCCTCGGTGTCGAAGGGGATCACCGCCAGGACGGGCCCGAAGATCTCCTCCTGGGCGATGGTCATCGAGTTGTCGACGTCGGCGAACACCGTCGGCTGTACGAACCAGCCGCCGTCGAGGCCCTCGGGGCGCTCGCCGCCGGTGACGATGCGCGCACCCTCCTCGACACCCTTCTTGATGTAACCCTCGACCCGCTCGCGCTGCTTCTCGCTGATCAGCGGGCCGATCGCGGTGCTCGGATCATCGGGCAGGCCGACCGGCATCGCGGCGACGAAGTTCGCGATCTTCTCGACGATCTCGTCGTAGCGCGAACGCGGCGCCAGGATGCGGGTCTGCCCGACACAGGCCTGGCCTGCGTTCATCAGCCCCGAGAACACCAGCATCGGCAGGGTGGAGTCCAGGTCGGCGTCCTCGAGGATGATGGCCGCGGACTTACCGCCGAGTTCCAGCGTGCAGGGCTTGAGCTTCTCGGCGGCGATCTTCCCGATCTCCTTGCCCACCGCCGACGACCCGGTGAACGTGAACTTGTCCAGTTCGGGGTTGTCGGTGAGCGCGCGGCCGGTCTCCGGGCCACCGGGTACCACCGACAACACGCCGACTGGCAGGCCTGCCTCGGCGAACACCTCGGCCATCAGGTTGGTGGTCAGCGGGGTTTCGGCGGCCGGCTTGAGCACGATGGTGCAGCCGGCCAGGAGCGCCGGGCCCAGCTTGTTGGCGGCCAGGAAGAACGGCACATTCCAGGCGACGACCGCGCCGACGACACCGATCGGTTCCCGTAGCACCAGGGTCTGGCCGTAGATGCCGTCGCGGATGTCCTTCCAGGCGAACTTGTCGGCCGCCGAGGCATAGAACTGCAGCGTCGACATGGCGGCGCCGTACTGCATCATGTCGACGATCACCTGCGGCTGACCGGTCTCCAGCATCAGCAGCTGCTTGAACTCGTCGGCGCGCTCCTCGATCAAGGCGGTCGCCTTGGCGATCACCGCCTGCCGCTCGGCCGGCGACATCCGCGGCCACGGGCCCTCGTCGAATGCCTTGCGCGCGGCCGCACACGCGGCGTCGACGTCGGCCTTGGCGGCCAGCGGCACCTGTCCGACCTTCTTGCCGGTGGCCGGCGAGAACACCTCGATGACGTCGGACGTCGACGGCTCAACCCATTCGCCGCCGATGAAAAGCTGGTCGTACTCAGTCTTGTAGATGGGTTCAACAGTCTGTGTCATAGCGCACACCCTACAGAGTCAGCCGAAACGAGAACAGGTGTCAGTCCGGCTTTTCCGACGGCCTCAGGACGAGCACCAGGTTGCTCACCAGGAACTCCCGCAGGATCGGCACCTTTGTCACCGGCCACGCCCATCGTGGGTGGTAGCGGGGAAATGCGGCGACCAGTGCCCCGGTGCTTTCCGCCCAGTCCAGCCCGTCGGCGGCCGATACCGCGAACAACGACGATCCGTAGTTGTTTTTCGGTGGATGGCCGTGTTTGCGGGTGTAGCGGGCCGCCGCCCGGGCGCCCCCGAGGTAGTGCGTCAGCCCCGTCTCGTGGCCGCCGAACGGGCCCAGCCACACCGTGTACGACAGGATGGCCAGCCCGCCCGGCCGGGTGACGCGCAGCATCTCGGCCCCGAGCTGCCACGGCCGCGCCACATGCTCGGCGACGTTCGACGACAGGCAGATGTCCACACTGGCGTCGGCGAACGGCAGTGCCATTCCCGATGCGCGGACGAAGACCGCGGCCCCGTGCCCGGCACCGGGCGCCGCGTGCATCTCGCGCGGATCGGGCTCGACGCCGATGTAGTGGGCACCGCGGGCGGCGAATGCGTCGGCGAAATAGCCGGGTCCGCCGCCGACGTCGAGCAGCGTTCGGCCGGACAGGTCTGCGTGCTGGGCGGCCTGCCACAGATCCGCCACCATCGCCGAGGTGTCCTGTGCCAGCGCGCCGTAGAACCGCGCCGGGTCGGGCTGTTCGAAGCGGAACTCCGCGAGCAACCGCACCGACCGCGCAAGGGTCGCCCGGCGTGCGAAGACATCGGCGGCCGCCATCGCAGACACCCTACGCAGCGGCGGCACATGCTTCCTGCGGCCGTCAGCGATTGTTGACCCCGCGGAGGCGAGCGCCGGGGAGACGGCGGCGGCATGTGTCGGCGGGGCTTTTCGGCACGCTCTACGCTGGACCTGATGTCCGACCAACCCGTGCGCTCGGTGCTGATGCTGTGCTGGCGCGACACCGGCCACCCGCAGGGCGGCGGCAGCGAGACCTACCTGCAGCGCATCGGCGCGCAGCTGGCGCAGTCGGGTGTCGCGGTCACACTGCGCACCGCCCGCTACCCGGGTGCACCGCGCCGCGGTGTCGTCGACGGGGTGCGGATCAGCCGCGGCGGCGGACCCTACTCGGTCTACATCTGGGCCGGCCTGGCGATGGTGCTGGCGCGCATCGGGCTCGGCCCCTTGCGGCATGCACGCCCCGACCTGGTGATCGACGCCCAGAACGGCATTCCGTTCCTGGCGCGGCTGGCCTACGGACGCCGGGTCGTGGTGCTCGTCCACCACTGTCACCGGGAACAGTGGCCGGTCGCGGGCCGCTGGACGGGGCGGTTCGGGTGGTTCGTCGAGTCGCGGCTGTCGCCGTGGCTGCACCGCCGCAACCAGTATGTGACGGTTTCACTGCCGTCCATGCGTGACCTGGCGGCGCTCGGCGTGGCGCAGAGCCGGATCGCGGTGGTACGCAACGGACTCGACGCCGCTCCCGAAATCACACTGACCGCGGCCCGTTCGGCGGTGCCCCGGGTGGCGGTGCTGTCCCGCTTGGTGCCGCACAAGCAGATTGAGGACGCCCTGGACGCCATCGCGATGCTGGCCGACCGCATCCCGGGCCTGCACCTCGACATCGTCGGCGGCGGCTGGTGGCATGACCGACTGGTCGCCCACGCCGAACTGCTGGGGATCTCGAGCGCGGTGACCTTCCACGGCCACGTTGACGACGTCACCAAACATCAAGTGGTGCAGCGCAGTTGGGTGCACCTGCTGCCGTCGCGCAAGGAGGGCTGGGGTCTGGCGGTGGTGGAAGCCGCTCAGCACTCGGTGCCCACGATCGGCTACCGGTCATCCGGCGGGCTGACGGATTCGATCGTCGACGGTGTCACCGGAATTCTGGTCGACGACAGCCGCGAACTGGCCGACCGGCTCGAAGAGCTGCTGGGCGACGAGGTGCTGCGTGAGGAGCTGGGGCGCAAAGCCCAGGCCCGCATCGCCGAGTTCTCCTGGCAGCAGAGCGCGCACGCGATGCGTGGCGTGCTGGAGGTGGTGTGGTCCGGGCGGCGGGTCAGCGGTCTGCGGTGAGACTGGCGGCACCGGGCCTGGCGCTCGCCGTCGCAGTGTTATCGGCCCTGAGTGCGTGCGGCGCGGGCAGTCCGGCACCTACCTGTGACGACTACGCCAACGCGGACCCGATCGCGCGAAAAATGATGGTGAGCGACGAACTGCAGAGGCACGGTCTGGACTACGCGCGCACCGACCTGCATCTGATGGTGAACGACGCGGTCGCCCAGCACTGTGGGCCGCTCGACCCGTACGGCCACGTGAAGGCGAGAAAGAACGGAACGCAGCCCTTCGCCGCAACCGTGAACTGGGCCGGCCTGCAGCGCTAACCGTTGTCTGCGGAGCCGAGTCCGGCGACGAACTCGGTTGCCGTCATCGGCTCGGAGAACATCGGGTAGTCGTACTTGAGCGCATTGTCGTGCTCCTCGACCGACGTCGCCGCCACGCAATCACTCAATGTGATGACGTGGTAACCGTTCTCGTAGCCGCTGCGCATCGTCGACTCGACGCAGCAATTGGTCAGGAAGCCGCCGAGCGCGATGGTCCGGATGCCCTTGCTGCGCAGGATGAAGTCGAGGTTGGTGCTGGCAAATGTGTCGAGGCCCCGTTTGCCCTCGATCACGATGTCACCGTCAGCCGGTGTCAACTCGTCGGCGATCGCCGCGCCCCAGCTGCCCTTCACGAACGCCCCGCCGTCGACGACGCCCTTGAGGATCCCGTACGGATGGTTGGTGATCTCGGTGTAGCCCGCGGCGAATGTGATCGGCGCGTGCATGACGGTGGCGCCGGCCGAGCGGGCGGCCTCGACGACCGCGCGGGTGTGGGCGAGCATGTCGGTCTTGCCCATCACCTCGGCCACCGCATCGTGCAGTACGCCCCCGTCGCTGGTGAAGTCATTCTGGTATTCGATCAATACGACGGCGGTGGTTTTCGGGTCGATGGCCATCCCCGAATGGTAGTCCCGGCCATGCCCGCGGCACCGACGATGAGCACTGCCAACCACACCAGGTGGGCGGCAACGGCCGCGCGCCGCTGACCGGCAGTGGCACCGGGTGACTGTCCGCCGACGCGGTAGACGACGATCTCGCCGTCGCGGTAGACAACCGGCAGCGTCGCGAGTGTCTTTGCGGCATCACCCATTTCGCCGCGACTGCCGAGCTGGGCAACCACCCATCCGGTGCCGGCCGCGGCGAGCCGGTCGGCGGGTGCGCCGGCGAGCAGCAGTTCCTGCACGGTGCGGGCCCGGCCACCTTCGCCCGGCACCGTCTGGCCCGAAATCCTCAGATCCCCGGTGGTCAACACGTCCGCGCGGACCCATCGCGGCAGCGGATCGAGCACCGGTGCGGGACCCGCCCAGGAGAACTGCCGCATCGAGTCGGCGGGCAACACCGCCACCGGCCGGGGATCGGCGTTGATCGCGGCGGCCGCAGCGGCCCAGCCCGGCGGGTACCGCACCGCGGACACCTGGCCCCACGCCCCCCACGCGAGGTCGGGCAGCACCACGAGGACGGCGGTGCAGGCCACCGCAGCGAACGCGGCCGGGCGCCGGCGCCGCATCGTGACGACGCTGCCGGCGGCGGCCAGCGCGTACCCGGGCACGGCCATTGCCACCCACTTCTGGCTGTCGCGCAGCACTCCGAGGCCGGGCATCGCCTCGACCACCGGACGCAGCACCGCCAGGCCCGGCCCGGTGGCCATCAGCGCCGGCAAGACGACGGCCGCCACTGCCAGTAACAGCAGCGGCCGCGCAGCGCGGCACCGGGCCACCGCCGGCAGCCCGATCGCCACCAGGCCGAGCAGGACTGCGGTCGCGACAACGGCGAAAAGCGTTGACCGCGAACCGGGTACGGCCTCGGCATTCCAGATGCCCCCCAGCCCGGCCAGGGTGCCCAGCGTGCCGAGTCCCGGCTCGGCGCGGGCCGCAAACGCCGCGAAGCCCGGTGCGCCGGACGACTGGTAGGCGGACAACGAGCCGGTCAGCGCGGAGGCCGTCAACCACGGCAACGCCGCCAGCACCGCCAGTCCCAGCGCCGCGGCGGCGCACAGCCGGCGCGACCGGCCCGCCCCCGGCACGCCGACGCACACCAGCGCCACCGTCGCGGCCATCATCAGGCCGGTCGGCGTCACTCCGGCCAGCGCGGTCCAGAACGCCAGGGCGAACAAGCCGGTTCCGTCGGTGCGCAGTCGCACCACGGTGTGCGCGACCCAGGGCAGGCAGCCGTAGCCGACGAGCAGACTCCAGTGACCCTGCAACAGTCGTTCCGCGACGTAAGGATTCCAGACCGCCACCGTCGCCGCCACGAACTGCCCGGGCGATCCCGACTCGGGCAGCACCGTGGCCGCGAGCCGGGCCGCGCCCCAGCCTGCCAGCCACAGCCCGGCCACCAGCAGGGCCTTGACCACCACACCGCCGTCCAGCACATGGGAGGCCAGCGCGATCGCGAAATCCTGCGGCGCGGCCCGCGGCGCAGCCTGGGTCAGGCCCAGCGCGGCGTCGGACAGATACGACCGCGGCGTCGACACCGCGTCGCGCAACAGCAGGTAGCCCGGCGCCAGCAGCGGCGCGGTGATCGCCAGGGAAAGGAACAACGCGTAACCGGGGACCGCCCACCGGTGCACCCGGGGCGTCAACTTACGTTGGATTGTCGGCCTCCTCAGCCCGGCCTCGTCCCTCGGCCGCGCATCGTCGACCTACGTTGGTCGGTCGGCCTGCTGCCCGGCCTGGTCCCTCGGCCGCGCATCGTCGACCTTAGGACCGGTCGGGGGGACCTTCGTCGGGGTGTAGGTCCGGGCGCTGAGCCGGCAGTTTCTCGGTCTCCGCCTCGGCGGCCGGCATCGGTCCGGTGTCGGGGTCGCGGCGGCCGAAGAACCCGCCATCGGCGTGGTCGAGTCCCGGATCGATGAGTGCGGACTCGGCGCGCAGGCTGAACGAGCCGAGCAGGGCGCCGGCCACCAGCGCCACCAGTCCGGCCGCGGTGAAGGTGATGGGCAGGATTCGCGACCACAGCCCGATCCGGTCACGCTCGTTGCGCGCGGCGGCGACCTCACGCTCCACGGTCTCCTGAGTGGAGGTCACCTGGTAGTCCACCAGTGCGACCTCGGGCCGCAACGGGTCCCGGGCGTAGTAGTGGTTGGCGTGCTCCTCGGTCTTGACGATGGTGCCCGACACCGGATCCACCCAGAACGTCCGTTTGGCGGCGTAGAAGCGGGTCATCGTGATGGGCTCTTCGGGATCACCGGGCAGGCCCCACAGCGCTGCACGCGCGGTGACCTCGCCGTCCTCGGCGTCGTCGTAGAGCGATGCGTACCTGAGCGGTTCGACGAGCTTGCCGTCGGCGTCGTAGCCGACGTTCTGGACGAACTTGTAGGTGGTCAGTCCGTTGACGTCGTCTTCGCCGTCGTAGTTGGCGTCGAACGCCTTCTGCGCGATCGGGTCGAAGTACGGGTAGGTCTTCTTCTCGGTGCCGAACGGGAAGCGGTAGGACAGACCTTCGTGGGGCAACGCGATGTTCGTCGGCGGCTTGGTGTCCTCGATGGTGCGGGGCTTCTGTACCGCGCCGCCGGGATGCGTGTCATCGGAGGCGGCCAGGGCGGTGGCCCGGTTCAGTGTGACGGTGTCGACCAGGGCCAGCAGCAATCCGTTGTCCTGCTGCCGGTCGGTGCGCCGGACCGAGGTGCCGACCTGGAGCGTCACCACGTCGGCGTTGGACGGCGACTCGACGGTCATCTGTTGCTGGGACACCAGCGGCGAGTTCTTGTCGATGACGAACCGGTCGCCGAGCAGTGACGCCGGATCCAGTGCGGTGCCGGTGCCGTTGCTGACCAGTGTGGTGTTGAGGTCGAGCGGGATCCGCTTGATCTTGCCCGCTGTGTAGGTCGACAACAGCAGTGCCGCGATCAGGAGCGCGGCTCCAAGGCCCAGAATGGCGCACGCGGCGATCCGCAACATCACTGCTCGGTTCAAGGCGTGCGTACCTTTCCTTCTGGTCCAGCCGAGGCAAACCCGGACTCGAACGTCAACAGCCGACCCTAACAGCCCAAACTAAGGCACCTGCATGCTTGTCATGCGGCGACCGGCACACTGATTGGGTGGACGACGGCCGGATCGGCGGGACGCGCAACTTCCTGCCCGCAGTCGAAGGTCTGCGTGCGTGCGCGGCCATGGGAGTGGTGGTCACCCACGTCGCCTTCCAGACGGGTCAGCACACCGGGATCAGTGGGCGGCTGCTGAGCCGGTTCGACATGGCCGTCGCCGTCTTCTTCGCGCTGTCGGGCTTCCTGCTGTGGCGCGGGCACGCTGCCGCGGCTCGCGGGCTGCGGCACCGGCCGCCGACCGGGCACTACCTGCGCTCGCGCATCGTGCGCATCATGCCGGGCTACCTGATCGCGGTCATCGTCATCCTGTGCCTGCTGCCCGACGCGCGCGGCGCCAGCCTGACGGTGTGGCTGGCGAATCTGACGCTCACCCAGATCTACGTGCCGCTCACCCTGACCGCCGGCCTGACCCAGATGTGGAGCCTGTCGGTCGAGGTGACCTTCTACCTGGTCTTGCCACTGCTGGCCCTGTTCGCCCGCCGGTTGCCGCCGAACGCGCGGGTTCCGGTGATCGCCGGCGTGGCCGTGGTGAGCCTGGCGTGGGGCCTGCTGCCGATTCACACTCCGCAGGGGGTCAACTTCCTGAATTGGCCGCCGGCCTACGCGGCGTGGTTCGCGGCGGGCATGTTGTTGGCGGAGTTCACGGTCAGCCCGGTCGGGCGGGTGCACCGATGGGCGCGCAACCGTTGGCTGATGGCCGGCATCGGGGTGGTCGCTTACCTGATCGCCGCGTCGCCGCTGGCCGGCCCGGAAGGGCTGACGCCGGCGACGCTGGGCCAGTTCGTGGTGCGCACCGCGATGGGTGCCGTGCTTGCCGGGGTGCTGCTGGCCCCCCTGGTGCTCGACCGTCCCGACACCCCGCACCGGATCCTGGCCAGTCCCGTCATGGTGACGCTGGGCCGCTGGTCCTACGGCCTGTTCGTCTGGCATCTGGCGGCGCTGGCGATGGCCTTCCCGCTGGTCGGCCGGTTCGTGTTCAACGGCGACATGCCGGTGATCCTGGTGTTGACGCTGGTGTTCGGGTTCGCGATGGCCGCGGTCAGCTACGCGCTCGTGGAGAACCCGTGCCGGCAGGCGCTGCGCCGGTGGGAGTACCGGTCGGAGCGCCGGGTGCCGCCCCTGGACAGTTCCGTCACCGACGCACCGGAACCTGCTGTCGCGCAATAACCTCCGTTCGATCTGAAGGGCATCTCCGTGACCACACCGCCATCACTGACCATCATGTTCTGGCCGGAGTCTGCATACGGACCGACGAACCAGTGCATCGGGCTGGCCGACATCCTGCGCGGGCGCGGCCACACCATCGTGTTCGCCGCGGAGAGTTCGTGGGCGGGCAAGCTCGCCCCGCTCGGGTTCATCGAGGAACTCGTCGATCTCGCCGAACCGGCCGATGGCGCCGCGGAGGAGGACGCCGGCAAGTTCTGGACCGACTACATCACCGAGACCGCGCCGGAGTTCCGCAAGCCGACGATCCAGCAGCTCGACACGTTCATCAAGCCGACCTACCAGGCGCTGATCGACGGGGCGAAGTACTGCGAGCCGCGGCTGCGCGACATCATCGCCAGACACCGGCCCGACGTCATCGTGGAGGACAACGTCGTGCTCTTCCCGGCACTGGTGACCGCGGGAGTGCCGTTCGTCCGGATCGTCTCGTGCAGCCCGCTGGAGGTGTCCGGCGCCGGTGTGCCGCCGCCGTTCTCGGGGCTGCCGAGCGCCGACGACGCCGGGTGGGCGGACTACCGCGCGGAGTACGACCGAACCCACCGGGCGACGTGGGCCGACTTCGACGCTTGGGTGCGTCAGCAGGGTGCCGACCCGTTGCCGGACCTGGAATTCATGCCCCGCACCAACGCCGCCAATCTCTACGTCTACCCGGCCGAAGCCGACTACCGCGATGCCCGGCCGCTCGATCCGAGCTGGACCCGGATGGACTCCAGCGTCCGTGAGACCGACGAGGAATACGTGCTACCCGCCGAGGTTGCCGACCGGCCCGACGACAGCGCCCTCATCTACCTCTCGCTGGGTTCGCTCGGCGGCGCCGACGTGGCACTCATGCAACGCCTCGTCGACGTCCTCAGCACCACCCGGCACCGGTTCATCGTCAGCAAAGGACCGCAGGCCGATCGAATCCGGTTGGCGGACAACATGGTCGGCGCGCAGATGCTGCCGCAGACCAAGGTGATTCCCCAGGTCGACCTGGTGATCTCGCACGGCGGCAACAACACCGTCACCGAGACACTGCATTTCGGCAAGCCGCTGATCGTGCTGCCGCTGTTCTGGGACCAGTACGAAAACGCCCAGCGTATCGACGAACTCGGGTTCGGCGTGCGATTGGACACCTACGGCTTCGTCGATGCCGAATTGATCGATGCGGTAGAACGCCTGCTCGCCGACACTGCGTTGCGCACCCGGCTGGCCGGGATCGGTGCGGCGATCCGGGCGCGCGACGGCCTGCGGGTCGGCGCCGATGTCATCGAGCGGGTGGGCGTGAAACATCGGCCGTCGGGTGACTGACGCCGACGCGCCCGACGACGGGCGCGTCCTGGACTCCCTCGAACTCCCGGGCGGCGCGCGACTCACCGTGGTCGCCGGACCGAACGGTGAAGCCGCCGTCCCGACCGTGCGCGGGGCCGACGGGGTGTGGCACCGGGCTCACCCGGGAGACGGTGCCGCAGAAGCGATTCTGCGTCTCCTGTGCGAAGTGGACGGGTCGTCGGTCCGGGGCCGCTTCACGGTGCTGTCCTGGACCGGGCGCGCCGCGACCGGAGAGCGAGCGGTCGATGTAGACCAGACCAACGAATCCGTCATCGTCGGCGACACCGCAATGGTGAAGTGGGCGACGCATCTGCAGTCCGGCCCGCACCCGGCGCCGCGCCGGATCGGTGTGCTCCGTGAGGCCGGCTTTGCCGGCATGCCGACGCCGCTCGGACTGGTCACCTGGCAGCCTCCCGACGGTGCCGAGACGCTCGTCGCGACGGTCGACGAGTATCTGCCTGGTGCGGTCGACGGCTGGACCTGGGCGGTGGGCCTGGTCACCGAAGCCGCCCGGGGTCACCCGCCTCAGCCGGCTCCGGTGCTGGCCGCGGCCGCCGAGGTCGGCGAGTTGGTCGCCGACCTGCACGCCGCACTGGCCGGCACCGCAACCAGGGCCTCACGGCACGACGCCGCGCGCTGGCGCGATGCCGCGTTTTCGACCCTCGAAACCGCCTGTGCGTCAAGCAGTCCCGATTCGCACGCGACACTGCGGGCGCGCCTGCCCGAGATCGAAGACGTGCTGGCCGGTCTCGGCACGCTCGCGGGCACGCCGGTCATCGAAGGGCACGGCGACCTGCACGTCGGTCAGGTGCTGCGCTGCGGCGGGCGCTTCGTGGTCACCGACTTCGACGGCAACCCGGTGCTGGCTGCCGAAGAACGCGTACTGCCCATTCCGGCGGCTCTCGACGTCGCGGGCATGGTGCAGTCGCTGGCGCACGTCGCGATCGTCGCCCGTAAGCATGCCGAACTCGACGACTCGGCTCTTGCTGAGGTTGATACGTTGGCGCGCAAGGCCTTTCTCGGTGCCTACACGCACCGGCTGGATCAGCGCGGTCTGGCGGAAATCTACGATGCCGATGCGCTGCGGGCCCTCCGACTGCAGCAGGTTCTTCGCGAAATCGTCTACGCGGCAAGGCACCTGCCCCGGTGGATGTACGTCCCCGACGCGGCACTACCCGCCCTGCTCGACGAGGAGCCAGGGTGAAGCCCGACGGTTTCGTGGCGGACCTGCGCCGCAAACCCGAGGTGCTCGGCCGGCTCGCTGCGACCCTGGCCGCCGGGAATCCGTGGGCCGGGGTGGTGCCACCCGGAATCGAGCGGGTTGTGCTGCTGGGCATGGGTTCCTCGGCCTACGCGGGCGGTGTCGCCGCCGCGCGGATACGGGCACGTGGCCTCGTCGCGGTGTCCGAACTGGCGTCCACCCGGCTGCTTCCCGACTGGGGCCCGGGAACGCTCGTCGTGGCGACCTCGGCCGGCGGCGGTTCGGTGGAGACGCTCGACGCCCTGGGCCGACTGCCCGACGGCGTATCCACGGTGGCTCTGACGAACACGCCGGGATCGGCGATCACGCAGTGGTGCGACACCGTCGTCGACCTCCACGCCGATCCGGAGGACGGCGGGGTGGCCTGCCGCAGCTATCAGCACACCCTGGCGCTGCTGCTGGCGCTCGAGTGCCACCTCAGCGGAACGGGTACCGCGGCGCTCTCCGCGTCCGTCGCCGCGGCGGCGACGGCGAGTGCGCACCTGCTGGACACCGAGGCGGACTGGCGACCGGAGATCGCGGAACTCGTTGTGGGGCCTGCCGGAACCCATCTCGCCGCACCCGCGCACCGGTTCTGCTCCGCCCAGCAGGGGGCCCTGATGCTTCGCGAGGGACCACGGTTGCCCGCGGTCGGCTGCGAGACGGGGGACTGGAGCCACGTCGACGTCTATCTGACCAAGACCACCGACTACCGGCTGCTCGTTTTCGCCGGTTCGGAATGGGAGCCGCAACTCGCCGACTGGACCGCGCTACGGGGCAGCACCGTCGTCGGTGTCGGCGGTGACGTACCCGGGGCGGAGCGCAACCTGCGCTATCCGGGCGATGGCGACGATGACGTCCGGCTGCTGACGGAGGTGCTGGTGCCGGAACTCATCGCGGCGCGGGCCTGGCAGACCGCCGCGCAATGACCTCGTCGCGCACCGCCGACCGGCGGGCCTTGCCGGCGTCGTCGCGCAGCGGATGGTCGACGAATTCGACTGTGCGCGGGACCTTGTGGGCTTCGAGTCGCTCCTGCAGGAATGCCTGCACACCCGCCTCGTCGAGGTCGCCGTCGGCTTGCACCAGGGCGTGCGGCACCTGACCGAGGTCCTCGTGCGGCACCCCGACCACCAAGCAGGACAACACTTCCGGATGCCCGCACAGCGCGCCCTCGATTTCGGCGGGGTAGGTGTTCTTGCCGCCCACGGTGAACATGTCGACGCGCCGGTCGGACAGATACAGGTAGCCGTCTTCATCGAAGTAGCCGAGGTCGCCGAGTGAATCCCAGCCGTCGTGCGTCTTCGCAGTCGCCCCGATGTAGCGGTAGGTGGGGGTGGTCCCCGGCGAGGGGCGCATGTAGATCTCGCCCACCTCGCCAGGTGGGCACTCCGCGCCGTCGTCGTCGAGCACTGTCATCTCGCCCACGACCACCCTGCCGACCGAACCGCGGTGCGCCAGCCACTCGGCGCCACTGAGCACGGCGATGGCCTGAAGTTCGGTGCCGCCGTACATCTCCCACAGGGCATCGGGCCCCACCAGTTCGATCCACGCCTCCTTGACCGAGGGCGGACACGGTCCACCTACATGCCACATCCGGCGGATCGACGACAGATCGTAGGCCTGCGGGTCGGCGTGGTAGACGGGCAAGACGCGGTGCATGATCGTCGGCGCGGTGGCCAGAAAGCCGACACGATGCTCGGTGATCAGGCGGAGGAACTCGGCAGGCTCGAAGCGCGGCATGATGACCAGGTGATGACCCATCAACAACGCGAGGGTGGCGTTGACCATCCCGGTGTTGTGCGACATCGGCACCGACATCAGGCTGACATCGCCCTCCTGTGCGCCCAGCGCCTGCCCGAAAAGCGCACCGGGATAGCGGCTGTCGCCACCGACTTCGATGAGCTTGGGGCGACCGGTGCTGCCGCCGGAAGCCATCGACTTCCACGCCGGCGAAACGGCTTCGGGCAGGGGTTCGTCGGAATATCTGCCATCGACGGTGAAATCGGCAGGGAAGCTGGGAATTTCGCCACGAGGGTCAGCGCGGCCGACCAGCAGCGCGCGCGGACGCAATGCGAGGATGCCCTCGAACTCGGGGTCGGGCAGTCGCGCGGGCAGCGGTTGCGGGACTGCGCCGAGTTTCCAGCATGCAATGGTCGCTTCGAGGAACTCGATGGAGTTGGGGACAGCGATTGTCACGTAATCGCCCAGCCCGACACCGCGTTCGGCGAAGGCGCGGGCCAGCCGGTTGGTGGACGCGTCGAGTTGCGACCAGGTAAGTGTCCGGCCCGCACAGGTGACGGCGGGGCGTTCGGGGATCTGCGCGGCGATGCGTTGCAGTTGGGTACTGATCGGGGGGATGGCCGCCGGCATCAATACCCACCCGCGGTCGCGAATATCCTGCGCGGGTTGTCCACCAGCATCGTGGTGATCTGCTCCTCGGTGACGCCCCGCGCGCGCAGCGCCGGCAGGACGTCGTTGTGGATGTGTAGATAGTGCCAGTTGGGCAGTACCACCGGCACCGCCTCCTCCGGCAGCCAGTCGATGAAACAGGACGCGTCGTGGGACAGCACCATCTTCTCGGCGTGGCCCCGCTCGCACATCCGGACCACGGTGTCGACCCGTTCGGGGGTCGGCAGGTAGACGTCCGCGCCGAAGCGGTCCATCCCGATGTAGGAGCCGTTGGCGATCAACTCCTCGAGGTAGTCGAGATCGGTGGAGTCGCCGGAGTGGCCGATCACCACGCGGGACAAGTCGACACCCTCTTCGGTGAAGATGCGCTGCTGCTCGAGTCCACGTCGGGTGGCCGCGTGGGTGTGCGTGGAGATGGGCACGCCGGTCTGGCGGTGGGCCTGCGCCACGGCGCGCAGCACTCGCTCGACGCCCGGCGTCACTCCGGGTTCGTCGGTGGCGCATTTGAGGATCGCGGCCTTGATGCCGGTCCCGGCGATACCCACTTCGATGTCGCGGACGAACAACTCCGTCATGGGTTCCGGGCCGGCCAGCACCGTGCCCGGTCCCTTGAAGTGGTAGTACATCGGGATGTCGTTGTAGGTGTACAGGCCGGTCGCGACGACGATGTTGAGGTCGGTGGCCGCGGCGATCTGGGCGATGCGGGGGACGTAGCGGCCCAACCCGATCACCGTGAGGTCGACGATGGTGTCCACGCCGCGGGATTTCAGTTCGTTGAGGCGGGCGATCGCGTCGGCGACGCGTTTGTCTTCGTCGCCCCACACCTCGGGGTCGTTCTGAAGCATCTCCGGCGTCAGCACGAACACGTGCTCGTGCATCAGCGTGACGCCGAGATCCCCGGCGTCGATCGGGCCTTTGGCGGTCTCTACCTGGGTCACACCCCGATGCTAAGTCGGCGGGAACGCCGAGAACCACTTTCTCTACACGTCGTCCTGCGGCTTCGTGTCGAGAAACTGGTTCTCGGCGCGAATTGCGGAGGCCGCCAGGGCAGCGACGCTGACCAACGCCAGGAACTGCACACCTGCCGAATGCCCGACGTAGCCGTCGACCGACCGCCAGGGGTACCGCGACAGCACCGCCCCGGCCAGAATCAGCCCTGCCGACACGGCACCCAGCGTGACGGCCTTCTCGACGCGAGGTCGCCCGCGGAGCAGATACAGCACACCTGCGGCCACGGCGAACACCACGGCGCCGACGAGGCCGGAGATCATCGCGCCGACCACCACCACCGCGCCGAACGCCCACCGGCCCGGCGCCCACGTCCGCACCGGTGCGTCCGGCACCCTGCGCCAGGCGGGCAGCAACGCCAGCAGCAACAGCACCGGCAGCAGCGCGAGCCCACCGGCAAGACCGGCCCGGTACAACGCATTCGACGGAAAATTCAGCGTGACGGTGCCCGACGTCCCCGCCGGCACCAGCCAGCCCTGCTGCCAGCCGTTGACGGGCACCGGCGTCAGCGTGATCCCGGTGTCCGTCGTCGCGGTCCATCCCGGGTTGATGCTCTCAGGGACGACGATCACCCGCGCCACCGGGGACGGCGGTACCCGCAGCTCCCGGTGATCCGGCCCCCACGCGCCCGCCGAAGCCGGAGTGGTTGCGGCGCTGGGCAATTCGTTGCCCATGGGGCCGGTCAGCCTGGCCCCGTCGACGATGAACGCGGCACCCGGGCTGATCAGAAGCTCCTGTTGGCCCGCGGGCAGGGCGAGCGGTTCGCGCTCGCAGGGCGTCACCGCGATCGGCCCCCCGTCGAGCAGGGCGCCGACCGTGGTGTGCACCGAGGTGTGCACGAACCGGCCCGCGACCGCGATGACCGGTCCGGCGTCGCACCCGACGGTGATGGCGCGGGTTCGGTTGCGGGCGGCATCGGCCGGCGCGATCGCAGTGCCGTCGGGTCGCAGCGCCACCACCTCGGCCAGGCCCGGCGGCTTGACCTGATCGAAGCCCAGCGCGGTGCGGTCGATGATGTCGTCCCAGTCCAGCAGGCTCAGCTTGATGGTCCTGGTCACCCGTGGACGTAACGAAAGTGTCTGCGTCCCTTCGGCTTCGGTGGCACGAACCTGCGGCCCGTCGCCGAGGTCGACGGCCACCAGGGTGGGATGGGTGGGCAGTGCGGAGGAGCTCGGGGTGATCTCCAGCGCGGCGACCTCGGTGGGCTCGGGCAGGGTCAGCGTCAGCGTCGGCGCGACCCGGTGCTGGACGACGCCCTGCGGTGCGGTCCACGCGGTGCGCGGGTCGCCGTCGGTGGCGGCGAATGCGGTGCCCAGCACGTCGAACGAATCGGAGTCGCCGTCGGCGTGCGCGGTGCCCGGTTGTCGGACCAGGTCGGCCAGCGCCGGGCCCTGACGCGGGCGGACCCACACCGTCGGGGTCACCGAAATCGGTTCCGGCACAGTCAGCGTCCGGCTCATATTGACCAGCTCTTCGGGCGCCAGCGACAGCGGCGAGGCGCAGTGCACGCCGTCAGGGGACTCGATGCAGCCCGGTCGGCCCAACGTGTCCGAGCCCAGGTCCCACATCGCGACCGGCGCGCCCTGCGGCGGGCCCGGCACCTGCACGGTGTGGCGAAGGTTGACCGGGTGCGCATAGCCGCTGGCGTCGAACTGAGTGATCGCCAGATCGGTGATGCCGAACTGGACACCGGAGGAGCCGTTCACCGTCGCCGCGGCCGTGATGCGCACCCACGACGTCTCGCCGTAGGGCAGCGCCGCGGTCACCGGCCTGCCGGGCTGATCGACCGGCAGCGTGGTGGTGCCGTTGGCGGTGGCGACCTCGAGCCTGTCCACCTGCGCGCCGATCGTCGACACCGCCGGGGTCAGGGTGAGCGTCGCATTGGTCACCGGGTGGTCGAAGTCCACTTGCAGCCATTGGCCCACCGCCGCCTGCAGCGCATTGGACACCCAGCTGGTGGCGGAGTCGCCGTCGATGGCCGCCGCCGCGCCGGACGCCGGCGCGACGTTGGGCAGCGCCGTCGCATCCGCGGAGGAACTCGACGTGCTCAGCCGGCCGCCGTTCCAGCCGCCGTACACCGGATGCGCGCCCGGGGCCGGATAGTCGGGCACCCGGTTGAAGGTGTGCCGTCCGTCGTCCTCGGCGCGGATCGCCGACGAGTGGTCGTCGACGCGACCGTAATCGGTTTCGCGCGCGACCGGGGTGTCGGTGACGGTGACGCCAACACCCGGGGGCAGCGGAACCCCGGCGGCGCGGGCATCCTGGGTCAGCAGCACGGGACCGAGCGGCGGTTGCCCCAGCAGTCGCCGCCGCTCGTCGAGGCGAAGCAGCACCTCGGGCCCGCCGTCGACCCGTGCCATCCGGGTTGCATCGGCCAGATACGGCGCACCGGGATTGCCTGCGCCGTCGACGCGGTAGATCTCCACCGCGGGATACAACGGCCGCAGCCCGCTGTCGGTGATGAACCCGTCCAGCGTCCCAGGGCCGACGGGATCACCGAACTGTGCGACCTTCGTCAGGCCCGGAGAGCCGTCGATGGCCCGGTGCACCAGGATCGGACGCGCCGAACGTGACGTTTCCGGATCCAGATCGTTGCGCACGACGACGTAGGAAACACCTTGGCGGACAAGCGTATCCGCGAGTCCGGCGGATGGCCGTCCCGCCGCCAGCAGGCGCTGGACCGAATCCAGCGCCCGGATCGTCTGCGGCGGGGTCAACGGGATCGAGTCGCGCACACCCCATGGGCTGTCGCCGAGCACCTGCAGGGGTTCGTCGTGGCTGTTGCCCCAGACCTGGGTCGCGAACGGCGCGCCCGGCGCCACCAGGACCCGGCCCGGCGTCGGGCTGCCGGTGTTGTGCTCGGTCAGCCAGTCGGCGGCCTCGTGCCAGTACTTCGGGATGCCGGTGAAGGCGCCCGGCGGGGTCAGCCGGCCCGTCCACGCCAGCGACGTGGAGGCGGCCAGTGCGGCCAGCACCACGATCGCCACCGCCACCCGCCTGTCGGCCTCGGGGTGGGCGAACGCCCGGATCCACACCGGGCGCGGCACGCTGCCCGGCAACGGCACCCGGCTGAGCAGATGCGCCAGTCCGAGCACGATCGGTATCCGGACGACGGGTTCCAGCTTGTGCACGTTGCGCAACGGGGCACCCGCGCCGTCCAGAAACGTCTGCACCTGATGCGCCACCGGCGACCCCAGGCCCCAGGCATAGCCGAGCCCCAACACCACGAGGGCGATCAGCAGCATGCTCAGCAGACGCCCGCGTGCGGGCATGGACCGCAACGCCAGTCCGGCCAGGCCGCCGGCCGCCACCAGTGTGGTGGCCAGGATCGCCATCGACCCGGTGACCAACGATGCACCGGCAGTCGCATTCGGCGCCACGAACGGGGTCCACGCCGACGTACCCCGCAGCACTTCGGTCAGCGACGTCCACTGCGTCGTCACGCCGGAGGATTCGATGAAGTCCAGGAAGGGCGGACTGACGCGGCCGAGCAGCAGCAACGGAATCAGCCACCACGTGATGGCAAGCGCCGCGGCCAGCAGCCACCACCCGCTGAACCGCAGCCACTGCCGGTTCGGCCGGTGGCAGGCCCACCAGATGATGGCGGGCAGGCACCCGGTCAGCGTTGCCACCGCGTTGACCGCGCCCATCAACGCCATTGCGACGCCCGCCTGCGCGGCCAGCATCCGTGGCGTCCGCCCACTGCCGCCGCGCATCGCGAGGATGACGGGCAGCAGCACCCACGGCGACAGCATCATCGGGAGGGTCTCCGAGGAGATCGAGCCGAGGGTGGTCAGGACCCGCGGTGACAGCGCGAACGCGATGGCGGCGACGACCCGCGACGACGTGTTACCGATACCCAGGGCCTCCGCGACGCGCAACACGCCCCAGAAGCCGACGGTCAGCAGCAGTGCCCACCACAACCGCTGCGTCACCCAGCCCGGCAGCCCCAGCAGATCGCCGGCGAGGAAGAACGCCCCGTGCGGAAAGAGATAGCCGTAGGCCTGGTTCTGGGCCTGGCCGAACGGCAGATCGCTGTTCCACAGATTGGCCGCCCGGGTCAGGAACCGCAGCGGGTTGGCGGTCAGGTCCAGCTTGGTGTCCGGCGAGATCATGCCGGGGGACTGCACGAAAGTGAGGACCAGCGCTATCGAGCCGACCAGCCACAGCCAGCGCCGCGACAGCGGTGTGGCCGGCGAGATCGGGGACGAGACGACCTGCCCTCCCGGAAGGGCCGGTGCGGTGAGAGCGCTCAGGCTACGTGCGGTCGCCGTATTCGACCCGGTTGAGCACCGACGACGCGGGGTCGCCCGCACTCACGGGTGGCTTGGTGTCCTGCTGCACCATGAGCGTCACCCCGAATACCGCGGCCGCCCCGAGCAGCAGACCAACCACGATGCTGGCGGCAGCCGGCACCACGAACCGGGTCATGTGGGGCTCCTCAGCGCAGGGGTCTGGACCGAACGCCAAGGTAGCACGGTCGCGGGTGGCGACGTCGTTCGCCGACGGGGTCAGGCCGGTCCCGGCGGCACGATCAGGACCGGCCGCCCGCCGTGCCGCAGGACCCGGTCGGCGACGCTGGACTGCATCAGCGAGCGCAATCCCGTGGTGCCGCGGGTGCCGGTGACGATGAGGTCGGCGCCGAGGTTGTCGGCGGCGTCGATGATCGTCCGCCACACCGTGCCCACGACCGCGATGCACAGCGGTTCGGCCGCCAGGCCGGCGGCGCGCGCGAGTTCCGTGCCCTCGAGGTTGGTGCGCTGGGCGTCGGTGAACGCGATGTCCGCGTCTTCTGCATCCTGTGGGTCCGGGGGATCGGGTGGCCCGTCGAGGTCGATGGACACCGGATCCGGACCGGGGCGCATCGGCGCCCACACCGTGAGAATGACGGCCCGTTCGGCGGTCAGGAAGGTGCCGGCGTAGCGCACGGCACGGCGCGAATTGGGGGTGCCGTCGAAGGCGATCATCACGACCGTCATGCCTCAATATTGCCCACCGATGCCGGATCCGTTGGCGACATGACAGCATGTGCGCATGCCATTTGCCCGTGTCCTGATCCGCTCACTGGCGTCGGCGATGGTGCTGCCCGCAGCTCTGGTCGCCTGTTCACCTGCGACGACTCACTCCGCGCAGACGTCTCCGGCGGTCTCCGCCTCCGCGGCCTCGTCGGTTGCTCCGCTGGCGAATCCGGTCCCGGCGGCGCCCGCTCCGGCGGCATGTGACGTCCAATCGATGCCGCTGCGGGACAAGCTGGCGCAACTCTTGATGGTCGGTGTGCAAAATGCCGCGGATGCCCGGGCCGTGGTCACCGACAACCACGTCGGCGGCATCTTCATCGGCAGCTGGACGGACCTGTCGATGCTCACTGACGGTTCGATTCCCGATATCGCGGGCGCGGCGGGCCCGTTGGCGCTGGCGGTCAGTGTCGACGAGGAAGGCGGCCGGGTCCAGCGGTTGTCGTCGCTGATCGGCAGCCAGCCCTCACCCCGGGTGCTGGCCCAGACCAAGACGGCCGACGAGGTGTACCAGATCGCGCTGCAGCGCGGCCAGGCCATGCGGGGGCTGGGCATCACGGTGGACTTTGCGCCCGTCGTCGACGTGACGGCCGCGCCCGACGACACCGTCATCGGCGACCGGTCGTTCGGCTCGGATCCCGCCGTGGTCACGCAATACGCCGGCGCCTACGCACGAGGACTGCGTGACGCGGGCCTGTTACCGGTACTCAAGCACTTCCCGGGCCATGGCCACGGCTCCGGGGACTCCCACACCGGCGGTGTGGTGACCCCACCGCTGGCGGATCTGCAGAACAACGACCTCATCCCGTACCGCACGCTGGTCGGGGAGGGGCCCGTCGCGGTGATGCTCGGCCACCTGCAGGTGCCGGGACTGACCGGCAGCGATCCGGCCAGCCTGAGTCCCGCCGCGTACAACCTGCTGCGCAGCGGCGGCTACGGCGGGCCGCCGTTCGGAGGCGTGGTGTTCACCGATGACCTGTCGTCGATGGCGGCCATCAGTGCGCGATACGGAGTGTCCGAGGCGGTGCTGCGGGCGTTGCAGGCCGGCGCGGACGTCGCGCTGTGGGTGACCACCGCCGAGGTGCCCGCGGTGCTCGACCGGCTCGAGCAGGCGGTCAATGCCGGGGAACTGTCGCAACAGCGGGTCGACGACGCCGTCGCCGCGGTCGCGGGCTACAAGGGAATCAACCCGCACTGCTGACCGGGGTGCGGGTGTTGAGTCGGGTTTCCGTGCGAAGGGTGGCGTGATGGCGGGTGGTACCAAACGGCTGCCCCGCGCTGTGCGCGAGCAGCAGATGCTCGACGCCGCCGTCCAGGTGTTCTCCGTCAACGGCTATCACGAGACGTCCATGGACGCGATCGCCGCGAAGGCCGAGATCTCCAAGCCGATGCTGTATCTGTATTACGGCTCCAAGGAGGATCTGTTCGGTGCCTGCCTGGACCGCGAACTCGCCCGGTTCATCGAAGCGGTGCGTGCCGACGTCGACTTTTCGTTGCCGCCGCGCGACATGCTGCGCAACACCATCGGCTCGTTCCTGAATTACATCGACGCCAATCGGGCTTCCTGGATCGTGCTGTACACCCAGGCCACCAGTTCGCAGGCGTTCGCGCACACGGTCCGCGAGGGACGCGAACGCATCATCGATCTGGTGGCCCGGATGCTGAGCTCCGGCACCCGGAACCCGGAGCCCGACACCGACTTTCACATGATGGCGATCGCGCTCGTGGGTGCCGGTGAGGCGGTGGCAACCCGGGTCAGCGCGGGCGACGTCGATGTCGACGAGGCCGTCGAACTGTTGATCAACCTGTTCTGGCGCGGACTGAAGGGCAAACCCAGTGAGCGTGACGCCGTCGACGGTGCGGAGAGCGTGACTCAGCTGCGTTGAGACTGCGAACACCCAGGCGCTACAGCACCCGGACCTCGCCCGTCAGATGCGGGTACCCCTTGCTCATGTTGCGTAGCAACAGATCCCAGCCATTCTCGACGCGGTCGACGTAGAGTCCCGCACTGGCGGGCAGGATCACCGGCTTGCCGAACTTGACCGAATACCGCACCGCGTCGGGGATCTGGCCCTCGATATTGGCCAGAACGGCTGCCGCGCCGAACATTCCGTGCGCGATCGCGGTGGGGAAGCCGAACAGTTTGGCCCCGATCGAACTGGTGTGGATCGGGTTGTGGTCCCCGCCGACAGACGCGTACCGGCGGATCTGGCCGGGCGTGATCCGCAGAATCGAGTTGGGTGGCGGCAGTTTGGGCTGCTTGGCCGGCGGCGGTTTGGGCTCGTCCGACAGGCTGGTGCGTTGCTGGTGCAGGAACGTGGTCACCTGATGCCAGGCCACGTCGTTGCCGACGCTGACGTCGGTCACCACGTCGACCAGCAGGCCTTTGCGATGCTCACGCAGGTTCTCGGCGTGCGTCCTGATGCCCACCGTGTCGGTGACGGCGATCGGCCGGTACCGGGTGATGTGGTTCTCGACGTGCACGGAACCCATTGCGGAGAAGGGGAAGTCGAACCCGGTGATCAGCTCCATCACGGTCGGGAAGGTCAGCACGAACGGGTAGGTCAGCGGCACGGTGTCGCCGTAGCGCAGTCCGGTCACGCCGGCATATGCCGCGACGTTGGTGCGGTCGATGGCCAGATCCGACACCGTCAGGGTCTTGGCCGGCAGATGGTCGCTGCGCGGGACGAACGGCAGCGCCCCGGCGGCCGCCCGCAGCATGTTCGTCAATCCGTTACTCATTCGCTCGCCCCTCCGCGCTGATCGTCCCTCGTAACGGCATGTCACGCCCCCGGCATCGCCTGGCCGCACACCCGAATGATGTTGCCGGTCACGGCATTAGACGCCGGGCTGGCGAAGTATGCGATGGTCTCCGCGACGTCCACGGGCTCACCGCCCTGGAACAGCGAATTCAGCCGACGCGCCACCTCACGGGTGGCGAACGGGATCGCCTCGGTCATCTTGGTCTCGATGAACCCTGGCGCGACGGCGTTGATGGTGATGCTCTTCGCGGCCAGTTCCGGTGCCAGGGCCTGCGTGAGCCCGATCATCCCGGCCTTGGTGGCCGCATAGTTGGTCTGGCCGCGGTTGCCCGCGATGCCGGCCATCGACGACAGCCCGACGATTCGCCCGCCCTCGCCGATGGCGCCGTTGCCGACGAGACCCTCGGTAAGCCGTTGCGGAGCAAGCAGATTGACGGCGACCACCGCGTCCCACTTGGCGTCGTCCATGTTGGCCAGCAGCTTGTCGCGGGTGATGCCCGCGTTGTTGACCAGGACGTCGGCGCGGCCGGCACAGTGCTCGCGCAGGTGTGCGGTGATCCGATCGACGGCGTCGTCGGCGGTGACGTCCACCGTCAGCGCGGTGCCACCCACCTTGGCGGCGGTGTCCTGCAGGGCCTGTGCCGCACCGTCAACGTCCACGCAGACGACCTTGGCGCCGTCGCGGGCGAACACCTCGGCGATGGTGGCGCCGATGCCACGGGCCGCGCCGGTGACGATCGCGACCTTCCCGTCGAACGGCTTGTCCCAGTCCGCCGGTGGGGTGGAGTCGGCGGCCCCGACGTAGAACACCTGGCCGTCGACGTACGCCGACTTCGCCGACAGGAGGAACCGCAACGTGGACTCCAGACCAGTGGCGGCCGGCTTGGCATCCGCC
The DNA here is from genome assembly GCA_963721495.1 of uncultured Actinomycetota bacterium. Taxonomy (GTDB): domain Bacteria; phylum Actinomycetota; class Actinomycetes; order Mycobacteriales; family Mycobacteriaceae; genus Mycobacterium. The sequence goes on along the minus strand of CAVRMG010000013.1, from coordinate 49,974 downwards.
GCCAGGTACACCAGCGACACCGTCGCGCCGTGCTGCATCTCCTTGCCCAGTGAGCGGGTGAAGCCCTCCAGCGCGCGCTGGGCGATGCGCTCGTCCACAGAGCCGGTCTGATCGGGCGTCGTGCCGACCACCACGACGCGTCCCGACGGACCCACATTGCGCAGCAGTGGCGTGAAGAACTCGTGCAGCGCCTTGAGGCCTACGGGTGCGGTGATACCGGTGGCGTCGAACACCAGACCGCCGAACCGGTCTGCCCACCGTCCGCCGAGGTTGTCGCCGACGAGGTCGTAGTCCTCGGCGAGCGCGGTGCGCATGGGTTCGGCGACGCGGCCCTCGCCGCCGATCAGCAGCGGCCCGGCCAGCGCCGGGTCGCCCGCGCGGTAGCGGCGCAGGGTCTCGGGCTGCGGAATGCCGAGTTGCTTGGCCAGAAACGAGCCGGGGCCGGAGTGGACCACCTGCGAGTACAGGTCGGATGGGAGCTTGGGAGCCACAGAGCTGCCTCTCGTGTCACGGTCGAGATGTCGACTACGAACTTACTCCAGAGTAAGAACAGTGAGTAGTATGGCCCCAACAGGCAACCATCCTCAACCGACCGTACGGAGACAGCCGTGGCCACCCCCACCTCGAAGGACACCCGGAATCGCCGCCCCGTGGCGGTGCTCGGCGGCAACCGCATCCCGTTCGCGCGTTCCGACGGCGCCTACGCGCAAGCCTCCAACCAGGACATGTTCACCGCCGCGCTCGACGGCCTGGTCGACCGGTTCGCCCTGGCCGGGGAGCGCCTGGACATGGTGATCGGCGGAGCCGTGCTCAAGCACAGCCGTGACTTCAACCTCATGCGCGAGTGCGTGCTGGGCAGTGCGCTGTCGCCCTACACGCCGGCGTTCGATCTGCAGCAGGCGTGCGGCACCGGTCTGCAGGCGGTCATCGCCGCCGCCGACGGTATCGCCGCGGGCCGTTACGAGTCGGCCGTCGCGGGCGGGGTGGACACCACGTCGGACGCGCCCATCGCATTCGGCGACGACCTGCGCCGCACCTTGCTCGGGCTGCGCCGGTCGAAGTCCAACATCGAGCGGCTCAAGCTGGTGGGCAGGCTCCCGGCGTCGCTGGGCGTACAGATCCCCACCAACGGCGAGCCCCGCACCGGGCTGTCGATGGGTGACCACGCAGCGGTCACCGCCAAGCAGATGCGCATCAAGCGCGTCGACCAGGACGCCCTGGCCGCCGCCAGTCACCGCAACATGGCCGCCGCCTATGACCGCGGATTCTTCGACGATCTCGTCACCCCGTTCCTCGGGCTGTACCGCGACGACAACCTGCGGCCCGACTCGTCGCCGGAGAAGCTGGCCACCCTCAAGCCGGTGTTCGGTGTGCGCAACGGTGACGCCACCATGACGGCGGGCAACTCCACGCCACTGACGGACGGCGCCTCGGTCGCGCTGCTGGCCTCCGAGGAGTGGGCGGAGGCGCACGACGTCCCGGTACTGGCCTACTTCGTCGACGGCGAGACGGCCGCGGTCGACTACGTCAGTGGCGCCGACGGACTGCTGATGGCGCCGACCTACGCGGTGCCGCGGTTGCTGGCCCGCAATGGATTGACGTTGAGCGACTTCGACTTCTACGAAATCCACGAGGCCTTCGCGTCGGTCGTGCTGGCCACCCTGCAGGCGTGGGAATCCGAGGAGTACTGCAAGGAGCGGCTGGGCCTGGACGCCGCGTTGGGGCCCATCGACCGATCCAAGCTCAACGTCAACGGTTCGTCGCTGGCGGCCGGTCACCCGTTCGCGGCGACCGGTGGCCGCATCGTCGCGCAGCTCGCCAAACAGCTGGCGCAGAAGAAGGCCGAAACGGGCAAGCCGGCGCGCGGCCTGATCTCGGTGTGCGCCGCCGGCGGCCAGGGTGTGACGGCCATTCTCGAAACCTGAGGTTTGTAACGCCCCAACATGGGTATTCGATGGACTGGATAGCCCCGTGTTGCCGTCTGACCCCCCGACCCGACGGCAACGCGGGGCGTCCTCTTTGTCCGGGAGTTATTGACGCGGACGAAGGCCGTCGCTGGATGTGAGGGGACTCCAGCGGCGGTTCCAGGGAGACTGGATTTTCCCGAAAATTCTTCTTGTGCAAGCCGTTTTGTCGGCGTACGGTCGATTTCACGACGGGTTCGGGAGTGACTGATCCGAAGTACCGGCAACGAGGTGAAAGCCGGACGCGCGAGAATACGAAGACGCCCTCATTGTCCTCCCGAACCCGCCTTTTTTGTGTGTAAGCCACTGCATGAATCAAAGACAGCAGGCCCCCGGGTTTCCCCGGGGGCCTGCTGTCTTGCGGGGCCTCTTTTAGAAGGCCGCTTCGTCGAGTTCCATCACGTCGGTGTCGAGATTCTCGATCGTCGAACGCGTGCTGGTGAGCAGCGGCAGGAAGTTCTTCGCGAAGAACGACGCGGCAGCGATCTTGCCTTCGTAGAACGATTTCTCGGTACCGGTGGCGCCCTCGTCCAGCTTCTCGATGGCCACCGCGGCCTGACGCTGCAGGAGCCATCCGAGCACCAGATCGCCGACGCTCATCAGGAAGCGCACCGAGCCCAGGCCCACCTTGTAGATGCTGGCCTGATCCTCCTGCGCGGCCATCAGGTAGCCGGTCAGCGACGCGGCCATCGCCTGAACGTCGGTCAGCGCCGTGGCGAGCAACTCGCGCTCACCTTTGAGCCGGCCGTTGCCCGACTCGTTCTTCACGAACGTGTCGATCTCGTTGGCGACGTACCCGAGCGCCGTGCCCTGGTCGCGGACGATCTTGCGGAAGAAGAAGTCCTGGGCCTGGATCGCGGTGGTGCCCTCGTAGAGCGAGTCGATCTTGGCGTCGCGGATGTACTGCTCGATCGGGTAGTCCTGCAGGAAGCCCGAGCCACCGAAGATCTGCAGGCTCTCGGTGAGTTTGGCGTAGGCCTGCTCCGAGCCGACGCCCTTGACGATCGGGAGCAGGAGGTCGTTGACCTTCGCGGCCAACTCGACGTCCACACCGTGCACGGCCTGCGCCACCTCGGCGTCCTGGAACGTCGCGGTGTACAGATACAGCGCGCGCAGACCCTCGGCGTAGGCCTTCTGGGTCATCAGGCTGCGGCGGACATCGGGGTGGTGAGTGATGCTGACGCGCGGTGCGGCCTTGTCCGTCATCTGGGTCAGGTCGGCGCCCTGGATGCGCGACTTGGCGTACTCCAGCGCATTGAGGTAGCCGGTCGACAGTGTCGCGATGGCCTTGGTGCCCACCATCATGCGGGCCTGTTCGATGACCTCGAACATCTGCGCGATGCCGTTGTGCACCTCGCCGACCAGCCAGCCCTTGGCCGGAACACCGTGCTGGCCGAGTGACAGCTCGCAGGTGGTCGAGACCTTCAGGCCCATCTTGTGCTCGACGTTGGTGACGAAGACGCCGTTGCGTTCGCCCGGCTCGCCCGTCTCGGTATCGAACAGAAACTTCGGCACGAAGAACAGCGACAGACCCTTGGTGCCCGGTCCGGCCCCCTCGGGGCGGGCCAGCACCAGGTGCAGGATGTTCTCGCCGATGTCATCGGCGTCACCGGAGGTGATGAAGCGCTTCACCCCGTCGATGTGCCAGGAGCCGTCCTCCTGCTGCACGGCCTTGGTGCGACCGGCGCCGACGTCCGAACCGGCGTCCGGTTCGGTGAGCACCATGGTCGAGGTCCATCCGCGCTCAGCGGCCAGCACTGCCCACTTCTTCTGCTCCTCGGTTCCGAGGCGGTAGAAGATCTGGGCGAAGCCGACACCCATCGCGTACATATAGACCGCGGGGTTGGCGCCCAGGAGATGCTCCATGAGGGCCCACTGCAGCGCACGCGGCATCTGCATACCGCCGAGTTCCTCGTCGATGCCGATCATGTTCCAGCCGCCGTCGATGACGGCATGGACCGACTTCTTGAACGACTCCGGCAGGGCGACCGTGTGAGTCTCGGGGTCGAAGACAGGAGGATTGCGGTCGCCATCGGCAAATGAATCGGCGACGGGCCCCGCGGCCAGCCGGGCGATCTCGCTGAGCATCTCGCGGGCCGTGTCGGCGTCGATTTCGCCGAACTTGCCTTCGCCCAGAGCCTTGTCGACGCCCAGCACCTCGAACAGGTTGAATTCCTGGTCACGCACGTTGGACTTGTAGTGGCTCACGTGGTTCCTCCTCGGTGAGACTGCCACTTCTGCGGTTGGGTACTTGGGTTAAGTTACCCACCAGTAACACGGCCCACTATACCGGCCGGTAACTTCTCTGCAAAGCGGTCTTGAGCAAATTTCTGCCAGCCGACTGACCCAGTGGTTGATAGACACCCGCGAGAGGCCCCGGCGCTGCGCTGTGAACTGGGGTTTTGTCAGGATGTGATATTGGCCACCAGGGCTCCCCCGGCGGTCAGCCTTCAGGCGCAGGCGCTGCGACGGATGCCGGCTCGGGCGACTGTGAGACCGACTCGGGCAGCTGACCGACGAGATACTCGGCGAGCCCCCCGATGGTCGGATAGTCGAATACCGCGGTCGCGTTGATCGTGAACTTGCCGCCGAACTGACTGTGCAACCGGTTGCGGAGTTCGATCGCCATCAGTGAATCGGTACCGAGGTCCAGGAATCGACTGGTTGCGGCGGGTGGCGATGCGAGCCGCAGGAAGTTCTGCACCTCGCGCTGAAGGAATTCGGTCACGAAACCGGCGCGCTGCGGCACCGGTATCTCCTGCAGCTGCCGAAGCAACTCACTGTCACCGGTCACCTCCCCGACGGCACTCGGCAACACGAGGTCGAGAATCGGTGGACGCGAACTGCCCAGCACCTTCGCGGCCCGCTGCCAGTTGGCCTTGATGACGGTGGCCTGGCCGGTCCCGTTGGCGATCACCTCGGCGAGCGCGCTCATTGCGGCCGAGGGGTCCAACGGAATCAGGCCCTGCGCACTGATATTCGCGGTCGCGGCCTCCGACGAGGCCATCCCGCCTTGTGCCCACGGACCGAAGTTGACACCGGTGGCAGGCAAGCCTTGCGCCCTTCGCTGCGCGACCAGGCCGTCGAGCAACGCATTGGCGGTCGCGTAATTGGCCTGACCGGGTGAGCCGAACAAGGCGGACACCGACGAGGACACGATGAAGAAGTCCAGCTCGTCCTCCTTCGTCAGACGGTCCAAGTGGCAGGCGCCGAACGCCTTGGCTGCCAACGTCGTCCGGAATCGCTCCACGCTCTGCTGCGACAGCAGCGCATCGTCCAGCACGCCGGCCAGATGAGCCACTCCGGCGAGCGGCGGCAACTCCGCGCGGATGCGCTCCAGCAGTCTGCCAACCTCGGACTCGTCGCCCACATCGGCTGCGAAGACGTGGATGCGGGTCTTGTGGCGCTCGGTGATCTCCTCGATCAACCGTTGTGCGTCCGCGTCGGGCGCGCGCCGACTCGTCAACACGATGTCACCGGCCCCGAGTTGAGCCAGATACGACGCCGTGTGCAGACCGATCGCACCGAGGCCGCCGGTGATCAGATAGCTCCGATCGGCTCGCGGCTGCAGCGGGTTCGGTATCTGGCACACGATCTTTCCGATGTGCCGCGCCTGCTGCATCCGGCGGAACGCGGCCCTCGCCTCCGTGATCGGGTAGATCTCGGCGGGTAGTGGCGTCCACTCGCCCTTGGCCAACCCCTGCGACACCTCGGTCAGCAAGCCACGAATGCGTTCTGGCTCTTGGAAGTGTCACCGTGTCCAGCGCCACGATCTCGTACGCGATATCGGGGCGGGCCGCCGCCATCTGCTCCGGCGTCCAGATGTCGCGCTTGGCGATCTCGAGGAAGCGGCCGTTCTGGGCGGTGGCCCGCACGGTCGCCTCGAGGAACCCCTCGCTGGTCAGGCTGTTGAGCACCACGTCGACGCCGGCACCATTGGTGTCGCTCAGGATTTGGTCGGCGAATTCCGTAGTGCGCGAGTCATAGACGTACTTCACACCCATTTTGCGCAGCGTCGCGCGCTTGTAGGTGCTGGCGGTCGCGAAGACTGTCGCCCCGCACTGCTGGGCCATTTGGATCGCGGCCAGCCCGACCCCACCACTCGCGGCGTGAATGAGCACCCGATCGCCGGGCTTCAGCTGCGCCCAGTCGAACGCGAGCCGGACCGTGAGCGCCGCCGCGGGAATGGTGGCCGCCGCTACCGCGCTCACTCCGTCTGGAATCGGCGCCAGCAACTGGGCCGGCACGTTGAACCGGCTGGCGAACGCGCCCTGCATGAAGCCGTAGACGCGTTGACCGACTTCGAGTCCGGTAGCGCCACTGCCCAATTGGGTGACGACGCCGGCGAAGTCGCCGCCGATCGGTCCCGGATCACCGGGGTAGAGGCCAAGGACGTTGAGCACATCCCGGAAGTTGAGCCCGGCCGCCTCGACCCGGACCTGGACGTAGCCATCGGCAGGCGGCGGCACGTCCACCTCGGTGAGACGCAGGTTGTCGATCGCACCGCGTTCGGTGGGCGCCAGGACGTAGTCGGTTGAGCGCGGCACCGTGAGATTACCGCTGCGCGCCCATGGTAGTAGCCGTGAGGCCAGCAGCTTTCCTTGCCGCAGAGCGATTTCCGGCTCATCGATTGGCGTGGCCAGCAGGTTGGTCAGTGCGTGCACAGCCTCCGGTGATCCGTCGCAATCGACCAGTTTGCAGTGCAGCGCCGGTTCCTCGTTGATCGTGGTGCGCCCGAAGCCCCACAGCGCCGCCTGCACCGGGTCGACCGGCTCGCCGGATTCGGTGGCCACGCCGTTCTCGGTGACGATCCACAGTCCGCCGGGCAGTTTCACTCCGCCGTTTGGTGAGCCGCCCTGCACGGTGTGCACGACGCTGAGCAGGTTGGCGATCTCGGTCTCGATCCGCGCGGCGATCTCGGCGCTCGACTCTCTCTGGTGTCCGGCCCGAAGCGCGCCAGACCACGCCGGAGAACGGCAGACCACGCTCGTGAGCCTGTGCCAGCAGCTGTCCCAATGGCTCCGAATCGGTGGTTCGGTCGAACGGGATGCAGCCCGGCACGGCGGCGGCCAGTTCGTCGAAGCCGGCAATCAGCCAGGTGCCGCCAATATCGGCACTGGACGGTGGCGCCGGAACTTCGGGCCAGCCAAGGGTGTACAGAAGCCTGGTCGTGTCGCCGCCGAGGCCGCGCAGCAACGCCTCGCGGGGTGCGCGCTTGACCGTGAACTCGCGAATCCCCCCCAGCGGGCGGCCATCCCGATCGACGAAATCGAGATCGAAGACCTGGGTCTCGCTGTCGAGGGCGCTGTTGTGCCACTTCGCGTGGCAGTAGAACCGCCGAGGCATCTTCTCGCGCAGCGTCACCTGCCCGTACCGCAAGGGCAGGAACAGATCGCTCACACCTTGTTCGGCCGCGAGAAGTGCGGGGAACGCCGGGAAAGCGACGCCGGTGCACAGAGTCCATCAGCACCGGATGCATGGGCTCGGTGCCGAGATGTTCGGCGAGCTCTGCGCCGACGACGATGTCGCCGATCGCCTCACCCTCACCGAGCCACAGCGACTTCAGGGAACCCGACCAGTTCGGCCCCCAGGCCAGCTCCATGTCGGCGAACGTCTCGAACAACTCGTGCGGACGCATGCGGTTCAACCGCTCGATTGCCGCGTCGATGGGATCCGACTGCTCGGGTGCCGACTCGTCGTCAACACCGGTGACGACGGTGCCCTCGGCGTTCAGCGACCAGTCGGCGCCGCGTTCACCGTACGGGCCGACTGTGCACCTTGAAGCTCGAGCCACTCGCCGTCGTCGAGCGGGTGCAACGACAGCTGCACTTCGCGAGAACTCTTCTCGGGCAGGATGATCGGCTCGTAGAAGAAGACATCTTTCACGCGGGCCGGTGTGCCGACGGCGGCCAGGGCCATCGCCGCATACGTTGCCCCGGGAACGACAACGGTGCCGTAGATGACGTGATCGGACAGCCATGGTTGCGACTTGACGGACAGCCTGCTGGTGTAGACGGAGTCGCCGGAGGCGAGATCCTTTGCACTGCCGAGAATTCCTGATACCGCGGCACCGTAGCCATCGGAGCCAGAGATGCCGGACGTCTTCGGCCAGAAGCGACGGCGCTGGAACGGATAGGTGGGCAGTTCGAGCCTGCGACGCGGCTGACGATGCAGCGCAGCGAAATTGGGTCGGTGGCCGCCAACGTAGGCCGCGGCCAGCGCATCGGCGATCTGGCGCCGGTCGCCAACGCCTTTACGCAGCGAGACGATCGCCCGCGGCGCGGCCAGGTGCTCCGGCCAGACCTGCACCGCAGCCCCGGTCAGCACCGGTTGCGGACCGATCTCCATCAACACCGAGCATCCCAGCGCCGCCACGGTGCGCACACTTTCGGCGAATTGCACCGGCTGGCGGGAATGGCGGCGCCAGTATGGGGCGTCGAGCGGGGTATGGGCCGTGAGCACGGCGCCGGTGCGGTTGCAGACCAGCGGCAACGTCGGGACAGCGAACTGCAATTGCGCTGCGTACGACTCGAATTCGTCGAGCACCGGATCCAGCAATTCCGAGTGGAAGGCGTGGCTGGTCTGCAGCCAGGTGCAGCGGATTGCTTCGTCACCGAATCTGGCGACGACCTGTTCGAGATCCTCACCCGGACCCGAGAGCACGGTGTTGGGTCCGTTGTAGGCGCCGACAGACACTCGCGGGAATTCGCCGGCGACCTCCTCGACGTGCTTGGCGTCGGCGAACACTGCCACCATTCGCCCACCCTCGGGCAGGCTGCCGAACAGTCGGCCGCGCTCAGCCATCAGCCGTGCGCCGTCCTCGAGGCTGAAGACTCCGGCCACGCATGCCGCTGCGTACTGGCCGACGCTGTGCCCCAGCACCACGTCGGGCTCGATGCCCCACGACTGCCACAACCGGGCCAGCCCCATCTCAACGGCGAAAAGCGCCGGCTGTGCAAACGAGGTGTGCCGCAGCAATTCTCCGGTCTCGCGATCGGTGGCGAACAGCACCTCCAGCAACGGGCGCGGCAGGATGTCATCCACCGCGTCCGCGCAAAGTTTCACGGTTTCGGCGAAAACCGGCTCAGCGTCGAACAATTCGCGCGCCATCCCAGGATGCTGGCTGCCCTGTCCGGTGAACAACCACGCCGTCGTAGGCGGGTTGGTGTGCTCGCCACGTAGGACACCGGGTCGCAGCCGGTTCTCGGCCAATTCGGTCAGACCCTCGCGCGCACCCTCGATCGAATCCACGACCAGCGCGGCGCGATGTTCGAAATGCGAACGGCCCGTCCCAGCGGTGAGGCATACGTCGGCGAGGTCGGCATCCGGGTGGGCGTTCAACCAGGCCTCGTAACGCTGCGCCACCGCCAACAGCGCTTCCGGTGACCGCGCGGACAGCGCCAGCACGTTGACAGGCTGCTCGTGACTGTCTGGTTCCGCCGGATCTTGCGCGGCGCGTGCCGCTTGTGCAGGTGCCTCCTCGATCAGCACGTGGGCGTTCGTGCCGGTGAACCCGAAGGAACTGACGCCTGCGCGCCGCGGCCTGCCGTTGGCCTGCCACGGGATCGCCTTGTCCACGACCCGCACCGGCAGCGAGTCCCACGGGATGTGCGGAGACGGCTGGTCGAAGTGCAGGCTCTGCGGCAGCATTTCGTGCTGCAGCGACAACACCACCTTGATCAGACCCGCTGCCCCTGATGCGGATTCGGTGTGACCGATGTTGGTCTTCACCGAGCCCATCAGCAACGGCCGGTCCGTGTCGCGCGAGCCACCGTAGGCGGCTGCGGCGGCCTGCACCTCGATCGGATCGCCCAGCGGGGTGCCCGTCCCGTGCGCCTCGAGATAGTCGACGTCCCCGCCAGTCCAACCGGCCCGAGCCAACGCCGTCCCGATGAGCCGTTGCTGTGCCCCACCATTGGGCACCGTCAAACCACTGGACGCGCCGTCCTGATTCACCGCGCTACTGGGAATGACCGCGCAGATCCGGTCGCCGTCGCGTTGCGCGTCACTCAGTCTCTTGAGCACGAGGATGCCGCAGCCTTCGCTGCGCACGTAGCCGTCCGCGGAGGCGTCGAAGGTCTTGCATCGCCCGACGGGGGACAGCATCCTGGCGCGGGACGCGGCGACGACTGTCACCGGACTCAGCAGAACGTTGACACCGCCGGCCACCGCCAGGTCGCAGTCACCCGAATGCAACGCCTGGCAGGCTTGATGGACCGCCACCAGCGCCGAGCTGCATGCGGTGTCGACCGCCATTGCCGGTCCTTCGAGGCCCAGCGCGAAGGCAACCCGCCCGGAGATGGCATTGAGCGCATTGCCGGTGATGAAGTACGGTTCGATCTTGTCGATCGACTCCGACGACAGCAGATGCGCATACTCGTTGGCGGCCACCCCAGCGAAAACGCCGGTCAGGCTCCCGCGCAAGGCGGATGGCGCGTAGCCCGCCCTTTCCAAACCCTCCCAGACCGTTTCGAGCATCAGCCGCTGCTGTGGCTCGATCCAGACGGCCTCACGCGGGGAGATGCCGAAGAACTCGGGATCGAATCCGTCGATGCCGTCCAGGAATCCGCCGAAGCGCGTGTACGTCTTGCCCGCAGTCTCCGGATCCGGATCGTAGAACTCGTCGATGTCGAAGCGGTCCTCCGGCACTTCCCGGATCGCATCGACACCGCCGGACAGCACGTCCCAGAAGGCTTCCGGGTTGGGCGCGCCGGGGAAACGGCACGACACCGCGACGATCGCGATCGGTTCGTCCGAGCGCGTCGTCACCACCGTGGGCGTCGATTTGGCAGCGGGCTGCTCGTTGAGCCCGAGCACGTCGCCGAGCAGATAGTCGGCCACGTCGGACAGCCGGGGGTGATCCATCACCAGGGTGATGGGAATCTCCTCGCCCACTCCCTGTTCGATGCGGCGCCGCAACTCGACGGCCATCAACGAATCCATGCCGAGGTCGAAGAAGCCCGCCTCCTCGCGGATCTCCGAGCCGTCTACGCGCGTCACCTCGGCGACCGCATCGCGCAGGTAATCGATCAGAAGCTTCTTGCGTTGCTGCACAGGAGCATTGGTGAGGCGCTCCACCAGTTGGGTCTTCCCGGCCGGCGTCAGAACCGGCGCCACGGCCGCCGGTGGAGCGGGCAACTCGCGCTCCAACTCCGCGAGGAATGCCCGCCTTCCCGCCTGCTGGTAGAGCGGTAGGAAACGGGCCCAGTCGATCCGGGCGACTATTCCCTGTGCGGGGCCCTGCGCCGAAGCAGCCGCGACGACATCGGCCAGACCGGCCAGGGCATCGGCAGGTGACAACGTCGCGACCCCGCGCTGTTCCAGTCGCGCACGGGACTCGGCGTCCGCCATGCCGGCCGACCAGGGTCCGAAATTGACGCTGATCGCGGGGATGCCTTGCCCGCGCAAACGCCAGGCCAGCCCGTCGAGGAATGCGTTCGCGGCACCGTAGGCGGCCTGACCGTATCCACCCCACACCGAGGCGATCGAGGAGGTGCTGATGAAGAAGTCGAGCTGCAGATCAGCCGCTGCTTCGCTCAAATGCCATGCACCCCAGACCTTCCCAGCGAAGACGCGGTCGATTTCGGCGTCATCCAGGTTGTTCAGGGGAGTCGTGCCGAGCTCGCCCGCGGCATGGACGATGCCGGCCAACGGCGGTAGCTCGGCCTGCACGTCTGCCAACAGGCGTGCGACGTCGTGCGCATCGGCCACATCGGCAGCGACGACCCGGAATTCGCAGCCGTGCTGTTCGCCCAGTGCATCGATGCGCTGTTGCACGGCATCGGAGGGCGCGCGGCGGCTGGTCAGCACCAGATGCCTGGCGCCGTGCGCGGCCAGGTATCCGGCGATCTCCAGCCCGATGGACCCCAGCCCGCCGGTCACCAAATACGTTGCGTCATCGCGCAGTTGCAGCGGTGTCCCGCTCGGCTCCGACGCCCGCCGAACCAGCCGGGGCACATGGATTGCTTTACCACGCAGGGCGACTTGGTCTTCCCTGATGGTCGAGTCGCGCCGCGCCGTGATCCAGTCGATGAACTGGGCCCATTCGTCCGCGACATTCGCCGTCGCTTCGCTCGCCCCGGCGGTACCTCTTGACAGATCCGCCAGTCCGCCCCAGATGTGTGGAAGCTCAAGCGCCGCGGCGCGACCGAATCCCCATAGGCAACTCTGATCCGGCGCCACGGTGTCCTCGTCGGTGACCCGCTGTGCGCCACGGGTCACCACCCAGATCGGGCTGCGCAGTTCCGCGGCACCCGCGGCGCGGAGCAGTCGACGTGTTCCGCCCAGGATGCGGTGCTGCATCCGCAACAGCGACCGCATCGAGGGCGTCTTGGAGTTCACGTCCGCGTCGAGGGCCGCGACATGCACGATACGTACCGTCCGGATCGTCTGCTGCCGCAGTGCGCAACGCGGCCGTGAGCTGTTCCTCGTCCGCGTCGGACCCCGGCAACCCGAAGAACTGGTGCTGGTGTCCACGTGCAGTGAGTACGTCGACAAGAGGCTGGACTGCCTCGGTGTCATCGCCGACGAGGATCCACGAGGCGCCTTCGCCGGCTTGCGCGCCGGAGCTCGAACCAGTGGATTTCTCCCAGCGGAACTCGTAACGGTCGGTCGCTCTTGCCTGGGTGGTGCGTTGTTGGTTGTGTTGTGCGGCAAGCTTGGTCAGCACATTCAGGGTCTGCTGGTCTCCGCTCGCACCGTCGAGCAGGGTCGCGAGTTCCTCGAGTCGGTCGTCCTCGAGAAGCCGGACGGCCCGGGTGCGCGCGGCGGAGTCCTGTTGCGGCTTGGCTTGATCTTGATTGTCGCGGAACGAGTACTGGCGATGTTCGAACGGGTACGTGGGCAGATCGAGCTTTTGCGTGTGCGTCCGGCGAAGGGCGGCGAATTCGGGCAGATGGCCCAAGACATAGGCATCGGCAAGTGCTTCGGTGAGCTGTCGGTGGTCCGCGGTGGTTCGGCGCAGGGACGTGAGCACCCTCGGGGCGGTCGCCGGGTCAGGCCAGGCGCCGAGGGCTGCCGCGGTGAGCACCGGCCGTGGACCGATCTCGAGCAACAGTTTGCAATTCAGCTCAGCCAGCGTGCGTACGCTCTTGGCGAATTCGACCGGCTGGCGCGCGTGACGGCGCCAGTAGGCGCCATCGAGCTGCACGCTCCTGCCGAGCGCGGCGCCGGTGCGGTTGTCGATCAGAATCCGTTGCGGCGTATTGAAATCGAGCTGCCCAGCATACGACTCGAATTCGTCGAGGATGGGGTCCAGCAGCGCCGAGTGGAACGCGTGGCTGGTGTCCAGCCAGTCAGACCGGACACCGTCGGCGGCCAGTCCGGCCAACGCCTTCTCCAGCTCCTGCTCGGGTCCGGACAGGACGGTGTTGGCACCGTTGTAGGCGGCGACAGAAAGGCTCGGGAACTCGTCGGTCAGGCTCTCGACACGCCCGGCGGCAGCGAACACCGCGACCATCCGCCCACCTTCGGGCAGGCTGCCGAAGAGGCGACCGCGTTCGGCCATCAGTAACGCGCCGTCCTCGAGACTGAAGACGTCCGCGACGCAGGCCGCCGAGTACTGGCCGACGCTGTGGCCCAGCACGACGTCGGGTTCGAAGCCCCACGACTGCCAGAGCCGGGCCAACCCCATCTCCACCGCGAACAAGGCGGGCTGCGCGTAGGAGGTCTGCCGTAGCGTCTCTTCGCCGTCCGGGCTGTCCCCGCCTTCTCCCGTCGCTCCGCTCGCTTCGGTGTCGAAAATGACGTCCAGCAAAGGCTTTTCGAGAACGTCGGCGACCGCGGCCGCGCAACGCCTCAGCGTCTCGGCGAACACCGGCTCGGTGTCGAACAACTCCCTGGCCATGCCCGGGTATTGGCTGCCTTGACCGGTGAAAAGCCACGCCGTCTTCGGTGCGTCATGGGATTCTCCGCGAACCAGACCGGTTGCCGGGCGGTCGTCCGCGAGCGCGCCGAGCAGTTCGATGGCGGATTCTCTCGAATTGACCACCAATGCGGCGCGGTGCTCCAAGTGTGCCCGGCCCACCCCGGCGGCGAAGCACACGTCTGCCAAGGCGGCCTCCGGGTGCGCGCTCAACCAGCCGCGGTATCGATCGGCTACTTCCACCAATGCCGCGGGCGTCTTCGCCGAGAGCGGAAGAATGCTGAACCTTCGGTCGCCGGGCGGCGTCGACCGGACCAGGTGCTCCGGCGGCGCTGTGTGGCCTCCACTGGAGCTTCTTCGAGGATGACGTGAGCGTTCGTCCCGGCGAACCCGAAGGAGCTGACTCCCGCAATGCGCGGCCGACCGTTGCGTTCCCAGGCGGTGGCCTCCTCGACAACCCGCACCGCAAGCCGGTCCCAGGGAATGTGAGGCGACGGGTTCTGAAAGTGGAGGTGCTGCGGCAGTAATTCGTTCTCGAGCGACAGGATGACCTTGATGACACCCGCGATACCCGCGGCTGCTTCCAGGTGTCCGATGTTCGTCTTGGCCGAGCCCATCAACAGCGGCTGATCGGGGTCACGTCCGGCGCCGAACGCCGCACCTGCGGCCTGGGCTTCGATGGGGTCGCCCAGCGATGTCCCGGTGCCGTGTGCCTCCAGGTATCCGACGTCGCTGGGTTCGAGGTCGGCGCGCTTCAGCGCTTCGGCGATAACCCGTTGCTGGGCAACGCCGTTCGGCACCGTCAAGCCACCCGAGGCGCCGTCCTGGTTGATTGCGCTGCCGCGGATCACGGCGCGAATCCGGTCACCGTCTGCGAATGGCGTCCTCGAAGCGCTTGACGACGATGACGCCGCAACCCTCGCCGCGCACATAGCCGTCGGCGGCCGCATCGAATGTCTTGCACCGGCCGTCGGGCGCGAGCATGTGCGCGCTGGAGAACGTGATCATGGTCGCCGGTGTGAGCAGGACGTTCGCGCCGCCGGCCAGCGCGAGGTCACATTCTCCCAGGCGCAGTGCTTGGCACGCCTGATGGATAGCAACCAGCGATGAGCTGCACGCCGTGTCGACGGCGACCGCGGGACCCTGCAGCCCCAGCCGATAGCTGATCCGGCCCGCCGCCGCCGCATTCGACGTCCCGATCGCCATGTAGGCCTCGATCTCGGGGTACGTCAGCTCGTCCGATGCCATTCCCAGGTAGTCATGGGTGGCCAATCCGACGAACACACCGGTGTTGGTGTTGGCCAAGGCCGTTGGGGCGGTGCCCGAGTGTTCCACCGCGCGCCACGCCGTTTCCAGCAAAAGTCGATGCTGCGGGTCCATCAACCTGACCTCGCGCGTGGACATGCCGAAGAACGGCGCGTCGAACCCCGCCACGTCATCGACGAAACCCGCGCGACGGGTCACCACCTTGCCGGGCGCACCGGGTTCCGGGTCGAAGAATTCGTCGACGTCCCAGCGGTCCTTGGGCACCTCCGATACCGCGTCGCGACCCTCGCGCAGCACGTCCCAATACGCATCGGCATCCGGTGCGCCCGGGAAACGCGCTGCATAGCCGACGATGGCAAACCGGGGGGCCGGTCCGATCGGATGTTCGGTGGATCCCATGCCGTTGTCCTCCTTGCATCGGCGGTCAGAATCTGACTCTGCGGGACGCCCGTAGCGCCTCGAGATCCACTTCCCCCGACGGACCACTATTGCATGCGCACCTCTGGCATGCGAGGCGCCGCTGTCCCGGGGTTGGGCCGGGGCAAGGCGCCTCCGGTCGAACCGGGGGTATGTTGATCCAGCAAAGAAGGGTGCTGGATTCGGAGCCGGCTGAGCGGGGTAGTACGGAAAGGACTGAGTTTTGCGCATCGGGAAAATCACGATTGGCGCACTTGATGAATGGTCGTTGAATCCGGGCTCGGTCATCTCTTGGCATCCCACTGCCGCGGCTGTCGAAAAGGTGCGACGAGCGCCGGTCAGTTCGGTGCCGATCAGCTACATGCAGCACCAACATCTTCGTAACTACAGCGAACGGGCGGCAGCGGGACTGAACTTCTCCCGGCAAATCATCGCGAGCTGTGACGTAGCCGGCCAGTGCGATATTTCAGCCATGGATCACGCCGTCAACGCATACCTGCGTCGGCACGACACGTTCCGCAGTTGGTTCGAACAGAACGGCGACGGAGAGTTCATTCGGCATGCCATCGACGATCCGGCTGATATTGAATTCGTGCCGATCGATCAGGGCATCATGACGGTTGACGAAATACGGGCTCACGTTGTGGCGATACCGAGTCCGCTGGAGTGGGCGTGCTTCACCTTCGGGATAATCCAGAACGAGAACCACTTCTCTTTCTTTGCCGCGATGGATCATGTCCACGGGGACGCGACGTTGATCGGCACGACGATGCTCGAAGCCAACGGAATGTATGCGGCGCTGAGCGGCGGCGGTCCGGCCCTCACGCTGCCGGATGCCGGCAGCTTCGACGCTTTCTGTGTCCGTGAGCGCGAGTACACGGACACGTTGACGGTGGATTCGCCCGGGGTGCGGTCGTGGCTCGACTTCGCCGAGGAAAACGGCGGGGGCTTTCCCGAGTTCCCGCTTCCGCTGGGCAACCCGCAGGAGTCGACCGCCAGTGACATGACCTCCGAGGTCCTGATGAACCCCGCACAGACGGAACGATTCGAATCAGCCTGTGCGGCGGCCGGCGCGCGCTTCGTGGGCGGTTTGTTCGCTTGTCTGGGCCTGGTGGAGCACGAGTTCACCGGTGCTCTCACATATTGCGGACTAACTCCGAGGGATTCCCGCACAGCCGGCGACAATTTCATGACGCAGGGCTGGTTCACCGGTCTGATCCCGATCACCGTCCCGATAGCGGCGACCTCTTTCAACGATGCCGCATACGCGGCGCAGGCCTCTTTCGATTCGAGCCTGGACATGGCGAGAGTGCCGTATTACCGCGTTTTGGAGTTGGCGCCGTGGTTGAACTGGCCACGGCCGAACTTTCCGGTGTCGAACTTCTTGCACGGTGGCGCGGCTCCGCTCAACGCCATCCTCGCCGCAGCCGACATGGGCCTCGCGAACAATATCGGAATCTACCCCGACGGCCGGTTCTCTCATCAATTGACGATGTACATATTCCGGTACGGCGAGGGCACGGTCATGGCGATCATGCATCCCGACAATCCGGTCGCCAAGAAATCAGTTACGCGGTACATGGAGGCGATGAGGTCGGTCTCCGCACGGGTCGCTGACAGCGGGCACTGGGGACGCGTCGCGTAGCTTGGGCTACATCGGGCGAGGGTGAGGGCGATATGCGGGTGATGGGGAGGCTCGCCGATCTCGTGGCGCGGTGGCCCTGGGCGGTGATCGGGGTCTGGGTCGCGATGGCGATCGCCCTACCGCTGGCTGTCCCGTCCCTCGGCGAGATGGCCGAGAAAAATCCGCTCGCCATCCTGCCCAGCGATGCACCGTCGAGCATCACCGCTCAAAAAATGGTCGAGGCCTTTCACGAACCGGGCAACGACGACCTCATGATCATCGCGTTGATCAACGAGGACGGGCTGGGACCCCGCGACGAAGCGACCTACCGCAAGCTGGTGGACGCCCTGCACGCCAACCACGCTGACGTGGTGATGGTGCAGGACTTCATCGGCACGCCACAACTGCGCCAGTTCCTCACCAGTGACGACAAGAAGACCTGGGTGTTGCCAGTCGGCCTGACAGGCGAATTGGGCACGCCGCGGGCCTTCGACTCATTCAACCGAGTGACCGACATCGTCGAACAGAGCACCGCGGGCAGCCCCACGACTGTCCACATCACCGGTCCTGCGGCCACCGTTGCCGACCTCACCGTCGCAGGTCAACGCGATCGCATGCCGATCGAGATCGCGATCGCCGTCCTGGTCCTCGCCGTGCTGTTGCTGGTCTACCGCAGCTTGGTCACGATGCTGCTGCCATTGGTGACGATCGGGGCGTCGGTGGTGATCGCGCAGGCAGCGGTAGCTGGCTACTCCCAGCTGACCGGCGCGGGCGTGTCGAACCAGTCCATCATCTTCCTGAGCGCGATCCTGGCCGGCGCCGGAACGGATTACGCTGTCTTCCTCATCAGCCGCTACCACGACTATCTGCGGGCGGGTGCGGATTTCGATGAGGCGGTCAAGGCGGCCATGATCTCGATCGGAAAGGTGATCACCGCGTCCGCCGCCACGGTGGGGCTCACTTTTCTGCTGCTCAGCTTCGCCAAAATGGGCGTCTTCAAAACGGTCGGAGTGTCGTCGGCGATCGGTATCGGCGTCGCATACCTCGCGGGGCTGACTCTGCTGCCGGCGATCCTGGTGCTCGCCGGGCCGCGCGGCTGGGTCAAGCCCCGCCGTGAACTCACTGCTCGGTTCTGGCGGCGTTCCGGCATCCGCATCGTGCGCCGGCCGGTGGCACATCTGGTGACCAGTCTGATCGTGTTGGCCCTGCTGGCCGGCTGCGCGATCTTCGCGAAATTCAATTACGACGATCGTAAAGTCGTGCAAGCGTCAGCGCCGAGTTCGATCGGGTACACCGCGCTGGAAAAACACTTCCCCATCAGTCAGTCCATCCCCGAATACATCCTGATCCAGTCGCCGCGCGACCTGCGCACCCCGCAGGCCCTCGCGGACTTGGAGCAGTTGGCTTCACGCGTGGCACAGTTGCCGAACGTCGGCCTGGTCAGCGGCATCACCCGGCCCCTCGGCGAAGTGCCGCCGGAGTTCAGGGCCACCTATCAGGCGGGCCTGGTCGGTGACCGGCTGGCGGACGGCTCCGCTCAGATCGGCCAGCGCTCCGGCGACCTCAACCGGTTGGCGACCGGGGCCAACACGCTGGCCAACAACCTCAGTGACGTGCGCGGGCAGATCAACAAGATCGTGCCGACCATCCAGAGTCTGGTCAGTGAGTTCTCCTCGGTGCGAACCCAATATGGCGGCGACAAGCTGGTGCGCGACGTCGACAACGCCGCCAAGCTCGTCGACAGCATCAACGCGCTCGGCAATGCAATGGGCGTGAATTTCTCCGCTGTCAGGGACCTGTTCGCCTGGATAGGCCCGGTGCTGACGGCGCTGCAAGGCAACGCGGTCTGCGACGCCGATCCCTCCTGCAGCGCCACCCGTGGCCAGTTCGAACAGCTCGTCGCCGCGCGCAACAACGGCGGCCTGGAACAGATCAACGATCTCACCCATCAGCTGCAGGGTTTCGGTGACCGACAAACCCTCAACGCGACGGTGACCAAGCTGAACCGCGCACTTGCGAACGCCGCCAACGCAGTCAACGCGATGGGTCTGAACAAACCGGGTGGACCGCAGGCCGGCCTGACCCAGCTGCGGCAAGGCGCCGACCGTCTGGCCGGCGGAAGCAAGGAGGTGGCCGGCGGAGTCGACCAACTCGTGGGGCAGATCAAAGTGATTGCTTCCGGACTCACCGAGGCGTCGACATTCCTGTTGACGATGAGAGACAACGCCGCGGACCCGTCGATGGCGGGGTTCAACATTCCCGAAGAGGTGCTGGGTCTGCCGGACTTCCAGAAGGCCGCCAAGGCCTTCATCTCCCCGGACGGCCACTCGGCGCGGTACCTGGTGCAAACCAAACTCAACCCGTTCAGCGCCGAGGCGATGGACCAGGTCAACGAGATCAGTGACACCGCAAAGGGTGCGCAGCCGAACACCACACTGGCCGATGCGACGATATCGATGGGCGGGTTCCCCGCCGCGCTGCGGGACACCCGTGACTATTACCAGCACGACATCCGATTCATCATCATTGCGACCCTCATCGTCGTCCTGCTGACCCTGATGGTGCTGCTGCGTTCGGTCGTCGCACCCTTGTATCTGGTCGGTTCCGTGGTGATTTCGTTCTTCGCGGCTATCGGCGTCGGCGTCTTGACCTTCCAATTCATCCTCGGCCAGCAGTTGCATTGGAGTGTGCCCCCGCTGGCCTTCGTAGTACTGGTCGCGGTGGGCGCCGACTACAACATGCTCTTCGTGTCCCGAATGCGCGACGAGTCTCCGCACAGCCTGCGCTACGGCATCATCCGCACGCTGAGTTCGACGGGCGGTGTGATCACCGCGGCGGGTCTGATCTTCGCCGCCTCGATGGGCGGCCTGCTGTTCTCCAGTATCGGCATCGTGATCCAGGGCGGTTTCGTGATCGGGGTGGGAATTCTGCTGGACACCTTCGTGGTGCGCACCATCACGGTGCCGGCAATGGCGGCGCTGGTCGGGCGGGCGAACTGGTGGCCGTCACGGCTGGACGCAGGGCGGTCCATCAAACGGGACAAGCCGTCGGAGGCCCCGCCACCGGCCGAAACCGCCGAGTTGCGGGGTTAGCACGGGTACGCGATGTATGTGAGACTACGACACGGAGCCGACCGGTCAGGAGTGAGAATGAAAAAACTCCTCGCAGGATTTGCGGTGCTGGTAACTGCCGGTGCCACAGGGTTTTTCGGCGTC
The DNA here is from genome assembly GCA_963721495.1 of uncultured Actinomycetota bacterium. Taxonomy (GTDB): domain Bacteria; phylum Actinomycetota; class Actinomycetes; order Mycobacteriales; family Mycobacteriaceae; genus Mycobacterium. The sequence continues at coordinate 29,625 of CAVRMG010000013.1, read as the reverse complement.
GGGAGCGCGTCGGCCGATGACTCGCCGCCCCCCGGGCCGGCAGTGCCCGGACCGCCGCCCGGGTCGGACCCCGGGACCGCGTACGCCCTGGGCGGCGCTCATGTGCTGGGCATTCCCTACGACGAGTACATCCGCCGCACGGGTGCGGAATGGTTCCCAGGCATGAAGCGGGAGAAGGTCGACTATCCCGCAGGACAGGTACAGGGCCACGTCTTGGAGCGCCTGTTGCCCGGCATCGGCCGGGTGGGCGAGCAGATCTATCCCGGCATTGGCTTGGACGGACCCAGTATCGGCGAGTCGGTCGACATCGGAGAGCCAAACCTCATCACGGCCATCCGCAATGGCGGCCACGGGACCGCGATGGGATTGTCCGAGGGAGCGCTGGTGCTCAACGCCGTAAAGGCGAGCCTGACCAATGATCCGACCGCCCCGCCATCAGATCAACTGACCTTCGCGACATTTGGCGACCCGATCGCCAAAACCCCGTTCGGGGAGAGTTTCCTGACTCAGATGTTTCCCGTCGGCAGCGTCGTGCCCGCGATGGACTACCGGATGCCCGCTCCGGTGGAGAGCCAGTACCACACCGATCAGTTCGTCTCCGCCTACGACAGCATCGCCGACTTTCCCGACCGGCCGGACAACCTGTTTGCCCTCGCCAACTCGATCGCCGGCCTGGCCACCGGCCACACCGCGATTGCGTTCACGAACCCGAGCAATGTGCCGCCGCAGAACATCAGGACGACGGTCAACTCGAGGGGTGGGACGACGACGACGTACCTGGTTCCTGAACAGCACCTGCCCATCGTGCTGGGCTTCAAGTACCTCGGGTACGACGAGGACACGCTGAACCAACTGGACGCGATCCTGATGCCACGCGTGAATGCGGGCTATTCGCGAAACGACGATCCGGCCACCGCCCCGGTCCAGGTGGATCCGGTGCGCGGTTTCGACCCGCTGCAGGTCACCGAAGGCGCCAACGAGGCGACGTTCGGCGGGGGCCAGGACCCCATGTCGCAGCTCGTCAACGGTGCCCTGTCCCTGTTCAACAACGGCGGATAGCCACGCCTGTGACGCCTACCCCTCAGTCATCTGTTCTCTCGATGCTGCACGGCCGTGCCAGCCTGCGCCCCGACGACGTGGCGTTCACCTTCACCGACTACGCCCACGACCCGGCCGGCGTCCCGGAGAGCCTCACGTGGTCGCAACTGTCCCGCCGAACAATGAACGTCGCACGCGACCTCAGCCTTCGTGCGTCGGTCGGGGACCGGGCGGTGATCCTGGCCCCGCAGAGCCTCGACTACATCTTGGCTTTTCTGGGTTCCATGCAGGCTGGGCTGATCGCGGTGCCGCTCCCGTTGCCGCATCGCGGCTCGAGTCACGAGCGTGTGGGCGCGGTCTTTGCCGACACGTCACCCGCGGTCGTGCTCACCACCTCCGCGGTCGCGGGTGACGTCGGCGATTACGTCGATCAGGCACGCCTGGAAACTGCGCCGAAGATCGTCGAGATCGACTCGCTGAATCCGGACGGTCCCGCGGTCGGCGACGAACCCGACTTTCTGGCAGCCGGGTTTCCCAGCACGGCGTATCTGCAGTACAGCTCGGGTTCGACCCGACTTCCGACCGGGGTCATGATCTCGCACCGCAACCTTCAGGTGAATTTCGAGCAGCTGATGCGCAGCTTCTTCGCGGACTCCCACATCAAAGTCCCACCAGATCTCACGATCGTTTCGTGGTTGCCCTTCTACCATGACATGGGTTTGGTGCTGGGAGTCTGCGCACCGATCCTGGGCGGCTGGCGCGGCGAGCTGACGAGTCCGGTCTCGTTCTTGGAGAGGCCGGCCAGGTGGGTGCGATCGCTGGCCGCGAATTCTCATGCGTGGTCCGCGGCGCCCAACTTCGCCTTTGACCTGGCCGCCCGCAAGACAACCGACAGTGACCTCGCCGGACTCGACCTCGGGGGAGTGCTGGGCATCATCAGCGGTGCCGAACGTGTCGAGCCGGCGACTGTGCAACGCTTCGTTGATCGGTTCGCGCACTTCAACTTTCGAGACCGAATGGTGCGTCAGTCATACGGCCTGGCGGAGGCAACCGTCTTCGTGGCGGCCGGCACCTGGAGTGACTCATCGAATGCGGTTCACTTCGATGTCGGGGAGCTGGGTGCGGGCCGCGCTCAGCGGTGTGCGGCCGGGGCCGGCGCAGCGCTGGTCAGATACAAAGTGCCACAGACACCCGCGGTGAGGATCGTCGACTACGACACGAATCGCGAGTGCCCGCAGGACATTGTCGGCGAGATCTGGGTACATGGCGACAATATCGCCGAGGGCTACTGGGCCAAACCGCCGGAGGAGCAGCGCTGCTTCGGAGCAATGCTCGTCGACCCTGCGCCGGGTACGCCTGCCGGGTCCTGGCTGAGAACCGGCGACCTGGGTTTCATCTACGAGGGTGAGCTGTTCATCGTCGGCCGCATCAAGGACCTGCTGATCATCCGCGGGCGCAATCACTATCCCGAGGACATCGAGGCGACGGTCCAAGAGATCACAGGTGGCCGGGTCGCGGCGATATCGATTCCGGTGAACAGCACCGAGAAGCTGGTCACCGTCATCGAACTCAAGAAGCGTGGAGATTCCAACGTAGATGCGACGCACTGGCTCAGCGGGGTCAGGAGCGACGTCACCTCCGCGATATCCAATGCGCACGGCCTGCATGTCGGGGACCTCGTCCTGGTATCGCCCGGGTCGATTCCCACCACGACGAGCGGCAAGATCCGGCGCACCGCCTGCGTCGAGCAGTACCGGCAGGACCAATTCACCCGGTTGGACGCCTGAGCCGCTGAACAGGCCCCGGGTACCCGGGCCTACAGTCCGGCAACCCCCACACCGAGCAGCACGCAGCCGACCGCGGCCAGCAGGGCGGCGATGTTGCGACGGCGCCGCGACCGCAGCCAGTCGTGGAGTGCCGACAGCGTTGCGCGGGTGCGGTCCGGGGCCACCAGGTAGGAGATCAGCGGGATCTCCACGAACGCGAACGCCACCACGTTGAACATCAACAACGCGCCGAACTGGGTGGCGGCCGCGGCGCCCGAGGCGACGATGAGCGCCAGCACGGCGAGATAATCGACGGACGGGAGCGCGATACCGAGGCCCGCGACGCCCGCCATCCACAGCGAACGGCCGCTGAGCAGTTGCCGGGTGCGCGTCGCGAGTGCTCCGGATATTCGGTCGGCCCGGCCCGCAGATCCCTCGCCGCGCTCGCCGCCCACCATGCCCGCGGCCACCACCGCAGCGTTGACCAGCAGCACCGCGCCGACCACGATCTGCATTCTGGGCAGGGTGAAATGGGCTGACCCCAAGGCCGGTCGCAGCACGAACAGCACGATCACGCCCACTGTGATGCCCATCGCGAAACCGCCGGCGAGGAGGGCGAGTAGTTGGAGCAGCGGCCGGGGTCGGTTGATCATCAGGATCGTCATACCGATCCGGAACGGCTCCAGGCTGACCGCAACGGCCATCGCCAAGAGCGTTATCCACATGACGAGGCGGCGGTTGTCGAGGTCTGCTCAGGCGTCTTGCCGAGTGAACTGCATGAGCGTCAGGCTACCGTCGGAACCCGTCGGCAGCGGACTGCAGGTGTGCCGAAACGCATGGGAGCTCAACGAGCATGCCGCGGGCCCACCTGACGTGGCCGCCGCACGCGGTTACGTGTGAAGATGGAAGCGCCATGAGTAGCATCCACCTCAGCCCAGCATCCCTGCGCGAGGCGTTTGGGCACTTCCCGTCGGGCGTCATCGCGATCGCGGCGCAGGCCGATGGTGTGCTCGTCGGCCTCGCCGCCAGCACGTTCGTCCCGGTTTCCTTGGAACCCCCGCTGGTGTCCTTCTGCGTGCAGAACACGTCGACCACGTGGCCGAAACTCAAGGACCTGCCGTTTCTCGGGATCAGCGTGCTCGGTGAGTCACATGACGCCGTAGCCAAGGCTCTCGCCGCGAAGACGGGCGACCGCTTCGCCGGGTTGGAGACCAGTTCGACCGAGCGCGGCGCGGTGTTCATCCATGGCACCAGCGTGTGGCTGGAGAGTGCGATCGAACAGGTGGTCCCGGCCGGCGATCACAGCATCGTGGTCCTACGCGTGCACGACATCACCGTGCATGACGATGTTGCGCCTATCGTGTTTCACCGCAGCACGTTCCGCCGACTGGGCGCTTAGGGACGTTGGGCGAGTTCCTCGCGGTAGCCCTTGATCCGCTGATCCAACTCGGCCGCGTCCTCGGGCCTGCCCTCTTTGCGGGCGAGGTCGGCGCGGGCCGTGAGCTCCCGGATTGCGGTGCGAATGTCGTTGACGCTCTTCGTTTCTGCCATAGCAGTCGCCTCTCGTCGATGAATGGCCGCTGTCCCGAGAGTACGCCCGTTCACGCTCGAATTGCTGCGCACAACGTAAGGCCGCTGCGAAATCTCGACGAGATTTCCGCAGTGACGTCACAAACGCCGAGGCCTAGCGCCGGAAGAGCTTGTTGCCCAGCCAGACGATCGGGTCGTACTTGCGGTCGGCCACGCGCTCCTTCATCGGGATCAGCGCGTTGTCGGTGATCTTGATGTGCTCGGGGCAGACCTCGGTGCAGCACTTGGTGATGTTGCACAGGCCCAGCCCGAACTCCTCCTGCGCCATGTCCTTGCGGTCGACGGTGTCCAGCGGGTGCATATCCAGCTCGGCGATGCGCATATGGAACCGCGGCCCGGCGAACGCCTCCTTGTTCTCCTCGTGGTCGCGAACGACGTGGCAGACGTTCTGGCACAGGAAGCACTCAATGCACTTGCGGAACTCCTGGCTGCGCTCGACGTCCTCCTGCTGCATGCGGTACTCGCCCGGCTGGAGATCCTTCGGGGGTGTGAACGACGGGATCTGGCGCGCCTTCTCGTAGTTGAACGAGACGTCGGTGACCAGGTCGCGCATCACCGGGAAGGTACGAAGCGGCGTCACGGTCACGGTCTCGGTCGGGTCGAAGGTCGACATCCGTGTCATGCACAGCAGCCGCGGCTTGCCGTTGATCTCTGCCGAGCACGACCCGCACTTACCGGCCTTGCAGTTCCATCGCACGGCGAGATCGCCTGCCTGGGTGGCCTGCAGGCGGTGGATGATGTCGAGCACCACCTCACCGTCATTGACCTCGACGGTGTAGTCCTTCAGCTCGCCGCCGGTGGCGTCGCCCCGCCAGACCCGCAAACTCGCGTCATAGGCAGCCATGTCAGCCCTTCCGTTCCGGGTGCTCGGTCAGTTCGGCATCGGTGTAGTACTTCTCGAGTTCCGAGAGCTCGAAGCACCCCAGCAGGTCGGTCCGCATCGGCGTCTGCTCTTCGGCGACGACGGTCACGTCGGGCACGATCGGATCGCCACCACCAGAACGGCACACCAGCAAGGTGTTGCGCCAATTGGCATCCATGTCCGGATGGTCGTCGCGGGTGTGGCCGCCGCGGCTCTCGGTGCGCTGCAGCGCCGCCTTGGCCACACACTCGCTGACCAACAACATGTTGCGCATGTCGATCGCCAGGTGCCAGCCCGGGTTGAAGACGCGCCCACCCTCGACGGTCACGTTGTGCACCCGCGCCTTGAGTTCCTCGAGCTTGGCGAGCGCTTCCTCGATCTCATCTTCCTTGCGGATGATGCCGACCAGGTCGTTCATCGACTGCTGCAGCTCGGCATGCAGCGTGTACGGGTTCTCCGGGTTCGGGTGGTCGTCGAACGGCGACAGCGCCATGGCGGTGGCCGAATCCAGTGCCTCGTCGGAGATCGCCGGCCGACTCGACAGCGCCCGCACGTAATCGGCGGCGCCCAGACCCGCCCGCCGGCCGAACACCAACAGGTCCGACAGCGAGTTGCCGCCGAGTCGGTTGGAGCCGTGCATTCCGCCGGAACACTCGCCCGCCGCGAACAGCCCCGGTGTGCTGGCGCCGCCGGTGTCCGGATCGACCTCGATCCCACCCATCACGTAGTGGCAGGTCGGACCGACCTCCATCTCGTCCTTGGTGATGTCGACCTCGGCCAACTCGATGAACTGGTGGTACATCGACGGCAGCCGGCGCTTGATCTCCTCGGTCGGCATCCGCGAGGCGATGTCGAGGTACACACCGCCATGTGGCGAGCCGCGGCCGGCCTTGACCTCGGAGTTGATGGCGCGCGCCACCTCGTCGCGCGGCAGCAGGTCAGGAGTACGGCGAGCCGAGTCGTTGTCCTTGAGCCACTGGTCGGCTTCTTCCTCGGTCTCGGCGTACTGGCCCTTGAACACCGCCGGGATGTAGTCGAACATGAAGCGCTTGCCCTCGGAGTTCTTCAACACTCCGCCGTCGCCGCGGACGCCCTCGGTGACCAGGATGCCCTTGACCGACAGCGGCCACACCATGCCCGTCGGGTGGAACTGGATGAACTCCATGTTGATCAGCGCGGACCCCGCCCGCAGCGCCAGGGCGTGGCCGTCGCCGGTGTATTCCCACGAGTTCGACGACACCTTGAACGACTTACCGATACCGCCGGTGGCGAGCACCACCGCGGGCGCCTCGAACAGGATGAAGTTGCCGGTCTCGCGCCAGTAGCCGAACGCGCCGGCAATCCTGTCGCCGTCCTTCACCAACTCGGTGATGCTGCACTCGTGGAAGACCTTGATGCGGGCCTCGTAGTCGCCGAGTTCCTTCTTGTCCTCCTGCTGCAGCGACACGATCTTCTGCTGCAGGGTGCGGATGATCTCCAGGCCCGTGCGGTCGCCGACGTGTGCCAATCGCGGGTAGGTGTGACCGCCGAAGTTGCGCTGGCTGATCTTGCCGTCCTTGGTGCGGTCGAACAGCGCGCCGTAGGTCTCCAGTTCCCAGACCCGGTCCGGGGCTTCCTGCGCGTGCAGTTCGGCCATCCGCCAGTTGTTCAGGAACTTGCCGCCGCGCATGGTGTCACCGAAGTGCACCTGCCAGGAGTCCTTGGTGTTGACGTTGCGCATCGCGGCGGCGCAACCGCCCTCGGCCATCACGGTGTGGGCCTTGCCGAACAATGACTTGGTCACCACTGCGACCCGCAGGCCCCGCTCGCGCGCCTCGATCACCGCTCGGAGTCCCGCGCCGCCGGCACCGATCACGACTACGTCGTACTGGTGCCGTTCGAGCTCAACCATGAAACCTCACTTGCCTTTTCAGCGTAATCTTCGTCAATTGAATTGTCAGCCAATGAATCTCAGGTCTGAGATGGCGCCGCTCGACACCAGCATGACGTAGAAGTCGGTCAGCATCAGGGTGCCCAGGGTGATCCAGGCGTACAGCTTGTGCCTGGTGTTGAGCCTGCTTATCTGCGTCCAGAGCCAATACCGCACAGGGTGTTTGGAGAAGTGCTTGAGCCGGCCACCGGCGATGTGCCTGCAGGAGTGGCAGGACAGCGTGTACACCCACAACATGACCACGTTCACGACGAGGATCACGTTGCCCAGGCCGAACCCGAACCCGGACGGTGAGTGGAAGGCGATGATCGCGTCGTACGTGTTGATCACCGAGATGATCCCGGCGATGTAGAAGAAATACCGGTGCGTGTTCTGGATGATCAGCGGAAGCCGGGTCTCACCGGTGTACTTCGCGTGCGGCTCGGCCACCGCGCAGGCGGTCGGCGACTGCCACACCGATCGGTAGTAGGCCCCGCGGTAGTAGTAGCAGGTCAGCCGGAACAGCAGCAGAAACGGCAGCGACAACGCCGCGAAGGGCAGCCACCACACGTCGGGCAGAATCTGCGGCCAGAAGTGGCTGGCCTCAGGTGTGCACCCCTTGCTGATGCAGGGCGAGTAGAACGGCGTCAGGTAGTGGTAGTCGGCGACGTAGTACCACTTCTGCATGAACGCCCGGACCGTCGCGTAGATGACGAACGCCGCGAAACCCAGGTCCGTGAGGATGGGTGACTTCAGCCAGCTGTCGGTGCGCAGGGTCCGCTGCAGGATCGCCGCCCTGGTCGGCGAGAAGACACCGGTCCCGTTACCGGGCCGGTTTGTTGCGGGCGCGCTCATCTAGTCGGTTTCCCTTTCGGCGGCTGGGGCTGTGGGCGTGCTGAAGCGGGAGCGGTCAGGCGCGAGCGGCTGCTCACTTGTGATGGCCGCCCACACCTTCGTCGTCGACGTCCCGCCAGAACTCGGAGTCGTACTGCGTGTCGGGGACACCGATCTTCTCACCGGAATGCGTGGCGGTGTGACGACCCAGGTCCAGGTCGTTCGCATCGTGGTCGAGCAAATCGACGTCGCTGATGATGCGCTCGGCGTCCAGGACGATGCGGCGCGTCGCGGGGTTGTCCCCGTAGCGCGACCGCAGCGAATTCACGCACCTGCGGAGTCCGCCGATCAGTGCGTGCAGTTCGTCTAGTTCGGTGGTGCTGGACAAGCGACCTCCTTGGGCTGAAGGGTGTCAGGGATCACGTTACGACACCTGATGCTATCGATTTCACCATCAGGACGTGACCCCGGTCACGTCCAGCGTGCCCAGTAGATACGACCTAGTAGGAGATTCGATGAGCGACATTGACACTGCGGAACTCGGCAAGCGGGCAAATGCACTGCTGGCCCTGCACAAACCGGGTGACCCGGTGGTGTTGCCGACGGTGTGGGACGCGTGGTCGGCGGCACTGGCCGTCGACGCCGGATTCGCCGCGCTCACCGTCGGCAGTCACCCGGTGGCCGATTCGGTGGGCAAGCCCGACGGCGAGGGCATGACGTTCGACGACCTGGTGACCCGGGTGGCGCAGATCACCGCCAAGGTGGCCGTCCCGATTTCGGTGGACATCGAATCCGGGTACGGGGAAGACCCGCAGCGATTGATCGACGGACTGCTCGCGGTCGGCGCGGTCGGGCTCAACATCGAGGACACCGTGCATTCGGAGGGCAAGCGACTGCGCACGGCCGAGGAGCACGCGGCACTGGTCGGCGGGTTGCGCAAAGCCGCCGAAGCCGCGGGTGTCCATGTGGTGATCAACGCCCGCACGGATCTGTTCGTGCGCCAGGACGGCGACGAGAGCGACCGGGTCGACCGGGCGATTGCGCGGCTGAAACTGTGCGCCGACGCCGGCGCGGACTGCCTGTATCCGGTGGGCCGGCATGATTCGGATACGTCGCGCCGGTTGGCATCTGAGTTGCCGCTGCCGATCAACGCGATTGCACTGCCGGATCAGGACGACCCGTCGTCGTTCGGGCCGCTCGGGGTGGGCCGGATCAGCTTCGGCCCGTTCTTCCAGTTCGCGCTGGCGGCGCGGGCCAACGAGATCCTGGCCCGCTGGAAGTGACGCCGAGAAGCCACTTTGTGACGGCTCCCGCAGGGGCGGATTCGTGTCACAAAGTGGCTTCTGGAGTCAGTTAGTTGCTTTCGATCTGGATGCGCTGCGCGCCAGGGGCTTCCGGCGCCTTGTGCGCACCGGCCACCCGCACGGTCAGCACACCGGCGTGGTAGGACGCGGTGACGTCGTCGCCCGTGATGTGTTCGGGCAGGGCGAACGACCGGCGGTAAGCCCCGTAGCGGACCTCGCGCAGGACGCGGGCGTCCTTGGCGGGATCCTCGGGGGCGTGCTCGTCACGGCGCTCGCCGTGGACGACCAGGCGGCCGTCCTCGACGTCGACGTTGACGTCCCGGCTGATGTCGATGCCCGGCAGTTCGAGTCGGACCACGGCGTCGTCGCCGTCCTTGGCGATCTCGGCGGCCGGGTTGAAGGCCGCGGGTAGCGGCTTGAACCAGTCGGTGGCCGAGGCCGGGCCGAAGAAATCGCGGACAAACCGGTCAGCGCTCCACGCAGGTCGCGCCCACAGGGTCATATTCGGATGGTTGCTCATGTTCACTCCTTGGCTGCGGTGTCCGACCGGCACCTCACCGGTCTGTCTGAGATAGAACGTGAGCCAATGGCGCTCAAGTTCCACCTGGGCGTTCACCGACAGCGAACGGTTCACAGTCGGCCCATCCCGACCGTGAGAACACCGTGACTGCGGTGTCACGCTCAGACGACATCGCGGCAATATCGGGTTCATAACCTCGGCCGATGCAGGCAGTAAAAGACGTGATCGTCGTCGGACACGGCATGGTCGGGCACCGCTTCGTCGAGGCGCTGCGGGCCCGCGACACCGCCTCGGCCTGGCGGATCACCGTCCTGGCCGAGGAGGCCGACGCCGCCTATGACCGCGTTGCGCTGACCTCCTACACCGAGCACTGGGACCGCGACCGTCTCGCGCTCCCAGGTAACCGCTACCGCGACGACGACCGCGTCCGGCTGATCCTGGACAGCCCCGTCGCCACGGTCGACCGCGACGCCAAGGCCGTGGTCACCGCGTCCGGTGAACGGTTCGGCTATGACGCACTGGTGTTGGCCACCGGTTCCTCCGCGTTCGTGCCGCCCGTGCCGGGCCACGACCTGCCCGGTTGTCACGTCTACCGCACGCTGGACGACCTCGATGCGATCCGCGCCGATGTGGGCGCGGCGCTCGCGGTGGGCCGCACCCGCGACGCCGTCGTCATCGGGGGCGGTCTGCTGGGCCTGGAAGCGGCCAACGCACTGCGCACGTTCGGGATGACGCCGCATGTCGTCGAGATGGCGCCCCGGTTGATGGCGGTCCAACTCGACGAGGCCGGCGGTGCGCTGCTGGGCCGGATGATCGGCGGCCTGGGTATCGACGTCCACGTCTTGGTCGGCACGCAGTCGATCGAGCCGACCGCGGACGGAACGCTGGTGGTCACGCTGTCGGACGGCACCGTTGTCGACGCCGGCGTGGTGGTCTTCGCCGCGGGTGTGCGACCTCGCGACGAACTGGCCAGGGCCGCCGGCCTGGCGATCGCCGAACGTGGCGGCGTGCTGACCGATTCATCTTGTGCCACAGCCGATCCCAACGTATACGCGGTCGGAGAGGTGGCCGCGATCGAGGGCCGCTGTTACGGTCTGGTGGCCCCTGGATACACCACCGCCGAGGTGGTCGCCGACCGTCTGGTGGGCGGCGTGGCGGAGTTCCCGGGCGCGGACCTGTCGACCAAATTGAAGCTGCTCGGGGTCGACGTGGCCAGCTTCGGCGACGCGATGGGCGCCACCCCGGACTGCCTCGAAGTCGTCGTCAATGACGCGGGCAACCAGACGTACGCCAAACTGGTGCTCTCCGACGACGCCCGGACGCTGCTGGGTGGCGTTCTGGTGGGTGACGCGTCGGCCTACGGTGTGCTTCGGCCGATGGTCGGCGGTCAGCTCCCCGGTGACCCGTTGGCGCTGATCGTTCCCCAATCAGACTCCGGTGCAGCAGTATTGGGTGTTGGGTCGCTGCCCGACGACGCGCAGATCTGCTCCTGCAACAACGTTGCCAAGCGTGATCTCAAGGACGCCATCTGCGGTGGTTGCACCGATGTGCCGGCCCTGAAGGCCTGCACCTCCGCGGGCACCTCGTGCGGATCCTGCGTGCCATTGCTCAAGCAGTTGCTCGAGGCCGAAGGTGTGCAGCAGTCCAAAGTGCTGTGCGAGCACTTCGGCCGGTCGCGGGCCGAGTTGTACGAGATCGTGACGGCCACCGGGACCCGGACCTTCAGTGGCCTGATCGAGCGGTTCGGCATCGGAACCGGTTGCGACATCTGCAAACCCGTCGTCGCATCAATACTCGCATCGACCGGCAGCGACCACATCCTCGACGGTGAGCAGGCCGCGCTGCAGGACTCCAACGACCACTTCCTGGCGAACATTCAGAAGAACGGCAGCTACTCGGTGGTGCCGCGGGTGCCCGGCGGCGACATCACGCCGGACCAACTCATCCTGATCGGGGAGATCGCCAAGGAATTCGGGCTCTACACCAAGATCACCGGCGGCCAGCGAATCGACATGTTCGGCGCCCGGGTCGAGGAGTTGCCGTTGATCTGGAAGCGGCTCGTCGATGGTGGCATGGAGTCCGGGCATGCCTACGGTAAGTCGCTGCGGACCGTGAAAAGCTGTGTGGGAAGCGACTGGTGCCGCTACGGCCAGCAGGATTCGGTGCAACTGGCCATCGATCTGGAGCTGCGCTACCGGGGGCTGCGGGCTCCGCACAAGATCAAGATGGGTGTGTCCGGCTGCGCACGGGAATGCGCCGAGGCGCGCGGCAAGGACGTCGGTGTCATCGCCACCGAAACCGGCTGGAACCTCTACGTCGGCGGCAACGGCGGCATGACGCCCCGGCACGCCCAGCTGCTGGCCGGTGACCTCGACACCGAGACGCTGGTGCGCTACATCGACCGCTTCCTGATGTTCTACATCCGTACCGCCGAACGCCTGCAGCGCACCGCACCCTGGGTGGAGAGCCTCGACCGCGGGCTCGACCATCTGCGCGAGGTGATCTGCGACGACTCACTGGGTCTGGCCGAGGAGTTCGAGGCGGCCATGGCCCGCCACGTCGAGGGGTACGCCTGCGAATGGAAGGGCGTGCTGGACGACCCCGACAAGCTGTCCCGGTTCGTCACGTTCGTCAATGCTCCCGAAACAGCCGATCCCACTGTGCAATTCACCCAGCGGTCGGGCCGCAAGGTGCCCATCGGAATGCCCAGCCTCCGGAAGGAGTCGAAGTGACCCTGGTTGATGACGTCCACGTCTGGACGGTCGCCTGCCGCTACGACCGGCTGATCGCCGGGCGCGGAGTCGGCGTCCTGCTCGACGACGGTGCCCAGGCCGCACTGTTCCGGCTCGACGACGGCAGCGTGCACGCCGTGGGCAACATCGATCCGTTCTCGGGTGCGGCGGTGCTGTCGCGCGGGCTGGTCGGCGACCGTGGTGGCCGGGCGGTCGTGCAGTCGCCCATCAAGAAGCAGGCATTCGCCTTGCAGGACGGTGTTTGCCTCGACGATCCGGCGGTGGGCGTGCCCGTCTACGCCGCGCGGGTCACCGCCGACGGCCACGTCGAAGTGGGCCGCTCGGACTGAATTCGCGTGCTGCGGGGTATCCGTCCGTCATGCCCACTGTTGAACGCACCTTCACCGTCACCTCTCCGCCTCAGCGTGTGCTGTCCTACCTCAAAGATTTCGCCAACGCCGAGGAGTGGGATCCCGGCACCCAGAGTTGCACCAGGATCGACAGCGGCCCACTGCGCGTCGGAAGTCGGTGGCGCAATGTCTCCAAAATCCTTGGCGTGTCGACCGAACTCGAATACGTGCTCAAAGAGGTCACCGATACCAAGCTGGTGTTCGAAGGGCGCAACGACTCGGCGACCTCGACCGACACGATCGTCGTCACGACCGCCCCCGACGGGGCCAAGATCAGCTACCGGGCGGACCTCACGATGCACGGGCTGGCCGTGGTCACGGCCCCGGCGATGAAGTTGCTTTTCGAGAAGATTGCCGGGGATACCAAGAAGCAAATGACAGAAGTGCTCAACAACTTGCCGGCCTGACGCCGGGGACCCCAGGATCCGACAGCCGGTTCGGTCAGGCGGGCAGTGGCAGGCGGGCCCGACGGAACCGGTTGGCGATCAGTTTCACCGTGCTCGGATGCAGGCCGAGCGGTTCGGTGACGAGGTCGGCGCCCGACGCGCGCAACCGATCCTGGAACAATCCGTCGGCCAGCAGGTAGGACGCCACGACGACGCGGCGGGCCCCTGACCGGCGCGCCGCGGACACCGCATCGGCGACGCGGGGTTCGCCGGTGGCTGCGTAGGCGAGTTCCACCCGGGCGCCGATGGCCGCCGACAGCAGTGTGGCGGTGACGCGCAGGTCGGACCGGGCCCGGGGGTCCGACGTGCCGGCCGCGGCCAGCACCACGGAATCGCCAGGACGCCAACCGGATTCCAGCAAGCGGTAGGTGAGCACCCGGACCGTCTCCGGGCACGGTCCCAGCGCGCGGGTCACCGTGACGTCGGGGTGCCCGCTGGCCGCGATGTGGGTGGGGATGTCGTGGCGGACGTGGTAGCCGCTGGACAGGAACGCCGGGACGAGGACCACCGGACCCGGCAGGTGACTGAGCACCTCACCGGGCGTGGGTCCCAGCACGTCGACGAACGCCAACCGCACCCGGCGTTGCAGGGTGTCGCCGACCCGTTCGGCCAGTTCACCGATCATCGACACACCGACGGGTTTGCGGGTGCCGTGCGCGACCAGCAGTAGGTTCATGCCGCACCCTCGTCACCCTCGTCAAGGGCCAGCCGGTAGCCCCGCTTGACCACCGTCGCGACAATGCTCTTGTCGCCCAACGCGGTCCGCAGTCGCAGCACCGCGGTTTCCACCGCGTGGGTATCGGAGCCGGCCCCGGGCAGGGCGGCCAGCAGATCGCGCCGCGACACCACGGTGCCAGGCCGGTTCGCCAGTGCGCGCATGGTCGCCATCCCGGCCGGCGAGAGCGACCTCACCGATCCGTCGACGAGGACACAGTTGCCGCGGATCTCCACCCGGTGCCCGGCGGCCAACACCATGCGGGAACGCAGCAGCGGCAGTTCGTCAGTGATGTGCCGGGCCAGGGCACCGAGCCGCATCCGCTCCGGCGCCGACGTCGGCACACCGAGGCGCACCAGCGGGCGTGCGGTCACCGGCCCGACACACATGGCGTGCACACCGGCGCGCAGCGCGGCCAGCACGGCGTCCTCGATGCCGAGTTCGCGGGCCCGCATCAGCGTCGCGGCGACGGCGGGCGCCGACGTGAAGCTGACGGCGTCGAACTGCTGCTCGGCGATGCCCGTCACCAACGCGTCGAACGCGCCGCCGCGACGTGTCGGCCGCCACCGGTACACCCGGATCGGCACCACCTGCGCCCCGGCGGCGCGCAGTTCGTCGAGGAACTCGGGGAACGGGTCCCACTCGTCGGTGGCGCCGTGCAATTGCACCGCGATGCGCCGGCCCGCCACACCGGACTCCAGCAGGTAGTGCAGCACCTCCCGCGACGACTCGGAGTCCGGTGACCATTCCTCGGGCAGATCGGCGGCACGCAACGCCCCGGTCGCCTTCGGTCCCCGCGAAACCACCCTGCCCCGCGACAGCGCGGCGGTCAGTTCGGCGGCCAGGCCCCAACCGTCGGCCGCGGCCATCCAGCCGCGAAAGCCGATGCCGGTGGTGGACACCACGATGTCGGGCGGTGCGGCGATCAACGCCTCGGTGTGCCGCTGCAGTTCCTCGTCGTCGGGCAGTGCGACCATCTCGATCGCCGGCGCCGCGCACACGGTCGCCCCGCGGCGGCGCAGCAGCGCGCACAGTTCGTCCGAACGGCGCGCGGAGGTCACCGCCACCCGGTAACCGGTGAGCGGTGCCCAGTCAGGCTCACTCATGCGTCCTGTGTATGCAGCGCATGTTTCGCGGGCATTACCCAGCCGTTGCCGCGGCGTCTCGGCCCGGCCGGCGCCGTGAACTTGCCCTCACCGGAGCGGGGGACGGCTGTGAGGTCAGCCGATCCGGGTGGCGTGCACCACGGTGAACGGCAGAAACACCCGGTCGCCGTCGATCAGCGGCAGGATGGTCGCCATCCGCTCGCCCGTCTGCCGGACCGCTTCGAGCCGCTCGGGCGGCATCGCCGCGAGCACCTCGGGCGGCAGTCCGTCCAGGCCCCCGGTGAATCCCGCGGTGTTGCCGAGATAGGTGGTGGAGCCCAGGAAGTCGATGCGCCAGCCGGTGCGGGCCAGGGTGTCGCGGATGACGTCCTCCGGGACCGCGCCCATCGGCGTGATCACGCCGTTGACGTTCCCGTCGGAGAAGCATGAGATGAACCACCGGGCCCCGGGCCGGGTCGCGCGGTGCAGCGCCGCGGCGTAGGCCCGCCGGCCGTCGTCGTCGAGGCAGTGCAGCAACGCGCTGTCGATCACCGTGTCGAACGCCCCGTCGTAGCCGGCGAGTTCGGTGGCGTCGGCCACATCGAAGCGCACCTGCTGGCCCGCATCGGCGGCCCGGGCACGGGCCCGGTCGATGGCCGCCGGTGAGCCGTCCAGCCCGGTCACCGAGTGCCCACGCGACGCCAGGAAGATCGCGTTGTCACCCAGGCCGCAGCCGATGTCGAGCACTTCGCCGTTGATCGCGCCGAGCGCTTCGAGTTCCATCAGACGGGGCTGGGCCTGCCCGACGTCCCACGGGATGGCGCCCGGCGGCGGTCCGCCGGGGAACGCCGGCTCTCCGCGATAGAGGTTGTCGAATGATTCCCTGTTGGGGCGGAACGATTCTGGTGGACTCTGTGTCACTTCACCCAACGTACGCCGGGGTCACCAGACGTCGGCGTCCCGCCAGTCACACACCAGTTCGGCCGAGCTGTCCAGTTCCAGGCCGATCGGCAACACGAAGACGTTTCCGTCGTCATCGGGTGTGCGCGTCAGACCCGTGGGCGCGAGCACCGACGTCTCGCCCTCCCAGCGCTGCCACCCGCGGGCGGTGTAAAAACCATGGGCGTCCTCGGCGGCCCTCAACGCGCCCAGTTGGTAGGCGCCACGGATCACCTGTTCGACGGCGTCCATGACGGCGCTTCCCAGACCTTTCTCGCGCCAGTCCTCGCGCACCGCCACCGCTTCGATGTAGCCGCAGCGCAGTGCGGCACCGCGATGGAACAGTCGCCGCTGCACCACCGACGCGTGGGCGATCAGCGCGCCGTGGTGGCAGATCACCGCATGCATACCGCCCAGGCAGTGCTCCCAGTCGGCGTCGCTGAAATCGCCGGCGAACGCGTCGGCCAACATCCGGCGCGCGTCTTCGCGTGCCTCGTTGTCCACATCGGCGGTGTGAACCAGGCGGGCGGTGTGGACCTGGGTGTGCACATGTTCGTTCTATCGCATGGAACGGACATGTGGGGACGCGACGGGCAACGCGTGTGGTGGGAGCGGTGGCAGTTCTGCTGCCTAGCCCCTGGGCCGCGCCCAGTGCAGGCGCACCGTCTGGCCCGGCCGGATCTGCGCCGCCTTGTCGATATCGGCGTCGATCACCACGCCTGCCACCGGATAGCCGCCGGTCACCGGATGGTCGGGGCCGAGAATGACCGGCAGCCCGTTGGGCGGCACCTGGATCGCCCCGCGGGTGGCGCCCTCCGACGGCAGCTGGCGGTCCGGATCGCGGTAGCGCATCGGCGTCCCGGTCAGCCGCATCCCCACCCGGTCGCTGCGGTCCGAGGCCACCCACACGTTGTGCACCAGGGCGTCGGGGTCGGCGAACCAGTCGTCCCGCGGTCCCGGCATCACCCGCAGTTCCAGCAGCCGGCCCTCGATCGCGGCAACCGGTGCCTGATCCAGTTCGGGGTATTCGTCGGTGTGCGTCCCGACCGGCAGCACGTCGCCGGCCTGCAGTGGCCGCGGCCCGATCGCCGACATCACGTCGTAGCTGCGCGACCCCAGCACCCGTTCGACGTCGACGCCACCACGGACCGCCAGGTAGCTGCGTAGGCCCGCGTGCGGCGAGCCCAGCGAGATCACCTCGCCGTCGCGAACGTGGTGGATGCTGTTGGTGCCGAACGGTTTTCCGTTCACGGTGGGATCGGTGTCGGCGCCGGTCACCGCGACGTCGATGTCACCGCCCCGCACGCGTGCGGAGAAACCGCCGAACATCACCTCGACGGTGGCGCGGTCGTCGGGGTTGGCCACCAGCCGATTGGCCAGGGTGTGTGAGCGCCGATCCGCCGCACCCGAGCGGGTGACTCCCAGGTGCGCCATCCCGGTACGGCCCAGGTCCTCCACCAGGGCCAGCGGCCCGGTGCGCAGAATCTCCAGTGTGGTCATGACACGCCTCCCTACACAGCCCTGAACTGGACCCATTTGCCCGGCGTCAGCAGCGCGGGCTCGGGGCGGTCGATGTCCCACAACGCGGCGTCGGTGTGCCCGATCAATTGCCACCCGCCGGGTGATTCGCGAGGGTAGACGCCGCTGAACTCGCCGGCCAGGCCGACGGCCCCGGCGGGCACCCGGGTTCGGGGTTCGTCGCGGCGCGGTACGTGCAGCCGGGGATCGCCACCGACGAGGTAGGCGAACCCGGGCGCGAATCCGCCGAATCCGACCCGCCACAGGGTGCCGGTGTGGGCCGCGATCACCCCGACGGGGTCCAGCCCGGTCAGCCGTCCCACCTCGACGAGGTCGGCGCCGTCGTACACCACGTCGATCACGACGTCAGCGCGGCCGTCGACGGGGTGCTCGACGATGTCCTCCTGGCGGAGCCGTAGCCGGCTCAGCCGGTGCCGGGTGGGCGCCTGGTAGCGGGGGGCGGCGAGCTTCAGCAGGACCGTGTGTGAGGCGGGAACGATGTCGAGGACGCCGGGCAGTTCAGCCTGCTGCAGCGCGCTCGTCCACGCGAGTACCTCGGCGGTTCCGCCGCATTCCAGCAGTAGTGCGCAATCCCCGTAATCGCGCACCAAGTCGACGATTCTCACATCCAATGTGGTGCTCATGAACCGACGTTACCGCCGGGTAACCAGGCGCCGCCAGTGCTTTATCAGTACGCCAGAGGAGCCTTAGCAATCACTCAGAGCTCCCATAATTCACATCATCGGTTCATAGGTGGGTTCGTGTCGCTTGACGTACGCGATCACCCGGTAGGTGATCGGCAGCATGACCACCTCGACCGCCGTCTTGTAGAACCAGCCGAGCGCGGTGTACACGGCGAAGTCGTGAAAAGTGTTGATACCGATGGCACTTGCCGCGATCGCGCAGAACACCAGCGTGTCACCGAGTTGGCCGATGAACGTCGAGCCCACCAGCCGGGCCCACAGGTGCTTCTCCTTGGTGCGTTCCTTGATCGCCACCACCGCCCACGCGTTGAGCGTCTGCCCGACGATGAAGCCGGCCAGTCCCGCGACGATCAGCTGGGTGTAGGCGTGCACGACATTCTCGAATGCCGCCTGGTTCTGATAGAAGTCGGCGGCCGGCAGATAGATCGTGATCCAGAAGGCGAGCGCCGCCAGGATGTTCATCGAGAACCCGAGGAAGATCGCCCGCCGCGCGGCCTTGAACCCGTACACCTCGGACAGCACGTCGCCGATGACGTAGGTGAGGGGGAAGACGATGAAGCCGCCGTCGGTGATGATCGGGCCGAACGCGACGCCCTTGGTGGCGGTGACGTTGGAGATGATCACCAGCGCGGTGAAGACCGCGACGAATACGGGGTAGTAGACGGACCCGACCGAGGCGAAGCCGCTCGGGTGGTCGGCGTCTTCGAGTTCCCGGCTGGTCACGCGGTTATCCAAGCAGATCGCAGCGGCACCGGCCCAGCGGGCGGTCCGGATCCGCAATTGTCCGCCCAGAAGTCACCTTCTGACATCACCACTCGCATTTCGTGTACAGAAAGGGCTTCTCGGCGGCAATATCAGGCAACACTGGGGGCGTCGAATCCGTGAGGAGGCCGATGATCACCATGACCGCGCCCGCACCGCTGCCGCGCACCACCCCGTCACAGCGCCGTGACCGGCTCGCACGGTTCCCGTTCCTGTCGACGCGGCGGCCGGATACCCACCGCAGGTTCACCGCCGCCGTCGACGCGGCGCAGCGCTACGGTGGCGGCCATTTTGCGACGGCGGTGGTCAAGTGAGCGGGCGGCCCACGCTGTTCACCGGTGGCGTGATCTGGACCGGCGAGCAGAACAGCGACGCGCTGTTCGTCGACGACGGTGTGGTGCGCGCGGCGGGCGACCAGGCACGCGAGCTGGCCTCGGCGCGGGTGCCGACGAGGTCGATCTGGACGGTGGATTTCTCATGCCGTCCTTCGGCGACGGTCACGCGCATCCGCTCTACGGCGGGTTGGAGGCCGTCGGCCCGGCCGTCCGCCCCTGCCAGTCCGTCGACGAAATCGTCTCGGCGGTAAAGCAATACGCGGAGGATCACCCCGACGAAGAGTGGATCATGGGTGCCTCCTACGACGGCAGCCTGGCGCCCGGTGGACTGTTCGACGCACGCTGGCTCGACGCCGCCGTCCCGGACCGCCCGGTGGTGCTGCGGGCCTGGGATTACCACACGGTGTGGTGCAACACCGCCGCCATCGAACGGGCCGGCATCACGCCGGACACCCCCGACCCGGTCCTCGGTGAGATCCCGCACCGCGACGACGGATCTGTGCTCGGCACGTTACGCGAGTGGGGCGCAGTCGATCTCGTCGCGAACGTGATGCCCGCGCGCGACGAGGAGGTGCGCATCGCAGCGCTGGGCACAGCCGCCGACTATTACCTGGCGCGCGGGGTCACCTGGGTGCAGGATGCCTGGTCCGAACCCGCCGATGTCCTCACCTACGTCGAGGCGGCCCGCCGCGGTCTGCTCCGGATGCGGTTCAATCTCGCGCTGTACGCCGATCCTCGCCACTTCGATTCGCAGGTTGGCGATTACGGGGAGTCCCGGCGGCTGGTCGACGACGTCGGCTCTCCGCTGCTGACCGCGCAGACGGTGAAGTTCTTCGCCGACGGCGTGGTCGAGAACGAGACCGGTGCGCTACTGCAGCCCTACTGTTCGGGTCTGCACAGTCACGGAATGCGCAACTGGGAAGGCGACTCGCTGGCCGAGGCGGCGCGCCGCGTCGACGAGTTGGGACTGCAGATCCACATCCACGCCATCGGTGACGCGGCGGTGCGTCAGGCGCTGGACGCCATCGAGTATGTGGTTGCGCGCAACGGGGAACGTGATCGCAGACCGGTTATCGCTCATTGCCAACTGGTCGACGACGCCGACCTCGGCCGGTTCCACGAGCTGGGCGTCATCCCCAACATGCAGCCACTGTGGGCGCAGATGGATGCGCTGATGACGGTGCTGACCATCCCACGCCTCGGCGTCGAGCGCTCCGACCGGCAGTACCAGATGCAGACCCTGGTCGATTCGGGTGCACCGCTGGCGCTCGGTTCGGACTGGCCGGTTTCCTCGGGAGCGCCACTGGAGGGCATCGCGGTCGGGGTGTCGCGGCGGACCGCCGACGGCGAGCCGGAGGGCGGCTGGACGCCGCACGAGGCCCTACCGATCGAGCGCGCGCTGTCGGCGTATTCCGCAGGAGTCGCGTATCAGGCCTTCGCGGAGGACAATTGGGGCCGGATCACACCGGGTGCCAGCGCCGACCTGCTCTGGCTGGACCGCGACCCGCGTACTACCCCCGCACTCGAACTTCCCGCTCTCGGGGTGCGCGCCACCTACCTGCACGGCCAACCGGCATATACGGCCACCAACTGAAAGGCAGCGCCATGACTGTGCCTACCAACGCTTCAGCCGGCAACCCATTGTTCGAGGAACACGAGGGCCACCTGAAGCGCGCGCTCGGCCTGCCGGCGCTGGTGTTCTTCGGGTTGGTGTACATGGTGCCGCTCACCGTGTTCACCACTTACGGCATCGTCACGGAGACCACCGGCGGCCGGTTGCCGGTGGCCTACGTCGTGACGCTGATCGCGATGTTCTTCACCGCGCTGTCTTACGCCTGGATGGCGATTGCCTACCCTGTGGCGGGATCGGCATACACCTACTCGCAGAAGAGTTTCGGCGCACCGATCGGATTCCTGTCCGGTTGGTCACTGTTGCTGGACTACCTGTTCCTGCCGATGATCAACTACCTCGTCATCGGCATCTACCTGGAGGCCGCCTTCCCGGCGATTCCGGCGTGGGTGTTTGTCCTGGTGGCCATCGTCATCGTGACGATCCTCAACATCGTCGGCATCGTGTCGGTGGCACGGGCCAACGTCGTCATCATCGCCGTGCAGTCGATCTTCATCGTGACCTTCATCGTGCTGTCGCTGGTCAAGCTGTCCGGCAGGGGCAGCGTTGACCTGATGGCTCCGTTCACCGGCGACGGAACGGCCAGCGGATTCAGCGTCATCGCGGCGGGCGCCGCGGTGCTGTGTCTGTCCTTCCTCGGATTCGATGCTGTCTCAACGCTGTCCGAGGAGGCCAAGGATCCCAAGCGCAACGTCCCGCGGGCGATCATGATCGCCACCGTCGGTTCGGGCCTGATCTTCATCGCCCTGGCCTACCTGTCGCAGTTGGTGTTCCCGTCCAATCAGTTCGCCGATGTCGACTCGGGCTCGCTCGATGTGATGGCGGCGGCGGGCGGGCAGTTCCTCAACACGTTCTTCACGTCGGCCTACGTCGCCGGGGCGCTCGGTTCCGCGCTCACCTCGCAGGCCTCGGTGGCCCGCATCCTGTTCGCCATGGGTCGCGACGGCGTCCTGCCGAAGCGGGTCTTCGGCCATGTTTCACTGCGATTCAGCACGCCCGTCTGGGCCATCCTGGTGGTCAGCGTGGTGTCGCTGCTCGCCCTCGTCATCGACCTGGGGATCTTGGCGTCCCTGATCAGTTTCGGTGCGCTGGTGGCATTCTCGGTGGTCAACCTGTCGGTGATCAAGCATTATTTCATCGACCAACGCGAGCGTTCCGGCGCCGCGACGGTGCGGTACCTGATCCTGCCGCTCATCGGTTTCCTCCTCACGGCGTGGCTGTGGACCAGCCTGTCCGGATTGGCACTGAAAATCGGATTGGCCTGGCTGGCAGTCGGGTTCATCTGGCTTGTCGTCGTCACCCGAGGGTTCCAGCGGCCCACGCCGGTACTCGATATCGAAGAGTAGAAGCTAGCCCAGCGCCTTGGCGAGCAGCGGCGGCAGCCGGTCGGCGACCACCGGGTAGGACAGCACCGACGAGAACGCGATCGCACCGGCAAGGTCGTTGCCGGTGAACACATTCCGGTTCTGCTTGGTGGCGCGCAGCGCCGCGACGGCCGGGTTGGCCAGCAGGCCGGCCTGGTCGGCATCGCTCTCGGTGGACCAGATCAGCACGTCGGCGTCGTCGAGAGCCGAGGCTGCCTTGTCGAGGGGGATGAAGGCGCGGTGGTCGCGCTCGTAGGACTTGATGCTGTCGGCAACGGTGAAACCCATCTGCGTCAGGAAATCGGTGCGCCAACCCGGCATGGTCGCGACAACACTGTTCTCCCACAGCGTTCCCTGCAGCAGGACCACCTTCTTGTCCTTGAACTGCTCGTTGGCGGCGCCGACGGAGGTGAACTTGTCGTCGACGGCCTTGATGAGCGCCTTCATCGCGTCGTCCTGGAACACCGCCAGGCCGATGGTGGCCGCCTGGTCCTTCCACGGCTCGAAGAACGCGTCGCCGCCGGACTGCGGAATGGTCGGCGCGATCGCGGACAGCTTCTGGTAGGTGTCGGCGTCGACGCCGGCGTTGGTGGCGACGATGAGGTCGGGTTTGAGCGCGGCGATCTGGTCGACCTGAATTCCGTTGTCGAGGTTGAGCACTACCGGCTGTGCGGGCCCGAGCTTGGGCTGGGCCCACGGCCACACCGCGAACGGTTGGGCGCCCCACCACTCGGTGGTGGCGATCGGCACGATGCCGACTGCCAGCAGGCTGTCCTGTTCGGTGAAGCCGGCGCTGACCACCCGGGTGGGTGCAGCCGAGACCGTCGTCTCACCGAAGGCGTGTTTGACGGTGACAGCGCCGCCGGGCTTACCCGAGGCGGACTTGTCTGACGAGCACGCCGCCAGAAGCAGGCCGGCCGCGCCTGCCATCCCGAGGAATCCCCGTCTGCTCCACTGTGTCCGCACGGCGCGAGAGTATCGGCATCTGGGCCTAGCTGATCGAGAAACTGCCGAACAACACGACCGCCAGACCCAGTGCCACCACGATGTTGACCACCGTCGCGGAGGCGAACAATGCGATCGGACGCCAGCCGGCCTCCTTGAGACCGCTCAGCGAGAACTCGAGGCCGATGGCCACGAACGCGAAGATGAGGAACCAGGTGCGCAGATCGTTGACGGTGGCGATGGTCGACTTGCCGTCGGAACCGGCGAACTGCAGATACAGCGTGCCGATCACCGACGCCGCCAGGAAACCCAACACGAACTTGGGGAATCGTTCCCAGAACTGGCCCAGCGTCGGCCGTGCCCGTTCGTCGGTGCGCTCGACTTTCAGCGCGAAATAGGCGGTGAGCCCGATGGCCACCACACCGATCAACGCGTTCTGGGTGGTCTTGACGATCGTGGCGATCTGCAGTGCGTCCTCACCCGCGATCGCACCGGAGGCCGCGACGGCCGCGGTGGTGTCGATGTTGCCGCCGATCCACGCGCCGGCGACGACGTCCGACAGACCCAGCAGGTGAGCCAGCCAGGGCAGCAGGAAGATCGACGGCAGCGCGAACACGATGACCAGTGACGCGGCGTAGGCAAGCTGTTCCCGTTTGGCTTGCACGGCGCCCGCGGCCGCGATGGCTGCGCTCACCCCGCAGATGGACACCGCGGAGGCCAGCAGTGCGCGCAGTTTGTCGTCCAACCCGAGTCGTCCGCCGAGCCACCAGGTGAAGCCGAACACGGTCGAGATGAGCAGCAGAGCCTGAATGATCGCCGGCCCCGCGGCCGTCACCAGTAGCTTGAGATTGATCGACGCGCCGAGCAGCACCAGGCCCGTCTTGATGAAGAACTCCGTGCGAAAACCCGCCGACAGCGTGTCGCGGAGCGTCAGCTTCGTCAGGATCAGATTGCCGATCAACCCCAAAGCGATGGCGTACACAGGGAATTCGATTGACTTCGCGACCCGCGCGAACGGGGTTCCGGCCGCCCAGTGTGGCACCTGGTTCTCCAGATACCGGGTGACCGCACCGAGTGCGATGACGACCAGAACACCGGCAGCGACGGCGCCGACCGAGAGACGCTGCTGCGTCGGTTCCGTGGCCGCGGTCTCGTGGATGTCCTGGTCGGTCACGGGATCACGCTGCCCGGGATCGCACCGGCGAGGACGAGCGCAAGGAGGGCCAGGCCGACGATCACGGCGAGCCAGTCTTCGTTCATGCGCGCCGAACCTAGTTCCGGTCCAGAGGGTCGGGAACGGTTGTGCTCAGCGCGAACCGAACCGGCCCGTCACAACTGCGATATCCGCTTGTGAAACTGTCGATTGGCCCAACCGGGCAGCAGGCGTGTGAAGGTGGCGGCCTTCGTCGCCATGCCGACCGGGAAATGCACCTGGCGCAGTGCCTTTCGCACTCCGGACCCGTCGACCGCGGCGACGATCGCCTCGGCGACGTCACCGGCGGTCAGGTGAATGCCCAGTGTGTCGGTGGTGCCGGTGTGCATGTCGTCGGTCATCGCGGTCTTGACGAACAGCGGCCACATCGAGATCACCCGGATGCCGTAGCGCTCCCATTCGAGGTCGAGTGCTTCGGTGATGGCGCGGATGAAGAACTTGGTGGCGCTGTAGACGGCGAGTTCGGGCTGGCCGTAGATGGCTGACGCCGAGGCGAGGTTGACCACCACCGACGACGGGGTGGAACGCAGGTAAGGGAAGGCGGCGTAGAGCCCGTTGATCACGCCCTTGCAGTTGACGTCGATCTCCTTGTGGGTGGCCGCCGGGTCGATCTCCTCGAAGCGGCCGGAGACCAGGATGCCGGCGTTGTTGATCAACACGTCGAGCCGGTTTCCGTTGGCTTGCGCGAATTCGGTTACCCGCTGGTGCATTTCGTCGTGGTCGGTGACGTCGAGGTGGCCGGTGAGGACCGTGCCGCCCGCGCTGCGGATCTGGTCGGCCAGTGTCGCCAGGCCGACGTCGTCGATGTCGTAACCACCGACGGTGTAGCCCTTGGCAGCGAACGTCAGCGCTGTCTCGCGACCGATGCCGGCGGCGGCGCCGGTGATGAACACGCTCTTGGCCATCTGTCCCCTTAGGTGAGCCGTAGTCCCGCGTCCAGGAAATCCAACGCGTGATAGATCGCCTCGGGCTCCATCGGCGTGCCGTGCAGCGCGGTCATCAGAACTCCGGTGATGGCGCCGGCGGTGGTGCGCAGTTCGATGTCGTCGGCGGGGCGGTTCACACGCAGGGCCAGGGCTTCGGTGATCAGTTCGATGGTGTGGATGTATTCGCTGTACAGCGCGCCCTGGGCTTCGGGCAGGGTGTACAGCAGCCGCTGGCGGGCCATCTCGGGCGCCCACTCCACACTCGCCATGTTGGTGAACATCTGTTCGACGGCCTGACGGTAGGCGGCCACCGGCGACAACTCCGGCGGCGCCTTGAGGAAGGCCTCGATGATCGGTTCCATGAGCTGGTCGGGGATGAGTAGTGCTGCCTTGTTCGAGAAGTACCGGAAGAACGTGCTGGGTGAGACGTCGGCGGCCTGCGCGATCTGCTCGACGGTGGTGCCTGGGTAGCCGTTCGCCTCGAACAGCCGGAGCGCCTCGCGGCGGATTGCTTCACGCGTCTTCATCTTCTTGCGCTCCCGCAGGCCGGGGGCCTGACTGTCAGACGCCATGCGCCCATTGTTTCATCACCACAGGATCGCGAGCGCCAGCCCGATCATCATGACGGCGATCACACCGTCGAGAATCCGCCATGTCGTCGGCTTGGCGAACACACCGCTGAGCCTGGTCGCGCCGAAGCCCAGGCTGGTGAACCACACCACGCTCGCGGTGACCGCACCGACACCGAAGGTCCAGCGGGCATCCTTGTGTTCGTTGGCCAGCGCGCCCAGCAGTACGACGGTGTCGAGATAGACGTGCGGGTTGAGGAAGGTGAGGGCCAGGCATGTCAGCAGCACACTGGCCAGCCGCGCCGGAGCGGTTTCCGACGGGGTGAGCGTGCCGGGCCTGAGCGCGCGGCGTGCTGCCAGCAGTCCGTAGCCCACCAGGAACGTCGCCCCGCCGAGTCGGGCGACGGTCACGACATCGGGATGGGCGGCGATCAGCGCGCCGAAACCCGCGATGCCAGCGATGATGAGGACCAGGTCTGACACGGTGCACAGCGCGACGACGGGCAGCACATGCTCGCGGCGGATGCCCTGACGTAAGACGAACGCGTTCTGCGCGCCGATCGCGGCGATGAGCGTGAACGAGGTCAGAAATCCGGTCGCGAAGACCACAAACAGCGGTGAACCCATGGATATGACGATAGGAAGTTCGACCTCATCAGTACAGCTAATGATTCTTTGTCTAGATTAGAACCGCTAATGTGTCACCGTCGCCTGCAACGGCGGCGGTCGTCGGGGCCACGTCCGCTCGTTGCTGCCTTGAACCAACCGCGTGCGATCAGGCCACTACTCGTTATCCGTACCCCCGTCCTGAGCGTCGATGGCGCGGTGGACCTGGGTGCTAGCTCGGGCCCCGACACTAGGGGGGGAAGCGCGTGGTGCGTCGGGTCAGTCGTACCAGGGCTCGAGCTCCGGATCGTGGTCGAGTTCTTCGCGAACGCCAGGTGGGTCGCCAGTATGCGTCGGCTTCGTCGGCTCGTTGTCGGCGTAGCGCGGCGTGTCGGTCGATCTCGCGTTGACGTTCGAATGCGTTCAGTTCCGCTTCGCGGATGGCTTCGTCGAGTCGTACCCATCCCTCGGCTGGGGTGATGATCGGGATGCCTAGCTTGCGCGCTGTCGTGTGGCGTGAGTCGGCGGCGTCTGGTGTGGAGCTGACCATCCACTTGACGGTCTTGGTGATGTTGACGGCCAACTTGGCGCCGTAGGACTCGGCGTGCTTGCGTAGGTCGATCACCTCGCTATGGTCGCCGACGATCGCTACGCGCAGTCCGCGCAGGTATCGGGCTTCGGGGGGCGGTTCGGGCTCTGCGCACGCTTGGATGACGTGCGTTGATCCGCTCAGCGAGGTCCGACAGGCCGAGCGCGTCGGCCAGCAGGAACATCTCCCTGCGTCGGACGGGCGCAAGGCGGCCCAGTCTGCGTCCTTGGTATCGGGATAGGTTGCCTCCCAAGCCTTCTGGTGAAGTTCGCGAAGTTGCGGTCCCGTCAGCCTGGTCAGTCGGGCTTGGCGTGTGAGAGCGTCGGCTTCCTCGTAGGTGAGTCGTCCGTCGTCGACAGCTTCGGTGAGCAGTGCCGTGTACTTCTCGACCTGGGTGGGGTCGCCGATGCGTGGCTGTCGGTGATTGTGGGAATGAGTCGAGCAGTTCGGCGACGGAGCATCGTGTCAGCGGGACGGGGCGGCAGCTGACGAGGGCATTGCTCAGACGTTCTTCCAGTGACCGCTGGTGGGCCCTGGGTGAGATAGAGCGGTTGTCGGCGAGTTGCGCAGCAGCCAGAGGAGCACTTCGCGAACCGCGCGGGCGTCTCCGAGGGCGGTGTGTCTTTGGTCAGACCAGCCTCCGGTGGCGGTCTTGTACATCGCGGTGAGGCTGAATGCGCGGCCGTCGAGTTGTCGGCGCGAACTCTGGAGCGTGCACAGACCAACGGACTTGGGCAACGGTAGGCGTGCTCGACCGGCCTCGGTCGTGAGGAAGCGGTGCTCGAAGTCGAGGTTGTGGGCGACGAGTACGGTCCCGTCCATGAAGGCGAACGCCTCCTGCAGGACCTGCGCGGTGGTCGGTGCACCGACGAGGTCGGCGTCCTCGATGCCGTGAACGGCACGTGCCTCGGCCTGGGATCCAGGATTGTTCACTAGTGTCGCGAACTCGTCGATGACCGTGCCGTCAGCGGTGAACTTGACCAAGCCGATCTCAACGATCCGATCGAGTGTCAGGATCCAAGCCCGTCGTTTCCAGATCGACGGCGGTGAACGTGACAGCGCTGGCCGGATACGGTGTCGGGTTGCGGGTGAGGTCGGCGCGAACAAACTCGACTTTCCGACTGGGTGTGGAGTGGGCGCCGTTGTCGGCACTGCGGCGACCTTCTGCGGCTGCGGCGGGGTCGGTGGCTGCGCTGGACTGACTTTGCGATGTTTCGGCGCGGAATGTCGAGGTGCCGGCGGCGGTGTGGCGGCCTGTGCTAGAGCGCCGGGGCGGTCTCACCACCCGCGCCACCGGTGCTGCGGCATCTGTCCGTGAGACCTGCAGCTGCCATTGCAAACCGTGCCCGCTGACGAAATCCAATGTTCCGTAACGCATTATCGGCAACACACGGTTGCTCTTGTAGCGACGGTCCGGGCCGCCTTTGACGTTGACGTACTGCCATGTCTGGCCGACCTGGACGGCGTCGCCGGGTGTGGCGCCGTCTTCGATGAACCGCGTGTCATTGGCATGCACGTTTAGGTGGGCGTAGGCCAGATCGCTGAAGTGGTTGCCTTCGCGCACGAGGATGCGGTCCGGCAGGAAGTACAGAGCAGCCTTTCCCGCGGTGATGGCGGGAACGGCGATGTTCGTCGTCAACTGCTGGGGGCCTGCGGTGGTCGCGGAGGCGTTGACGCGGTTGATCAGTCGACTGGCGCCGGAATTGGTCTTGAACTGGTAGGTAGTTGCAACGTTGCCCGATTGCAGAACGCGCCACAGCTTCTGTGAGCCGGTGAGCCAGGGCCAGGTGCGCACTAGCGAGTCGAACCAGGTGAAGTGCTCGTCCTCGACGTCGTAGAACAAGACCACTGTCTTTCGGGCTCGGTCGTTGAGGACAAGCCAAATGCAGACGGGCGCGAGGACAGCCCAGACGATGAGCCCGTAGGGCAGGGTCAGCAGTCCGAGCAGGATCGCTGCGCCGGTGGCCCACCACCCCCAGGCGATGCGAGCCGCTGCAATGTTGAGCTGATCGACGACATCACCACCGCCGGTGGGTATCAGTTCCAGAGCCGTGCTGCCGGTGACGTCTTCCATGACGACGTCGCTGGGCCGGAAGCCGGATGCTGACGGATACGGCTGTGATGGATGCCCTTCCGCTGGCTTGGGCCGCCCGCCCAAGGTGGCGCGGTAGTACACCCCGCCGCGGCCCATGTGCACGTAGTTGCCGCGCGGTCCCGTTCCCACCCGGAAGCCGGGAATCCCGACGCTGACCCCGACGCCGGACTTGCTGAGATTGAATCGGAACGGCCCAGCACTCAGACTTTTGCGGATGTA
>CAVRMG010000012.1:0-468000 GCA_963721495.1 uncultured Actinomycetota bacterium | reverse complement strand
CACCAGTCTGAGGCGGCGGTCGGCCCCTGCCAGACATGCGGCGACATTCCATCGAGGATCTGCATGGGATCAGCACATGTCGCTGTCATGCCTGCCGAGTCGCCATTGTTGAAGGCATCGACATACTGCACCACTGCCGTCATTGGATCGTCTGAGTCAGGCACGAGGTGGCCTCCGATCTTCCGGCTGTACCCTAGTCCTCCGAAGCGCGGTGATCACGGATCTGGACGCGCTGATCACGGCTTCGTCATCGCGATGTTGGACGGCGGCCTCGATCCGCACGGCGACTGGACCGAACAGGGCCAGCTACCCCGGGGCCGTGTAGGTCACGTGTCCCGCTCGGGGGTCTTGCCGCTGGCTTGCTGGATGCGCTCTCGTGACCAGCTGAGCGGCCACATGCTCGATGCCCGGTACTTGGCCTCCCGGTACTTCTCGCAACCAGGATGATCACCGCAGCCATAGGCGTGGTGACACGCGCCGCGGTAGTAGATGACCGCACCGCACCCCGGGGCAGCGCCAGTTGGGGTGCTTTGTGGTCACCGGCCCCCCTCGGGGTCTTGCCGCTTCCTCGCCGTCATGATGATCAATCCAGACGATCCGTCAGGTGAGGCAACCGATGACGGGATTCCTAACCCCGGTGGGCTGTCGATCACTCCGAGGTGACATTTCGGAGTTCAGGATTCCCTGAATACAGGGAATTATGTATCGTTCGGGCATGCAGACACTAGTGCAACCGACGCGCTGGCCCGGTTCGGCTACGCGCTGTCGGACGCGACCCGGGCCCTGATCCTGCTAAGCCTGCGGGAGTCGCCGCTACCCCTCCGACCTGGCCGACGCCAAGATCGGCGTCTCCCGCCAGATCGTGTCCAACCACCTGGCGTGCCTGCGTGGCTGCGGGCTGGTCGTCGCCGTGCCCGAGGGCCGACGCAGCCCGCTACGAGCTGGCCGACCCGCATCGGCACGTGCCCTCAACGATCTGGTCGGCCTGGTGCTCGCCGTGTCGACCCGACCTTGCTGCTCGGACGCACGAGAGAGGGCTGCTGCTGATGGCGCGCGAACTCGGTCTCCCCGGTCCACGCCCGCCCGTCGCGGAGCGTAAACGCTGCTGTCCCGCAGATCCGGTTGTTCGTCGCCGCGACGATCACCTACAACGTCGTCGAGGCCGTCATCGCGCTCACCGAGGGAGCGCGGGTGTCGTCGACCGCGCTGATCGGCTTCGGCCTGGACTCGGTCATCGAAGTGTCCTCCGCGCGGCAGTGGTGGCATGGCAGTTCGCCGGGAGGATCCCGAAGCTCGCGAGAACGTCGCCCTGCGCATCATCGCGTTCTCGTTCTTCGGCTTCGCCGCCTACGTGACCGTCGACGCCGTCCGGTCGCTGCTCGGCATCGGCGAGGCCGAGCACTCCACCGTCGGGATCGTCCCTGGCCGCCGTCAGCCTTGCCGTCATGCCCGTCCTGTCGTGGGCGCAGCGCCGCGCAGGACGCGAACTCGGCTCGCTCTCGGCGGTCGCAGACTCCAAGCAGACGCTGCTCTGCACCTATCTGTCCGCCGTCCTGCTGGTGGGACTGCTCGCTCAACAGCCTGTTCGGCTGGTCGTGGGCCGACCCCATCGCCGCCCTGGTGATCGCGGCCATCGCCGTCAACGAGGGTGCGAAGGCCTGGAAGGGCGACACCTGCTGCCCTGCACCCGGCACCACTAACCCGACTGTCGCAGCGTTCGCCTGCGATCGTTGCGAACGACTGACGCGCCGCGCCGATATTCGAGACCGGGACTGGAGACTGACGAAACCGTCTGTTTTGATTGCACGGCCTGCCCGAATCGTGGAGCGAGCGTTCGAGTAGAAACCGGTGCCGACAACCGAGGGCTCATCGTCCAAACTCCCTTAGCGTGGTGGTGTGGCTGGCAACGGCACTATCACTCGCGCCGCGCTCGAGGACGACTTGAGAGCGGGCGCGTGGGGAACTCCACCGACTGCTCGCGGACGCGGAGCGTAAAGACACCTGGACGAAGCCGACGCGGGGCACACGCTGGACCAACGACAGTTGTTGTTCCATATGGTGTTCGGCTACATGGTCGTGCAACGAATCTCCTCATTGTCGTGTACTGGGGCGATTTCCTGATGGAGTCAGCCGCGTCTGACGCCGGCGTTCTTGACGCCGGAACCCGACCGTTTACCTAATCAATTACTACGGCTCTCGCGCCGCCGCCGCTGCTAGCAACCGTCACCGGATGGGCGCGAAGATGATCGGGTGATTGCCTCATTGCATCGCAGCCTTGCGCGGTCAACTGACGAGGCCCTACTGCGCGGAATGCATTTCCCGACACGGTGGGCACCCGTTCTTCAAGGACTACATGACGCTGGAGGACGTATTGAACCGTTATCCCGGCCAGCACTTCGACTTCCACCAACGCCAACTCACCCTGAACCCTGAAATCGGGTAGACAGCGGTCCGTGCGAATGGGGACCTTGGTCACTCATCGGCCATCCTGCCAAGTCATGTCGCTGAGTCACGCGGCGGTGATCATTCAAATATGGCCACATCGACTAGGCGGCAGGTGCTGGCGATGCTTGGCGACCCACCCCGTCGCCGGGTCGGAGTACTGGCTGGCGCTCGATGATCCAGCGATGCTGCGCACTCATGACTCCTCACTGACCTGCTGCTTGGCCTGCCGAATGGCCTCACGCTCTTCCTCGGCCAAGGTTGGTCGCACCCATCATCTGTGCCATTTGTAGCGATGAGACGGCGG
Source organism: uncultured Actinomycetota bacterium (assembly GCA_963721495.1). Lineage (GTDB taxonomy): Bacteria > Actinomycetota > Actinomycetes > Mycobacteriales > Mycobacteriaceae > Mycobacterium. The sequence continues at coordinate 465,251 of CAVRMG010000012.1, read as the reverse complement.
CGTGCGCTCATGGTCCTGGCGGCGGATCACTGATCCAGCCACGCTACTATGACGAGCTTCTCCGATCTGATGGGTCAGGCATCCCCCGTCGCCATAACGGCACGGCTCGCCCGTCAGCACTGTGACATCGAGGGGTGGGGAGCAGGCACAACGGCTAGGCGACTGCTCGTAGCGGGTGGCGTACGCGCAGACCGGGCAGGGGTGGTGTAGGTGGGGATCGCTAAACCCGGACGTTCACGCCCATGGTCTCCCTTGCCGTCTCTCCATCGGGCCTCCACGAGGCAGGCGCCCTCACCCGCACCTGGTGGTGTTCGGGCGCTTCGTCATCCGAGCCACCGACGAGCGTGGGGACGGCGTGCCGTCGAGTCGGAGCTTGACGACGGCAACTCATGAAGCGTTCTCAGTGTAAAGGGCTGGACCGACATGCTCCTTTGACGCTGCGGCCACCTACCAGGTCGTCTCCGGCCTGCGCGGGCAACACCTCCACGCTGCTGCCCTGTAATCCGGGTGCCACAAGCCTCGGAGAAGATCCGAGGGAGTTTCGTTACCGGCAATACCCACTTCTCATCCCAGCTATCGCCCGCGAGGGACCCGCTGGAGAGGCCCCCAAAACCGCTAGCCCAAAACGACACCACCCACCCCCTGGCTGACCCTTCGTCGCGGTAGGCCCGACAGCACAGGTGCAGTCTGATGAACCCTCAACCCCTAGTTGTGACAACCCGGTGATTGCGTGGGCTGTAGGCATGCGTGATCCATCGGTGGCAGCCCCGTCGTGGTTGCACCGTTCGGGAGCGGGTCCGCACGCCGGTGCCTCTCCTTTCGCCGCAGAGGTTCGTCCCCACGCGACGAGCGGCGTAGACAGCTCAGCGAACGGCGGGGCCACTTCGAGGCCTGCGAAGAGGTCAGGTCCCGTACAGGTCCCGGAGGGCCTCAAAAAGGAGAAAACCGCAGCTAGAACGTGGTGCGCGATACTGGGATTGAACCAGTGACCTCTTCCGTGTCAGGGAAGCGCTCTCCCGCTGAGCTAATCGCGCCAGATACAAACGTTGAGGTGGAGACGGGAATCGAACCCGTGTGCACGGCTTTGCAGGCCGTTGCCTCACCACTCGGCCACTCCACCGCTGGGGTTGATGCCACTGCATCCTTCGAGCGGATGACGGGATTCGAACCCGCGACCCTCACCTTGGCAAGGTGATGCGCTACCAACTGCGCTACATCCGCGCGCCACGAGCGGCGTTGCCGTCCGTCGCGAAGGACGACGATAGTCCACCAAAGTGTAGCCGCACAAATCCCAACGTTTGCCGCCGCGTCGCCGTCCGGTTCGACGTCAAAAGAGCGTGTACGCCTCGCGCGAGATCGTGAAGCCGGTACCTGATTCGGCGTCGCGACAGCTGATGCCCGACTCGGCGCTCTCGCAGCTCATCTGCCCTGCGGTGATCGACCCGCCGTACGGCAGCGGGTCTGGCATCGGGTGCCTGCGCCGTGTCTCCGGCGCAGACGAACTGAGCCCGCTCGCCCGCAGCGATCGAGATGCCCTGCCCGAAGTCGAACTCGCAGTCGGCCGGCCGGGGCGGAGGCGACCATTCCTGCTCGGCGATGTCGCACCGCACGTAATCGGTGTCGATCATGCAGCCGACGTTGCCGCTCGGCGATCGAAAAGCGGTGAACTCGAACACCTCTCGGTCCACCGGCTGCGGCGCGACCGTCTTTACCGGCGTAGACGCCTTCGGTGCCGACCTTGTCGACGTCGCCTTCGTCTGACTGACGACCGATGCGGCGCTCGTCGGCGCCGGATCGGGGGAGGTGCCGCACGCGGCGAGCGCGATCACTGCGATCAACCCGGCAACCGTGGTCACGCACCGTCGGACAAGTTGAGCCACCGCGTGACGATAGCCCGGCTACCTAGGACGGGCTGATACTTGTGCGAAGTGCGGGAGGGCTCGCTCGGAAACGAATTCGGGTCGAAAGCCGCTATCGTGCTAGTCTTCGACGTCGTTCGACCCTTCGGTCGAGCTCCCCGGTCTCGTAGCTCAGGGGGAGAGCGTCCGCCTCACACGCGGAAGGTCACTGGTTCGATCCCAGTCGGGACCACACCCATATCGCTGAGCTCACAGTCTATTTTCTACGCATTCGGCGAAGACCGTGCCAGATACATGCCAAACGGGTGCAAGCGTGGCAGCGTTCAGGCAAATCACGAGACGTTGTTCGATCCAGCGTTGGGGCGCATGTTCTGCGTGGAACAATTGTCACCGTGCCCGACAACTGGAAAGTCCGCTGGACGGAGAGCGCCGATAAGTCTGCACGCTCCGTGGAAGACATATGGGCGTCGAACCCCTCTACGTCCGAGGCTGCGGCGAGAGATCAGTTTATGAGCATGAAGAACGTTGCGACCGGTCTGGGCTATCGATGCGTTCAACTCATGAACGGCGACACAACTGTCGATCAATGGGAGGCGGAGTCGGGTACCGCTACCGACTAGTGCCAGCATCCGGCCCGCACCGGGTCGGCGCGGGCGTCGGTGATCGAACCGCGTGGGATGGGTAAACGAACACTAGGCTGTCCACGACAACTAAGTTCTCTCCACGGTCGGCCCGTCACCTCGCTGGCGGGGTGATTCATGCCGTGTGGGAGCTAGCTACACACCATCTCGGGGCACAGCGTTAGAAAAGAAGCCGCGCTTTCTCTACTGATCGCCGAGAAATCCGCCGATGGCGTCCCTCAACCTGTCCCAAAGACCGCGGCTAGGTCCATCATCGACGACTGTTCGCCACACTCCTGGCGCGAAGTAGCGCGCCTCGGGCACTGGCCCCCCTCGACCACGGAGAAGCTCGTCGTCTCCACCTTCAGGACGCCGCCGTCGAGAATCTCAAAGATGTCGTCGCCTTGGTGATCGGAGTCCGGAAAGCCCTGAAACGTCACTTGGAGCCCCATGGTTGGAGCCTGCCATGTAGGCGGTGCCCAAACGCAGCGGTTGATGACCGCGCGTCGTCTTCGTCGACTCGCCTTCAGCGCACCCGCGCGGCGCCCATCAACACCGAGCATGTGGGGTCGGTCGGCGGCCAATAGCCGCGAATTATTGGCACGCTGGTGTCCCAGCAGTAGTGCCATGCAGGATCGTCGTCGTCATACCGGTCGCCACCAATGAGCCGGCGATAGTTCCCCCTCCCGCCTTGGACAAGTCCGATCGGAGCTTGCGCTCACACCGGAACCGGTTCGCTGCCTTCGACGAGACCCAGCCGCCACTCTCCTTCGCCGAGCAGTTCCAGGTGTTTCCGATGGTGCCGGTTGACCGTGCTGCGATGGGTGACACTGACGAACACGGTGTCGGGCAGTTCGCGGCGCACCAGGCTGTAGATCATGAACTCCAGCGGTTCGTCGAGGGCGGAGGTGGCTTCGTCGAGGAACACTGCCTTGGGCTTGGTCAACAGCACCCGGGCGAACGCGATGCGTTGCTGCTCGCCGGGGGAGAGGACCTTGGCCCAGTCGACCTCGTCGTCGAGCCGGTCGGTGTAGCGCGGCAACGCCACCGCCTCCAGCGCCGCCCGCACCTCACCATCGGGAAGCTCGCCGGGCTCGTACGGATAGGACACCACCGTCCGAAGGTCGCCGAGAGGAACGTAGGGCAGCTGGGACAGGAACATCGTCTCGTGGTCGCCGCCGGGGCAGTGCATCGTGCCCGAGGCGTACGGCCAGAGCTCGGCCAGGCTGCGCAACAGCGTGGACTTGCCGGTGCCCGACTTCCCGGTGATGATCAGCGACTCGCCCGGATCCAGCCGCAGGTGCAGGTCGCTGATCAGCTGCTCGCCGTGCGGGTCGCGGACCTCGACGGCGTCGAGCTCGATCGCACCGTCCGCGTCGGTGTCAACCGCCACCTTCGGCAACGCTCGGCTCTGTTCGTTGGCGGTCACCAGCCCGTGCAACCGCAGGATGGAAGCGCGGTAGCCGGCGAACACGTCGTAAGAGTTGCGGAAGAACGACAGCGCGTCCTGGATGGCGCCGAACGCCGCCACCGACTGGATGACGGTGCCGAGTTGGATCTGGCCGGTGAACAGCCGCGGTGCCTGCAACAGCCACGGCAGCGGAAGGATGAAGTTTGTCGTGGACAGATTCCACCCAGTGAAGACCATGGTCCTGTTGATGAAGCGCTTGTAGTTGGACAGCACCGGCTCGAAGCGCGCACGCAACTGGCGCCGCTCCGATTTCTCGCCGCGGTAGAGGGCGACGGCTTCCGCGGCATCCCGCAGCCGCACCAACGCGTAGCGGAACGCGGCGTTGAATTTCTCGTTGTTGAAGGACAGCCGGATCAGAGGACGGCCGAGCCAGAATGCGATCACGGTAGCGAACGCGACGTAGATGAACACCGACCAGAACAGGGCGCGCGGGAGCTCGACACCGAAGAGTGAAATGGGCCCGGAGAGGTGCCACAGGATCTGGGTGAACGAGACGACCGACACGATCGCGGAGATTGCCCCGAACGGCAGCGTGCCGTTGCTGGTCTGATGCGGAGTATTTGGTTGCGGACCGGAGATGGCAGTGAAGACGTCGATGTCGGACTGGATGCGCTGATCCGGGTTGTCGATGGTCTGGTCGATGAACCGACTCCGGTAGTAGGCGCGCTCGTCCAGCCAGTCGCCGGTGAGCCGATCGGTCAGCCACGCTCGCCAGGCCAGCATGAAGCGCTGCGCGATGAACAGATCGACCAGGACGCGGGTGACGAGGATCGCCGCCAACAACGCGAAGAGCATCAGCGAAAGCCAAAAGCCCCAGACCCCAGAGTTTTTCACTGCCTGGTTACCGGCAAGGTGACCTTGCACCGCGATCGACGCAGCGGAGTACAGGTCATTGCTCTGGTAGCTGAACAACACGCTCAGTCGCACCCCGACGATCACCGACAACAGCATGGCGCCCAAGGAAACCCAGGGTCGCATGCTGTGCCGTCCCGTGAAGTACGCGCCGGTGACGGCCCAGAACTGCCGGCCCCAGATGGTGAACCGGCCGATGAGAATGAGCACAACGAGTGTGCCGAGCGCCGTGATCGCCCAGGCCTCGCCGATCCAGATCAGCGAATCGACAAGCCAATGGCTCCAGTCGATCGACGGCGAGAACGGTTTGAACTCGTCCATTGGAACCCCACTCCTGCGTCTGGCCACATGGTTGCGCGAAAGCTACCGCAGGTTCAGTTCGGCGGGTCAGGGGCAGTACTCGATGCGGCAAGAGCCGACGGCCCGGACCCGTTTGCCTCGGCGCACCTGTTCGCGGTTCTCGTCGATGAGTGGGCTATTTCTTGTGTTGGCGGGTCGAGCTTCCCGGTCTCGTAGCTCAGGGGGAGAGCGTCCGCCTCACATGCGGAAGGTCACTGGTTCGATCCCAGTCGGGACCACCCTCGAATATCGGGCCGCGAATCTCAGCGGCGTCTCCGCCACACCACGATCCCGACCGCCAGTGCGCCGATCAGTACGACCGCCGCCACCGGAACCGTTCGCTTCGGATTGTCGGTAGCCGTGTGTCTCAACGCGTCCGCCTTCTCGACGACCCGTTCCTTGGTCTCCGCGGCCTTCTCTCTTGCGCGCTCCTTGACGTCGAGCTTGTCGGACAGCGCTTCGACCGTGTGGCCAAGCTCATCGCGCGTCCGCTCGATATCGGCCTGGATGTCGTCGATGCCCGCGTCTGGGCCCGGTTCGGGCCGATTGGGGTTAGGTACGGCCATGACGCGCGTCCTTCACTTCCTGAATGTCGGCTTTCACCGTTTCGACCGTCCTCGGCGCGGTCGGAGTGACCTCGCCTGCTTGATTTCGCCCGATCAGGCCCGCGATACCCGCGGCAAGAAGCAGGACCGCCGCGACGATGACCGCTGCGGCCCATACCGGCAACACCAGCGACAGTGCCGCCACTGCCGCGCCGATCAGTGTCACAAGGCCCAAGACGGCTAGTAATCCCGCGACGCTGAAGAGCCCGGCACCGATGCCCGCGTGCTTGGCCGATTGTTGAAACTCTTTCTGCGCCAACCGCAATTCGTCGCGGACCAAACGCGATGTCTGCGCCGACAACTGGCTCAGCAACTCGCCGATCGACGCATCGGAGGCGGGTTTGGGTTCCACAGTCATACTTACCAACCCTTGACTCGATTGCCTTTCCTCAGAGTGATGCCCTCACTCGCGGAATTGAAACGCACACGACCTCCTGCGGGCGCTGGGCGAACTTGGGCACAGTCCGGTGACGAGAGCGCGTCTCGTTGGCAACGGTTGCTGTATCACCAGCCCGCGCCCCTTCGCGGAACGTAACCATTTGGAAACGGCGCGGTGCGGCGTGGCCTGTTGTCGAAGTCGGTACAGATAATTGACGAGGTCGTATACAGGCGACTTTGGTACGGCATGCGGTCCTGCTGCACCACTTGAATGCGGATGTCTGAGGGCAAATGAAGGAGTCGATGGCGATGGCGATCTTTGATCGATTCAACATCAAAGTAGTTGCTGCCGGAGCTGGGTTGTGCGGGATCGCTATCGCGTTGAGCCCGGGCGTTGCGGCAGCTCCGCTGAAAACTGGCGGCTACGAGTGCCTCCAGACGTCAGCGGGCGCGGCCGGTGGTGCACTTCCAGCAGCGGGCGGGGCCGGTGGTGCAGCTCCAGCAGCGGGCGGGGCCGGTGGTGCACTTCCAGCAGCGGGCGGGGCCGGTGGTGCACTTCCAGCAGCGGGCGGGGCCGGTGGTGCAGCTCCAGCACCGGGTTGCGTTGCGGCTAGCGCTCCACTCTCCGACATGGCTGGTGTTCCGTTGGCCCTGCCTGGGCCGGTTCCTGTGGCTGCTCCCGTTCCGGTGGGCTGCCCCGGTTCCGGTGGGTGCTCCGGTTCCGGTGGGTGCTCCGGTTCCGGTGGGTGCGCCGGTTCCGGTGGGTGCGCCGGTTCCGGTGGGTGCTCCGGTTCCGGTGGGTGCTCCGGTTCCGGTGGGTGCTCCGGTTCCGGTGGGTGCTCCGGTTCCGGTGGGTGCGCCGGTTCCCGTCGGTGCTCCGGTGCCGGTGGGTGCTCCGGTGCTGGCCGGCGCTCCCGTGCTGGGCGGCGCTCCGCTGGTTGACATGTCCGGTGCCTACGCCGGTAAGGGGGACCCCACTGGTCCGCTGCCGGCTGGAGCGCCGGTGCCCGGTCAACCGATTCCGCCTGGCCCTAACGGCTGACGGCGTGCGCTGAACCTGGTCCCCTCCGGGGCTGTCCACGATCAGATATTCACATCGATGTATATGCGAAGGAATCGGAAGCCATGCCAGCGGTTGTTCGGTGTGTTCTTGCAGCGATCGTGATGACTGCGAGTGTCATTGCGGGGCCGGCCGGCCCAAGCATGGCGGCGAACCAGTCGTATCGGCCCGTCATCGCGTCGGTTCTACCGACACGGGGCGCGGTGGTGGGTGTCGCGCACCCGGTGGTGATGACGTTCAACGCGCCCGTCTCCAACCGGCGCGCGGCCGAGCGCGCCGTTGCCGTCAAATCAACGCCCGCGATGACCGGCAAGTTCGAATGGCTCGACAACAACGTCGTGCAGTGGGTTCCCGACCGATTCTGGCCGGCGCACAGCACGGTGGCACTTTCGGTGGGCGGCCTGTCAACGGACTTCCGAACCGGTCCTGCCGTCATCGGTGTGGCCAGCATTTCGGATCACACGTTCACCGTGAGTATCGACGGAGTCGACGCAGGACCGCCGCCTCCGCTGCCTTCGCCGCATCACCGACCCCACTGGGGGAAAGAGGGAGTCATGCCGGCCTCGATGGGTCGGCCGGCGTACCCGACTCCGGTCGGCACCTACACCGTCCTGGCCAAGGAGCGCGATGTGGTCATGGATTCGAGCAGCGTCGGCATCCCCGTCGACGCTCCCGACGGCTACCTGCTCACGGTGGATTTCGCAGTCCGTATCACCGATCGCGGCCTCTTCGTCCATTCGGCTCCGTGGGCTGAGAACGCGCTCGGGTACGACAATGTCAGCCACGGTTGCATCAGTCTGAGTCCCACGGACGCGGAGTGGTACTTCAACACGGTCAACGTCGGCGACCCGGTGATCGTGCAGGAGAACAGCATCGAAGTTCCCCGTGCGGTGTCGCTTGTCCGAGACTCCGCACCCAGGTGATGCGTACGCCTTGCTGGTGACTCCAGCAGGGTTTTCGCGAGATGTCGATGGGCGTGTGTTCGACTCGGGTCAACACCTCCGACGTGACGTGTCCGGTGCTCTGCGTCAGCGCGGGGTCTGATCGCAATGTCGCACAATGGATCTCGCGTCGACCGCGGGGTGTACAGCGCCGCGTGGCAGGTCCATCCCGGGCTGCATCGCTGAATCCGCGTTGGTCGAGGTCGCGCCACCGGTGTTGCGGTGGTTGAACAAGACACTCAACCTTGCTGCCTGAGCCTGTCTAATACCGTTAGTACCCTGGCTGTCAACAGGTTTCGGGGCTAGTGAGGATCTGACACCTCCGACTTGGCGACGAGTTCGTCGGCGACCCGGATCAGCGGCACATTCGAATCCTGGGACAGCTTGCGCAACAGACTGAATGCCTGCACCGCGTCGACGCCGTAGCGTTCCATGATCATGCCCTTGGCTTGACCGATGACGTCTCGGCTGGCCAATGCCTGTTTGAACTGCTCCTCGCGACGTGCCGAGTTCCATGCCACCGACGAGTGCGCGGCGAAGACGAGGCCGATGTTTCTCGACTCCCCGGTGAATGAGTTCGGCTGCTCGGAATAGACGTTGAGGGCCCCCATCGTCTCGCCGGCGATGAACAATTGAAACGCCATGATCGACCGGATCGGTGTTTCTGCCAGTGCATCCTCGCGGTAGAGCGGGAAACGGTCGTCGTTCTCGAGATCAGGTACGTGGATGGTTTTCTCTTCCCACGCCGCCGTGAGACAGGGGCCCTCCTGATGCCGCTGCTGAATCTTGTCGAGCAGCATCGGATAGATATGCGTCGCGGCCGGAGTGTCGATCTGCTTGGCGTTGCGGGTGACGGTGATCCCGGCGTACTGGGCTCCTGGCACTTCGACGGCGGCATGCTCTGCCAACTCGGCGATCACCGTCACCGAGTCGGTGTCGGGTCGGCTGTGCAGGTCCTGTACCAACTCGGCAATGCGCAGATGGGTGGCTTGCACCCCACTAGGCTCGTTCACGATCACCATCCGAATGTCCTTCGCTAGGTTCCTAAGGCTACCGCTGAGAACTGCGGAAGACCTGCGGACGAACGTCAGAGTGCCCGCAGGTAGCGCCTGGTGACGATCTGCTGGACCAACGAGGTCACAGGTGACGCCAGCCGGCTCCACCACGTCGCATGCCGGGAGAACGCAGCGACGTCTGCGTACACGTTCCCGGTGGCCGGGTCGTAGCGGACGAGAAACAGCTCCTCACCGGATTCGGCGTGGCCGGGCAGCGTGCCGTAGGCGAATCCACGCCGGTCGGGCTCGTCCACGACGTAGACCACGCGGCATGGCGCCCGGATCGGGCCCAGATGGACGATCACCTCTGAGCCGACGGCGGCGATCTCCGTCGTCGCCGCGACCTTGACCCCGGCGCCGCGCAGCATGCCCCACCGCATGCCCTCGGCGGCGGCGTCTTCGAATCGCTGACGGCCCTGGCCGATCACCGCGGACTTCTGCACATGGTGGTATCCGGCGGGCAACGGGCTCGCGGTGGCGCCCACCTCGGAGTAGGTCAACGACAGTGCCGCGAGGTCGCTCAGCTTCACCAGGCCACCCTGTCATCCGCGGCGTACGGTCGGGAAATGACCTCCTTCACCATCGGCGGTGACCTCACGGTGAACCGCCTCGGATTCGGCGCGATGCGGCTGACAGGTCAAGGCGTGTGGGGCCCGCCGGCCGACCGCGACGAATGCATCCGCGTGCTGCGCCGTCTCGTCGAGCTCGGGGTGAACTTCATCGACACCGCCAACTCCTACGGTCCATACGTCTCCGAAGAACTGATCAAAGAGGCGTTGCACCCCTATCCGGACGGCGTCGTGGTCGCCACCAAGGCCGGCCTGTTGCGCACGGGACCCGACGCGTGGCCCGTGCTCGGCTACCCGGCCTATCTGCGGCAGGAATGCGAGATGAGTCTGCGCCGTCTCGGCGTGGAGACCATCGACCTGTTCCAGCTGCATCGCATCGACGACAAGTTTCCCGCCGAGGACCAGGTCGGCGAACTCCTCAAGCTGCAGCAGGAGGGCAAGATCCGCCACATCGGACTGTCCGAAGTCAATGTGGACCAGCTCGAAGCCGCCCAGAAGGTCGCGACAATCGTGTCGGTGCAGAACATGTACAACCTCTCGGTCCGCACGGCCGAACCGGTGCTCGAAGCGTGCGAAGCCCGGAACATCGGCTTCATTCCCTGGTTCCCCCTGGCCGCTGGACCGCTGGCTGCCGCCGACGGCCCGCTGCAGCGGATCGCGGCCGACCACGACGCGTCCCCGTCGCAGCTGGCGCTGGCCTGGCTGCTCAAGCGATCGCCGGTGATGCTGCCGATCCCGGGCACATCGAAAGTGGCGCACCTCGAGGAGAACGTCGCGGCCGCCGACATCGAGTTGTCCGACAACGAGTTCGAAACGCTGAGCAAAGCCGGGTCGGCTTCCGCCTGAGCCAGGCAGTCCGACCTGAGCCTGAGCCAGGCAGTCCGACCTGAGCCTGAGCCAGGCAATACGGTGGTGCAGTGACCACCGACCAACCTTCGGGTGAGCATCCCGGCGGAGGATTCAACCCGCCGGTACCGACCACCAAAGGTGGACCCGACTACGGCCGGTTCATCGACGCCGTCCGCACGCTTCAGGACCACGCCCGCGCCGCCGACGCGCCCGACGACGTGATCACCGAGGCAGCCGGCCTCGTCGAGAAGGTGACGCAGCTGCTGGCGCCCTACTACGCCGACGAGTGGGCGTCGCCATCGGGACGGCGAATGGACCTGCCCAACCGCGGCAACCTCCTGGCGATCCCGTTGGACCTGCACAAGACGGACGACGGTCGCATCGAAGGCACGGCGACGTTCCGCCGCTTCCACCTCGGCCGCAACGGCGCCGCACACGGTGGCGCGGTGGCGCAACTGTTCGACGGGCTGCTGGGGTACACCGCATTCACGCTCAGCGGCAGCCGAGCCCAGCGCACCGCGTTCCTGCACATCGACTACCGCAAGATCGCGCTCGTCGAGAAGGAGCTGCAGGTCGACGCCCGCATCGACGGCATCGAGGACCGCAAGATCTTCGTCTCCGGCCGGCTGCTCGACGGGGATGCCGTCCTCGCCGAAGCGCACGCGCTGTTCGTGAAACTGAAGCCAGGGCAGCCGTGAAACAGGACGAAGACGAACGACCGAGCATCCGGCGCCGGTGGGCGCGGTGGCGGGACCGGCTGCGGGAGCGCCGTCGAGCCGATTTCGTGTACCGCATCGTCGTCGGAGTCGTCGGTCTGGTGGTCTTGGTCGTCGGCATCCTCGCCATTCCGTACCCGGGTCCGGGATGGGCCATCGTGTTCATCGGGCTCGGGATTCTGGCGACAGAATTCGACTGGGCACGGCGACTGCTGGCCTACGCCAAGGAGCGATACGACAAGGCGATGGACTGGTTCCACGATCAGCACATCGCCATCCAGGTGCTCGGTGGCATCTTCACGGCGCTGATCGTCGCGGCAACGCTGTGGCTGCTCGGCGCCCTCGACTGGACCGCAGAGTTCATCGGCATCGATTGGCCATGGTTGAACAGCCCCATCGGCATCGGCTCGTGAGACCTCGCACCGATACCATGGTCGCGTTCGATCCCGCCCCCAACGCAATGGAGAGTCACCGATGAGCGCCGCCGCCAGCCCCGCCCCAGCAGCCCCTATCCGGGTCGCTGCCGGGACGACCGCGGGGGCGGCGGTCCGAGACGCAGGTCTGCCCGGTCGCGGTGAACCCGCGGCGATCGTCGTGGTGCGAGACACCGAGGGACGGTTGCGCGATCTCTCGTGGGCGCCCGACGCCGACGTCGACGTCACCCCGGTCGCCGCCGACACCGACGACGGCCGCAGCGTCATTCGCCACTCGGCCGCCCACGTGTTGGCCCAGGCGGTGCAGGACATGTTCCCCGAGGCCAGGCTCGGCATCGGACCGCCCATCACCGATGGCTTCTACTACGACTTCGACGTGACGCGCGCTTTCACCCCGGAAGATCTCGAGGCGCTGGAAAAGCGTATGCGCCAGATCGTCAAGGAAGGCCAGTTGTTCTCGAGGCGGGTCTACGAGTCCAAAGATCAAGCCCGCGAAGAGCTTGCGAATGAGCCGTACAAGCTCGAGCTCGTCGACGACAAATCCGGCGATCCCGATGTGATGGAAGTCGGCGGCGACGAGCTGACCGCCTACGACAACCTCAATCCCCGCACCCGCGAACGGGAATGGGGAGATCTATGCCGTGGGCCGCATATCCCCACGACGAAATACATCCCGGCGTTCAAGCTGACCCGCAGCTCGGCCGCATACTGGCGCGGTAACCAGGACAACGCCAGCCTGCAGCGCATCTACGGCACCGCGTGGGAGTCGCAGGAGGCCCTCGACAAGCATCTCGAATTCATCGAGGAGGCGCAGCGGCGCGACCACCGCAAGCTTGGCGCGGAGCTCGACCTGTTCAGCTTCCCCGACGAAATCGGTTCGGGCCTAGCGGTTTTCCACCCCAAGGGCGGCATCATCCGGCGCGAGCTCGAGGACTACTCGCGGCGCAAGCACAGCGAGGCCGGCTACGAGTTCGTCAACAGCCCGCACATCACCAAGGCCGAGCTGTTCAAGATCTCCGGCCACCTGGACTGGTACTCCGACGGGATGTTCCCGCCGATGCACCTCGACGCCGAGTACAACGAGGACGGCACGGTGCGCAAGCCCGGCCAGGACTACTACCTCAAGCCGATGAACTGCCCGATGCACTGCCTGATCTTCCGGTCCCGCGGGCGGTCATACCGCGAACTTCCGTTGCGACTCTTCGAATTCGGCACGGTGTACCGCTACGAACTCTCCGGCGTGGTGCACGGCCTGACCCGGGTGCGCGGCCTGACGATGGACGACTCGCACATCTACTGCACCCGCGATCAGATGCGCGACGAGCTGACGTCGTTGCTGCGCTTCGTACTCGATCTGCTCGGCGACTACGGTCTGACCGACTTCTACCTCGAGCTGTCGACGAAAGATCCGAAAAAGTCCGTCGGCTCCGACGAGTTGTGGGAGGAAGCCACCAGCGTGCTGGCCGAGGTGGGCGCCGCCTCGGGCCTGGACCTGGTGCCCGACCCGGGCGGCGCGGCGTTCTACGGCCCCAAGATCTCGGTTCAGGTCAAGGACGCGCTGGGGCGCAGTTGGCAGATGTCGACAATCCAGTTGGACTTCAACTTCCCGGATCGCTTCGAACTGGAGTACACCGCCGCCGACGGCAGCCGCCAGCGGCCAGTGATGATTCACCGCGCGCTGTTCGGATCGATCGAGCGGTTCTTCGGCATCCTCACCGAGCACTACGCCGGCGCGTTCCCGGCGTGGCTGGCGCCCGTGCAGGTGGTCGGCATCCCCGTTGCCGACGGCCACGTCGCGTATCTGAATGGTCTTGCTACGCAACTGAAGATGCACGGCATCCGGGCCGAGGTGGATTCCAGCGACGACCGGATGGCCAAGAAGATCGTGAACCACACCAACCAGAAGGTGCCGTTCATGCTCGTGGCAGGGGACCGCGACGTCGACGCCGGGGCAGTCAGTTTCCGATTCGCCGACCGGACCCAGATCAACGGAGTCCCGCGCGACGAGGCCGTCGCGGCCATCGCCGACTGGATCGCCGGTAGGCAGAATGCCACGCCGACAGCCGAACTGGTCAAGGTAGGCAATCAGCCGTGACCCGCGATGAGCGCCTGCGCGAAGAGCCGACGGATCACGAGGACGACCACACGATCGTCGACCAGGGCGCCGGTGAGCCCGACCACCTGCAGCGGCTGTGGACGCCGCACCGGATGACCTACATCGCCGAATCCCCGGTGCGGCGTAGCGATTCGGAGTCCGCGCGGCCGTTCACCGACATCCCGAAGCTGTCTGACGAAGACGGTCTGATGGTGGCGCGCGGTGAGTTGGTCTACGTCGTGCTGAACCTCTACCCGTACAACCCCGGGCATCTGATGGTCGTCCCGTACCGGCGCGTGTCCGAGCTCGAGGACCTCACCGAGGCCGAGAGCGCCGAGCTGATGGCATGCACCCAGAAGGCGATTCGAGTCATCAAGAGTGTGTCCAACCCGATGGGCTTCAACGTCGGGCTGAACCTGGGCCAGGTGTCGGGCGGGTCGCTCGCCGAACACCTGCACATGCATGTCGTGCCGCGTTGGATCGGTGACGCGAACTTCATCACCATCATCGGTGGCGCGAAGATCGTCCCCCAGCTTCTGCGCGAGACACGTGAGCTGCTGTCGACGGAGTGGGCGAAGCAGCAGTGAGCAATCTCTACCTGATGACCCGCGCGGCGTACGAGAAGTTGTCTCGGCCGGTGGCCAAGGCGGCGCTGCGGGCGGGCTTAACCCCCGACAGCATCACCATCCTGGGTACGGCGGGGTCGGTTCTCGGTGCACTCACGCTGTTCCCGATCGGCCAGCTCTGGTGGGGCGGGGTCGTCGTGTCGTTCTTCGTTCTCGCCGACATGCTCGACGGTGCGATGGCCCGCCAGCGCGGCGGCGGCACACGTTTCGGCGCGGTCCTGGACGCCACGTGCGACCGGATCGGCGACGGTGCCATCTTCTGCGGCCTGCTGTGGTGGGCCGCCTTCGGCATGCGGAGCACGTCGCTGGTGGTGGCCACGCTGATCTGCCTGGTGACCTCGCAGGTGATCTCCTACATCAAGGCCCGTGCCGAGGCCAGCGGGCTGTCGGCCGAGGGCGGCATGATCGAGCGGCCCGAGCGGCTGATGATCGTTCTGGTCGGGGCCGGGCTGTCGGGCCTGTTCGGCGTGCCGTGGCTGCTGCATGTGGCGATGTGGCTGCTGGCGGTGACCAGCCTCATCACCCTGGGCCAGCGTGTGCACAGCGTGCGGACCTCGCCGGGAGCGATGGATCGACTGACGAAGCCCGACACCGCCTCTCCCGGCGGCGAGAAACCGGAGATAAGCGAGCCATGACGACAACCCCGCCGGAACCGACGCCGGGCACCTCGTTGGGTGGCAGGTTCACGGACTGGGGGTATGCGGCAGGTTGGCGACTCGTCCGCGCCATGCCGGAAGTCTTGGCGCGCAACGCTTTCGATGCGGGTGCACATTACGCGGCCCGCGGCGGCGGGCCCGACCAACTACGCAAGAACCTGGCCCGGGTCATCGGCGTCCCGCCCGCCCGCGTGCCGGACGGGCTGATCCGTGCTTCGCTTGCCTCATACGCCCGATACTGGCGGGAGGCCTTCCGGTTGCCGACGATGGACCATGATGCGCTGGGCCGCCAGCTTGACGAAGTAACGCTGGGCAATGAGCACGTTGTCGCTGGCCGTGCCGCGGGTCGCGGCGTAGTGATGGCATTGCCGCACAGCGGAAACTGGGATATGGCCGGAGTGTGGATGGTCCACAAACACGGCACCTTCACCACAGTCGCCGAACGGCTCGAACCCGAGTCGCTGTATCGCCGGTTCATCGACTACCGGGAAACTCTGGGCTTCGAGATGCTTCCCCTTACCGGTGGTGACCGGCCGCCGTTCGAGGTCTTGACCGATCGACTGCGGGATAACGGGCTGGTGTGTCTGATGGCCGACCGCGACCTCACCCGCGGTGGCGTGCAGGTCGACTTCTTCGGTGAGCCCACCCGAATGCCCGCCGGGCCGGCGAAGCTGGCGATCGCAACCGGAGCCGCGTTGCTGCCCGTGCACTCCTGGTACGAAGGCGACCGAATGGTCACCAGGTTTTACCCGCCGCTGGACACGTCGTCGGGAGACGTCGGTGCCATCACGCAGGCGCTCGCAGACCGGTTCGCGCGAAACATCGCGGCCCATCCGGCCGACTGGCACATGATGCAGCCCCAGTGGCTGGCAGATCTGTCCGACGAGCGGCGAGCCAAACTGAAGGCGACCTGATGCGCATCGGCATGGTGTGCCCCTACTCGTTCGACGTGCCGGGCGGGGTGCAGTCGCATGTGCTGCAGTTGGCGCAGGTGATCGATGAGCGCGGCCACGATGTCAGCGTGCTGGCGCCATCCTCGCCGCATGTCGAGCTGCCCGACTACGTGGTCTCGGGCGGCAAGGCGGTACCGATCCCGTACAACGGGTCGGTGGCGCGGCTGCGGTTCGGGCCGGCCACACACCGTTTGGTCAAGCGCTGGCTGGCCGACGGCGATTTCGATGTGCTGCATCTGCACGAGCCCAATGCACCGAGCCTGTCGATGCTGGCGCTGAACATCGCCGAGGGTCCGATCGTGGCGACGTTTCACACCTCAACGACGAAGTCGTTGACGCTCAGCGTGTTCGAGCCGTTCCTTCGACCGATGCACGAGAAGATCGTCGGCCGCATCGCGGTGTCGGATCTGGCACGGCGCTGGCAGATGGAAGCCCTCGGCAGCGACGCGGTCGAGATACCCAACGGGGTCGACGTGGCGTCGTTCGCGTCGGCATCGCCGATGGACGGCTATCCGCGGCCGGGCAAGTCAATCCTGTTCCTCGGGCGCTACGACGAGTCCCGCAAGGGCATGGCAGTTCTTCTGCGTGCGCTGCCGCGGCTCGTCGAGCGCTTCGAGGAGATCGAAATCCTGATCGTCGGCCGCGGCGACGAGGACGAGCTTCGCGAGTCCGCCGGGAAACTCGCCGGGCACCTGCGCTTCCTGGGCCAGATCGACGACGCCGAGAAGGCCTCGGCGCTGCGCAGTGCGGACGTGTACTGCGCGCCCAACACCGGCGGAGAGAGCTTCGGCATCGTGCTCGTCGAGGCGATGGCCGCGGGGACCCCTGTGGTGGCCAGCGACCTCGACGCGTTCCGGCGCGTGTTGGTGGACGGCACCGCGGGCCGACTGGTGCCGGTCAACGATCCCGAACGTCTGGCGGATGGGCTGATCGAGGTGCTGGAGGACGACGCGCTCCAGAAGCGTTTCATCGACGCCGCGGAAGCGGCGGTGCATCGCTACGACTGGTCGGTGGTGGCCGGGCAGATCATGCGCGTCTACGAGACCGTTGCGGGTGCGGGGGCAAAGGTGCAGGTGGCAGGGACGGCGGGCAAGAGCAATGGGGGCACTCGCCACGCACGCGGTGGGCCGACCCGGCCGAAGGCCGGGGGGACGACCGGGGGATCTAGGTGATCACCTGGATCGTCATCATCGCGCTGGCGGTGCTGTTCGTGGTCCTGCTGCTGGTCGGGGCGTGGGCGTTTCAGACCGCCAACCGGCTCGACCGGTTGCACGTGCGCTACGACCTCTCCTGGCAGGCGCTCGACGGTGTACTGGCCCGACGCGCGGTCGTCGCCCGCGCGGTGGCGGTCGACTCCTACGGCGGCGGCCCGGCGGGCAAGCGACTGGCGGCGTTGGCCGACGCCGCCGAACGCGCTCCGCGGGCGGGGCGGGAGGCCGCGGAGAACGAGCTGTCCTCGGCGCTGACCATGGTCGACCCGTCATCCCTCCCGACCGCGTTGGTCGCTGAACTGGCCGACGCCGAGGCGCGCGTCTTGCTGGCCCGTCGCTTCCACAACGACGCCGTCCGCGACACGTTGGCCCTGCGAGAGCGCCCCGCTGTGCGGTTGCTGCGGCTCGGTGGAACCGCCGCGCTTCCAACATATTTCGAGATTGCCGAGCGGTCGGAAGTCGCGCCGAGGGTCACTAGGCGGGTGTCGGCGCGCGTCGTCCTGCTCGACCGCACGGGCGCGGTGCTGCTGTTCTGCGGGTCGGACCCGGCACTGCCAGATGGCTCAGAGGGCCCAGCACCGCGCTGGTGGTTCACCGTCGGAGGCGCGACGCAGCAGGGGGAGACGCTGGTCGAGGCCGCGGTGCGCGAGTTGGAGGAGGAAACGGGGCTGCAGGTCGACCCCACCGACATGTTCGGCCCGGTGTGGCAGCGCAACGCGGTCATCGACTTCAACGGGTCGGTGATCCGCAGCGAGGAGATGTTCTTCATTCACCGCACCGATCGATTCGAGCCGTCCGAGGCCGGGCGCACCGGTCTGGAGCGGGCCTACATTCATGGGCACCGCTGGTGCGATGAGACAATGATCAGTGAGCTGGTCGACATGGGAGAGACCGTTTACCCGCTGCAGCTCGGCGAGCTGCTGACCGAAGCGAACGCGCTTGCCGATGTGCGAGGCGGCGACGTTCGGCGGCAGTTGCAATCGATCCGCTGATGTGCGGATTCAATGGATTTGCGGCCGCCTTTAGACTGGATCAGTAGCGATTCGGAGGAGATAGCAGTGGATACCGCAGCGGAGAACGGGGTTCAGGGGGCTAGGTCCCAGACCGGTACCGCCCGGGTCAAGCGCGGCATGGCAGAGATGCTCAAGGGTGGCGTCATCATGGACGTCGTCACTCCCGAGCAGGCCCGCATCGCCGAGGGAGCCGGCGCGGTGGCCGTCATGGCACTCGAGCGTGTGCCCGCCGACATCCGCGCCCAGGGCGGGGTCGCCCGGATGAGTGATCCTGATCTCATCGAGGGCATCATCGCCGCGGTCACGATCCCGGTGATGGCCAAGGCCCGCATCGGCCACTTCGTCGAGGCGCAGATCCTCCAGAGTCTCGGTGTCGACTACATCGACGAGTCCGAGGTGCTCACGCCGGCCGACTACACCCACCACATCGACAAGTGGAAGTTCACCGTGCCGTTCGTGTGCGGCGCGACCAATCTGGGCGAGGCGCTGCGGCGCATCACCGAGGGCGCCGCGATGATCCGCTCCAAGGGGGAGGCAGGCACCGGTGACGTGTCCAACGCGACCACCCACATGCGGGCGATCGGCGGCGAGATCCGCCGGCTCACCTCGCTGTCCGAGGACGAATTATTCGTCGCCGCAAAGGAATTGCAGGCACCCTATGACCTGGTCGTCGAGGTGGCACGGGCAGGCAAGCTGCCGCTGACATTGTTCACCGCGGGTGGCATCGCCACCCCGGCCGACGCGGCGATGATGATGCAGCTCGGCGCCGAGGGCGTGTTCGTCGGCTCGGGCATCTTCAAGTCCGGCGACCCGGCCGCCCGCGCCGCCGCGATCGTGAAGGCGACCACCTTCTACGACGACCCCGATGTGCTGGCGAAGGTGTCGCGCGGGCTGGGAGAGGCCATGGTCGGAATCAACGTGGAGGACGTCGCCGCCCCGCACCGGCTCGCCGAGCGCGGCTGGTAAGAACATCTGGTGGCGATCGAAGAGATCCTTGATCTCGAGCAGCTCGAGGTCAACATCTACCGCGGCAGTGTCTTCAGCCCGGAATCGGGGAACTGGCAGCGCACGTTCGGTGGTCATGTAGCCGGCCAGTCGCTGGTATCGGCGGTGCGCACGGTCGAACCGAAGTATCAGGTGCACTCCTTGCACGGCTACTTCCTGCGGCCCGGAGATGCCAAGGCGCCCACGGTATTCACCGTCGAGCGGCTGCGCGACGGCGGTTCGTTCGCCACCCGTCGGGTCAACGCGATCCAGCACGGCGAGACCATATTTTCGATGTCGGCGTCGTTCCAGACCGACCAGAGCGGCATCCACCACCAGGACGCGATGCCGTCTGCGCCGCCACCGGAGGATCTGCCGGGCCTGACGGAGATCAAGGCCTTCGACGACGCCGGCTTCAAGCAGTTCGCGGAGTGGGAGATCCGGATCGTGCCGCAGGACAAGCTGGAGCGTCTGCCCGGCAAGGCCTCGCAGCAGAAGGTGTGGTTCCGCCACCGCGATCCGTTGCCCGATGACTTCGTGCTGCACATCTGCGCGCTGGCCTACATGAGCGATCTAACCCTGCTGGGTTCGGCGCAGGTTCACCACTTGGAGGAACGCAAACATCTGCAGATCGCGTCGCTGGACCACGCGATGTGGTTCATGCGTCCGTTCCGGGCCGACGAATGGCTGCTGTACGACCAGTCGTCGCCGTCGGCGTGCGGCGGTCGCGCGCTCACGCAGGGCAAGATCTACACGCGGTCCGGCGAGATGGTCGCGGCGGTCATGCAGGAAGGGCTGACCCGCTACAAGCGCGACTTCACGCCGTGAGTGCTCCGCACGTCGGCGTACTGGCACTGCAGGGCGACACCCGCGAACATCTGGCGGCACTGCGCGAGGCGGGCGCCGAGGCGTCGACAGTGCGGCGGCTGCGGGAACTCGAGTCCGTCGACGCGCTGGTCATCCCCGGCGGGGAGTCCACGACGATGAGCCATCTGCTGCGTGAGCTCGAACTGCTCGAACCGCTGCGGTCGCGGCTGGCCGACGGCATGCCGGCCTACGGGTCGTGTGCGGGCATGATCCTGCTGGCCACCGAGATCCTGGACGCCGGCACAGCCGGGCGCGACGCCACACCGCTCAAGGGGATCGATATGACGGTGCGGCGCAACGCCTTTGGTCGCCAAGTGGATTCGTTCGAGGATGACATCGCGTTCACCGGGCTCGACAGTCCTGTGCACGCCGTGTTCATCCGGGCGCCGTGGGTCGAGCGTGTCGGGTCCGACGTCGAGGTGCTGGGGCAGGCCGCCGGACACATCGTCGCGGTGCGGCAGGGGCGGATGCTGGCGACGTCGTTTCATCCGGAGATGACCGGCGACCGCCGCATCCACAAACTTTTCGTCGATCTGCTGTAGTCGGCTTGTGTGCATATAGCCGCGCTCAGCGCGGGTAATTGCACACAGCAACTAGCGCAGGGGTAGGCCGGTGACGGCGCGGCCGATGACCAGCCGCTGAATCTCGCTGGTGCCCTCGAAGATGGT
Organism: uncultured Actinomycetota bacterium; assembly: GCA_963721495.1. Taxonomy (GTDB): domain Bacteria; phylum Actinomycetota; class Actinomycetes; order Mycobacteriales; family Mycobacteriaceae; genus Mycobacterium. Next base: position 444,430 of record CAVRMG010000012.1, on the reverse strand, counting down.
GAAGATCTTCGCGTCGCGGTGCATCCGCTCGACCGGATAGTCACGGGTGTAGCCGTTGCCGCCGAGGATCTGGATCGCCTCGTCGGTGACGTAGACGGCGGCTTCACTGGCGACGAGCTTGGCCATCGAGCCCTCTGCGTTGTCGAACGCCTTGCCGTTGCGCGCCATCCAGCCGGCCCGCCAGACCAGTAGACGCGCGGCGTCCACCCTGGCCTTCATGTCCGCCAATTTGAATGCGATGGCCTGGAATTCGCCGATCTTGCGGCCGAACTGCTCACGCTGCAGCGCGTAGTCGAGGGCGTACTCGTAGGCCGCGCGCGCGACTCCGACCGCCATGGCGCCGACGGAGGGCCGGGTCCGCTCGAACGTGGCCATCGCCGCCTGGCCTGCGGCCTTCTTACCCTCGCGAACCCGTGCGATGCGCTCCTCGAACTTCTCCTTGCCGCCGACGATCAGGCGACCGGGAATGCGGACGTCCTCCAACACCACCTCTGCGGTGTGTGACGCCCTGATGCCGTGCTTGAGGAACTTCTGGCCCTGCCGGAAACCCGGTGTGTTCGGCGGGATGATGAACGTCGCCTGACCCCGCGTGCCGAGTTCCGGGTACACCGACGCGACGACGATGTGCACCTCGGCGATGCCGCCGTTGGTGGCCCAGGTCTTCGTGCCGTTGAGCACCCACTCGTCGTTGGCCTCGTCGTAGCGGGCGCGGGTGAGGATAGCGCCGACGTCGGAGCCGGCGCCCGGTTCCGACGAGCAGAACGACGCCACCTTGGGATCGTCGACCGTGCCGAACATCTGCGGCAGCCATTCGCCCAACTGCTCCGGTGTGCCATTGCTGGCCAGCGAGGCCGCGGCCAGGCCGGTACCGAGGATCGACAGCGCGATACCGGCGTCGCCCCAGAACATCTCCTCGAACGCGACGAGCATGCCCAGGCCCGACGGCTCAGAGGACTGCTCGGCGAAGAACTCCATGGAGTAGAGACCAACCTTTGACGCCTCTTGGATGATCGGCCACGGCGTCTCCTCGCGTTCGTCCCACTCCGCAGCGGCGGGTCGGATCACGTCGGCGGCAAACTCGTGGACCCAGTTGCGGACATGGATCAGGTCGGGGGGAAGCTCTAGTGAAAACGACATTGAGTCGCGGTCCTTTCGCGTGATGAGCCGCGCTTTTGAATGATCACAAATATCTTACTCCAGAGTAAGTTGAATAGTGAAATGGTGTGGTCGAGCTAACAGCTTCAGCACGACACCGAGACCGAATTACCGTCGATCTGTCTCGGCCTTGACCTGCCCCCTGGTAATGCCTTGAACTTGGGGAACTGGGAGCTCGTCGCCGCTATATTCGCAGACCGATGACGATGATCCCGATGACGATGATCGAGGTTGAGCCGCAACCGCGAATCGACACTGTGGTGCGGTTACCCGGCGGTGGCGATGCGCGGCGCACCGAGTACGTCGGCACGGTGTGGTTCGACGGCAAGCCGCAGGTGTCCGGGCTGATGCTGCGTCGGGCCGCGAACGCGCCGCGCGGCATCCGAGCGCCGAACTTCTCGACGTCGTTCTTCCTCCCCGACAGCCTGGCCTACCACGGGGCGGCGCTCGGCGACGCGGCGCTGTCCGTCTCGGTCGTGCTGCAGGCCTCCGGCGACACGAGTGCGATCGTCGGCGCCGCGGCGACCTTCGTTGATGACCCGTCCGGTGCGCCGACATGGATCCAGGTCCACCTTCACGGCCACCTGGGCTGGCCTGCCGGCGTGGGCTACCGCATCGTCGCGCTCACGCCTCCCGACGCAGTTCGGTAGTGGACAAACCTCCACGTAGACTCGTCGGGCAGACGTAGCGCACGAAAGAGGTATACCTGCATGAGCGGCCATTCCAAGTGGGCCACCACAAAGCACAAGAAGGCCGTCATCGACGCCAGGCGGGGCAAGAACTTCGCCAAGCTGATCAAGAACGTTGAGGTCGCCGCGCGCGTCGGCGGCGGCGACCCCGGGGGCAACCCCACGCTCTACGACGCGATCCAGAAGGCCAAGAAGTCGTCGGTGCCCAACGACAATATCGAGCGCGCCCGCAAGCGTGGCGCCGGTGAGGAAGCCGGTGGTGCCGACTACCAGAACATCACCTACGAGGGTTACGGCCCCAACGGTGTCGCGGTGCTGATCGAATGCCTCACCGACAACCGAAACCGCGCGGCCGGAGAGGTGCGCGTGGCGATGACACGCAACGGCGGCAACATGGCCGACCCCGGTTCGGTGGCATACCTGTTCTCCCGCAAGGGCCTCGTCACCCTCGAGAAGAACGACCAGACCGAGGACGACGTGCTGACCGCTGTGCTCGAGGCGGGCGCAGAGGAAATCAACGATCTCGACGACACCTTCGAGATCATCTGCGAGCCCGGCGATCTCGTCGCGGTCCGGACCGCCTTACAGGATGCGGGTATCGACTACGAGTCCGCCGAAGCCAGCTTCCAGCCGTCGGTGTCCGTGCCTGTCGATCTCGACGGCGCGCGCAAGGTGCTCAAGCTTGTCGACGCACTCGAGGACCTCGACGACGTCCAGGACGTCTACACCAACCTCGACATTCCCGACGATGTCGCCGCGGTGCTCGACGAAGAGGAATAGCTCGACCCGAGGAGGCGCCGTCTGTCCGCAGCAGAGGTAGCAGCCAACAAGGCGGCGTTCATGCGCTTCCATGACGCCGCTAACACCGGCGACGCGGCCGTCATCTCAGAGACGATCGACGAACTCGTCGACCCCGACGCGGCGATTCGCACGCCCCTTCCGATCGCCGCGACGGGCGCCGAAGCCCTCAAACAGGTATGGACGATGCTCCTTCGGGTCTATCCCGACATCCACCTCACCGTCGAGGACCTGATTGCCGAGGGAGACAAGGTCGTCGGTAGGACGACGGTCACGGGAACACACCGCGGGGAGTTCATTGGGGTGGCGCCTACCGGTAAATCCATCACCTACGACGAGATCTTCATCTTCCGCTTCGTAGACGGGAAGGTCGCCGAAACCTGGGGCGTGGTCGACGTTTTCGCGCAGATACGACAGCTCGGGCTGGTCAACTTCTGAGGAACTCGCCGATCGCGCGCGCCGTCGGCTCCGGCTGGTCGATCATGACGAGCACGTAGGCGTCGTCGACGATTCGCAACTGCCCCTTGGGTAGCAGTGCGGCGAGCCGCTCGCCGTGGTCGGCCGGCATGACGGGATTGCGGGTCCACAGCACCAGCGAATCGCCGTCGAACTCGGCCAGCCGATTGGTCGCGCGGATCAGGTCCGCGCCGTCGAATCTGGTGCGGCAGTACTTGACGAGGTCTCGGCGGACTCGTTTGTCGGCCAGCCCGGGGGCCATCCATGCATCGACGATGTCTTGCGGGACAGGTGTTTTCGCCATCTGGCCGAACATGAACCACTGCCGTCGCAGCCAGCCGATCTTGAGCTGACGCATGGCCAGTGACACCGTTCCGGTGGTGCGACTGGCCAACCATGCGACCTTGCCGGGGAATCCGGGCGGGAAGTTGTCGAAGGCTTCCGACGGGCAGATCACCAGCCGCGCAACGCGTTTGTCTCGTCCGATGTCGGTGAGGAACAGTGCGCCGCCCCAGTCGGTCACGACCAGCGTGACGTCGGTGAGGTCCAGTACGTCGAGGAAGTCGCCGACGATGTGCACCATGCCGGGCAGGGTCAGGTCGGCGTCGTCGCGCATCGGGATGCGGTGCCCGCCCATCGGCAGCACCGGCAGCAGGTAGCGGAACCCACGAGGCAGGTGGGGCAGCGCCAGGTTCCACTGCGCGTCGTTCATCAGCAGTCCGTGCAGGAGAACCACCGGTGGGCCGGCCGGATCGCCTTCCTCGCGGTATTCGATGGTCCCGGCGGTGACGTCGACGGATTTCATGGCGACCTTTCGGCATTAGAACGTTAATTCTAGAACGTATGCTCTAGTCTGTCTGCAGGAGGCGCGAATGGCAAGATCCACCCGGGAATCCATCCTGACCGCGGCCGCGGAGCTGATGCGGCACAAGGGCTACGCGGCGGTGGGGATGAAGGACATCGCGCAGGCCTCCGGCGCGCCGATCGGCTCGCTGTATCACCACTTCCGCGGCGGCAAGGTACAGATCGCGCGCGAGGCGCTGATCAACGCGGGAGCCGCCTACGGGCTTCTCATCCCGTCACTCGTCGACGAGTACACCGATCTCGGCGAGGCGATCGAGGGCGTCTTCGCCCAGGCCGCTGAGGACATGGCAGGAACTGGATTCGCGAACATGTGCCCGGTTGCCAGCGTCGCCGCCGAAATCGCCGACACCGTCGAGGAACTCCGCGAGACGTCGGCCTCGGTGTTTCGCGGCTGGGTCGACGGGGGCGCCGCCTACTTCGCCGCGCGCGGTCTCGATGCTCAGCAGGCGCGCGATGTCACGCTGGCGATAGTCGGTGCACTCGAGGGAGCGTTCGTGTTGGCCCGCACAATGCGCAACACCGAGCCGCTACTGGCGGCGGCCCGGGCGTTGGGCCCGCAGTACCGCGGCGTCGCGCTGACCGACCCCACTCAGCTGCTCCCGTTTGACGAGCGGGCGAGTTCGTCCTCGTAGTCGGCGCGCTCTTGGGCCTCGGGAGATCGCGCGGAGTACGTAGGCGAGGTCACAGGCGTGTCGGGAACCGGAGGTGTCCCTTGTCGGCGTTAAGCTCTCGAACAGGTGTTCACAGACAAGGAGCTGGCCCGTGCGGGTGATGGGTGTCGACCCGGGGTTGACGCGTTGCGGGCTGTCGGTCATCGAGGGCGGCACCGGGCGCAAGGTCGTCGCGCTGGATGTCGACGTGGTCCGCACCCCATCGGACGAACCCGTGCAGCGCAGACTGCTCATCATCAGCGACACCGTCGAGCACTGGATGGACACCCACCGTCCCGACGTCATCGCGATCGAGCGGGTCTTCGCCCAGCAGAACGTGTCGACGGTGATGGGTACCGCACAGGCGGGCGGGGTCATCGCCCTCGCTGCCGCCAAGCGTGACATCGACGTGCACTTCCACACACCCAGCGAAGTCAAGGCCGCCGTCACGGGTAACGGCAACGCCGACAAGGCTCAGGTCACCGCAATGGTGACGAGAATCCTTGCGCTGCAGACAAAACCGACACCAGCGGACGCCGCCGACGCGCTGGCGTTGGCGATCTGCCACTGCTGGCGCGCCCCGATGATCGCGCGCATGGCGGCGGCCGAGGCACTTGCCGCCGAGCAACAACGCAAGTACAAAGCGACGATCAAGGCGAAAGCGAAGGCGGCACGATGATCGCATCCGTTCGCGGCGAGGTCCTCGACATCGCCCTCGACCACGTCGTCATCGAGGCGGCAGGCGTCGGCTACAAGGTCATGGCGACCCCGACCACCCTGGCGGCGCTGCACCGCGGCGGCGAGGCCCGGCTGATCACGGCGATGATCGTGCGCGAGGATTCGATGACGCTGTACGGCTTTTCGGACGCCGACTCCCGCAATCTCTTCCTGACGCTTCTCGCGGTGTCGGGCATCGGTCCGAGCATCGCCCTTGGCGCGTTGGCCATGTACGACGGACCGACGCTGCGGCGCGCGATCGCCGACGGCGACATCACCGCGCTGACCCGGATTCCGAAGGTCGGCAAGAAGACCGCCGAGCTGATGGCGCTGAGCCTGCGTGACAAGATGGGAGCCGTCACGCCGTCCGGCGCCGTCGCGGTGAACGGCCATTCCGTGCGCGGGCCCGTCGTGGAAGCGCTTGTCGGCCTTGGCTTTGCGGTCAAGCAGGCCGAGGAGGCCACCGACAAGGTGCTCGCCAACGACCCAGAAGCCAACACCACCAGTGCGCTGCGCTTGGCGCTGTCGATGCTGGGTAAGAAGTGACCGGCCGCTTCGAGGACGCGGAATCCGAAGACACCTCGGACAGGGAGGTTTCGGCCGCCCTGACCGTCGGCGAGGGGGACATCGACGCCAGCCTGCGGCCGCGCTCGCTCGGGGAGTTCATCGGCCAACCCCGGGTTCGCGAGCAGCTGCAGTTGGTCCTCGAAGGAGCCAAGAACCGCGGTGGCACACCTGATCACATCCTGTTGTCCGGGCCGCCGGGCCTGGGCAAGACCTCGCTGGCGATGATCATCGCCGCCGAGTTGGGTACCTCTCTTCGGGTCACCTCCGGGCCCGCACTGGAACGCGCGGGTGATCTGGCCGCGATGCTGTCGAACCTCGTCGAGCACGACGTGCTGTTCATCGACGAGATCCACCGCATCGCCAGGCCCGCCGAGGAGATGCTCTACCTCGCGATGGAGGACTTCCGCGTCGATGTCGTCGTTGGAAAAGGCCCGGGCGCCACGTCCATTCCGCTCGAGGTCGCGCCGTTTACGCTCGTCGGCGCCACCACCCGCTCCGGCGCGCTGACCGGCCCGTTGCGCGACAGGTTCGGCTTCACCGCGCACATGGACTTCTACGAACCGGCAGAACTCGAGCGGGTGCTGACCCGCTCGGCCGGTATCCTCGGTATCGAGCTACGCGGCGACGCCGGTACTGAAGTCGCTCGACGCTCGCGCGGCACGCCACGCATCGCCAACCGGCTGCTGCGGCGGGTTCGCGACTTCGCCGAGGTGCGCGCCGACGGTGTCATCACCCGCGATATCGCCAAGTCCGCGCTGGCGGTTTACGACGTCGACGAGCTCGGGCTGGACCGGCTCGACCGCGCCGTATTGTCGGCGCTCACACGCAGTTTCGGCGGCGGGCCGGTCGGGGTGTCCACGCTGGCAGTCGCGGTGGGGGAGGAAGCCACCACGGTCGAGGAGGTGTGCGAGCCGTTCCTGGTGCGTGCGGGCATGATTGCGCGCACGCCGCGCGGACGCGTCGCCACCGCCCAAGCCTGGACGCACCTCGGCATGACCCCGCCTGCCGGAGCCGTCGGCTTCGGGCAAGCAGGCCTGTTCGAATAGGGAGGACGCAGATCTGGTCATGTTGGCGATCCCACCGGTGGTTCGAGTCGAAAGCGTAGGTGCCTGAATGGTTTACGCAGGGTTGAGCTTCGCGGGTCTCGCGGCGCTGCTGCACGTGTACATCTGGGTGATGGAGTCGCTGACCTGGACGTCGGCCCGGACCAGGGCGACGTTCGGGATCAGCGAAGAAGAGGCGCTGGCCACCAAGGAACTCGCGTTCAATCAGGGTTTCTACAACCTCTTTCTGGCGATCGTGACAATCGCGGGCATCGTCATCGGCGCGTTCGAGTACTACAGCGTCGGGCTCGCACTCATTTTCGCCGGCACCGGTTCCATGCTCGCCGCGGCGCTGGTGCTGCTGCTGTCGTCGCCCGACAAGGCGCGTGCGGCGATCACGCAGGGGATTCTGCCGCTGATCGCGATTGTGCTGCTGGGGGCCGGGCTGGCGATGTAGCGTCGCGGCGTGAGGCGCTCGCTGGTCATGGTGTTGGTGCTGCTCGTCGTCGCAACCGGATGCGCCCGCAGCTACGCAGATCCCGGGCCGACGGGTCTGTTCGACGTCGGCGACGGCCGCACGCTTTTCCTGGAATGTCAGGGTGCCGGTTCACCGACGGTGTTCATCATTCCCGGCAAGGGCAGCTACGCCGAGGCGTGGAACTACGTTGTGCCGCCGGATGACCCGATTCGCTCGTCCCCGTACGACATCATCACCCAGGCGAAACTGGAACCCAGCCCCGACGCGGTGCAGCCGACCGTGGCGAAGACGACGCAGGTATGCGCCTACGACCGACCCAACACCCGGACCGACGGCAATGACCTGTCTACCCCGGTGCCGCAACCGCACAGCGTCCAACAGGACGTCGACGACGCCGTTGCGTTGATCAGCGCGGCGCAATTGCCGACGCCGCTGGTGTTCGTCGCCCACTCCTACGGCGGCCTCATCGTCGACCTGCTGGCGCGCACCCATCCCGAACTGGTCTCGGGCATCGTCATGGTCGACGGTGTATCGGAATTCCTCACGACACTGGGCAATCCGGCGCAGAACGCCGCGTACGAGCGGGACAGCGCGACGCCGCCCGAGCCTGGAGACGAAGCCGTCCTGATCGATGACGCGATGGACAGGATCCGGCGTGCGCCCGCGCTGCCAAGAGTTCCGGCGATCGTGCTCAGCTCCGACAAGTTCGCGCCGCCGGAGGTGCTGAAACCGGACAACTACACGCTGGCCCAGATTCACCAAGCGAACAGCATGCTGGCCGGCGCGCTCGGCACCGTGAACATCGTGTCGAGCGGTGCGGGCCACAACATGATGCTCTATCAGCCGCAGTTCGTCGCCGACAACATCATCGACATCGTCGACCAGGTGCGCGGATAGGCACGAACCAGCGCCGACTGTGCAGCCACTGCGAAAACCTTTGCGCTTATTCGCAGTGGCTGCACACTCGTGAACTTTCTTACAGCAGACGGAGCACCTGCAGGTCGGTGATGTACTTGAGGATGATCTCCGCCGTGACATGTGGAATGTCCTTGTCCGGCCCGATTTTCGCTTCCTGCACCGCGGCGCGGAACCGGTCCGTCGTGGCGAACGAGCCGCGGAGCGGCTTGGCAGGCTGCGCGTAGCTGTGCAGCAACGGCAGCAGCGAAGCCTGACGCTGCCGGTCCGGAAGGGTCCGCATACTCGTCTCGAACCGCTGCAGCCATTCCCCGTAGTCCGCGACGCGGTCGATCGGATAGCCCGCGTCGATCAGCCAGTCGACGTACTCGTCGAGCCCAATACCGTCGTCGTACGGGTTCATCACGTGGTAGGTCTCGAACCCGTATTCCTGATGTGCACCCAGAGTGGAGATCGCCTCGGCGATGAAATCCACTGGCAGCCCGTCATAGTGGGCCCGCTGCCGATTGCCCGCGGCATCCAGTTCGTAGAACGATCCGGGTGCGATGCCGGTGGTGACCAGGCTCAGCATGAGCCGGGTGAACATGTCGGGCACGTTGAGCTGGCCGGCATACCTGGGCTCCGCCAGGATCATGTCGCACCGGAACACCGCTACGGGCAGACCACTGAGATCGTGGGCTTCGCGCAGCAACACCTCGCCTGCCCACTTGCTGTTGCCGTAGCCGTTGGCGTAGCCGTCGTTGACCTTGCGCGTCGCGCTCATCTGACGGACGTCTGCATCCTCGACGAACCTCGCAGGTTCGATCTGATCGCCGACGCCGACCGTCGACAGATACACGAACGGCTTCAGCTTCGTGGTGAGCGCGAGCCGGATCAGCTCAGCGGTGCCAACGACGTTGGGTCCGAACAACTGGTCATAGGGCAGGACATGGTTGACCAGTGCGGCGGGATCCACGATCAGGTCGACGGTGTCCGCGAGCCGCTGCCATGTCATGCGATCGAGTCCGAGGTCGGATTCGCCCTTGTCTCCTGCGAGGACCTCCAAGTGCTCGGCGGCCAGTCGCCGGTAATGGCTCAACAGATCGGCATCACCGCTGTCGAAGATTTCGTCCAGCCGCAACTGCGCGGTGGCGTCATCCTTGGCGCGAACAAGGCAGATCACCTTGCCGCCGACGAGATGCATCCGTTCCAGCCACTCCAGGGCCAGGTAGCGGCCGAGGAAGCCGGTCGCACCGGTCAGTAGAACGGTGCGCACCTCCTGGCTCGGATACGGGAGTGCCGGTGCGGTTGCCAGGGTTTGCGCATCGAGGAACTTGTCGAGCGTCAGATCGCCGGCGTGAATCTCCGCGACCCCGCGACCGTGCACCGACGCGAACGTGGGGCGGGTGCTGCCGCTTCGTTCCGCTTCGATGTACTCGGCAAGAGCCTGAAGGTCATTGGCCGGGCTGACGATCACGCCGACGGGCACGTCGATGTCGAAGATCTCGCGCAGCAGATTGGCGAAGGTCAACGCCGACAACGAGTCCCCGCCCAGGTCGGTGAAGTGGGCATCCGGCGACAAGTCGGCAGCCGCGGTGCCCAGCAGCGCTGCGGCCCCGCGACTGATGGTCTCGATGACGGGGCGGGCGGCACCGCGTTGACGCAGCTCCCGCAACTCGGTCGCCTGTCCTTGCGCCAGATCGGTGTACAGCTCCTCCAATCGTGGGCCGTAGACCTCCTTCAGCTTGGGCCGCGCCAGCTTACGAATGCCGGTCAGTAGACCGTTCTCCAATGTGAATCCCGTTGTCTCCAGCATGAAGTCACGTGGCACCTCGAACGATTGCAGATCCGCCGCCTTCGCGACATCGGCCAGCGACTCGCCGATCAGCGCTCGGAGCTCGTGAGTGTCATGACGGGCCAGGGCCTCGGCGGTCGGCACGATCACGGCCAGCAGGTAGGAGCGGGCACTGTTGCCGTAGATGTAGATCTGCCGCACCAGAGGACTGGTCTCGAATATCGCTTCCAGCTTGGACGCGGTGACGAACTCGCCCTGCGACAGCTTGAGCACGAAATTGCGTCGATCCAGATACTGGAGCTGATCCGGGCCGAGTTCGGCCACGATGTCGCCGGTCCGGTAGAAGCCGTCCTCGTCGAACACATCCGCGGTGATTTCCGGGCGCTTGTAGTAGCCGGGGAACATGTTGGCGGTCTTGATCAGCAGCTCACCTCGGGGGTGAGGGCGGTCGGTGCGGAAGTAGCCCAGATCAGGCACATCGACGAGCTTGTAGTCGATGACCGGAGGACGGCGCACCTGTCCGTCGAGAAAGACCCCGCCGGCTTCCGTTGAGCCGTAGCCGTCTACCAGGTGCAGGTCCAGGAACGACTCGACCCACGCCTTGAGGTCGGACGAGAGCGGGGCCGACCCTGTCACCGCCGTCAGGTATCGGTTGCCGAGCAGGCGGGTCCGCACGTCGTTGATCACTTCGGCGTCCAACGCGGCATCGGCCCCGTGCGACGAACGCCGCTCCACTTCGGAGTGCACCGCCGCCGATAGCATGTCCCAGACGCGTGGCACGAATGACAGGTGGGTCGGTCGAACCAATGCGAGGTCGTCGAGGAACGTCGACAGATCGCTCTTGGCGGCGAAATATGCTGTGCCGCCATGGGAAAGCGCCCCGTACATACCGTTTCGCCCCATGACATGGCTCATCGGCATGAAGCTCAGCACGATCGACGGTTCGGCACTGTCGGACCAGCCCCAGCTGGCCGGACGCCACAACTTAGTGGTCAGGAACTGGGTGTAGATCGCGCCCTTCGGCGCGCCCGTGCTGCCGGATGTGTAAATCAGCAGCGCCAGGTCGTCGGCCTCACGAGGGGCAACGGGCCTCGCGGGCAACGCCTTTCCGCGCTCGATCAGGTCCTGCAACGTTTCCACCACGACCGGGCTGCCGGCTTCCGCGAGATGTGCACGGGCGGCGTCGTAGGCCTCGCGATGGTCGGTGATCTCCGGGTGGTAGTCGAAGACGATCAGGGAGTTGGGCGTGTGGCCGGTCAGCACGAGTTCGACGGCGTCGTCGACGTAATCGATGCTCGAGGCGATGACGGCGGGTTCGGTTTCGGTGACGATCGGTCGCAGCGAGTTGATCGGCGCACTCGTTTGCAGTGGCACCGAGACCGCGCCCAGGGGAATGGTTGCCATGTCGAGGATCGTGTAGTCGACGCTGGCGAAACCGAGGATAGCGACGCGGTCTCCCGGGTGCACGTCGGCGACGGCGCTCGTCAGTCCGTTGACGCGGTCCCACAACTCGCGATACGTGATCGTGTCGAAATAGGGGAGGAGCCGTGACGTGGTCCGGCCCTGCGGGTCGCCGATGAATTCAATGGCGCGCTCACCGAGCGCGGGACGGTCTGCGTAGCCCTCCATCACCGTGCGCACGATCTCGGCCAGCGGCAACCCGGGCTGTTCGATCGCTTCGGCGATGGCGGGGTCGGGTTTGGCCGCGGCGAACTGCGGGTCGGTGGTGTGTAGATCTGCGATGCGGCGCGCGAGGCGCTCTTCACGGGTGTCAGTGGTCATCGAGGAATCCTTAGATAACGCAGGGGATTTGAACGGGCGCCTCGTTGAGCCCACCTAATGGGAATATCGTTAGCGAAGCTAAAGCTATTCCAATTGGTCGCTGTCAGTTCGCTGTGTGGTCAGACGAATGACGGGCACGGCGACGGCCGGCTCCGCCCGACCTGCGAGCACCTCGATAGCCGCGGTCGGTGGCCTCCATCACAGCCGTCTCCGCGATGAGCAGGTCCCTTGTTGCAGCGAGGGCTCGGGGCGACGGCTCACCGGCGCCGACGGCATCGGCGAGATCGAGCAGGTGCAGAGTGGCCTCCATCACAGCCGTCTCCGCGAGAACGGCAAGGTGGTAGTCCGACGACCGGGTAAGTGATCGCGGTCTCCTCGGGCATCGGTGTGCGCGCAGGATTCGGGCGCATTCACTGAATCGGACGACCGCGTCCTCGGGTGTCAGGTTCGCGGCGTCGGCGTCAGCACGGTCGGCAAGGTCGTCGGAGGTGTGGGCGACGCCGTCGAGTTCGTTGAAGCGACGCAACATCGCTGCGGCGTCGGTGAGCGCAGGTGGTTCGTCGACGACGGCCTGACCGAGCATGTCGAACATCGCCGGATCGGGACACACGTTCGCGACCAGCGCGCCCAGCGTTCCCACGCCTCGGCCAGAGTTCATGTACGTCGCCGTAATCGAGCCGTATAACGCCACGCTAACGATGTCAGCCTGCGGGTTACACCGGCGTTGATTGGGGTATGCGGTGCGCCATGAAGACTGACACGCGTATTCGTACCCGCGGCGGGCGGCTGGGAATGCCGCGCAGCCGAGGGGCTATGAGCGGCTTTCTGCTGATTGTGCTGGGCGTGTGGGGCGCACTTATTCCGTTCGTCGGAACGTTTCTCGACTTCGCGTCCACCCCGGAGGCGGCATGGACATGGACTGACGCGCGCGGCTGGTTGCAGGTGTCTGCCCGGTGTCGCGACGGCAGTGGGTGGTCTGTTGTTGCTGATGTCGCGAAATCGTGCCACCGCGACGCTGGGCGGGTGGATGAGCGTTCTCGGTGGTGCGTGGTTCGTCGTCGGGCGTGCGTCTGCCGGACTGTGGGGCATCGGCGATGTCGGCGCTCCCGTCGCGGCGACGGAGGCCAAGTCGGTGGTGATCGAACTGGCGTACTTTTACGGCCTCGGCGCGCTCATCATCTTCCTGGGCGCGACTGCGCTGGGACGTATCTCGGTTCGCAGCGTGCGTGACGTCGAGATCGTCGACCGCCCGATGGCGACGGCAGTTGTGCCGCAGGAGCCGGCGCCGTCGGACGAGGTGACGGAGATCCAGCCGACGTCCTCGCCGCGTCGCCGCCTGACCGGAATGTTCGGCCGACGGCATACGCACGCCCACTGAGCCATTCCCCGGCCCGCCCAAGGGATTCCCGGTCGCTCACCGTTCGCGGTGGCGGCCGGGTTTCTAGTCGGCGGTGGACAACTGGCGAGCAGCCTCCTGCGCGAGCTGTACGCGGGACGTGAAGCCGAGCTTGTTGTAGACGTGGCGCAGGTGCGACTGCACGGTGCGCGGTGAGATGAACAGCCGCGTGGCAATGTGCTTGTTCGGTATCCCCTCAGCGACGAGACGCACAACGTCGACCTCGGTCGGCGTGAGTGATCCCCAACCGGTGGTGGGTCGTTTCCGTTCGCCTCGGCCGCGCTGCGCGTAGGCGATCGCCTCCTTGGTCGACAGGGTCGCACCCTCCGACCCATGCTGCGTCGTAGTCGTTGTCGCCCAATTTGTTCCGCAAAGCAGCGATAGAAGCCTGATATTCGGCGTCGTAGACCTTGAACCGCACGAGTTCCATTCGTCTGCGGGCGGCGTCTGCGGCGCTAAACAGCCGGGCTGCTTCTCGATGATTGTCGGCGTGGCACGCCAAGGCGGCGATGCATTCCAGGATGTCCGGAATGGTCAGCTGCCCGTCGACCCTAGCGGCGATCGCCAGCGCCTCGTAAGCGTCCGATTCCGCCTGTTCAAGGTTGCCCTCTGCTACGTTCACGCGAGCACGCAGTGCGAGTGCCGCGGCCAACCACCAGCCCTTCGCTGCGGCGACCGCCTCATCCACCCAGCGGTGGGCGCTAGCCAACTCGCCGCACGCCAACGCCGTCTCGCCGAAGAAGACCATGTTCGTCAGTTCCGCCGGGGGATTGATGGAGGCCGTTTGCGCGTCCTGAATCGCTTTCCATGCCGCGGTAGTGTCGCCGGCCGCCAGATGAGCCACACTGAATATGGCGTACGCACCTTTGTCGAACACGCCGCCAAGTTCGGCGCAGGCTTCAAGGCACAATATGCCTGCGGCACGCGCGTCATCGGCGTCGCCGTGCCAAGCTCGCAAGGTTGCTTCATTCATCCATCCGATCCAGATGTTCAGGACATCGTGGGCAGCGGCGGCACTGGCGATGAATTCGGGAATCTGTTCGAGAGCACCCACGAGATCACCGCGGAGACTTTGCACGTTGATCAACGCCCATCGGCACTGCCGTGCGTTGAAACTGTCTCCGATGGCGTCGGCGAGCTCACGCCCTTCCGTTGCGACCGATTCGACCGCGAGGATATCGCCAACCATGAACGCCCCGTAGGCCTGCCGGCCGAGAATTTGGCTCAGCCGCCACGAATCGCCCACTGCGCGAGCCATCCCGATCGCCTCATCGAAGTACGGCTTTGACAGGTCCGGATCGTGGGCCGTGACGCAGGCGCACGCCGTGAGCGCTCGGGTCAGCAGGGCTGGATCGTCGGTGTCGCGTGCCATGGCCAGTGCCTCTCGAGCCTGGTCCAGGCTGAGGGTGACATCCACCCACGACTTCAACACCGCCTTGTCGGCGAGCGCACGCACGCGCATCGCCGTGGGCAGTTCGGGCTGGTTCCCGGCGCGATTGGTAAGCGCAGCATCGAGCCACGCCAGACCTTCGACAAGGCGGCCCCGCGCAAGAAACAGCGGTTGGAGCGATGAAGCCAGCTCCAGAGACCTTGCGATGTCGTCGTTTTCGTAGCTCCAGGTAAACGCTGCGCGTAGATTGTCGACGTTCATTTCGGCGTGCTCAATGAGTTGCTCGTAGTCGTTCCGTGCGGGTGCGTCCAACCGAGTAGCCATTGACGTGTAGTGATCACGGTGCCGTCCGCGCACGTCGTCGGCTTCGCCCGACTCGCCAAGCTTTTCCAGCGCATACTGGCGCACGGTCTCGAGGAGCCGGTATCGGGTTGCGCCGGCGGCATTTTCAGCGACGACGAGCGACTTGTCGACGAGCAGACTGAGTTGATCGAGCACTTGAAAGCGTTCGACCTCGGTGGCTCCGGCGACGGCTTGCGCCGCATCGAGGTCGAATCCGCCCATGAATGTCGCCAGCCGACGGAACAGTACGCGTTCGGACTCGGTCAGCAATGCGTGCGACCAGTCGACCGACGCTCGCAGGGTCTGCTGGCGCCGTACCGCGGTGCGGGCGCCACCGGTCAGCAGACGGAACCGGTCGTGCAGGCTGCCTGCGATCTCGTCGAGCGAGAGCGCTCGCACGCGTGCAGCAGCGAGTTCGATGGCCAGCGGCATGCCGTCGAGGCGACGGCATATCTCGGTGACCGTGGTCGATGTTGCCGTCGTTCATCGCGAAGTCCGGCCTGGCTCGGCGGGCACGATCGGCGAACAACTCGATCGCCTCTTCGGCTCAGAGACAGCGACGGCACCCCCCAATTCACCTCACCCGACACCAACACTGGCTCACGGCTGGTCGCCAGGACCGTTACCCTCGAGCAGGCACCCAACATGTCGGTGACGAGTGCAGCGCAGGCCTCCAACAAGTGCTCGCAGTTGTCCAGCACCAACAGCATGTGGCGGTCGCGGACGTATCGCAGCAGTGTGTCCGTGATTGAGCAGCCAGGCTGGTCGGGCAAGCCCAGTGCCCGCGCGACTGCGACCGGAACCACCTCGGGATGAGTGATGGGCGCCAGATCGGCATACCAGACACCGTCCGGAAAGTGACTTGTCATCCGGGCTGCGACCTCGATCGCAAGACGGGTCTTACCAGCGCCTCCTGCGCCTGTCAGCGTCACCAGTCGGTTCTCCGTGAGAAGGGCGCGGATCTCGTCCATCTGCGCGCCGCGGCCGACGAACGTCGTCAGCTGATTTGGAAGATGATGTGCCGCAAGGTATTGGTTGTCCGCAGCGGCGGGAAGTCGTTGCGCAGATCGGGATGACACAACTGCGAAACCCGAACGGGGCGGGGGAGGTCGCGCAACCCGTGGCGGCCCAGATCAGTCAGCCACGCGTCATCGGGGAGTTGGTCTTCGACCATTTCCTCGGTGGCGGCCGACATGACGGTCTGGCCGCCGTGTGCGAGGTCGCGCAGCCGAGCGGTCTTGTTGATCGTCGTGCCCGCGTAGTTGCCTTCGTCGCGCAACTGCACGTCGCCGGTGTGCACCCCGATCCGCAGCTTGATCGGCGCCAAGTCGGCACGTTGCAGATCCAAGGCGCACCTCACCGCGTCGCCGGCGCGTGCGAATGCGACAACGAAGCTGTCGCCTTCACCCTGCTCGACCGGGCGCACCCCGCCGTGCTCTGCGACGAGCTTTGAGGCAGTTTGATTCATGCGTGCGATCGCTGTCGTCATCGCCTCCGGTTGGCTTGCCCACAACTGCGTTGAGCCCTCGACATCGGCAAGCAGCAGCGTCACCGTGCCGGTAGGCAGCAGCTCAGCCATGTCAACATCGCTCCACTCAGTTGCGCTCATGCTAGCCAGCATCAGGCCTCGACCATGGGCAAAACATCAGCCCAAAGGCGCATTTTCTTGTGCCGTGACGTGCGGCTTCTTGAGCGAGCTGCACGCGGGAGGTCAGCCCGAGCTTGTTGTAGACGTGGCGGAGATGTGTCTGCACGGTTCGCGGTGAGACGAACATCCGAGTCGCGATGTCCTTATTGGGCAGCCCATCGTGGACCAGACGGACGACGTCGAGCTCGGTCGGAGTAAGCGAACCCCACCCGGTCGACGGCCGCTTGCGTTCGCCACGGCCACGCAGGGCGTAGGCGATGGCTTCGGTCGTCGACAGCGCCGCGCCCTCGGCCCACGCCGCGTCGAAGTCCTCGCCGCCCATGGCGTTACGCAGTGCCGATACCAACGCGTGGTGGTCGTCATCGAAGACCTTGAAGCGAACGAGGCCCAGCCGTGTGCCGTGTCGATTCCGCGGCTCCAAGTAGGCGGGCGGCTTCGGAGTGACTTTCGGCGTCGAACGCCATGCGAGCGAGGCATTCCAGGGTGTCGGCGGTGGAGAGATGTGCACCCGCTTCGTTGGCGATCATGAGTGCCTCGTACGCATCACTTGCGGCCTGATCATTGTCGCCTTGTGCAACACAAACGCGGGCGCGCGTCGATAGTGCTACGGCCAACCAGGATCCGTTGGATGCGGAGATAGCGATGTCGGCACGGCGGCGGGCGACATCAAGCTCGTCACAGGCCAAGGCGGCTTGGGCCGCCCAGACCATGTGCAGGTCGTCCACTCCGGCAATGACGATGTCAACCCTTTCTGCGGTCAGCGCCGCTTGCCGCGCTGTCTCAAGATCGCCATCGGCGAGGCACGCTGTGGCGATGGCCGTTTGGATCGCGCGTTCGACAAATCCCGGGCAGTCGCGACTGGCTTCGATCGTGGCATCAGCCGCTGCACGGGCGCCGGGGCCGTCACCGTGGAACGCTAGGACAAAGGCCAGTTCGAACAATCCGATGATCTTCGACATCAGATCGTGTACGCGGGTTGCTCGCTCGATCAGATCCCGAAGAGCTTCGATGGCCATTGCCATTTCGCCGCGGTGCACGTGAAGCGTGACCACTGCTACGCGGCACTGGTTCGAGCCGAACGGGTCGCCGAGTGCGTCCGCCAGCGCCATCCCTTCCCGGGCGACCGACTCGGCGTCGACGAAATCCCCCGACGATAAGGCTCCATTCGTCTGTCGACTGAAAATCTGGCACAGCCACCAGTTGTCGTCTATCGAACGGGCGAGGGCCGTCGCCTCACTGAAGTACGGCCGAGCCAACGCGTAGTCGTGTGAATAGGCGCAGCCGCACGCAGTGAGCGCGCGTGACAGCAGGGCGGGATCATCGACGTCGCGGGCGATTTCGAGGGCCTCCTCGGCTTGCTTTACGGGGTCGGCGACTCCTCCTGCCCATAAGCCGAGCATCACCCTGTCGGCCAGCGCTTTCGCACGGATTGGCAGTGCTGCCTCGAGATCATCGCCATCAAGGCCCGCTAGTGCGGAGTCGAGCCACGAGGCTCCCTCCGCTACGCGGCCGCGCACGACCCAGAGGGGCTGCAGTGATGAGGCAAGCGCCAAAGCACCGGTGAAATCGTTGTTTTCGCGGCTCCAGACGAATGCGGCTCTGAGGTTGTCGATCTCGATCTCGGCCTGCTCGACGAGGTGCTCCTTCGAGGTGGCCGTCGGCGCGTCGAGTCGCTTGGCCATCGCCGCATAGTGATCGCGGTGCCGGCCCCGAATGTCATCCGCTTCGCCGGATTCGCCGAGCTTCTCCAGTGCGTACTGGCGCACAGTTTCCAGTAGCCGGTATCGCGTTCGGCCGCCTACATTTTCAGCGATGACGAGCGACTTGTCGACGAGCAGGCTGAGCTGGTCGAGGACTTGGTAGCGCTCGACGTCGGTGGTGCCTGCGACGGATTGGGCGGCGTCGAGGTCGAACCCGCCCATGAACACCGATAAGCGCCGCAGCAGAGCTCGTTCCGGCTCGGTCAACAGAGCGTGCGACCAGTCGACCGACGCGCGCAGTGTCTGCTGGCGGCGCACTGCGGTGCGGGCGCCGCCGGTGAGCAGCCGGAACCGGTCGTGAAGGCTGTCGACGATCTCGTCCAGCGTCAGCGCCCGCACTCGCGCGGCTGCCAGTTCGATCGCCAGCGGCATGCCGTCGAGACGTTGACAAATCTCGGTCACCGTTTTGAGGTGGTTCTCCAACGTGAAATCCGGCCGGGCACGGCGCGCTCGGTCGGCGAACAACTCGATCGCCTCATCGGTAAGCGACAGCGACGGCACCTGCCAGTTCACCTCGCCGCCCACCATGAGGGGTTCGCGACTCGTCGCGAGGATCGTCACGTTTGCGCAGGACCCCAGGATGTCGTTGACCAGTGCGGCGCCGGCCTCGAGCACGTGTTCGCAGTTGTCGAGCACCAGCAGCATGTGACGGCCGCGGACGAACCGCAGCAGAGTTTCGGTGATGGAGCTGCCGGGCTGATCGGGGAGCCCCAACGCCCGGGCGACTGCGAGAGGCACCACGCCGGGATGGGTGATCGGGGCTAGGTCGACATACCAAACACCATCGGCGAATCGCTGCGTCAACTCGCCGGCGACCTCGATAGCAAGGCGCGTCTTGCCGGCGCCGCCCGCGCCGGTCAATGTGACGAGCCGGTTGTCGGCCAAGGCGTCGCGAAGGTCGGCCATTTGCGCATGGCGGCCGACAAAGGTCGTCAGCTGCGCCGGAAGATTATGTGCGGCAGTGGTATTCGACGTCCGTAGGGGAGGGAAGTCGTTGCGGACGTCGGGATGACACAGCTGCGCAACCCGAACCGGCCGCGGTAGATCGCGTAGCGAATGGCGGCCCAGATCGGTGAGCCATGCGCCGTCGGGGAGTCGGTCCTCGACCAACTCTTCAGCGATGCTCGACATCACGGTCTGACCGCCGTGCGCCAGATCCCGTATTCGCGCCGTCTTGTTGATCGTGGGACCTGCGTAGTTTCCTTCGTCGCGCATCTGCACGTCGCCCGTATGCACGCCGATGCGCAGCTTGATCGGGGCGAGGTCGGCTAGCTGGAGATCGAGGGCGCACGCGACCGCGTCGGCGGCACGCGCGAACGCGGCGACGAAGCTGTCGCCTTCACCCTGCTCGACCGGACGTACGCCATTGTGCTCAGCAATGACCTTGTCGGCTGTGCGGTTCAGAAGCGCCAACGCGGCCGTCATCGCAGCGGGCTGCGTTTCCCATAGCTGGGTCGAGCCCTCGACGTCGGCGAGCAGCAGCGTCACCGTGCCGGTGGGCAGCAGCTCAGCCATGTCAACGTCGCTCCAGTCAGTCGCGCTCATGCTAGCCAGCATGCGACGCCGTCCATGCGCAAAACATCAGCCCAAAGGCGCATTTGCATTCCCCGAGCAGCGTGACAGCATAGCATCAGTTGATCTGATGCTATGCTGTCATCGTGCGCACCACTGTCACTCTTGATGACGACACGCTCGCCCTCGTGCGGCGCCTCATGCGGGAACGCAGCGTGTCATTCAAAAAGGCCCTCAACGACGCGATCCGCGAAGGCGCGCAACATCGACCGGCGCCTACACCATTCGAGACCCGGACCGCCGACCTCGGTGTGCCGACGGTGAACCTCGACCGGGCCCTGCAGGTTGCGGCCGAGCTCGAGGATGAGGAATTGATCCGCCGTCAGCGTCGCGGCGCATGAGGATCGTCGATGCCAACGTCTTGCTCTACGCAGTCAATTCGGCCAGCGAGCACCACAGCGCTTGCAGGCGCTGGCTCGACGGCGCCTTATCGGGCGCCGACACGGTTGGCCTGGCGTGGGTTCCGTTGCTGGCATTCGTCCGGCTTGCCACCAAGCAGGGTTTGTTCCCGGCTCCGCTCGCGCCCGGTGACGCGATGCGCCAGGTTGGCGACTGGTCCAGCGCAGCCGGGTCGGTGATGGTCGGTCCCACACCACGCCACGCCGACATCCTTTCGCGGCTGCTGGGCCGGGTGGGGACCGGAGGGAATCTTGTGAACGATGCGCACCTGGCGGCGCTGGCAGTCGAGCACCGTGCCGGTATCGTCAGCTACGACAGCGACTTCAGCCGCTTTGACGGCATCCGCTGGGATAGGCCGGATGCGCTCTTGCGCTGAAACACACCCGTCGTACACGGGCGACATTTGATGTCGCACTTCGCTATTTGCGCCCCCTGCCCCGAGGAGCTACGCCCCAGGGCGGATGGTCTGGTGCTCGGCAAACCGGATAGTCGACTCATCCCAACCGATGAGGAGATCGACATGACCACCACCGACATCCGACAGAATTCGATAACCGCCGTCTGCGAGGCGTTGGGCGTGCCGTCAGAGGACTGGCCGCTGTTCTCTCGCTGGGCCGCGGGCCCTTTGACGCCGAAAGC
Organism: uncultured Actinomycetota bacterium; assembly: GCA_963721495.1. Lineage (GTDB taxonomy): Bacteria > Actinomycetota > Actinomycetes > Mycobacteriales > Mycobacteriaceae > Mycobacterium. The sequence goes on along the minus strand of CAVRMG010000012.1, from coordinate 423,396 downwards.
GCTCGATGAGCTCAACTACTACGTCGACGTGATGATCGCCGATCGATGCCGACGCTCCACCGACGATCTGCTGGCCAAGCTCATCGAGCTCGAGGTCGACGGTGAGGAACTGACGGTCGACGACATCCGCAGGTTCGTCGCGGCTCTCGTGACCGGCGCCAACGCCCGCTAGCTGCGTGCATCCTTGGGGTCGAGGTCGTCGAGTAGGCGCTGCATCGTCCGCGTCATCTGCGCGAAGCTTCGCTCGCCCACGATCTGCGACCACCGGTGTTCGATGTCGGCGACGCGTCCTCCGGCATCGGCCATCAGTGCCTGCCCCCGCTTCGTCAGGTCGATGAGCTTGGCCCGGCCGTCGGCGGGATCGGGTCGACGGGTCAGGTATCCCAGGTCGACGAGGTCGTTCACCAACTCCGAGGCGGCGGCCAGACTCAGCTGCGCTCGGTCGGCCAGCTCAGTGAGCCGAATGCCGCCCATTCGGATATTGCCGAAGATCTGGAAGTGCGTCTCCCGGACATCGCCGTATCCGGCATCCGCACGTGGTGCGGCGAGGTCGTCACGAAACTCTCGCAACAACCTGACCAGAAGTTGCCCGACCGCCAGGCGGTCGGGCGCCGGATCTCTTGACGCGGCCATGGCATGTGAGGATACTACGGATACCGAAGTTTCGGTTCCCGAAGTAAATGGAGGCCCTGCAATGATCACCCCGAGTCCGGATTTCGTCAGCACCGACCTCGGCCGGCTCCACGTCCGACGCAGCGGCACCGGACCACCGGTTGTGTTGTGGCACAGCCTTTTCGTCGACTCCCGGTCGTGGGATCCGCTGGCCGACGCACTGGCGCGGGAGCGCACGGTGTACACGATCGACGGGCCGTCGCACGGTAAGAGCGATGCCGTGCCGCGCGATTTCACGTTCTCCGAACTCGTCGCCGCTACCGAGCAGGCGCTCGACCGCCTTGGCCTGACCGAACCCGTCGACTGGGTGGGCAATGCGTGGGGAGGTCACGTCGGCATTCGACTCGCCGCCGCCGACCACCCGCGGCTGAGAACGTTGACCACCATCGGAACGCCGGTGCAGGGATTCACCATGGGGGAGAAGGTCACCAAGGCATGGCCGCTCGTCACGATGTACCGGTTCACCGGGGCCAACGGGGTCATCATGAAGCAGCTCTTCGAATCGTTGCTCGGCACGCGATCGATCGCCGCTCAACCCGAACACGCCGAGACGATCATGGCGTCATTCCGCAACGCTGACCGCAAAGGCATGTTCCATGCGATGAGGTCGATGATGCTGAAGCGCACCGGCATCGAGGATCTGCTGCCGAGCATCAAGGTGCCGACCCTGGTGATGCCCGTCCAGGACGACGTCACGGGTTGGCGCCCCGACGAGGCTCGCCGTACATGTGCTGCCATCCCGGATTGCCGTGTCGAAGAGGTCGCGGGCACCGGCCACGTCTCACCCCTGCTGATCGACCGCGAACGCATCACCCAGTTACTCACCGAGTTCTGGAGTTCTGTCTCCCCGCGAGCAGACGCAAATTCACCCGACACGCCGACAAAATAGGGCACTTTGCGGCTGCTCGCGCAGGAAACTTAGCCGACGCGGATGAGCTTCTTGTTCACGAACTCGTCGATGCCGAACCTGCCAAGCTCGCGACCGAAGCCCGACCGCTTCACCCCGCCGAACGGCAGCTCGGCGCTGTCGGCGCCGACCACGTTCACGTAGACCATGCCTGCCTCGATCCGGTCGGCGACCCGCTTGGCCTGTTCCTTGTCGGTGGTGAACACATAGGACCCCAGCCCGAACGGTGTGTCGTTGGCCAGTTCGATGGCCTCCTCCTCGGAGGCCACCTTGTAGACCGTGGCGACCGGGCCGAACAGCTCCTCCTTGTACGAGGGTGAGTCGGGTGAAACGTTTGTGAGCACACCGGGCGGGAAGAACGCACCCTTGCGCTGCCCTTCGGATACCAGGTTCGCGCCGTTCTCGACGGCCCGATTCACCTGTTCGTCGAGCCGTTCGGCTGCGGCGACCGATGACAACGGCGGCAGGTCGCCCGCGGTCTCGAGCACCTTCTTGGTGAACTTGTCGACGAACTCGTCGTAGACGTCCTGGGCGACGATGAAGCGCTTCGCCGCGTTGCAGGCCTGACCGGTGTTTTCCATGCGGCCCGCGATAGCTGCCTCAACTGTGCCGTCGAGATCGTCGGTACTGAGCACGATGAAAGGGTCCGACCCACCGAGCTCGAGCACCACCTTCTTGAGGTTGCGGCCGGCGACCTCGGCGACAGCGGCGCCCGCGCGCTCTGAACCGGTGAGCGAAACCCCTTGCACCCGTGGGTCGGCGATGGCCTTGGCGATCTGCTCATTGGTGGCATACACGTTGACGTAGGCGCCCTCGGGATAGCCGGCATCGGTGAAGATCTGCTGAAGCGCGGCGGCCGACTCGGGGCACTGCGGTGCGTGCTTGAGGACGATTGTGTTGCCCAGCGTCAGGTTCGGGCCCGCGAACCGTGCGACCTGATAGTAGGGATAGTTCCACGGCATGATCCCGATCAGTACGCCGACCGAGCTGCGACGGATCAGCGCGCTGCCCTCACTACCATCCGCCAGTTCGATGGGCTCGTCCGCGAGGAACTTCTCGGCGTTGTCGGCGTAGTACTCGTAGATCGCCGCACTGAAGTCGACCTCACCGAGCGCCTGGTCGAGTGGTTTGCCCATCTCGCGTTGGATGATCTTGGCGAGCTCGTCGCGCCGCTCGGTGTGCAGCTTGGCGACCTGCTTGATCAACGCGGCCCGCTCGGTCAGCGTCGATGTGCGACCCCAATCGCGGTGTGCCTTGGACGTCGCGGCCAGCGCTTGCTCCATTTGTTCGTCGGTCGTAGGCGGGTACTCCTGCACCACGTCCCCGGTCGCGGGGTCCACCACTGCGTACAGACTCATGTCACGCCCCTTACCCATGGTTCGGATCTCGGTGTGGAGGTGGTGGCGGTGCCGAAGGCATAACGTTGTGTCCACCTCGCGCAGTATCCGTCTTACTCCCTATTTGTCGTTCTCTGCACCTATTTGTGTAGTCGGAATAGGACACAGCATTACCGCCACCGTGCGCAGGGACGAGGGCAGTACTCGAGGATGCCGAGTTGGTCGGCAAATCGGCAACTGTCGGGGCGGCCGTGACGGTCCAGATCGGCGACAGCAGCGTGTTGCGAGCCGTTGTCGTGTTCAATCAGTCCTGTCCGTTAAACGTCTTTGAGGACAAGGGCGAGGACGTCGAGGCCTTCGGCCAGAAGGTCGTCACTGATGGTCAGCGGCGGCAGGAACCGCAGCACGTTGCCAAATGTCCCGCAGGACAACACGATCACGCCCGCGGCGTGGCAGCCCGCGCACAGCGCTTTGGTGAGTTCGGCGTCGGGTTCGGTGGTGCCGGGTTCGACCAACTCCATCGCGATCATCGCACCGCGGCCGCGTACATCACCGATGCGACCGTCCTCGGCCTGCAGCCGTCCCAGCCGGTCCTTCATCAGTGCTTCGATCTGGCGTGCCCGCTCCACCAGGCCGTCGGATTCGATGGTTTCGATGGTCGCCAGGGCGGCCGCGCACGCGACCGGATTGCCGCCGTAGGTGCCGCCGAGGCCGCTGACGTGCGGCGCGTCCATGATCTCGGCGCGGCCGGTGACAGCGGACAGCGGCATACCGTCGGCGATGCCCTTGGCGGTGACGATCAGATCCGGCTCGATGCCCTCGTGTTCGCACGCGAACATCGCACCGGTGCGGGCGAACCCGGTCTGCACCTCGTCGGCGATGAACACCACGTCGTTTTCGCGGCACCAGTCCAGCAGCGCGGGCAGGAAGCCGTCGGCCGGAACGATGAAGCCGCCCTCGCCCTGAATCGGCTCGATGATCACCGCGGCCAGATTGTCGGCGCCGACCTGCTTGTCCATCACCGTGATCGCGCGCTTGGCCGCCAGTTCACCGTCGGTGGCCATCTCCTTGCCGAACTCGGCGTCGCGGAACGGGTACGACAGTGGCGCGCGGTAGATCTCCGGCGCGAACGGACCGAAGCCGTGCTTGTAGGGCATCGACTTCGCGGTCAACGCCATGGTCAGGTTGGTGCGTCCGTGATAGGCGTGATCGAACGCCACGACTGCCGGCTTGCGCGTGTAAGTCCTGGCGATCTTGATCGCGTTCTCCACCGCCTCCGAGCCGGAGTTGAACAATGCCGACCGCTTCTCGCCGTTGACGGGCGTGAGGCGGTTGAGTTGCTCGGCGACGGCGACGTATCCCTCGTACGGCGTGATCATGAAGCAGGTGTGGGTGAAGTTGGCAGCCTGCTCGGCAACGGCCGAGACCACCCGGGGCGATGAGTTGCCGATCGTGGTGACCGCAATGCCGGAACCGAGGTCGATGAGTCGGTTGCCGTCGACGTCCTCGACGATGCCGCCGAACGCCCTGGCCGCATAGACCGGCATGGTGTTGCCGACTGCTCGCGACACGGCGGCGCTCTTGCGGTCGATCAGCGCCTGCGAGCGGGGGCCAGGTATCGGGGTGGCGAGGTAGCGGCTCTGCTCGAGGGTGCTCAATTCCGCCTCCTGACAACCTGGGTTCGACGCATGCCGCGTCGCGGTTCGAGCCTAGTCGGCGGCGCACCGATCCGGTCGAAAACCCCGGCAGCCGGTTCCGGGATCATCGGCCGCATTGGATTGCCACAACGGATTTCGTCGCGATAGCTCAATCCCGATCGTGATGGCACACCGCTTCGAGCATCAGTCCCCAGAACGTCGCGAAATACGGTTGCGGGTACTGCGGAAGTAGCGGCGCACAACGCTGTGGCAGGCAGGAAAACAGTGCGGCAGCCCAACGCTGTCGGTGGTTTGTATCCTGCAGCCGCACACACCTGTTCAAGATCGCCGAGCAACCTGGGCGGCGCATCACCTTCGGCGACGCGAGCGGCACCTGGCCGAGTTGCTCCGGCGACCACTGGTCGCCTCTGCACGTTCGCCGTCGCGTCGCGACCGCACTAACACCTGACGCAATGATTGTTTACGGACATGTCAGATTAGGCACGACGCTGCCAGATGAGGTGTAAACCGAAGGTGAGCCGGGACTAGGCTCCCGCGTCGCTGCCATGTCGGGTTGGTTCCGCACCTACTACGAAGGGGGTCAGCATTGACGGTCAAGAATCTCACCGGTTTAGCCGGGGCCTGTCAGGAGGCCCCGATAGAGGTGCCGGATGCCATCGCCACCGTTGGGCGTCACGCCAGGACACCTTCAGGACGGCCAAACTTGCGGCCGACAGACAGGGCATACATGACGCCCATGGCACTGCGGAACTGTTCGTCAGCCGTCGGCAGCTGAATCAACGGCCATGTATCTGATCACGGGTGCGGCTTGGGCTTCGGGCCGGGTCAGCGACTCGGTTGTGGAGCTGCTGCGGGGCAAGGGGGAACCGGTCCGGGTGATGGTGCAGCGCGACGATAGTCGCGCGAGTCGGTTTCGCGAACTCGGGGCTCAGGTCGTGGTTGCCGATCTCACCAGTGCGGTCGACGTGGTTGAAGCGATGCGGGATGTCACGCGGATGTTCTTCAACACTCACATCTCGTACAACTACCTGCATGAGGTCGCGATCGTCTGCGCGGCCGCCCGTGAGCGGGACGGTCTGGAGGTGATCGTCAACATGTCGCAGATGACGGTCTCGCAGATGACCCTAACCAGCAGCGAGGAGTCCCACCAGCAGCGGCTGTTCTGGCTCGCCGAACAGATCATGAACTGGTCGGGTGTACCGGTGGTTCACGTGCGTCCCACGGTGCTATTGGACAATCCGCTGTTCACGGTGTTGGCCAGGCGATCCGTGCGCGAGCGCAATGTGCTGGCTTTGCCCTTCGGCACCGGGCGCACCTCTCCGATCGCCGCCGAGGACGTGGCACAGGTGGTCACGGCCCTGCTGCTCACCCCGCCGAAGGCGGGTGAGGTATACGGGCTGACCGGTCCGCAGGTCCTCGACGTCAAGGGTCTCGCCGAGCAGTACTCGCGCGCGCTGGGACGGACGATCCGCGCGGAAGACATTCCCTACGATGACTGGCTGCGCCAGTACTTGCGGAACTCGGGGCAGTCCGATCTCGTTCAGCAACATCTCGCGACCGTGGTGCGTCTGCATCGCGAGAACCGCTACGACCGCTCCACTCATGACGTCGAAGAGGTCACGGGTGAACCCCCGCAGACCGTCGAGCAGTACGTCGCCTTGCACCCGGAAGTGTTCGCCTAAATCGCTGCCCCTGGGACTCTTTGCCGCAATCGGTAGGTGCCGTTGCCCCCTTGACCGTTACGGACTATCCCATCAGCAGTGAGCGCGCGATCGAAAGCCTCGCCGGGTCCATTTCAGACACCGGGATAGACCGTCGGCCCGACCGCCGTCATGACATCGCCTCGGCCCACTTCATATGCCCCTCGAAGCCAAGGGACTTCGCCATCGCGCGGTAGCGATCCCGATAGTCGCGGTGGCCGGTCATGTCACCGTGGGCTTGGGCGAGCAGCGCGCGCATCCGCAGCAGCTGAATTTCGTTGAGGACGAATCCGGGGTCGGTTGGCACGGCGGCCAACCGTTCAATCACAGCCTCCGCTTCCAGTAAACGAGCAGTGGCATCACCGCGTCGTAATAGGTCTTGGCCGCTCGCAGGTCGGGGACGTTGACTCCGAGGTGCCCGAGCATTTATTGAAGCTAACAGTCGGCCGCGGCGACGGGGCGCTCGGTGATCCCGGGCCGCAATGGCACACTGGTCACTGACGAGGCGCCTGACCTGCCGGTCTGCGCGCACTCACAACGGGACCAATACGAAAGACAGTTACTGACATGGATCTGGTCATCTTCCTGCCCCTCATCATCATCATGGGGCTCTTCATGTTCTTCGCGTCGCGCCGTCAGAAGAAGGCGATGCAGGCGACGATCGACCTGCACGAGTCGCTGCAGGTCGGTGACCGCATCCACACCACATCGGGCATGGAAGGCACGATCACCGGGATCAACGACGACTCCGTGGAGCTGGAGATCGCCCCCGGCGTGATCACCACCTGGATGAAGCTCGCCGTGCGCGACAAGATCGGGCCCGACACCGATGACGACGACGATCTCGAGGACGCCTACGACGAAGAATCGACGGCTACCGAGATCAGCGAAAGCCCGAACACCAAGACTGACGGCTGAGTACTCAGGCCCAGCACGTACCCTTTGCGGTGCTGACGAACTGATCTCGAGGAGACCCTAGAAACGTGGCATCGTCTTCGACGCCGGTGCACCCAGCCCGCTACCTTGCGCTCTTTCTGGTATTGCTGGTCGGTGCTTACCTGTTGGTGTTCCTCACGGGGGACAGGAAAGCCGAACCCAAGCTCGGCATCGACCTGCAGGGTGGCACCCGCGTAACGCTCACCGCCCGCACGCCCAACGGCTCACCGCCGAGCCGCGAGTCTCTCGATCAGGCCAAGACGATCATCGAGAACCGCGTCAACGGCCTGGGCGTGTCGGGATCCGAGGTGATCATCGACGGCAGCAATCTGGTCATCACGGTGCCCGGCGACGAGGGCAGCGAGGCCCGCAACCTCGGTCAGACGGCGCGGCTCTACATCCGGCCGGTCATCCACGTGATGCCTTCCGCCGAAGCGCAACAGCAGCCGCCCACCGAAAGCCCTGCGGGCGCACCACCAGGGGCTCCTCCGGGTGCGCCGCCGGGGGTGCCCGGCTTGCCCCCGATCGCTCCGCCGGAGCCGGGCGCGCCGGTGGCCCCGCCAGGAGACGCCGGACAGCCACCCGCGGCGCCCACACAGGCACCGACGCCACAGCCGCGCCCCTATCCGTCCGAGCCCCCGGCCCAGCCCGCACCGGCGCCGCCACCGGCACCGCCGACGCCGAACCCGCCTCCGGGGCAGCCGTCACCGGCTCCGGGAACACCCGCACCTCCGCGCGGCGCGCCGGGTGCGCCGCCGGCCGGCGAGGCCCCGCTTGCAAAGCGCATCGCCGACGAGAAGGAACTGCGCCAGAGCTCAGATCAGCAGATCCAGATCCTTGCGCTGCAGTTCCAGGCGACCCGGTGCGGTGAGGACGACGTTCTGGCCGGCAACGACGACCCGAACCTGCCGCTGATCACGTGCTCGCAGAACGGCAAAGAGGTCTACCTCCTCGACAAGTCGATCATCAGCGGTGAACAGATCGAGAACGCCAACTCCGGCCTGGATCAGCAGCGCGGTGAGTACGTCGTCGACCTCCAGTTCAAGGGCGATGCCACCAAGATCTGGGCCGACTTCACCGCCGCCAACGTCGGCACCGCAGACCGCGTTTACGTTGGACTCGAAGGTGGTCAGCGCGCCGGAGGTGCGCGAGCCCATCCCGGGCGGACGCACCCAGATCACCGGACAGTTCAACGATACGACCGCCCGCGAGCTGGCCAACCAGCTGAAGTACGGGTCGCTGCCATTGTCCTTCGAGTCATCGGAGGCCGAAACCGTCTCGGCGACACTGGGTTTGACGTCCTTGCGGGCGGGGTTGATCGCCGGTGCGATCGGCGTGGCGCTGGTGCTGGTGTACTCACTGCTCTACTACCGGGTGCTGGGTCTGTTGACGACGCTGTCGCTGGTCGCCTCCGGCGCAATGGTTTACGCGATCCTCGTGCTCCTCGGCAGATACATCGGCTACACACTCGACCTGGCAGGCATCGCGGGTCTGATCATCGGCATCGGCACCACAGCCGACTCCTTCGTGGTGTTCTTCGAACGCATCAAAGACGAGATACGCGAGGGGCGTTCGTTCCGCTCGGCTGTCCCGCGAGGCTGGGCCCGTGCCCGCAAGACCATCATTTCCGGCAACGCGGTGGGCCTGCTGGCGTCGGTGGTGCTCTATATTCTGGCCGTCGGCCAGGTGAAGGGCTTCGCGTTCACGCTGGGTCTGACGACGGTCCTGGATATCGTCGTGGTGTTCCTGGTGACGTGGCCGCTGGTGTACCTGGCCTCGAAGTCGACCATTTTGGCCAAGCCGGCACTGAACGGCCTCGGAGCGGTGCAGCAGGTCGCACGCGAACGCCGCGCCGCCGCCGCGCACGCGACGGAACAGGGATAGCGAGAGATGGCCGCTAAAGAATCGAAGGACGCGACGACAGGTGCCGTGGAGGCGCCCAGCCTCGAATACACGGGCGCGGGAACTCCGCGTCACGGCTTCTTCAACCGCCTCTACACGGGCACCGGCGCGTTCGAGGTCATCGGGCGCCGCAAGCTGTGGTTCACGGTCAGCGGCCTGATCGTCGCGGTCGCGATCGCCAGCATCGTGTTCCGCGGGTTCACCTTCGGCATCGACTTCGAGGGCGGCACCAAGGTGTCGATGCCCGCCGCAGGTGAGAACGGCACCGTCACCGTCCAACAGGTCGAAGACGTCTTCAGCAAGACACTGGGCAAGGACGCCGAGTCGGTGGTGATCGTCGGCAGCGGCGCATCGGCCACAGTGCAGATCCGCGCGGAGGCCCTGGACAACGCCGAGACCGAAGCGCTGCGCACCGGACTGTTCGACGCCTTCCAGCCCAAGGGGCCCAACGGCGAACCCAGCAAGCAGGCCATCAGTGACTCGGCGGTGTCCGAGACGTGGGGCGGGCAGATCACGAAGAAGGCGCTCATCGCGCTGATCGTGTTCCTCGTGCTGGTGACGACCTACATCACCGTGCGATACGAGCGGTACATGGCGATGTCCGCGCTGACGACCATGTTCTTCGACCTGCTCGTCACCGCGGGTGTGTACTCACTCGTCGGGTTCGAGGTCACGCCGGCCACGGTGATCGGTCTGCTCACGATTCTCGGTTTCTCGCTCTACGACACCGTCATCGTGTTCGACAAGGTCGAGGAGAACACGCACGGCTTCGAGCACACCACCCGGCGCACCTTCGCCGAGCATGCGAACCTGGCGATCAACCAGACCTTCATGCGGTCGATCAACACCAGCCTGATCTCTGTGCTGCCGATCGCGGCGCTGATGGTGATCGCGGTATGGCTGCTCGGTGTCGGCACGTTGAAGGACCTTGCGCTGGTGCAGTTGGTCGGCGTGATCGTCGGCAGCTACTCGTCGATCTTCCTGGCCACGCCGCTGCTGGTGACGTTGCGCGAGCGCACCGACCTTGTGCGAACACACAACCGCCGGGTGCTCAACCGCCGCAAGGGCAGCGCCGCAAGGCTCTCGGACACGGTCGTTTACGACGAGCCGGAGAGTGTCGGCGCCACGGCCGCGGTGACCACCAAACCGCCGCCCGAAAAGCCCGCGCCCGGCGCGCGGCCCGTACGACCGACCACCAGCCGGACCGGACGACCGTCGGGTAAGCGCGACACCCGGCGGAGGTAGGCCGGCATGTTCGTGCCCCCAGCCTGGAGTCGACGTGGTGGCGTCGTGGCGGCCGCACTACTGGTCGGCGCCGCGGGGCTGTCATCGTGCTCGGCGAGCCCCGCCGACAACATCGACTACGTCGTCGACGGCATGCTCACGACCTACAACACCAACACCGTGGCCGGTGCCGCGTCCGGTGGCCCGCAGGCGTTCGCGCGGGTGCTCACGGGCTTCAACTACCACGGTCCGGACGGCCAGATCGTCGGCGATCACGACTTCGGCCAGATCTCCGTTGTCGGCCGTGCGCCGCTGGTCCTCGATTACGACATCAACGCCGACGCGGTGTACTCCGACGGCAAGCCGATCACCTGCGACGACATGGTGCTGGCCTGGGCATCGCAGTCCGGTCGATTCCCCGGGTTCGACGCGGCCAGCCGTGCGGGTTACAGCGACATCGCATCCGTCGACTGCGCCCCGGGGCAGAAGAAGGCGCGGGTCTCCTTTGCGCAAGATCGGGCTTTCGTCGACTACGGCCAGTTGTTCGCCGCCACGTCGATGATGCCGTCGCACGTCATCGCCGACGTGCTGGGCATCGACGTCACGTCGGCCATCACCAACAACGACGGGCCGACGGTCGAACGCATCGCCCAGGTGTGGAACACCACCTGGAACCTGACGGCCGACCTCGACATCAAGAAGTTCCCGTCGTCGGGGCCCTACAAGCTCGCCTCCGTGACCGAGGACCACGCCATCGTGCTCGTCGCGAACGATAAATGGTGGGGAGCACCACCGGTCACCTCCAAGATCACGGTGTGGCCCCGGGGTGCAGATATCCAGGATCGCATCAACCAGAGCGCCTACGACGTCGTCGACGTGGCGGCGGGATCGTCGGGCACCTTGAACCTGCCGGACGACTATGTCCGGACCGATTCGCCGTCCGCGGGCATCGAGCAGCTCATCTTCGCCTCGCAGGGCGCGATGTCCCAGCCGCCAGAGCGGCGCGCGCTGGCCCACTGCACGCCGCGAGATCTGATCGCCCGCAACGCGGGGGTGCCGATCGCCAACACCCGGCTCAACCCGGTGACCGAGGACGCCTACAGCGCGGCCGAAGGCGCGGTCGAAGCGGGCCAGTTCAGCCCCGCCAATCCCGATGCCGCGCGCGCCGCCATCAACGGGCGGCCGTTGACCGTGCGGATCGGCTATCAGAGCCCCAACGCCCGGCTGGCCTCGATCGTGGGCGCGATCGGCAAGGCGTGCGCGCCCGCAGGTATCACCGTCCAGGATGTAGCGACCAACGACACCGGCCCGTTGACTCTGCGTGACAACAAGATCGATGTTCTGCTCGCCAGCACGGGCGGCGCCGCGGGCAGCGGGTCGACCGGATCGAACTCGATGGACGCCTACGACCTGCATTCCGGGAACGGCAACAATCTGTCGGGCTACACCAACGAGCGCATCGACGGCATCATCGCGACATTGGCGGTGACCTCCGAACCCAAGGAGTTGTCTCGGCTGCTCGGTGAAGGCGCCTCGATTCTGTGGACCGACGTGCCCACGGTTCCCCTCTATCGTCAACAGCGAACCGTGTTGACTTCGAAGCAGATGTACGCGGTGAGCAGCAGTCCGACTCGATGGGGCGCGGGCTGGAACATGGATCGCTGGGTCCTGGGACAGTGAGTACCGACGTCTCCGCGCTCGTCTCGTCGATGATGCGCGAAGTGCCCGACTTTCCCGAGCCGGGGATCCAGTTCAAAGACCTGACGCCGCTGCTGGCCGATGCGCACGGCCTGGCCACCGTCACCGATGCGCTCGCCGAGACGGCGCGGGGAGCGGATCTCGTGGCCGGCATCGATGCCCGCGGCTTCCTGCTGGGTGCGGCGGTCGCGATCCGGCTCGGAACCGGTGTGCTGGCGGTGCGCAAGGGTGGCAAGCTGCCGCCGCCCGTGCACAGCGAGACCTACCAACTCGAGTACGGCTCGGCCACTCTGGAGATACCGGCGGACGGCATCGACCTGACCGGACTCTCGATCGTCATCATCGACGACGTCCTGGCCACCGGCGGGACCGTCGCGGCCACCGAGAAGCTGCTGCAGCACTGCGGCGCGACGGTCACGAACGCCGCTGTCGTGCTCGAACTGACCGCTCTGGGTGGCCGTGACGTGCTCCAACCGCTACCGGTCACGTCCTTGCTCACCGTCTGACGCCGTATCCTCGAAGTCTGAGCGATTTCCAGGAGGTGACCATGGCTGAGGATCCCGGCACGGGACAGGCTGTGCAGTCGCCGCCGGTGACGGAGATGGCCGAAACGCAGCCCCTGGAGATCCCCAAGGCTCCAACCAGCGCATCGCGAAGGGTGCGGGCCCGGCTGGCCCGCCGGATGACCGCCCAGCGCAGCGCCGTCAACCCGGTGCTCGAACCTCTGGTCGCGGTCCACAAGCAGTTCTATCCCAAGGCCGACCTGGCGTTGCTGCAACGCGCGTACGACGTGGCCGAATATCGTCACGCCGATCAGTTGCGCCGCTCCGGCGATCCGTACATCACACATCCTCTGGCTGTCGCCAGCATCCTGGCCGAACTCGAGATGGACACCACGACGCTGATCGCGGCCCTGCTGCACGACACCGTCGAAGACACCGGTTACACACTGGAGGCACTCACCGAGGATTTCGGCACGGAGGTCGGCCACCTCGTCGACGGCGTGACCAAGCTGGACAAGGTCGCACTGGGCACCGCCGCCGAAGGCGAGACCATCCGCAAGATGATCCTCGCGATGGCGCGCGATCCGCGGGTGCTGGTGATCAAGGTCGCCGACCGGCTTCACAACATGCGCACCATGCGGTTCCTGCCGCCGGAGAAGCAGGCCAGCAAGTCCCGCGAGACGCTGGAAGTCATTGCGCCGCTGGCACATCGGCTGGGCATGGCGACCGTCAAGTGGGAGCTCGAGGATCTGTCGTTTGCGATCCTGCACCCGAAGAAGTACGAGGAGATCGTGCGCCTCGTCGCCGATCGGGCGCCGTCGCGCGACATCTACTTGGCGAAGGTGCGCGCCGAGATCAACGCCACGCTGAACGCGTCGAAGATCAGCGCGGTGGTGGAGGGCCGGCCGAAGCACTACTGGTCGATCTACCAGAAGATGATCGTCAAAGGCCGCGACTTCGACGACATCCACGACCTGGTCGGCGTGCGTATTCTCTGTGACGATGTTCGCGACTGTTACGCCGCTGTGGGCGTGGTGCATTCGCTCTGGCAGCCGATCGCCGGCCGGTTCAAGGACTACATCGCCCAGCCACGGTTCGGCGTGTACCAATCGCTGCACACCACGGTCGTCGGGCCCGAGGGCAAGCCGCTGGAAGTGCAGATCCGCACGGTGGACATGCACAAGACCGCGGAGTACGGCATCGCCGCGCACTGGCGCTACAAAGAGGCCAAGGGCCGCAACGGACTTCCGGCCAGCCACGCCGCCGCCGAGATCGACGACATGGCTTGGATGCGTCAGCTGCTCGACTGGCAGCGGGAGGCCGCCGACCCCGGCGAGTTCCTCGAGTCGCTGCGCTACGACCTTGCGGTGCAGGAGATCTTCGTCTTCACGCCGAAGGGCGACCTGATCACGCTGCCCGCAGGGTCGACTCCTGTTGACTTCGCCTACGCCGTGCACACCGAGGTCGGTCACCGCTGCATCGGCTCGCGCGTGAACGGGCGACTGGTCGCGCTGGAGCGCAAGCTCGAAAACGGCGACCAGGTCGAGGTTTTCACGTCCAAGGCGCCCAACGCCGGGCCGTCGCGCGACTGGCAGACATTCGTGGTGTCTCCCAGGGCCAAGGCCAAGATCCGCCAGTGGTTCGCCAAGGAACGACGTGAAGAGGCACTGGAATCGGGTAAGGACGCGATCGCCCGCGAAGTGCGCCGCGGCGGACTTCCGCTGCAGCGCTTGATGAACGCCGAACAGATGGCGGCGTTGGCCCGTGAACTGCGCTATGTCGACGTATCCGCGCTTTACACAGCTGTCGGCGAGGGCCACGTGTCGGCGCGACATGTGGTGCAGCGGCTGGTTGCCCAGCTCGGCGGCGACGACGATGCCGCCGATGAGCTCGCCGAACGCTCCACACCGGCGACCATGCCGGTGCGTCAGCGCAACAGCGACGACGTCGGCGTTGCGGTGCCAGGTGCGCCGGGGGTGCTGACGAAGCTGGCCAAGTGCTGCACCCCGGTGCCCGGGGACATCATCATGGGCTTCGTCACCCGCGGTGGCGGAGTCAGTGTGCACCGCACCGACTGCACCAATGCGGCTTCGCTGCAGGACCAGTCGGAGCGGATCATCGACGTGCAGTGGGCGCCGTCGCCGTCATCGGTGTTCCTCGTCGCCATCCAGGTGGAGGCGCTCGACCGGCATCGGTTGCTGTCGGACGTGACCCGCGTGCTGGCCGATGAGAAGGTCAACATCCTGTCGGCGTCGGTGACGACGTCCGACGACCGGGTGGCGATCAGCCGGTTCACCTTCGAAATGGGCGATCCGAAGCATCTCGGGCATCTGCTCAACGTGGTGCGCAACGTGGAGGGCGTCTACGACGTCTACCGCGTCACATCCGCTGCGTGACGTTTCGACCACAAAGACGCTCGCGTCAATTTCTGAGATACTTCGGCGATGCGCACTGCGCTGCTGGTCACTTTAGTGACCCTTGCCGTGTTGATGGCCGGTTGCGGCTCGACCATCAGGCCCGAGGGCGCCGCGAAATCGGTCGCGGACTTTGTCAAAGAGCAAACAGGTTTCGTGCCCCAGGACGTGAAGTGTCCCGACGGCGTCGAAGCCGAGGAAGGCACCAAGTTCGAATGCACGTTTACCGGCCCCGAGGGCAAGGAGTACACCGCAGACCTGAGGGTAACCACGGTCAAGGGTGACGTGCAGTTCTACATCGACACCAAGCCGAGCAGCTAAGCGGCCACAGCCTCAGTTCAGCCGCACCGACTCGATCGTCACGTTCTGCGCGGGCTTACCGTCTTCGGTGCCGTCGGCGACGCCCGCTTCCGCGATCTTGTCCAGCGTGGCCAGCCCGGCCGTGTCGATCGTGCCGAACACCGTGTAGGTCGGCGGCAGCCTCGAGTCCTCGTAGACGAGGAAGAACTGGCTGCCGTTGGTTCCCAGACCCGTGTTGGCCATGGCGAGCGTGCCCCGCGGATAGCGCACGGGTGTCTTCAGCTTCGGGTCGGACAACCGGAACTGATTGGTCGGGTATTCGTTCGGGAATCGGTACCCCGGACCGCCTGTCCCGGTTGCGGTCGGATCACCGCACTGCAGCACCCCGAGCGTCGCGCTGGTGGTCAGCCGGTGACACGTCGTGTCGTCGAAGAATTGCTGCTGGGCCAGGCTGACGAAGTTGTTCACCGTGCAGGGCGCTTTGCCGTTGTCCAGCAGCAGCCCGATGCTGCCGCGGTTGGTCGTGATGCTGGCGCTTACCACCGCGGGGTCGGTCGGCACCCGGCCAGTGCGCGGCGGTTCAGCGGGCTTGCTCGCCGGTTCCGTGGTGGTCGGATATTGGCAGTTGGACCCGAGTGTGGCCGGGCGCTTGAACTCCGGGAGCGCCTCGGGCTCGGACGACCGCGCCGTGGTGCCGGGGCTGCCCGGGCTGCCTGGGCTGAAGGCGTCCAGGTTCCCGAGGCTGCTACCCACTGCGACGATGAACAACACACTCAGCACGATCACGAGGATGCTCACCGCCGTGATCACATAGCTGATGACCAGGCCGGCCACCGCGAGCCCGCGGCCCTCCTCGCCGGTCTTCTTGATCTGCGACAGCGAGATGTGCCCGAAGACGATGCCAAGGGGCGCGAAGACAAAGGCACACACCAACGCCACGATGGCCAGCGTGTTCGTGGGTTGGGGCTGCGGATAGCCGCCGTAGGGCGTCTGATAGCCGCTGTACGGCGGCGGTGGATATGCGCCGTACGGCGGCGGTGGGGAAGTCACGGATCAATCCAGGAGGAGCGAGGTGATCTGAACGTCTGACTTCGGCTTTCCGTCCTCACCGCCGTCGGCAGTGCCGGCCGCAGCGATCTTGTCGAGCGTGGCCAGTCCGGTTTCGTCGATCGTGCCGAACACCGTGTAGTTCGGCGGCAGTTGCGAGTCCTTGTACACCAGGAAGAACTGGCTTCCGTTGGTGCCCGGCCCGGCATTGGCCATAGCCAGTGTGCCGCGCGGATACATCACCGGCTCCATCAGCTTGGGGTCGTCGGGCTGGAATTGGTTGGTCGGGTATTCGTTGGCGAATTCGTATCCCGGACCGCCCTTTCCGTCGCCGGTCGGATCACCGCACTGAAGCACCGACAGCGCCTCGGCGGTGGTCAGCCGGTGGCATTTGGTGTCCTTGAAGAACCCCTGGTTGGCCAGGCTGGCGAAGCTGTTGACCGTGCACGGGGACTTGCCGTTGTCGAGCATCAGGCCGATGTCGCCCTGGTTGGTCTCCATGCTGGCGCTGACCTGCGCAGGCTCGGTGGGCACCTTGCCGGTGCGCGGCGGCTTGACCGGCTTACTGGCCTTGCCTGCCGATGCCGGGTACTCGCAGTTCTGGCCGAGATCCGCGGGCGCGGCGAACGCGGGCAGCGCGCCGGGGGCGGCAGGCGCGCTCGACGTGGTCGGTGTGCTGGTGGAGGCGGCGTTTTGGCTGTCCGAGTCGTCCCTGGTGATGACGACGGTGGCCACCACCGCAGCGACGACGACGAGGGCGGCCACGACGGACCCGACGATCGTGAAAATGCGACGCTTGCGCGCTTTGGCCGCTCGGCGTTCCAGCTGTCGATCGAGTTTGCGCTTTGCTGTCGCACGCCGTTGTTCGTTGGTCGGCACCGCCGGTGTCCTCCTCGTGTTGATCGGTCGGCAACGAGTGTGCCAGGCGTTGCTAAGTGTGGCGTTGCGACCCACGTCATCGGGGGTGGGAAACTGGACGTCGTGTTGGTCACCGGATTCCCGTCGGGCATGTTGGCATGCAACTGCTATGTGCTGGCCCAGCGCGCCGGTACGGACGCGATCATCGTCGATCCGGGCCAGCGCGCGATGGGTCGACTTCGGCAGATCCTGGACGAGAACCACCTCACACCTGCAGCGGTGCTGCTGACCCACGGACACGTCGACCACATCTGGTCCGCGCAGAAGGTGGCCGACATGTACGGCTGCCCGGCCTACATCCACCCCGAGGACCGGTTTATGCTGACCGACCCGATCAAGGATTTCGGGCCAGCCGGTTTGGGGAAGCTGGCTCAGTTCGCGTTCGGCGCGCTGTTCCGGGAGCCTCGGCAGGTCGTCGAGTTGGACAAGGACGGTGACAAGTTGGAACTGGGGGGTGTCACCGTGGCGGTCGATCACACCCCGGGCCACACCCGCGGCTCCGTCGCGTTTCGGGTCGACTCAGCCGTTGGCGAGGGCCCCGGCTCGGTGGTGTTCACCGGCGACACCCTGTTCCGCGGTTCGGTCGGCCGCACCGACCTGCCGGGCGCCAGCGGCCGCGATCTCCTGGGCTCGATCGTCACAAAACTGTTGGTGCTCGACGACGACACCGTGGTACTACCGGGACACGGCGACAAAACCACCATCGGCGTCGAACGCCGCACCAACCCATTCCTCGAAGGCTTGAACTAGTGAGTGACTTTCAGGCGCCCAAGGGCGTCCCGGACTATCTGCCGCCGGACTCGGCGCAGTTCGTCGGTGTCCGCGACGGCCTGCTCGACGCGGCCCGCCGTGCCGGCTACGGCGACATCGAACTCCCGATATTCGAAGACACCGCGCTGTTCGCCCGCGGGGTTGGGGAGTCCACCGATGTGGTGTCCAAGGAGATGTACACGTTCGCCGACCGCGGCGATCGCTCGGTGACGCTGCGTCCGGAGGGCACCGCGGGCGTGATGCGCGCGGTGATCGAACACGGTCTGGACCGCGGACCGCTGCCGGTCAAACTCTGCTACGCCGGGCCGTTCTTCCGCTACGAGCGTCCGCAGGCCGGGCGCTACCGACAGCTGCAGCAGGTGGGTGTGGAGGCGATCGGCGTCGACGACCCCGCACTGGATGCCGAGGTAATCGCGATCGCCGACGCCGCATTCCGTTCGCTCGGACTCGACGGGTTCCGGCTCGAGATCACCTCGCTGGGCGACGACACGTGCCGCCCGCAGTACCGGGAACTGTTGCAGGACTTCCTGTTCAGGCTCGACCTCGACGAGGATACCCGGCGACGCGTCGAGATCAACCCGCTGCGGGTGCTCGACGATAAACGCCCACACATGCGCGAGATGACGGCGGACGCACCCGTCATGCTCGATCACCTTTCCGACGTCGCCAAGCAGCACTTCGAAACGGTGTTGGCGCACCTGGATGCACTCGACGTGCCGTACATCATCAACCCGCGGATGGTGCGCGGGCTGGACTACTACACGAAGACGACGTTCGAGTTCGTCCACGACGGGCTCGGCGCGCAGTCGGGCATCGGCGGTGGTGGACGCTACGACGGCCTGATGCAGCAGCTCGGAGGAAAAGATCTGTCCGGCATCGGTTTCGGGCTCGGGGTCGACCGGGCGGTGCTCGCGCTGAAGGCGGAGGGCAAATCGGTCGGCGGCACGGCGCGTGTCGACGTGTTCGGCGTGCCGTTGGGAGAGCAGGCCAAGACCAAGCTGGCGGTGCTGGCCGCGCGCCTGCGTGCCGCCGGTGTGCGCGTCGATCTGGCGTACGGCGACCGCGGGGTGAAGGGTGCGATGCGCGCTGCCGACCGGTCCGGCGCGTCGATCGCTTTGGTGGCCGGCGACCGCGACATCGAGGCGGGCACCATCGGGGTGAAGAATCTCGCGACGGGTGAGCAGGTCGACGTACCCGTCGACGACGTGCTGGCCGAGGTGCTCACCCGACTGGGCCGCGGCTAGGCGTATTCCGCGTGGGCCCACGCGAAAGAGTTCGGGAAATCAGCCGCCGCGCACGACCGCGCTGAGCACCTCGTCGACGTTTCCGACCCCGCCGTCGAATGGATTGCCGCGCTTGAGAACCTTTGTGCCACCGGGGGTCACGGCGACGAGTTTGGGTGAGCTCGAACCGATTTGCATCCTGCGCGCGAAGCTCACCTGGTCCAGCGGCACGATCGCGCCGCCACCATAGCTGAACAACCCCAGCTTGCGGTCGATCACCGCCACCGAGCGGCATTCGTGCAGTGGCTGGCTGCGGCGCCGCCGGAACTTGCGCACCACCGCGAATAACACCGCCGCGAACACGACTCCGACTGAAACGAATATCGCGCCCAGCATCGTCGAGGGAACGCCTGCGATGAGCGCCACCATGCCGAACCCGCCGACGATGAGCGCCACTATGCCCAGCACGAACGCCAGCACGGCCAGCGCACCCGTGCAGCGGTCGAAGACGTTGACCCGTCGGCCGTCGTCAGTGACGACGAGTCCACCCGTATCGGCGAGTATCTGGGTCTGTGCTGGTGCGCTCACGCATTGCAGAGTGCCATCCAAGGTGTGCCGAGCGTGCGCAAACTAGCAAAGATCGCGGTGTTCGCCGCAGACACGCACGCTCGCGGGAGTTGGGCTGCTAAATGGCCATGGTTGCGCGGACGTCGGCCTCGCTGGCCGAGCCGCCGGTTCCGCTGGACGTGACCCGCCCGGACTCGAGAATGTAATAGCGCTGCGCGGATTCCAGCGCGAAGCCGATGTGCTGTTCGACCAGCAACACACCGAGGTCGCCGCGCTGCGTCAACCCGGTGATCGCGGCCTCGATCTCGGCGACCACCGACGGCTGGATGCCTTCGGTCGGCTCGTCGAGGATCAGGCACCGAGGGGTGGTGATCAGCGCGCGTGCGATCGCCAGTTGTTGGCGCTGACCTCCCGACAGGAGGCCCGCCCGCCGCGTGAGAAGTTCCTTCAGTGCGGGGAACAAGTCCAGTTGCTCGTCGATGAGCTGCTTACCGTTCTTGCGGCCGTCAGCGACGACCTGAAGGTTCTCGGCCGTCGTCAGCTGGCCGAACGACTGCTGCCCCTGCGGCACATAGGCAAGACCGCGGGCCACGCGTGCGCTCGGCCGGAGCTTCGTGATTTCCTCGCCGTCGAAAAGCACCTTGCCCGAACTGCATTTCAGCAGACCGACGGCGGCGCGCAGCAGTGTGGTCTTGCCGGCCCCGTTGTGACCCATGACCGCGGCCACCCCGTCGGACGGCACCTCGATGCTGACGCCGTGGATGACCTCCGAGCGTCCATATCCGGCGTGGACCTCCAGAAGCTGCAACATCAGGAGCTCTCCTCGATCAGTTCCCCGGGGATACCGTCCGCGCCTGCGGCGGCGGTGCCCAGATAGACCTCCTGCACCCTCGGATTGGCCTGCACCTCGGCGACCGAGCCCTCGGCGATAACCTGTCCGCGCGCCAGCACGGTCACCGATGTCGCGAACGCGCGCATGAAATCCATGTCGTGTTCGACGACGACCACTGTGCGTTCACCGCCTATGCGGCGCAACAGGTTTCCGGTCTCTTCGCGTTCTTCGTGACTCATGCCCGCGACGGGTTCGTCGAGCAACAGCACGTCGGCGTTCTGAACCAGCAGCATGCCGATCTCGAGCCACTGTTTCTGTCCGTGCGCCAGAACGCCTGCCGGTTTGTCAGCGAGGTCGGCCAGCCCGGTGATCTCCAGCGCCTCCTCGATCGACGGCAGCACCGAGGGCCGCCGACGCAACAGCGTCCACGCCGAACGACCGGCGCCGGCGGCGATGTCGAGGTTCTGCAGCACGCTCAGCTGCTCGAACACGCTGGCGGTCTGGAATGTTCGACCCACGCCGCGCCGGGCGATCTGGTGCACCTTCCTGCCTAACAGCTCCACACCCGACTTGCTGACGGACCCGGTGGCCGACACCAGGCCGGTGATCGCGTCGATCACCGTCGTTTTTCCTGCGCCGTTCGGCCCGATGAGGAACCGGAGGTCACCCTGGAACAGCGTCAGGTCGACGTCGCTCACCGCTTTGAAGCCGTCGAAATCCACTGTCAATCCGCGGACTTCGAGGTACTCGGTACCCATGCCGACGTTGCCGCCCGCAACAGGCTCCATCTCGGCGCTTTTGGATTCGGAACCGGTCATGTCGATGCTCCCACCTTTTCCGAATCCGGGTCGGGATCGCTGGCCGTCGCCCGCTCTTTTTCCGGGAGTGGTTTGGGCTTGCGCGCGCGCCACCGTTTGAACAGCACGTTCAACCCGGCCAGGCCCGCGGGGAAGAAGCCGACGACGACGATGAACAGCAGGCCCTGCGCATAGGTCCACTCCGATGGAAAGCGTTCGGAGAACAGCGTTTGCGCCCACGCGACGCCGATCGCGCCCAGTACCGGTCCCAGCAGTGTCGTGCGACCACCGATCGCCACACCGATCAGGAACGCGATCGACGGGAGGATGCCGACCTGTGACGGCGCGATGAACCCGACGATCGGGGCGAACAGCGCGCCCGCGATACTCGCGAACAAGGCGGCGACTGTGTACGCGACGACCTTGATGTTGGCTGGGTCGTATCCCAGGAAACGCACCCGCTCCTCGCCGTCGCGCACGGCCACCAGCAGCTCGCCGTAACGGCTCTGCATGAGCTGCCGGACCACGGCGACGACGAGGAGCAGCACACCGGCTGCGATGAAGTACAGCATCTGCCGGTTGGCGGGATCGTTCAGCGTGAACCCAAAAAACGTACGAAACCTGTTGAGCCCGTTGCTGCCGCCGATACTGGTCTGCCCAACAAGCAGGATCGCCAGTGCGGCGGCCAACGCCTGCGACAGGATCGCGAAGTAGGCGCCCTTGACGCGGCGCTTGAACACGCCGAGGCCCAGCGCCGCGGCGAGGGCCGTCGGGACAATCACGATCGCCAGCAGCGTGAAGGCGGGGGAGGCGAACGGTTCCCAATAGGCGGGCAGTTCCCGCACCCCGGCGATCTGCATGAAGTCGGGCACGTCGTCGCCGCGGATCTGTGCGTCGGCGATCTTGAGATGCATACCCATGATGTAGCCGCCGAGGCCGAAGAACACGCCCTGGCCCAACACCAGCATTCCGCCACGGCCCCAGGCCAACCCGATGCCGACGGCGACGATCGCGAAGCATAGGAACTTGCCGAGCAGGGAAAGCCGGAAGTCCGACAGCACAACCGGCGCCACTCCGAACAACACGACCGCTGCGATCCCGAAACCTGCCCAGGTCTGCCAACGGCCGAGAAGGCTTCTCATACGAGACTCCTCGTGCGAACGGTGAACAGGCCCTGCGGCCGGACCTGCAGGAAGATCACGATGATCACGAACACGACCACCTTGGCCAGCGAAGCTGTGGTGTTGTACTCGATGAACGAATTCAGGAAACCCAGCGAGAACGCCGCGATGACGGTGCCCTTGATCTGGCCGAGCCCGCCAACCACAACGACGAGAAATGCGTCGATCAGGTAGCTCTGCCCGATCGTCGGACTGGTCGATCCGATCAGCGTCAGTGCCACACCCGCGACCGATGCAAGGCCCGAACCGATGAAGAACGTGGTGATGTCGGTCGTGCGCGATGAAATGCCGCTGGTCTCAGCCAGGTCGCGGTTCTGCACCACCGCCCGGATGCGACGGCCCATCGGACTGACCTTCAGTGCGGTGGCCAGAGTCGCCACGCACGCCACCGCAAGCACGAGGATGAAGATGCGGGTCTTGGGGACCACCGCGCCCAGGATCTCGACGCCACCCGACAGCCACACCGGCGCGATGACGTTGACGGCCGGTGCGCCGAAGATGTCGCGGGCGATTTGTTGCAGGATCAGGCCGACACCGAAGGTCACCAGCAGTGTGTCAAGGGGCCGGTCGTACATCCGTTGAATCAAGGTGACTTCCAGCAGCGCGCCCATCGCACCGCCGACGAAGAATCCGACCACCAGTGAGATCAACAGCGAGGCACCGGCGCTGGAGATCACCTGCTGCACCACGTACGCGGTGTAGCAGCCGGCCATGATGAACTCGCCGTGCGCCATGTTGATGACGCCCATCTGACCGAAGGTCAGGGACAACCCCAGAGCGGCCAGCAACAGGATCGAGCCGAGGCTCAATCCCGTTGCCAGCTGCCCGATCAGAACATCCATACCTCTCTGGCTTCCCGTCGCTTCGTTCGCCTGGCGATCAGCCGGAGAGACCCGCGGCCCACGGGTATGTCTTGAGGTACGGGTCCGGCTCGATCGGGCCCTTGGACTCCCAGATCGTGTAGATCAGGCCGTCCGGGCGGATCTCGCCGATACGCGCCGTCTTGGTGATGTGGTGGTTCTCTCCGTCGACGGTGACCAGGCCCTCGGGTGCATCGAAGGTCACGCCACCGGCATTGTCCTGAATTGCCTTGACGTCGAACGACTTCGCCTTCTCGACGGTGTTCTTCCACAGGTACACCGAGACGTAGGCCGCCTCCATCGGATCCGACGTCGGCTTGTTGGCGCCGTAGGCCTTCTTGTAGGCCTCCACGAACTTCTTGTTCACCGGGGTGTCGATGGTCTGGTAGTAGTTCCAGGCCGTCAGCTGACCGGTGATGTTCTGCACGCCAATGCCGCCGACCTCTTCCTCGGCGATGGACACCGACACGACCGGCATCGCCTGCGGTGTCAGGCCGACGTTCTTGTACTCCCGGAAGAACGCCACGTTGGAGTCGCCGTTGAGGGTGTTGAACACCGCGTCGGCGTCGGCCGTGCGGACCTTGTTGACGATGGTGGAGAAGTCCGTCGATCCCAGCGGGGTGTAGTCCTCACCCTTGATCTCGATCCCGTTGGCGTCGGCGTAGGCCTTGATGATCCGGTTCGCGGTCTGCGGGAAGACGTAGTCGCTGCCGACGAGATAGAGCGACTTGACGCCCTTCTCCTTCAAGTAATCCAAGGCGGGAACGATCTGCTGGTTGGTGGTCGCGCCGGTGTAGAAGATGTTCTTCGACGACTCCAGTCCCTCGTACTGCACCGGGTAGTACAGCAGCGAATTGGCGCTTTCGAACACCGGCAGCATCGCCTTGCGACTCGACGAGGTCCAACCGCCGAACACCGCGGCCACGCAGTCGCTGCTGATGAGCTTCTCGGCCTTCTCGGCGAACACGGTGGGCTCCGATGCGCCGTCTTCGCCCACGACCTGGATCTGCTTGCCCATCACACCGCCGCCGGCATTGATCTCGTCGATCGCCAATGTGATGGCGTCACGCACCGTCACCTCGGAGATCGCCATCGTGCCCGACAACGAGTTCAGCGAGCCCACCTTGACGGTCGCACCCGAGGTGTCCACGCACGACTCCGCGTTTGCCGCGTTCTCTTCGGTGGCCTTGCTTCCGCAGCCCGCCAATAACAGGCCGGCCGCGGCGACAACACTTCCCGTAGCCAGCGCAGACCTTTTCAACGAGGAGCGTCGTGGTAGTCGCATTGACAGCCTTTCCCTATGTCAGCAGCGCACATCGGGCGATGAGCGTCGACTGAAGCGCAGAAGTTGTGACACCGCGCGGGTGTCGAATCGGGACGTTAGAGCGGCGGTGTTTCTGCGAAATGACTGTGTGTGACGAACAAATTAACCTGTTGCTCTGCAGGTGTTGGTTTGCCGTACGGCGGATACCGGCGTGATGATCTGCGGTGTATGTAACGGTCCGGTACGGTGCGGCGATGTGACGAACATGCGAACAGCGACAACCATGGTCGGGGCAGCGCTCATGCTGGCAGCAGGTTCAATTGCAGTCAGCCAGGCAACAGCGGACGCGCAGGCGGGGCCAAACGTCAGATACGTTGTCAGCGCGGATGCCCCGCTGAGCTTCGACATCAACTATGTGATCAGTTCGCCCGCGGACTTGAAGGCATTCAATGCCGACGCGTCTGCCTACTCGACCAGAGGCAGCTTCGTTACACCGTGGGAGGCCACCGCGACGCTCGCCGACCCGCAATGGGCGTACATCAGCGTGGCAAGGGCCGGCCATGCCATGGAGGCCCCGCCGAACGCGCATTGCGAGATCTGGGTCGACGGACAACTGGCCGTCCAGAACACAGGTCCCACCACTGCCTTCTGCCAGCTGAGTCGCTGGTAATTCACCTGCTGGCGAAGACATCGCCCCCAGGCCCGATCGCCTGAACGCAGCGGGACCGCGATCCGCGCGTCGTCGTCGACTCGTATTCGTCGGCGGCCGCGAGATCTCTCTCGCTGATCGCGTACACCGTGCCCTCGATGGCTGCATCTGCGCCGTCGCAGCGCGCGGCAGGAGAACAACGTTCCGTCACCCACGCGACCTCAACCGTGACGTGGAAGAACACGGTGGACAGCCAAGGGAGACAAGAAAAAAGGAGTTAAAAGGGGGAGTACGCACCCCTTCCACTTTCAACATATATCGCACCGGGGGGCTTGCCGCAAGACCCGGGGTATGCCGCACAATCGTTCTCCTGCCTTCGGCCGGGAGTACTCCCAGGCCGTAGTGGAAAACATGCGGAAATGGGGTAGCGAAGAATGCGAGTGTTGTTGTCGACGTGGGGGTCGCGCGGGGACATCGAGCCGATGCTGGGATTCGCCGTGGCGTTGCGTGCACAGGGCGTCGATGTGCGGATGTGCGCACCGCCGGATTTCGCGGAACACCTGGCCCGAATCGACGTGCCAATGGTCGCGGCCGGGAAGTCGGTGCGAGATCTCGTTCACGGCGCGAGGGCCTCCGGTGTGAAGCCGTCGACGCCGGCGGACGCGCCCCGGGTCGCGGCCGAGTTGGTGGACAGTCAGTTCGAGACGGTGGCCCCGGCAGCGCAGGACTGTGACGCGTTGGTGGCAACGGGCCTGATGCCCGCCGGCGTACGGTCGATCGCCGAGACACTGGGCATCCCGTACGTATGTGTGGCGTTCATGCCGGGCGTCCTGCCGTCGCCGCATCAGACGCCGCTGTCGCGGCCGGGCAAGCCTTTTCCGCCGGACGCAGACAACCAGACGATGTGGGACGTGGACGCCGAGCGGGTTCAGGCGCTCTACGGTGCCCCGCTCAACGCCCACCGGGCGTCGCTCGGACTGCCACCGGTGAACAACGTTCGCGACCACGTCCACGGCGACCAACCGTGGCTGGCGTGCGACCCGACGCTGGGGCCGTGGCCTGGTTCGCCGGACTTCGACGTCGTGCAGACGGGCGCATGGATCCTGCTTGACGAGCGGTCCCTGCCGCCGGATCTGGAGGCGTTCCTGGACGCCGGCCCACCGCCGGTGTACGCGGGCTTCAGTAGCGTCCGCGCCCCCGAGGACGCCGCGCGAGTCGCCGTCGAGGCCATCCGTGCGCAGGGTCGCCGTGTTCTGTTGAGCCGAGGGTGGGCCGACCTGGCCTTGATCGACGACCGCGACGACTGCTTCGCCGTCGGGGAGGTCAACCTCCAGAAATTGTTCGGCCGGGTGGCCGCGGTCGTGCACCACGGCGGCGCGGGCACCACCACGACGGCCGCCCGCGCAGGCGCACCTCAGGTGGTGGTGCCGCAGATCGCGGACCAGCCGTACTGGGCGGGACGCGTGGCCGACCTCGGCATCGGCGCGGCCCACGACGGCCCGAACCCGACGAGCGAATCCCTCTCCGCTGCACTCGAGACGGCGTTGGCCGCCGATGTCCGCGCACGGGCGGCCGACATGGCAGGCGCCATCCGCACCGACGGTGCAACAGTGGCCGCGAAACTGCTGATCGACGTGATCAGCCGGTAGCGCGAACCGCACGGACGAACGAGGCGACGGCCGCGCCGATCTCATCGGCGCTGTCCTCCTGGATGAAATGTGTACCGGCAACGGTGACTTCGGTCTGGTTCGGCCATGTGCGGACGAAATCGCGGACGCGACCGCGGGTGATCGCGCCGGGCTCCGCGTTCACGAACAGCTTGGGCACATCGCACTGCGCGAGCCAGGCCCCGTATTCCTCGACGATCGCCACGACGTCGGCGGGCTCACCCTCGATCGGGATGTTGCGCGGCCACGACAGCGTCGGCCGTCGGTCCTCGCCCGGGGTGCGGAACGGTTCGCGGTAATGGTCCATCTCCTCGTCGCTGAGCTTGCGATTGATCGCACCGGCCAGAACGGCTTCGACGAAGAGGTTCTGCTCCAAAACCATCGACTCGCCCTTCGGGGAGCGGAAACCCTGGAAGACGCCGCTCACGGGTCCCGGGAAGTCGGCCCAATCGATGGGCATCGCAATGGCTTCCATGTACGCGATACCGGCGACGCGGTCGCGGTGTTGATTGGCCCAGTCGAAACCGAGTGCCGAACCCCAGTCGTGCAGAACGAGTATGACGCGATCGCCGAGTTCGAGCGCGTCCCACAGTGCGAACAGATAGTCACGCTGTTCGGTGTAGTGGTATCTGTCGGGTCCGGAGGCGTCGAGTTTTTCGGAGTGCCCCATGCCGATCAGGTCGCAGGCGACCAGGCGCCCTAGCCCTTCGAGGTGCGGCATGATGTTGCGCCACAGGTAGGAGGACGTGGGATTGCCGTGCTGGAACACGATGGCGTCACCCTGACCCTCGTCGACGAAGGCCATCCGTTTGCCGTTGATCTCCCGGTACTGTAGCTGGCCGTAGGGCTTGGCTCCCACCATGGCGTTCTCCTCTTAAAGTTGTTGGGTCTCGGCGAGTCTGGCTGCGGCGTCTCGTGCCACCCGCAGAATTCGCGCTGACAGTTTGGGGTCGACGACCGCCCGTGCCAGTGACATCCCGCCGACGCAAATCGTCATCAGCGCTATCGCGTCGTCGAGCCTGTGGTCTGTGCCGTTTTCAGTGCTCCTCTCGTCCGCGCCCTCTTCGCAGATCGCAGCCAGCGACTTGCGTAGTTCGTGCTCGTAACTGGCGCGGAACGAGGGTGACGCGTGGGCGGCGTCGGAGCTAAGGGTCGTGAATCCGCAACTGGTGGAAAGATCGTCGCGATGTGCGGTGGTGAGATACCGCTTGGCGAGGCCGGCCAGTCGTGCTCCCCACGACTCGCCTCGCGACGGTTTGATCCAATGCGCGCGGCCGGTGGTGATCGCGTGTCCGAACGCGGCGGCGGCGAGATCGTCCTTGCTGGCGAAGTGCGAGTAGAACGCGCCATGTGTCAGGCCGGCGTCACGCATCACCGGAACGATCGCTGCGCCGCCAGACCCTCTTCGCGTATCCGCCGCGCGGCGGCGTCCAGAATCTTGTCCAGAGATTCACGCTTGTTCTCGGCACGTATGCCTGTGGCCTTTCGCATGATGTACATCATGCTAACCGCAGGACGGTCATCATGTGAATGCCGCGGCGTCGCCGATCTGCTGCGTAGTCGGCTGGCGTAGTCGCTTCGCGGCACGCCACGAGCGTAATTACCTTGACATCTTATCGAACGTGCGTTCGAATAGGTGAATGCGATGGGACGCACAGGGCGTCAGCGTCGATGACGGCGCACTGCCCGGCCTGCAGCGGATCGGCTTCATCCGCAGTGTGCGCACGCCGCAGTTCGAGGGCATCACGTTCCACGAGGTTCTGTGCAAGTCGGCGCTGAACAAGGTGCCAAACGCTCGGCCCAATGTCGCCGGCAAACCGGCTCCGTCGATGCTCCCCTTCAATTACACCGTCAACGCTTACCGCGGCTGTTCGCACGCCTGCCGCTACTGTTTTGCGCGGCCCACCCACGAGTACCTGGATCTGGATTCCGGCACGGACTTCGACAGCCAGGTCGTGGTGAAGACGAATGTCGCCGACGTGTTGCGACGCGAGCTGGCCCGGCGGTCGTGGCAGCGGGAGACGGTGGCGCTCGGCACCAACACCGACCCGTATCAGCGTGCCGAGGGGCGTTACGCGCTCATGCCGGGAATCATTGCGGCGCTGACAGATTCCGGTACGCCCTTCTCGATCCTGACGAAGGGCACGCTGTTGCGCCGCGACCTGCCGTTGATCACCGAGGCCGCGAAACATGTCGATGTCGGTGTGGCGGTGTCGCTGGCCGTCGGCTATCCCGAACTGCACAAGGACGTCGAGCCGGGCACGCCGACACCCCAGGCCCGACTCGGGCTCATCTCCGCCATCCGCGAGGCAGGCCTGGATTGTCACGTCATGGTCGCCCCGGTACTACCGCATCTGACGGACTCAGCGGAACACCTCGATGCGTTGTTGGAGCAGATCGCCGCGGCGGGAGCGACTGGAGTGACGGCGTTCGGGCTGCACCTGAGGGGTTCGACGCGCGGGTGGTTCATGGCATGGCTTGCGCGGTCCCATCCCGAACTGGTGTCGGTGTACCGCGAGTTGTACCGGCGCGGAGCGTATCTGCCATCGGATTACAAGAAGGCGTTGCACGACAGGGTGACTCCGTTGATCGCCAAGCACGGCCTGGCTCCGGATCGCCGGTCGTTTCGGGCTGCTGAGATCCCGCCGGCCTCGCCTGCGCAGGTATTGCAGCCGACCCTCTTCTAGCTCGAAACTGCGGTGAGATCGCGAATCCCGGCCGAATCGCGATCTGCCCGCAGTTTCGCGCGGGAAAGTTTCAGCCCTTGTTGCGCTTGACCTGATTGAACGGCACGCCGCGGTCGGCGGCGTGCTCGCGCGGGAAGCCCAGCACGCGTTCGCCGATGATGTTGCGTGCGATTTCGGTGGTGCCGCCGCCGAGTGCCGCGGCCTGCCGCCCGAGGTATCGCTCGCCATAGCGCATCATGTCGTCGCCGACATCCACCACGCCGGAACTGCCGGTGAGCGACAGCACGGTGTCGAACTCCAGATGGTGGACGTCGGCGTGGGTGACCCGGATGATCGAGCCGGCGGCCGGCGGCAGCGAGCCGTCGAGAACGCCGTGGTAGACGTGATCGATCAGCTGCTCGCGCACCGCGCGATGCACCAACGCACGGCCTGCTGCCTCCTGTGCCCGCTCGCTGTCGGCCTGTCCGGTTGCCTCCAGCAGCGCGACGTAGTCGATCGGCACGTCGGACTTGCCCTCTGCGCCGATCCCGCTGGCGAACTCCGAGCCGCCGCCGACGGCTCGTCGCTCGTGGTAGAGCTGGCGGGAGGCCACGTGCCAGCCGGCGTTGACCTCGCCCACCACGGCGTCGTCACCGAGTTCGAGATTGTCGAAGAACTCCTCGCAGAACTCGACCGAGCCGTTGACCTGCTTGATGCGGCGCAGGGTGATGCCGGGGCTGTTGATGGGCACCATGAACATCGTGAGGCCCTCGTGCTTGGGCGCATCCCAGTCGGTGCGCGCGAGCATCAGGCCGTAGTCAGCGGCGAACGCGCTGGTGCTCCATGTCTTCGCGCCGTTGATCACCCACTTGTCGCCCTTGCGGTCGGCGCGGGTGATGACGCCGGCGAGATCCGACCCGCCGCTGGGCTCCGACAGCAGCTGCACGAGCACCTCGTCACCGCGCAGCGCGGCCGAGATGTGTTGTTGCTTCTGCTCTTCGGACCCGGTGTCGAGGATGGTCGCGGCGCAGATCGTGAAGGTCGGCGTGTTCAGGATGACCGGCAGTTCGTAGCAGCGTGATTCGTTGTTGAACGCCTTCTGGTAGGCGATCGGAAGGCCGAGGCCCCCATATTCGCGTGGAAAGCAGATGCCGGCGAACCCGCCCTCATAGAGCTTCCTCTGCAACTCGCGGGCGCGTTGCCACGGTTGTTCTTCGCCCCGGTCGTGCTCGGGCGGGTTGGCCGGATCGATCGGCGGCATGTTCTCGGCCAGCCAAGTCCGGGCGCGGGACGCGAATTCTTCGACCGACTCGGTGGTTTCGGTCGGGGCCGATGTGGTTTCGGTCATGATGCGGCCTCCAGTCCCCGGCTGACGCGTGGGCCCAGCTTGGTGAGCGCGTAGACGCGAATGTTGTGGTGCTCGGGTGTGCCGAACAACGAGCGGTACAACGTGACGCGCCGCAGGAACAGATGCAGATCGTGTTCCCAGGTCACGCCGATGCCGCCGTGTAGCTGGACGCAGTCCTGCAGCATGCCCGGAGCATGTTCGCCCACATAGGATTTCGCGACACTGACCGCCATCTCGGCGCCGGCCGAACGCGAAGCAACCTCGGCCACCGCGGCGTTGGTCGTCGCTCTGCACGACTCGAACCAGATCTTCAGGTCGGCGTACTTGTGTTTCAGCGCCTGGTACGAGCCGATCGGTCTGCCGAATGAATGCCTGTCGAAGCCCCACTGGATGGTGAAGTCCAACACGGTCTCCAGGATGCCCACGATCTCGGCGCACTGAAGAATCACGGCGATCTGGCTCTGTCTCGCGATGATCGCCGCGGTCTGCTCGGCCGAACCGACGACTGCGGAGGCGTCGACCTCTACACCGTCGAAATGTACACGGGCGTAGGTCTTCACCATGTCGATTGAGCTTTGTGATTCCACTCGGACACCGGACGCATCCGTCGGAACCAGGAACTGTCGCACCGCACCGTCGCAGTTGGCCACCACCAGCAGAACCGAACTCTGGGCGCCGGCCTCGACACGATCCTTCACACCGTCGATGCGGTAACCGGTGTCGGTGCGCCTCGCCGTGACGTCTGCGTCCAGCGGTGACCACTGCTTACCCGGCTCGTAGACCGCCCATGAGGCGACGAGCTCACCCGAGATCAGGGATTCGATTGTCTCCTGGTGGTTCTCGGGCGCTTCGGCCAGGCCCGCCAACACGATGCTGACCGGATGAAGGGGCCCGGGGGCCACGGTTCGGCCCGACAATTCCGCAACCAGAGCAAGATCGGCCACCCCGCCAGAGACACCGCTGGACACGCTGCCGCCACCGAGTTCCTCGGGCACCAGCAGACTGGTCCAGCCGAGTTCGGCCGCCCGCCGCCACCAGTCCTTTTCGAACGACGTTCCGGCCGCGTGGAGTTCACGCAGCCGGCTCAGCGACGCTTCCTTCTCGAGGAACGACTGGGTGGTCGTGGCGAAAAGTAGCCGTTCGGGGTTTTCGACGTCGGTCACGGCGCCAACTCACTTTCGATAACCCGCGAACGTGCGTGCCGGCATACCGACACGCACGTTCACGATTGATGCCGTGGGGATCAGGCGAATTCCATGGCCGGCACACCCGGCTTGTGGACCACCTTGTTCGGGATCTTGAACAGGTCGATCATGTTGCCGCCCATGACCTTCCGCTGCCCCTCCGCGTCGAGACCCTGAAGGTCGTCGATGAGGTGGGTCGGCTGCGCCAAGCCCTCGGGGTGCGGCCAGTCGGAACCGAAGATCACGCGGTCGATGCCGCACAGGTCGGCCATCTGGGCGAAGTCGTCCTCCCAGAACGGCGCGACGTAGACCCCTCGGCGGAATGCCTCGATCGGATCCTCCAGGAACCCATGCGGCATCTTCGAGTAGACGCTCTTGAACTGCTTGAGCAGGTAGGGCACCCAGTCGGCGCCGTTCTCGATCGACAGGATGCGCAGATCCGGGTTGCGGGTCAGCGCACCGTGGCAGACCATCGCCGCCATGGTGTCCTCGATGGGCCGCTTGCCCATCGCGACCATGCGGAACGACGTCGGCGCGAACGGCTTGTACTCGTCACCGGGTTCCCAGTCGTTGAGGTACTCGGAGTACCCGCTGTCCGAGGCGTGCATCGACACCGGGATGCCGGCCTTGACGCAGGCGTCCCAGAACGGGTCGAACTCTTCCAGTCCCAGCGAGCGGGTCCCGCGATAACCCGGCACCGGCGCAGGCCGGACCAGAACGGTCTTGGCGCCGCGCTCGAGGCACCAATCGAGTTCCTCGAGCGCACGGTCCACGACACCCAGGTTGATGACGGGGGTGGAGAAGATGCGGTCCTCGTAGTTGAACTGCCAGGTCTCGTACATCCACTGGTTCAGGGCATGGACGATGTCCAGAATCAGGTCGGGGTCGTCCTTGAGTCGCTCCTCGACGAGGCTGGCCAGCGTCGGGAACATCAGCGTGTAGTCGAGCTCGAGGCTGTCCATCACCTCGAGGCGGGCCTCGGGGTTGCGGAAGGCGGGAATGGCCTTCATCGGCTTGCCCATGACCTCGCGGTAGCTCTTGCCGCCGCTGCCGTGCCGGAAGTATTCCTCCTGGGCACCGGGCCGGGCGACGACCTCGAACGTCGGGTTGGGGATGTAGTCGCTGACGACGTTGCGGACCATGATCTTGGTCCGGCCGCGCACGTCGATGTAGTCGATGACGCCTTTGCGGCTGTCGGGCAGGAACTGGGTCAGGGCTTCTTTGGGCTCGTAGAAGTGGTTGTCGGCGTCGAACACCGGATAGGGGAGCTCGCGGCTCATTTCCGCCTCCTGGAAGTCTTGTGTGGCTATCGTGGTAATCACATTACCACGTCTGGACCAGCGAAAACACCACCCCGAATCGGCGACTCGCCGCCGTCCTGGTCGAGGGGTTTTTCACACCGGTACGGCGCAGGTCAGACGGGGTCGCGTCGGCCGGTGAGGGCGCTGACGCAGAAGTCGTAGATGTGATCGGCGTCGACGGGTACGCCGCTCAGCTCGGCGCCCAGTACCCGCAGTCGCATCGCTCCGAGCGCCGACTGCATGATCAGCGCGGCGGTGGCGTCGATGTCGAGGCCGGTTCGGAATGTTCCCTCGTCGATACCGCTGTGGATGATGTCTTTGATCAGATCGTGTACCGGTGAGAGCACCCGCGCATACTCGCTGGGCAGCGCCTCGGCCAGGCGGTCGTTGTAGAACGTCAGGCCCCGGTTGACCTTGTCCTGTGTCGTCGATTCCGCGGGCGTGCAGATGCGGTCGATGAGTATTCGCAGCGCATCGACGGCGGGCAGGCCGGTGGTGTCCTCGCGCCATTTGCGAGTCGACTCCGACATGATCTTGTCGACCAGCGCCAACAGCAGCTCGTCCTTGGTGGAGAAATGCTGGTAGAAGGATCGCAGCGAGGTCTTGGACCGTTCCACGACCTCCAGCACAGTGAAATCCGTGCGGCCGGTCTCACCGAGAATCGCCAACGCCGACTTCATGAATCGCTTCGGTCGGGGCTCGGGATCGAGGTCGACCACTGCGTCGGATGACGCACGCGTGGTGCCGGCCGGCGACCGACCGCTGGGCTTCGCCATGGGGTACACCTTCCGGGATTGTGCGCGGATGTTGGTAATGACGTTACCGCTTTTGCGCAGGCTCGGTTACTGTTCCCTCCCATGACCACAGACTCAGCGCAGTCGGCCTGGACCGTTCAGAGCCTGCTCGACCTCTTCGACGTGAAGCCCGACGGAGAGAACCGATTCATCGCCGATACGGGACCCGCGGGCCAAGACGACCGCCAGGTCGTCGAGGGCACTCAAGTGCTCGCACAGGCGATTGTCGCTGTGGCCAAACGCTTTCCGGAGAAGTCCGTGCGCTCGGTGTCCGCGGTGTTCGCGCGTGCGGTCATGGTGGGGGCTGGTCCGGTCGAGTTGGAACTCGACGTCGTCAACGAGGGCCGGTCGACGGCGACGGCGATCGTCGCGGCGAAGCAGAACGGAAAGCGGTGCATCACCGCGACCGTACTCACGGATGTGCCTACCCCGGACGTCATCCGCCATCACCTACCGCGACCCGATGTCACGGGGCCCGACGGCGCCAACGAGTCGCACATGCCGATGGTGGGGCGGCAACTGCGACTGGTCGATGTCGTCGACGTGAACAGCCCCGATGAGGTAGGGCCGCCGGAGTTGTACGCGTGGCTGCACTACGACCCGATCCCGGCCGACGATGGTCTCGCCAAGGCGTTGATTGCGTATTTCACCGGGCATCTTGGTATTTCGACGACGATGCGCGCCCATGAAGGCATCGGTACCGCGCAGTCTCACCTGACCGTGTCGACGGCTCCGATGACGGTGACGGTGAGTTTCCACGAACCGTTCTCGTGGGACGGCTGGCTGCTCTACACGCACGAGAGCACGCAGGTCGGCGGTGGAATGTCGTATGTGCGCGGAGCGGTGCACACCGAGGGCGGCGAGCTCATCGCGTCGTTCGCCCAGGACGCCCTGATCCGACCGCTGCGGACCACCGATACCACCATCAAGGAGCAGTCCCGGCTGTAGCGCGAGTTGGGTAGCGCGAGTTGGGTAGCGCGAGCAGACGCAAAAGGCCCCGACACGCCGCGAAAAAGGGGCACTTTACGTTCCCCAGCTGCGCGTGGGCCCAGCTCGCGATGGGACCAGCTCGCGATGGGATCTAGATCTTGAGATAGCCCTTGTCCGCGGGGATTTGGGCTGCGGTCACCAGCGACGAGGAGTCACTGGCCAGCCACACCACAATGTCGGACACCAGATCCGGGGCGGCCAGCGAGTCGGTGGGCAGCGCGCCGGGGGAGAAGCTGTGGATGAAGTTCTGGTGGTCGGCGAACATCTGCCACATCGACGCGTCGTTGCCCATCGGGGTGTCGGTGCCGTAGGGGTGCACCGAGTTCACCCGGATCCCGAACTCGCCCAACTCGACAGCGAGCGAGTTGGTCAGCCCAACGACGCCGAACTTGCTCGCGCAGTAGTGACCGCAGCCCGGCACCGCCTTGATTCCCGCCGCTGAACTGATGGTGATGATCGATCCGCCGCAGCCCGCCTCGATCATCGGTGGAACGACCGCCTTGATCGTGTTCCACAGTCCGGTGAGGTTGGTGTCGATCACATCCTGCCATTGCTGGGCCGAAATCTCCCACAGCCGACCCCAATTCAGCACCCCCGCGTTTGCGACGACGATGTCGAGACGTCCGAACTGTTCCAGTGCGTCGGACACCACTCGTTGTTGGCCGGCGGCGTCGCGGACATCGACACGGTCGGCGAGGATCTTGCGTCCCTCGCCCTCGACAAGGCTCACCGTCTCGGCAAGATCCTCCGGCAGTGCCGGCGGGTAGCCGTTGTGTTCGGCGACCGGCCCGCACGCATCGATCGCCACGATGTCAGCACCTGCCCTGGCCAACCGAATGCAATGTGAGCGGCCCTGCCCGCGCGCGGCGCCCGTGACGTAGGCGACCTTGCCTGCCAGCGGGGCATCTGGACTTGTCATGCCGGTATCTCCTTCGGGCGTCAGCCCTGTCGTACGTCGTGGGCGTGGTGGACGATGTCGTGCAGGTGATAGATCGCGATCGATGAAACAGTGAATTCGCTACCGTTGCTACGCAGGCCGCGCCGTGACCATGCGTCGGCGGGTACGCCGGTGTAGGTGTCGGCGACGACGTTCGCGGCGTCGAACAGTTCGGTGGCGACGGCGGCGGGATCCTGGGAGCCGTAGTCGTCGGCTCGCGCGGTTTCGTCCTGATCCCAGTTCGGGAACAGTGGTTCGTCCTCGTCGAGCATCAGCCTGACGCGGTGATTGAAGATGCGGTGCACGTCGCGGATGTGACAGCCGTACTCGAGTGTCGACCACATGCTCGGCTTCGGCCGATCCCTGACCCCCGGCTCGGCAAGCCGCGGCACCCAGTCGGCGGCGTCGGCGCGGATGTGGGCGGCGACGTCGGTGGGATGCACGGTGGTGGGCTCGAATCCGCACTCCGGGCACGGGCGGGCCAGCACCCAGGTCCAGTCCTTGGTGTCAGGCCTGATCGGATCATGCTCGGGCGTCACTCGACCAGTGTGGCAGCCGCGTCGCGGATCTGAGCCCCGGCTCCCGACGCGATCGGCTCGCCGTGGCCGAAGCAGGCCGTCTCGACGTCGAGGGCGGCCAGCCGCTTGAACGACGCGACAGTCTGTGCCCGGTCCTGGTTGAACACGCCGAGCATGACGGTCTCGACATTGGCAACGGTGTCGCCGGTGAACAGCACGCCGTGGCGGGGCAGGTAAATCGCGATGCTGCCGTCGGTGTGGCCGGGCACCGACAGGACCTCCGCGCCGCCGCCGAAGTCGAGCACATCGCCTTCGTGGAGTTCGTGGAGCATGTGCAGCTCGTGGACCACCGAGACGGGCGGCGCTGCGTCGGGCAGGCCGACCGAAACACGTTGGTGGATCGGGATTTCCCAGTCTTCGAAGACCGGGGGTGGCATCGCGGCACCGGCCCGGATGACCGCGGCATCACCCGCGCCCGACGACACGGTGGCGCCTGTGGCTTCTTGCAGTTCGGCCGCGGACCCGCAGTGGTCGACATGCCCGTGGGTCAACACGATCCGGTCGAGTCGTGGCACGGCCGTGAGCATCTCGGCGCCAGACCCTGGTGCGCCGGTGTCGATGACGGTCACCGAGTCGTCATCGCGCCAGACGTATACCTGCCAGCCACGGACGCGCAGCATCGTGAGGTTCGGCGTGACGGTGATGGTGTCCATGAGTCAACGCTAGATCGCGCGTCGGCGCGATCACGCGGGATCAGCTAGCGGCGAATTCACCCGAGGTTATTGGTGGAAAACGTGTCGCAGCTGTTGATGTCACCGGTGCGATACCCCTGGGTGAACCATTTCTGCCGTTGCTCAGAGGAGCCGTGGGTCCATGCCTCCGGATTGACCCGTCCGGTGGCTTGCTTCTGGATACGGTCGTCACCCACCGAGGAGGCCGCCGACAGTGCATCGCGAATATCGTTATCGCTCAACGGCTCAAGGTAAGGCACCCCGGTGCTCTCCTGCTTGGTGATGGTCGCATAGTGCGCCCAGATGCCGGCATAGCAGTCGGCCTGCAGTTCGGTGCGCACGCCACCGCCGGTCGCGCCCTGCGGATCCCGCTGCGCGTTGACAAGTGAACCCTGCAGGTCCTGTACGTGATGGCCGTACTCGTGGGCCACCACGTACTCCTGTGCCAACGGACCACCGCTGGAACCGAACTGGTCGACGAGCACCTGGAAGAAACCGACATCGAAGTAAGCCGTCTGATCGCCCGGGCAGTAGAACGGGCCGACATCACTGGTCGCTGGCCCGCAGGCGGTTTGGATCTGATCTTGGAAGATCTCCATCCGCGGCCGCTGATAGCCGGGAATCAGCTGCTGCCACACACCGTCGACGGAGTTACCCGTCGCCACCACGCGGCACTGCACGATCCGGTTGGCGTCCTCCCCGGTCTTGCACTGACTCAGGTCGAAGCCCGGCGCCTCGACACCCTGGGTCCCCATCTGCTCTTGGGGGATCACGGCGCTGGGGTCGACACCGAGGAAGAGCGCCACGACGAGTATCAGCAGGCCACCCACGCCGCCGCCGAGTGCGATGCCGCGACCGGGGCCACCACCTCCGCCGCTGGTCGACGTGGTGCTCGTGTCGATCTGCATGCCTTCGCTGAAGGTCATCGCGCCCCTCTTTCCAAAAATCGGAAGCACTCGCCGCACGGGTCTGGCACCCAGGTGCATCAAGCTTTGCACACTACGATTCAGGCGTGTCAGTCGTTGTCGGACATTCCACCGTCGCGCATACCGATCTGGGGGATTTGCGCGGCACGGCCGAGGGTGGAGTCGGGGTCTGGCGCGGCGTGCCGTACGCCGAGCAACCGGTGGGGGACCGCCGGTTCCTGGCGCCCGCCCCGCCGCAGCCGTGGACCGGTGTGCGCGACGCGCTCGAGCACGGACCGCTGCCACCGCAGAGCAAGTCGTTCGTCGGCGGCGGCCGCGACGACCCCAAGGTTCGCGACGAGGCCTGCCTGACGCTGACGGTGTGGTCGCCGGACACCAGTGCGTCGCTACCGGTGATGGTGTGGATTCCCGGCGGTGCGTTCGTGTACGGGGCCGGGCAGTTTCAGCTCTACAACGGCTCGCGGCTGGCCGCCAACGGAAACGTGGTGGTGGTCAACCTCACCTACCGGATCGGGGTGTTCGGCGGGTTCGAGCTCAGCGATCTCGGTGACGGGTTCGACGACAACCTCGCGCTGCGCGACCAGATGGCCGCGCTGCAATGGGTCCGCGAGCACATCGCTGCCTTCGGTGGCGATCCCACCCGCGTGACGGTGTTCGGCGAGTCGGCCGGCGCCACCTCGGTGCTGGCGCTGCTGGCCAGTCCCGCGGCCAACGGGCTCTTCAGCCGGGCGATCGCCCAGAGTCCGGCGCTGCCGTTGGTCGCCGACCGCGAGGTGCGGGCCAGGCAGGCACATGAATTCCTGAAGCGGTTGGGCGTCGGCGCCGCGGAGGTCAAGCGGCTGCCGCAGCGACAACTGCGCCGGGCCGCCGGCATGCTCCAGCTCAAGAGCGCATCGAGGACGCCGACACTGGCCTACGGACTGACCTACGGGGTCGACCTGTTGCCGAGGCATCCCGTGGACGCCGCCCGTGACGGCGCGATCGAGCGGGTGCCGCTGATCATCGGCACCAACAGCCACGAGGCGTCGATGTTCGCGTGGACGAAGCCGCCGATGCTGCCGACCACCACCGCGTCCATCGATAAGTACCTCGACCGCGTCGCGCCCGATGCCAAGGACGAGGTGCTGGCCGCGTATCCGGACTACCCGCGCCGGCGGGCGCTGGTCGCGTTCGGCTCCGACGTGATGTTCGGCGGCCCGGCGTGGGCGTTCGCCGACGCGTACAGCGCGCACGCGCCGACGCACATGTACCGCTTCGACCATTTCGGCTGGAGCCTTCGGGTGCTGGGACTGGGCGCCACCCATGGCAGCGAGATCGTGCACATTCAACACAGTTACGCGTCATTCCTCGGGCGCAAGCTTCATCCGCTCGGGCGACGGCTGCAGCCGCCTGTCGGCAGACGCATGCAACGGGCATGGCTGGATTTCGGGGCGAAGGGGTGGGATACCGGCGAGATCCGGTGGTCCAACGGGCACGACTGGCCGATCTATGACACC
This sequence comes from uncultured Actinomycetota bacterium, assembly GCA_963721495.1. Taxonomy (GTDB): domain Bacteria; phylum Actinomycetota; class Actinomycetes; order Mycobacteriales; family Mycobacteriaceae; genus Mycobacterium. The sequence goes on along the minus strand of CAVRMG010000012.1, from coordinate 383,478 downwards.
GAGCATCGGTTCACGCGCATCATCATGACGGCCCGCGACACGGTGGTGGAGGATCCCGACGCCGAACGCCGCAAGGTGTGGGCGGCGCTTTACTGAGTCGGCGAAACGGTATCTGCGAGCACGATTGCGACTGCTCTCGGCGTAAGCCGGGCGACGGTTTACCGCGTCTTGGCCGAACAGACTGGTGAAGGCGAGTGAGAACACCCTGCGCCGCTGTCGCGTTGGACACACGACTTGCGCAACTCAACTAGGGCGTTCGAGTTCTGTTCGGGCCTGGTCGATTTGGTCATGGGCGTAGGTCGCCATTGCGGCGGTGGTCATCGTTTCGCCCTTGTGGGCGAGCGATTCATAAGTCTGGTCGCCGAGGACATCGCGCAGATGGGCGATCGCGGTGGTGATTTCGGGGACCCCCCTTGCGGCGACGGGACTGAGGGCGAAGCCGGCGATGGTGGCCGCCGGTTCGTAGCGTCCGAGCCGGTCGAAGAGAACGGCGAGGCTGGCCAGCGGGACGCGGATCGTCGTGGTGTCGCCCGAATCGAGGTAGCTGCGGATTGCCGCAGTGAGGTGATCGAACACGGCTAGCGTGTCGCCGTGCTCGGCCTTGAGTATTGCCAGAATCGCCGCCAGGGCTGACGCGCCGGCGCGGTTGCCGCTGTCCTGAGCGATCACCAGACCCCGGCCGAGGGCGTTTAGCGCCCCGACGGGATCTGCGTCACGGAAAGCGAAACCATAGGCACCGAGCGCCCACGCCGGCATGGACGGGTTGCCTGTTGCCTCCGCAGCCTCGATGAGGCCAACTGCGGAATCCATCGCCTCCCCATCGCAACCGGCCAATGAAAGGGCCATAACCAGGAATGCCCGAATGCGGACGTGGGTGTCGCCACGGCGTGCGAGCAGGGTGCGGCACCACTCGGCCAACCGCTCGGGCTTCCCTAGTGCTGTGTGTACAGCTCCGAGCGCGACTTCGAAGCCGCCCGGCAGCGCCTCGCGGGTCCTGGCGAGAACGATCTGGCCGGCGTCGCTATAGCGGACAGCCGCCTCGATCCGTCCGGTCGTGTAACACATCGTCGCAATCGCGTACAGGGACGCCAACTGCGGGTGATCGACCGCGCGGGCGGGCTCGATCAGCTCTTCGGCCCAGGCGACCGGCTCATAGGTTTGGACCTCAGTGCCGAGGAACCCCGCACAGGTGGCGATAGGAGCGGCGACGTCCAGATCGCCGCGGTCGGCGGCCCACCGGAATGCGGTGCGCAGATTGGCCAGTTCGACAGTGAACCAGTCATACGCCTCGCGTTGGCGGGGACTGTCCCATAGGGCCACGATGTCGGCCTCTCGTCCGGCGAAGTAGCGCGAGTGGGCGGCCCGGATCTCGGCTGCTTCGCCGCGGGCCACGAGTTGTTCCTCGGCGAACTGTCGGATCGTCTCCAGCATCGAAAACCGGGTCCGTCGGGCTGACCTGTCGGCGACCAGCAGCGACTTGCGCACCAGGGCATCGAGCAGATCCAGGGTGGCGAAGTCATCATCGGAACCCATGACCGCACAAGCACTTTGGAGGTCGAATCCCCCGGCGAACACCGAACACCGCTCCAGCAGCGTCTTCTCCGCGTCCTCGAGGTGGTCATAGGACCACGCCACCGCATGGCGCAGCGTTTGGTGGCGTTCCAATCCGCGCCGCGAGCCGACCAGCAGCCGCAACCGCTGATCGAGCCGATCACGCACCTCCGTCACTGTCATCGACGCCGTGCGTGAGGCCGCCAACTCGATGGCCAACGGGATCCCATCGAGGCGACCACAGATCTCCACCACCGCGGCAGCCTCATCGGCGTTGGCCACCGAGAAGCCCGGCGAAACGGCTTGTGCACGTTCAATGAATAGGGAGACCGCGGCAGAGTCGATTCCCGCGCCGACATCCAGCGAGGGCACCGGCCACAGTTGCTCGTCGGCGAGCCGTAGTCCTTCGCGGCTGGTGGCCAAGATCTTCACCGTCGCGGATGCGTCGAGGATCGCCTCGATCAGCTCGGCCGCCGCGTCAAGGAGGTGCTCGCAGTTGTCGAACACCAACAGCCGGACACGGCCCTCCAACGCATCGGCCACCGACTCACCGACTGTCTTGCCGGGTTGCTGGGTGATACCCAGCAGTGCAGCCAGCGCGTCGGGTACAGCTGCCGGGTCAGTAACGGCTGCCAGTTCGAAAACCCACACCCCGTCGGGAAACTCATCGGCCAACCGTGCCGCGACCTCCAGCGCCAGGCGGGTCTTACCAACCCCACCCACTCCGGTCAGCGTCACCACCCGATGGGTCTTGAGCGCCGCCTCGATCTCGCCGACCTCGGACTCGCGCCCAATCAGACTGGTGGTCGCAGGGCGCAGATTCCCCGGAGTCGTATCCAACGCCCTCAACGGTGGAAACTCCGTGCAGAGACCCTCGGCCTGTACTTGAAATACTCCCAAGGGCATTGGTACATCGCGGAGTCGTCGCCGTCCGAGATCGACCAGATCTACTCCGCTGAGAAGAACCGCTGTCGAGTCGGCCAGCAGGATCTGACCACCGTGCCCGGCGGCCATCACCCGCGCCGCCCGGTTCAGTACCGCACCGAAGTAGTCACCGTCGCGCAGTTCTGCCTCTCCGGTCGCCAGTCCCATCCGCACCGGCAATTCCAGCGCATGCTGTGCGGCGACGGCGGCATCCACGGCAGACTTTGGTGACCAGAACGCAGCGACCACACCGTCACCCGTGTGCTTGAACAGAAAGCCACCATGCGCCTCTATCGCAGAGCGCAACAGCTGGTCATGCGCCGTCAACGCCGCCCGCATGCCATCGGCGTCGGCTTCCCACCGACGGGTCGAACCCTCCACGTCGGTGAACAGAAAGGTCACCACCCCCGAAGGAGGTATCCCCGTAGGCACCCGCACAGGATGTCACACAAAGCCCTGTTCAGAGCCGCAATTGCGACCGCCGTCGGGATTGGGTGGCGACGGATACTTGCTGTTCAGGCCAATATTTCCCGCACCTGCCAACGCAAGCCCTACGCGGCAAACCGCCTGGCAGAGTAATCCCGCAGGTTGTACAGGAACTTCTGGAACGTCCGGCCCATCAGCGGCTTGCCGAGCGTCATCCCGATCCGTCCCGCAACACCTTTCGGCTTCATCGCCATCACCCACGTCAGATGGCAGCCGCCAGACGTCGGCACCACCCGGTAGTCCTCGGCGAACGCCGCGATGCTTCCGCTGGATGCCTCATCGAATCGAAAAGCCATGTGGGTGAACGGTTCCCATGCCAGGAACACCTCGTCGCCGACAATGCCGCCGCGCATGTTCACCGTTCGGGTGGTGCCGACGCCGCGCGGTTCCGGGCTGGTCCACGTCACCTTGGTGATCGCCGTCGCCCAGTGCGGCCATGACTCGGCGTCGGCGAGCACCTCGAACAGTTGCTCGGGGCTGATCGCCAGGTCCACGGTGCTGACGAACCGGAACGGCGCGCTGTCAATGAAATCCAGTTCAACCCGCTCGCATGCGTGCATGGCCCTACACGGTAGAGCACGGGGTGACCCTATCCGGGGCCGTCGCTTGCGGCGGCCAGCAACGGGACCAGGACGTCGCTGATCGGGGTGGCCAGCCCGTGGCGGGCGGCCTTCCGTGAGATGACGCCATTGCGGATGTCCCACTCCAACGGGCTTCCGTGTTCGCGGTCGGTGAGGATCGACGTCGTCATGTCCTCGGGCACCTCGGTGAAGAGCCGAACCGTCTGGTCGATCATCTCGTCGCCGAGGTCGGCCCCCTCCGCGCGCGCAACGGCGACACACTCGGCCGCGTATGCGCTCGCCATTGCGGCGATATCGTCTCGGCGGAACATGCCCGATTTGCGACCGGTCAGCACCATGAGTCCCGCGACGGCGTTGACCAGCAGCTTGTGCCAGGTCGCCGTGACGAAGTCGGGATCTGTGTCGACCGACAGGCGGGGACCGCGCAGCGCCTCGGCGAGTCGCGTCGCGGCAGGCGTGTCGGGAAGTACCAGCCGCACCGGAGTGCGTAGCCGCACCCACCCCTCGGGCTGTGTCTCGGCGGAGAACCACACCACGCAGGGCACGACCGTCGACTCGGGGCAGAACCTGCCGACACGCTCGACCTGTTCGACACCGTTCTGCAGCGCGCACACCACCGTGTGCTCGTCGCACAGACGGGCCAGCCAGCCCGCTGCCTGCTCGTTCTGGGTGTCCTTGACCGCGAGCAGCACCACCTCGACCGGCCCGTCGACCTCGGACGGGTCGGTCCGGACGGGGTGGGGCACCACGATCGGGTCGCCGTCGTCGGGGCGCAGTTCCAGTGACGGGCGCGCGGTGCGCCCGCACGCGATGACCTCGTGACCAGCGGCGTAGACCAGGGCTGCGACCGTCGTGCCGATGGCGCCGGGGCCGACCAGTGCGATCCTCACGCTGGCCAAATTACCTGTGGAGGTGCACCTCTAGACTGTGCAGTCGGTCCACCCCCCGTTTGCGAGGAGTATTTCGTGCTGCGCAGTCACGCCGCCGGTTCATTGCGGCCCACCGACGCCGGTCAGAAGGTGACGCTGGCCGGCTGGGTAGCGCGTCGTCGCGACCACGGCGGGGTCATCTTCATCGACCTTCGCGATTCGACGGGCGTCTCACAGGTGGTGTTCCGCGAGGCGAACGTGCTCGCCGATGCGCACAGGCTGCGCGCGGAGTACTGCATCGCCGTCGACGGTGTCGTCGAGACCCGCCCTGAGGGCAATGCAAACCCCGAAATCCCCACGGGTGAGATCGAAGTCAATGCGACATCGTTGACCGTGCTGGGGGAAAGCGCGCCACTGCCGTTCCAGCTCGACGAGCAGGCCGGCGAGGAAGCCCGCCTGAAATACCGCTACCTCGATCTACGCCGCGAGGGTCCGGGTGCCGCTATTCGCTTGCGTTCCAAGGTGAATGCGGCGGCGCGCGACGTGCTGGGGCGTCACGACTTCGTCGAGATCGAGACGCCGACCCTGACCCGCTCCACGCCCGAAGGCGCACGGGACTTCCTGGTGCCCGCTCGCGCCTGCAGCCGGGCAGCTTCTACGCGCTGCCTCAGAGTCCGCAGCTGTTCAAGCAGCTGCTCATGGTGGCGGGCATGGAGCGCTACTACCAGATCGCGCGTTGCTATCGCGACGAGGACTTCCGCGCCGACCGCCAACCCGAGTTCACCCAACTCGACATGGAGATGAGCTTCGTCGACGCCGACGACGTCATGGCCGTGTCCGAGGAAGTGCTCACGGCGGTGTGGCGCGTTGATCGGCTACGACCTGCCGTTACCGATCCCGCGGATCAGCTACGTCGACGCGATGCGCCGGTTCGGCTCGGACAAGCCGGACCTGAGGTTCGGACTCGAGCTCGTCGAGTGCGCGGAGTATCTTCTCCGACACCACGTTTCGGGTGTTCCAGGCACCGTACGTCGGTGCTGTCGTCATGCCAGGTGGAGCGTCGCAGCCCCGTCGCACACTGGACGGCTGGCAGGAGTTCGCCAAGCAACGCGGGCACAAGGGGCTGGCGTATGTGCTCGTCGCCGAGGACGGCTCACTCGGAGGGCCGGTGGCCAAGAATCTCACCGACGCCGAACGCGACGGGCTCGCCGCGCATGTCGGGGCGAAGCCGGGCGACTGCGTCTTCTTCTCGGCGGGTCCGACCAAGTCGGCGCGCGCCCTGCTCGGTGCGACCCGCATCGAGATCGCCAGCCGCCTCGACATGATCGATCCCGACCGCATGGGCGTTCACCTGGGTAGTCGACTGGCCGCTGTTCGAAGCCGCCGACGAGGCGACGGCGGCCGGCGACGTGGCGGTCGGGTCCGGCGCATGGACGGCCATGCACCACGCGTTCACCTCACCCAAACCGCAATTCGGAGACGACATTCGACATCCGATCCGGGTTCGGCGTCCTGGCCAACGCCTACGACATCGTGTGCAACGGCAACGAGATCGGCGGCGGGTCGATCCGTATCCACCGCCGCGACGTCCAGGAACGGGTATTCGCGATGATGGGGCTCGACAAAGATGAAGCCGAGGAAAAGTTCGGATTCCTGTTGGAGCGCCTTCACCTTCGGGGCGCCCCCGCACGGCGGTATCGCGTTCGGCTGGGATCGGATCACCGCACTGCTCGCCGGCTTGGACTCGATCCGCGAAGTCGATCGCGTTCCCCAAGTCCGGCGGCGGCGTCGATCCGCTGACCGATGCGCCTGCGCCGATCACCGCGCAGCAGCGCAAGGAATCCGGCATCGACGCGAAGCCGCGCAAGCACGGCGACTGACGACATCCGCGGCGTCTACCTCGCGCACGACGCTACGATCCAGCCGGACTAGGCGCTGCCCCAGGCGCATCCCGTCAGCTCCGCGGACAGGTCCCACAACCGGCGGGCCATCACGGGATCGGTGGCCTTGGGCCGCAACTTGGTCACCCTCGGCGGGCCGAGCTGATTGAAGCGCGGCGCCAGATAGGTACCGCTGGGCAGGTCGGTCGCGACGGCTTGGAGGCTGGCCCGCGCGCCCTGCTCCGGCGTATGCAGAAGCCTGCGTATCCGCCGGTGCTCGGCCATCCCCAATGACCTGGTGATGTCGGTGTTGGTGGCGCCGGGATCGGTGGCGTATGCGCGGATGCCGCGCGCCGCGAGTTCGCGGACGAACAGCAGGTTGGCCAGCTTCGATTCTCCATAGGCGCTCCACTTGGAGTACTTGCGGGTGTGCCAGTTGAGGTCGGCGAGGTCGATCCGAGTGAACAGGTAGGTCGCGCTCGCCACGGAGACCACCCGGTCTTTGATCCTGTCGCCGAGCAGACAGGTCAACGCGAAATGCCCGAGGTGATTGGTGCCCATGTGCGCCTCGAACCCGTCGACGGTCCGGGTCAAGGGCATGCCCATCACGCCGGCGTTGTTCACCAGCACGTCCACGGTTTCCACCGAATCGGCGAATGTGCGCACGCTGGCCAGGTCTGCCAGATCGAGAGCACGCACCTCGACGTCGCCGGGCATCTCGGCGGCGGCTTGCCGGCCTTTGTCGATGGTGCGGCATGCGATCACCACGCTGTGTCCCTGCGCGGCGAGCGCCGTCGCCGTCGCCTTGCCCACGCCGCTGTTGCCGCCCGTGATGATGACCCGCATGCCTGCTGATTATGCGGCGGTGGAATAGATGCGGCCGCGCAGGGGATAGTTCAAAGCATGACCGAGATACCTGACGCAGAGACCATGAAGGCGTTCAACGCGAATATCGTCGACGAGTTCCGCACCAACGGCGGCAAGGTCGGCGGACCCTTCGAGGGCGCCACGCTGCTTCTGCTCACGACCACGGGCGCCAAGTCCGGCCAACCTAGGCTGGCGCCGCTGGCGTACCTCACCATCGACGACAAGGTGATCATCATCGGGTCGAAGGCCGGCGCCGACACCAATCCTGACTGGGTTCACAACCTGCGGGCAAATCCGCGGGCGCACGTCGAAGTCGGAACCGACGCTTACGACGTCGTCGCGCGCGAGTTGCCGTCCGCCGAGCGGGACGACGTCTACCCGAAGGTCGTCGCGATGGCACCGGGCTTCGGCGACTACCAGGCCAAGACCAGCCGCGTCATCCCGCTGTTCGAGCTGCAGCCGACCTAGCGGCCGCGAAGAATCCGCGCATCGCGTCGGCGAACTGTGCCCGGATCGGGGCTCCGGAGACCGCGAGGTCGACCATGCCCAGCGACAGATGGGTGTGTCCGCGGGCAACCACGTGCTGGGCGGGGGTACCGGCCGCGGCGAGCGCTTCGGCGTAGGCGGCGCCTTCATCGCGCAGCGGGTCGAACTCTGCAGTCACGATAATTGCCGGCGGCAGGGCCGATAGATCCGCCGCGCGCAGGGGGGCGATCCGCGGGTCATCCCGTAGGTCCGGATCGGCGTACTGGTCGAAGAACCATCCCATCAACGGCGCCGTGAGACCGTAACCGTCGGCATTCTCGAGGTAGGAGCCGCGCGTCTGGTCGGAATCCGTGACGGGATTGAGTAAAGCCTGGCCGACGATCGTCGGCCCGGCCGCGTCCCTTGCGAGTTGGCAGATCACGGTGGCGATGCCGGCGCCCGCGCTCCATCCGCATACCACCAGCCCCGCGGGGCTCCCGCCGAGTTCTTCAGCGTGATCGGAGATCCACTGCACCGCCGCCCAACCGTCGTCGACCGCGGCGGGAAAGCGGTGTTCGGGCGCGTGCCGGTAGTTCACCGACACGACGAGCGCATCGGTGCGCACGCACAGATCGCGGCACAACGGATCGTCTGAGTCGAGGTGGCCGATGACCCAACCGCCGCCGTGGAAGTAGACGACGACGGGGTGCGGACCCTGGCTGGCCGGTCGATACAGGCGATAGGACAAGGTCCCCGCGGCGCCGGGCAAGACGCCGTCGACGATCTCGCCGACGTCGGGGCCCGGCGGCCGCGCCGAGTTGAGCTCGTCCCAGAAGGCACGCGCCTGATCGGGCGGCATCGATTCCAGCGGAGGCAGGTTCAGCGCTGCCAGCTGCTCGAGGATCATCTGCACATCGGGTTGCAAACGGCGCACCACACCGTCGTTGCATTGAGAACGTTCACCGCCGGACAACCTGAATCCCAAGTAGTCCCGGGCCACCACCTCGTCACACGCCGCCCGATAGAAGTCGACGCCAGCGGTGTAGGCCATGAAGGTGCGGGGCTTGCCCGGTATGTTGGCGCCCACATACCACGAATTCGCCTGTGGGAAAAGCGTTATCGATGCGGCATCTTCCACATGCTGCATCCAGCCGGCCTCCGCCACCTCGGTGGGCTCGATCTGGTCGAAGCCGTGCGCGCGCAGATATGTCAGGGCGTCGGCGACCAAGTCGACGTGCTGCTCGATCGACACAGCCATGTTCGACAGCACCGAGGGGCTGTTGGGACCCGCGATGAAAAAGAGGTTGGGAAACCCCTGGGCGGTCAGCCCAAGGTAGGTGTAGGGACCCTGCGACCACTTGTCTTTCAGCGCAAGCCCGTCACGGCCGACGATGTCGACCGCCGCGACGGCTCCCGTGATCGCGTCGAAGCCGGTGGCGAACACGATTGCGTCGAACTCGAAAGATTCACCTGCCGTGTCGATTCCGATTTCGGTAACGCTTACCAACGGCTGGCTTTGCAAGTTCACCAGCCGCACATGCGGCAGATTGAACGTGGCGTGATAATCGGTATCCAGACACAGTCTCTTGGCGCCGATCGGATAGGTCGTGGGGCACAGCGCGTCCGCCGTCTGTGGATCGGCCACCGTGGCGCGAATCTTGCCGCGGACGAATTCGGCAAAGTCGTCGTTGGCCGCCGGATTGCTCATCACGTCGGTGTAGAGGTTGAGAACCTCCAGCAGTTCGCCGCGCTGCCAGGCACTTTCGTATCGCTGCTGACGTTCGTCGGCAGACACCGAGAAGGTGGAGATCATCGTGCGTTCCACCGGCACTCCGCCGAAGGAGTTTCTAGCCGCCTGACGGTAGGCAGTATGGTCGTCCAGTTGGGCGAGCTTGTCCGGCGAAATCGGACCGTTTTGGGCGGGGATCGAAAAGCATGGCGTGCGTTGGAAAACCACCAACTGCGCTGCCTGCGCGGCGATGAGCGGGATCGACTGGATGCCCGACGACCCGGTGCCGACGACGGCGACGCGTTTGCCGGTGAAGTCGACGCCTTGGTGAGGCCACCGGCTGGTGAAATACACGTCGCGGGTGAAGTTCTCGACGCCGTCGATGTCGAGCTGTTTAGGCATCGAAAGGCACCCCGTCGCCATGACGAGGTAGCGGCAGGCGAACTCGTCGCCGCGATCGGTTCGCACGTGGTACGCAGACGAGTTGTCGTCCCAATGCGCCTGCGTGACCCTGGCGCCGAACTGAATGTCGCGACGAAGGTCGTGCTTGTCGGCGACGTGGTTCAAGTACCGCAGGATCTCGGGCTGGGTGGCGTACTTCTCCGACCAATGCCAGTCGCGCGACCAGTCCGGATCGAAGCTGAACATGTAGTCGACGCTCGGGATGTCGACGCGTGCGCCGGGGTAGCGGTTCCAGTACCAGGTGCCGCCTATGTCGTCGGCCGCCTCGATGATGCGCATCGAAAGGCCAGCGCGCCGAAATCGGTAGGCCGCGTACAGACCCGCAAAGCCGGCGCCCACGACCAAAACATCCACATCGGAGCCATATCCATCAGTCATGTGCTAATCATGGCCGCAGGAGCGTGGTGTTCGCGCCGAAACAGAAGCCAGGGTCGCGAAAGGCACCGGATCGCGACCCTGGCTTCTGTCTCGCGGTTACAGCCGCTCGATGATGGTGGCGTTGGCCGTCCCGCCGCCCTCACACATCGTCTGCAACCCGTAGCGGCCGCCGCGCTACTCGAGCGCGTTGACCATTGTCATCATGATCCGCGCGCCGCTGGTGCCCAGCGGGTGGCTGATCGAGCATCTGATTTACAGCTTTCCTGTCCTTCTATCTTCACCAACCTTTAGGACCGGGGTCCGGTTCTCCGGTTGAGCCCTGTCCCAAAGGCCGCCCTTGCCCAGCTCTCTTCCCCGCTGATCTTCTCGCCTGAACCACTCCTCAGCACTTCTAATCCGATCGGGGTGGATCTCGTCGAGCAAGGCATAATCTCGTTTGACGACTTCGTACTTCCAAAGATTCCAGAAGCCCGTGAAGTTGTCGCGAATGCTCATGGTGCTCTTGTCATTTGGGTCCGCGTTGTACCCAGCAGGCATATCTGCGGCTGCACTGAGCGGACCGTTGCTCCAGTACTCGTCCAAGTCGGTGTCGACGTATCGTGCTGGATGTCCGGTGACCTTCTCAAACGCCGCAGCAAGGTCGGCATAGGCAACCTGATCGATTGCGACTTCGAGGTTCATGCCATTCGCGCGCTCGGGATGATCGAAAAGCCAACGAACGTAGTATCCGCAATCCTCGAGAGACACATGCGGCACAGCGCCCTCACCCAGTGGAACTCGCCACGTCAAGACACCGTCCTCGACGGTAGGTGTCATGGGCGTCCCAGGCGACATCACCATCTCAATGTACGGACCCGAAGTGAAGAGCGCCGCTCCCATCCGATCGCCATTCACCTGAGTTTGAAACAAGATCCACTCGCCCACGCGGCCTTTGCCGTCATAGTGACCGGTCCGGAACCTTGAATCATATCCCGATTTCTTGAGCCCGTAGTCAAGGTTCCCATACACGAAGAACTTGATGCCTTCTTCGATGGCTATCTCGTAACTGCGCATGGCCCAATAGATCTCGGTCTTCTCGCCGGTGTTGAAGCCGTCGATGTTGATGAATGCTCCGTCACAACCGCGGAATCCTTCCCGCAGGATGTCTTCGTCGGCCAATGAGCCTTCCAGGATGGAGACGTTGCCGAGTGCGAGAAGTTCCTTGGCTCGTCGGGAGGCAGGGTCACGGCTGAGGACTCGAACGGAGTACTTCTTGTCGGCGACCAAGGCACGGACGACGGGGATGCCTTGAGCTCCGGTGCCGCCTATGACAAAGATTTTGGAGGTGGTGTGAGAAGACATTGTTGGTGGCTTTCTGTTCTGCGAGCGTCACAGACGCTCGATGATGGTGGCGTTGGCCATGCCGCCGCCTTCACACATCGTCTGTAACCCGTAGCGGCCGCCGCGCTGCTCGAGCGCGTTGACCAATGTCGTCATGATCCGCGCACCGCTGGCGCCCAGAGGGTGTCCAATCGCGATCGCGCCGCCGTTGACGTTCGTCTTGGCCAGATCGGCGCCGACGTCATGCGCCCATGCCATCACGACGGGGGCGAACGCCTCGTTCACCTCGAACAGGTCGATGTCGGCCAGCGTCAATCCGGCCCGCTGCAACACCTTCTCGGTCGCGGGGATGACGCCGGTGAGCATGTACAGCGGATCGGATCCGACCACGGTCGTGGCGTGGATGCGAGCCAGCGGCCGCAGGCCCAGGCGCTTGGCGACCTCGCTCGTGGTGATCAGCACCGCCGCGCTGCCGTCTGACAACGGCGACGAGTTGCCGGGCGTGATCTCCCAGTTGATCTGTGGGAACCGCGCCTCGTAGGCGGGGTTGTAGAACGCGGGTTTCAGCTGCGCTAGCGTCTCGACCGTCGTACCCGGGCGGATGATCTCGTCGGTGGTGAGCCCGGCGATCGGTGTCAGCTCGTTGTCGAACCGGCCCTCCTTGGTTGCCTGCGCGGCCTTTTCGTGGCTGCCGGCGGAGAACTCGTCGAGCTGTTGCCGCGAGAAGCCCCATTTCGCTGCGATCAATTCGGCGCTGATGCCCTGTGGCACGAGTCCTTCCGGATAGCGCTGCGCCATTGCGCCGAACGGGTCGCTGCCCGGCAGCACACTCGATCCCATCGGCACTCTCGACATCGATTCCACGCCGCCGGCGACGACAATGTCGTACGCGCCGGCGATCACGCCCTGCGCCGCGAAACTGATCGCCTGCTGGCTGCTGCCGCACTGACGATCGACGGTGGTGCCCGGCACGGTTTCGGGGAAGCCCGCGGCCAGCAGCGCGTTGCGCCCGATGTTGACCGCCTGGTCGCCGACCTGCGAAACGGCGCCGGTGATGACGTCGTCGATGTGTGCCGGGTCGATACCCGTGCGGTTCACCAGTTCGGTGAGGCTGTGTGCCAAGAGGTCGACGGGCAGCACGTCGTGCAGCGCACCGCTGGCCTTGCCCTTCCCGATCGGCGTGCGTACCGCCTCGACGATGACCGCGTCCCGACCCGCATATCCAGCCATTTCAGCCTCCTGAACTCGTCACTGAGTAATGCTTCCTATACCCAGCTATATCACCTAGGTATAGTTAGAACAACTCAGAGGGAGGGTGAATTCCATGACAGTGCTGCAGGGCCGGCTGGCCGACCGCGATGCCTGGTCGGCGGTGGGCGAGTGTCCGGTGGAGAAGACGATGGCGCTGCTGGGGACCAAGTCGGCGATGCTGATCATGCGCGAGGCGTATTACGGCACGACCCGGTTCGACGACTTCTGGCGCCGCGTCGGTGTGACCAAGGCGGCAGCCGCCGCGCGCCTGTCGGATCTGGTGGAGGCCGGTCTGCTGGAGCGGCGGCCGTACCAGGAACCCGGCCAGCGCAGCCGCGACGAGTACGTGCTCACCGACGCGGGCGTCGACTTCATGCCGGTGGTGTGGGCGATGTTCGAGTGGGGCCGCCGGCACCTGCCCAACCGCACGCCGTTGCGTCTCGCCCACGCTGACTGCGGGGCCGAGGCAAGCGTCGAGATCCGGTGCGCGAAGGGGCATCACGTGCCGCCCGAGGAGCTGATCGTCCGCGCGGACAAGAGCTGAGCGCTAGGACTGCTCGCCCACGAACTTGCGCGCCAACGTCTTCGGCGCCTGTGCCAGCCACGCCTCGGTGACGAGTTCGGTGAGCTCGGGCACACCGATCTCGGCCAGCCGGACCAGCACCATCGGGTAGCCGTCGAAGTGCGGCGTGCTGAAGTAGACGTTCGGCTCGTCGGCGATGAGGGCGAACTTCACCCCTTCATCCGGGACGCGCGCACCGAGGATGTCGCCGTCGGGCGCCTCGTCGCCGAGCGCGGCGTAGTCGGCCTTGCGCAGCGGCCGTTCCCACACGATGAGCCTCTTGCGGACCCGCCAGTTTCGCGGCGAGGCCTCCGTTGTCTCCGGCAACTGACCCACAATGCGCGCGACGTCCTTCCAGGTGGCCATCACCGGATTGTCCCAGCGGCTAGTGTGCGTCCGTGCTGCATTTGCGGGTGATCTCGCCGAACGCCCTCAGCGATGACGTCCTGGCCGTGCTGCGCGGAAACCAAGGTGTCACACACGTTGTCGTCCATCGCGACGCAGCCATCGAGCCCGTGGGCGACGAGATCACTGCCGACATCGCACGGGAGTCGGCCAACAGTGTCGTCGGCGAACTGAAAGGGCTCGGAGTCAAGGAGCGCGGCGCGATCACACTCGAGGTTCTGGACACGGTGCTGTCGACGCGGGCGTGGCGGGCCGAGGAAAAGGCCGAAGGCGAGCCCGCCGACGCGGTCATCTGGGACGAATTGGTGGGGCGCACCCGCGAGGAATCCACGCTGACCGTGACGTTCGTGATGTTCCTGTGCATCGCATGCCTCATCGCCGCGGTCGGCGTCGTCACCGATTCGCCCGTCACCATCGTCGGCGCGATGGTGGTGGGACCCGAGTTCGGCCCACTGGCCGGCCTCGCCGTCGCGCTCGTCAACAGGCGTCTCAACCTCGCGCGTCGTGCCGCACTGGCGTTGCTGATCGGCTTTCCGATCGCCATGGTCATCACGGCGGTCTTCACGCTTTTCATCGAAGCCGTCGGCTGGGTGACGCTGGAAACGACGAGCGAACTCAATGAGGTCGACTTCATCTTCCAGGTCGGCCCGTTCTCACTCGTCGTCGCGTTATTGGCAGGTGCGGCGGGCATGCTGTCGTTGGTGTCGTCGAAATCGGCGGCATTGGTCGGTGTTTTCATCTCGGTCACGACCGTGCCGGCCGCCGGGTTCGCTGTCGTCGCGGCTACGGTCGGGGACTGGGCGGTGGCCGCTCAGTCCGCGGTGCAGCTCGGCGTCAACCTCGTCGGCATCACCGTGGCAGGCGTCATCGTGTTGTGGGTTTACCGAAGGGCCCGGGCAAGGTAGCCCACGAACTGCGCACAACCAGAGCTTGTGATGGGATCTTGCGATGGGCATCAAAGTGGCGCTGGAGCATCGCACCAGCTACACGTTCGATCGGCTGGTCGAGGTGCACCCCCACGTCGTTCGGCTGCGCCCGGCGCCACACTCGCGCACGCCGATCGAGGCCTACTCGCTGACCGTCGAGCCCGCGGACCACTTCGTCAACTGGCAGCAGGACGCGTTCGGTAACTTCATGGCCCGCCTCGTCTTCCCGACGCGGGCGCGCAACCTCACCATCACGGTCGGCCTCATCGCCGATTTGAAGGTGATCAACCCCTTCGACTTCTTCATCGAGGAGTACGCCGAACAGGTCGGCTTCACCTACCCCAAGTCGCTCGCCGAGGACCTCAAGCCCTATCTGCGGCCGGTCGACGAGGGTGGCGAGGATGCCGGGCCGGGTGAGCTCGCTCAGGCCTGGGTGAAGAACTTCTTCGTCGCGCCGGGCACCCGCACCATCGACTTCCTCGTCGCGCTCAATCGTGCCGTCAACGGCGACGTCGGCTACAGCGTGCGGATGGAACCCGGCGTGCAGACACCTGATCACACATTGCGCACCGGCATCGGGTCATGCCGGGACTCGGCGTGGCTGCTCGTGTCGATCCTGCGCCAGCTCGGCCTGGCCGCGCGGTTCGTCTCCGGCTACCTCGTCCAGCTCACGTCCGACATCGCGGCGCTCGACGGGCCCTCAGGCCCGGCCGCCGACTTCACCGATCTGCACGCATGGGCCGAGGTGTACATCCCGGGTGCCGGCTGGATCGGCCTGGACCCGACGTCGGGACTGTTCGCGGGTGAGGGCCACATCCCGCTGTCGGCCACGCCGCACCCCGAGTCCGCGGCTCCCATCACCGGCGCCACCGAGCCGTGTGAGACAACTCTGGACTTCACCAACATCGTCACGCGCATCCATGAGGACCCCCGGGTCACGCTCCCGTACACCGAAGCCGCCTGGGGCGCCATCTGTGAACTCGGCGGCCGCGTCGACGAGCGGTTGGCCGCGGGTGACGTCCGCCTGACGATGGGCGGCGAGCCGACGTTCGTCTCGATCGACAACCAGGTCGACCCCGAGTGGACCACCGACGCCGATGGTCCGCACAAACGTCGGCTGGCATCCGAACTGGCGGCGCGGTTGAAGAAGGTGTGGGCACCACAGGGCCTGGTCCATCGCAACCAGGGCAAGTGGTATCCGGGAGAACCGTTGCCGCGCTGGCAGATCGGACTGTTCTGGCGGACCGATGGCGAGCCGTTGTGGCGTGACGACGCACTGCTCGCCGACCCGTGGCCCTCGACACCGCAGACGATCGAGGTGGCGCACGATGCCGGACTGCATGTGCTCGGTGCGCTCGCCGACGGACTCGGACTACCCGCGTCTCAGGTCCGGCCCGCGTACGAGGATGCATTGAGCCGGCTCGCCGCCGCGGTGCGTCTGCCGGAAGGCGAACCTGTCGACGCCGCAGACGATCTGGAGGCTGACGACGCCGACGCCCGCGCCGCCCTGATGTCGCGGCTGGACCAGACCGTCACCGAGCCCGCGGCCTACGTCCTGCCGTTGCATCGAGCCGACGACGACTCCGGATGGGCCAGCGCCGACTGGCGGCTGCGCCGCGGGCGCATCGTGCTGCTCGATGGCGACTCTCCGGCCGGGCTGAGGCTCCCACTGAAGTCGATCAGCTGGGAGCCGCCGGAGCCGACCCACGCCGCAGATCCCTTGGCGCGTCGCGGGGCGCTGCCCGTCGAGCCCGGCACGGACGACGCGGAAGTCGTGGACGCCGACGCGATGCCGACCACCGCGATCGTGGCCGAGGTCAGACGAGAACAAGACGGAGCCGGGATTCTCTATATCTACCTGCCGCCGACCGACGAGGCCGAGCATTTCATCGACCTGGTGCGCCGGGTGGAGGCCGCAGCCGCAAAGGCCGACTGCCCGATCGTCCTCGAGGGCTACGGTCCGCCGCCTGATTCGCGAATCGCGTCGATGACCGTCACACCGGACCCGGGAGTCATCGAGGTCAACGTGGCGCCCACGGCCGGGTTCACCGAGCAGAGGCAGCAGCTGGAAACCCTCTACGAGGAGGCCCGGCAGGCGCGGCTGTCCACCGAGTCGTTCGACGTCGACGGCACCCACAGCGGTACCGGCGGCGGTAACCACATCACCCTGGGCGGCATCACGCCCGCCGATTCGCCGTTGCTGCGCCGCCCCGATCTGCTGGTGTCGATGCTGACCTACTGGCAACGTCACCCGTCGCTGTCCTACCTGTTCGCGGGGCGATTCATCGGCACAACGTCGCAGGCGCCACGGGTCGACGAAGGCCGCGCCGATGCGCTGTACGAGCTCGAGATCGCGTTCGCCGAGATCGCGAGGCTGTCGTCCGGTGCGGGCGGGCCCAGGCCGTGGATCATCGACCGGGCGCTGCGGCATCTGCTGACCGACATCACCGGAAACACCCACCGGGCCGAGTTCTGCATCGACAAGCTGTACAGCCCCGACGGTGCGCGCGGCCGGTTGGGCCTGCTGGAACTGCGTGGATTCGAGATGCCGCCGCACTACCAGATGGCGATGGTGCAGTCGCTGTTGGTGCGCTCGCTGGTCGCATGGTTCTGGGATGAGCCGCTGCGGGCCCCGCTCATCCGCCACGGCGCCAACCTGCACGGGCGATACCTGTTGCCGCACTTCCTGATTCACGACATCGCGGACGTGGCCGCAGACCTGCGGGCACACGGCGTCAACTTCGACACCAGCTGGCTCGATCCGTTCACCGAGTTCCGGTTCCCGCGCATCGGCACGGCCGTGTTCGACGGCGTGGAGATCGAGCTGCGCGGGGCGATCGAGCCGTGGAACGTGCTGGGCGAGGAGTCGACCGCCGGCGGGATGGCCCGCTACGTCGACTCGTCGGTCGAACGCATCCAGGTGCGGCTGATCGGCGCCGACCGCCAGCGCTACGTCGTCACCGCCAACGGCTACCCCATACCGCTGCTGGCCACGGACAACCCGGACGTCCAGGTGGGCGGGCTGAGGTATCGGGCCTGGCAGCCGCCCAGCGCGCTGCACCCCACCATCACCGTCGACGGACCGTTGCGATTCGAGCTGGTGGACATCGCGACCGGCACGTCCCGTGGCGGCTGCACCTATCACGTTTCGCACCCCGGTGGCCGGGCCTACGACCGTCCGCCCGTCAACGCGGTGGAAGCCGAATCGCGACGCGGCCGCCGCTTCGAGACCACCGGTTTCACTCCCGGCAAGGTCGACATGTCCGACATCCGCGAGAAGCAGGCGCGCCAATCAACCGATATCGGCGCGCCTGGCATTCTCGATCTGCGACGAGTGCGTACCGTTCTGCACTGGTGACATCTCTGACAGCTGAAGCCGATTGCTTCGACCCCGACCGCAGACTGTTCTCGGCTGTGCGTCCGGTTGTCTCTCCGGTGCCGCCCGAAGGCCCAGTCCGGACCCAAACAGCATCATATGAAGGGACTCCGACAAGTCGGCTGCCCTGCGCCAACAATGTTGCGATTCGTCGGCTGAGACGCGTCACTCGCTTCCTGCGAGCCGCATGATGGTCCTACCGGCACAGAGTCCACACGACATCGACAACCTGCTCTCTCAGTACCGCACCACGCGAGCCCAGCAGGCCCTGTTCGACGTCCGTGGCGCCGCGGGCACCGGCTACGACGAATTCGTCGACGCCGCAGGCAATATCCGTCCCGCCTGGCGTGAGCTCGCCGACTGCGTCGGCGAACGCGGACGCAGCGGGCTGAATCAGCTTCGGTCAGCGGTGCGCAGTTCGGTCGACAACGACGGAATCACCTACATCCAGGTCGACCGCAACGGTGACGCCGTCACCAACGGGAACGGCGCGGCGGAGCCGGGACCATGGCGCCTCGACGCGTTGCCGTTGGTGATCTCGTCGTCCGACTGGGACATCCTGGAATCCGGTCTGCTGCAGCGCTCCCGGCTGCTCGACGCGGTGCTGACCGACCTGTACGGCCCGCGCAACTCGGTGACCAGCGGCGTGCTTCCGGCGCAGTTGTTGTTCGCGCACCCCGGCTACATCCGCGCCGCCCGCGGCATCGAGGTACCCGGCAGACACCAGTTGTTCATGCACGGCTGCGATATCAGCCGCGCGCGTGACGGCAGCTTCCAGGTCAACGCCGACTGGACGCAGGCGCCGTCGGGCGCGGGCTACGCGCTTGCGGACCGTCGGGTGGTGGCGCGCGCCATTCCCGAACTGTATGAGCGCATCGCGCCCCGTCCGGCCTCACCGTGGGCGCAGGCGCTGCGTCTCGCCCTGATCGACGCCGCGCCGGAGTACGCGGAGGAACCGGTGGTGGTGGTGCTCAGCCCGGGCATCCACTCCGAGACCGCGTTCGACCAGGCCTACCTGGCCGGCGTGCTCGGGTTCCCGTTGGTGGAGAGCGCGGACCTGGTGGTGCGTGACGGCAAGCTGTGGATGCGATCGATGGGCACGCTCAAGCGTGTCGACGTCGTGCTGCGCCGTGTGGACGCCGACTATGCGGATCCGCTTGACCTACGCGCGGATTCGCGACTCGGCGTCGTCGGGCTCGTCGAGGTGCTACGCCGCGGCGCCGTGACCGTCGTCAACACCCTCGGCAGCGGCATCCTGGAAAGCCCTGGGCTGCTTCGCTTTCTGCCCGAACTCGCCGAGCGACTGCTGGGGGAGACCCCGCTGTTGCGCACGGCGCCGCTGTACTGGGGCGGCATCAACACCGAACGCTCGCACCTGTTGACCAACCTGTCGTCGCTGCTGATCCGGCCCGTCACGGGCGGAGAGGCGATCGTCGGGCCGGCGTTGTCGTCCGAACAGCTTAAGACTCTGGGAGCGCGCATCGAGTCCACGCCGTGGCAGTGGGTGGGCCAGGAGTTGCCGCAGTTCTCGTCGGCGCCCACCGACTACTACCCGGGCGGACTGTCGGCGGCCCACGTAGGCATGCGGTTGTTCACGGTGTCCCAACGCAGTGGGTACGCGCCGATGATCGGCGGGCTGGGCTACCTGGTCGCACCGGGGACCGCCGCATTCAAGATGAACAGCGTTGCGGCCAAGGATATCTGGGTGCGGACACCGACGCGGGTGACCGCTGAGCGCATCCCGACGGCGCCGCCCGCGGAGCTGCCGGCCATCACTCCCAGCCCGACATGGGGGGTCAGCTCGCCGCGTGTGCTGTCCGACCTGTTCTGGATGGGGCGCTACGCCGAACGCGCGGAGAACATGGCCCGGTTGCTCACCGTGACCCGCGAGCGCTACCACGAGTTCCGCTACAGAAGGGAGTTGCCGGGCAGTGAATGTGTGCCCGTGCTGCTCACCGCACTCGGCGCGATCACGGGAACCGGCACCGGCGACGGCGACTACGCCGAGATGATCGCGACGGCGCCGACCACGCTGTGGTCCCTGACGGCCGACCGGCACCGTTCCGGGTCCCTGGCGCAGTCCGTCGAACGCCTCGGGCTGTCCGCCCGCGCCGTGCGCGACCAGATGTCAAACGACACCTGGATGGTGTTGGCGGCCGTCGAGAGGGCGCTGCTGCACGCCCCGGACTCGCCACCCGACTCGCAAGCCGAGGGCGACGCGTTCCTGTCTTCGACGAACAACATCACCCTGGCGGGGATGTTGGCGCTGTCGGGCGTGGCCGCCGAGTCGATGGTTCACGACGTCGGCTGGACGATGATGGACATCGGCAAACGTATCGAGCGCGGCCTCTGCCTAACAGCATTGCTGCGTGCGACCCTGGCGACGGTGCGCAGCCCCGGCGCTGAGCAAACTCTCACTGAGTCCACGCTGATAACCTGCGAGTCGTCGGTCATCTATCGGCGACGCAACCCGGGCACGGTTAGTGTTGCTGCCGTGGCCGAGCTGGTGCTGTTCGACGCCGAGAACCCGCGATCGCTGGTGTTCCAGCTCGAGCGGCTTCGTGCCGGACTGAAGGCACTCCCGGGATCGTCGGGCTCGTCGAAGCCCGAGCGGCTGGTCGAGGAGATCATCAACCGGTTGCGCCGGATCGCGCCCGCCGATCTCGAAGAGGTGACCGCCGACGGCGAACGCGGCGACCTCGCCACGTTGCTCAACGGGATGCACAGCGACCTGCGCGACCTGTCCGGCGTCATCACCGCGACGCACCTGTCACTTCCCGGCGAAATGCAGCCGCTGTGGGGACCCGACGAGCGTCGGGTGATGCCGTGACGGCGTTCCCGGAGGGCCCGACGGCCTCGGTATCGAGCCGGTGCTATCAGGTCGCGCACCGCACGGTGTACCGGTACTCCGACGTGGTGACGAGCAGTTACGGCCGTGGCTTCCTCACGCCGCGCGACTCCGCGCGTCAGCGCTGCCTGTCGCACGAGTTGGTGATCGACCCGGAGGCGGCGGACAGCTCCACCAGCCGTGACGCCTTTGGCAACGTCAGCTCGTATTTCCATGTCACCGAGCGGCACCGGACGCTGTCGATCACGAGTCGCTCGGTGGTCGAGGTGGATCCGCCGCCTGCCGATCTCTACGACGGTGGGTCCAGCCGGGCGCCGTGGGAGATCGCTCGGCCGGTCGGGCCGGACGGCGCGCTGGCCACCGAATTCACTCTGGACCTGCAGCCCGCGGAGATCACCGACGAGGTACGCAACTATGCCGCACCGAGTTTCGAGCCGGGACGACCGCTCGTTGAGGTGCTGCGCGACCTGGCGTCGAGAATCCACTCCGACTTCACCTACCGCTCGGGCTCCACGACGGTGTCCACTCAGGTGAACGAGGTTTTGACCGCGCGGGAGGGGGTATGTCAGGACTTCGCACGGCTGGCCATCGCTTGCCTGCGCGCACATGGGTTGGCGGCCAGCTACGTGTCCGGGTACCTGGCAACCGACCCGCCGCCGGGAAAGGAACGAATGGTCGGCATCGACGCGACTCACGCATGGGCCTCGGTGTGGACGCCGCAGAACCACTGGCTCGGATTTGACCCCACCAACAACCAGATGGTCGACGAGCGTTACATCACTGTCGGATTCGGCCGCGACTACGCCGACGTGCCCCCGCTGCGCGGCATCATCTACACCGACTCCGAGAGCAGTGCGATCGATGTCGCGGTTGACGTGGCCCCCTACCAGGGAGGCGTGCTGCATGCGTGACTTCACCTGTCCCAACTGTGGTCAGCGGCTGGCATTCGAGAACTCGCTGTGCCTGTCGTGCGGGAGCAGGCTCGGTTTCTCCCTCGACGATATGGCGCTGCTGGTCATAGCTCCGGGGGAGGAGAGTGAGCACGCTGGTGCCGTGGACTCCCGTGAGTATCGGCTGTGCGCCAATTTGCATCTGGCCGAGTGCAATTGGATTGTCGAGAAGGGGCCGATCAAGAAGCTGTGCAAGTCGTGCGCGCTGACCCGCACCCGACCCAACGACAACGACAAGCCGGCCCTGGCCGCCTTCGCGGCCGCTGAGAAGGCCAAACGCCGGCTCATCGCCGAGCTGTACGAATTGAAGCTGCCGATCATCGGTCGCGACGAAGACCCGGAGTACGGGCTCGCATTCGACCTGCTCTCCAGTGAGTTCGAGAAGGTGTTCACCGGTCACGAGAACGGCGTGATCACGCTGGACCTCGCCGAAGGCGACGACCTGCACCGCGAACAGCTACGCGTCGCGATGGACGAGCCTTACCGCACACTGCTCGGGCATTTCCGGCACGAGATCGGGCACTATTACTACTACCGGCTCGTCGACCCTTCCGAGGACTACAAGTCCCGCTTCCACGAACTGTTCGGCGACGCCGACGCCGATTACCAGGCGGCGCTCGATCGCCACTACAACGAGGGCGCGCCGGCGGGCTGGGATCAGAACTTCGTCTCCTCCTACGCCACCATGCATCCGGCCGAGGACTGGGCCGAGACATTCGCGCACTACCTGCACATCCGCGACACGTTGGACACCGCCGCCGCGTTCACCTTCGCCCCGGCATCGGCGACGTTCGAGCGGGGAGTCCTGGGGCCGAGTGGATTCCAGACGATCATCGATATTTGGCTCCCGCTCGCGTGGGCGCTGAACATGATCAACCGATCGATGGGCAAAGAGGACCTCTACCCATTCGTGCTGCCGCCCGCTGTGCTGGACAAGATGCGCTTCGTCCATACCGTCATCGACGAGATCACTTCGGAGCCCGCCAAACTCGCCTCTAGTTCGTTCGGGTGACGACGCCGCTCGCACTGACGACGAACCGTCCGCCCGGCTCACCGCCGAACGTGGACGCGGTGATCCATTCGATCAACGCCGCCTTGACGATGGCATGTGCGCGTTCGGCCATGAAGCCGTGCGTCGCGCAGTCGACCTGAACCAGAACCTTGTTCGTCATCGGTCCGGCAATGCGTCGTAGAGCATGGGTGCGCTCTGCACACCCAGCCCGGGCGGAACGTCGTCGTCGAGGCCCTGCATGACCAACGTCGGGGGTCCGAGCGCTCCGGCGACTTGAGTGTTGAAACCGAAGGTGGCGAACGTGGGTAGCCGGCGCAGGCCCGCGGGATTGCCTGCCTTGTTGCCGCCCCAACTACGGCCCGCCGTCTGCTGGCTCATCGGGCATCAGGCCGGCGGGAACCGTGAAATGCAATGAATAATCGGTTCTTTCGACGCCGGTCGGCGACGTGTCACAGTCGTCGGCCAAGCCGCCGGCAGCGAGACACACGCAACGAGCAACGACATGGCCACGAGTGGGGCCAGCTTGCGCACGTGGTGAGCATGGCACCGTCATTCGGGATTCGCTGCCAGAAACGCGCGACCTCGTGGAGACAGCCGGTAGCCGACATCGAGGCTGATGGTCAGCCCCAGTCCCTTCAACTGGCGGACGCGTCGCTTGAACCGCGGCACGTCCATGCCGACGCGGTCCGCCAGATCCGGCGCGCGGACAGCCTCGTTGGCTTCGATCATCGCCAGGTAGCGCCTCGTCCACGGCTCCGTCGCCACATCCCACCGGTCCAGGCGCGCAGCGATCATCTCCACGTCGGCGGCGGACAGACGGTCGTCGGCGGCGAGGTCGGGTCGCTCATCGGGCGCCAGGAAGGACACCGCGATCACGTAGGTGTGCTGCGCCGGTTTGCGGTCGAGGTCCCTCTGAGCGGTCGCGGCGTCCGGATAGCCGGCGGCGCGGGCCTGCGCGGCGGTGACACGGTAGCGACCGGAGTGTTCGGTGATGTCGTCGACGCGGATCGTCCCCGCGACGGTGCGCTGGGTACCGCCGCGTTTGGCTCTCGGCGCGTCCCACCGGCGTAGGACAAGTGTGATGCTGCCGTTAGCAATTCCCTCGGCCGTGTCGCGATTGAGCAGCACGGAGGAGACCCTACGATCACCCGGTGGCTGATCGCTATGGCTCCGACGTTCTCGCGAGCAATCCGCACAGGAAACCGCGTTCGACCGAGCTGCCGGTGGAGATCGGCATGGTCGTCGAGGACGTCGAATCCGGGTTCGTCGGCGCGGTGGTTCGCATCGAGTACGGCCGGATGGAGCTCGAGGACCGGTGCGGCCGTATCAAACCGTTCCCCATCGGCCCCGGCTATCTGATCGACGGCCGGCCGGTGATCCTCACCCCGCCGCGGCGGGCCGCGCCGAAACCGTCACGAACCGCGTCGGGCTCGGTGGCGGTGCCCGACGCCCGCGCGAAAGTGGCGCTGGCGAGTCGCATCTACGTCGAGGGCCGACACGATGCCGAGCTCGTCGAACAGGTATGGGGCGCCGACTTGCGCATCGAGGGTGTCGTCGTCGAATACCTCGGCGGCATCGACGATCTCGTTGCGATCGTCGACGAGTTCCGGCCCGGCCCTTGGCGACGGTTGGGTGTGCTCGTCGACCACCTGGTCGCGGGCTCGAAGGAGGCCCGGATCGCAGAAGCGGTCCGCCGGGGGCCGGGCGGCGCTCACACCCTCGTGGTCGGCCATCCGTTCATCGACATCTGGCAGGCGGTCAAACCCGCCCGGATCGGCGTCTCGGCGTGGCCGGTGATCCCCAAGGGCGTCGACTGGAAGAAGGGTGTCTGCAGCGAGCTGGGGTGGCCGCACGCTCAGCAGGCCGACATCGCGAGGGCATGGCAGCGCATAAGGAGTCGCGTGCGGGACTGGAACGATCTCGAGCCCGCGCTGATCGGACGCGTCGAGCAGCTGATCGACTTCGTCACGCAGCCAGCAGGTTCGTGACGGCTCGGCCGTAGCGTCGCAGCGGCGTGGTAAGCAGAGAACGTGGCCGACGGTCTGTTTGACGTCCCCGGCGAAGCGACCTCGTCGGGGGGTCCTCTTGTCGGTGCGTCGACGCCGCTCGCGGTGCGGATGCGGCCGGCGTCCCTCGACGAGGTCGTCGGGCAGGACCATCTGCTGAGGCCGGGTTCGCCGTTGCGGCGGATGGTGGAAGGCTCAGGGGCGGCGTCGGTCATCCTCTACGGTCCGCCCGGTACCGGCAAGACGACGCTCGCGTCGCTGATCTCGCAGGCCACGGGTCGCCGGTTCGAGGCATTGTCGGCTTTGTCGGCCGGTGTCAAGGAGGTCCGTGCCGTGATCGACGTGGCCCGCCGCGCGGCCGCGTACGGGGAGCAGACGGTGCTCTTCATCGACGAGGTACACCGCTTCTCCAAGACGCAGCAGGACGCACTGCTGTCCGCCGTCGAGAACAGAGTCGTGCTGCTGGTCGCGGCCACCACCGAGAATCCGTCGTTCTCCGTCGTCGCACCCCTCCTGTCCCGATCGCTGATCCTGCAGTTGCAGCCGCTGGACGTCGACGCCGTTCGGGCCGTGGTGCGCCGCGCGATCGACGACCCGCGAGGTCTCGGCGGCAAGATCGCGGTCGCCGACGAAGCCGTCGAACTTCTTGTCCAGCTGTCCGCGGGCGATGCCCGTCGCGCGCTGACGGCGCTGGAGGTCGCCTCTGAAACAGCCGAGGCAGAAGAGGACGTGACGGTCGAGGTCATCGAGCAGTCTCTGGACAAGGCCGCCGTGCGCTACGACCGCGACGGCGACCAGCACTACGACGTCATCAGCGCGTTCATCAAGTCGGTGCGCGGCTCCGACGTCGACGCCGCCCTGCACTACCTGTCCCGAATGCTGGTCGCGGGGGAGGATCCGCGTTTCGTCGCCCGGCGCCTGATGATCCTCGCCAGCGAGGACGTCGGCATGGCCGATCCGACCGCGTTGCAGACAGCCGTTGCCGCAGCGCAGACCGTGCAGTTGATCGGAATGCCGGAGGCGCAGCTCACGTTGGCCCACGCCACGGTCCACCTCGCGACCGCGCCGAAGTCCAACGCGGTGACTACGGCGCTGGGCGCGGCGATGGGCGACATCCGGGCGGGCAAGGCCGGACTGGTGCCCACCCATCTGCGCGACGGCCACTACTCCGGAGCAGAGAAGCTAGGCAACGCCATCGGCTACAAATACGCGCACGACGACCCCGATGGTGTTGTGCCCCAGCAGTATCCACCCGATGAACTGGTCGACGTCGACTACTACCGGCCGACCAGTCATGGCGCCGAACGCGAGATCGCAGGCCGGCTGGACAAGCTGCGCGCGATCATCCGCAAGAAGCGCTAGCCGGCGGAATCCACGTTTTGCAGGTCGCTACTCGACCTTCCCCTGCAAAACGTCGATACCGTTGAAACCGGGCGTTGACAGAGGACTGCGATGCTCCCGGGGTCGGGCACGAGCGGACCACCCCTGCTCGCGCGTTGACTTTCGTGCAAATAGGGGACGATCCCGGCTGCAGGGGTCCAGCCGGGATCGCCTTGGGGGGTGGTGCGGTTCGTCAGCGCATCAGACCCGAGCGCCTACGGCCCGTCAGTCCGGTGCGCCGGCGTCCCATCAGGGATGCCACCAGCGCGACGCCGATGGCGGCGACGATGACCTGGACGAGCAGTTCCAGCCAGTCCACGCCATTGGTTGCGGTGGGGATTCCGAGTGCTCTGGCGATCGCCGTGCCGATGAATGCGGCCACGATGCCGACGAGGATCGTTACCAACATGCCGATCGGCTGCTTGCCCGGAACTGCCAGGCGGCCGAGGATGCCGACCACGATGCCGATGAGAATTGCGGTGATGATGCTGGTGATGGTCATTGTGCCTCCGAGGTCTTGTGGTGAAGCTGTAGATACCCCGGCCCTCGGCGTAATAAACGCTCGCGTAAATGAGGTTCGGCTCAGGCCCTCTCGGGTACCCGCAGATGGGCGAGGGCGAGTTCGAACTCGCCTACATCGATGATGTCAGCGCCCAGTTCGCGCGTTCGCGTGTTCCGTAATTCGGTGGCCCGGTCCCTGTTGCGTTCCATCGCGTCCTGGCTGTCGAACGTCGCCGACGATACGGCGCGCCCGGTCGAACGGTTGATCAGGAAGCTGGCGCTGCAGAACCCATCCAGATCCTCCAACGCAGGCAGGACCGACGTTCTGTAGAAATCGATCGCGCGGTCAGTCTGATCGGGCGGCAGCCTGATCCAGGTGGCTCGCACGCATGCACCGTCGGTCGAGTGGTGGTCACGGTGCAGCACCCCGACCTCCCACTGATCGACCATCACGTCGCCGCCGAAGACCTCGCCGGCCCGTGCGCGAAGCGGCGCGGCCTGCTCAGTGCTCGCGCGCGTCGCCTCATCGGTTTCCCAGGCGCTGGTGGCGATGCAGCGGCCGGACTCCCGGTCAACCAGAAGCGACAAGCCGATGCACCCGTCCATTGCCTGCAGCGCCGGCATCACCTCGTCGCGAACGTAGGCAGTCCCTTCGTCGATCGACGCGGGTTGCGCCTGGATAGTGGTAGAGCGTGCGTACACGTTCCGCCCCCTTTTTGTTCGGGGCAGCGCCCCAATGGCGCCACCGGTCCCCATCCATCACCTTCCGCCGTCGATCTGCCTGCGGTAGTAAATCCGACAAACTCTCGGCCGGGACACGGCCTGACCCGCATCCCCGCTGACGCCGAAAAGAAGGTGGGCGTGAATATCGGAGCGCACGGTGGTGTGTGCGCCGGAATGATGTCGATCGTGCGCTCAGGTCAGCTCAGGCACCCGCAGGTGGGCGAGCGCGAGTTCGAATTCGCACTCGTCGAGTTCCTCAGCGCCCGCTTCCTGCATCGACGACGTTTTGAGGGCGTTCGACTGCGCCCTGTTTCGCTCCATCGCTTCGCGGCTGTCGAACGACGAACACGACACGGCCCGCCCGCTGGCGCGGTCGACAAGCAGGCTGGCGCTGCAGAAGCCCTCGAGATCCTCGATCTGGGGCAGGACAGACGTCTTGAAGTACTCGATGCCTTGGTCAACCTGGTCCGCCGCGACCTTCACCCAGGTCACCCGCGTACAGGCACCGTCACTCGTACGGTGGTCACGATGCAGAGCCCCGATCTCCCATTCTTCGATCTTCTCGACGGTGCCGTCGATCTTCTCGGCCGCCTGTGCGCGAAGCAGGCTCGCCTGCTCGGCGCTCGCGCGCATCGCCTCCTCGGTTTCCCAGGCGGTGGTGATAATGCAACGGCCGGACTCCCGGTCCACCATTGCCGACATGCCGATGCACCCGTCTATCGCCTGGACCGCGGGCATGATCTCATTCTGAAATTGCGCAACTCCGGCGTCGATCGACGATGGTTGCGCGTGGATAGTGGTAGAGCGTGCGTACACGATCCACCCCCTCTTGTTCGGGGCAGCGCCCCGGTGGCGCCACCGGACCACCCACGAGTTTCCTCTTGCCGCGCAAGCGTTTCAATAGATGGTTCGCTTCGCAATCGGGTGGTCCGTACGCTCGGCGATCGTGGACACCGACGTAATCGAAATCGATACGGCCCGGCGCCGCATAGTCGACCTCACCGACGCGGTGCGCTCGTTCTGCGCCGGCCGTCGGGACGGCTTGTGCAACGTGTTCGTGCCGCACGCCACGGCCGGCGTCGCGATCATCGAGACCGGAGCGGGGTCCGATGACGACCTCGTCGACACGCTCGAACGCCTGCTGCCGCGCGACGACCGCTACCGCCACGCCCACGGCTCGCCGGGCCATGGGGCCGACCACGTGCTGCCCGCACTGGTGTCGCCGTCGGTGACGCTGCCGGTACAGGGCGGCGAGCCGCTGCTCGGAACCTGGCAGAGCGTCGTGCTGGTGGACCTGAACAGCGACAACCCGCAGCGCAAGGTGCGGCTGAGCTTCATCTCCGGGTAGCCGGCACCGTACGCCGCGCCGGTTCGTTGGCCTTTCAGGCGTGGCAACTGCGACCGGTACTGTAGTGCGGTCGAATAATCGCAGGTAATCGCAGAACCACTGATAGGGACAAGGACAGACCGAACGTGCAGACACACGAGATCAGGAAGCGTTTCCTCGATCACTTCGTGCAGGCGGGCCATACCGAGGTGCCGAGCGCCTCGGTGATCCTCGACGACCCCAATCTGCTGTTCGTCAATGCCGGCATGGTGCAGTTCGTGCCGTACTTCCTGGGCCAGCGCACGCCGCCGTGGAATCGCGCGGTGAGCGTCCAGAAGTGCGTCCGCACCCCGGACATCGACGAGGTCGGCATCACCACCCGCCACAACACCTTCTTCCAGATGGCCGGCAACTTCAGCTTCGGTGACTACTTCAAGAAGGGCGCCATCGAGTTCGCCTGGACCCTGCTGACCAACCCCGTCGCACAGGGCGGATACGGCTTCGACCCCGAAAGACTCTGGGCGACCGTCTATCTCGACGATGACGAGGCGATAGCTCTGTGGCAGGAGGTCGCCGGGTTGCCGCTCGAGCGCATCCAGCGCCGCGGCATGGCCGATAACTACTGGTCGATGGGCATCCCAGGACCGTGCGGGCCGTCGTCGGAGATCTACTACGACCGCGGGCCGGAGTACGGCCTCGAGGGCGGGCCCGAGGCCAACGAGGACCGCTACATCGAGATCTGGAACCTCGTGTTCATGCAGAACGAGCGGGGTGAGGGCACATCCAAGGAGAACTTCGAGATTCTCGGCCCGCTGCCACGCAAGAACATCGACACCGGCATGGGCATCGAACGGGTGGCCTGCCTGCTGCAGGACGTCGACAACGTCTACGAGACCGACCTGCTGCGTCCGGCGATCGATCTGGTCGCCGGCGTCGCCCCGCGGGGGTACGGGAAGGGCAACCACGCTGACGACGTGCGCTACCGGATCATCGCCGACCACAGCCGGACCGCCGCGATCATCATCGGTGACGGCATCAGCCCCGGCAACGAGGGCCGCGGCTACGTCCTGCGCCGACTGCTGCGCCGGATCATCCGCGCCGCGAAACTGCTGGGCGTCGAGCAGCCGATCATGGCCGAGTTGATGGCCACGGTGCGCGACGCGATGGGCCCGTCGTACCCGGAACTGGTCACCGACTTCGACCGCATCCAGCGCATCGCCGTCGCGGAGGAGACCGCGTTCAACCGCACACTCGCGTCGGGTTCGCGGTTGTTCGACGACGCGGCGCGGGCGACGAAGGCGTCTGGCACCGACGTGCTGTCCGGCACCGACGCGTTCACCCTGCACGACACCTACGGTTTCCCGATCGAACTGACCCTCGAAATGGCCGCCGAGGCCGATCTGCAGGTCGATGAAGAGGGCTTCCGCGGCCTGATGGCCGAACAGCGCCAGCGCGCCAAGGCCGACGCGGCGGCTCGCAAGCAGGCACACTCCGACCTGTCAGCCTACCGTGAACTGGTCGACGCCGGCCCCACCGAATTCACCGGTTTCGACGAATTAAGCTCTGAGGCAAGGATTCTCGGCATTTTTGTCGATGGCAAGCGGGTACCTGTAGTCGGCCACGGGGCTCAGGACGCCGACCGCATCGAGCTGGTGCTCGACCGCAGCCCGTTCTACGCGGAGTCCGGCGGACAGATCGCAGACGAGGGCACCATCACCGGCGCGGGTGCGTCCGCGGCGGCCAAGGCCGCGGTGAACGACGTGCAGAAGATCGCCAAAACCCTGTGGGCACACCGCATCAACGTCGAGTCGGGCGAGTTCGTGGAGGGCGACACCGTGGTGGCGACCGTCGACCCGAAATGGCGCCACGGCGCAACCCAGGGCCATTCCGGAACGCACATGGTGCACGCGGCGCTTCGGCAGGTGTTGGGCCCCAATGCGGTCCAGGCCGGATCGCTGAACCGCCCCGGGTACCTGCGGTTCGACTTCAACTGGCAGGGCGGTCTGTCGGAGGACCAGCGGACCCAGATCGAAGAAGTCACCAACCAGGCGGTCGAAGCCGACTTCGAGGTGAACAGCTTCACCACCGACCTGGAGAAGGCCAAGTCCATGGGCGCGATGGCGCTCTTCGGCGAGGCCTATCCCGACGAGGTGCGGGTCGTTGAGATCGGTGGTCCCTTCTCGCTGGAGTTGTGCGGCGGTACCCATGTCCGCAGTTCCGCGCAGATCGGCCCGGTCACGATCCTCGGCGAGTCGTCGGTCGGTTCGGGCATCCGGCGGGTGGAGGCCTACGTCGGGCTGGACTCGTTCCGCCACCTGGCCAAGGAGCGCGCCCTGATGGCCGGGCTGGCGTCATCGCTGAAGGTGCCGTCCGACGAGGTTCCGGCACGGGTGGCCAATCTCGTCGAACGGTTGCGCGCCGCCGAGAAGGAACTCGACCGGATGCGGCTGGCAAACGCGCGCGCCGCGGCGGCGAATGCCGCCGCAGGCGCCGAACAGATCGGTAAGGTCCACCTCGTGGCGCAGCGGATGGCCGGCGGAATGTCGGCGGGAGACCTGCGCACGCTCGTCGGTGACATCAAGGGCAAGCTGGGCGGCGATCCGGCGGTCGTCGCATTGATCGCCGAAGGTGACGACGACTCCGTTCCATACGTGGTGGCCGTCAACCCGGCTGCGCAGGATCTCGGACTGAGCGCCAACGATCTGGTGAAGCAGCTGGGTGCGTCGGTCAACGGCCGTGGGGGCGGCAAGGCTGATCTGGCACAGGGTTCCGGTAAGGGGGCAGCGGGCATCGACGCGGCACTGGCCGCGCTGCGCGCAGAACTGGGCCGGAGCTGACCGCGTGGCCAACACCGACGACCGCCTGCCGGATCGCCCGGGTCCGACGCTGCAGCCGCCGGACCCCGGGCGAGGCCGACGGCTTGGCATCGACGCCGGCAGTGTCCGCATCGGTGTGGCCGTCAGTGACCCGGACGGCATCCTCGCGACACCGGTGGAAACCGTCTCGCGGGAGCGCCGCAAGGGTTCGGACAAACACGTGCGTCGGCTGGCGACGTTGGTCGACGAACTCCAGGTCGTCGAGGCGGTGGTGGGCTTACCGCGCACACTGGCCGACCGTTCGGGTTCGGCCGCCGACGACGCAATCGCGCTCGCCGACCAGTTGGCGGCACGCATCGCGCCGGTGCCCGTGCGACTGGCCGACGAGAGGCTCACCACCGTCGCGGCCCAGCGGTCGCTGCGAGAAGCCGGAGTCCGCGCCAAGGGACAGCGATCGATGATCGACCAGGCCGCCGCGGTCGGCATCCTGCAGACCTGGCTGGATCAGCGGCGCGCGGCGTTGGCCGCGCACGGAGAGGTCGGCGATGTCTGACGACTCGGGTCGGGACCGTGTAGAGCCCGACTGGCGCCGTGAACGGGCGGCACCCGTGGCGATCGGCCCGCCACGGCATCGAAGGAGCCGCTCGGACCGGATTCGAGAGGCACGCGGCCGGCGCAGACGCCGACTCGCGAGCCGATTGACGGTCGGCATTCTGATCGTGGTGGTCATTGGTGTGGTGTTCCTCGGGTCGAAGCTGTGGCACAACGTGTTCGGCACCGGAAGCGACTTCTCCGGCGAGGGCGTCAACGACGTGGTCATTCAGGTCCACGATGGCGATTCCACGACCGCGATCGGCAAAACCCTGCAGGAACGCAATGTGGTGGCCACCGCCACCGCATTCGTCGACGCCGCGGACGGGAACGCCGCCATCTCGTCGATCCAACCCGGCTTCTACAAGGTCCGCACCGAGATCCCGGCGACCAATGCTGTTGAGCGGCTTGCTGATCCGCAGAACCGGGTCGGCAGGTTGGTGATCCCCGAGGGACGCCAGCTCGACGACATCCAGGACGTCAAGACGAAGGCGGTCACCGACGGCATTCTCAGCCTGATCGCCAAGGCGACATGTGTCGACCTCGACGGTGAGCGCACCTGCGTCGCGGAGGACGCGCTCAAAGAGTCGGCGAGCACGGCCGACCCGTCTGCACTGTCCGTTCCGGAGTGGGCCCTAGGCCCGGTCAATGCCATAGGCGCCGACCACCGCAGGCTGGAGGGGCTCATCGCGCCGGGTTCGTGGAACATCGATCCGTCGGCGCAGCCACAGGACATCCTGTCGACGTTGATCGGCGCCAGCGCAGCCCAATACGCGGAGCGCGGCTTGCTCGACACGGCGAAGGCGATGAAAATGTCGCCGTATCAAATCTTGACCGTCGGTTCGCTGGTGCAGCGCGAAGCCACACCCGAGGACTTCGCGAAGGTCGCGCAGGTCATCTACAACCGGCTGGCCGAGAACCGCACGCTGGAGTTCGACTCCACGGTGAACTACCCGCTCGACAGGATCGAAGTGGCGACCACTGACGGTGACCGCGGCCAGCACACGCAGTGGAACACCTATGTGCGGCCGGGACTTCCGGCAACACCGATCTGTTCGCCCGGACAGCCGGCACTCGCTGCGGCAGAGAAGCCCGAGCCGGGGGACTGGCTGTACTTTGTGACCGTCGACCTGCAGGGCACCACGTTGTTCACCCGGGACTACCCACAGCACCTGGCGAACATCGAACTGGCCAAGCGCAACGGTGTCCTCGATAGCGCCCGGTAGTCCGCGCAAGGCCGCGGTTCTCGGATCGCCGATCGCGCACTCCCGTTCTCCGCAACTGCATCTCGCGGCCTACCGCGCACTGGGCCTGGACGGCTGGAGCTACGAGCGCATCGAGTGCACCGCCGAGCAATTGCCCACTCTCGTAGGCGGTTTCGGACCCGAGTGGATCGGCGTCTCGGTGACCATGCCCGGCAAGTTCGCCGCCCTGCGGTTCGCCGACGAACGCACCCCGCGTGCGGAACTGGTGGGTTCGGCGAACACGTTGGTGCGGTCGGAGACGGGGTGGCGTGCCGACAACACCGACATCGACGGGGTCACAGGCGCGTTGGAAGCGGCCTCGGCCACCGGGTGGGATGGTGCGGGAGGGGGCACAGCGATCGTGGTGGGTTCGGGCGGCACCGCGCCTGCGGTGGTGGTCGGCCTGGCAGAGCTTGGCGTGCAACGGATCACCGTCGTGGCCCGAAGCCGGGAGAAGGCTGCGCCGCTGATTGACCTCGCAACGAGATCCGGAGTCGACGGCCGTTGGTGTGATATCGACGGTGCCGGGTTGACGGCGATGGTCTCCGACGTGGACGTGATGGTCAACACCATTCCGGCCGACGCGGCGGCACCGTACGCCTCGACGCTGGCTCGGACCCCGCTGTTGCTCGACGCGATCTACGACCCGTGGCCGACGCCCCTGGCTTCGGCTGTCGAATCCGGTGGGGGGCGGGTGATCAGCGGACTGCAGATGCTGCTGAATCAGGCGTTCGCTCAGGTCGAGCAGTTCACCGGGCTGCCGGCACCGAAAGAAGCGATGAGGGCGTCAGTCGGCGACCGCTAGCCTCGATTCATGGGGGCGGGGGTGGCCGGTGTCTGTGTGCTCGTCTGGCTGGTCGTGCTCAGTTGCGTCGACATCCGGGACCGACGGCTGCCCAACTGGTTGACGATTCCCGGCGCGATCGTCGTCCTCGTCGCGGCAGCTGCGGCGGGGCGCGGGGCGCCCGCGGTCATCGGCGCAGCGGCGTTGTTCATCGTCTATCTGGGGGTGCACCTGGTTGCGCCGGAGTCTATGGGCGCCGGCGACGTCAAGCTCGCGATCGGCATCGGCGCCCTGACCGGTGCCTTCGGCGTCGATGTCTGGACGCTGGCGGCGCTTGGCGCGCCGCTACTCACCGCGGCGTGGGCCGTCTTCGCCGTCGTGCGGCGTTCGGCATCGACCGTGCCGCACGGACCGTCGATGTGCGTGGCCGCGGTAGCCGCATGCGCGCTCGCCGTTCTGTAGGGCGCTTCGAGCGGGCCTGACGGCCCGCTGGCGTCGTTCCTGTTCGGTGCGGCGGTCTGCGAGATGGCGATGATCGTCGCCCGGGCGACGACCAGAAGGCCGCCCATCGTGAAGTGTTGGCCGAGATCGGTCGTGTCCTGGACGGCCTCGCCATCGGCTGATTCGGGGCTGCAAGCCCGACGTGCGAAAATGGGACGCGTGTTGCGATGGACCACTGCTGGTGAATCCCACGGCCGCGCGCTGGTGGCCGTGGTCGAAGGCATGATCGCCGGCGTCCACGTCACCTCCGACGACATCGCGGGCCAGCTGGCCCGTCGCCGGCTGGGCTATGGCCGCGGCGCCCGGATGAAGTTCGAACAAGACCAGGTCACCGTGTTGGCCGGCGTCCGTCACGGCATCACGCTGGGCGGACCGATCGCCATCGAGGTCGGCAACACCGAATGGCCCAAGTGGGAGACGGTGATGGCCGCCGATCCCGTCGACCCGGCCGTGCTGGAGGAGAGTGCCCGCAACGCACCGCTCACGCGCCCGCGGCCCGGCCACGCCGATTACGCCGGCATGCTCAAGTACGGCTTCGACGACGCGCGTCCGGTGCTGGAGCGCGCCAGCGCCCGCGAGACGGCCGCCAGGGTCGCGGCCGGAACCGTCGCCAGGGCGTTTCTGCGGGAGGCGCTCGGTGTCGAGGTGCTCTCGCATGTGATCTCCATCGGAGCGTCGGCGCCCTACGACGGAGCGCCGCCGCAGTTCTCCGATCTGTCCAAAATCGACGACAGCCCCGTGCGGGCGTTCGACGAGGCCGCCGAAGAGTCGATGATCGCCGAGATCGAGGCGGCCAAGAAGGACGGCGACACGCTCGGCGGCGTCGTCGAGGTCGTGGTCCACGGCCTGCCTGTCGGGCTGGGCTCGTTCACCAGCGGGAACAACCGCCTCGACAGCCAGTTGGCCGGCGCGGTGATGGGCATTCAGGCGATCAAGGGCGTGGAGATCGGCGACGGCTTCGAGACCGCGCGCCGCCGCGGCAGCGTCGCCCACGACGAGATGTATCCCGGCGCCGACGGTGTGATGCGCTCGACGAATCGGGCGGGCGGCCTGGAAGGCGGCATGACCAACGGTCAGCCGGTCCGGGTGCGGGCGGCGATGAAGCCGATCTCCACCGTGCCGCGCGCGCTGGCCACCGTCGACATGGCCACCGGCGACGAGGCGGTGGCCATCCATCAGCGCTCCGACGTCTGCGCGGTGCCCGCCGCGGGTGTCGTCGTCGAGACCATGGTGGCGCTGGTCCTGGCGCGGGCGGCACTTGAGAAGTTCGGCGGCGATTCGCTGACCGAGACGCGGACCAACATCGACGGCTACCTGCGAGCGGTGTCGCAGCGCGAACCGTCCGGCGGGCAGCAGCGAAGCGACCGGGGAGTCAACCCGTCGCAGCCGGTACAGGCGTCGGGCTGATGGCTCCGAAAGCGGTGCTGGTGGGGATGCCAGGCTCCGGAAAATCCACGATCGGGCGCAGGCTCGCCAAGGCCGTCCAACTGCCGCTGCTGGACACGGATGCCAAGATCGTCGAGACCACGGGCCGCAGCATCGCCGAATTGTTCGTAGAAGGCGAGCAGGAGTTCCGCCGCATAGAAGAGCAGGTGGTTCGATCCGCACTCGCCGAGCACGACGGCATCGTTTCACTGGGTGGCGGTGCGATCACGTCGGAAGGTGTGCGCGAGGCACTGACCGGCCACACAGTGATCTATCTCGAGATCAGCGCCGCCGAAGGCATCCGACGTACCACCGGCGGCACCGTGCGACCGCTACTCGCCGGCGATGACCCCGCCAAGCGGTACCGCGAGCTCATGGCTGCGCGGGTTCCGCTATACCGGCGGGTCGCCACGATGCGGATCAACACCAACCGACACAATCCGGGTGCTGTGGTGCGTTCCATCGTCAGCAGACTCGAGAACCCAGACGCCCCTAGTCCACAGCGGCGTCGGCGTCGGCCGCCGTGGCGCCGCGGACCGTCGTCGCTTACGCCTGCACCGACCACCGAGGCGCCCCCATCGCCGGCGACCGTGGCAGCCCGCAACCTGAAGGCCAACCGTGACTGAGCCGGTAACCGTTGAAGTCCTCGTCGATCCGACGTACCCGGTGATCATCGGTACCGGACTGCTCGGCGAGCTGGAGCGCACGCTGGCCGGCAGGCACAAGGTGGCGATCCTGCATCAGCCAGTGCTGTCGCAGACCGCCGAGGCCATCCGGAACACCCTGGCGGACAAGGGCATCGACGCACATCGCGTCGAAATACCCGACGCCGAAAAAGGTAAGGACCTGCCCGTCGTCGGGTTCATCTGGGAAGTGTTGGGCCGCATCGGTATTGGTCGTAAGGATGCGATCGTCAGCCTCGGCGGCGGGGCGGCCACCGATGTCGCCGGTTTCGTGGCCGCGACCTGGCTGCGGGGGATCGACGTCGTGCATGTGCCCACCACACTGCTCGGCATGGTCGACGCCGCAGTCGGCGGAAAGACGGGGATCAACACCGATGCCGGCAAGAATCTCGTCGGCGCGTTCCATCAGCCGGCCGCCGTCCTGGTCGACATCGCGACCCTGGAGACGTTGCCGCGCAACGAGCTCGTGGCGGGGATGGCCGAGATCGTGAAGGCGGGCTTCATCGCCGACCCGGTGATTCTGGATCTGATCGAGGCCGACCCCGAGGCCGCGCTGGAGCCGACGGGCGAGGTCCTTCCCGAGTTGATCCGGCGTGCGGTCGCCGTCAAGGCCGAGGTCGTCGCGGCCGACGAGAAGGAATCGCAGTTGCGCGAGATTCTCAACTACGGCCACACCCTCGCCCACGCGATCGAGCGGCGCGAGCGCTACGAATGGCGGCACGGCGCAGCGGTTTCCGTCGGACTGGTGTTCGCGGCCGAACTGGGACGGCTGGCCGGTCGTCTGGACGACGAGACCGCCGACCGTCACCGGACCATCCTCACCGCGTTGGGGCTGCCGGTGGCCTACGACGCCGACGCACTGCCGCAACTGCTGGAGTACATGGCAGGCGACAAGAAGACCCGTGCCGGGGTGCTGCGCTTCGTCGTGCTGGACGGATTGGGTAAGCCTGGACGCCTGGAGGGGCCGGATCCGTCACTGCTGGCAGCGGCCTACTCGGTGATCGGAGAGGTGACGCAATGAGTTCAACGACCGTGCTGGTGCTCAACGGGCCCAACCTGGGCAGGCTCGGCCGCCGGGAGCCGGAGATCTACGGCAGCACCACCCACGAGGAGCTGGTGGCGCTGATCGAAGGCCAGGCCAACGAGCTGGGTCTGAACGCAGTTGTGCGACAAAGCGACAGCGAAGCCGAGCTGCTGAACTGGATTCATGCCGCCGCGGACGCGGGCGATCCGGTGATCCTCAACGCAGGCGCACTGGCCCACACGTCGGCGGCGCTGCGCGACGCGTGCGCCGAACTGCGGGCGCCGCTCATCGAGCTGCACATCTCGAATGTGCACAAGCGCGAGGAGTTTCGGCACCACTCCTACATCAGCGCCGTGGCGACCGGCGTGATCGTCGGCCTCGGTGTGCAGGGGTACCTTTTGGCGCTGCGCTACCTGGCCGTCGACCAGATCTAGTCGCGGCGGCGGGCCTCGACCGTCTCGGACTCGGCGGTCTCGTCGTCGCCCGGGTCGCGGACCGCGGCGAACACGTCCGTGTCGGCCCGCTCGTCCTCGTGGACACCCCCGTGGCGCGTCACCTCCGGCGCGTGGCGGTCGACGAGCCAGCGGCCGATCGTGACGCCCGCAATGGACAGCAGGAACACCAGCAGTGCGGTGAACGCCGCGAAGGTGGTGAGCTCGTTGATCAGCCCCTCGACGTAGAGGCTCGAGTAGAAGAGGTGGATGAACCACGCGACGGCCCCGCTGACGATGCCGGCGAACAGGCCGGCCAGCAGCCACGTCATCGCCAGGTCGCCGCGCCGGTCTGGATCGGGGTTGGCGCGTGCGTCGGTGCGCCCGTCAGCCAGACCCCACACGAACACCACGATGGCGAACACGACTATCAGCACGATGCTGATCAGTCCGGCCTTGGTCTCCCACGCGTTGATCATCGCTCCCTGCAGCAATCGCACGATCACCATCAGGGCCGCGAACACCAGTCCGCGCAGCAACCAGTTACTCATGGGGCCACACCTTAGCGAGTAGGTTCATCAACCGTGACTATTTCACAGCGCCGGGACCGGTTGCGCGCGCGGCTGGTCACCGCCGACTTGGACGCGATGCTGGTATCGGACCTGGTCAACGTCCGTTATCTGTCCGGGTTCACCGGATCGAACGCCGCGCTGCTGATCCGTGCGGAAGATCCGACACCGGTGCTGGCCACCGACGGGCGGTACCGGACGCAGGCGGCACAGCAGGCCCCCGACGCCGAGATCGTCATCGAGCGGGCTTGCGGACCGCATCTGGTCGCGCGCGCGGCCGCCGACGGCGTGTCCCGTCTGGGCTTCGAGAGTCACGTCGTGACCGTCGACGGACACGCGATCCTCACCAAGGCGGCCGGTGAGCAGACCCGTCTGGTGCGGGCCTCCGGAACCGTGGAGGCCCTGCGCGAGGTCAAGGATGCCGGGGAGATCGCGTTGTTGCGACTGGCCTGTGAAGCCGCCGATGCGGCGCTGCAGGATCTGGTCGAACGCGGAGGGCTGCGGCTGGGCCGGACGGAGAAAGAGGTGGGCCGCGAACTCGAGGCGCTGATGCTCGATCACGGTGCCGACGGCGTGTCCTTCGAGACCATCGTGGCGGCCGGACCGAATTCAGCGATCCCGCACCATCGGCCGACCGATGCGGTGCTGTCCGCCGGGGACTTCGTGAAGATCGACTTCGGCGCCCTGGTGTGCGGCTACCACTCCGACATGACCCGCACATTCGTGCTGTCGCCTGCCGCTCAGTGGCAGCTCGACCTGTATGAACTCGTCGCGACCGCCCAGCGGGCGGGCCGGGACTTCCTCGCACCCGGGGTGTCGCTCAAGGACGTCGACGCGGCGTCGCGGCAGATCATCGCGGACGCCGGCTACGCCGAGAACTTCGGCCACGGACTGGGACACGGCGTCGGCCTGCAGATTCACGAAGCGCCGGGGATCAGCGCGTCAGCCGCCGGTACACTGCTTGCTGGCTCTGCTGTGACCGTCGAGCCCGGTGTCTATCTGCCCGACCGCGGCGGCGTCCGAATCGAGGACACGCTGGTCGTCGGAGACGGGACCTCGGAGCCGGCTGGCCGGCAACAACAGTCCGCAGACTTACTCACCCGGTTCCCCAAGGAACTGGCGATCCTCTGAACAGGAGAACAACCGACCGTGGCATCGACCGCCGACTTCAAGAACGGGCTCGTCCTCCAGATCGACGGCCAGCTCTGGCAGATCATCGAATTCCAGCACGTCAAGCCCGGCAAGGGTCCCGCCTTCGTGCGCACCAAGCTCAAGAACGTGCTGTCGGGCAAGGTCGTCGACAAGACCTACAACGCCGGCGTCAAGGTCGAGACGGCCACCGTCGACCGCCGCGATGCCACCTATCTGTACCGCGACGGCTCCGACTTCGTGTTCATGGACTCGCAAGACTACGAGCAGCACCCCCTGCCCGAGTCGCTGGTCGGTGATGCCGCCAAGTTCCTCTTGGAGAGCCTGCCCGTGCAGATCGCGTTCCACGATGGCGCTCCGCTGTACCTCGAACTGCCGGTGACCGTCGAACTCGCGGTCACCCACACCGACCCCGGTCTGCAAGGCGACCGCTCCAGCGCGGGCACCAAGCCGGCCACCGTCGAGACCGGCGCAGAGATCCAGGTGCCGCTGTTCATCAACACCGGCGACAAACTGAAGGTCGACTCCCGTGACGGCAGCTACCTGGGAAGGGTGAATGCCTGACCGTCGGGGTGACCGCGGCCGACACCAGGCCCGCAAGCGTGCCGTCGACCTGCTCTTCGAAGCCGAGGCGCGCGGACTCACTCCCGCCGACGTCGCAGAGGCGCGCAACACCCTGTCGCAGACGCAACCCGATGTCTCGGCACTGAACCCGTACACGGTGACGGTGGCGCGGGGGGTAACGGACCATAACGCGCACATCGACGACCTGATCTCGGCGCACCTGCAGGGCTGGACACTCGACCGGCTTCCCGCCGTCGACCGGGCTATCCTGCGGGTGGCGGTGTGGGAACTGCTGCACGCCGATGACGTCCCGGAGCCTGTCGCCGTTGACGAAGCCGTTGAACTGGCCAAGCAGTTATCCACCGACGACTCACCGGGTTTCGTCAACGGAGTGCTTGGCCAGGTGATGCTGGTGACGCCACAGATCCGCGCCGCCGCGGAAGCGGTTCGGGGCGTAGGCGACGCAGGCGCAGGCACCTGATGGGGACACCGCAGGACTGGGCGCCGTACTCGAGCATTGACTAGGCAGCCCAGGTTTACCTGCGTGACCCCGACCTGACCCTCGACCAATTGCGTTCGGTCATCGACCTTCCCGCGATCAAGTCGTTCATCATGTCGCGTGGCGTCACCGAGGACTCATGGGGCGACGGCACATACGTCTACGTCACCAACTTCGGTAGCGACACGATGTCGATGATCGACACCCGTATCAACATCGTCGTCGCGACCGTCTTTGTGGGAGAAGGGCCTTCGGACGTCGAGGTGAGCGCCGGCGGCACAAGGTGTATGTCCCGAACCTCGGCAGCAACACCGTATCGGTGGTCACCGTTGGACCAGGCCAGTCGGTCTAGGGTTCGAGCGCCTGATAGGTCCGGCGGACGAATTTCGGTTGTGCGCTTTGCAGTTTGGCTAGGGAGGTGTTGCCCGCGATGGCCGCAGCGGCGTCGACGTTCAACTCCGGAAGATTCTGGATCAGGTAGATGAGGATCAGATCGGCGCTCGGGTCGGCCTGCCACCACGTGCCGTATGCGCCCGGCCAGCTGAAGGTGCCGAGCCCGCCCGGGCCGAACAGCTGGCGCGACTTCGACGGGTCTGTCACGACCGAGAGATTGAGACCGAATCCGCGGCCGATCCAAAACGGCGCTCCGAGAAAGGGTTGCCGCTTCTGGTCGTCTGTCAGCACGTCGGTGCGCATCTGTCGTACGGACTGCTCGGAGAGCACCCGCACACCGTCGAGCGTGCCCCCCGCCAGCAGCATCTGGGCGAACCGCAGGTAGTCGTCGACGGTTGACCACAGGCCTGCACCCCCGGTGCAGAACGGCGGATCGGTGATCGGCGCCGGACCCATCACGTCGTGCTGCAGCGTCATGGTCTCGTCGAGCTTGTACATCGTCGCGGCGCGTCGCCGGCCGGCGGTGCCCACCGAGAAGCCGGTGTCAGCCATCCCGAGCGGCCCGAAGATCCGCTCGGACAGGACGTCGGCAAGGGACTTGCCCTCGATCCGCGACAACGCGATACCGAGCACATCGGTGGCGTGGCTGTAGGTGAGCCGGTCGCCGGGCTGGTGGACCAGGGGCAGCGTCGCCAGTTCTGCGAGCCAGCGGTCCTGATCCTGGCGGAACGACATCCTTCCGTACGCCTTGCTCAGCGGTCCCGAGACGGAGAACGTGTACGCGAGCCCGCTGCGATGCGTCATCAGATCGTCGACCGTGATGTGCCGACGAGCCGGTTCGGTCCTGTCGAGCGGCCCGCGCGGGTCAAGCAGCACCCGCATGTTCGCCAGCTCCGGCAGCCACTTCGCTACCGGGTCGGTCAACGAGAGCTTGCCTTCCTCGGCCAGGCTCATTGCGGCCGCGACAGTGACGGGTTTGGTCATGGAGGCGATGCGGAAGATCGTGTCGCGTTGCATCGGCAGACCGGCGTCGACGTCCCGGTACCCGAGCTCGTTGACCTGCAGGACCTGGCCGGCCTGCCACACCAGAGTGACCGCGCCGGCGAGTAGTCCGGCGCCGATCGCCTCTTGAATGGACGCTTGATTGCCGTCGAGCTTCATCGGCGCCAGCGTACTGAAGTGTTCCGTGAGGGTTTGCTGCAGGTCAGGCACCATGCATAGATGTCCTGCGGGAAAACGGACTGCACTTCGTCGCAGTCGATCCTCACGGCCAGGTCTATGTCAGCGACGCCTTCGACGGCGTCGTGCGGTCGTTCACGGGTTCGCCGTCTATTTCACCGACTACGCCAATGGAAAGACGCCGTCACGGTCGGGGCATCGGCGGGTGTGTGATCCGGCTGGAGCCGTCGGTGTCGCTAGCGGCTACCCGAATGGCTGGTGCTAAGCTCCCCGCAGTTCGACGTCCTTTAACGACCCGTCCCGAGAGGCGGAGAAGGAGGTCAGGGTCTCGCCATGGACTCGCCAGCCTCGCCGGGCACCGACCGGGAGTTGATGTCCGCAGCGGACGTCAACCGCACTGTCTCCCGTATCGCCCATCAGATCATTGAGAAGACCGCACTCGACGGTCCCGACGCGCCTCGCGTCATCCTCCTCGGCATCCCGACCAGGGGCGTCACGCTGGCCTCGCGCCTCGCGGAGAAGATCAAGGAATTCGCCGGCGTCACGGTTCCGCACGGCGCCCTCGACATCACGCTCTACCGCGACGACCTCGACAGCAAGCCCCCGCGTCCGCTGGAGGACACGTCGATCCCCGATGGCGGCATCGACGGCACGCTTGTGGTGCTGGTCGACGACGTCCTCTATACGGGTCGCTCGGTCCGCTCGGCCCTGGACGCGCTGCGCGATATCGGCCGGCCCCGCGCCGTGCAACTCGCCGTCCTCGTGGACCGCGGCCACCGCGAGCTGCCGCTGCGCGCCGATTATGTGGGTAAGAACGTGCCGACGTCGCGCAGTGAGAACGTCAAGGTGCGCCTCATCGAAGACGATCAAGTCGACGGCATCTGGATCGCACCGTACGGAGGGCCCGAACGCTGATGAGCGCTTGCGCGAAGAAGAGACAAGCATGAAGCACCTGCTCTCGGCGGCCGACCTGTCCCGCGACGACGCGGTGGCGATCCTCGACAACGCCGACAAGTTCAGCCAGTCGCTACTCGGTCGCGAGGTCAAGAAGCTGCCAACTCTGCGTGGCCGCACGATCATCACGATGTTCTACGAGAACTCCACCCGCACCAGGGTGTCGTTCGAGGTCGCAGGCAAGTGGATGAGCGCCGACGTCATCAACGTCAGTGCATCGGGATCCTCTGTCTCCAAAGGTGAATCGCTGCGCGACACGGCGCTCACCCTGCGCGCAGCCGGCGCCGACGCCCTGATCATCCGCCATCCTGCGTCCGGCGCAGCCCAACAGCTGGCCGAATGGACGGTCACCGAGAACGGCGGCCCTGCGGTGATCAACGCCGGCGACGGCACCCACGAGCACCCGACGCAGGCGCTGCTCGATGCGCTGACCATCCGCCAGCGGCTGGGCGACATCGAGGGCAAGCGCGTGGTGATCGTCGGCGACGTCCTGCACAGCCGCGTCGCGCGGTCCAACGTCCTGCTGCTCGACACGCTCGGCGCCGAAGTGGTTCTGGTCGCACCTCCTACGCTGCTGCCGGTCGGGGTCACCGGATGGCCGGTGACCGTCTCACACGACCTGGACGCCGAACTGCCCATCGCCGATGCGGTGTTGATGCTTCGCGTGCAGGCCGAGCGGATGAACGGCGGCTTCTTCCCGTCACCGCGCGAGTACTCGGTGCTCTACGGACTGTCCGAGAAGCGTCAGGCGATGCTTCCGGGCCACGCAGTCGTGCTGCATCCCGGCCCGATGGTGCGCGGTATGGAGATCGCGTTCTCGGTCGCCGATTCGTCACAATCGGCGGTGCTGCAACAGGTTTCCAACGGTGTGCATGTACGGATGGCGGTGTTGTTCCACCTGCTGGTGGGCGCTGGGCAGGAAGGCGATCAGCGCATGACTGCGCACGCGAGGAGCAGCAATCACCCCGTACTGATCAGAGGGGTGCGGCGCTACGGAGAGGGCGACCAGGTCGACGTCCTGGTGGCCGACGGACAGATCGCGGACATCGGTGCCGGGCTGGCGATACCCGACGATGCCGATGTCGTCGATGCCACCGGCCAGATCCTGCTGCCCGGCTTCGTCGATCTGCACACCCATCTGCGCGAGCCCGGCCGGGAATACGCCGAGGATATCGAAACCGGTTCGGCAGCAGCTGCTTTGGGCGGATACACCGCCGTATTCGCGATGGCCAACACCAATCCGGTCGCCGACAGCCCGGTCGTCACCGATCACGTCTGG
Organism: uncultured Actinomycetota bacterium; assembly: GCA_963721495.1. Taxonomy (GTDB): domain Bacteria; phylum Actinomycetota; class Actinomycetes; order Mycobacteriales; family Mycobacteriaceae; genus Mycobacterium. Next base: position 338,614 of record CAVRMG010000012.1, on the reverse strand, counting down.
CACCGCGGCCAGCAGGTCGGCCTGGTCGACGTGCATCCCGTCGGCGCCGTCACGATGGGGCTAGCGGGCGCCCAGCTCACCGAGATGGGCATGATGGCCGCCGGCGCCGGGCAGGTCCGGATGTTCTCCGACGACGGAATCTGCGTCCACGATCCACTGATCATGCGCCGTGCTCTCGAGTACGCCACCGGTCTGGGCGTCCTGATCGCGCAGCACGCCGAAGAGCCGCGCCTCACCGTCGACGCCGTCGCCCACGAAGGGCCCAACGCGGCGCGGCTGGGTCTGGCGGGCTGGCCCCGCGCCGCCGAGGAATCCATCGTGGCCCGCGATGCGCTGCTGGCCCGCGACGCCGGCGCGCGCGTGCACATCTGCCATGCATCCACGGCGGGCACCGTGGAGATCATCAGATGGGCGAAGGAACAGGGTATTTCGATCACCGCCGAGGTGACGCCCCACCACCTCCTGCTCGACGACACGCGACTGGCCACCTACGACGGCAGAAATAGGGTGAACCCACCGCTTCGCGAGGCCACGGACGCCGAGGCTCTGCGCCAGGCGCTCGCCGACGGTGTCGTCGACTGCGTGGCCACCGATCACGCGCCGCACGCCGAGCACGAGAAGTTCTGCGAATTCTCCGTCGCGCGGCCCGGCATGCTCGGTCTACAGACCGCGCTGTCCGTGGTCGTGGAGACCATGGTGCGCCCGGGCTTGCTCACATGGCGCGACGTCGCCCGAGTGATGAGCGAAAGCCCCGCCCGCATCGTCGGACTGCCCGACCAGGGTCGCCCGCTGGAGATCGGCGAGCCGGCCAACCTGACCGTCGTCGATCCCGACGCGACCTGGACCGTCGAGGGGTCGGCACTGGCCAGTCGCTCAGATAACACCCCGTACGAATCCATGGAGTTGCCCGCAACGGTGACGCTGACGTTATTGCGGGGCAAGGTCACCGCGCGCTACGGGAAGAGCCCGGCGTGAACACCGGAACCCTGGTCGGCTCGCTGATCATGGCCGCGGTGCTGGCGGTGCTGATCACCGTCATCATCCAGGTGATGTTGCGCGGCTGGCGTCGCCGTGCCGAGCGTCAGGCCGAACTCATCGGCACGCTGCCGTCGTTGCCCGACGTCGTCGGAGCGGCCATCATCCCCGCCACCAAAGGCCTCTATGTCGGCAGCACGTGGTGCCGAACTGGAACGACCGCGTCGCTGTCGGCGACCTCGGCTTCCGCAATAAGGCGGTGCTGACCCGTTACCCCGAAGGAATCATGTTGCAGCGCAACGGCGCAGGACCGATCTGGATACCGGTCGACTCGATAACCGCGATCCGCACCGAACGAGGAATCGCCGGTAAGGCCCTCACCCACGAGGGCATTCTCGCGATCAGGTGGCGGTTGCCGTCGGGCACGGAGATCGACACCGGATTCCGGGCCGACAACCGCGCCGCGTACGCGCAGTGGCTAGAGGCAGGAGGAGTCGAGGCATGAGCAGGGCCGTACTGGTCCTGGAAGACGGGCGTATCTTCACCGGCACCACGTTCGGGGCGATCGGCGAAACCCTCGGCGAGGCGGTGTTCTCGACTGGAATGTCGGGATACCAGGAGACATTGACCGACCCTAGCTACCACGGGCAGATCGTGGTGGCCACGGCCCCGCAGATCGGCAACACCGGCTGGAACGACGAGGATGCCGAGAGCCGCGGCGACAAGATCTGGGTCGCGGGGTATGCCGTACGCGACCCGTCGCCGCGCGCGTCGAACTGGCGCGCAACCGGCACCCTCGAGGATGAACTGGTGCGCCAGGGAATCGTCGGGATCGCGGGAATCGACACCCGCGCCGTGGTGCGGCACCTGCGTAGCCTCGGCTCGATGAAGGCCGGTGTGTTCAGTGGAGATGAGGCCGATGCGTCCTTGGACGAGCTACTCATGCGCGTCCGCGACCAGCCGTCGATGCTCGGTGCCAACCTGGCCGGCCAGGTCAGCACCGACACCGCCTATATCGTGGAACCCGATGGGCCGCAACGCTTCACTGTCGCGGCGATCGACCTCGGTATCAAGACCAACACCCCTCGCAACTTTGCCGACCGCGGTATCCGCAGCCACGTGCTGCCGTCGACCGTCGCGTTCGACCAGATCGCCGACCTGAAGCCCGACGGGGTCTTCCTGTCGAATGGACCCGGTGATCCCGCCACCGCCGACCACATCGTCGGGGTCACGCGTGAGGTCCTCGCTGCGGGGATCCCGCTGTTCGGTATCTGCTTCGGCAATCAGATCCTCGGCCGGGCGTTGGGCCGGGCGACCTACAAGATGGTGTTCGGGCACCGTGGCATCAACGTGCCCGTCATGGACCACGCCACCCGACGGGTCGCGGTGACCGCCCAGAACCACGGTTTCGCGCTCGAGGGCGAAGCCGGCGAGACGTTTGACACCCCGTTCGGTACCGCGATCGTCAGCCATACCTGCGCCAACGACGGGGTCGTCGAGGGCATCAAACTCGTTGATGGGAGAGCCTTTTCGGTGCAGTACCATCCGGAGGCCGCTGCCGGCCCACACGACGCGAACTACCTGTTCGACGAGTTCGTCGACCTGATGGCAGGAAAGAAGTGATGCTTTCTCTCGCGTGGGCCCACACGGCAGTCGGGGACGACCACTTTTGTACAGATTTCCACGGCGTGTCGCGTGCAGACACGGTCGTCCCCAGCTTGCGCGGGGGCCCACGCGGTGAGGGCCCACAGCCTGCGAGGGGGAGGCGCTAATGCCGCGGCGGAGCGACGTCAACCACGTGCTGGTGATCGGTTCCGGCCCGATCGTCATCGGTCAGGCCTGCGAGTTCGACTACTCCGGCACCCAGGCATGCCGCGTGCTGCGCGCCGAAGGCCTGCAGGTGAGCCTGGTCAACTCGAATCCGGCGACCATCATGACCGACCCGGAATACGCCGACCACACCTACGTCGAACCGATCACCGCGGCGTTCGTCGAGAAGGTCATCGCCCAACAGGCCGAACGCGGCAACAAGATCGACGCGCTGTTGGCCACCCTTGGCGGGCAGACCGCACTGAACACCGCCGTCGCCCTCTACGAGAACGGGGCGCTGGAACGCTGGGGCGTCGAACTGATCGGCGCCGACTTCGAGGCGATCCAGCGCGGCGAGGACCGGCAGCGGTTCAAGGACATCGTCGCCAAAGTCGGCGGCGAATCCGCCCGCTCCCGTGTGTGTTTCACCATGGACGAGGTGCGCGAAACCGTCGTGGAACTCGGACTGCCGGTAGTCGTGCGTCCGTCGTTCACCATGGGCGGACTGGGCTCGGGTATGGCGTACTCCGCCGAGGATGTCGACCGGATGGCCGGCGACGGGCTGGCCGCTTCCCCCAGTGCCAACGTCCTCATCGAGGAATCGATCTACGGCTGGAAGGAATTCGAGCTCGAGCTGATGCGCGACAGCCGCGACAACGTCGTCGTCGTGTGTTCGATCGAGAACGTCGACCCCATGGGCGTGCACACCGGCGACTCGGTCACCGTCGCCCCGGCGATGACCCTCACCGACCGCGAATACCAGACAATGCGCGACCTGGGCATCGCCATCCTGCGGGAGGTCGGTGTGGACACCGGCGGCTGCAATATCCAGTTCGCCGTCAACCCGGTCGACGGTCGTCTCATCGTCATCGAGATGAATCCCCGGGTGTCGCGATCGAGTGCATTGGCGTCCAAGGCCACCGGCTTCCCGATCGCCAAGATCGCCGCCAAGCTGGCCATCGGCTACACCCTGGACGAGATCGTCAACGACATCACCAAGGAAACCCCGGCCTGCTTCGAGCCGACCCTGGACTACGTCGTCGTCAAGGCGCCGCGCTTCGCCTTCGAGAAGTTCCCCGGCGCCGACGCCACCCTGACCACCACGATGAAGTCCGTCGGCGAGGCGATGTCCTTGGGCCGCAACTTCATCGAGGCACTCGGCAAGGTGATGCGCTCACTGGAGACCAGTCGCGCCGGGTTCTGGACGGCGCCCGACCCCGACGTCTCCGTCGACGAACTGCTCGAGGGCCTCAGGACGCCCACCGACGGGCGGCTCTACGACCTGGAACTGGCGCTGCGAAAAGGCGCCACCGTCGAGCAGGTGTCGGAGGCCTCAGGCGTCGACCCCTGGTTCGTCGAACAGGTCGCCGGACTCGTGACGCTGCGCGCCGAACTGCTGGACGCGCCGGTGCTCGATGAACACCTGCTCCGCCGCAGCAAGTACCACGGTCTGTCCGATCGGCAAATCGCTGCGCTGCGACCGGAATTGGCCGGTGAGGTCGGGGTGCGGGCCCTGCGCACCCGCCTCGGCATACATCCGGTGTACAAGACCGTCGATACCTGCGCAGCCGAGTTCGAGGCCAAGACGCCGTATCACTACAGCAGCTATGAACTCGACCCGGCCGCGGAGACCGAGGTCGCTGCCCCAGGTCGAGAAGCCCAAGGTTCTCATTCTGGGCTCCGGACCCAACCGCATCGGCCAGGGCATCGAGTTCGACTACAGCTGCGTGCACGCCGCCACCACCCTGAGCGAGGCCGGGTTCGAGACGGTCATGGTCAACTGCAATCCGGAGACGGTGTCCACCGACTACGACACCGCCGACCGGCTGTACTTCGAACCGCTGACGTTCGAGGACGTGCTCGAGGTGTACCACGCCGAGTCTGCCTCCGGCGCAGGCGGTCCCGGAGTCGTCGGTGTCATTGTGCAGCTGGGTGGCCAGACCCCGCTCGGACTCGCCGAACGCCTCGAGAAGGCAGGTGTGCCGATCGTCGGCACCAGCCCCAAGGCGATCGATCTGGCCGAGGACCGCGGCGCATTCGGCGAGGTCCTCAACATCGCCGGCCTGCCTGCGCCCCGGTTCGGCACCGCGACCAGCTTCGAGCAGGCTCGCCGGATCGCCGCCGACATCGGCTACCCCGTGCTCGTCCGGCCCTCCTACGTTCTTGGCGGCCGGGGTATGGAGATCGTCTACGACGATGAGAACCTGCAACGCTATATCACCCGCGCGACCGAACTCTCGCCCGAACACCCGGTGCTCGTGGACCGATTCCTCGAGGACGCGATCGAGATCGACGTCGACGCGCTGTGCGACGGCACCGAGGTGTACATCGGCGGAATCATGGAACACATCGAAGAGGCCGGCATTCACTCCGGCGACTCGGCGTGCGCCCTGCCGCCGGTCACGCTGGGCCGCAGCGACATCGAGTCCGTGCGGCGCGCGACCGAGTTGATCGCGCACGGTATCGGTGTGGTCGGACTGCTCAATGTGCAGTACGCGCTGAAGGACGACGTGCTCTACGTGCTGGAGGCCAACCCGAGGGCGAGTCGCACGGTGCCGTTCGTGTCGAAGGCCACCGCCGTGCCACTGGCCAAGGCGTGCGCGCGGGTGATGCTCGGCGCCACCATCGCCCAGTTGCGCGAGGAGGGCGTGTTGGTGCCCACCGGCGACGGCGCGACGACTGCGCGTAATGCGCCGGTCGCGGTGAAGGAAGCCGTGCTGCCCTTCAATCGCTTCCGCAAGTCCGACGGTGCGCAGGTTGACTCGCTGCTGGGCCCGGAAATGAAGTCGACCGGCGAGGTGATGGGCATCGACCACGACTTCGGCAGTGCCTTCGCCAAGAGCCAGACCGCAGCGTACGGGTCGCTGCCCGCGGAGGGCACGGTGTTCGTCTCGGTGGCCAACCGCGACAAGCGCTCGCTGGTGTTTCCGGTGAAACGACTGGCCGACTTGGGGTTCCGGGTGTTGGCGACCGAGGGCACGGCAGAGATGTTGCGGCGCAACGGCATCCCATGCGACGAGGTGCGCAAACATTTCGAGCAGCCAGGGCAGGGCAGGCCCGTATCATCCGCGGTCGACCTGATCCGGTCCGGTGAAGTGGACATGGTGATCAACACCCCGTACGGCAACTCGGGCCCACGCATCGACGGCTACGAGATCCGCTCGGCCGCAGTCGCGATGAACATCCCGTGCGTGACGACGGTGCAGGGCGCGTCCGCGGCGGTGCAGGGCATCGAGGCGGGAATCCGCGGGGACATCGGCGTGATGTCGCTGCAAGAGCTGCACACCGCCCTGGAGCGCTGAGCGTGACCGGATTCGGGGTCCGTCTCGCCGACGCCGTATCCCGCCGTGGTCCGCTGTGCCCGGGCATCGATCCCCACCCCGAATTGCTGCGGGCATGGGAGCTGCCGGCCGACGCCGACGGCTTGAGAAGGTTCTGCGACATCTGCGTGGAGGCGTTCGCTGACTTCGCGATCGTCAAGCCGCAGGTGGCGTTCTTCGAGGCGTACGGCGCCGCCGGATATGCGGTACTGGAACACACGATTGGCGCCCTGCGAGACACCGGCGTGCTCGTACTGGCCGACGCCAAGCGCGGCGACATCGGCTCGACGATGGCCGCCTACGCCCAAGCATGGGCAGGCGATTCACCGCTGGCGGCCGACGCGGTGACCGCCTCGCCGTATCTGGGCTTCGGGTCGCTGCGCCCGCTGCTCGACACCGCGAACGCCAACGATCGCGGCGTGTTCGTCCTGGCCGCCACCTCCAACCCCGAGGGCGCCTCCGTGCAGCGTGCCGACACCGACGGGCGGACCGTCGCCCAGTCGATCGTCGACGCCGCTGCCGAGGCCAACCGCGACTCGTCGCCCGAGCTTGGTTCGGTCGGCGTGGTCGTCGGCGCCACCCTCTCCGAACCTCCCGATGTCAGTGCGCTGAACGGCGCGGTCCTGGTGCCCGGCGTCGGTGCACAGGGTGGACGTCCCGAAGCGCTGGGCGGTCTCGGAGGCGCCAGGCGCGGCCAGCTGTTACCGGCTGTGTCGCGGGAGGTGTTGCGCGCCGGACCCGACATCGCGTCGCTACGGGCCGCGGCGGAAAAGTTTCGCGACGCGGTCGCCTATCTCGCATGAGTGCGTATGACTTGGCGGCGTGGACCGATTTCGCCAACACAGTCGCCGGGGGAGCGGCTGCGCTCGCGGGGCTACTGTTCGTCGGGCTGTGACAACGGGTTTCGTGGCGGCGACCGCTAACGCGTGGGTGCTGGTCGTCGAGCTCAAGCGCTAGCGCCTCACCGATTTGCGTGGCAGGAGTCGCGCCAACAGGACAATCGTCACGATGCCGCCGACGCCGAGCACCCCGAGCAGGATCAGACCGGTGAGGTCGCCGCGATCGCGCGTGCGGTAGATGACCTCTTGGTAGGTGATGTCCGACGGCGCCTGCTCGAACACGTAGTCGCCGTCGATCGACCCCGGCTCGAAAATGGTGTTCTTCCAACGGGTCAGAAACGCCGCGTCGCCGACGTACTCGGCCAGGGCAGGGGAGACGTCGGCGCTCTCGATGGGCCCGGCGAACTCCAGGGACGGTTTCTCATCGGCGTCAGGTACCACTGCCGGATCCATCCGATGCTCGGCCAGCACGTAAAGATCGACGTTCTGCGGGTTCGTCGCCGATCGCGACAGGCGCATGGGGTAGACGACGCTGTCGGACGCGAACGACAGCCGCAACGGCTGCAGGTCTCCCGTCAACGGCGCTCCGCCTTGGGCGGGAACGAGCTGGATCGCGACGATCTCCCAGCCGTCGGCGACGTACGGTGCGAGGTTCTGATCCAGGCCGTGGGGATGCGGAAAACCGTTGTCCGTCAACCAGGTAGCCAATGCGGCGGAATCGTTGGCCGCCAGCCGCGTGACGTCGAACGGACCGAGACGTTGACGGTCGAGCACGTCGACCGCACCACCTGGTGCGGCCGTCGTGTCCGGCGCCGCCCCGGCCCCGATCAGCCAGGGAAACGTCGGCCACCACGAGTCGCGGTACTCGACGCGCGGTGCAGTGAGCCGGCCGAGCTCCTCGAACACCTCGGGATCGCCGAGCGTGATGCGCGCGGCCGACGGCACCGGCATCACCCATGCGGCCTTGGCCGAACTTCCCGCGACCGACAACGACATCAGGATGTTCTCGGTCGCGCCGTTCCACGCGATCAACGCACGCTCGTCGGCGACCGATGCACCGGGGTGGTCCGGCACGTACGCGCCGCAGCCGCATGCCCATGCCGGGCTCGCGACGCTGGACACCAGACCGCCGAGCAGGAGAACGAGCACGGCACCGATCGACCGACACACCCGTAGCCCCACGACGAACCTCCTGCCGCGAATCCTATTTCCGGCCGGGCTCCGCACCCGCGCCATGGACCGTGAACAACACCAGAAACGTCTGGCGCAGATGCCTCACCGGCAACTCTTGTACCAGCTACTACGCCCGGTAATTGTGCGAAATCCGTCTTCCACAGCGAGTTTTTTGAATTCATTTCTGCGATGACGGCCGAAACTTCGTCCCTGTCCGCCAACCGAGCGGCTGCGACACGCCCGACGCGCCATGACCAGGCAAAATTTTCTTCGTCGGGCATCGCGCCTCTCGGATATGTGGTCCAGGACACACCCTGACACGACCAGTGAGGCAGCCCGAGTGGATCGAAAAGCCTTGATATGCAGGCAGATCCGGCCTCAAACAGGCCGAAATCGCCGCTTTGAAGCCATTTGGGGCGCTTCCGCGCCTTTCGCGGCACCCACTTACACGCTGGGCTTTTGACGCCGTAACCAGGGGGTGGGGTTCGCTTTCGTCAGGTTGCGTGGGTACGGTCGTCGTCGCTGGCTGTTCTGGAATTTTTATCAGCCAAGGCAGAAACAATTTGATGGTGACGAGACGGAGGAACCCGTGGCCCTTCCCCAGTTGACCGACGAACAGCGCGCGGCAGCGTTGGAGAAGGCTGCTGCCGCACGTCGGATACGTGCCGAGCTCAAAGATCGGCTCAAGCGTGGCGGCACCAACCTCAAGCAGGTGCTGAAGGACGCCGAGACCGACGAGGTCTTGGGCAAGATGAAGGTTTCTGCGCTTTTGGAGGCGTTGCCCAAGGTCGGCAAGGTCAAGGCGCAGGAAATCATGACCGAACTCGAGATCGCCCCGACCCGCCGCCTGCGCGGCCTGGGTGATCGCCAGCGCAAGGCGCTGCTGGAAAAGTTCGACCAGTAATCCCGGGCGCATAAGTTGAGCGCCGGCCGAGGGGCCGGACGGGTAGTTGTTCTGTCCGGTCCCTCTGCCGTCGGGAAGTCGACCGTCGTTCGCTGTCTGCGTGACCGCGTTCCCGACCTGCACTTCAGCGTGTCCGTCACCACCAGGACGCCACGCCCCGGTGAGGTCGACGGCGTTGATTATTCGTTCGTGACGGCCGAGCGGTTTCAGGACCTGATCGATCACGGCGACCTGCTCGAATGGGCGGACATCCACGGCGGCCTGCATCGTTCCGGCACCCCCGCGGAGCCTGTCCGCGACGCCACCGCTGCTGGTCAGCCGGTTCTGATCGAGGTAGACCTGGCCGGGGCGCGCGCCGTCAAGCAAGCCATGCCGGAAGCCCTTACGGTCTTCCTCGCGCCCCCCAACTGGGAGGCGTTGGAGAGCCGGCTGTCCGGGCGCGGCACCGAGACCCCCGAGGCGATGGCCCGCCGTCTGGCCACTGCGCGCGACGAACTGGCCGCCCAGAATGACTTCGACGTCGTCGTCGTGAACAGCGAATTGGAGTCTGCCTGCGCCGAATTGGTATCCTTGCTGGTGGCCCACAGATAATTCCAGCGCCGGGCACGGCGCGATCAGGCCGCGAGCCACTCAAATTTCAGGAGATCTTCTACGTGAGCACCCCCCACGCCGACGCCCAGCTGACCACGGTCGACGACCTCGACCCGGCCGGCACCGGCGCTTATGACACGCCGCTGGGCATCACCAACCCGCCCATCGACGACTTGCTGGACCGCGCGTCGAGCAAGTACGCGCTGGTCATCTACGCCGCCAAGCGCGCGCGCCAGATCAACGACTATTACAACCAACTCGGTGACGGCATCCTCGAATACGTCGGCCCTCTGGTCGAGCCGGGCCTGCAGGAGAAGCCGTTGTCGATCGCGCTGCGCGAGATTCACGAAGACCTGCTCGAACACACCGAGGGCGAGTAGCGGAGGAGACCCGGGCGCGATGAGCCTCTTGGGCCAAGAGCTGAAGTGACCGAACGCCAGCGGATCATCGTCGGCGTCGCCGGTGGCATCGCCGCCTACAAGGCGGCCACGGTCGTGCGTCAGCTGACCGAGGCGGGGCACTCCGTCCGCGTGGTTCCGACCGACTCTGCGCTGCGATTCATCGGCGCGGCGACGTTCGAGGCGCTGTCCGGCAACCCGGTCCACACCGGCGTCTGGGACGACGTGCACGAAGTCCCGCACGTCCGGATCGGACAGGAGGCCGACCTCGTCGTGGTCGCTCCGGCCACCGCCGACCTTCTGGCGCGGGCGGTCGCAGGGCGCGCCGACGACCTGCTGACGGCCACGCTGCTCACCGCACGATGTCCGGTGCTCTTCGCGCCCGCGATGCACACCGAGATGTGGTTCCACCCGGCCACCGTCGACAACGTCGCCGCGTTGCGCCGCCGCGGGGCCATCGTGCTGGAACCGGCGTCCGGGCGGCTCACCGGCGCCGACAGCGGTGCAGGACGGCTGCCCGAGGCCGAGGAGATCACCACGCTCGCCCAGCTGCTGCTGGACCGCCCCGACGCCCTGCCCTACGACATGGCCGGCGTGAAGGTCCTCGTCAGCGCCGGCGGTACCCGCGAAACCATCGACCCGGTCCGGTTCATCGGCAACCGCAGTTCCGGCAAGCAGGGCTATGCGATGGCCCGGGTGATGGCACAACGCGGCGCCGACGTCACGTTGATCGCCGGCAACACCGCCGGCCTCATCGACCCGGCGGGTGTGGATGTGGTCCACATCGGATCGGCCGCCCAACTCAAGGACGCCGTCTCCAAGCACGCGCCCGACGCCCACGTGCTGGTGATGGCCGCCGCGGTCGCCGACTTCCGCCCGACGCAGGTGCAGACCAGCAAGATCAAAAAGGCCGCCGATCCCAATGCCGCGGCGCCGATCATCGAACTCACCCGCACCGACGACATACTCGCGGGCGCCGTGCGCGCGCGAACGGACGGTCAGCTGCCCAACATGAGGGCCATCGTCGGGTTCGCCGCGGAAACCGGCGACGCCAACGGAGACGTGCTCTTCCACGCCCGCGCCAAATTGCAGCGCAAGGGGTGCGATTTGCTCGTGGTCAATGCCGTCGGCGAGAATCGGGCGTTCGAAGTGGACAACAATGACGGATGGCTGCTGGCAGCCGACGGCGCGGAGGCCGCCTTGGAACACGGTTCGAAAACTCTGATGGCCAGCCGTATCGTTGACGCGATCGTGGCCTTCCTGCAGAGCGGCAGCGGGTAACTCGAATCACGTGTCTGGCTGCGCGAAAGGGTTGCGCGCAACCGGCCCGCGCGCTTGGGTGCAACAAGGCAGCGATATAATTCGATTAACTAAGTTTCGGAAGGATCACACCGTGAGTGAAGCTCGGCTGTTTACCAGTGAGTCGGTGACCGAAGGCCACCCCGACAAGATCTGCGACGCCATTAGCGACTCGGTGCTGGATGCGTTGCTCGCGGACGATCCCAAATCCCGCGTGGCGGTGGAGACGTTGGTCACCACAGGGCAGGTGCATGTCGTCGGCGAGGTCACGACCACCGCGAAGGAAGCGTTCGCCGACATCACCAACACGGTGCGCGATCGCATTCTCGAGATCGGCTATGACTCGTCGGAGAAGGGCTTCGACGGCAAGACCTGCGGCGTCAACATCGGCATCGGCGCACAGTCGCCGGATATCGCGCAGGGCGTCGACACCGCCCACGAGACACGCGTCGAAGGCGCTGGTGACCCGCTGGACTCCCAAGGCGCCGGCGACCAGGGCCTGATGTTCGGCTACGCCATCAAGGACACCCCCGAGTTGATGCCGCTGCCGATCGCGCTGGCCCACCGCCTGTCACGGCGGCTGACCGAGGTTCGCAAGAGCGGCGTGCTGGACTACCTGCGGCCCGACGGCAAGACCCAGGTCACCGTTCAGTACGACGGCACTACGCCGGTGCGTCTGGACACCGTGGTGCTCTCTACGCAGCACGCCGCCGGTATCGACCTGGACGCGACGTTGTCTCCGGACATCCGGGAGAAGGTTGTCAACACGGTGCTGGCCGACCTGAACCACGACACGATGGACACCTCCGACTTCCGCCTGCTGGTCAACCCGACCGGCAAGTTCGTGCTCGGTGGACCGATGGGCGACGCGGGCCTGACCGGCCGCAAGATCATCGTCGACACCTACGGTGGATGGGCCCGCCACGGCGGCGGTGCATTCTCGGGCAAGGATCCGTCGAAGGTCGACCGTTCCGCCGCGTATGCGATGCGCTGGGTGGCAAAGAACGTGGTCGCCGCCGGTCTGGCGGAGCGCGTCGAGGTGCAGGTGGCCTACGCGATCGGCAAGGCGGCCCCCGTCGGCCTGTTCGTCGAGACCTTCGGCAGCGAAACCGTCGACCCGACCCGCATCGAGAAGGCCATCACCTCGGTGTTCGACCTACGGCCCGGCGCGATCGTCCGCGATCTGGACCTGCTGCGGCCCATCTACGCGCAGACGGCGGCGTACGGCCACTTCGGCCGCACCGACGTCGAACTGCCGTGGGAGCAGCTCAACAAGGTCGAGGAGCTCAAGGCCGCCGTCTGAGAATCGGTGCTCAGGCCGTGGGCACGTCGTTTCGCGCGTTGCTCAACGAGGCGCGCTCCACGCTGGCGGTCGACCTGCTGTGCATCGTCGGCCTCACCGCCGACGGGTGTCAAAGCGTATCCGCGGGCAGGTTAGTTACTGGGCCACCGACCGTCGGCCTTGGCGGCCTCGACCTCGCGTAGCCCCGCTTCGCGCACCCGTCCCGCTTCGAGCAGGCGTTGTATCCGTTCGACATTCGACGCCGACCAAGGGCTGCGGGGCTTGCGCGGGCTGAACCGCTGAATGCGGGACACGTCGTCGTACTTGCGCGCCATGCTGTCGATCCACCCGAAACACAGTGCGATCTCCACCGCCTGGCCATACGACATTCCGGGCTCGGGTGCGTTCTTGTTGAGCAGCCGCAGCCAGATCGCCGACGCAGCAGCATGATTGGCTTCCAGCCATTTCTCCCACTCCGGCGCGGTGCGTGCGTCGAGCACCTCCGGTTCCGTCACCTCGATGCCGTCAGCCGCTGCAGTTGTTCCAATGCAGCGCGCTCGACGCGGTTGCTGAGCAGCTTGCCGTCCTCGCGCACCGCCCACACGGCCGTGCCGGTCATCTTGATCTCCTGCTGGTCGGGAGTTGTGCCGGCGAAGCCGTTGTTGGTCCCTGTGAGCAACCACTGCGACGCGACCCGGCTGCCATCGGCGTTCTGGAACGACTCGATGACCTCCAGGTGAAGGCCGTTGACCTTCGAAAGGAAGCCTTCGATCCAGTCCTTGAAGTTCTCCCGGCCTTCGACCGTCTCGCCGCCGGTGACGATCACGAAATCGTCGACCACGAATCTGTCGACCGCCGACGGGTCGTGCGCATTCCACACCTCATCCCAGAAGGCGTGCACGATATCGACCGAATTCCCGCTACTCATGCAGGGTGTAACGCATCGCGGAGCGCGTTCATGCCGCGCCCGACCGCCTCTGTGGCCGCCGGCACCGCCCCGTCGTAGGCGACATAGCCGTGGACGAGTGACTCGGCATTGTGCAGTTCGACGGGAACCCCCGCCGCGACGAGTAGTTCGGCATAGCGCGCGCCGTCATCACGCAGCGGGTCATGGCCCGCGACGGCGATGTAGGCGGGTGGCAGTCCGGCCAGGTTCTCGGCTCGGGCAGGTGCCAGCGTCGCCGGCATATCCGTCAGGTCCATATCGCCGATGTACCAACGGGTGCATCCCTTGCATCCGTCGATGTCGAGGATCGGCGCGTGCGCATTCTCCGTGAACGAAGGCAGCGAGGTATCAAAGGTCGTCGAGGGATACCACAAGAGCTGAAAGAGTATTGGCGGACCGCCCGCATCGCGCGCAAGTAGTGACACCACGGCCGCCAGATTCCCACCCGCTGAATCGCCGGCGACCGCCAACCGATCGGCGTCGACGCCGAGCTCGCCGGCGTGGGCAGCCACCCATCGTGTTGCTGCCCAAGCGTCTTCGACGGCGGCCGGATAGGGATGTTCGGGTGCCAGCCGGTAGTCCACCGACACCACGACAGCGCCCGTGCCGACCACGTGGCGGCGCGCAATGCCGTCGTACGTGTCGAGGTCGCCGACCACCCAGCCGCCGCCGTGGATGTACACCACCACCGGTGGAGCGGACTCGCCCGCCGTGGGCCGGTACACACGGATCGGAATCGGTCCCGCGGGCCCTTCGATGGTGCGGTCCTGACTGGCGACTTCGGGATGGACCTCGCGACGAGGCACGTCGCGGAACCTTTGGCGCGCCGCCTCCACGCCTCCGTCGGTTGTCAACTGAAACGGCGTCGCCTCCAGTACCTTCTGCATGATGGCGTCGACGGCCGGCTTCTCCTCAGCGACGGACATGGGGACACGGTACGCAGCCCCGCGAACCAGGCTTCTGTGGGTTGGTGCCGCCGTCGTCGGCGCCTGTTACGGCGTTTTCCTCATCGTGACGGCCCTGCGGCTGCCGTCGGGCGCCGAGCTCACCGGCCAGTTCGCGCTGCAACCGGCCGTCAAGGCGGCGGCGGCGGGGCTGCTCGCCGCCGCGGCGTTGACTCACCCGATTGCGCGGGAACGTCGCTGGCTCGTCGCGGCGCTGCTGTTCTCGGCCGCAGGCGACTTTCTGTTGGCGATGCCGTGGTGGGAGCCGTCGTTCGTGCTGGGGCTGGGCGCCTTCCTCGTCGCGCATCTGTGCTTCCTGGCCGCGCTGCTCCCACTGGCTGTGCGATCGGCGGCCCGCCTTGGGGCCGCCGCGGTCACGGTCGTCGCGTGTGTGGCGCTGCTGGTGTGGTTCTGGCCGAGTTTGACCGCCGAAGGGATGGCGGTTCCGGTCACGCTCTACATCGCCGTGCTCGGCGCTATGGTGTGCACCGCATTGATGGCGCGGCTGCCGACGCCGTGGACGGCGCTGGGTGCGGTCTGCTTCGCGGTGTCCGACGGCATGATCGGCATCGGCAAGTTCGTCCTTGCGTCAACAAACACAGAGGCGCTGGCGGTGCCCATCTGGTGGGCATATGCAACGTCATTGATGCTCATCACTGCGGGCTTCTTCTTCGGTCGCACGTCTGAGTCGTCTGCTACATCTGCTTAGGTGAGCGCAACGCGGCAGCAAGCCGAGCACGAGCCGATCGCGCGCGTGCTGCCGATGCTGTCCGTGCCGCACCTGGATCGCGAATTCGACTATCTGGTGTCGTCGGAACAATCCGACGACGCGCAGCCCGGCGTGCGGGTGCGGGTGCGGTTCCACGGGCGGCTCGTCGACGCGTTTGTGCTCGAAAGACGTTCGGACACAGACCATGTCGGAAAGCTGGGCTGGTTGGACCGCGTCGTGTCCGCGGAGCCGGTGCTGACGCCGGACGTGCGGCGACTGGCCGACGCCGTCGCGGCGCGCTACGCGGGCAGCCGGGCGGACGTCCTGCGGCTCGCCGTCCCGCCGCGGCATGCCAACGTCGAGAAGCAGACTCCGCCCGAGTTGCCACCGTTCACCCCCGCACCCGTGGACGCCACACCATGGGCGGCATATGGCCGCGGCGAGCAGTACATTGCCGCGCTGGGCGAGGGACGCGCCGCCCGCGCGGTATGGCAGGCGCTGCCGGGGGAGCGCTGGACCGACCGCCTCGCGGAAGCGGCCGCGGTGACGGCGAACTCCGGCCGCGGCGCCCTGGTCATCGTGCCGGACCAGCGCGACGTCGACGCGATGCAGGCCGCGGCCACCCGGTACGTCGAGGAGTCTCGGGTCGTGGCCTTGTCGGCAGGGCTCGGCCCCGCACAGCGCTACCGTCGGTGGCTGTCCGTGCTGCGCGGCGGCGCCCGGATCGTCATCGGCACCCGCAGTGCGGTGTTCGCCCCCGTCGCGAATCTCGGCCTGGTGATGGTGTGGGACGACGGCGACGACACGCTCGCCGAGCCCCGTTCTCCCTATCCGCACGCCCGCGAGGTGGCGATGCTGCGCGCCCATCAATTGCGTTGCGCGTCGCTGATCGGCGGATATGCCCGCACCGCCGAGGCGCAGGCGTTGGTCCGCAGCCGCTGGGCGCACGATCTGGTGGCCCCCAGGCAGGCAGTGCGTGCACACTCGCCGCGCATCATCGCGCTCGAGGACAGCGGTTTCGCGCAGGAGCGTGACCCCGCCGCGCGGACGGCCCGGCTGCCGTCGATGGCCCTGCAGACCGCGCGCAAGGCGCTGGAGTCGGGATTACCGGTGCTGGTTCAGGTGCCCCGCCGCGGATATGTGCCCGCGCTGGCATGCGGCCGCTGCCGCACGATCGCTCGCTGCCGGCTTTGCACCGGCCCGTTGTCGCTGCCCGAACGGGACACCGCGGGGGCGGTGTGTCGCTGGTGCGGCCGCAACGAACCGGCCCTGCGGTGCACGCGCTGTGGCTCCGACGCCGTTCGCGCGGTCGTCGTCGGCGCCCGCCGCACCGCTGAGGAACTCGGCCGCGCGTTTCCCGGCACCACCGTCGTCACCTCGGGGGGCGACTCGATGAGCGCCGCCGTGCCCGCCGAACCGGCCGTTGTCGTCGCGACACCCGGCGCAGAACCCGCGGCCGCCGGGGGGTACGGAGCGGCCCTGCTCCTCGACACCTGGGCGTTGCTCGGCCGCCAGGACCTTCGCGCCTCCGAGGACGCCTTGCGTCGCTGGATGGCAGCCGCCGCTCTTGTCCGTTGCCGCGAGGACGGCGGGGTGGTCGCAGTGGTCGGGGAGTCGGCGATCCCCACCGTGCAGGCGATGATCCGCTGGGATCCCGTCGGACACGCCGAAGCCGAACTCGACTCCCGTGCCGAGGTGGGGCTGCCACCGGCGGTGCACATGGCGGCGGTCGACGGCGCCACCGAGGCGGTACACGCTCTGCTCGACACGTCAGAGCTGCCCGACGACGCCGAGGTGCTCGGACCCGCCGACCTGCCGCCCGGTGCACGTCGGCCGCCCGGCACCCCGCGCGAAATCCCGGTGATCCGGATGCTGGTGCGAGTGCCGCGCGACGCCGGACTGCCGCTCGCGGCCGCGCTGCGACGTGCGAGCGGGGTGCTCAGTGCCCGCCACGATCAACAGCCGGTTCGTGTGCAAATCGACCCCTTGCACATAGGGTAGGGCGGGCACGCTTCGGCGGTGTGGACAGGAGGTTCGCGTGCGGCGAGTTTTCCTGGCGCTGATTCCGTTGGCGCTCATCGCCGTTGGGGTGCTGTGGCCACTGGTGATCCGCCCGGGGGCAGAGGTGTCGGACGCAAGCGACCCCGTGGTGTTCAGCAACTACGACGTCGACCTGATCGTCAGCGCGGGCGGCCACCTCGACGCCGTCGAGACGATTACCGCGGAGTTCCCCAGCGGGCGCCACGGCCTCTTCAAGTACTGGGCGGTCGACAACCAGAACGACCCCGGCGTGCGCCAGACGCCCGAAGTCACCTCGATCCTCCTCGACCGCGAATGGGTGCCCTACCAGATGTTGTGGGAGGGCGCCGAGCGGTTCAGAGTGGCCAAGATCGGCGATCCGGACCAATACCTGAGCGCCGGCACGCACGTGTTCGAGATCCGCTACATCATCGACGGCGTCCTGGATCCCGGGGCCACCGGCGCGGACAAGACATTCGCCGACTCGACCGGCGAGGCCGCCGCATCGCCCTCCGTCTTCTACTGGAACGTGATCGGCCAGGCCTGGAACAACACAATCCGACGCGCCGACATCTCGGTCACGATGCCCGGCAAGATCGGCCGGGCGCAGTGTTCCGTCGGCTTCGGCGTCGGTACGGCCTGCGGCGACCTGACCGTCACCGGCCACAAGGTCGAGTTGTCGGCGTCGAACGTTCGGCCGCGCACCCCGGTGACGCTGCGCGCAGGTGTCGACGTGCCGACCCCGCCCAGAACCGAGGTGCCATGGCCCTACACATGGGACCGCATCCTCGGCCAGTCCCTGGCCGGTGTGCTGTGGGTGGTCGCACTCACCGTGGCCTTCGGGCTCGGCGCGATCCTCTGGTACCGCACCACCGTTGAACCCTCACCGGGATTCCCGCTGCAGTACGGGCCGCCGCCGGGTCTGGGGCCCGTGCAGACCGAATACATCCGCACCGAGAGCGTGCCGAAGAACGGTCTGACCGCCACGCTGTTCTACCTCGCCGAACGCGGCCTGATCGACATGCGGCAGGTCAGCGAGGAGCAGTGGAACCTGCGCGGCAAGGCTGAGAAGGGCGCATGGGCTGACGTCGACCCCGTCAGCGTGGCGGTCGGGTCAGCGCTGAAGGTGATGGGCCCGGGCACCGAATTCGAGGCCAAGCACACCGTCACAGCCGGCAAGAAGCTGAGCAAGGCCAAGACGGATCTGGCCGAGGCGGTGCGGAAGTGGGCGTTCGACAACGGGCTGATGGTCAAGCGCAGGAAGGAACTGTGGGTCCGCACCGCCAACGCGATCGCCTTCATCCTCATGCTGTTCGGCTTCTTCCGCTGGGGCTTTTCGGCCACCATGTGGGCGCTGCCCTTCGCGGCGTTCTTCCTGTTCTCCACGGCGTCCTGGAAGGATGGTGTCGGAAGCCGGCGCACCGACAGCGGACGCGAACTGTGGTCGCGCGCTGGCGGATTCCACCGCATGCTGACCACCGACTCGGCGGAGACGCGTTTTGACTTCGGCGCCCGCAAGGACCTCTACATGGCCTATGTCCCGTTCGCGGTCGCCGCAGGTGCCGCCGCATTGTGGGCGAAGAAGTACCAGACGACGACGGGTACCGTTGCGCCGCAACCTGATTGGTACAACTCGTCGTCGACGACCAGTGCAGGTTTTGTCGGTGGGTCCGATGGGCCGAACTTCGACAGCTTCGAGTCTGCGTTGTCGTCGTCGATCGGCGCCTACACCGCATCGCAGTCCTCGTCGTCCAGCAGCAGTGGTGGTGGCGGTGGCTTCAGCGGCGGCGGCGGGGGCGGCGGCGGTGGAGGAGGAGGCGGATCATGGTGAGGCTTCTGCTCATCATCGTGCTGGTGCTCGCGCTGCTGGCGCTGGTCATCTTCGTGGCGGGCTACAACAAGATCCGCTCGGCGGATGTGCGCGTCGCCGAGGCGCTCAGCGGCATCGATGTCGAGCTGACGCGGCGGGCGTCGCTGATACCCAGCCTGGTGCAGACGGTGCAGACGTTCGCCACGCACGAGAAGGGCATCCTCGACCACGCCACCAATGCGCGCGCGGCGCTGACCTCGGCGACGAGCGGCAAGTCGGTCGCACAGCGCAGCGCCGCCGAGAAGGATCTGGACACCGCGTTGGCGCCGCTGCTGGCGCTCGGCCAGAGCTATCCGCAACTCAACTCCTCGAACAACTTCTTGAATCTGCAGGACAACCTCGCCGACACCGAGAACAAGCTGGCCTTCGCGCGTCAGTACTACAACGACGCGGTGGCCACCCTCAACGGGCTGATCAGCACCATCCCGTGGATGTTCGTGGCGCCGCTGACCGGAGTGTCCGAGCGCGAGTACTACCAGACGCCGCGCTGAAGGAGTGATGTGTTTTCCGCGAGCGACGACTACGAACAGTTCATGGGACGGTGGAGCCGTCGCCTGGCGCCGCAACTCGTGGCGTTCGCGGACGTCGCCGAGGGCGACGAGGTCCTGGACGTGGGATCCGGCACCGGCGCACTGACGTTCGCCGTCGCGACGATCCCGTCTGCACGCGTGACCGGCATCGACCCTTCTCGTGCCTACGTCGCTGCTGCGTCCGGCGACGGCATCCGGTTCGAGGTGGGAGACGCCCAGTCGCTTCGATTCGCCGACGACAGCTTCGACAAAGCGCTATCCCTGCTCGCGCTGAATTTCGTGCCCGCTCCGGCCACCGCACTACGGGAAATGGTTCGCGTCACGCGACCAGGAGGTGTTGTCGCCGCGGCGGTTTGGGATTACGGCGACGGGATGGAGATGCTTCGTGCGTTCTGGGACGAAGCCATCGCACTCGATCCCGACGCTCCCGATGAACGTCACATGCCGCTGAGTCGGCGGGGCGATCTGGTGAGGGCATGGTGGGAACAGGGATTGCACGATGTCGAGGACACCTCACTGGCCATCGAGCAGAGTTTCGCGTCGTTCGACGATTATTGGCAGCCGTTTCTCCTCGGCCAGGGCCCGGCCGGTGTCTACGCGACATCCCTGCCGGAGCCTCGGCGCGACGCGCTGCGGTCCCGGTTGTGCACCCGACTTGGGTATGTCGGCTTCACGCTGACGGCCCGCGCCTGGGCCGTCCGCGGGATCGTCCCGGCGGGCACTTCCTAGACTGACGCGGTGCGTCTCGTCTTTGCAGGCACCCCCGAGCCCGCCGTGCCCTCGCTGCAGCGGCTCGTCGATTCGCCACGCCACGACGTCGCCGCCGTCCTGACCCGCCCAGACGCCGCCTCCGGCCGGCGCGGCAAACCGTCGCCGTCGCCGGTCGCCCGGTTCGCGCTGGAGCACGACATCCCGGTGCTGCGGCCGGCTAGGCCCAACTCCGACGAGTTCATCGCCGAACTGACCGAGCTGGCGCCCGACTGTTGCGCCGTCGTCGCATACGGCGCGCTGCTCAGTGGGCGACTGCTCGCGGTGCCCAAGCACGGCTGGGTCAACCTGCACTTCTCGCTGCTGCCCGCCTGGCGCGGCGCGGCCCCGGTGCAGGCGGCCATCGCCGCGGGGGACACCGTTACGGGTGCCACGACGTTCCAGATCGAGCCTGCACTCGACTCCGGACCGGTGTACGGCGTGGTCACCGAGACCGTCCGACCCACCGACACCGCAGGGGAACTTCTTGCGCGGCTGTCGATCTCGGGTGCAACACTTCTCGCCACGACCATCGACGGCATCGCCGACACGTCACTCACGCCCGTCCCGCAGCCAGCCGACGGCGTCACCATCGCACCCAAGATCACCGTCGAGGAGGCCAGGGTGCGATGGGACCTGCCCGCCCATGTCGTCGAGCGACGCATCCGGGCCGTCACCCCCAACCCCGGCGCGTGGACCATGATCGGCGAGCTGCGCGTCAAGCTCGGCGCCGTGACCGTCGACGAATCCGCAGACGCCATGCCGCCCGGTGCGATTCGGGTCGAACGCAACGGTGTACGCATCGGCACCGGAACCCAGCCCGTCGTGCTCGGCGCCCTCCAGGCCCCTGGGAAGAAGCTGATGAACGCCTCTGACTGGGCGCGCGGCGCCCGACTCGACGAATCCGCGCGCGCCGAATGACCAGGCCCCGCAACGACAAGCGTTCAGCGCGGCGCAAGCCGCTCGACCCTGCCCGGCGCGCGGCGTTCGACGTGCTGCGCGCGGTCTCTGAGCAGGATGCCTACGCCAACCTCGCGCTGCCGGCGTTGTTGCGCGACCGCGGCATCACCGGCCGCGACGCCGCGTTCGCGACCGAACTCACCTACGGCACCTGCCGCACCCGTGGACTGCTGGACGCGGTCATCGAGGCGGCCGCGGGACGTCCGCCGGACAGGATCGACCCCGTCCTGCTGGACCTGCTGCGGCTCGGTACCTACCAACTGCTGCGCACCCGTGTCGAACAACACGCCGCCGTCTCCACCACCGTCGAGCAGGCCGGTATCGAATTCGATTCTGCACGAGCCGGTTTCGTCAACGGCGTGTTGCGCACCATCGCGCGTCGCGACGAGAAGTCGTGGGTGGACGAGCTGGCGCCCGACGCGGCCACCGATCCCGTCGGCCACGCGGCGTTCGTGCATGCGCATCCCCGGTGGATCGCCCAGGCGTTCGCCGACGCGCTCGGAGCAGGGGCCGGACAGCTGGACGCGCTGCTGGCCAGCGACGACGAGCGACCTTCGGTGCATCTGGCCGCGCGGCCCGGTGTGCTGACCGCCGAACAGTTGGCCGAACGGGTGGACGGCACCGTGGGCCGCTACTCGCCGTATGCGGTGTACCTGTCCGGCGGCGATCCGGGTCGGCTCGCACCGATCCGTGACGGCGCCGCGCTCGTGCAGGACGAGGGCAGCCAGTTGGTGGCCCGTGCCCTGACACTGGCCGAGTTGGACGGACCCGACGGCGGGCGCTGGCTGGACCTCTGCGCCGGGCCCGGCGGCAAGACGGCGCTTCTGGCGGCGCTCACCGCCGACGGAGCGCGCGTCACCGCGGTCGAACCCACGTCGCGGCGCGCCGACTTCGTCGAGCAGAACACCGGCGGCCTGCCGGTCGACGTGCTGCGCGTCGACGGCCGAGATCCCGGGCTGGATCCCGGCTTCGACCGGGTCCTGGTCGATGCGCCATGCACCGGGCTGGGCGCACTGCGGCGCAGGCCCGAGGCGCGCTGGCGCCGAGTGCCCGGCGACGTGCCACAGCTGGCCAAGCTGCAACGCGAGCTGCTGGCATCGGCGATCCGGCTGACCCGGCCCGGCGGCGTGGTGCTGTACGCCACCTGTTCGCCGCACCTTGTCGAGACCGTCGGCGTTGTCGCGGACGCGCTGCGTCGCCACCCTGTCACCGCGCTGGACGCGCGGCCGTTGTTCGACCCGGTGGACGACCTCGGCGACGGGCCGTACGTGCAGCTGTGGCCGCACCGGCACGGCACCGATGCCATGTTCGCGGCATCCCTCAAAGTGCGATGAGCCGCTCGCGTAGCGATGAGCGCTTGCGCGAAGAGCCACGTGGAAGATGAGCGCTTGCGCGAAGAGCCACGTGGAAAGAGCCAACAGTTAGGGTGAGGCACATGTCGAAGCCGTTGATCGCGCCGTCGATTCTGGCCGCTGACTTCGCCGAGTTGGGTGACGAGGCCGCCGCGGTGACCGGCGCAGACTGGTTGCACGTCGATGTGATGGACAACCATTTCGTACCCAACCTCACCATCGGCCTACCCGTCGTCGAAGCACTGCTCAAGCGGACCGACATTCCGATGGACTGCCACCTGATGATCGACAATCCCGATCGCTGGGCGCCCCCGTATGCGGAGGCGGGCGCCTACAACGTCACGTTCCATGCCGAGGCCACCGACAACCCGGTCGGTGTGGCCCGCGACATCCGGGCCGCAGGCGCGAAGGCGGGACTCTCCGTCAAGCCCGGTACGCCGATCGAGCCCTACCTGGAGATCCTGCGGGAGTTCGACACGGTGCTGATCATGTCGGTGGAACCGGGATTCGGCGGCCAGAAGTTCATCGCCGAGGTGCTGCCGAAGGTCGGTACTTTGCGCCGCCTGGTCGACGCCGGCGAACTGACCATCGTGGTCGAGATCGACGGCGGCATCAACGACGACACCATCGAAGAGGCGGCGCTGGCCGGGGTGGACTGCTTCGTGGCGGGTTCGGCGGTCTACAGCGCCGCGGATCCCGCCGCCGCGATCGAGTCGTTGCGCCGCAAGGCGGCCGCGGCGTCCAACCATCTTCGTATTTGACGTCCTCCCCGGATTGAAGTCCGAGGATTTCATTCCCCCTCCCATCGGCTTATGCGGCAGGAGTAGCGAATTGAGGTTCACGGTTCACAGACCGCCTGCCGGCGAGGTCTCCCCGTGCGGTCACCGCCCGTCCGGCGGCGATGTTTCGTGCAGCGTTGACGTCGGCGTTGCACCGGCCGGTAGTGCAGGCTTCGCACTCGAAGACCGCTTGGCTCTTGCGGTTCTCGGGTGCGACGTGCCCGCACGCGGCGCAACGTTGCGACGTATACGCGGCCGGGATCTGCTCGACCCGGCCGAAAGCCTTATGCTGCAAACGCGTGGCCAAAAGCCCCCAACCGCTGCGGCTGATTGCACGGTTGAGCCCACGTTTCTCTGCGACTCGCACGCCGGGTTGCTCGATGGTGCCACGCGCAGAACGAGTCATCACGCGCACGTCGAGAGCCTCGATCCTGATCACGTCAAACCGCCGCGCGAGTTCAGTTGTGGTCTTCTCGACCCAGTCCTTACGATGATCCCTCTCGCGCGCTTTCAGCTTCGCGACCGCCCGTTTCGTCCTCCGACGGCGGTTGGAGCCTTGCTTGGCCCGGGCAAGCCGCCGCTGGAGCACTACCAACCGCTTCGACTCACCGCCAGTAAGACTCGGTGCGTGCAGCAGTTCGCCGGTGGACAACGCGGCCGACACGGCTACCCCACGGTCGATTCCCACCACGCTGCCGTCGCCGGGCGCTGTAATCGGGTAGGGGATGTGCGCGAACGCGACATGCCATCGACCAGCCCGATCACGGGTAACCCGGTAAGACTTGACACCGTCTGGCACCGGACGCGACAGCCGAAACCGCACCCACCCCACCTTCGGCACCCAGACCCGACCAAAGCGGCGGTTCAACCGCTCAACATGTCGCGGTTTCACAGCCACCTGCCGAAACCCCTCGTGCACGCTGGCTTTGCGCCAAGTCGGGCGACGGTGCGTCCCTCTAAAGAAGTTCCGCATAGCTTGTGCGAAATCTCGCAACGCCTGCTGCTGCACCGTCTGACTCCCGGCACGAAGCCACGCGTACTCTGCACGCGCCTCCGTCAACTGCGCAGCCTGCTCGACATAGCCGGGAGCCTTGCGCCCTCGTTGCCAGTGCATCTGCTGCTCCACCGCCACATTCCACACATACCGCGCATCCCGGCAGTGTTCCAAAAGCGCCTGCTCCTGCTTAACGGTAGGCAACAGCCGGAACCGGGACATGGCCGCACTCTAACCACCAGCACCGACAACTCCGACCAAGCGCGCCAGCCTTACTCCGGGGATCGGATGCCCCCCCGAAACGAAATCAAAAGTTTTCGGAGGGAGGTCCGACCTTGAATCTCGAGGCCGCGATGCGGCTGGCGATCGAACAGTCCGAGAAGGTCAAGGGCAGCACGTATCCGAATCCGCCGGTCGGCGCCGTGATCCTGGACAGCGACAACGAGGTCGCCGGTGTCGGTGCGACCGCGCCGACGGGCGGCCCGCACGCCGAGGTTCTCGCCTTGCGCAGGGCAGGCGAGCGCGCCGTCGGCGGCACCGCGGTCGTGACGCTGGAACCGTGCAATCACCACGGCCGGACGCCGCCGTGCGTGGACGCGCTTGTCGCAGCCGGGGTTTCGGCAGTGGCCTACGCCGTCACCGACCCGAATCCGGCCGCGGCGGGCGGCGCTTCGCGGCTGGCAGAAACGGGTCTCGAGGTGGTTGCCGGAGTGCTGGCCGATCGGGTCGCCGGCGGCCCGCTGAGGGAGTGGTTGCACAAGCAGCGCACCGGATTGCCGCATGTCACATGGAAATTCGCCACCAGTGTCGACGGTCGCAGCGCGGCCGCAGACGGCAGCAGCCAGTGGATCACCAGCGAGGCCGCACGCGCCGACGTGCACCGCAGACGTGCGGTTGCCGATGCCATCCTGGTGGGCACGGGCACGGTGTTCGTCGACGACCCGTTGCTCACCGCCCGGTTGCCCGATGGTTCGTTGGCCGAACGCCAGCCGTTGCGCGTCGTGGTCGGGGAACGCGAGATTTCCTCTGAAGCAAAGGTTTTGAATGACGACTCGCGCACGATGGTGATTCGCACGCGAGACCCGCACGAGGTGATCAAGGCGCTGTCGGACCGCACCGACGTGCTGCTCGAGGGTGGGCCGACGTTGGCCGGTGCGTTTCTGCGGGCCGGCGTGATCGACCGTATTCTGGCGTATGTGGGGCCAATTCTGTTGGGCGGCCCTATCAGTGTGGTCGACGACGTCGGGGTGCTGTCGATCGCTCACGCACAGCGGTGGCGGTTCGACGGCGTCGAATCGATCGGCCCCGACGTACTGCTCAGCCTCGTGCCGGGCTAGTCAGTGAGTAATCGGTAGGCGCCAGTGCGCCGACCTGATAGAGCACGTCGAGTTCGTCGCGGATACCCCAGTGTTCGCACAGCAGGCCGTCGCGGGAACGGAAGAAGTGGGCAGTTTTCATCGCGAACGGCAGGCCGGTGGGCTCGATGCCCTGCGGTGCTACCGCATTGACGCCGTGGGCGGTGGCGCGGATCGCGACGATGTCTGTGCCGGCGACGACGTCGTGCAACTCGTAGCGGACCTGCAGGACGGTCGTGACGAAGGTCAGGATTGCGATGTAGCCGTCCGGACCCGGCGGCAGGGGGACCGGCGAGCCGTGGTCGACGAAATCGTCGGTGACCAAGTCGCGGATTGTCTCCAGCTGCCTGGAGTTCATGGCCTCGATGACCGCGGTCGCGAGTGCCTCGACTGGGGTGTACATGCCCCAACGACGAGCTGGTGCCCCGAAGGGTTCAAACCGGTGGCAGCGGCCGGTGTTCGATGAGGTCGCGTATGCCGCCTGCGCCGAGGCGCTCCCGGAAGGCCCGCACGGTATAGCCGATGACCGTCGCATCGGTGCGTGCTCGCACCGTCGCCGAACGCGGCAGGTGGAACACGGGGCCGATCTCGCCGAGGTAGTCGCCGCGCTTGGCGAGCTTCTGCAGTTCTTCGCCGCCGCTGGCCAATTCGCGGATGATCTCGAGCTCGCCCTCGGCTACCACATAAATCAGCTCGCCCATCGTCCCCTGTTCGAACAACACATCGCCGGACTCCAGCCGAACGGTGTCGGGGGGCCGGTCACTGGAGGCGAAGTCCGGCACAAGCTCGACGACACGGTCGGCCAGCGGCAGAATCCGGCTGTCGTGGGTCGCGACGACCACCATCCGGTCACCGGTGGCCAGTTCGCGGATCAGCCGCAGTACTTCCTCGACCTGAATGAAGTCCAGGTGCGCGGTGGGCTCGTCGGCCAGCACCAGGGGAGGATCGAGCGCGATCGCCCGCGCGACGGCGACGCGCTGCTGTTGGCCACCGCTCAGATCACCGGGCCGGTGAGACACACGTTCCTCGAGACCGACGCGGGAGAGCAGCTGCCCGGCGCGCTTGCGGGCGGCGCGACGCTGCAGGCCCGACGCCAGCAGCGGTACCATCACGTTCTCCAGTGCGGTCAGGCTCGGTACGAGATTGAACGCCTGAAACACGATGCCGACGGTTTCGCGTCGGTATTTCGACATCCCGCGGACGTCCAACGACGTGACGTCGACGTCGCCGAACTTGATGGCACCGCTGGTGGGCCTCAATATGCCGCCCAGGCAGGACAACAACGTCGTCTTTCCGCAACCGCTGGGGCCCAACAGGATCACCAGTGAACCGGCGGCCACGTCGAGGTTGAGGCCGTTGATGGGGCGGATGGTGTCGGCACCGCTGGAGTACTCGACCACCAGGTCCTGAATGCTGAGATCGCCCACGGCTCAAGGACCCCCGAACGCGATCGCGGGGTCGACCGACACCGCACGGTGCAGTCCCGTTGCGCTGGCGATCAATCCGATGACGATGGCGATCATGGGGAGCGCGATGAAGGCTACACCGGGAACGATGACCTGCATCGGAAACAGCGGCCCGAGCAACATCGAAAGCCCCGCTCCGACGAGCGCGGCGAGCAGTGCCACGATGATCGCCTGCATCGCGAGCCCAGCCCCGATGCTCGCGGTGGAAACGCCAATCGCCTTGAATACGGCGAAATCTCGCAGGCGTTCGAGCGCGGACAGGTAGATCACCGACCCGACGACGAGTGCCGCGACGACCCACAGCAACACGGCCACGATCGTGATCGAGTTGACGGCCACTTTCAGGGGCCGCAGCAAGTCCTCGACCGCGCCGTTTCGGTCGATGGCGCGGTATCCCGGTGGCGCCTGCTCGAGGGTGCCGCGTATGCCGATCGATGCGACCAACGGTTGACCACCGTAGATGAGTTGCTGCGCGCCCTGCGTCGTGAGGAAGACGTTGGGCAGGTTCGCCAGGGCCGTGGAATTCTCCACGATGCCGACGATGCGTAGCGTGCGTGAGGCGATTTCGACGTCATCGCCGAGCCCTCTGCCGAGCGTGCTCGAGACCGCGACCTCCTCCGGAGTCGACGGTGGGCGGCCCTCGGACACGGCCGGCATCCCCGGTCCGTTCTCCGGCGCGCCGAAGATATCCACATTGCGCGTCGAACCACCGAGGGTGGCGGTACCTCCGGCGTAAGCCAGTGGCGCCGCCGCGTCCACACCGGGGGCGTCGGCGACTCGTCGCAGTTCTACCGGCGCAAACGGGGTCGCGCCGACGAACGGGCCGGATGCGCCCGCCTTGACCAGGAACAGATCGACGCCGAGAGAATCGACGGTTTTGTCAGCTTCCACCCGGAACCCGTTGGCGAGGCCGGTGAGAACGAGTGTCATCGCGAAGATGATGGAGGTCGACAGGATTGCGATGACGAAACGCCGTCGTCGCCACTGCATGTCGCGCAGAGCGGCCATCAGCATGGCGGCGACGTTACCGACGCTCGCCTGATCGCGGGCCGGGTTTGGCTACGATGTGACCTTCTCGACGACTCCGACCAATGCCTTGCAGAACGCGGGCAGGTCGTCGGGCTTGCGGCTGGACACCAATGTGTTTGGGCCGCGCGAGCATTCGACGACTTCGTCATCGACCCAATTGGCGCCGGCGTTGACGAGGTCGGTTTTGACGCTGGGCCACGACGTCATCGTGCGGCCGCGTACCACGTCGGCCTCCACCAGCGTCCACGGTCCGTGGCAGATCACGGCGACTGGCTTGCCCGCGTCGAAGAAGCCTCGGGCGAACGCGACCGCCCCGGCGCTGGTGCGCAGAAAATCGGGATTGGCGACGCCGCCGGGCAGCACCAGGGCCGCGTAATCGGACGCCGAAACGTCATCGGCGGACTTGTCGGCCTCGAACGTGTCGGCTGGCGTCAGATGGTTGAAACCTTGAACCTTGCCGACTTCTGTGGACACGAGTTCGGGTTTTCCGCCGGCCTCTTCGACCGCCTTCCACGGTGCGGTCAACTCGACCTGCTCGACGCCCTCGGGTGCAACCAGGAACGCAATTTTCTTGCCGTTCAGTGAAGTTGCCATGAATTCTCTCCTTTCACATTGTTGTCTTCACCACGCATACCCGGCGCGGCGAGCAAGAAACCAGAGGACTTTCGTCGGTACACTCGTACCAGAGTCGGCCGCTGCGGCCTGGCTGCGAAATCGCGCTTTCACCGACGAGTTGCGCGTGGTGAGCACGAACGAAGGACAACGAGCATGACTGCATTGCAGGACTGGCTCAGCAATCGCCCAGTGGATCCCCGAAACATCAAGGCGTTGATCTGTGACGCGATTCGGGGCCTGTCGACTGACGAGTGCGAGCCGCTTCCCGAGCCGACCTTGATGGGTCGCGGACTCGAGCGCTGCTGACCCCGGCTAACGGGGTCGGTGACGGCCGGGCGGCTGCTGCTGAAGCGGAGTTGTCTCGTCCGCGTTTTGCGCGGATATCTGCTGCGTCGGCGTCTCCATGCGCCGGGTCGGGGTGTCGATGCGCTGCGTCGGGGTGTCGTCGGCCGGTGAGCCCACGCGCATCCGCTGCGGGCCGGCATCGGCGGGCTCGGGCTCGGACGATTCGTCGGCGTGTTCGTTGCGGCCGCTGATGAACAGGGCGAGCAGGGCGCCCACGATGCACACGATCCAGGTGATCTTGAAGATCTCGCCGTACTGCAGGACGTAGGCATCGACGGACGCCTCCTTCAGGCGAGCGCCCGAAGCGATCAGCCGGGACCCCGGGGTGTCGCCGGTGACCGGCGGCAGCGCCGCCAGCCGCTCCTGCAGGTACTGGTTGAACTTGTACAGGCCCCATGCGCTGAGCGCCGCGATGCCGATCAGCATGCCGATCATCCGCGCGACCACCACGGCCGCCGAGGCGATGCCGTGCTGGGCGGCAGGCACCACCCGCAGGGCCGCCGACGTCAGTGGCGCGATCACCAGGCCCAGCCCCAACCCGGCGATCGCGAGATCGGTGTTCAGCATCGGCAGCGTGAACAGACCGAGGTCGTGGTGGGCCGCCAGCACGTCCTCGGGCCAACCCGAGACCAGGTAGTAGCCGCCTGCGGCGATCAACAACCCTGCGCAGGCGACGATCCGGTCGCCGATCTTGGTGGCGAGCAAGCCGCCGAGCAGTGCGCCGATCGGTAGCGCCCCGAGGAACCACAACAGCAGGAAGGCCGCCTGGTTCTTATCCTTGCCGAGCACGCCCTGACCGAACAGTTCGACGTTGACCAGGGTCACCATCAGCGCCGCGCCCGTGACCAGAGAGGCGCCCAGTGCGGCGAGGAACGGCCGGAAGTGCACGCCGGCGGGTTCGATCAGCCGGGTGCGGGCAAACCGCTCCCACACGAAGAACGCCAGGGCCGCGACGAGCGCGCCGATGACCAGGGGTGGGCCGTAGCTCGGTAGCACCTGCTTACCGTCCGGCGCGGGGTTGTACAGCCCGAAGGTGGCCAGACCCAGGGTGACCGCGAGAAGCAGGCCGCCGACCACGTCCACCTTCTCGGGATTCTCGGGCTTCGGCTGCGATGGGAGGCTGAACTGGATCATCACCATCGCGATCACCGCGAGCGGCACGTTGATCCAGAACACCGACTGCCAGTGGTGGAACAGTCCGACCAGCGCGATGCCGTACATCGGGCCGACGACGCTGCCGAATTCCTGGGCGGCGCCGACGCCGCCGAGCACCGCGGCGCGGTTGCGGCTCGCCCAGAGGTCGGCGGCGAGCGCCAGGGTGACCGGCAGCAGGGCGCCGCTGGCGATGCCCTGGATCAGCCGGCCGACGACGAGCATGTCGAGATCGGTGGACATCGCGGTGACCACCGAGCCGATCGCGAAGCCGGCAAGACTGGTCTGCAGCAACAGTTTTCGGCCGAACCGGTCAGACGCCCGACCCAGCAGCGGCATCGCAGCGATGTAACCCAGCAGGTACCAGGTGATTATCGGCGTGACCCGCTGGATCTGATTGATGCCGATGCCGACGTCCCGCATGATGTCGGTCATGATCGTGACCACGACGTAGGTGTCGAGGGCGCCGAGCAGTACCGCGAGGCTGCCGGCGCTGATTGCGACGCGCCGACCCGATGTCACCGGACCGCCGGCTTCGGGCGAAGGCTGCATCAGACCGCGGGCTTGGTGACCGTCACAGGCTTACCCCACTCCGACAGCGTCATCGTGACGCTGTTGCCCGGGGTCGGCTCCAACTTGGCTTGCATCAGTTCGTGGTTGCCTTCCTCGGTGATCCACGCCGTGCCCGCTACGGGGCCGGTGGCGGCGATCTGGGGGGCGATCTTGTTCACGGCGTCGGCACTGACGGTTCCGGTCAGGCGAACGGTGTCGACACCGTTGATCGTCTCGCGGCCGTCGGCCTTGGGGTCGGAGAAGTTGGCCAGCACGTTGGCCAGCCCCTTGTCGGGCGACAGGATCGCCGAGACGTCGTAGATGTCGACCGCCGGTCCGAAGTCCTGGAAGGTGTCGCCCGCCGTGATGGCGCCGTACAGGTTGCCGTCGGCCACGACGAAGCTGACGTCCTGCAACCGCTGGCCCAGGAACAGGATGTTGGCCTTGCCCTGCGCGGCGACCGCGGGCGTATTGGTCAGGTCACCGTCGAGCGACTCGATCGGAAGTTCCTTGATCTTGCCCTGCACCGTCAGCATGAGATGCACGCTGCTCTGGCTCTTGGTGGTGTCGGCGGACTGCTGCAGCAGCGTCGCGGCGTCCGGGAGCTCCTTGTTGTTCTCGGAGCCGGAGCAACCTGCGAGGAGCGCGATGGCGGTGAAAAGGGCGGCGAAGATCGCCAACAGGCGGGTCTGCATGACTGCATCGTAGTGGGTGCAGCCTGGTGGACATCGTGGCCGGGGCCGGAGTAGAAGTGGAAATATGGCTGCTGAGCTGGACTTTCGACGCGTCTCCGCGCACGACGGCGACGGCGCCGCATTGCTGGTGGCGATGACCGACGAGATGCGTGAGCTCTACTGGGATGTGGGGGACGGCCTCGATCTGAACTCCCCGGACATGCCCGCGGCCGGGCCGGCGGACCTCGGCCCGCCCGGTGGGGCGTTTCTCGTCGGCTACCGCGATGGCGCGGCGGTGTGCGGGGGAGGCATCAAGCGGCTCCCCGACGGCGCGTGTGAGATCAAGCGCATGTACGTGGTGCCCGACGCTCGCGGGCAGGGGGTGGCCCGGGCGCTCCTGCGGGCGCTGGAGGACTCGGCGCGGGAACTCGGCTATGACGTCGTCCGTCTGGACACCGGATCACGACAGCCGCACGCACAGGGCCTCTATCTGTCCGAGGGATACCGCGAGATCCCGAACTTCAACGGCAACCCGGTCGCCACGTTCTTCGGCGAGAAGCGCCTGTCTGAGATAGTCTGGCGACGTGTTCACCGGAATCGTCGAAGAATTGGGCGAAATCGTCGGCAAGGAAGACCTCGGCGACTCCGCGCGGCTGGCCATCCGAGGACCGGTCGTCACCTCCGACGCCGGCCATGGTGACTCGATCGCGGTGAACGGGGTGTGCCTGACCGTCGTCGAGGTGCGACCGGACGGCGCGTTCACCGCCGACGTCATGGGCGAGACGCTGAACAGGTCCAGCCTGCGCGGTGTCGGGGTGGGCAGTCGGGTCAATCTCGAGCGCGCGGCCGCGGTCAACAGCCGCCTGGGCGGACACATCGTGCAGGGCCATGTCGACGGCACCGGCCACGTCATCGCGCGCACCCAGGCAGAACACTGGGAAGTCGTGCGGATCGCGTTGCCCATGGCGCTGACCCGCTATGTCGTCGAAAAGGGGTCGATCACCGTCGACGGCGTGTCGCTCACCGTCTCCGCGGTGGGGCACGACTGGTTCGAGGTATCGCTGATCCCGACCACCCTGGAGTTGACGACTCTCGGCGGCGCCCACGTCGGCACCCAGGTCAACCTCGAGGTGGACATCATCGCCAAATATGTCGAACGACTGCTCAGTCAGAAAGACGCTTCTAGCAGCGATTATCCTCCAATACCTGGAACTTCTTAGTACGGCCAGAACACGAGGTTCGCCGAGCTCGCTGGCGATACCGCTTCGCGGCTGACGCGTGTGTTGGAAGATGCTCAATGTATTGCGAATCGGGGAACGGCTCATTGGCTCCTCGCGACGCCTGAACTTCAGCACTCTACCTTTCGGAGAAAGGTTCACATGCGTGTCGTCAGCCGCTCGTGTTTTGTAGCTTTCTTGGCCATCGTTGGCACCGTTCTGATGGCTCTTGTCACGACGATGTCGTCTGCTTTCCAGCTCACGGCTATGACCGCACTCATCATGGGTGGCACGGGGAACCCGGAGCCGGATCCGGCATACGTGGCCGGCGTCGACAGCCGATACATACAGGGATTTTATTCGGGGTACACCTCTACGGGATTGACAACTCCTGAAGAGTTCTGGCCAGTGAGTCCGCCGTTTCCCGCCGGACTTCGTGCCATGACCTTCGACGAGTCGGTAGACGTGGGGGTGGGCATCCTCGACGGCGCGATGAAGGACAATATTGACAGCCCGGACGACAAAGTCGTGAGCTTCGGCTATTCGCAGAGTGCCCGGATCGTCTCGATCGAGAAGAGAAATCTGGCAATCGATCCTGACGCTCCAGGTCCTGACCAACTGTTCTTCGCGGTGATCGGCAACCCCAACCGGCCAAATGGTGGTTTTCTGGCTCGCGGGCCCGATTGGCTGAGGATTCCAATTCTCGGTGTCACCTTCGGCGGTCCGACCCCGACCGATACTGGGAACGAGACCCTCGACTTCACCCGTCAGTACGACGGGTGGTCGGACACCCCCACCAATCCGCTTGAACCTCCTGTCTGACATCAATTCGGGCCTAGGCATCTTCTACCTACACAGCGACTACCTAAGCCCGGCTGTTGGCACACCCGATGCTTCAGGACCAATATGGCGACACTACGTACTACCTGATCCCGACGGACACTCTTCCGCTGCTGATGCCGCTGCAGCGGCTGCCGTTTGCTCGGCCCGGTGGTGGCCGCCACGTTGGATGCGCCACTGCGGGTGCTGGTAGAAGCGGGATACGACCGGACAACGAGTCCGGGGGAACCGACTGGATTTCGGTTGCTCTACATTCCCAACCTCATCGATCTTGGCGTAAATTTCGTCCGCGCAATCCCGACCGGATTGGACGACGGTTTGCAAGAGCTGGGATTTGGACGCCTGTTCGGCACCGAAGTGCCAGGCCCCTATGGGGTTGGCGGTCCGCCAGTCACCATGGATCCGACGACCAACGAGCAGAACCAGCAATTGGCCGTGCAGCGGCGGAACCGATTAAGCCTTCGGCTCCGGTCGCGACAAAGCTCGACCATCACGATGGATCCGACGACCGATCGAGTTCCAGAACCTGCCGCAAGTGAAGGACCTGGCAGCGCCGTCGATCCCGAGGATTAGCGGGCCGTTCGGTTCCGGTCTGCGCACAGTGAAGGACCTCGTCAGCACGGATCCCGACGATCCAACGAGCCGAATCAGTCCAATTGGCTGCAGCGGCGGAACCGATTAAGCCTTCGGCTCCGACCGCAGCACGGCCGACCGTCACGAGGATTCGCGGGCCGATCGGTTCCCACCTGCCGCAAAGTGAAGGACCTGGCGCCGCCTCGATCAAACGCGCCTTCAGCGGACCGTCGACCACTTCTAAGCCAACCGACTGGCGCAAATGACGCCGATTCTGATAGTGGCACGTCATCGCCAGGTGGCAGCGCCGCCGCCTAATCCTCGATGGTCCTCGGATTCGCCCGCCGGCGGCTGGTCCCGTTCGATTTTCGAGTACTGGCAGGCCGATGTGGGCGACGACGGCACCCTTCAAACATGTTTACCGCCAATAAGGTGGCTGTCGATCAGCTAGTTCCCTGACCTGTACAAGGGTGGCTCGCCTCTACCCGCCAAGTATCAATCAGCGTCAATCGGTTTGGAGTCGAACATATCCGGTGGTCTAGGGTCCTTTACGACCTGTATCGCAGGTGGATCGGCGTACCGCTTCCTCGCCTCTAATCGCCAAATATGTTGAGCGACTGCTCGATAATAAAGACGCTTCTAGCGGTGGGTATATCCCGGAATCCGGGTCCTGATAGTCGAACAAGGTTGCCCAGTTGGAAGCTCGCCCTGCGCGCCGCCCGCCAGTCACCGCAGACAATCGATGCCTGCCCGGCTGTGTTAACGGGTGTCACCGCGTCGCTTCGACAATCCTCACTGCGCTGCGGCATATTTTGTACTATTCAGAGCACCCAACCGCGTGAGGACTGCCACAGCGACATCGGTTGTGACCCGAACCGCGCCGACGGACAGGACGAACATTGTCAAAGACGCCGTCTTCAACACCTGACCTTGAACCCCACTTCGAGGACGTCCAGGCGCATTACGACCTGTCCAACGAATTCTTCTCGCTGTTCCTGGATCCGACTCGGACCTACAGCTGTGCGTACTACGAGCGCGACGATATGACGCTCGAAGAGGCACAGCTTGCGAAGATCGACCTCGCACTCGACAGTCTTGAGCTGAGGCCGGGCATGAAGCTGCTCGACGTCGGTTGCGGCTGGGGCGCCACGATGATGCGCGCGCTGGAACAGTACGACGTCGACGTCGTGGGTCTGACCTTGAGCCGGAACCAGCAGGCGTACGTCGAGCAACTCTTCGCCACGTCGGATAGCCCTCGCTCAAAGCGGGTGCTGCTGCAGGGCTGGGAGCAATTCCACGAGCCGGTGGACCGGATCGTCTCGATCGAGGCGTTCGAGCACTTCGGCCTCGAGCGCTATCGACGACTTCTTCAAGATGGCCTACGCGGCGCTGCCCGCCGGGGGCACGATGCTGCTCCAAACGAGCCTTCTGCCAAGTAAGCAGGAATGGGCAGAGCGCGATCTGCCGGTGACGATGTCCCTTCTGCGCTTCATAGGATTCATGATGCGTGAGATCTTCCCGGGCGGCCGGCTGCCAGCGGTGTCGATTGTCGAGGAGCATGCGATCAAGGGTGGTTTTGAGGTCGACTTGGTGCAGTCGCTGCGGCCTCACTACCCACGAACACTCGACATCTGGGCGGCAAGTCTGTCGGCCAACAAGGCCGACGCCATTGCGGTCCAGTCCGAAGAGATCTACGAGCGGTACATGAAGTACCTGACGGGCTGCGCCGACCTGTTCCGCGACGGCTACACCGACGTTTGCAAGTTCACGCTCGCAAAGCGGTAAGCCTGGCTGGGAACGGGGTCTGCAAACCTCGACGGAACAATCACGGACTTGCTCACGGCGACGGACACATTTTGATGTGACCGTTTCGGACGGCCACGGTCTTTCCCAGACCCTCATTTTGAAGCCCTTCTGAGTCGCCTAAATCCCAGGTCAGGGGAGCGGCAATAAGACTTGGGCCTGCGTGGTTCATACTGATGTGGTGACGAGGCTGGACTCCGTGGAGCGGGCGGTTGCCGATATCGCGGCGGGCAAGGCCGTGGTGGTAATCGACGACGAGGACCGCGAGAACGAAGGCGATCTGATCTTCGCCGCCGAGAAGGCAACTCCCGAGCTCGTCGCGTTCATGGTGCGGTACACGTCCGGCTATCTGTGCGTGCCACTGGACGGCGCGATCTGCGACAAGCTGGGCCTGCTGCCCATGTACGCGGTGAACCAGGACAAGCACGGCACCGCGTACACGGTCACCGTGGATGCGAAAAACGGTGTCGGAACCGGTATTTCGGCCTCGGATCGCGCGACCACGATGCGACTGCTCGCCGATCCGACCGCCGTCGCCGAGGATTTCACCCGGCCCGGACACGTCGTACCGCTGCGCGCCAAGGAGGGTGGCGTGTTGCGCCGTCCCGGCCACACCGAGGCCGCCGTCGACCTGGCCCGGCTGGCCGGCCTGCAGCCCGCGGGCGCGATCTGCGAGATCGTCAGCCAGAAGGACGAAGGCGCGATGGCGCAGACGGACGAGCTGCGGGTTTTCGCCGACGAGCACGATCTGGCGCTGATCTCGATCGCCGACCTGATCGAGTGGCGGCGCAAGCACGAGAAGCACATCGAGCGCATCGCCGAGGCACGCATCCCGACCCGCCACGGTGAATTCCGCGCGGTCGGCTACACCAGCATCTACGACGAGGTCGAGCACGTGGCGCTGGTTCGCGGCGACATCGCAGGACCGCACGGTGACGGGCACGACGTCCTGGTGCGGGTGCACTCGGAATGCCTGACCGGCGACGTGTTCGGTTCCCGGCGGTGTGACTGCGGGCCGCAACTGGACGCCGCGTTGGCGATGGTGGCCCGGGAAGGCCGGGGCGTCGTGTTGTACATGCGAGGCCACGAGGGCCGCGGCATCGGGCTGATGCACAAGCTGCAGGCCTACCAACTCCAGGACGCCGGCGACGACACGGTGGACGCCAACCTCAAGCTGGGCCTGCCCGCCGACGCCCGCGACTACGGCATCGGCGCACAGATTCTCGTCGACCTCGGTGTGCGATCGATGCGACTGCTCACCAACAACCCCGCCAAGCGCGTCGGCCTGGACGGATACGGGCTCCATATCATCGAACGTGTCCCGCTGCCGGTGCGCGCTAACGCAGAGAACATCCGGTACCTGATGACCAAGCGCGACCGGATGGGCCACGACCTCATCGGTCTGGACGAGTACGCCGAAGCCGTCACGATGGACTCTTACGACGAGGGCGTGTACCTCCTCGGTGAACGCCCGTCGTCTGAAAGCGATCTCGGCGGAGCCCTGTGAGTGGCCAGGGCGGAGACCTGAATTGAGCGGAGGCGCAGGCGTTCCCGATCTGCCTGAGCTCGATGCATCGGGTTTGACGCTGGCCATTGTCGCCAGCACCTGGCACGAGACTGTCTGCGACGCGTTGCTCGACGGCGCGCGCAAGGTCGCCG
This sequence comes from uncultured Actinomycetota bacterium, assembly GCA_963721495.1. Lineage (GTDB taxonomy): Bacteria > Actinomycetota > Actinomycetes > Mycobacteriales > Mycobacteriaceae > Mycobacterium. Next base: position 300,894 of record CAVRMG010000012.1, on the reverse strand, counting down.
CCGATGCCGGGATCGACGATCCGACGGTGGTGCGGGTGCTGGGCGCCATCGAAATACCGGTCGTCGCACAGGCATTGGCAGCCACCCACGATGCGGTGGTGGCGTTGGGCGTGGTGATCCGCGGCGAAACGCCGCACTTCGACTACGTGTGCGACGCGGTCACGCAAGGCTTGACGCGGGTTTCGCTGGATGCGTCGACCCCGGTCGCCAACGGTGTGCTGACGACGAATACCGAGCAGCAGGCCCTGGACCGTGCCGGGCTGCCGAATTCGGCAGAGGACAAGGGTGCGCAGGCCGCCGCGGCGGCACTGTCTACTGCGCTGACACTGCGAGATCTGCGTTCGTCGTCATGAACGAGTGGGATGTCGAGATACGGCCACATCTGACACCGTATTTCGCATACGGCGCGGCGGCGCTCATCCTGGCCGCGCACATCGCCGTTGGCGCACTGTTGAAGATCTCATCGACCGGTGTCATCTTCCAGACCGCCGACCAGGTGGCGATAGCGCTGCTCGGTGCCGTCATCGCCGGGGTGGTGCTGCTGTTTGCCCGGCCGCGTCTACGTGTCGGCGCCCAGGGCATCGCCGTGCGGAACCTGCTGACATACCGCCTGATTCCCTGGTCTGACGTCGTCGACGTGTCCTTTCCGCGCGGTGCCCGGTGGGCGCGAGTCGACCTGCCCGACGATGAGTACGTGCCGACGCTGGCGATCCAGTCGGTCGACAAGGAAAGAGCCGTCGAGGCGATGGATAGCGTTCGGCGAGAGCTCGAGCGCTACAAGGGCATCACTTCACGCTGAGCGTCATCGCGACTTCATCTCCGGGGCCGGGAATTTCGGCGGTCGTCGCCGTGAAGCCGAGGCTCTCGTAGACAACACGCGCGGCGACGTTGTCGGCGGCGACCCGCAGCGTGACGGTCCGGACCCGTTGGTCGCGCGCCCAGTCCACCGCCGTTGCGACGAGCGGGCGGGCCAGGCCCCGTCCTCGGGCGGCGGGATCCAGCCACAGCGAGTACAGATACACCGAATCGGGGTTCTCCTGCTGGGCAGCGATCAACCCGACGGGGCGGTCGCCGATAAGAGCCGCGAACTGCGCATGGTCCCGCAGCCGGCGCCGCCACTGCGCCGCCGTGAACGTGACTTCCTTCCGGTATTGCGGATCACTTTCGCCGAGGGAGTCGGTCAAGGCGCGCAACCGGATGACGGCGAACACCCGCCAGTCGGACTCGCTCAGGCGGGTGAACCTTGCAGTCACCGGGCGTCGCCCATCACCAGCCCCTCGCGACGAGGATCGGCGCCACCTATGAGGCCCGCATTGTCTCGGACGATCGCGGACAATCCGCTCGACTGGTCGGCCAGGTCGACCTGATGGCCGAGCTTCCGCAGGCCGACCACCAGCGGATCGTGATCGCCGTTGTCAGAGGTGTCGATGACAGGATGCTCGCCACCGACGTTGGTCTTCGGGGTATTCGCCGCGCCGAAGTCGACCATGGACACCGCCTGCTGTGGATCCAGCCCCCAATCCAACATGCCGACAACCGTTTTCACGACGAACTGGATGATGACCGAGCCGCCCGGCGAACCGAGCACGGCGTAGAGCGGGCCTTTGGTACCGGGCCGGCCGGCCGCCGGTTGGTCGAACACCAGCGTGGGCGCCATCGTGCTGCGTGGCCGCTTGCCGGGTTGGATCCGGTTGGGTATGGGCGCGCCGTCGGGACCGGCCGGTTCTGCGGAGAAGTCGGTGAGCTGATTGTTCAGGATGAAGCCGTCCACCATGTGGAACGAGCCGAATGCCGACTCGACCGTGGTGGTCAGTGAGGCCGCGTTGCCCTGTGCGTCGATGATGCTGATCTGGCTGGTTCCGTGCTCGGGGATCGGCGACGCCGGGGTGGTCGGCGGCCCGAACTCACCCGCCTTCGCGGTGCCCATCGTGTGCTGCTCGGAGATCAGCGCAGCGCGGCCGGCGAGGTAGTCGCTGTTGATCAACGTGTTCGGCGAACCGCCGGGCAACGGAACGAATTCGGTGTCGGCCACGTACTTGTCGCGGTCGGCGTAGGCCAGCCGTTCGGCCTCGGAAATCAGGTGGACGCCCATCACCGCGGGTCTGCCGCCGTTGAGGTCGATATCGCTGGGCTTGTGGTCGGACATCGCGAAGTGTTCGAGAACGCCCAGCGTCGCGGCGACCGCGATGCCGCCGGATGACGGAGGTGGCATGCCGCAGATCTCTTTGCCGCGGTACGGCGAACACAGCGCCTCGCGCTTCTTCACGGTGTAACCGGAAAGGTCTTCGGCGGTCATCAGGCTCGGGGTCCGGCCGCCGGAGGCATCGGTGGCAGCGGCGACGATATCGCTCGCGATGGCGCCGGTGTAGAACGACTGAGGGTCAGATGCGATGGTGCCCAACGTCTTTGCGTACGCAGGGTTGGTCAGGCGCGTCCCGTCTGTCTTGGGGCTGCCGTCGGGATTGAGGAAGTACTCGGCGGCTTGGGGGTCAGCCTTGAGTTGCGGCGCGGAGTCGGCGATGGCGGCCGCCAGTCGCGGGCTGATGTCGAAGCCGTCGTCGGCGAGCGTGACGGCCGGGTTGAACAGGTCGCGCCAGCCCGTCTTGCCGTGCTCGGTGTGGAGGTCCTGCATGAGTCGCACGATGCCCGGCACGCCGATGGATCGGCCGGATTCGCGGGCATTGGGCTTGGGTTCGGTGCGGTCGGTGTCGGATATCCAGCGCAAATAGTTCTCCGTCGCGGCGGCTGGCGCGACCTCTCGGCCATCGTAGGCCTGCACCGAACCCGCTGCCGCGTCGTAATACAGCAGGAAGCCGCCGCCGCCCACGCCGGAGGCCTGCGGCTCGACCAGGCCGAGCACTGCCTGTGCCGTGACCAGCGCGTCGGCGGCGGTCCCGCCGTCACGGAGCACTCCACACGCGGCCTGGGTGGCCAGCGGATTGGCGGTCACCACCGAATAGCTGCTGGTGTGCACGGCGGTCATGTCCTTGCGGTAGCCGGTGGCCACCTCCGGATTGGTGGAGATGTTTCGGGAGGTCGTGGCCGTTCCGTCGGCCGGTGCTGCTGCCGCCGTGGTCTTCGGCGCCGGGGTTCCGTTGGCGACGATCGCGCATGGCCCCGCGGCGCTGGGTTCGGCGTTGTCCTCGGCGTTGTCCTTGGCACCGCATCCGGCCAGAACCAGCATGACGCTGGTGAGCGGGGCCATCACCCTGGTAAGCGATGAGATCCGCATCACCCGACGGTAGTTCATCGGGGTCGTCCGATGGCGGCAGTAACCTGGAATCCGTGCCCGATCCAGCGACGTACCGACCCCCTCCCGGGTCGATTCCCGTCCAACCGGGCGTCTACCGGTTCCGGGATCCGCACGGCCGGGTCATCTACGTCGGCAAGGCCAAGAGCCTGCGCAGCCGGCTGAACTCCTACTTCGCCGATCTCTCGGGCCTGGCGCCGCGCACCCGCCAGATGGTGATGACCGCCGCCGGTGTCGAGTGGACGGTGGTGAACACCGAAGTCGAGGCGCTGCAGCTCGAGTACAACTGGATCAAGGAGTTCGACCCGCGGTTCAACGTGCGGTACCGCGACGACAAGTCCTACCCGGTGCTCGCCGTGACGCTCAACGAGGAGTATCCGCGGCTGATGGTCTACCGCGGGGCGCGGCGTAAGGGAGTCCGTTACTTCGGGCCGTACTCACATGCGTGGGCGATCCGCGAGACGCTCGATCTGCTGACCCGCGTCTTTCCGGCGCGCACATGTTCGGCGGGAGTTTTCAAGCGGCACAGTCAGATCGATCGGCCCTGCCTGCTGGGGTACATCGACAAATGCTCGGCTCCCTGCGTCGGGCGGGTGACCGCAGACGAACACCGGCAGATCGTCGAGGACTTCTGCGACTTCCTCGCCGGAAAGACCGACCGGCTGATCCGTGACATGGAACAACAGATGAACGATGCAGCCGAACTGCTGGACTTCGAGCGGGCTGCCCGGTTGCGGGACAACATCTCCGCCATGAAGCGGGCCATGGAGAAGCAGGCTGTGGTGTTCGGCGACGGCACCGATGCCGACGTGGTGGCGTTCGCCGACGACGACCTGGAAGCCGCTGTGCAGGTCTTCCACGTCCGCGGCGGCCGGGTGCGGGGCCAACGTGGATGGATCGTCGAAAAGTCAGGTGAGCCAGGCGAATCCGATCAGGCACGCCTGGTCGAACAGTTCCTGATGCAGTTCTACGGCGATCAGGCCGAACTCGGCGTTGCCGCCGACACCTCGTTGACCCCGGTGCCCCGGCAGGTGCTGGTTCCGTGTCTGCCCGACAACTCCGACGAGTTGGCGACGTGGTTGTCACAGCTACGCGGCTCGCACGTGTCGCTGCGGGTGGCGCAGCGGGGGGACAAACGCGCGCTCGCCGAGACTGTGCGGCGCAATGCGCTGGATGCGCTGACACAGCACAAACTCAAGCGTGCGGGCGACTTCACCGCGAGAACGGCTGCATTGCAGAGCATTCAGGATTCGCTCGGCCTGGCCGACGCGCCGCTGCGCATCGAGTGTGTCGACATCAGCCATGTGCAGGGTACCGACGTGGTGGCGTCGTTGGTGGTGTTCGAGGATGGGCTGCCGCGCAAATCGGACTATCGCCACTATGCGATCAGGGACGCGGCGGGCGAAGGCCGCTCTGATGACGTGGCATCGATCGCGGAGGTTACGCGGCGACGGTTCTACCGGCATCTACATGACATTGAGCACCCGACCGAGCTTGCACCGGAAGGCAAGTCGCGAAAGTTCGCCTACCCGCCGAACCTGTACGTTGTCGATGGGGGCGCTCCTCAGGTCAACGCCGCACAAGGGGTCCTCGACGAGCTCGGCATCAGCGACGTCGCCGTCATCGGGCTGGCCAAGCGGCTGGAAGAGGTGTGGGTGCCCGGGGAGGACGGATCAGCGCCCGAGTCCGTCATTCTCCCGCGCAACAGCGAAGGGCTCTATCTGCTGCAGCGGGTGCGGGACGAGGCCCACCGGTTCGCCATCACCTACCACCGCAGCAAGCGGTCCAAGCGGATGACGGCCTCGGCGCTCGATTCGGTCCGCGGGCTGGGCGAGCACCGCCGCAAGGCCCTGGTCACGCACTTCGGGTCGGTGGCGCGCCTGAAGGAGGCCAGCGTCGAGGAGATCACCGCGGTACCGGGCATCGGGGTGGCGACGGCCAGGTCCGTGCTGGAGGCCCTCGGTGTACCGCCCGATTCCGAAGCGCCCGCACCCGTAATCGGCGATGATCAGAGCAGAGCATCATCGGGATGACAGATCAAGGCATGCACGAAGAATTGCACAGCAGCGCAGACACCGGGGGTGGCGCTGAATCCGGCATCGATGTCCTGCTGGTCACAGGGCTGTCCGGCGCAGGCCGGGGCACCGCCGCCAAGGTGCTGGAGGACCTCGGCTGGTATGTCGCCGACAACCTGCCACCGGAGCTGATCGCGCGGATGGTGGAACTCGGACTCGCGGCGGGTTCGCGCATCACCCAACTTGCGGTCGTGATGGACGTGCGCTCGCGCGGGTTCACCGGAGACCTGGACTGGGTGCGCAATGACCTGGCCACCCGCAACATCACACCGCGAGTGCTGTTCCTGGAGGCCTCCGACGACATCCTGGTCCGCCGCTACGAACAAAACCGCCGCAGTCATCCGTTGCAGGGCAATCAGACTCTCGCAGAAGGCATTGCGGCCGAGAGGGCGATGCTTGCGCCGATGCGGGCCGTGGCCGATCTGGTGATCGACACATCGACGTTGTCGGTGCCGGCACTGCGGGAAAGCATCGAACGGGCCTTCGGCGGCGAAACCGTAGCACACACAAATGTCACCGTGGAGTCGTTCGGATACAAGTACGGGCTGCCGATGGACGCGGATACGGTGATGGATGTGCGCTTCCTTCCCAATCCGCATTGGGTGGATGCGCTGCGGCCACACACAGGTCAGCATCCGGCGGTTCGTGACTACGTGCTGGGTCAGCCGGGCGCGGCAGAATTCCTGACCACCTACCATCGGCTCCTGAACTTCGTCATCGACGGGTACCGCCGGGAGGGAAAGCGCTACATGACGGTCGCCATCGGCTGCACCGGAGGCAAGCATCGCAGTGTCGCGATCGCCGAAGCGCTGGCGGCTGCGCTGCAGGGCGGTGACGACCTGACGGTGCGGGTGCTGCACCGGGATCTGGGGCGCGAATGAACCCGCGGATCGTCGCCCTCGGAGGCGGGCACGGCCTCTACGCCACGTTGTCGGCGGCACGCCGACTCACCCCGCACGTCACCGCGATCGTCACGGTCGCCGATGACGGTGGTTCTTCGGGGCGGCTACGCAACGAACTCGACGTCCTGCCTCCAGGCGATCTGCGAATGGCGCTGGCCGCGTTGGCATCTGACAGTCCGCAGGGGCGGCTGTGGGCGACGATCATCCAGCATCGCTTCGGCGGCAACGGCGCACTGGCGGGTCACCCGATCGGCAATCTGATGCTCGCAGGCCTCGAAGAGGTCTTGGCCGATCCGGTGGCGGCGCTGGACGAACTCGGCCGCATGCTCGGCATCCACGGGCGGGTGTTGCCCATGTGTCCGATGGGGTTGGGGATCGAGGCGGACGTAGCGGGGCTGGAATCCGATCCGCGGATGAGCCGGGTGATCCGCGGCCAGGTGGCGATCGCCACCACCGTCGGCAAGGTGCGACGCGTCCGGCTGACACCGGGGGATCCGCCGGCCACGCGGCAGGCGGTGGACGCGATCATGGCCGCCGACCTGGTGGTACTGGGGCCTGGGTCCTGGTTCACCAGCGTCATTCCGCACGTCCTGGTTCCGCAGCTGGCCGCCGCCCTGCAGTCGACCGCGGCGCGCAGGGCGCTGGTGGTGAACCTGGTCGCCGAACCGGGTGAGACGGCGGAATTCTCCGCTGAGCGGTATATCCATGTGTTGACGCAGCATGCACCTGGGTTCACGATGCACGAGGTCATCGTCGACGCCAGCCGGGTTCCGAGTGAACGCGAGCGGGAGCAATTGCGCCGCACCGCCAAAATTCTGGATGCCCGAGTCGAGTTTGCTGACGTGTCCAGACCTGGTACACCTTTACATGACCCGGCGAGGTTGGCCGCGGCCCTGGAAGGTGTGAGGCTGCGCGGGGCGGCGCCGCCGGCGCCTGTGGCGCCGACTGTGCCCACACCGACAGTGAACGGACCGAGAGGTGACGACCCGTGGCGATGACAGCCGAGGTCAAGGACGAGCTCAGCCGCCTGGTGGTCAATTCGGTGAGCGCTCGCCGTGCCGAGGTGGCATCGCTGCTGCGATTCGCCGGGGGGCTGCACATCGTGTCCGGCCGGGTGGTTGTCGAGGCCGAGGTCGACCTGGGCATCATCGCGCGGCGGCTCCGAAAGGACATCCACGACCTGTACGGCTACAACGCGGTCGTGCACGTGCTGACGGCGAGCGGCATCCGCAAGAACACCCGATATGTGGTGCGGGTCGCCAAAGATGGAGAAGCCTTGGCGAGGCAAACCGGTCTGCTCGATCTTCGCGGGCGCCCGGTGCGCGGGCTGCCTGCGCAGGTGGTCGGCGGCAGTGTCGGTGATGCCGAAGCAGCTTGGCGTGGAGCATTTTTGGCGCACGGATCGCTCACCGAGCCGGGCCGATCGTCGGCGCTGGAAGTCAGTTGTCCAGGACCGGAGGCGGCGTTGGCGCTTGTCGGCGCGGCGCGGCGGCTGGGTGTCGGCGCGAAGGCCCGTGAGGTGCGGGGCGCGGACCGGGTGGTGGTGCGCGACGGGGAAGCCATCGGCGCCCTGCTGACGCGAATGGGCGCGCAGGACACCAGGCTGACGTGGGAAGAGCGCCGCATGCGCCGCGAGGTGCGCGCGACGGCCAACCGACTGGCGAACTTCGACGATGCCAACCTTCGCCGGTCGGCGCGGGCCGCGGTGGCTGCGGCCGCCCGGGTGGAACGGGCGCTGGAGATCCTCGCTGACACCGTGCCCGACCACTTGGCCGCCGCAGGCAAGCTGCGCGTCGAGCACCGGCAGGCGTCGCTCGAGGAGCTGGGCCGGCTCGCCGACCCGCCCATGACGAAAGACGCTGTGGCGGGACGAATTCGGCGGCTGCTGTCGATGGCCGATCGCAAGGCCAAGCAAGACGGTGTCCCCGACACGGAATCTGCTGTCACGCCAGATCTGCTCGAAGACGCCTGAGTTCTCCGCGCGAGCAGACGCAAACGCCCCACTTTTCTCGGCATTTTGGGGTTCTTTACGTCTGCTGGTGCGGGGCAGTGTGGGATTCTGTGCGAATGTCCGCGGGGGACCCGCCATCGGGGGTCGTGACGTTTCTGTTCACCGATATCGAGGGGTCTACGCGTCGGTGGGAGGCCGACGCGGATGCGATGCGGGTGGCGTTGGCCGCTCATGACAAGGCGTTGCGTTCGGCGATAGAGGCCCACGACGGGTTCGTGTTCAGTCACTCCGGCGATGGCATGGCCGCGGCGTTCACGTCACCGATGTCGGCTGTTGACGCCGCGATCGATGCGCAGCGGGAGTTGCAGCTGCCGGTGCGGATGGGGATCGCCACAGGCGAGGCCGAACGGCGGGACAGCGACTACTTCGGGACGGTGCTCAACCGCGCCGCGAGGATTATGGGCGCTGGGCACGGCGGCCAGATCCTCTTGGCCGACTCGACGGCGAGCCTCCTCAGCGGAGTCGATCTGATCGACCTAGGGCCGCGGCGCCTGAAAGATTTGCCGAATCCGCTCAATGTGTTCCAACTGGAGGCGCCCGGCCTGCGCACGGATTTCCCGCCGCTGCGGACGCTCGACCCAATTCCGGGGAACCTTCGACGAGCGGCTTCGGCCATAGTCGGACGCGACGCGGAACTCGCCGATATCGTCGCGGCAGTCCGCTCACGACGGCTGGTCACACTGACCGGCGTCGGTGGGGTCGGCAAGACCCGGCTTGCACTCGAAGTCGCCGCGCGACTGTCGGACGAATTTCCGGACGGTGTATGGCTTTTCGAGTTCGCCGCGGTCAACGATCCGGCCGCCGTGCCGGAGGCGGTGGCTGCCGTGCTTGGCATCACTCAACAGGCAGGTAAGACCGTGGGTGAGTCGATCGCCGCGGCACTCGAAGGACGTGTCCGTTTGCTTGTGTTCGACAACTGCGAGCATGTGCTGGATGCGACCGCTGATCTGGCCGAGGCCGTCCTCGCGGAATCCGAAACCCTCAAGATCCTGGCGACGAGCCGGGAGGGTTTGGCTTTGGCTGACGAACAGATATGGCCGGTGCGATCGCTGGCCATAGACGCGGCTGTGGACTTATTCACCGACCGGGCGCATTACGTGGCCCCCGCATTGACGTTCGACGATGCGAGCGTGGTTGAAGATATCTGCCGACGGCTCGATGGAATCCCGTTGGCCATCGAACTGGCGGCGTCGCGTACATCGTCGATGGCCGTGGACGAGATCCGTGATCACCTGGATCACCGATTCAAGCTGCTCGTCGGTTCGCGGCGCGCGTTGGGACGTCACCAGACGCTGCGTCACGCGGTGGCCTGGTCCTACGATCTGCTCGATGACGCCGAAAGGCGCCTGCTGGAGCGGTGTTCGGTCTTCGCCGGCGGCTTTGATCTTCAAAGTGTTTGCGCGGTAGCAGGATCCGAGGCCGATCGCTACCAGATTGTGGATATGCTCGACGCATTGGTGCGCAAATCACTGATCGTCACCGAGCATTTGTCGGGACGGACACGCTTCTCGATGCTCGAGACGATCCGTGTTCGCCGATGAACAGCTGTCGGACCGTGGCGCCGCTGCGGAGGTGCGCGACGCGCACGCCCGCTACTACGCGGACCGCGAAGCCGAGATCATGGCCCTGTGGGACAGCCCGCGGCAGCGCGAGGCATTTTTTATTATTTTATTTTTTTTTTTTTTTTTTTTTTTTTTTTTTTTTTTTTTTTTTTTTTTTTATTTTTTTTTTTTTTTTTTTTTTTTTTTTTTTTTTTTTGAATTCGCCGATGAACAGCTGTCGGACCGTGGCGCCGCTGCGGAGGTCCGCGACGCGCACGCCCGCTACTACGCGGACCGCGAAGCCGAGATCATGGCCCTGTGGGACAGCCCGCGGCAGCGCGAGGCTTATGCATGGTTCGGCACCGAACTGGCCAACCTGCGTACTGCGTTTCGGTGGGCCGCCGACCACGATGATCTTGACACCGCTGCCACCCTTGCCACGTTCGTCGGGCTAATCGGTTTCTTCGCCGAGAATTACGAACCGTCCACGTGGGCAGAGGAATTGATCGAACCTGCCCGTTCCGCGGATCATTCTCGCCTGTCGTGGCTATATCAGGTTGCATCCGTCTGCTACATGACCGGACGTAGTCGAGCAGGGCCTCGCCTACAGTCGAAGCCATACCGCTGGCGAAACGCGATGGCTGCGTTGAGGTTCCATTCGGCCTCGAGGGCTTGGCCGGCGGTGTCTACCTGTTGATCGGCCAGCCCGAGCGGTACAGTCGACTGGTGCCGCAATTACCTTGATCTGCGACACCCACGGCCTCACCCGGTCGGCCTTGGTGAACGCGCTAGTGTTCGCGGGTTCAGCCGAGCAGGCAATTGTCGCCGCAAACGGTCTCGTAGAAGCCGCCGAAGTCACGGGCAATCCGTGGGCGCTCTCATATGCGCTGCTCTCAGTCGGCTTCGCGTATCGTGAAGCCGATCCTGCACGAGCGCTCGACGCCGCGCGCCGAGGACTCGCGACGGCTCGTGACAGCGGGAACCGCTTCAACGAGTCACACTTGGCCAGCCTGTTGTCCTCGCTGGAGATCGAATGCGGCGATCCGTTGGCTGCGCTGGACTACATAACGCTGGCTATCCGGAATTACCACGATTCGGGGAGCGTTGCCTTCCTGCATTCGCCCCTGATCAACCTCGCAATAATCCTCGATCGGGTCGGGCACTTCGCCGGTGCCGCCGTCGTCGTGAGCTTCGCTGCGCTCAACCCCCTGGCCGTTGTTTCGAACCCGCAAATCGCGGCCATCATCAACCATATTCGGGAAAATCTCGGACCACAGGCCTACGACGCACTGGTCCGCGAAGGTGCCACGATGACCCCCGCTGCGATGGTGACCTACGCCTACGAGCAGATCGACCAGGCCCGAGCGGAGCTCGGTCGGCGCTGAGTGTGGGATTGAGGCACACTTCCGGCCGAAACGCGTGTATTAATCCCACACTCGACGAGGATTGAACCCGTGGAGATTCTGAGGGTCGGTGCCGCCTTTCCCGATCCGCCGTTCAACGGAATGCCCAACGACACCGGCCTCGACATCGACCTCATGACCGAGCTCGCCGAAAAGATCGGGGCAACAGTCGAATTCATCCCGTACGAGGGCAAAGACTTCAACGGCATCTTCGACGGGCTTGGCTCCGAATACGACTGCGTCACCGCGGGTACGACCGTCACTCCCGAACGTGAGAAGAAGGCGCGCTTCGTGCCGCCCTACCTCATCTCCGGACAGTCCCTGGCCGTGGACACCAGACGGCTGCCCCAGGTGACGTCCGTCGACGACCTCGAAGGCCTCACCATCGGCGTGCAGCAGGGCAACACCAGCCAGCCGATCGCCGACCGCCTCGTCGCAGAGGGCAAGGCCGGTGCGGTCCGCGTCTACGACTACGGCACCATCCACACCGCCCTGACGGACCTGACCACCGGTGCGTGCGATGCGTTCATGAAGCTGGCTCCCGTGCTGACCGAGCTCGTCAAGCCGATCCCGGGGGTGGACGTGGTCCAGCGCGGCATCTCGGTCGAGAACATCGCGATCGCCGTAGCGCGCAACGACCAGGCGCTTCTCGGGCGCCTCAGCGTCGCGCAGGCCGAACTCGAAGACGACGGCTCACTGCAGCGGATCCGCCGAAAATGGCTGGGTAATCCGTACGCCGATCAGAGCCTGGCCGTGCACTGACCAGCCCGCGCGTTGCGCCTGTCGCAGCACTAGGCTGGCCGGTGAGCATCAAGGCTAAAAAGGGAGAGATAAGTGACAATCCGGGTTGGCGTTAACGGCTTCGGCCGAATCGGACGCAACTTCTACCGGGCCCTCGCGGCGCAGAAGGCCGAGGGCAAGAGCACCGACATCGAGATCATCGCGGTCAACGACCTCACCGACAACGCCAGCCTGGCGCACCTGTTGAAATTCGACTCGATCCTGGGCCGTTACCCCGAGGACATCACCCTCGAGGGCGACGACACCATCGTCATCGGCAACACCAAGATCAAGGCCCTCGAGGTCAAGGAAGGGCCGGCCGCACTGCCCTGGGGCGACCTGGGCGTCGACGTCGTCGTCGAGTCCACCGGCATCTTCACCGCCCGCGCCAAGGCGCAAGGCCATTTGGACGCCGGCGCCAAGAAGGTCATCATCTCGGCGCCCGCCAGTGACGAGGACATCACCATCGTGCTCGGCGTCAACGACGACAAGTACGACGGCAGCCAGAACATCATCTCCAACGCCTCGTGCACCACGAACTGTCTCGGTCCTCTGGCCAAGGTGCTCAACGACGAGTTCGGCATCGTCAAGGGCCTGATGACGACGATCCACGCCTACACGCAAGACCAGAACCTGCAGGACGGCCCGCACAAGGACCTGCGCCGCGCCCGCGCCGCCGCGCTCAACATCGTGCCCACCTCGACCGGCGCCGCCAAGGCCATCGGACTGGTGCTTCCCGAGCTGAAGGGCAAGCTCGACGGCTATGCGCTGCGGGTCCCGATCCCCACGGGTTCGGCGACCGACCTGACCGCGGAGCTCGCCAAGCCGGCCAGCGCCGAGCAGATCAACGCCGCGATGAAGGCCGCCGCCGACGGGCCGATGAAGGGCATCCTCAAGTACTACGACGCGCCGATCGTGTCCAGTGACATCGTCACCGACCCGCACAGCTCGATCTTCGACTCTGGCCTGACCAAGGTGATCGACAATCAGGCCAAGGTCGTCTCCTGGTACGACAACGAGTGGGGCTACTCCAACCGCCTCGTCGACCTGGTCGCGCTGGTCGGCAAGTCGCTCTAGCCCGATGGCCGTCAAGACGCTCGACGACCTACTCGCAGAAGGGGTATCGGGCCGGGGCGTACTCGTGCGCTCCGACCTGAACGTCCCGCTGGACGACAACCGCAACATCACCGACCCGGGCCGGATCATCGCCTCGGTGCCGACACTGAAAAAGCTGGCCGACGCCGGCGCGAAGGTCGTCGTCACGGCACACCTCGGCAGGCCCAAAGACGGCCCGACTCCAGAGTTCTCGTTGGCCCCCGTCGCCCAGGCGCTGGGGGAGCAGCTCGACAGGCACGTCCAGCTGGCCGGCGATGTCGTCGGTACCGACGCCCTGGCCCGTTCAGAGGGGCTGACCGACGGCGACATCCTGCTACTGGAGAACATCCGGTTCGACCCCCGCGAAACCAGCAAGGACGACGGCGAGCGACTGGCGCTGGCCAGGCAGCTCGTCGAACTCGTCGGCGCCCCAGATGGATCGGCTGGCGCTTTCGTGTCCGACGGCTTCGGGGTGGTGCATCGCAAGCAGGCCTCGGTCTACGACGTCGCGACGCTCCTGCCGCACTACGCGGGCACGTTGGTGGCTACCGAGATCAAGGTCCTCGAGCAGCTGACCAGCTCGACCGAGCGCCCGTACGCCGTGGTACTCGGCGGTTCGAAGGTGTCGGACAAGCTGGCCGTCATCGAGAATCTGGCGACCAAGGCCGACAGCATCGTCATCGGCGGCGGTATGTGCTTCACATTCCTTGCTTCCCAAGGTTTTTCGGTGGGCAAGTCATTGCTTGAAGAAAGCATGATCGAGACCTGCCGCAAGTTGTTGGACACCTACGGCGACGTGATCCACGTTCCGGTCGACATCGTGGTCGCCGACGAGTTCAAGGCCGACTCGACGCCCGAGGTGGTGCGGGCCGACCGCATCCCGGACGGCAAGATCGGCCTGGACATCGGCCCCGGCTCGGTGGAGCGGTTCACCAATCTGCTGTCCAACGCCAGGACCGTCTTCTGGAACGGGCCGATGGGTGTGTTCGAGTTCCCCCCGTTCGCAGCGGGCACCAAAGGGGTCGCCGAGGCGATCATCGGGGCGACAGCCAAGGGTGCGTTCAGCGTTGTCGGCGGCGGCGACTCTGCGGCCGCGGTGCGACAGCTCGGCCTGCCCGAGGACGGCTTCTCCCACATTTCCACCGGGGGCGGGGCGTCGCTGGAATACCTTGAGGGCAAGACACTGCCCGGCATAGAAGTACTGAAATAAGCAGAAAGGCCCAGCAATGACGCTCTTCGCCCGAGAGGCTCATCGCCCGTGAGCCGTAAGCCGCTGATCGCCGGCAACTGGAAGATGAATCTCAACCACTTCGAGGCGATCGCGCTGGTCCAGAAGATCGCGTTCTCACTGCCGGACAAGTATTTCGACAAGGTCGACGTCGCGGTGCTGCCGCCGTTCACCGACCTGCGCAGCGTGCAGACCCTGGTCGACGGTGACAAATTGCGGCTGACCTATGGCGCGCAGGACCTGTCGCCGCACGATTCCGGCGCGTACACCGGCGATATCAGCGGCGCATTCCTCGCCAAGCTCGGCTGCAGCTACGTGACGGTCGGACACTCGGAGCGCCGGACCTATCACCACGAGGATGACGCGCTGGTTGCGGAGAAGGCCGCCGCGGCATTCAAGCACGAGCTGATCCCGATCGTGTGTATCGGCGAGCAACTCGAGGTACGCGAGGCCGGCGACCACGTCGATCGCAATATCGAAATGCTGCGGGGCTCGCTGGCCGGACTGTCGGCCGAACAGCTGGCAACAGTGGTCATCGCCTATGAGCCGGTCTGGGCGATCGGCACTGGCCGGGTGGCCAGTGCCTCCGACGCGCAGGAGGTCTGCACGGCGGTCCGCGACGAGCTCGGCAACTTGGCGTCTCCGCAGGCCGCCGCCGGAATTCGCATTCTCTACGGCGGCTCGGTTAACGCCAAGAACATCGGCGAGATAGTCGCCCAGGAGGACGTCGACGGCGCGCTGGTCGGCGGAGCGTCGCTGGACGGCGAGCAATTCGCGACGCTTTCGGCCATCGCCGCTGGTGGTCCGTTGCAGTAGGCGGACTCGAACGTCGCGGTCCAGCGACAGCTAACCCGGACAGGCCGAACCACAGACCATTGTGGAGCGAAGCGATGGCGTTTCGCCCAAGACCGCCGGTCGACCGTGGCGAAAGAACTCGGCCCCTTTGACGTTGGCGTGAGTATTTCTTGGCTACCATTCAAGGTTGCGCTGCGGATCAAATTCAGCAAATCCGAAAATGGTAGCTGCCGGAACGATACACTGCTGCTGTTCTGGGACCTCTCAAGGATCGAGAGCCGTAGTTGCATGGTCGAGCGTGCATTCGCGCATGAGGGTCCCGTACTCCGCTCGCCGGCCCTATTAGACATGGTGACCCCGGGCACTCGCACACGGTTGAGCTTTGTTGACGGTTGGGATGCACATGCTGATCGTCCGGCCTTCATCAACGACCGGGAAACGGTCAGTTATGGGGAACTTGAGGCGCGTGTCGCGGCAGCGATGGAACTGGTCGGTTTCGAGCGTCGTTTGGTCTTGATCGAACTACAGAACACCGTGTCAGCGATTGTGGGCTATCTGGCGGCGTTGCGTGCCGGGCACGTGGTGTTGATTGCATCCGATATGGGCACGCGAGAGTCGCTGGTTGAGATATACGACCCCGATGTCGTGGTTGGTCCTGACGCCAACGACATGTGGCAGGTGACCGAACGCCGGGCAGGCACGCGCCACGATCTACATCCTGATCTGGCTCTGCTGGTGTCGACCTCGGGGTCGACCGGCTCACCGAAGTTGGTTCGGCTCAGTTACGAGAATCTGGACAGCAATGCCAGATCGATCGGTGAGTACCTGGACTATCGGTGAGACAGATCGCGCGATGACGTCGCTGCCGTTGTCGTACTGCTACGGACTGTCGGTACTGCACAGTCACTTGACGCGAGGCGCGGCAGCGATCGTGACCGGGCTCTCCGTGGTGGACCCTGGTTTCTGGAACCTCGCACGCACGGCCAAGGCGACGGCGTTCGCCGGTGTCCCATACACGTTCGAACTGCTCGACCGCGTCGGTTTTGCCGATCTCGATTTGCCCAGCTTGCGTTACATCACTCAGGCAGGCGGCAAACTGAGCGCCGACCGGGTGCAGCGGTTCGCCGAACTCGGACGCCGTCAGGGGTGGGATCTCATCGTCATGTATGGGGCGACCGAGGCCACTGCCCGCATCGCGTACCTGCCCATCGACCGCTTGCTCGACGCCCCACAAGCTGTCGGGGTGCCGATCCCCGTCGGCCGGTTCACCATCGACGACGAAGGCGAACTGATCTACCACGGCCCGAATGTCATGCTCGGCTACGCGCAGTCGCCCAAGGACTTCGCCCTGGGTCGCACTATCGACTACCTGTGTACCGGTGACCTGGCCCATCGCCGCCCTGATGGCCTGTACGAGATCGTCGGACGACGCAGCCGATTCCTGAAACTGTTCGGCCTCCGCGTCGACCTTGACCAGCTCGAGCATCGACTGCGCCTAGACGGCATCCAGGCACTATGCACCGGCGACGACACAGAGTTGATCGTCGCGGTCGCGAAGGGCACGCCCGACCCGGCCGCGCTTATCTGCGCGAAGGTCGGTCTACCCCCCTCAGCGGTACGCAGCCTCGTCCTCGATGAGCTGCCACGAAACGCCAACGGCAAACCCGACTACGCCGCAGTGCAGCGGTCCGCAGCCCTGCCGCCTGAGGGTGCGGCGAGGCCCGCGGTGAAGGCGGACGGTGTACACGCGCTCTACCGGGAAATCCTCAAGGCCGACGAGGTAAGCGACACGGATACCTTCGTCAGTCTCGGCGGCGATTCGCTGTCCTTCATCGAAACGTCACAACGACTCGAACGCCAGCTCGGCGTGCTTCCGCCACTGGCACCTGTTGACCGTCGCGGAACTCGAAGGTGGTGCGCGGGACAGCCCGCGTGGGCCAGTCCGGTGGATGGAGACGAGCGTCGTCCTGCGTGCCGTAGCGATCCTGACGGTCTGCGCTAACCACATCGGCCTGTTCAATTTGGGGGGCGGCGCGCACATCCTGCTCGCCGTCGCTGGCTACAGCTTCGCCCGCTTCCAACTCAACGCAGTCGCTTCGAGCGCGCGTGTCCGCCCGCTGGTCCACTCGATCGCACGCATCGTCGTGCCCTCAATGGTTGTGATCGCCATCGCCTACGTGGTGAACCTGTACGGCCGCGTCCGCGAATACGCCGTTTGGAACGTGTTCCTTATCGAAGACTACTTCGACCCTGATGTCGGCCCTGATGGTTGGGATCACCACTGGGATTATTGGTTCATCGAGGTTCTCGTCTCGATACTCGTCGTGTGGGCAGTGTTGCTATCAATCCCGGCTGTACGTCGCCTCGAACGCGCACAACCGTTCGGATTTGCAATTGCCTTTCTTGGGGTCTGCCTGATCATGCGATTCCACATTTTCGTCGGCGAAGTCTCGATGGAACCGTTTCGCGCGTACACGGTCGTGTGGTTGTTCGCACTCGGGTGGGCAGCAGCGCGCGCCTCGCGGGTTAGCCACCGCATGCTGTTAACTGTCGCCGCGGTGTGCGGCGCAATGCTTCCAGGATTCTTTGACGAAGACGAGGGACGGAAACTCGCAATCCTTGGCTACGTTCTGCTGCTCGTCTGGGTCGCCCGAGTTCCCTTGCATGTTGCGTTGCGGCGACTCACCGCGTTGCTGGCTGGCGCTCCTCTGGATCTACCTGACGCAGTACCTGACTTATCGCTTCCTCTGTGGGGCGAATCCCTGTCCGGCCTCGGCTACTGCCACTCTGGCATGCCCCCAGAGTTGCGCCGGGCCGCTGAGATGCTCATCGTCCTTGCGGTCGGTGTTTTCGCTTGGAAGGCGTACACGCTCACGTCCCGCACCTCGCTCGACTCTGGACGGGAAGCTTCGGCAGACGGGAAAGGGCCATTTGACGGCGAGGAGCCACACGGCGTCCTGTGGTCTGGCAGGCGGTTTTCGGCGAGGGACGAAAGCGTATTTCTCTACCGTCGGCGGTGGAAGCGCGCCCCCGGCACGACTGTCGGGTTGGCGGAGGATGCTTCTTCCATATTTCCAGGGTCGCCACCTAGTTCCATCGCCGCTGTGCCGCTTCCTTGACGAGGCCACTCGGCCTGTAGGCTGGCGGCCATGGTTCTCGCTCTGCAGATCACGCTGATCGTCACCAGCTTGCTCGTGGTGCTGCTCGTGCTGCTGCATCGCGCCAAGGGCGGCGGTTTGTCGACCCTGTTCGGCGGCGGCGTCCAGTCCAGCCTGTCCGGCTCGACCGTCGTGGAGAAGAACCTCGACCGGCTGACGTTGTTCGTCACCGGCATCTGGGTGGTGTCGATCGTCGGCGTCGCGCTGCAGATCAAGTACAGCTGATATGTACGGCATTGTTTGTCAAGAGGCAGGTGAAAGCCGCCCCGGTTTGGTGCCAGAGCGGCATTCGTTTGATCGGTGTCAGTCGGTGCCGCCACGATTTTGCCCTGCACGCGGACGGTGTCGCTGGCGCATCCGGGACTCCGCGCTCGCGGCTGCAGCGGACCCGCAGGCGACCATCAGAGCGGCGGTGATGACCGCTACCGAGAAACGACACATGACGTCTCCTGACTGACGAAGTTCGCTGTCCGGCCAGATTGGCCGTCCGATGAGGTACTTCAAACCTCGACGGCACAGTTACGTCCCACAGGGTCTCGTCATGCGACGGAATCGCGGTGCCCCGATACTGGGGGCATGGCTGAGGTCGGCGGACTGGAACCCATCGGCGCGGTACAGCGCACCAAGGTGGGCCGTGAGGCCACCGAACCGATGCGCGAGGACATTCGATTGCTCGGCGCCATCCTCGGCGAGACCGTCCGCGAGCAGAACGGCGAGGACGTTTTCGATCTCGTCGAACGCGCCCGCGTGGAGTCGTTCCGCGTGCGGCGCTCCGAGATCGACCGCGCCGAGTTCGCGTCCATGTTCGACGGAATCGATATCCACCAGGCCATCCCGGTGATCCGCGCCTTCACTCACTTCGCGTTGTTGGCCAACGTCGCCGAGGACATTCACCGCGAGCGTCGACGCGCGATTCACGTCGCCGGCGGAGAACCGCCGCAGGACAGCAGCCTGGCCGCGACCTACGTCAAACTCGATTCGGCCGATCTGGATTCAGCGACGGTGGCCGACGCGCTCGACGGGGCGCTCGTGTCACCGGTGATCACGGCGCACCCCACCGAAACCCGGCGGCGCACGATTTTCGACACCCAGCATCGGATCACCGAACTGATGCGGCTGCATATGCGTGGTCACACGCACACCGATGACGGACGCGACATCGAACGCGAACTGCGCCGCCACATCCTCACGTTGTGGCAAACCGCGCTGATCCGGTTGTCGCGGTTGAAGATCCAGGACGAGATCGAAACCGGCCTGCGCTATTACCCCGCGGCGTTCTTCGACGTCGTCCCGAAGGTCAACGCCGAGGTGCGCAACGCGCTGCGGACCCGCTGGCCCGACGCCGAACTGCTGAGCCAGCCCATTCTGCGGCCCGGCTCATGGATCGGTGGAGACCGTGACGGCAACCCGAACGTCACCGCCGATGTCGTGCGCCTGGCGACCGGCGGCGCCGCCTACACGGCGCTGGAGCACTACTTCACCGAGATCACCTCGCTCGAAGAGGAGCTTTCCATGTCGGCGCGGCTGGTGAAGGTCAGCGACGAACTCGCCGCGCTGGCGGACCAGTGTCACGAGCCCGCCCGCGCCGACGAACCGTATCGCCGCGCGCTGCGGGTCATCCACGCGCGTCTGACCACGACAGCGACCGAGATCCTCGACCGTCAACCCGAACACGAACTCGACCTCGGGCTCGACCGCTACCAGAGCCCCGCCGAACTGTTGGCCGACCTCGACGTCGTCGATGCGTCTCTGCGTGGCAACGGGAGCGCGGTGCTCGCCGACGACCGGTTGGCCAGGCTGCGGGAAGCCGTGCACGTCTTCGGGTTTCACCTGTCCGGGCTGGATATGCGGCAGAACTCCGAGGTGCATGAGGAGGTGGTGGCGGAGCTGCTGGCGTGGGCGGGCGTGCATCCCGACTATCGCTCGCTGGCCGAACCGGACCGGGTCGAGGTGCTTGCCGCCGAAGTGGCCATCCGCCGTCCGCTGATCGGGGAGGGGGCCCAGCTCTCCGAGTTGGCGCGGAAGGAACTCGACATCGTCGCCTCGGCTGCCCGCGCGGTCAAGGTGTTCGGGCCTGCGGCGGTGCCGAACTATGTCATCTCGATGTGCCAGTCGGTGTCCGACATGCTCGAGGCGGCGGTCCTGCTCAAAGAGGTCGGGCTGCTCAGCGTGATCGACGGAGTCTCGGGCTTAGATATCCATGCGCCCGTGGGGATCGTGCCTCTCTTCGAGACCATCGACGATCTGCAGCGCGGCTCGTCGATTCTCGAACAGGCGCTGGACCTCCCGGTGTACCGCGCCATCGTGTCGGCCCGGGGCGACGCCCAGGAAGTCATGCTCGGATATTCCGATTCGAACAAGGACGGTGGGTATCTGGCAGCCAACTGGGCGCTGTATCGCGCTGAGCTCGATCTGGTCGAGTCGGCCCGCAAGACCGGAATGCGGTTGCGCCTTTTCCACGGCCGGGGCGGAACCGTCGGCCGCGGCGGCGGACCCAGCTACGACGCCATCCGCGCGCAGCCGCCGGGTGCGGTGAACGGGTCGCTGCGGATCACCGAACAGGGCGAGGTGATCGCCGCCAAGTATGCCGAACCCCAGATTGCCCACCGCAACCTGGAGACATTGTTGGCCGCCACTCTCGAAGCCACACTGCTCGACGTCGAAGGCCTCGGCGACGCCGCGGGTCCCGCGTATGAGGTGCTCGACGACGTGGCGGCGCGTGCGCAACGCGCGTACTCCGAATTGGTCCATGAGACACCGGGATTCGTCGAGTACTTCAAGGCGTCCACCCCCGTCAGCGAGATCGGCGCGCTCAACATCGGCAGTAGGCCGACATCACGCAAGCCCACGACGTCCATCTCCGATCTGCGCGCGATTCCCTGGGTGCTGGCCTGGAGCCAATCTCGGGTGATGCTGCCCGGCTGGTACGGCACCGGCACGGCGTTCGAAGGATGGATCAACGAGGGCCCCGAACCCAAGGAGGCCCGCCTCGAGGTGCTGCAGGACCTCTACCGGAAGTGGCCGTTCTTCTCCACCGTGCTCTCGAACATGGCGCAGGTTCTGTCGAAGTCCGACATGGGCCTTGCCGCCCGCTACTCCGAACTGGTCGAGGACGAGTCCCTGCGTCGGCGCGTTTTCGACAAGATCGCCACCGAACACGACCGCACCATCCGGATGCACCGGCTCATCACCCGTCAGGATGACCTGCTCGCCGACAACCCGTCGTTGGCCCGTTCGGTTTTCAACCGGTTCCCGTACCTCGAACCGCTCAATCACCTGCAGGTTGAGCTGTTACGCCGCTATCGCTCCGGTGACGACGACGAACTCGTCCAGCGCGGCATCCTGCTCACCATGAGCGGGCTGGCCACCGCACTTCGCAACAGCGGCTAGCCGGTTGTCGGGTCCGAGGCTGTAACACACCGAGGGCATCTGCCGACTTCACGTGTGACAACTGTGTCCGGTGGTGCCAGCGGGACAGATGATCGGAGGTCGGGGCGATGACGCGACAAAGCAGATATCTGACGTCGTTCGGGCAAACGCAATGCCTGCGCCTGCCGCCTGCGACCGCGGACGCGTGGGACTGGCAACTCAGGGGCAGCTGCCTGGGGCAGCCGCTTGAGGTGTTCTTTCCTGACGACGACGCCCGCTCGATCCGTCGTCGGCGCGAAGAAGCGGCGAAGAGAATTTGTCGACAGTGTCCGGTTCTCGCCGAGTGCCGCGATCATGCGTTCAGGACTCCCGAACACCACGGGATCTGGGGAGCGATGACCGCAGGGGAACGGGCACGAGCGTCGGTGACGCCGGGCCTGCGCCGCGCTCGCTGCCAGTAGTCGTATTGACTGACTCGACCCGCCGTCGGTCAATGGCACCCCGTGATGATCCACGTGTCGATACCCCGCTCGCGCAGGAACGCGTCGAGCTCGCTTGACCCCTGGATCAGTGCGGAAAGCGGGTCTTCTCGATCATCGGGTCATTCGGCAGTACTTCGCGAGTGTCCCAAAGCTCACGCCCCTTGGTGCCTTTCACCAGTGCATCGCTGCGGCACTTGCCGTTCTCGGGAGTGGACAGTCGGCAGTACCCCGACCAGTCAGCATTGACACTTCGGCGATGAGGTGTCAGAGTCAGAGCGCCTATATGAAAACATCGTTTTCAGTTAAGATGCGCGGCGAGGACTGGAGAGATATGTGACGGACGCGAATCCGATGGCCTGGCTGCCGTTCTCCATTGCTGAGTCGGCGCTGTCCGGCCACGGTGGCGGCGCCGGCGACCTGCCCATGGCCTGGGCGCACCTACTTGATCGGTTGAAGACCGCAGGCGAACTCGTCGCGTCGAGTGACGTCAACCGCAACCGTGTCGATTACGCCTCGGGGATGAGACACCTGATGGTGCTGCTGGCCGTTGGCATCGACGAGGCGTTGCGGGTCGATCCCGATCCTGAGCTGGCCGTAACGCGTACTAGCACCGACGACATTCTGACCTGGGGCATGGAGTGTCCGGACTGCTTGTATATGCGGGCGACGCTGCGGGGTGGCGAAACGTATCGGCTCTTCGGCAATCGAGGCACTGCGCGGTACGTCGGACTGCAGACGATGAACGGAATCGTGTCCACGACCAACTGCCTGGTGGACGATCTCGAGGTAGACGCGGGCGGGAACTTCGAAGTCGTGCTGTCGGCCGACGAGCGCCAGGGCAACTGGATGCGCGTGGAAGGCGACCATCCGACTCTGGTGGTGCGGCATTTCTTCTACGACTGGGACAGCGAGAAGCCGTCCTCACTGCAGATCGAGCGCATCGGCGACGAGGTCGAACCGAAGGACCGCTCCGTGGCTGCCGATGTGGCGGTGTCGCGCCAGATCCACGCGCTGGGGGAATTCGTTCACGACAACCTCAAATTCTTCCTCGACTTCAACGCCGGACCCCCGGCCAACGCATTCATGCCACCGATCGACCGCTCCGACATCGGCGCCGCGGCGGAGAACCGGCCCGTCATCGGCCGCTATGAACTCGGGCCCGACGATGCTCTGATCCTGGAGGTCGAACCACCCAAGGGCGTGTACTGGAGTTACTCGCTGGGCAATCAGTGGTGGGAGACCATTCACTACGGTCGCCATCAGTCCAGCCTCAACGCCCATCAGGCCCATATCGACTCCGACGGGGTTCTCCGCGTGGTCGTCAGCTCGCACGATCCCGGTGTGGCCAATTGGCTTGATACGGCTGGACATAGCAACGGCGCGATGATTCTGCGCTGCGTGCGGACCGAGACTGCGCC
Organism: uncultured Actinomycetota bacterium; assembly: GCA_963721495.1. Classification (GTDB taxonomy): domain Bacteria; phylum Actinomycetota; class Actinomycetes; order Mycobacteriales; family Mycobacteriaceae; genus Mycobacterium. The sequence continues at coordinate 277,387 of CAVRMG010000012.1, read as the reverse complement.
CACGCCGAGCGCGCGAGTGGTGAAGTTCGCCGACGTGTCATCGGAATTGCCTCCCGACACCGCGACGGTCAGCCCCCAGCAGCGGGCGGCGATCGTCGCCGCGCGCAGGCGCGCAGTTCACGAAAGGTTCTCCGCATGACGTTCACCGTCGACGAACTCGAGGACGGGGCACGAGTCGCCACCGGGCTCGACGATTTCGGCTCGCCCTACTATCGAGAGGGACTCGAGCGCACCGTCGACGCGCTGAACACCGAAGCCGACCTCAACGAGATGGGCGCGGTCATCCAGCACGCGACCATCAGCAATGCCCTCATTCAACGGCTGCGGATTGTCGACACCTACAAGCAGCATCCGGAGATTGACGACGAAGTGATCGGTGGTCCCGTCTTCGTGGTGGGGTTGCCGCGCACCGGCACCACGGCACTGAGTCAACTGGTGGCCAATGACCCGCAGTTCCGGTCGTTGCGGATGTGGGAATCTCAGGCGTGCACACCGCCGCCGGAGGCGGCCACCCAGCACGACGATCCTCGAATTGCGCAGGCCGCCGAGGGAATCGCCATGATGGACAGTATGTTTCCGCGCATGCGGACCATGATGAACTCCGAGCCGCAGGCCGCGACCGAATGCCAGGATCTGATGGGGATGAGCTTTCGTACCTTCCACTTCGACGGAGTGGTGCGGGTACCCGGATACCTGGCATGGCTGATGCAGTGCGATATGCGCGAGACGTACACGTTCCACCGGCAGGTGCTCAAACTTCTTCAGTGGCACTGCCCGCCGACCCTGTGGCACTTGAAGACCCCGGTTCACATGTTCTCGCTCGACGCTCTCGTGGAGGCCTACCCGAACGCGAAATTCCTGTGGAGTCATCGCGACCCGGCGAAAGTGCTGGCGTCGGTGTGCAGCCTGATCCAGTATGTGCGCAGTTGGAGTAGCGACCGTGATGACGCGTACGAACTGGGGGCCGAACAGCTGGAATGCTGGGCTGAGGGTGTTCGGCGAGCGATGGATTTCCGAAAGCGCCTCGGAGACAACCGGTTCGTCGACGTGTCCTTCGCCGACCTGAACGCGGATCCGATCGGCACCCTCGAGAGCGGCTACGACCGGCTCGGTCTGACGTTCGCCGACGAGGCACGCCGTCGGGTGAAGGACTGGGCGGACGGGCACAAGCGAGGATCTCGCGGCGAACACACCTACGATCTCGCTGACTACGGCCTGACCCGGGAGCAGGTGCACGAGTCGTTCGCCGACTACCTGGCGACCTACGACGCCACCGCGTGATGGACACCGTCGTCAGGCGGAGACGCAAGAAACTGGACCCCGATCCCGGACTGCGTGATGTGCTGATCAACGCGGCCACCGAGATCGTTCGCGACGAGGGGATCGCGGCCATCAATGTCGCACGGGTGCTCGGTCGCGCCGAGCTCAGCACGAGGGCCTTCTATCGGCATTTCGATTCGAAGGACGCTTTGGTATCCGCGGTGTTCCTGCAGATGGCGCGCGCCGAGATGCGCCGGCTGAAGCGACGAATGGCGGCCGCTTCCGACCCGGCCGAAGCGGTGGTGGCCTGGATCGACGGGCGCCTGGACCTGGCGTTCAATGCCCAGATCAGATCTGATCTGCGGCAGATGTCGCTGGAGGCGCAGACCCAGATGTTCGCCGCGCCCGACCTGGTCAGCGATGCTTATGGGGAGATCTTGAAGCCGCTCGTCGAACAGCTCGAAAAGGGAAGGGTCGCCGGACTATTTCCCGACATCGACCCGGCGGCCGATGCGTTGTCGATACACGGTGCGATCTGGGCGAGTGTCGAACGACAATGGGCAACCGGTGATTGTGATCAGCGTGACGTTCGTGAACAGATCGTCCGTTTCTGCATGCGCGGAATCGGCGTAGTGCGGCCCTAGGAAAGGTTGACGCGATGGATTTGGGTCTGGCCGGATCGACGGCCGTGGTGACGGGCGGCAGCAAGGGCATGGGCCTGGCGATCGCGACGACGCTCGCGGAAGAGGGCGCCAAGGTCGCGGTGATGGCGAGGGGAGCGGCGGCCCTCGAGGAAGCAACGGCGAAGCTGCGCGATGCGGGGGCCCCGGATGCCGTAGGAATCAGCGTCGACATGTCCGATGCCGCGTCGATCGCCGCAGGTTTCGAGGCCGTTTCGCAGAGGTGGGGTGAACTCAACAGCCTGGTTCACACGATCGGGCCGGGCGACGGCTACTTCGAGGAGATGGACGACTCGCAGTGGAACGAGACGTTCGCGCTGGGCACGATGTCGGGGGTTCGGTCGATCCGGGCCGCACTGCCGATGTTGCGCGCCGCGGAATGGGCCAGGATCGTGACGTTGTCGGCCCACTCGATTCAACGGCAGAACCCGAGAATCGTCGCCTACACCGCAGCGAAGGCGGCATTGAGCAGCGTCACCAAGAATCTGTCGAAAAGCCTTGCCAAGGACGGTATTCTGGTCAACTGCGTGTGCCCGGGCACCATCGTCACGGCCAGCTTCACCGAAGTGCTGAAGGACATCCTCGCCGCAGACGGACTCGACGCCACCGATCCCACCGACGTGATGACCTGGATTGACAACAACTTCCATCAACCGTGCGATCTGGGACGTGCCGGCCTGCCCGAGGAGATCGCGTCGATCACCGTCTATCTGGCCTCTCGGCGAAACGGATATGTCACCGGCGCTACGGTGAATGTCGACGGCGGCTCAGATTTCGTGTGACCCGTCAGGGGCCTGTGCTGGGTCCCAGCGCGTAGTCACCTGTCACCGGATGGTGGTACCAACCGGCGGCGGCGCTCGTCCCACCGTCGACATGAATGGTCTGGCCGGTGATGTAGCTCGCCATCTCTGACGCGAGAAACACAGCGGCGCACGCCATCTCGTCGACGTGGCCGGCCCGGCCCATCGGAACGGTATAGCCGAACCTCGCGGTGGAGCCGGGCGGGGCCACGTGCATCATCCCCTCGGTCAGCGTGATGTCGGTGATCGACTGGTTGTGAACGGGAATCAGGAGCGTCGATGATCCACGGCTGGCCCGGACAGTTGGTGTCGGGTCGACGCGTGTTGGCCTGCATCGCCACGTGGTGAATGATCGGGTTTACCGACCGGCTCGTGCGCAATGGTGCGGCCAGTGCCGGGTGGTCGGGTTGGTGCGCAAGTGGGTCAGTATCAGCAGCACCCGCACGGACAGTGGCAGCTCCGCAGGGGCTGCCGGGAGCCGGAGGGATCTGGTGGGTGAGCTGTGCGGGCACGAGCGCAACTGGTGTTCGGTTAACCAGGTGAGCAGCCGGGTTCGGTAGCGGTGGTCGAGGTTCGGTGTCGGTGGTGTGTGGTGTCATGGCTTCCATGGCAGCTGCGCCCACCGACACTATGACCGCGGCCAGTGATGATGAGGTGTTGGGTGCACCGCGGCGGCGGGGTAAGTCGAAGGCGCCGAACTTCACATACGGCGGGCCGGTAGCGGTGATCCGCCTGAACTCGACATCGCCGATGAGCGCACAAGGGGCCGGGTGCAGCGGCAGTGGACGGCGGTGTTCCGGTTGCGGCGGGCGTTGCAGCGTTACGCCGCGGCGCGGTGCCGGGCGTACTGGGCCGCCCATCACGAGCGGGCCCGTGATCCGCAGGCGTTGCGGGCCCGGTTGGGGTTGTCGCACAAGGGCTTGGAGGCTGCGGCGAAACGCCATATTGAGGCCAGTGCGTGGATGCGTGATCACCTCACCAAAGCAGTGGGATTCGCATGTGGCCGACGAGGTGTGGCAAACCGTCGACCAGCACCTGTTCGCCGATTCCGCGGGGCTCCAGCACTGCCCGTGACATGATCGAGCGCTGTGCAAGGCGCGTGCTCTCCAGCGCACAACGCTGAGCGAACTCGGTGTCGCCCTCGGCCACGCGTTCTCGCTGCACCGGATGCTCGAGCAGGTCGACGAGCGCCCATCCCAAGGCCGCCATCAGGTTCGACATCGAGGCGATGTGGATGAGCGCGACGTCGAGCCCGATTCCGCGCATCCGCACGTCATCCGATTCCGACGACCACGCATCCACGATCCGGCCGAACAAGTCGTCGTCGCCCACGTCACCGGAAGTCAGTCCGCGTGCCGCGGTTTCGACTACCGCCACGACCTCATCCAACGCGGCCCGCTCGGCGTGCTTGCCCGACGCCGCGACGGCCGCCATTGTGTCGGGATGCACGAAAGCGTCCGAACCGTCGAGAGTTTCAAAAGCCAGGACCAACCGCTCGAACGAATCGCCCTCGGCAGAGCCGGGTCCCGCCCACGACGCAAGACCCAGACGGTGCCCGAGGCGGCGAGTGAGGCCGAACAGATCGACCACGCCTTCGGATCCCAGTTCGGCCACCGTGTGATCCAGGGCACGGTCGAGGTTCGTCAGATACGAGGCGACGTCGCCGCGCCGGAACAACGACGTCGGCAGAATGCGCCTACCGTTGAAGATCTCGTCGGGTAGCTTGCGGCGAAGCATCAGGTAGTCGGCGACGGCCTTGCTGGCCTTGTCCTCGGGCAGTCCGTAGAACGATTCGACGCCCGTGGGTGAGAACGTGAACAGGTAGCGGTCGTTGCCGCTGTGCACGGCGAAGGTGTCGCCGAGGCGTGCCCGCGCCGCAGCGATCGCGGCGACGGCGTCGTCGACCGACACGTCCCACGGTAGGCCGGTATCCTCGGCGACCGGGGGCTCCGGAACCGGGAGGGCCGGCGGCATTAGAGGCCGGTGCTCTTGCGGACCTTGTTCACCGCGCCGCGCACCGCCTGTTCCGTCGCGGCCAGCGGTGACATCACGGATTCGCCGATGCCCACGATGCGCTCGACGCGCGAGACGACGCCCTCCAACCGTTCCACGACTGCGATGAGGCGAGGCGCCAGCTCGTTGATGCTGTTGATGGTGTCGTTGAACCGTTCCAACGTCGCGTCGAGGTTGCCCGTCGAGTTGTTCAGGTCGATGAGGGTCTCGCTCAGCCCCTCCAGGATGGTGTCGACCTGCTCAACCGTCACATCGGCGTTCAGCGCCGCCTGTGCGAGCTTCCTGATCCGTTCGGAACCGGTGCGCGTCGGCTTGCCACCCTTGTCTGCCATGACGGTCATTTGACCACAGCGGCGGGAACCGTCGCGGCGGACTGGGCGTCTGACATGTGTGCAATCCGGACGGTGCTCGAACGATCCGCGGTCGGCGGCTGGTGGTGACGCCGCGCGCCGCGTGGCGGATTACATCGCCGGGTACGCCGAGGCCACCGCCGACAAGAGCGATGATGTCGAGAACCAGTTGCGGCTCCCGGGAGAGCACGGGTGGTGACCGCGGCGCTACAGCTTGGAAGCGGCCGCCTCATCGAGCAGCCACACCGTCTGCCAGCGGCCGACCGCTCCCGCCGCGGGCACGTCGTCGGGGGTAGCGCCGCCGATCGCGGCGGCGACGGCGTCGGCCTTGGCGTCACCGGACACCACCAACCACACCTCCCGCGAACGCTGAACAGCGGGCAGCGTCAACGTGATTCGGCGTGGGGGCGGTTTGGGGGAGTCGGTGACACCCACCACCATCCGCGTCTTCTCCCGCACCGCGGGCGTGTGGGGGAAGAGCGAATTGATGTGGCCCTCACCGCCTATTCCCACTAGGTGCACGTCGAATTCGGGGGTGGGTTCGCCGTCGTCGGCGGTGGCGGCCAGCACCTGCTCGTAGGCGAGGGCGGCGGCGTCGATGTCGTCGCCGAACCCGCCGTCGCTGGCCGGCATGGCATGCACGTTGGCGGCTGGGATGTCGATGTGGTCGATGAGCGCCTCGCGGGCCTGCTTCTCGTTGCGTTCGTCGTCGTCCGCGGGGACGAAGCGCTCGTCGCCGAAGAACAGATGCACCTGCGGCCAGTCGATCTTGTCGGCCTGGTCGCGAACCCGCTTGAGGAGGCCGATGCCGGTGCCGCCGCCCGTGAGCACGATGTACGCGCGGCCACGTCTCAAGACTGCGCCGACGATGACGTCCACCAGACGATCGGCTGCCGCCGCGACCAACGCCTCGGTGTCCGGGTACTTCTCGACGACGGTGCTCATACGTACTGCACCTTGTCGATGCCCTGAAGAGCTTCGTGATAGATATCGTCGGCATCCAGCCTGCGTAGGTCCTCGGCGAGGCATTCCTTGGCCTCCCTGCGCGCCAGCGGAATTCGAGCCTCCGGCCTGCTGGTGCGGGTCAGTGTTGCGGTTATCCCGGTCTGCGGACGCTCCAGGGTGATGGTCTCGCTGCTTCTGACGAGTTCGACTTTCAGGTCGCCGACTGCGCGTTGCACCGGGCCGTCGATCCGAGCGGCCAGCCAGCCCGCAAGGACGTCGAGCGACGGCTCATCCCTGAGGCCCGATACGACCGCCGAGGTGATCGGCTCATAAGGCGCCTGATCGAGCGCCGACGCCAGCAGGGCGCGCCAGTAGGTGATGCGGGCCCACGCCAGGTCGGTGTCGCCGTCGGTGTAGCCCTGCAGGCGGCCCTTGATCGCGGCCAGCGGGTCGGCGCAATCCGTTGCATTCGTGATCCGTCGAATTGCCAACCGGCCCAATGGGTCCTCTGCTGGGACGTCTGGACCACCCTTCGGCCACCATGCCACAACCGGGGTGTCGGGCAGCAGGAAGGGCAGCACCACGCTGCTGGCGTGGTCGGCGAGCTCACCGTGTAAACGAAGCGACACAACCTCGCCGGCACCCGCATCACCGCCAACGCGCAGTTGCGCGTCCAGTCGCGCCTCGGCGGCGCTTCGATCGCCATGAACCACGACGATCACACGGCACGGATGTTCACGGCTTGCAAAGTTGGCAGCCTCGATGGAGTCTTCCAACACATCGTCGGAGTCAAGTGAGATCACGAGAGTGAGCACCCGGCTCAGCGTGATCGCGCCGCCCTCTTCGCGGAGGCCTGTGATCTTCTTGTTGATGTCGTTCGTCGTCGCGTTCGGCAGGTCGACAATCATAGTTGTCGGTTCCTCGCGCTAGCGCTCGTCACGGCCGCCTCCATTCTCTGCCCATGCGATGCATCATCTCGTCGGCCGACGCCGGTCCCCACGTGCCCGATTCGTAGGCCTCGGGCTTGCCGTGCGAGGCCCAGTCATCAAGCACGGGATCGAGGATCTCCCAAGACAACTCGACCTCAGCATTGGTTGGGAACAGCGACGGCTCACCGAGCAGCATGTCGAGGATCAGCCGTTCGTAGGCCTCGGGGGAGTCCTCGGCGAACGCCGAGCCGTAGGAGAAGTCCATGTTGACATCGCGGACCTCCATCGCGCTGCCGGGGACCTTGGAGCCGAAACGCGTGGTGATGCCCTCGTCGGGCTGCACCCTGATCACCAACGCGTTCTGGCCGAGTTCCTCTGTCATCGTCTTGTCGAACGGCAGATGAGGGGCCCGCTTGAAGATGAGTGCAATCTCGGTCACCCTGCGCCCCAGGCGTTTTCCGGTACGCAGAAAGAAAGGCACACCCGCCCATCGTCGGGTGTCGATCTCCAGCGTGATCGCCGCGTACGTCTCGGTGGTGGACTCCTTCGAGAATCCTTCCTCGTCGAGCAGACCGGTGACCTTCTCGCTACCCTGCCAACCTGCCGCGTACTGTCCCCGAGCGGTGGTGTCGTCGAGGGGCTGCATCAGCCGGATCGCGGAGAGCACTTTGATCTTCTCCGCCTGCAGCTCGTGCGGGCTGAAGCTAACTGGCTCCTCCATCGCGGTCAACGCCAGCAGCTGAATCAGGTGATTCTGGATCACATCGCGGGCCGCGCCGACCCCGTCGTAGTAGCCGCCCCGGCCACCGAGGCCGATGTCCTCGGCCATGGTGATCTGCACGCTGTCGACGTAGTTGTTGTTCCAAATCGGTTCGTACAGCTCGTTGGCGAACCGCAATGCCAGGATGTTCTGAACCGTCTCCTTGCCAAGGTAATGGTCGATGCGGAACACCGATTCCTCTGGGAACACGCTGTTGACGACGCCGTTGAGCTCTTTGGCGCTGTCCAGATCGTGGCCGAACGGCTTCTCGATGACCACCCGGCTCCAGCGGCCCTCCTGCGGGCGGGCCAATCCAGATTTCTGTAGCTGCTCGCACACCTGCTGGAAGGCCTTCGGCGGAATCGACAGATAGAACGCGTGATTGCCGCCGGTGCCCCGCTCGCTATCGAGTTTCTGAAGTGTCTCGGTCAACCGCTCGAACGACTTTTCGTCATCGAAAGTGCCCTGCACGAACCGGATTCCCTCGGCCAGCCGGTCCCACACCTCCTGGCGATATGGCGTGCGGGCGTGCGTCCTGACGGAGTCGCACACGAGCTTGCCGAAATCCTCGTCGGCCCAATCCCTGCGGGCGAAACCGATGAGGGCGAAGTTCGCGGGTAGGAGTCCGCGATTGGCCAGGTCGTAGATGGCAGGCATCAACTTCTTGGTGGCCAGGTCGCCGGTGACGCCGAAGATCACCACACCGCATGGACCCGGGATGCGTGGCATCCGCTTGTCACGCTTGTCCCGCAGCGGATTCCGCCAGCCCGTCTTGGTGGACTTATCGGTGGTTGCTGTCATTTTTTCGCGGAGTCGAGCTGACCCTGCGTCGCATCGAGCAGCTCAAGCCACGACTTCTCGAACTTGTCCACACCCTCGTCCTCGAGCACCTTGAACACATCCGGTAAATCGATGCCGACCGCGGTCAGTTTGTCGAACATCTCCTGCGCGGCGCTCGCGGTCCCGGTGACGGTGTCGCCGGTGATCACGCCGTGGTCGGCCACTGCGTCCATCGTCTTCTCCGGCATGGTGTTGACGGTGTTGGGGGCGACCAGTTCGGTGACATAGAGCGTGTCGGAGTAGTCCGGGTTCTTGACGCCGGTCGATGCCCACAGCGGCCGCTGCACGCGCGCACCGTCGGCCTTGAGCGCCTCGAAGCGCGAGCCGCCGACGAACACCTCCTCGTACGCCGCGTAGGCCAGCCGAGCGTTGGCGACCCCGGCCTGACCGCGCAACGCCAGCGCTGTCATCTCGCGTCGCCCCGATCTTCTCCAACCGCTTGTCGATCTCGGTGTCCACCCGCGAGACGAAGAACGATGCGACCGAGTGGATCTTGGACAGGTCGTGTCCCGCCTCCTTGGCCGCCTCGAGTCCGGCTAGGTAGGCATCCATCACCGCGCGGTGGCGTTCGACGGAGAAGATCAGCGTCACGTTCACCGAAATGCCTTCGGCGATAACGGCGGTGATCGCCGGTAGTCCGGCGAGGGTGGCGGGGATCTTGATCAGCAGGTTGGGCCGGTCGACGATCTTCCACAGCTCGACGGCCTGCAGGATCGTTTTGTCGGTGTCGTGGGCCAGCCGCGGGTCGACCTCGATCGACACCCGGCCGTCGACGCCGCCGGACGACTCGTACTGCTTGGCCAGCACATCGCACGCGTTTCGCACGTCGTCGGTGGTGACCGTGCGGATGGTGGCGTCCACGTCGGCCCCGCGATCCGCCAACTCCTTGACCTGATCGTCGTAGGCGGTGCCCTTCGACAGCGCAGCCTGGAAGATCGACGGGTTGGTTGTCACACCGACAACGGATTTGGTGTCGATGAGTTCCTGCAGATTGCCGGTCTGCAGTCGGTCGCGAGACAAGTCGTCCAGCCATACGGAGACGCCCGCCGCGGACAGGGCCGCGAGATTGGGATTCTGAGCCATTGCAGTTGGGCCTTTCGTATCAGTTCTCTAGTGATCGCTCCGCGGCGGCCACCACGGCCTCCGGGGTGAAACCGAACTCGCGGAACAGTGTCTTGTCGTCCGCCGATTCGCCGTAGTGCTCGATCGAGACGATCTCACCGGTGTCGCCGACGAGCTTGTACCAACTCTGCGCAACCGCCGCTTCGACGGCGACCCGCGCCGACACCGCGGGCGGAAGCACGCTGTCGCGGTACTCGACCGGCTGCGATTCGAACCACTCGACGCACGGCATCGACACCACCGTCGCTATGACTCCCTTGTCCGCCAGGATCTTCTGTGCCGCGACAGCCAGTTGAAGCTCTGACCCGGTGCCGATGAGCACGACATCGGGATCCGCAGCGGGGGCTCCGCCCAGCACGTAGCCGCCCCTGGAAACGCCTTCGGGGTCGGTGCCCTCGAGCACCGGAATACCCTGGCGGGTCAGGATGAAACCGACCGGACCGCTGCCGTTGCCGCGGGAGATGATGCTGCGCCAGGCGTAGGCCGTCTCGTTCGGGTCGCCGGGCCGCACCACGGACAGATTCGGGATCGCCCGCAGTGCCGCGAGATGCTCGATCGGTTGGTGCGTGGGTCCGTCCTCGCCGAGACCGATCGAATCGTGCGTCCAGATGTAGATGGTGTCGATGTCCATCAGGGATGCCAGGCGAACCGCGGGGCGCATGTAGTCGGAGAACTGCAGAAACGTTCCGCCGAACGCGCGGGTGGGTCCGTGCAGCACGATGCCGGACAAGATCGAACCCATCGCATGTTCGCGGATGCCGAAGTGCAGCACCCGGCCGTACCAGTCCGCCGTGAAGTCCTCTGTCGAGATCGACGGCGGCCCGAAGGACTTGACGCCCTTGATCGTGGTGTTGTTACTGCCCGCGAGATCGGCTGAGCCGCCCCAGAGTTCGGGCAGCTTCGGAGCCACGTCGTTGAGCACCTGACCGAATGCGGCGCGGGTGGCAACCGCTTTGGAGCCCGGTTCCCAGTGGGTGATGTCGGCGTCCCAGCCGTCGGGGAGCTTTTGTGCCAGCAGGCGGTCCAACAGCGCCTTGCGCTCAGGCTCGCGTTCGGCCCATGCGTCGAACGACGGCTGCCATTTCTCATGAGCTTCCTTGCCGCGCGCCACGAGCTTGCGGGTGTGCTCGATGACCTCCGGACGCACCTCGAACGTCTTGTCCGGATCGAAGCCGAGGACCTTCTTGGTGGCGACGACCTCTTCGTCGCCGAGGGCCGACCCGTGCACGCCGCCGGTGTTCATCTTGGTCGGCGCCGGATAGCCGATGATCGTCCGCACCGAGATGAACGACGGCTTGTCGGTGACAGCCCGTGCGGCCTCGATGGCTTCTTCTATTCCGGTGACGTTCTCGCCGCCCTCGACCTCCTGCACGTGCCAGCCGTACGCGCGGTAGCGCGCCGGAACATCCTCGGACAGCGCGATATTCGTGTCGTGCTCGATCGAGATCTGATTGTGGTCGTAGAACACGATCAGATTGCCGAGCTGTTGGGTGCCGGCAAGGGACGAGGCCTCGCTGGTGACACCCTCCTCCATGTCGCCGTCGGAGGCGATGACGTAGATGTAGTGGTCGAACGGGCTCTCCCCGGCTGGCGCGTCGGGGTCGAAGAGTCCGCGCTCGTAGCGCGATGCCATCGCCATGCCGACCGCCGAGGCCAGCCCCTGGCCCAGGGGCCCGGTGGTGATCTCCACGCCCTTGGTGTGGCGGAACTCCGGGTGGCCCGGGGTCTTGGACTTCCAGGTCCTCAGCGACTCGATGTCGGCGAGCTCCAGCCCGAAGCCGCCGAGGTAGAGCTGTATGTACAGCGTGAGGCTGGAGTGGCCACACGACAGCACGAAGCGATCACGGCCGAGCCAGTGCACGTCGCTGGGATCGTGGCGCATCTGGCGCTGGAACAACGTGTACGCCAGCGGCGCCAGGCTCATCGCGGTACCCGGGTGGCCGTTGCCGACCTTCTGTACCGCGTCCGCCGCCAGCACACGAACGGTGTCTACCGCGACCGAGTCCACCTCCGCCCAATCGTCGGGGTGATTCGGACGGGTAAGGGCGGAAATCTCTTCGAGCGTGGTCACAGACACCCTCTCCTGGTCGAAGGTTGAGGACGGCAAGCTGCCTCTTCAAACACCCTAGTGCTGGATAGTCATCCACTGCAGGCTGCTGGGGGGACGATTAGGCCGCCGTTCAGCAGCGGTCTACCATCCTCTGTAGTAGACGCCGCGCGCGCTGCCGCCATTTCAAGGAGTTACTGCGTGGACATTCGCGAGGGCCAGCTCCCCGTCGGGACGCACGGCCGAATTCGCACCACGCTTCTGGGTTACCTCTCCCTGACCAAGCCGCGGGTCATCGAGCTGCTGCTCGTCACCACGATCCCGGCCATGCTGCTGGCCGACCGCGGCACCGTCGATCCGTTGCTGATTCTCAACACCCTGGTCGGCGGCCTGCTGGCGGCGGCAGGCGCCAACACGCTGAACTGCGTGGCCGACGCCGACATCGACAAGTTGATGAAGCGCACCGAGCGTCGGCCGCTGGCCCGGGCGACAGTGCCCCGCAGCCATGCGCTGGTTTTCGGGCTTGCGCTGTCCGTCGGCTCGTTCTTCTGGCTGTGGTGGACGACGAACATGCTCTCGGCCCACCTCGCCGCCGCGACGATCGCTTTTTACGTGCTCGTTTACACGCTGGTGCTCAAGCGGCGCACCTCGCAGAACGTGGTGTGGGGCGGAGCGGCCGGCTGTATGCCGGTGATGATCGGCTGGTCGGCGGTCACCGGGACCATCGCCTGGCCCGCGTTGGTGATGTTCGCGATCATCTTCTTCTGGACGCCGCCGCACACGTGGGCGCTGGCCATGCGCTACAAGGACGACTACCGCGCGGCCGGGGTGCCGATGCTGCCCGCGGTGGCCACCGAGCTGCAGGTGACCAAGCAGATCCTGATCTACACCTGGCTGACGGTGGCGGCCACGCTGGCGTTGACACTGACCACCGGCTGGCTGTACGCCTCGGTCGCAGTGATGGCCGGCGCCTGGTTCCTGGTGATGGCCCATCAACTCCACGCCGGGGTGCGGCGCGGCGAGCCCGTCAAGCCACTGCGGCTGTTCCTGCAGTCGAACAACTACCTCGCCGTCGTTTTCTGCGCGCTCGCAATCGACTCGGCGCTGGCTCTTCCCACTCTGTTTTGCGGGCTCCTAGGGCACCAGCACCACCGAGCCGACCGTCTTGCGGCTCTGCAGGTCGCGATGGGCCTGCTCGGCGTCTTCGAGGCGGTAGCGCTCGCTGACCGTCACGGTGATGGTGCCGTTCGCGATGGCGTCGAGCAGTTCTCCCGCGCGCCAGCCGAACTCGTCGGGCGTGCGGGTGTAGTGCACCAGCGTCGGTCGGGTCAGGAACAGCGAGCCCGCGACGTTGAGTCGGTGCGGGTCGAACGGCGGGACCGGACCGCTGGCGGCCCCGAACAGCGCCAGCGTGCCGCGGATCGCGAGGCTGGCGATGCTGGCGTCGAATGTGTCGGCGCCGACGCCGTCGTAGACCGCGGCAACGCCGCCGTCGGTGAGTTCCTTGATCCTGGCGCCGAACGCAGCGGGGTCGTCGGGGTAGTCGAGCACCTCCACCGCGCCCGCCTGGCGTGACAGTTCTGCCTTCTCCGGCGTGGACACCGTCGTGATCACGCGGGCCGCCATGCTGGTGGCCCATTGCGTGAGGATCAGTCCAACGCCTCCCGCGCCCGCGTGGACAAGCACGGTGTCGCCCTGCTGCACCGGATACGTCGACTTGATCAGGTAGTGCGCGGTCATTCCCTTCAGCAGGGCGGCGGCGGCGACGTCGGCGATGACACCGTCGGGCACGTAGGCGCAGAAATCCGCTGGGGCCAGTGCATATTCGGCATAGGCGCCGTTGGCCTGGGCGGTGACGACCCGATCGCCGACCGCTAGGGCCGCGACGTCGTCGCCGACGGCCTCGACGGTGCCGGCCACTTCATTGCCGATGATGAAGGGGAGGTCCCGCGGGTACTGCCCCGATCGGAAATACGTGTCGAGGAAGTTCACCCCGATCGCTTCGGCCTTGATGAGCACCTCGCCGGGCCCGGGGGAGGGCTGGGTCTTCTCGACGTAGGTCAGGACTTCAGGTCCGCCGGTCTCGGCGACTTCGATGGCGTGCATGCTTCTATCCTGCCAAGTGTGAAGCTCGCCCGCCCCGACCTCTTCCATCCGCACATCGTGCTGGCGGGCTGCGCGGCGTTGCCCGAGGGCGACGGTGACGACGTCGAACTGGTCGCCGCGCTGCGGAAACACGGTCTACACGCCCGCTGGCTGCCCTGGGACGACCAGGGCACGCTGGCCGCGGACCTGGTGATTCTGAGGGCGACGTGGGACTACATCGATCGTCTCGACGAGTTCCTGGCCTGGACGACCCGCGTCCGCAACGTGATCAACGCCCCCGCTGTGGTCGCGTGGAACGTCGACAAGCGCTATCTGGCGGACCTCGCCGCCGCGGGGGTGCCGACAGTGCCGAGCCGGTTCTTCGCGCCCGGTGAGCGGGTTCGCCTGCCCAAGGGCGAGATCGTGGTGAAACCCGCCGTGGGGGCGGGATCCGTTGGGGCACAACGGTTCACCGATGCGTCCGAGGCTCGCCGGCATGTCGCAGACTTGCAGGGCCACGGCCGGACCGTGCTGGTCCAGCCCTACGACGATCGGGTCGAGGACGGTGAGACGGCGTTGGTTTTCCTGGCGGGACGCCAGTCGCACGCGTTCACCAAGGGGCCGATCCTGCCGCCGCCCGGCGCCGAGCCTGAGTTCGACGAGTCCGGGACGTACGCCGAAGAGTCACTGACGCCGGCCGAGCCGGACTTCGAGCTGTGGGACGTCGGCCATGCGGCGCTGACCGCCGCGGCCGTGCACTTGGGCATCGATGTCGCCGAGCTGCTGTACGCCCGGGTGGATGTGATCGGTGGCCCGTCCGATCCGCAACTGCTGGAACTCGAGCTCGTCGAGCCGTCGCTGGGTTGGCGTCAGCTAGACCCCGCCACGCGGGCGCGTCGGCAGCGCGACTTCGTCGTCGGTGTCGAGAACGCCCTCGAGCGGCTCGGTCTGGGTCCGCTGTCGCATCGACGCCCATAGCGCGGCCGTCGCTGCGGTGCAGGTGGCCGCGCCGGCGACGTGGATGGCGACCAGCGCCGCGGGGACACCCAGGGCGTACTGCACACGGCCGACGAGAGCCTGAGCGGCGACCACCGCCAGCAATACCGCCAGTCGCCGCACCACGGGCCGGGAGGCTGCGACCGCGCGTAGCGCGAACACCAGCGCTATCAGCAGCGACAAGTACGCAACCAGCAGCGTCGCGTGCAGCTGCACCAGGGTGACGATCTCCACCTGGAGCCGCGGCACCGGAATTTCGATGCTCTTGTCTCCGGCGTGCGGACCTGCGCCGGTGACCAGGGTGCCGGTGACGAGCACCATGGCCAGCACCGCGGCGCTCAAGAAGGTCAACTGGCGCAACGGTTTCGGAACCTGACGTACGACAGTGCCGTTGTCGGGTTCACCGATCTTGACGTAGAGCAGCACCGATACCCACACCATCGTCATCGAGGCGAGCAGGTGGATGGCAACGGTCCACCACAGCAGGCCGGTGAGCACCGTGATGCCGCCGATCACCGCCTGAACCACCGTCGATGCCGGCATCAGCCACGCGTAGATCAGCACCTCGCGGCGCCTGCGGGCACGCGTGACCGCCAGCACCGCCAGGGCGGCGGTCAGCACCACCAGGAAGGTGATCATCCGGTTGCCGAACTCCACGGCCTGGTGAATGCCGGCCACCTCGGGATGCGGGATCGGGGTGAAGCTGCCCGGGAAGCACTGCGGCCAGGTGGGGCAGCCCAGGCCCGAGGCGGTGACGCGGACGATCGCGCCGGTGACGGCGATGCCGCCCTGGCTCAGGATGACGGCAGCGGCGATGACGCGCTGGACCCGCAGGCTCGGCAGGGGCAGAAGGTCGACCAGCCGCAGGAAGATTCGTCCGACGGGCACGGCCTCGATGGTAGAGCAGCATTAACTACAGGCTGTAGTAGGGAGTCAGGTTCGCGAGATGCACGTTTTGCAGAAGAAGTGCGAGTGCGGGCCTGCAGAACGTACGTTTCGACGTATATCACCGCACGGTCAGGTGAAGCGGAACCAGCGCAGAGCGCACAAGGCCGCAACCGCGCCCCACGCCGCGAGTACCGCCAGGCCGAACCAGTCAACTGAGGGCGTCATCGCCTGCGAGAGGGCTTCGGTCAGCGCCCCCGACGGCGTCAGTCGGGCGATCCACGCCAGCGCGGTCGGCACCATGCCAGCCTCCAGCGTCAGCGCGCCAAGGCCGGCGAAGACGAACCACAGCAGGTTGGCCACCGCCAACACGATCTCGGCGCGCAGCGTGCCGCCGAGTAGCAGGCCCAGCGCGGCGAAACCCGCCGTGCCCAGCGCGATGACCACCGCACCCAACGCCAGGCCGACGATGTCCGGGCGCCATCCGAGTGCAAATCCGATGGCGCCCAACACGATCGCCTGGAGAAAAACGACCGCAACCACAGCCAGGGACTTGCCGGCGATGATGCCCCACACCGGTAGCGCGGTCGCGCCGAGCCGTTTCAGGGCGCCGTAGCGGCGGTCGAAGGCCACGGCTATGGCCTGCCCCGTGAATGCGGTCGAGATCACCGCCAACGCCATGATGGCCGGAACGAACGTCGCCGCGCGGTTGTCTCCGAACGAGCCGAGCGGCAGAAGCGTGAGGCCCACCAGCAGCGTGATCGGGATGAACATCGTCAGCAGCAGTTGTTCGCCGTTGCGCAGCAGCAGTTTCAGCTCCAGACCGAACTGCGCGGCCAACATCTTCTGCACCGTTGCCGAGCGCGGATCGGGCGTGAACGTTCCTGGCGCGAAGCGATTCACGGGCGCAACTCCCTCCCGGTCAGCTCGAGGAACACATCCTCGAGGCTGCGCTGCTCGACCCGCATGTCGGTGGCCAGCACGTTGACCCGCGCGCACCACGCCGTCACGGTGGCCAGCACCTGCGGGTCGATGTCCCCTTCGACGAGGTATTCGCCCGGTGCCGTCTCGGTCGCCTTGTAGCTCTCGGGCAGGGCGGACATCAACAGCGACAGGTCGAGCATGCGCGGCGCGCGGAACCGCAACTGATTCTCGGCGCCGCTGCGCATCAGTTCCGCGGGTGTTCCGGTGGCCACTGCGACACCGCGGTCGACGATGACGATGCGATCGGCCAGTTCCTCGGCCTCGGTCAGCTGGTGGGTGGTGAGCACGACGGTGACGCCGTCGCGGCGAAGCCCGTCGATCAACTCCCACACCACGATTCGCGCGTGCGCATCCATGCCTGCAGTCGGCTCGTCGAGGAAGACCAGCTCGGGGCGGCCCACCACAGCGCACGCCAGCGCCAGCCGCTGCTGTTGTCCACCGGACAACCGGCGGTATGTCGTGCGGGCCGACTCGGTGAGGCCCAGCGTGTCCATCAGCCACTGCGGGTCCAGTGGGTTAGCGGCATAGGCGGCAACGAGATTGAGCATCTCGCCGGCTCGGGCGGCGGGGTACGCACCGCCACCCTGGAGCATCACGCCGATCCGCTCACGTACTTGGGCGTTGTCGCCGAACGGATCGAGTCCCAGGATCTCGATCGTGCCGGAGTCGGGCTTGATGAACCCCTCACACATCTCGACCGTGGTGGTCTTGCCTGCGCCGTTCGGGCCGAGCAGCGCGAGCACCTCAGCGGCCGCGACGTCCAGGTCGAGGCTCGACACCGCGGTCGTCGACCCGTACCGCTTGCTGACCCCGCGCAGGCGCACGGGGACCGATGAGGCCTCCGATCCAGGGCACGTCACGGGGATTCAGCGTAGGCGTCGGGCTTCACCGGCCGAGGCGGCGGTATCGACGGTTCGTCGACGGGAGATGTTTCCGGCTCGGCCTCTTCGCGCGGCTCCGCATCGCCGATGGTCGTTTTGCGCCACGGCAGATGGTTGTAGGTCAGCGCGATCAGCAGCACCACGATCACCGTGCTCGCCACGACCGCCAGCAATATCTGGAAGAGCGTGAATCTGTCGCCGTTCGCGGTCGGGCCGAAAATGCCGACGACGAGCGTGACCACGATGGTCGTGGTCCGGAAGGCGGGCCGGGTCGCCCACGCCGCGAGCGGAATGACCGCCCACAGCACGTACCAGGGCTGGACCACCGGGAACAGCAACACGGTCAGTCCGAGTGCGACGCCCAGGCCACCGACGGGGTGGAGGCGGCCGCGCAGCACCGCCAGCAGGAGCCAGGTCACCAGGATCGCGATGACGACGACGCCGATCGCACGGGTCAGGCCGAGTATCGCGGTGGTGTGGTCGCCCAGCCCGAGCAGAATGCCGACCTGACCGGTGCCCAGAGCGACCAGCGTCGGCAGCGACATCCAGCTGCGCACGACGTTCGCGGTGCCCAACGTGAAGAGCCACCCGAAGCCCAGACTGCTGGCCCACCCGATCAGCGCCATCACCGCCACCGATGCCGCGGTCAGTGATCCGCCCGCCAGGACGAAGGCCTTGAACGTGCCACCCCATCGGCATGCCAGCGCCATCGCCACGAAACCCAGGGCCAGCAGGGACGGCAGCTTCACCTGCGACGACATCGTGATCAGCACGACGCCCAGCAGGAGCATCGCCAGCGGTCGCCAGTGCGGCCAGGCTTCGGGTCCCTGTGGCCACGCCAGCGGACGGGGGATGAGCGGGCGCGCGGCGTCCACGCCTCGCAGCGCGAACTCCGTGCCCGCGAGCATCAGTCCCAGCATCAACGCCTCGTTGTGAATGCCCGCGACGAGATGCATGATCAGCAGCGGGTTCGCCGCACCCAGCCACAGCGCGCTCACCTCGGCCACGCCGCACCGCCGCGCCAAACGCGGTGTGGCCCAGACGATCAGGCCGACACCAAGGAGCACCACCAAACGGTGGCACAGCACCGCGGCCACGATGTTATCGCCGGTGATCGCCGAGATGCCCTGGCCGATCCACAAGAACAGCGGCCCGTACGGGGCGGGCGTGTCACGCCACATGTTCGGCACCGACAGCGTGAACACATGGTCGAGGCCCAGGCCGGGTGCGGGTCCGACGCGGTATGGGTCGAGGCCCTTGATGGCGATCTCGCTCTGCGCGAGATAGGAGTAGACGTCGCGGCTGTACATCGGCGGCGCGACAAGGAGTGGCAACACCCACAGCGCCAGCGTCCGGTCCAACTGGCTGCGGGTCATGCGCCGCTGACCCAGCGCGAATCGCCCGAGCATCAGCCACGCGAGGGCCATCATCACCGCGCCGGTGGTCGTCATGGTCAGGGACACCGTCTGAATGCGTGACGGCAGATTGAGAAGTCGCACGCCGAAGGTGGGGTCCTGGACGACCGGGCGGGCGCCGACGCCCAGTGCGCCGATCGCCATCACGACGGTGCCCGTCGCCCCGAACAGCCGCGTCCGCCGCAGCGCGATGACCTCGGCGTCGTTAAGTGGTGACCCCACCGTGCGTTCGTCGGCATGCCAGCGGGCAATCGACGAACTGAAGGAAATGGGGCGGGCCGCCATCTGTGCAGCGTAGCCGTCAGAGCGCGACGATCACCTTGCCGGTGTTGCCGCCGCTGAACAACAGGTTGAGCGCTTCAGGTGCGTGCTCCAGGCCCTGCACGAGGTGCTCCGAGGACTTGATCTTGCCTTCGGCGATCCACGCCGCGACCTCCATTTGAGCGGCCGGGAAACGGTCGAGGTAGTCCAGGATGATGAAGCCCTCCATGCGCCCACGGTTGACCACCAGCGTCAGGTAATTGCTCGGTCCCGGCGGTGGTCCGTCGCTGTTGTAGGTGGAGATCGCTCCACACAGCACGACCCGTCCGCGCAGGGCCAGATTGCCGAGACAGTCGTCCAGGATCGAGCCGCCGACATTGTCGAAATACAGGTCGATGCCGTCCGGGCAGGTCTCGCGGAGGCGCGCCGCAACGTTGTCGTTCTTGTAGTCGATCGCGTCGTCGAACCCGAGTTCATCAACGATGAATGCGCATTTTTCGGCGCCACCGGCGATGCCGACGACTTTCTTCGCGCCCTTGATCTTCGCGATCTGGCCTGCGGCGGACCCGGTCGCGCCCGCGGCTCCCGAGACGACCACGACATCGTCTGCTTTCACCTGCCCGACGTCGGTGATGCCGAAGTAGGCAGTCATCCCGGTGACGCCCAGGATGCCGATCGCGATTCCCGGAGGGACGCCGTCGGGCAGGACCTGCATCGCGCGCTCGCCGGCGTCGACTACCACGTAGTCCTGCCAGCCGGTCATGCCGAATAGCAGCTGACCGGGCGTGTAAGCCTCAGATCGGCTGTCGATGACCTCGCCGACGCCACCACTGCGAATCACCTCACCGATCTCAATCGGCGGCAGATAACTCGGAGTGTCGTCCATCCACGTGCGAATCGTCGGGTCGATCGACAGGTAGCGGACCCTGACCAGCGCCTCGCCGTCGGCAATCTCGGGCACCGCTTCGGATTCCAGCCGGACGGTGCTCTCATCGACGAGGCCCGAGGGTCGCTTTGCCAGCACCAGACGTCTGTTTTGCTCGCTCACGGGGTGATCTTAGGCACGGTGGGCCGGTATAAGGGTGACCTTGCTTTACCGGGTTCTGGAATTCCGTCACAATAGTGTTGTGAAATTCCGCGCGGACGCTGGAACCGACCGCCACACGCGTGGCGCGATAGTCCAGCTTCTGCTGGAGTCCGGACCCATCACCGCAGGCGAGATCGGTGACCAGCTCGGCATCTCCGCCGCCGGCGTGCGCAGGCACCTCGACGCGCTGATGGACGCCGGCGAGGCGCAGTCCAGCGCCGCCGCAGCCTGGCAGCACAGTGGACGTGGCCGGCCGGCCAAGCGATACCGCCTGACCGCGGCGGGACGCGCCAAGCTGGGTCACGCATACGACGACCTGGCTGCCGCGGCGATGCGCCAGCTTCGTGAGATCGGTGGCGATGACGCCGTGCGGACGTTCGCCCGACGCCGCATCGACAGCATCCTCACTGGAGTAGACGACGGGCCCGATGACGTTGAATCGACTGCAGGCCGGGTGGCCTCGGCGCTGACCAAGGCCGGTTACGCGACCACTGTGACTCCGCTGACGCCGGACACCGGGCCGCTCCACGGAATCCAGCTATGTCAGCATCACTGTCCTGTCTCGCACGTCGCCGAGGAATTCCCGGAGCTGTGCGAGACCGAGCGCGAGGCATTCGCAGAGATCCTCGGCACCCACGTGCAGAGGCTCGCCACGATTGTCAACGGCGACTGCGCATGCACTACGCACGTCCCGCTCGCCGAGAACACCGAGAAGCCACAATCCCTTCGGCGCACAGCCCGCGCCGAAGCCATCACGAGCAAGCAAGGAGCGTCGACATGACGGCCACTCCGGAGGCCCTGACCCAGGAGCGAGGCCATCGCCTCACTGGGTAACTACGGCTACGGCTGGTCGGACTCCGACGTCGCAGGCGCCAGCGCGCAGCGCGGGCTGTCCGAGGCGGTGGTTCGCGACATCTCGAGCCAAGAAGAGCGAGCCCGAGTGGATGCTGCAGACCCGGCTGAAGGCACTGCGCACGTTCGACAAGAAGCCGATGCCGAACTGGGGCTCGAATCTCGAGGGCATCCACTTCGACAACATCAAGTACTTCGTGCGGTCCAGCGAGAAGCAGGCCGCCACGTGGGACGACCTGCCCGCCGACATCAAGAACACCTACGACAAGCTCGGCATCCCCGAGGCGGAGAAGCAGCGCCTGGTGTCCGGTGTCGCGGCGCAGTACGAGTCCGAGGTCGTCTATCACTCCATCCGTGAGGACCTCGAGAGCCCAGGGCGTCATCTTCCTCGACACCGACACCGCGCTGAAGTGAACACCCGGAGATGTTCAAGCAGTACTTCGGCACGGTGATCCCGGCCGGCGACAACAAGTTCTCCGCCCTGAACACCGCGGTGTGGTCGGGTGGTTCGTTCATCTACGTTCCCAAGGGTGTGCACGTCGACATCCCGCTGCAGGCCTACTTCCGGATCAACACCGAGAACATGGGCCAGTTCGAGCGGACGCTGATCATCGTCGACGAAGATGCCTACGTGCACTACGTCGAGGGCTGTACCGCGCCGATCTACAAGAGCGACTCGCTGCACTCCGCGGTCGTCGAGATCATCGTGAAGCCCGGTGGCCGTTGCCGTTACACGACGATCCAGAACTGGTCGAACAACGTCTACAACCTCGTCACCAAGCGTGCCCGCGCCGAGGCGGGCGCCACGATGGAGTGGGTCGACGGAAACATCGGTTCGAAGGTGACCATGAAGTACCCGGCGGTGTGGATGACCGGAGAGCACGCCAAGGGTGAGGTGCTCTCGGTGGCCTTCGCCGGCGAGGGCCAGCATCAGGACACCGGCGCGAAGATGCTTCACCTGGCGCCGAATACGTCGAGCAACATCGTGTCGAAGTCGGTCGCGCGTGGCGGTGGCCGGACGTCGTATCGCGGCCTGGTTCAGGTCAACAAGGGTGCACACGGCTCGCGATCCAGCGTGAAATGCGATGCGCTGCTGGTCGATACGATCAGCCGCAGCGACACCTACCCGTACGTCGACATCCGCGAGGATGATGTCACGATGGGCCACGAGGCCACGGTCTCGAAGGTCAGCGAGGACCAGCTGTTCTATCTGATGAGCCGCGGCATGACCGAGGACGAGGCCATGGCCATGGTGGTGCGCGGCTTCGTCGAGCCGATCGCCAAGGAATTGCCGATGGAGTACGCGCTGGAGCTCAACCGGCTGATCGAGCTGCAGATGGAAGGCGCGGTCGGCTAGTGACGCAGAATCTGACCAAGAGCCTGGAGGGCCGCACCAAGGGAGAAGTGTTCACGTCGTTCGATGTCGAGGCCTTCGAGGTCCCGCACGGCCGTGACGAGATCTGGCGCTTCACCCCGCTGAAGCGGTTGCGCGGGCTGCATGACGGCTCCGCCACCGCGACCGGAAGCGCGCACCTCGACGTGAGCGAACAGGCCGGCGTGACGGTGGAAACCGTCCGGCGTGGCGACGAGCGGCTCGGACAGGGCGGTGTGCCTGCCGACCGGGTTGCCGCTCAGGCGTTTTCGTCGTTCAACAGCGCGACCATCGTCACCGTCGGCAGGGACACTCAACTCGGCGAACCGATCGAGATCGACGTGATCGGGCCCGGCGAGGGCGCGATCGCGTACGGGCATCTGCAGTTGCAGATCGGCGAGCTCGCCGAGGCGGTGGTCGTGATCGACCAGCGTGGTAGCGGAACCTACGCCGACAACATCGAATTCGTCGTCGGCGATGCCGCGCGGCTGACGGTCGTGTCGATCGCCGACTGGGCCGACGACGCCGTGCATATCAGCAGCCATCACGCCTCGCTGGGCAAGGACGCCGTGCTGCGCCACGTCGCGGTCACTCTCGGTGGCGATCTGGTGCGACTGACGGCCCGCACGCGCTTCTGCGCACCGGGCGGCGACGCCGAGCTGCTCGGCCTGTACTTCGCCGACGACGGACAGCACTTCGAATCGCGACTGCTGGTCGACCACGCGCAACCGAACTGCCGCTCGCACGTGACGTACAAGGGTGCCTTGCAAGGAGATCCGGACTCGGCCAAGCCCGACGCGCACACCGTGTGGGTGGGCGATGTGCTGATCCGCGCCGCCGCAACAGGTACCGACACCTTCGAGACGAACCGCAACCTGGTCCTGACCGACGGCGCCCGTGCCGACTCCGTGCCGAACCTCGAGATCGAGACCGGCGAGATCGCCGGCGCCGGCCACGCCAGCGCCACTGGACGTTTCGACGACGAGCAGCTGTTCTACCTGCAGGCGCGCGGCATCCCGGAGGACCAGGCGCGCCGCCTCGTCGTCCGCGGCTTCTTCGGTGAGCTGATCCAGAAGATCACCGTCCCCGCGGTGCGCGAGCGCCTCACGAATGCCATCGAACACGAACTAGAGATAACGGAATCAAGGACAGCCACTTCATGACCACACTGGAAATCAAGGACCTGCACGTCAGCGTCGTCTCGAAGGAAGACGGGACCGACATCCCGATCCTGAAGGGCGTCACGCTCACAGTGAAATCGGGGGAGACGCACGCCCTGATGGGCCCGAACGGGTCCGGAAAGTCCACGCTTTCGTACGCCGTTGCGGGGCATCCGAAGTACACGGTGACGTCCGGGTCGATCACGCTCGACGGTCAGGACGTGCTCGAAATGAGCATCGACGAGCGTGCCCGCGCAGGCCTGTTCCTGGCGATGCAGTACCCCGTCGAGGTGCCCGGCGTTTCGATGTCGAACTTCCTGCGCACCGCTGCCACCGCCGTGCGCGGCGAGGCGCCGAAACTGCGGCACTGGGTCAAAGAGGTCAAGGGTGCCATGCAGGGTCTCGACATCGACCCGTCGTTCTCCGAACGCAGTGTCAACGAAGGCTTTTCCGGTGGCGAGAAGAAGCGCCACGAGATCCTGCAGCTCGAAGTGCTCAAGCCCAAGATCGCGATCCTTGACGAGACCGACTCCGGTCTTGACGTCGACGCGCTGAGGGTGGTCAGCGAGGGCGTGAACCGGTACGCCGAAGAGGCGCACGGCGGGTTGCTGTTGATCACGCACTACACGCGCATCCTGCGCTACATCCAGCCGCAGTTCGTCCACGTGTTCGTCGGCGGCCGCATCGTCGAGTCCGGTGGACCCGAGCTGGCCGACGAGCTCGACGCCAACGGCTACGAGCGCTTCACGCAGGCGGTCGGAGCCTGACATGACCGCGTCGGCGCAGGCGTTGGATCTGACCAGGATCCGGGCGGACTTCCCGATCCTGAAGCGGGTGATGCGCGGCGGAAATCAACTGGCGTACTTGGACTCCGGTGCGACGTCGCAGCGGCCCGTGCAGGTGCTCGACGCCGAACGTGACTTTCTGACCACCTCCAACGGCGGGGTGCATCGCGGTGCGCACCAGCTGATGGAGGAAGCCACCGACGCCTACGAACAGGGCCGCACCGACATCGCGGCCTTCGTCGGCGCCGAGCCCGACGAGTTGGTGTTCACTAAGAACGCCACCGAGGCGATCAACCTGGTCTCGTATGTGCTTGGGGATAGCCGGTTCGACCATGCGGTCGGGCCCGGCGACGTCATCGTCGTCACCGAACTAGAACACCACGCGAACCTGATCCCGTGGCAGGAACTTGCCCGCCGAACCGGTGCCACCTTGAAGTGGTACGGCGTTACCGACGATGGCCGTATCGACTTGGACTCGCTTCAGCTCGACGAGCGCGTGAAAGTGGTTGCGTTCACTCACCATTCCAACGTCACCGGCGCGGTGGCTCCGGTCTCCGAGCTGGTCGCGCGCGCCAAGACTGTCGGCGCGCTGACGCTGCTGGACGCCTGCCAGTCCGTGCCTCATCAGCCCGTCGACTTCCATGCGCTCGACGTTGACTTCGGCGCGTTCTCCGGTCATAAGATGCTGGGCCCCAATGGTATTGGCGGTCTGTACGGCCGAAGCGAACTTCTCAATGCGATGCCTCCGTTCATCACTGGGGGCTCGATGATCGAGACCGTCACGATGGAGGAGACCACCTACGCTCCTGCGCCGCAACGCTTCGAGGCAGGCACCCCGATGACGTCACAGGTCGTCGGGCTGGGCGCCGCCGCGAGGTATTTGCAAGAGATCGGGATGGACGCCGTCGAGGCGCACGAGAACGAGTTGGTCGCGGCCACGCTGGACGGGCTGTCCGCCATCGAGGAAGTGCGGATCGTCGGGCCGACGTCGATGGAGAACCGAGGCTCACCCGTCGCATTCGTCGTCGACGGCATCCACGCCCACGACGTCGGGCAGGTCCTCGACGATGACGGCGTCGCGGTGCGGGTGGGTCACCACTGCGCGTGGCCGCTGCATCGACGGTTCGGCATCGCCGCGACCGCGCGGGCGTCGTTCGCCGTGTACAACACGCTCGATGAGGTGGATCGACTGGTGGCCGGTGTGCGGCACGCGGTGGAATTCTTCGGCAGGGACTGACAGTGCGGCTGGAGCAGCTCTATCAGGAAGTGATCCTCGATCACTACAAGCACCCGCATCACCGCGGGTTGCGCGAGCCGTACGGTGCCGAGTCCTTTCAGGTGAACCCGACGTGCGGCGACGAGGTCAGGCTGCGGGTGGCACTGAGCGACGACGGCGAGCGGATCGCCGACGTTTCCTATGACGGGCAGGGCTGTTCGATCAGCCAGGCTTCGACGTCGGTGCTGACCGATCAGGTGATCGGCCAGAGCGTCCGGGACGCCCTGGCGACGGTGGCGTCGTTCACCGAGATGATTTCGTCGCGTGGAACCGTTGAGGGTGACGAAGATGTACTGGGAGACGGCATCGCATTCGCGGGTGTCGCCAAGTACCCGGCCCGCGTGAAATGCGCGCTGCTGGGGTGGATGGCATTCAAAGACGCTCTGGCGCAGGCCAGCGACGAACTGGAGGAAGACGATGAGCGAGACCGCAGCGCCTAACGACGAGTTGCTCGCCGACCTCGAGGAGGCGATGCGCGACGTCGTCGATCCGGAGCTCGGCATCAACGTCGTCGACCTCGGGCTGGTCTACGGACTCAACGTCGAAACGGGGGAGCAGGGCAACGTCGCGTTGATTGATATGACGCTGACGTCGGCAGCCTGCCCATTGACCGACGTGATCGAGGACCAATCCCGTAGCGCGCTGGTGGGCGCGGGCCTGGTCAACGAGATCAAGATCAACTGGGTGTGGAACCCGCCGTGGGGTCCGGACAAGATCACCGAGGACGGCCGCGAACAGCTACGGGCGCTGGGCTTCACGGTCTAGCGGAGTCGATCGACGAGGTCGCCGATATCCGCGGCGACGATCGTCGGCTGTGGCAATTCATCCCCAGGAAGCGGCGCGTTTCCCGGTCGCGTGATGAGGGCACCGCTGAACCCGGCGGCTTGTGCACCCATCGTGTCCGCCCCGAGGGGCCGGCGGCTTTAGCCGTTGGGGGAATCGGGGCTGGTGACCAGGGTGTGATCGTGGGTTGTGTCAGTCCTGTTTTGTAAGGTGCGCAGCATGGCCGAGCGACGATTTCGCTGCACGCCGCGAGGGGTGTGCTCGCTGGGGCTGCACCTGGTGTGGTGCCCGAAATATCGGCGCCGCGTTCTGGGTGGGCGGGTAGCGGCGCGCTGCGGGCAGTTGCTGGAGCAGATCGCCGCCGACCACGGCTGGGAGATCGTGGCCAAGGAGGTCATGCCCGATCACGTGCACCTCTTTGTCCGAGTCGGCCCGACTGATGCACCGGCGCAGCTGGTGCGGGCGTTAAAGGGCCGCACCGTACGCGTGCTGCGCGAGGAGTTCGCGCATCTTGGCGCGCACTCCAAGGTGTTGTGGTCGCCGTCGTATTTCGCCGCCGCGGTCGGCTATGTCTCGGAGTCCACGGTGCGCCGCTACATCGAGCATCAGTGGGACGCGGTGGCGTCGTGAGGCGGGCGTATGTGTTCCGGCTGCGCCCGACCGCGCGTCAGCATGTCGCGCTGGCGGCGTGTGTGGATGCACATCGAGAGCTCTACAACGCGGCGTTGCAGGAACGCCGGGATGGGTGGTCGCACAGCAAGACCCGCATCCGTTACTGCGATCAGTCGGCGCAGCTAAGCGGTATCCGGTCGGTGCGGCCGGATCAGGCGGTGTGGTCGTTCTCGTCGCAGCAGGCCACGCTGCGCCGGTTGAATAAGTCGTTCGACGGGTTTTTCCGCCGGGTGAAGGCGGGCCGGACGGCGGGCTACCCACGGTTCAAGGGCAAGGCCCGGTTCGACAGTGTGGAATGGCCCAAGGACGGTGACGGCGCTCGTTGGCTGCCCGAGTCGCGCCGGGTGTATCTGCAGGGTGTCGGTCAGGTGAAGGTCCACCTGCATCGGCAGGTGGCAGGCCGGGTGAAGACGATCCAGATCAAACGTCAAGGGCGGCATTGGATGCTGGTGCTGTCCTGCGAGGACGTGCCGGCCAACCCGCTGACGGTGACCGGCCGCCAAGCCGGTGTCGATGTCGGGATCGTCAGTTTCGCCACCACCAGCGACGGGCAGCACATCGATAATCCCCGCTGGGGCCGGCGGGCAGCTGCCCGGTTGACTGCGGCCCAGCAGCGGCTGGCTCGCGCGCGTCGCGGCGGCCGTAACCGGCACGCCAAACGGGAGACGGTTGCGGCGTGGCACCGCAAGATCGCCAATCGGCGCAAGGACTTTTACCACAAACAGGCCCGCCGGATCGTTGAGCGGTATGACCTGGTAGTGGTGGAGGACCTGGCGATCGCCAACATGGTGCGTCGGGCGAAATCTGTGCCCGCTGTCGAGAATCCCGGGCAGTTTCTGCCCAACGGAGCCCGGGCGAAGTCCGGGCTCAACCGGAGTATCAGTGACGCTGGCTGGGGCCAGTTCATCTCAACACTGCGCGCCAAAGCGGAAGATGCTGGACGCACACTGATCGAGGTCGATCCCCGGCACACCTCCGATGGCTGCGAGTCCTGCGGACACGCGGCACGCGAGAATCGCGTTACCCAAGCGGAATTCGTCTGCCAACGCTGCGGTCACACCGCTCAGGCCGACGAACATGCCGCACGCAACATCCTGCGGGCTGGACTGGCCCTTCACACCCAAGCGGCGTGAGAAGAAGCTGGCGGCTTCAGCCGTCAGAGAAGTCACCGAGTACATGACGAGCTGGCCGAACCACTCACGAAGTACCCGACGATCGCCGAACATCCGCTCGAAGTGCGGTTCCAGCGAGTCGATATCGATGAGCGTCTCGTTGACGTCAAAGACCAGGACCGACGGGCGCACGACCTCAAGTGTGGCTTTCCTCCCGCCGAAAGTCTCGGTTCGAGGTGCAGCGGCTCTTGAGGCGCTGCAAAATAGGCCCGTGGCGACGCTGGTGTCCGTCAACGTCGGGATGCCGGCCGACGTCGCATGGCGGGGGAAGACCGTCCACACCGGCATCTACAAGAACCCGGTGCGGGGCCGTGTGATGGTGCGCCGGCTGAACATCGACGGCGACGGGCAGGGTGACCTCGGAGGTCACGGCGGCGAACAACGCGCGGTCATGGTGTACCAGACGGAGTCCTACGACCATTGGAAGCGGCACCTCGGGCGCGACGACCTGCAGCCCGGCATGTTCGGGGAGAACTTCACCGTCACGGGTCTCGGCGACGACGAGGTGTGCATCGGGGACCGGTATCGCATCGGGGAAGCCGAGTTCGAAGTCACCCAACCGCGGGTGACGTGCTTCCGGGTCGGTATGAGGCTCGGCGAGCCTGAGATGCCGAATCTCCTTGTCGCCCATCATCGCCCGGGCTTCTATTTCCGCGTCATCAAGGAAGGTCACGTCGCGGCGGGCGACGAGATCGTCCGGACACTTCGTGGCCGACACGAACTGAGCGTCGCTGACGTCGACGCGCTGTTGTATCTACCCGACCGCGACGTGAGCATGCTCCGCGAGGCGGTCGACGTGCCCGCGCTGAGCCCGGGCTGGCAGCAGTCCTTCGCCGAACTCCTCGCCGCCCACGAAAACTCCACCGGTGCCACGCCACCGCCGATGGGGGTGGAGCCAGGATGGAGCGGATTCCGCACACTGCGCGTCGCCGAAATCCGCCGCGAAAGCTCGGTCGTCATGTCGGTCGAGCTGGAATCCACCGACGGTGCGATGCTGCCGGTCCCGCGCCCCGGCCAGTATCTGACGCTACGGATCCCCGCTGGCGACCCCGCACCGCTGCGCAGCTATTCGCTGTCCAGCGGCGGGGCGCGAACGCGGTACCGGATCAGCGTGAAACGCGAAGAGCATGGCCGGGTGAGCCGGTGGCTTCATGCCAACGTCCGCGCCGGGACGGTCATCGAAGCCGCCGCACCCCGGGGTGACTTCTATCTGGGCGACGAGGCGGCGCCTGTCGTGCTCGTCTCGGCGGGCATCGGCATCACGCCGGTGCTCGCGATGCTGCACGCTCTCGCCGCGAACACCAGCGAGCGGCAAATCTGGTGGTTGCACATCACCCGCGACCCGCAAAGCCTCGCCTTCGGTGGAGAAGTCAGCGAGCTGATCGAGTCGCTGGCCAATGCACGTCAGCGAGTCTTCTACACGGCCCAGGTTGGCAGGCCCGACGCGTCCATGATCGCCGCGCTGGGCCTGCCCCGCGAGGCGATCGCATACCTGTGTGGGCCCGAGCAGTTCATGGCCGAGATGCGCAGCGCACTGGCCGACGCGGGGATCGACCCGGTCCGGATTCACAGCGAATTGTTCGGCGCGCTACCGCCGATCAATCCCGGTATCACGAACACGCCGCACAGGACACCGCACCTGCCCGACGGGCCGCCGGGAGCCGGGCCACCGGTTTCGTTCGCGCGCAGCGGGATCACCGTCAACTGGTCGCAGAACTACGACAGCATTCTCGAGCTCGCAGAAGCGTGCGACGTCCCCACGCGGTTCTCCTGCCGCAGCGGCGTATGCCACATCTGCGTCACTGCCTTGGTCGACGGGGCTGTCACCTACACGCAGCAGCCGCTGGAGCTGCCTGCGGATGGGACGGTGCTGATCTGTTCGGCGCAACCGTGTGAAGGCGTCGTGTTGGACCTGTAAGCCGTCGATATCCCTCACACTTGACCGGTGGTCACGATTCCCGCGGTCGTGTGGCGGGGTGGATTCGTTCGTCGAGCCCTGATGGTCGGCGGCGCCGTGGGGCTCTGCGTCGGTGCGTTGGCATGGCTCGATTCGGGATTTCTGCTCGCCGGCGCGATGGTGTTCGGCATCGTCGGCGTGTCCCACGGGATCTGGATGGCCCGCCGGATGGCGCGGTACTGGCCGGGTGCGAAGACACTGTCCGGCGAAGAGCGGGTGACGGTGGTCCGCGCGGTTCGGCGCGGCGAGCACGTAGCCGATCCTCTGCTGTCACAGCCGGTCATCGAGTACAGCAGGGGACTGCACGATGCCGCCGAAACGGGGCGACGGTGGCGGTGGGTACTGGCCTTCGTCCTGGCCGTCGCGGCGGCGACGGCGATCTGGGACGCGGTGTACGGCTCGTGGGGAAACGCCGTCGCGTCGGGCATCTATCTGGTCGCTCTGCTGGCCGAGTTGTTCTGGTGGCCGAAGTGGCTGGAGAGGCTGCTGGTCAACGCCGACCGGGCTGCGGAGATGGCGCAGCGCTCGGAGCTTGCCGATCAGCCACCCGAAGTCGAATAGACACTTACGCTAGTCAACGCATCAGGGGTCTGAAACGCTGTCGTCCGTCACCGGAACCGCGATCTCGGTCGATCAGGGCACCGTCAACAGCTAGAAACAGGAGTCGACGATATGAGTGTGACCACCGAACCCGTTGTCCCGCTGAGCAATACCGACAGATTCTTCATCGGCGGTGAGTGGGCCAAACCGAGTTCGGATGCCGTCTTCAACGTCATCGACTCGGCGACCGAGCAGACGTACTTCCAGGTGCCGGAGGCGCAACCCGCCGACATGGACCTCGCCATCGGCGCGGCTCATCGAGCGTTCCACACCGGGCCGTGGCCGAGGTTGACACACGCCGAACGCGCCGGGTATCTGCGGGCAATGGCTGAGGCGCTCCAAGCACGAGCATCGGACTACAGCGCGATGTGGCCGCGAGAGTCTGGGGTGGTGCACGCCTTCGCCCAGGCCAGCGAGGGAGGCAGCGCCGACACGCTGCGGTACTACGCCGGGCTCGCCGACGACTACCCGTTCGAGGAATCGTTCTCCCCGAGCGCGACGTCTTTGGCAGGTGGGGGTTTCGGCCTCCTGGTGCGAGAA
Source organism: uncultured Actinomycetota bacterium (assembly GCA_963721495.1). Taxonomy (GTDB): domain Bacteria; phylum Actinomycetota; class Actinomycetes; order Mycobacteriales; family Mycobacteriaceae; genus Mycobacterium. The sequence continues at coordinate 245,878 of CAVRMG010000012.1, read as the reverse complement.
CCCGTTGGTGTCGTCGGCGCGATCATCCCGTGGAACGCACCACTGCCGCTGATCCTGATCAAGGTGGCGCCGGCGCTGCTGGCCGGGTGCACGGTGATCGTGAAGGTTTCTCCCGAGGCTCCTGGCGCGGGATATCTGATCGCCGAGATTGCCGAAGAGGTCGGCCTGCCCGCCGGCGTAGTGAACGTGCTCACTGCCGACCGCGAGGTGTCCGAGCTCATGGTGCGCGATCACCGCGTCGACAAGATCGCGTTCACCGGATCGACGGCGGCAGGTCGCAAGATCGGGGCGATCTGCGGCGAGCGGATCGCGCGGTTCACACTCGAGTTGGGCGGCAAGTCCGCCGCGGTGATTCTCGACGACGCCGACATCAATGTCGCGGCAATGACGTTGGCCGGCGCGGAATGTTTCCTATCCGGCCAGGTGTGCGCGTCGCTGACGCGGATCGTGGTGCCGCGCCAACGCCACGACGAGTTCACCGACGCGCTGGCCGCGGCATTCTCCGCGGTTGCAGTCGGCGACCCGTTCGATGCCGCAACGCAAATGGGGCCACTGGCGATGGAACGCCAGCGCGACCGCGTCGAGCACTACATCGCCAAGGGCATCGAGCAGGGTGCGACCCTCGTGACCGGGGGTGGCCGGCCCAAACACCTCGAGCGGGGCTACTACATCGAGCCGACGGTGTTCGCAGGAGTGGACAACAAGCACGTCATCGCGCAGGAGGAGATCTTCGGGCCTGTTCTCAGCGTGATCCCCGCTGACAGCGACGAGCACGCCGTCGATATCGCCAACGACACCATCTACGGACTCAACGCGGCGGTCTTCACACCCGACGCGGCGCGAGCACGAGAGGTCGCGGCCCGACTGCGCTCGGGCACCGTTGGTCACAACGGCATGAGGATCGATTTCGACTCCGCATTCGGCGGATTCAAACAGTCGGGCATCGGCCGGGAAGGCGGTCGGGAGGGACTGTTGCCATACCTGGAGACCAAGACGGTGCTGCTTGACGCGGCGCCCTGAGGGGCACTGGGTCGAAAGCCTCTGTAACGCCCGGGGCGATCTGGTAACTCAGTCAGTGTGAGCTTCGACGAGACCTACGTCCGCACGCGCCGCCAACTGCGCGGTGTGGCCGAAAGCCTGATCGCCGGCCCGCAGTACCGATCGTCGGGGACCATCCGGCTGGCCGTCCGCCCCGACGGGTTCGCGGCGGTCACCATTCCGGTCGCGGTGCACGGTACCGAACTCGTCCTGCCGAACGACGCTGTGCCCCTCGCCGGGACGGTGCGCTCGGTCGCGGAGGCCGCAGGCATCGAGTCCGGCCCTCCCGAGGGCGTCTACGAGATCGCCGACCCCCTGCCGCCCGATGCCGAGCTGACACTCGATGCCGAAGCCGCCGAGTGGATGTACCGAAGTCACTACGCCGGTGGCTATGCGCTGAAAACCTTTCTGCCGGAAAGACATCCGGTGCTGTGGCCCGAACACTTCGACGTCGCCGCCACCGAGGACGAGGTGAACTACGGGGTGTCCGCCGGCGACGAGCACCACCCGATGCCGTACGCCTACGTCGGCACGTGGCCGGTGCCGACGGACTCGTTCTGGAACGCTCCATTCGGGGCGCTTTACCCGCTGAGCCGGGCCAATGACGTCGACGGGCTCGCCAGTCGCATCGCCGACTTCTTCCAACGCGGCCGCAGGCAACTACACACCGACAGGAGTGCGCAGTGATGGAATTCGACGGCGGGGCGTACGGCAATATCCGATCGGGATGGGATGCGGGATGTCGCTACGACTTCGCGAATCCGGAATATCGCTGAGCGATACCGTAAGCGTGATGACCGAGACAGTCGACGAAACCGCGCTCGTCGCTGCACTGCGCGACGGTGATGAAGCGGTGTTCGCGAAACTCGTCGACCAGCACACCCCTTCGATGCTGCGGGTGGCCCGCGGATACGTGCCCAGCCACCAGATCGCCGAAGAGGTGGTTCAGGAGACGTGGATCGCCCTTGTCAAGGGAATCGCCAAGTTCGAGGGCCGATCATCCCTGCGCACTTGGCTTTTCAGCGTGATGATCAACATCGCGAAGGCGCGCGGGGTGCGGGAGCGACGCGATGCCGATGCAGCGATAGCGGCCTATACGGGCGGCACCGTAGATCCTGCCCGATTCCGTGGCTCAGACGATCCGTATCCCGGCCACTGGAAGCCGGACGACGTGCCGTCGCCGTTCCCCGACACGCCCGAAGGATCGCTGTTGGGCAACGAACTGGTCGACGTGGCACGCCGCGAACTCCACAAGCTGCCCGAGCGGCAACGGACCGTCGTCGCGCTGCGCGACATGCTCGGGTTCGACTCGACCGAGGTGTGTGCGCTCCTCGACATCAGCACAGCCAACCAACGAGTGCTGCTGCACCGCGGCAGGGCCGCGGTCCGGCAGGTGCTCGAGGACTATCTGGCGGAGACAGCATCATGACCGACCATCCGATGGACTGCAACGAACTCGTCGAACTCGTGACGGCATATCTCGACGGTGCGCTCGACCCCGACACCCGGACCCGCTTCGACATGCACCTGGTCGAGTGCGACGGGTGTGAGAACTACCTTCAGCAGTTCCGTGAGACGGTCCGCACCGTCGGCAAGATCCGGGACGACGAGTTCGATCCGGCGTTTCGGAAACGTCTGCTCGATGCGTTCAAAGACTTCCGCTGAAACCACTGAACTCGAGTGGTGGTTTCGGCACGACCACATACTGGGAACAGACCGCTGGGGCCTGACGTTAGGAGAAACGTGGCTACACGTGACATCACCGCCGAGCAGTTCAACGACACCATCACCGACAACGACATCGTGTTGGTGGATTTCTGGGCGTCGTGGTGCGGCCCGTGTAAGGCATTCGCCCCGACGTTCGCCGCGTCGTCCGAGGAGCACCCCGACGTCGTCTTCGCAAAGGTCGACACCGAAGCCGAGCAGCAGCTCGCAAGCGCGGCCGACATCCGCTCGATCCCGACTCTGATGGCGTTCAAGAAGGGCAAACTGGTGTTCAACCAGGCCGGCGCCCTGCCGCCGGCGGCGCTCGAGGACCTGGTCCAGAAGATCAAGGAGTTCGACATCGAGGCCGCCATCGCCTCGCAGAACAACGGCCAACCGGAGTAGAGGGCGCACGCGATAGCGTGCAGTCCGTGAGCGAGCAAAACTTCGTCCTCGTCGACCATCCGCGCCCCCATGTGGCGCTGGTGACCCTGAACCGGCCGGAACGGATGAACTCCATGGCGTTCGACGTCATGGTCCCGCTCAAGAAGGTCCTCGACGAGCTCACCTTCGACAACGCCGTGCGGGTGATCGTGCTCACAGGCGCGGGCCGCGGATTCTCCTCGGGCGCAGACCACAAGTCGGCAGGCTCCGTGCCGCACATCGACGGCCTGACCCGGCCCACCTTCGCGCTGCGGTCCATGCAGGTACTCGACGACGTCATCCTCGCGCTTCGAAAGATGCACCAGCCCGTGATCGCCGCGGTCAACGGCGCGGCGATCGGTGGCGGACTGTGCCTGGCTCTGGCGTGTGACATCCGGGTCGCCGCAGCTGGGGCCTATTTTCGTGCGGCGGGCATCAACAACGGACTGACCGCCAGCGAGCTCGGCTTGTCGTACCTGCTGCCCCGCGCGATCGGGTCGTCGCGGGCGTTCGAGCTGATGCTCACCGGACGCGACGTCGACGCCGAGGAGGCCCAGCGGATCGGCCTGGTGTCGCAAGCGGTGCCCGACGCGGATCTCCTCGACGTCTGCTACGAAATGGGGGAGCGGATCGCGTCGTTCTCCCGGCCTGGGATCGAGTTGACCAAGCGCACACTGTGGAGTGGACTGGACGCCGGTAGCCTTGAGGCACACATGCAGGCCGAAGGCCTAGGACAACTCTTCGTCCGTCTACTCACCGCGAACTTTGAAGAAGCGGTGGCAGCGCGCGCCGAGAAGCGGTCCCCGGTCTTCACCGACGACAAGTAATACGGCACATCAGCAGTCAGGAAAAGGGAGAGCAGCGTGATCACCGCAACGGACCTGGAGGTCCGCGCAGGCGCGCGCACGCTGCTTTCCACCGACGGAGCGGCGCTGCGGGTGCAGCCCGGCGATCGGATCGGGCTGGTGGGGCGCAACGGTGCCGGCAAGACCACGACCATGCGCATCCTGGCGGGGGAGGGTGAGCCCTACGCAGGCACGATCGCGCGTACGGGTGAAATCGGTTACCTGCCACAGGATCCCAGAGAGGGAGACCTCGACGTCCTGGCCCGCGACCGCGTGCTCTCCGCCCGCGGCCTCGACACGCTGCTCTCCGACCTGGAGAAGCAGCAGGCATTGATGGCCGAGGTCGCCGACGACGCCGCGCGGGACAAGGCGGTGCGGCGCTACGGCCAGCTCGAAGAACGGTTTGCTGCGCTCGGCGGATACGCCGCCGAAAGTGAAGCGGGCCGCATCTGCGCGAGTCTCGGCCTGCCCGAACGTGTTCTGACCCAGCCGATCCGCACACTGTCCGGTGGTCAGAGACGCCGGGTCGAGCTGTCACGGATCCTGTTCGCCGCGTCCGACACCGGTTCCGGTTCGGCGACCACGCTGCTGCTCGACGAGCCGACCAACCACCTCGACGCCGACTCGCTGGGCTGGCTGCGCGAGTTCCTGCGCGGTCACACCGGCGGACTGGTGGTGATCAGCCACAACGTCGAGTTGCTCGCCGACGTGGTCAACCGCGTCTGGTTCCTCGACGCGGTGCGCGGCGAGGTCGACGTTTACAACATGGGTTGGCAGAAGTACCTCGACGCGCGCGCCACCGACGAACAGCGGCGCCGCCGCGAACGTGCCAACGCGGAACGCAAGGCCACCGCGCTGCGTACCCAGGCCGCCAAGATGGGCGCCAAGGCCACCAAAGCCGTTGCCGCGCAGAACATGCTGCGCCGCGCCGACCGGATGATGGCCGCCCTCGACGACGAACGGGTGGCGGACAAGGTCGCCCGGATCAAGTTCCCGACGCCCGCGCCCTGCGGCCGCGTCCCGATGGTCGCCAAAGGGTTGACCAAGAACTACGGTTCGCTGGAGGTATTCACCGGTGTCGACCTGGCCATCGACCGCGGGTCGCGCGTCGTCGTGCTCGGTCTGAACGGCGCGGGTAAGACCACACTGCTACGCCTGCTGGCCGGCGCGGAGACTCCGGACGCAGGCACCATGGAACCCGGACACGGACTGAAGATCGGGTACTTCGCGCAGGAACACGACACCCTCGACGACCGCGCGACGGTGTGGGAGAACATCCGCCACGCCGCACCCGACACCGGTGCGCAGGAACTGCGAGGACTGTTGGGCGCCTTCATGTTCAGCGGACCGCAGCTCGAACAGGCCGCGGGTACGTTGTCCGGCGGCGAGAAGACCCGATTGGCGCTTGCCGGTCTCGTCGCGTCGACCGCGAACGTGCTGCTGCTCGACGAGCCGACCAACAACCTCGACCCCGCGTCGCGCGAGCAGGTTCTCGATGCGCTGCGAAGCTACCTCGGCGCGGTGGTGCTCGTGACCCACGATCCGGGTGCCGCGGAAGCGCTGGATCCGCAGCGGGTGGTGCTGCTGCCCGACGGGACCGAGGACTTCTGGTCAGCCGACTACCGGGACCTCATCGAGCTCGCCTGAGCCGGAAAGCGAACCGTTTCGTTAATTTCGCCCTGGTGGTGTAGCGGCTTCCTACCCTGGGTATAGGTCGGGGCATCAACGCGCGGGGAGGTGCCGATGAAACAATTCAACAAGCCCAGAGATGAAATGCTCACCGAGTTGCGGAGCGCATACGAGCGGGGCGCAAGTATTCGCACACTGGTGGCCACGACCGGTAGGTCCTACGGTTCGATTCACAGCATGTTGCGTGAATCGGGTACGACGATGCGCAGCCGCGGTGGGCCGAACCACCGAAGTCGGCGCGCCAGCTGACCGTTACCGCTGCCGCAACGAGGCCTCGACGAGGTCCAGCACGCCGCTGAGCTTTTCGGGATCATCACCGGAAGCCAGCCGGGCCACCAGACCGTCGAGCACCAGATCCAGGTATGTCTGCAGGACCGCGCTGGGCACGTCATCGCGCAGTCGGCCGGCCTGCTTCTGACGACGCAGACGCGCGGTCGTCGCCGCCGACAGTTCCGCGGACCGTTCCAACCAGCCCCGCTGAAACTCCGGGTCGTTGCGCAGCTTGCGCGCGATCTCCAACCGCGTAGCCAGCCAGTCGAACTGCTCGGGCGCCGCCAACATGTCCCGCATGACCTGGACGAGCCCCTCGCGTGAGGCGACGTCGGCCATCCGCTGGGCGTCCTCGCGCGCCAACTCGAAGAACAATGTGTCCTTGTCGCGGAAGTGGTGGAAGATGGCGCCGCGCGACAGCCCGATCGTCTGCTCGAGCCGCCGCACGGTCGCCCTGTCGTAGCCGTACTCCGCGAAACATCGCCGGGCACCGTCAAGAATCTGACGGCGGCGCGCCGCCAGGTGGTCGTCGGTGACCCGGGGCATGCGTGCCCTACGACCGCAGCATGTTGCGCAGCACGAACTGCAGGATGCCGCCGTTGCGGTAGTAGTCCGCCTCGCCAGGCGTGTCGATGCGCACCACCGCGTCGAACTCGACCGGATCGCCGCCCTGCTTGGTGGCCGTCACCTTCACCGTCTTGGGAACCTTGCCTCCGCCTTCCCCGTCGCTGCGCTCGCCCTGGTCGTTGAGCGCTTCGATGCCGGTGATGTCGAACGTCTCGGTGCCATCGAGCTTCAGCGACGCCGCGGATTCGCCCTCGGGGAACTGCAGCGGGATCACGCCCATTCCGATCAGGTTCGAGCGGTGAATGCGCTCGAACGATTCGGTGATGACCGCGCGCACGCCGAGCAGGCTGGTGCCCTTGGCCGCCCAGTCGCGCGACGAGCCCGAGCCGTACTCCTTGCCGCCGAGCACGACCAGCGGGATGTCCTGCTCCGCGTAGTTCTGCGCGGCGTCGTAGATGAACGCCTGCTCACCGTCTTTGGTGAAGTCGCGGGTGTAACCGCCGGACACGTCGTCGAGCAACTGGTTGCGCAAGCGGATGTTGGCGAACGTGCCGCGGATCATCACCTCGTGGTTGCCGCGCCGCGAGCCGTAGGAGTTGTAGTCCGCCTTCTCCACGCCGTGCGAGTCGAGGTACTGCGCGGCGGGGGTGCCACCCTTGATGCTGCCCGCGGGCGAGATGTGGTCGGTCGTCACCGAATCACCCAGCAGCGCCAGCACTCTGGCGCCGCTGATGTCGGTCACCGGCTCCGGCTCGGCAGGCATGCCGTCGAAGTACGGAGGCTTGCGCACATACGTCGACTTGTCATCCCACTCGAAGGTGTTGCCGCTCGGCGTGGGCAGGTTGCGCCACCGCTCGTCACCCTTGAACACGTCGGCGTAGTTCTTGGTGAACATCTCGGTGTTGATCGCCGATGCGATGGTGTCGTTGATGTCCTTCTGCGACGGCCAGATGTCTTTCAGGAAGACGTCGTTACCGTCCGTGTCCTTGCCCAGCGGATCGCTCTCGAAGTCGAAGTCCATGGTGCCCGGCGAGCGCGTAGGCGATGACCAACGGTGGCGAGGCCAGGTAATTCATCTTCACGTCCGGGTTGATCCGGCCCTCGAAGTTGCGGTTACCCGACAGCACGGCCGCTACCGACAAATCGCAGTCGTTGATGGCCTTGCTGATCTCGTCGGGCAGCGGTCCGGAGTTGCCGATGCACGTCGTGCAGCCGTAGCCGACCAGATAGAAGCCCAGCTTCTCCAGGTACGGCCACAACCCGGCCTTGTTGTAGTAGTCGGTGACGACCTGCGAGCCGGGCGCCATCGTGGTCTTCACCCACGGCTTGGACATCAAGGCCTTTCTCGACCGCGCTCTTGGCCAGCAGCGCCGCGCCGAGCATCACCTCGGGATTCGACGTGTTGGTGCACGACGTGATCGCCGCGATCACCACCGCACCGTGGTCGAGGATGAACTCGCCGCGTCCCTCGCATTTGACGTCGACCGGATTGCTCGGCCGGCCGTTCGAGTTGACGGCCGCCGAGGGCACCGGCAGGTCGCTGTCGTCGAACGAGAGCACCGCGGGGTCGCTGGCCGGGAACGACTCCTCGACCGCCTCGTCGAGCTTGGTGTGCTCGGCGGGCATGTTCTCTTCGACATAGTTGTGAATGTCCTTGCGGAAGGCCGTCTTTGCGTCGGTCAGCGCGATGCGGTCCTGCGGGCGCTTGGGCCCGGCGATCGACGCGACCACATCGGACAGATCCAGCTCGATGTACTCGGAGAATTTCGGCTCCCGCGAGGGGTCGTGCCACATGCCCTGTTCCTTGGCGTACGCCTCGACCAACGCCAGCTGCTGATCGCTGCGGCCGGTCATCTTCAGGTAGTCGATCGTGACCTCGTCGATCGGGAAAATCGCTGCGGTGGAGCCGAATTCGGGGCTCATGTTGCCAAGAGTGGCGCGGTTGGCCAGTGGGACCTCGGCGACACCGTCGCCGTAGAACTCGACGAACTTGCCGACCACGCCGTGCTTGCGCAGCATCTCGGTGACCGTGAGCACCACGTCCGTGGCGGTGACGCCGGCCGGACGCTCGCCGGTCAGCTTGAACCCGACCACCCGTGGGAATCAGCATCGACACCGGCTGCCCCAGCATCGCCGCCTCGGCCTCGATACCGCCGACGCCCCAGCCCAGCACGCCGAGGCCGTTCTCCATCGTGGTGTGGCTGTCGGTGCCCACGCAGGTGTCCGGGTAGGCGACGCCGTTGCGCTCCATCACCACGCTGGCCAGGTACTCGATGTTGACCTGGTGCACGATGCCGGTGCCCGGCGGCACCACCTTGAAGTCGTTGAACGCGCCCTGACCCCAGCGCAGGAACTGGTAGCGCTCACCGTTGCGCTCGTACTCGATCTCGACGTTGCGCTCGAACGCGTTGGCGGTACCGAACAGGTCGGCGATCACCGAGTGGTCGATCACCAGGTCGGCGGGTGCCAGCGGGTTGACCTGATCCGGGTCGCCGCCGAGCTCGCCGACGGCCTCACGCATGGTGGCGAGGTCGACGATGCACGGCACGCCGGTGAAGTCCTGCATGATCACCCGCGCCGGAGTGAACTGGATCTCCACGCTGGGGTCGGCCGACGGGTCCCACTTCGCGATCGACTCGATGTGGTCCTTGGTGATGTTGGCGCCGTCCTCGGTGCGCAGCAGATTCTCGGCGAGCACCTTGAGGCTGTAGGGAAGTTTCTCGGTACCGGGCACCGCGTCCAGGCGGTAGATCTCGTAACTCTGGTCCCCGACCTTCAGGGTGTCGCGGGCATCAAACGAGTTCAAGGACGAATTGCCGTTATTACCTTTGCTCACATCAACTCCCGGCTAGATATCGCCGCGACGGGCTGTGTCGGCGGCGCGCTCGATTCTAACAGTACGCTTGTCCTGTAAACCACCTCAGGGGTGCTCCTCAGTCTTGTCCTCGCGAGCGCGTGCTGCCACCCGATCGGATACCCATCACGTACCGTTCACCTGTGATCGGACCGTATGTCATGCCGTTTCCGCCTACGTATATCCCGCCCGATGTGTGCGGGCCGGTCGGCGAGGACCCCGCGACCACGTCGGTCGACACCTGCATGAACCTCGTGATCGCCGATATCAAGGACGACGGCGTGAGCGCCGCGGCGACCCCGGAGAACGCCGGCCTGGCCGACGTCGTCACCGAGGCCAAGGAGAAGGGCGTCGACCTCAAGATCGTGGTGATCGATCACAACCCGCCGATCTACACGCCGCTGCGCGATATCGCCACGGAGGTGGGGGAGGCGTACCCCGGGTCGACGGTGTTGGTGCTCAGTCCGACGAAGTCGGGCAGCTTCAGCACGACCTATGACCGGATGACGCTCGAGGCGGGCCAGGACGTCGCCGAGGGACGCGGTTCGGTGCAGGCGTCGAAGAATTTCGTTGGCGAGTTGACGACCCAACATTTCCCGTGGACGACATTCACGATTGTGGTCGTGCTGGGAGTGATCGCCGCAGTCGTGGCAACGCGAATGTTGCAAATCCGCGCCAAACGCGAGATGGGCCCACACGCCAGTCGGGGAGCCTAAAAGCGCCCGAAACACCGCGTGTCGCTGCGCTTTTGCGAACTCTTGGCCAGCGAAAAGTCACAGCGGGATAACGCTACATTCAATTACAAACTTGTAGTTTGTGACTTAAGTTTCTTTGGCGTCAGATGTGACGTACGGTGCAGTCTGTAGCTGATGTTGCAGTTGTGTCTGATGTGACTTCTGTGCATTGGCAACCGACGAATGTGCCTTCACGTTCGCGTTGAGCCATAGGAGACCTTGTCCATGAGACGCACCCCTGGCGCCTCTGCTTCGCGGCGGTCCGAGCGGGTCTGCGCGATTCCCCTTATCGCGGGCATGCTGCTTTCCACTCCGGGTCTGGCCGTCGCGCAACCCGGCAGCCCGGACAGCGTCGGGACCCTCGTCGCCGCCGTCGCCAACGTCAACCAGAAACTGCAGGACCTCGGTGCCGCCATCCAGGCCAAGCAGGAGGGTGTCAACAAGGCGATCGTCGACGTGCAGGCCGCCCGCGACAACGCCGTCGCCGCCCAGCGTGAACTCGACGCCAGCGGGCAGCGCGTCAAGGACGCGAACACCGCGATCGCGGCCGCACAGGATCGTTTCGACACATTCGCCGTCGCGACGTATGTGAACGGCCCGTCGAGCGCCTACCTGACCGCGTCCGACCCCAGCGAAATCCTCAACACCGCCGCAACCGGGCAGACGCTGGCGGTCAGCACGCAGCAGGTGATCAGCGATCTTCAGCGGGCCCGCACCGAACAGGTCAACAAGGAGTCGGCCGCACGGCTGGCCAAGCACAACGCCGACCAGGCGGTCATCGATGCGGAAGCCAGTCAGCAGACCGCGGTGTCGGCGCTGACCGACGCCCAGCAGACCTTCGGCGCCCAGCAGGCCGAGTTGGACAAGTTGACGGCCGAACGCGCCGCAGCCCAAGCCAAGCTCGACGAGGCTCGCAATTGGTCGGCGCCTACGGCCGGCGTTCCCGCCCGGCCGGCCGCCGCGGCGACAGGACCGTCGAGCCCCGCGGCCAACTGGGACACCGGGCCCCAGAAGGTCGATCCGGCCACCGGTAACTGGGCCACGGCGTGGGATCCCTTCCTGCCCGCGATTCCCAGCGCGTTCGTCAGTGGTGATCCGATCGCGATCATCAACACGATCCTGGGTTACGTGGCGACCTCGGCGCAGGTCACCCAGCAGATGGGTCGCAACTTCCTGCAGAAGCTCGGCCTGTTGCCCACCCCGAGCGGCTACACCAACAACGGCGCGATTCCACGCGTCTACGGCAGGCAGGCCACCGAGTACGTGATCCAGCGCGCCATGGCGCAGCGGGGTGTGCCGTACTCGTGGGGCGGCGGTAACGCCGCAGGAAAGAGCACGGGCATCGATTCCGGTTCGGGCACAGTCGGATTCGACTGCTCCGGCCTGATTCTTTACGCATTCGCGGGTGTCGGCATCAAGCTGGACCACTACACGGGCTCGCAGTACAACGCGGGCCGCAAGATCCCGTCGGCGCAGGCGCGCCGTGGCGACTTGCTCTTCTGGGGCCCCAACGCCAGCCAGCACGTCGCCCTGTACCTCGGTAACGGCGAGATGCTCGAGGCGCCCTACACCGGGTCGGTGGTCAAGGTCTCACCCGTCCGAACCAGCGGCATGACCCCGTACGCGACACGTCTCATCGAATGGTGACCAGAACGATTACTTTGCACTCCAGGCTCCTTCGGTTCCTCAGCGGCCTCATGGTGACGGTCGCGGCTCTCGCCGTGGCCGTCGGTGCGGCCACGCCCGCAGCGGCGGCGCCCGACGACGGCCAGTGGGATCCCACCCTGCCGAAGTTGATCAGTTCCGGCGCACCCGGTGACCCGCTGGCGATCGCCAACGCGTCACTGGCGGCGAGCGCCCAGGCCACTCAGGCAACATTGGACCTCGGCCGAAAGTTTCTCTCCACCCTCGGATTCGGCCCCCCTCCCGAGGCGGGCGTCGCGCCCGGCCGGGTCCGCGGCCCGCAGGCCATCGAGTACGTCATCCGCCGCGGTGGCGCACAGATGGGCGTGCCGTATTCCTGGGGAGGCGGCAATCCCACCGGACCCACCACAGGCGTCGACTCCGGGGCCAGCACGGTCGGATTCGACTGCTCAGGCCTGACCCAGTATTCCTTCGCCGGCGTCGGCGTACTGATTCCCAAGTACTCCGGCGACCAATACGACACGGGCCGCAAGGTGCCGGTGTCGCAGGCCAAGCGCGGCGACCTGTTGTTCTGGGGCCCGGGCGGCAGCCAGCACGTCGCGCTCTACCTGGGCGGTGGGCAGATGCTGGAAGCCTCCGGCAGTGGGGGCAAAGTCACCGTCAGCCCGGTCCGGCGTTCCGGCCTTCAGCCCTACGCGGCGCGGATTATCGAAACCTGAGCTGGACCTGAGCAAACCCTGAGCACGGGCTAGCAATGCTGTTCGAACGGGCGGCACAGGGCCGGGCAACGTCGACGGATTCCGAAGTGCCTGGAATAGTTGACGACGAGCGTGCGGCGGGCAGATGCCGCGGAGCCGGGAGATACCGGGAAATTGATGTGAGAGGACCGTTGATGACGTCACCGAGTGGACCGCCGCAGGGCGCCGGAGGATATTCCGGGCAGGGCCCCGCGCAGGGTTATCCCCCGGGTCCGACCGGCACCCACGCGGCACCGGTCAACAACGGAGGTCTCCAGCAGGAGGTTCACACCCTCGAGCGGGCCATCTTCGAGGTCAAGCGGATCATCGTCGGCCAGGACCTACTCGTGGAGCGGATGCTCGTCGGCTTGCTCGCCAAGGGCCACGTGCTGCTCGAAGGTGTTCCCGGCGTTGCCAAGACCCTGGCTGTCGAGACGTTCGCCAAGGTCGTCGGTGGCACCTTCGCGCGTATCCAGTTCACCCCTGACCTGGTGCCCACCGACATCGTCGGCACCCGGATCTACCGGCAGGGCAAGGAGGAGTTCGACATCGAACTCGGCCCGGTCGTGGTCAATTTCCTGCTCGCCGACGAGATCAACCGCGCCCCCGCGAAGGTGCAGTCGGCGCTGCTCGAGGTGATGGCCGAGCGCAAGATCTCCATCGGCGGCAAGACGTTCCCGCTGCCCGCTCCGTTCCTGGTCATGGCCACGCAGAACCCGATCGAGCAGGAAGGCGTGTACGCCCTCCCCGAAGCGCAGCGCGACCGCTTCCTGTTCAAGCTCAACATCGACTACCCGACGCCCGAGGAAGAGCGCGAGATCATCTACCGGATGGGCGTGAAGCCGCCGGAGCCCAAGCAGGTCCTCGCCCCCGGCGACCTTCTGCGCCTGCAGGACGTCGCAGCCAACAACTTCGTACACCACGCGCTGGTCGACTACGTGGTCCGCGTCGTCACCGCGACGCGCCACCCCGACAAGTTCGGCATGCCCGACGCCAAGGCCTGGATCGCCTACGGTGCCTCACCTCGTGCGTCGCTCGGCATCATCGCCGCCTCGCGCGCGCTGGCGCTGGTGCGCGGGCGTGACTACGTGATCCCGCAGGACGTCGTCGAGGTCATCCCGGATGTGCTGCGGCACCGCCTCGTGCTGACCTACGACGCGCTGGCCGACGAGATCACGGCCGAGACGGTGATCAATCGCATCCTGCAGACCGTCGGCCTGCCCCAGGTCAATGCCATTCCGCAGCAAGGCCATTCGGTGCCGCCCGTGATGCCCGCCGCAGCGGCTGCGGCCAGCGGTCGGTGACCAGCTCCCGACGTGCGGTCGATCTGCCGTCGCTCAAGCGCGGGGAGATTCGTGACCCCGCGCTGACGGCGGCGCTGCGCAAGCTCGAGTTGACGGTGCGCCGCAAGCTCGACGGCGTGTTGCACGGCGACCACCTCGGACTGCTGCCCGGGCCGGGCTCCGAACCCGGTGAGTCGCGCCCCTACCAGCCCGGCGACGACGTGCGCCGGATGGACTGGTCGGTGACGGCCCGAACCACGCATCCCCATGTGCGTCAGTTGATCGCCGACCGCGAACTGGAGACCTGGCTGTTGGTCGACGTGTCGGCGAGCCTCGACTTCGGCACGGTGGGATGCGAGAAGCGTGATCTGGCGGTGGCCGCCGCGGCCGCGATCACGTTCCTCAACAGCGGCGGCGGTAACCGGATCGGCGCGATCATCGACAACGGCGACTCCGTGCGCCGGGTCCCTGCGCTGTCCGGTCGGATGCATGAGCAGGAGATGCTGCGGGCCATCGCCACGATGCCCAAGGCGCCCGCCGGTGTGCGCGGCGACCTCTCCGCCACCATCGACGCGCTGCGCAGGCCCGAGCGCCGGCGCGGTATGGCGGTGGTCATCAGCGACTTCCTCGGCCCGATCGACTGGATGCGCCCGTTGCGGGCCATCGCCGGGCGGCACGAGGTGCTCGGCATCGAGGTGCTCGACCCACGCGACACCGAACTACCGGCCGTCGGTGACGTCATCCTGCAGGACACCGAGACGGGACGGACCCGCGAGTTCACCATCGACGAGCAGTTGCGCGACGACTTCGCGAAGGCCGCGGCGGCGCACCGAGCCGAGGTGGCGCGGACGCTGCGGCGCTGCGGCGCACCGCTGCTATCGCTTCGCACCGACAGGGACTGGATCGCCGACGTGGTCCGGTTCGTCGCGACCCGCCGCCTGGCCCTGGCGGGCCGCGCCTAAGATCGATTTGACCTGAAAAGACTTTGCGTACATGACTTTACCGTTGCTCGGACCGATAACGTTGTCCGGTTTCGAACACGCCTGGTTCTTCCTGTTCCTGTTGGTCGTGGCCGGCATTGTCGCGCTCTACATCATCGTGCAGCTGGCCCGGCATCGGCGGATGCTGCGTTTCGCCAACATGGAACTGCTGGAGAGCGTGGCGCCCAAGAGTCCGACACGCAGGCGGCACCTGCCCGCGATCCTGCTCGTGATCGCGCTGGTATTCCTCACGGTGGCGATGGCCGGCCCGACGCACGACGTCCGCATTCCGCGCAACCGCGCGGTCGTGATGCTCGTCATAGACGTGTCGCAGTCGATGCGGGCCACCGACGTCTCACCCAACCGCATGGCCGCGGCCCAGGAGGCGTCCAAACAGTTCGCCGACGAGCTGACCCCCGGCATCAACCTCGGGCTGATCTCGTATGCCGGTACGGCGACCGTGCTGGTGTCGCCGACCACCGGTCGCGAGGCCACCAAGGCTGCGATCGACAAGCTGCAGTTCGCCGACCGCACCGCCACCGGTGAAGGCATCTTCACCGCACTGCAGGCGATCGCCACGGTGGGAGCGGTGATCGGCGGCGGCGACGAACCGCCCCCGGCGCGCATCGTGTTGTTTTCCGACGGCAAGGAGACCGTGCCGTCGAACCCGGACAATCCCAAGGGGGCCTACACCGCGGCCCGCACGGCGAAGGATCAGGGAGTGCCGATCTCGACGATCTCTTTCGGTACCCCCTACGGCTATGTCGAGATCAACGACCAACGCCAACCGGTGCCCGTCGACGACGAGATGCTGAAGAAGATCGCCGATCTGTCCGGCGGCGACGCGTTCACCGCGTCCAGCCTCGCGCAGCTTCGCGACGTCTATGCCAACCTGCAGCAGCAGATCGGCTACGAGACGATCAAGGGCGATGCGAGTGTGGGCTGGCTGCGTCTCGGGGCCGTGGCGTTGGCGCTGGCGGCCCTGACGGCGCTGCTCATCAACCGCCGCCTGCCGAACTGATGCGATGGGCAAGGATGACGATCTGATATGAGCATTCCGCTACTGGGGCCGGTCTCGCTCACGGGATTCCAACACATCTGGTGGCTGGTGCTGTTCGTCGTCGTCGTGCTCGGACTGGTCGGGTTGTATCTCTTCGCCCAGGCCGCTCGGCGCAGGCGCCTTCAGCAGTTCGCCAACGCCGAGCTGCTCGACAGCGTGGCGCCGAAGCGGCCGACCGTGTGGCGGCACGCTCCGGCGGTGCTGCTCGCGATCGCGTTGGTGCTGTGCACGATCGCGCTGGCCGGCCCCACCTACGACCAACGCCTTCCACGCAACCGCGCCGTCGTGATGCTGACCATCGACGTGTCACAGTCGATGAAGGCCACCGATGTGGAGCCCGACCGGCTGAGAGCCGCCCAGGAGGCTTCCAAGAAGTTCGTCGACGAGCTGACGCCGGGCATCAACCTGGGCGTGATCGCCTTTGCAGGCACCGCCACGGTGATGGTGTCGCCGACCACGAACCGGGACGCGAGCAGGCGCGCCATCGACAACCTGCAGGTGGCCGACCGCACCGCCACCGGCGAAGCCATTTTCACCGCGCTGTCGTCGATCGCCACGGTCGGTGCCGTGATCGGTGGCGGCGACGCGCCACCACCGGCGCGCATCGTGTTGTTCTCCGACGGCAAGGAGACCGTGCCGTCCAACCCCGACAACCCGAAGGGCGCCTTCACCGCCGCGCGAACCGCCAAGGATCAAGGCGTTCCGATCTCGACCATCTCGTTCGGTACGAAGAACGGCTCGGTCGAGGTGAACAACGAGCGTGTGCCGGTGCCCGTCGACGACGCGATGATGAAGAAGATCGCCGAGCTTTCCGGGGGCGACTCCTACACCGCGTCGAACATCGAGGAACTGAACAAGGTGTACGGGACACTTCAGGACCAGATCGGCTACGAGACGGTTCGAGGCGAGGCCACCACCGGTTGGCTGCGGCTCGCCGCGTTGGTGGCCGCCGTGGCCGCGGTGGCGAGCCTGTTGATCAACCGCCGGCTGCCGCTCTGAGTGCCGTTCCGACTAAGGCGATTTCTTAAGAATGCCGTGCAGGCGATAGGTTGGCGGCATGACCGAGACTGCAGTACCTGAATCGGCCAGCCAGCCTGAAGCGGGCCGTCCGACCTTCGTTTCCCGCTCGGTGCTGGTGACTGGTGGTAATCGGGGGATCGGCCTGGCGATCGCGCAGCGGCTGGCCGCCGACGGGCACAAGGTCGCCGTCACCCACCGCGGATCGGGCGCACCCGACGGGCTGTTCGGTGTGGAGTGCGACGTCACCGACAGCGAAGCGGTCGACCGCGCCTTCAAAGAGGTCGAGGAGCACCAGGGCCCGGTCGAGGTGCTGGTGTCCAACGCCGGCGTCGCCGCGGACGCGTTCCTCATGCGGATGACCGAAGAGAAGTTCGAAAAGGTCATCGACGCGAACCTCACCGGAGCGTTCCGGGTGGCTCAGCGCGCATCGCGCAGCATGCAGCGAAAGCGGTTCGGCCGGATGATCTTCGTGGGTTCGGTCTCCGGCACCTGGGGCATCGGCAATCAGGCCAATTACGCGGCCTCCAAGGCGGGTGTGATCGGCATGGCCCGCTCGATCGCACGCGAGCTGACAAAGGCCGGGATCACCGCCAATGTGGTGGCCCCGGGCTACATCGACACCGACATGACCCGGGCGCTGGATGAGCGGATACAACAAGGGGCACTGGAATTCATCCCGGCGAAGCGGATCGGCACCGCCGAGGAGGTCGCCGGGGCGGTCAGCTTCCTCGCGTCCGAGGACGCCAGCTACATATCCGGTGCGGTGATCCCGGTCGACGGCGGCATGGGCATGGGCCACTAGAGGATAAGGACTGACATGGCAGGGTTTCTCGAAGGCAAGCGCATCCTCGTCACGGGGATCATCACCGACGCGTCGATCGCGTTCCACATCGCCCGGGTGGCTCAGGAAGAGGGCGCCGAGTTGGTGCTGACCGGGTTCGACCGGTTGCGCCTCATCCAGCGCATCGCCGACCGGTTGCCCAGTCCGGCTCCGCTGATCGAACTTGACGTGCAGAACGAGGAGCACCTGGCCACGCTCGCCGACCGGGTCACCGAGGTGATCGGCGAGGGCAACAAGCTCGACGGCGTGGTGCACTCGATCGGCTTCATGCCGCAATCCGGGATGGGCATCAACCCGTTCTTCGACGCGCCGTACGAAGACGTCGCCAAGGGCATCCACATCTCGGCGTACTCCTACGCCTCCCTGGCCAAGGCGCTGCTGCCGATCATGAACTCCGGCGGCGGCATCGTCGGCATGGACTTCGACCCGACCCGCGCGATGCCCGCCTACAACTGGATGACGGTGGCCAAGAGCGCGCTCGAGTCCGTCAACCGGTTCGTGGCGCGCGAGGCCGGCCAGTACGGCGTGCGCTCGAATCTCGTTGCAGCAGGGCCGATTCGCACGCTCGCGATGAGCGCGATCGTCGGCGGCGCGCTCGGCGACGCTGCGGGTGATCAGATCAAGCTGCTCGAAGAGGGCTGGGATCAACGGGCGCCGCTGGGTTGGAACATGAAGGATCCGACGCCGGTCGCGCGCACCGTGCTCGCGTTGGTTTCCGATTGGCTGCCTGCGACGACCGGAACGGTCATCTACGCCGACGGCGGCGCCAGCACGCAGCTGCTCTAATGCAGGTCGATGAGCACTCGCGCGAAGAGCAATGAACATCGACGCCGTCCTGCTGCTGTCCTTCGGCGGGCCGGAGGGGCCGGACCAGGTGATGCCGTTCCTCGAGAACGTCACCCGGGGACGGGGGATTCCGCGGGAGCGGCTGGTCGACGTGGCAGAGCACTACCTGCATTTCGGCGGCGTCTCGCCGATCAACGGGATCAACCGCGCGCTGATCGACGAGCTGCGCACACGGGTCGACCTGCCCGTCTACTTCGGTAACCGCAACTGGGAGCCGTACGTCGAGGATGCCGTCGCGGCCATGAGAGACGACGGAATTCGGCGCGCCGCGGTGTTCGCGACCTCGGCGTGGGGCGGCTACTCCGGCTGTGCCCAATACGTCGAGGACATCGCGAGGGCCAGGCAGGCCGCCGGCGACGCGGCACCGGAGCTCGTCAAACTGCGCCAGTACTACGACCATCCGCTGTTCGTGCAGATGTTCAGCGACGCGGTCACCGCCGCCGCGCAGACCGTCCCCGACAGCGCCCGATTGGTGTTCACCGCACATTCGATTCCGATCGCGGCCGGTTCCCGTTGTGGCACAGACCTTTACGCGCGGCAGGTCGCACACGCGGCCAAGCTTGTCGCCGATGCCGCGGGCTACGACGACTATGACCAGGTGTGGCAGTCGCGCTCTGGGCCGCCGCGGGTGCCGTGGCTGGAACCCGACGTCGGCGATCACCTCGCCGCTCTGGCCGAGAGTGGAGCCAAGGCCGCGATCGTCTGTCCCATCGGGTTCGTGGCGGACCATATCGAGGTGGTCTGGGACCTCGATCACGAGCTGCGACTACAGGCCGAAGCGGCGGGCGTGGCCTTCGCGCGGGCCGCCACGCCGAACGCCGGCCTCGCGCGGCGTTGTCGCCGACCTGCTCGACGAGCTACGCACCGACCGTGATCCTGTCAGGCTTCCGCGCCCGGATAGTCCGCCGTTACAGGGCTTTTCGGTCAACGGCGCGCTGTGCACCCCGGAGTGCCATTCCAGCTAGCTTCACTGACACGTTTGGTGTCACCTGCACCGACGTAGGTGCTGTGCCGCGTAACCCTGGAAGAGCACGGTTTACAAGGGATTCGAAAAGGAGCGGCGCCAAGCGGACAGCAAGGAAGGCCCTCACAGCGGGCCTCGCGGCGGGTATTGCCACCGTGACGATCGCGGACGCACTCGTTGCGGTCGCCGATCCGGGCCCCGTACGGCCGGCTTGCGATCGGGTATGCGCACCACGGCGGGCACGGCGGCTTCCATGGCCACCGATATCCCGGCGGGTATGGCACTACGGAGGAGGCCACTACCGGCACTGGTGGCCGTGGCGTTGGTGAGGCGCGGCGTTACCGTTGCCAGGCGGAATGCAGAATCGCACCGATCGCGGCCAACCGCGCCGAGCGCACCACACCGGTCAGTGGTCGCAGCGCCTCGCTGGCGATCTGCACGTCGGCGGAGCTGTTCAGCCCGATGGGGATCAGGCCCGAACTCACCGCGATGATTGCGTCGATGTACGCCGCGTTCTCCAGCACTCGCAGAGCCCGGGTGGGTGCATGGTCCGGAACACTGTGCCGCCGCTCGGATTCCACCACCTGTTCGACGAGCCGTCGCGGATCCTCGATCTCTGCCCCCGCAGCTTCGGCGTGCAGAGCGCCCAACGCATCGGCGGCCGAGCGCACCGCAGAACGCAGTGCGTATTCCGCCTCGCCGAGGTCGACGTCCTCCGCGGGCGTCGCGCCGGGCACCGAGTACACCGTCCAAGACAGTGCGCACGGATCGGCTTCGGTTTCGGACTCGTCGCCGATCTCGCCGACATCGGGGTATTCGAAATCGGGCACCAAGCCGATGGCGTCGCCGGCATCACCCATCACGATCAGCGCCTCACCCGCGGTCACGGCATCGCGCTGGAACTGTGTGCCCGCGGGGACGCCGCGGACGTCGCCGGGCACCGGCAGCGCGACGCCCATCGGGGGAGCCGACCCGCCCGGGCCGGCCGAGGTGCGCAGCGTCTGCAGCAGCGAAACCGCGCCGGCATCGGTCAGGTCCGGCCAGGGCAAGCCTGTGCGTCCGGCCGCAACCGAGTCATATGCGGTGACGGAATGTCTTGGCGCCCATTGTGATAGCGCATCCAAAACATCGTCGGGGGCGGCGACACCCGCAAGCCAGGCGTTCGCCCAGACCGACAACGAGACACTCGGGCACCACATAATGCTCGCAGTGTAGTTGTTAGCCGCTCATCGGGTCGGCTTCGCGCTAGGCTGACGCCATGCCTGCTGCGCTGATCTGGCTAATCGCCGCGCTGGCCCTCGCGGGGGCCGAGGCGCTGACCGGCGATCTGTTTCTCCTGATGCTCGGCGGCGGGGCGCTCGCCGCAGCCGGATCCAGCCTCATCTTCGACCAACTGTGGATCGACGGTGCAGTGTTCGCCTTGGTGTCGGTGCTGCTGTTGGTGCTGGTTCGGCCCGCACTGCGCAGGCACTTCCAGTCGGGCACAGGCCTGCCCGAGCCCGCGAGGGCATTGGAGGGCAAGAACGCGCTGGTGCTGGACCGGGTCGGACGCCATGAAGGGCAAGTGAAACTTGACGGCGAAATCTGGACCGCGCGGCCTTACAACGACGACGATGTGTTCGAACCGGGCGACCACGTGACCGTCGTGCACATCGACGGCGCCACCGCGGTCGTCTCAAAGGTCGTCTAGAGAAGCCTGGACAACTAGGGAAGGAAACTCGACATGGATGGTGCTATCGCCGGCCTGGTTCTGGTGGGCGTGCTGGTGGTGTTCGCCGCCATCATCGTCGCCAAGTCGATCGCGCTGATTCCGCAGGCCGAGGCCGCGGTGATCGAGCGGCTGGGCCGCTACAGCAAGACCGTTTCGGGGCAGCTGACATTGCTGCTGCCGTTTGTAGACAAGATCCGCGCCCGCGTCGATCTGCGTGAGCGAGTGGTGTCGTTCCCGCCGCAGCCGGTGATCACCGAGGACAACCTGACGGTCAACATCGACACCGTCGTCTACTTCCAGGTGACTGACCCGGCCAAGGCCGTGTACCAGATCAGTAACTACATCGTCGGTGTCGAGCAGCTGACCACCACCACGCTGCGCAACGTGGTCGGCGGTATGACCCTGGAGCAGACGCTGACCTCTCGCGACTCGATCAACGGCCAGCTCCGCGGTGTGCTCGACGAGGCCACCGGCCGGTGGGGACTGCGCGTGGCGCGCGTCGAATTGCGGTCGATCGACCCGCCACCGTCCATTCAGGAGTCGATGGAAAAGCAGATGAAGGCCGAGCGCGAGAAGCGGGCGATGATCCTGACCGCCGAGGGCACCCGGGAGGCGTCGATCAAGCAGGCCGAGGGCCAGAAGCAGTCGCAGATCCTGTCCGCCGAGGGCGCCAAGCAGGCCGCGATCCTCGCCGCCGAGGCGGATCGCCAGTCCCGCATGCTGCGCGCTCAAGGCGAACGCGCCGCGTCCTATCTGCAGGCGCAGGGCCAGGCCAAGGCCATCGAGAAGACGTTTGCCGCGATCAAGGCCGGTCGTCCGACGCCCGAGATGCTGGCCTACCAGTACCTGCAAACCCTGCCGCAGATGGCGAAAGGCGAGGCCAACAAGGTGTGGCTGGTGCCGAGTGACTTCGGCTCCGCACTGCAGGGATTCACCAAGATGCTCGGCGCGCCTGGCGATGACGGTGTCTTCCGCTACACCCCGTCGCCGGTCGAGGAGGATCTGCCCAAGCCCGAGGACGATTCCGCCGAGGTCGCCGCTTGGTTCGACACCCAGACCGACCCGGAGATCGCCAGAGCCGTCGCCAAGGCCGAGGCCGAGGCCCGCACTTCCGTCGCGGGAGCCATCGATCCACCGCCGCAATACCCGCCGTTGTCCCAGCAGCAGCAGCCGCCGCCGGCGTACGCGCCGCCGTCCACGCCCCATGCCCCGCCTGCACGTAACGACGGTGGGGGAGCTCACTCCCTGTAGTTTTGTTGAATCAGCAAACGCCCGCGCGCCGACGTGGGGACCGTGCTGGCGCTGTATGAATCAGCCTCTGCCGCATTGGTTTTCATGTATGCGGCCCAGACGGGGATGTCAGTGGCGGTGTGGAACCTGCTCGGGCTGTTCATGATCATCGTTTACGGGATCATGGTGCTGTTGCTCACGCGATCGCAAAGCAAGGCGTTCTTCAGTGCTGGGCCGTCACCGTCGGCTTGACGCCGTCCTCATCCTCGGCGGCCAGGCGCTCGCGGTGGTGGCGGCGGTGCGTGCGGATCTCGTAGATCAGGCCTGCGATGCCCACGCACGCGGTGCAGAACGAGATCAGCACCAGTAGCGGGCTGACATTGCCGGTGAGCGCATCGCCGAGGATGACCACGGCCGAGGTGCCCGGCAGCAGACCGACCAACGTCGCGAACGTATAGGGCAGTACCCGTACCGACGACGCGCCCGCCGCGTAGTTCAGGACCGAGAACGGCACGGCGGGGATCAGCCGCATGGAGATGATGGTGGGCCAGCCGCGTTCCCGCAGGCGGGCGTCGAGCGACTCGACGCGGGGGTGGCGCACCAGCTTGTTGAGCTGCCAGCCCGCGGCACGGACCAGAAGCAGCGCGATCACGGCGCTGACGGTGGCCGCCGCGACGGCGAGCGGAATGCCGAGCGCTGGACCGAACAGCAGGCCCGCGGCCAGTGTGAACGCGGTGCGTGGGAAGGGAAAGACCGTCATCACGATGTGTGCGCCCAGGAACGCCAGCGGGAACCACGGGCCCACGGAGTTCGCCCAGTCACGGAGCTGGACCGCGGTAGGCAGCGGCACCAGCAGGGCGACTGCGACGAGGATCACAATCGCGGCCAGGATGGCGAAGACGCGTCGACGCGGGAGGGCGGCCGCGGTCGCGAACACCGAGCCACGCAGTGCGCGAACGGTGCTGACGACGGTATTCACGTCTACCAAGACTACGGTGCATCGCCCGACACCACCGATCCGCGCGCGCGTGAGACTGCCGCCCGGCGGACAACGGCGTGACGGCGATCATTTAGCCTGGTGACGGTCGGTTGGACAACAATCGTCAGACAGTGTGACAACAGGAGATGCCGGTGTCCTCAGATACATCCGTGGGATCGGAGTCGGATCGCGAGCAGTGGCGCGCCGCGGTTGCCGGCGTGCTGGCCAAAAGCAGCCGTAAGGATCCCGCGGAACTCGGCGAGGCGCCCGAGCAACTTCTCGACTCGCCGACCTATGAGGGCTTTCCGATCCGCCCGCTCTACACCATCCTCGACTCTCAGCCCGAGGCGCCGCTGCCCGGTAGGTGGCCGTTCATCCGCGGCTCCGATGCCTTGCGCGACGTGAAGTCCGGCTGGAAGGTCGTCGAGGCGTTTCCCGCCCCTGGACAGGTTTCGGTGGCCGACGGAAACGGTGCCGTGTTGACGGCGCTGACCGAGGGTGTCAGCGCGCTGGTTCTGGAGGTCGGGCCCAAGGGCGCGAGCGCGGACGAACTCGATCGGCTCCTCGAGGGTGTGTTCCTCGAACTGGTCCCGGTGGTGCTCGATGCGGGGGCCGATTTCACCGCCGCGGCCGACGCGGTGCTGGCGCTGGTCACCGACCTCGACGACGAACGGCGAGTGCGTCTTTCGATCGATCTCGGTGCCGACCCGCTGACCGCAGCACTGAGCGGTCGCGCGGCGCCGTCGACCGATGAGGTCGTGGCCACCGCCGGCAAGACCATCGGTTACGGCGGCGGCGTGCGTGCCATCACCGTCGACGGCCCGGCGTTCCACGATCTCGGTGCGAGCGCGTCGTGGGAGCTTGCCGGTGCGATCGCCGCCGGTGTCAGCTACCTGCGACTGCTGACCGACGGCGGAGTCTCGGCGCCGGAGGCGTTGCGTCAGATCAGTTTCCGGTTCGCCGCCGACGACGACCAGTTCATGACGATCGCCAAGCTGCGCGCCGCGCGGCAGCTCTGGGCACGGGTGGCCGAGGTGGTGGGCGCCGCCGATGCGGGCGCGGCGACAGTACACGCGGTGACATCCAAACCGATGATGGCGCAGCGTGATCCATGGGTGAACATGCTCCGCACCACGGTGGCGGCGTTCGCGGCCGGCGTCGGGGGAGCCGACACCGTCCACGTCCACGCGTTCGACAGCGCGATCCCGGGCGGATGGCCGGGTACCGCGGCGAGTTTCGCGCGCAGGATGGCCCGCAATTCGCAACTGTTGCTGTTGGAGGAGTCGCACATCGGCCGTGTGCTCGACCCCGCAGGCGGCTCCTGGTTCGTCGAGGACCTCACCCGCGCACTGGCAGAGCAGGCGTGGAAGCACTTCCGCGACATCGAATCCCGCGGCGGTTTCGCGGGGGCGACCGACTATCTGATTACACAGATCGCGGAAGTGAGCGAGAAGCGTCGCGACGACATCGCCCACCGGCGCACGGCAGTCACCGGCGTCAACGAGTATCCGAACCTCGCGGAAGTGCCGCTGCCGCATTCTGATCCGAATCCGGGCGTACAGCGCTACGCGGCGGAATTCGAAGCCCTGCGGGACCGCTCTGATGCGTATCTCGCCGAGCACGGATCGCGGCCGACCGCGCTGCTCCTTCCGGTCGGTCCACTCGCGGAACACAACATCCGCACGACGTTCGCGGCGAACCTGCTGGCATCGGGCGGTATCGAGACCGTCAACCCCGGCACCGTCGACGCGGCGGGGGTTGCGCAAGCGGTGTCGGGTGCGTCGGGCACCGTCGCGGCCGTGGTCTGCGGCACCGACGCGCGATATGCCGCCGAGGCGTCGGATGTCGTGGACGCGGCACACGCAGCCGGAATCGCCCACGTATACCTCGCCGGTCCGGAGAAGGCGGTCGCCAGCCCGGACAACCCGGCCGCCACCAAGCCGGACGAGTACCTGACAGCCAAGATCGACGCGATCGCGGCGCTGTCGACCCTCCTCACCCGATTGGGGGCATGAGATGACGGTTTCCAATGTCGCCGGCCAGCCGGCTCCGGGGTCCAATGTCGCCGGCCAGCCGGCTCCGGGGTCCAATGTCGCCGGCCAGCCGGCTCCGGGTCCTGTGGCCAACTTCGCCGACGTACCTCTGTACGGCGAGAAGACCGCCGAGCCCGCGACCGACGCGGCCGTGAGCGACCACGTCGCCGCCGCCGCGGCGGCGCACGGCTACACCGTGGATCAGCTGGACTGGATCACCCCCGAGGGCATCGACGTCCGGCCGGTGTACATCGCCGCCGACCGCGACGCGGTGGTCGGTGCGGGCTACCCGCTGGACAGCTTCCCCGGCGCACCGCCGTTCGTCCGCGGCCCGTACCCGACGATGTACGTCAACCAGCCGTGGACCATCCGTCAGTACGCGGGCTTCTCGACCGCGGCGGAGTCCAACGCGTTCTACCGGCGCAATCTGGCGGCCGGCCAGAAGGGTCTGTCGGTGGCGTTTGACCTCGCCACCCACCGCGGGTACGACTCAGACCACCCGCGGGTGCAGGGCGACGTCGGAATGGCCGGTGTGGCAATCGATTCCATTCTCGATATGCGGCAGCTGTTCGACGGTATCGACCTTTCGACCGTGTCGGTGTCGATGACGATGAACGGCGCCGTGCTGCCCATCCTTGCGCTGTACGTGGTGGCCGCCGAGGAACAGGGCGTGGCGCCCGAGAAGCTGGCGGGGACCATCCAGAACGACATCCTCAAAGAGTTCATGGTCCGCAACACCTACATCTATCCGCCGAAGCCCTCGATGCGGGTGATCTCCGACATCTTCGGCTACACCAGCGCCAAGATGCCGAAGTTCAACTCGATCTCGATCTCCGGCTACCACATCCAAGAGGCCGGTGCCACAGCCGATCTCGAGCTGGCATACACGCTGGCCGACGGCGTCGAGTACATCAAGGCGGGTCTGGACGCGGGCCTGGACATCGACAAGTTCGCGCCGCGGCTGTCGTTCTTCTGGGGCATCGGCATGAACTTCTTCATGGAGGTCGCCAAGCTGCGCGCCGGCCGGCTGCTGTGGAGCGAGCTCGTCGCACAGTTCGATCCGCGCAACGACAAGTCGCTGTCGCTGCGCACACATTCGCAGACCTCGGGGTGGTCGCTGACCGCTCAGGACCCGTTCAACAACGTCGCGCGGACCTGTATCGAGGCGATGGCCGCGACTCAGGGCCACACGCAGTCCCTGCACACCAACGCGCTCGACGAGGCGCTGGCCCTGCCGACCGACTTCTCGGCACGCATCGCCCGCAACACCCAGCTGTTGTTGCAGCAGGAGTCGGGAACGACGCGTCCGATCGACCCCTGGGGCGGTTCGTATTACGTCGAATGGCTGACACATGAGCTCGCCGAGAAGGCTCGCGCCCATATCCGCGAGGTGGCCGAGCACGGCGGCATGGCGCAGGCAATCGGCGAGGGCATTCCGAAGATGCGCATCGAAGAGGCCGCCGCCCGCACGCAGGCACGCATCGACTCGGGTGCGCAGCCGGTGATCGGCGTGAACAAGTACCAGGTCGACGAGGACCACGCGGTCGAGGTCCTCAAGGTCGAGAACAGCCGGGTGCGCGCCGAACAGATCACCAAGCTCCAGATGTTGCGTGCCGAGCGCGATGAATCCGCCACCCAGGCCGCGTTGGCCGAACTGACCCGAGCCGCAGGCGAATTCGAGGCTGCCGGGGAAGACGGGCTCGGTAACAACCTGATGGCGCTCGCCATCGATGCCGCCCGTGCGCACGCGACGGTCGGCGAGATCTCCGATGCACTCGAGAAGGTGTACGGACGGCATCAGGCCGAGATCCGGACGATCGCAGGCGTTTATCGAGATGAGGTGGGGAAGGTCAGCAATATCTCTACCGCAACGGAACTGGTCTCCAAGTTCGCCGAGGCTGATGGCCGTCGGCCCCGCATCCTGGTCGCCAAGATGGGGCAGGACGGCCACGACCGCGGGCAGAAGGTGATCGCGACGGCGTTCGCCGACATCGGCTTCGACGTGGACGTCGGCTCGCTGTTCTCCACGCCGGAGGAGGTGGCGCGTCAGGCCGCCGACAACGACGTGCATGTGGTCGGAGTGTCGTCGCTGGCGGCCGGCCATCTGACATTGGTGCCCGCGCTGCGCGAGGCACTCGCCGAGGTCGGCAGGCCCGACATCATGGTCGTGGTCGGCGGCGTGATCCCGCCGGGTGATTTCGACGAGTTGTACGCCGCGGGAGCGACCGCGATCTTCCCGCCCGGCACCGTGATCGCCGACGCCGCCATCGGCCTGCTGCAGAAGCTGGCCGAGCGACTGGGCTACGAGTTGTCGTAGCCCTGAAGTAGATGAACCCCCCGGTCTCGGAACTTGCGGCGGCCGTCCGCAGCGGCGACCGAGCGGCGCTGCCCAAGGCCATCACGCTCGTCGAATCCACCCGCGCCGATCACCGCGAGCAGGCGCAGCAGTTGCTTCTGGAGCTGATGCCGGATTCCGGCGATGCCATGCACGTGGGGATCACCGGGGTGCCTGGTGTCGGCAAGTCCACCACCATCGAGGCACTCGGCATGCACCTGATCGAGCAGGGGCACCGCGTCGCGGTGCTCGCCGTCGATCCGTCGTCGACGCGCACCGGTGGATCGATCCTCGGTGACAAGACCCGCATGGCCCAGCTGGCCGTACACCCCGATGCGTACATCCGTCCATCACCGACGTCCGGCACGTTGGGTGGCGTCGCAAAGGCCACGCGCGAAACCATCGTGTTGTTGGAGGCCGCCGGGTTCGATGTGATTCTGGTCGAGACGGTGGGCGTCGGGCAGTCCGAGGTGGCCGTCGCCAACATGGTGGACACCTTCGTGTTCCTCACCTTGGCGCGCACCGGTGATCAACTTCAGGGCATCAAGAAGGGTGTGCTCGAACTCGCCGACATCGTGGTGGTGAACAAGGCGGACGGAGCGCACGCGGGGGAGGCCAAGTCTGCCGCCCGAGAACTCACTGGCGCGATCCGGCTGATATATCCGCGTGAAACACTCTGGCGCCCACCGGTTCTCACGATGAGTGCACTGCACGGCGACGGTCTTGCCGAGCTGTGGGAGACGGTACTCAAACATCGTCAGGTGCTCAGTGACGCCGGCGAGTTCGAAGCCCGGCGGCGTGCACAGCAGGTCGACTGGACCTGGTCGATGGTTCGCGACACGGTGTTGGAACGTGTGCTGACGCATGCCGCGGTGAAGAAGATTCGGGTGGAGGTGGAGCGCCAGGTGCGCGACGGTGAGCTGACCCCCGCGCTGGCTGCGCAGCAGATTCTCGATGCCGCTGAGGTGCGGTGATCTAACTTTTCGGTAACATCTGTTTTATTTGCCGGGGTTCCAGGTAAATTCAATACATTGTGACCGGTGTCAAATCCGCGGAGCGCAGCGCAGCGCTCCCGCACAGGATTCAGGGCGCAGCGGACTCGAACTTTGCCTGCACCTTGCGGGCGTTCTCACAACTGTTCCCCGGACGTCGGTTCGGAGGGGGCGCCCTCTGCATATATCTGCATGGTGAGCCCGTCGTCGACGTCTGGACCGGATACGCCGACCGCCGCGGCACCCAGTACTGGACTGCCGACACCGGGGCCATGGTCTTCTCGGTCACCAAGGGCCTGGCCTCGACGGTCATCCACCGGCTCGCCGACCGCGGCCTGATCGACTACGACACGCCCGTCTGCGAGTACTGGCCCGAGTTCGGCGCCAAGGGCAAGGCCGACATCACCGTGCGCGAGGTCATGCGCCATCGCGCCGGGCTGTCGCAGCTCAACGGCGTGAGTAAGGCTGAGCTGCTCGACCACCTGACGATGGAGAAGCGGATCGCCGCGGCCCCGGTAAACCGCCTCCTGTACGGCCATCAGGCCTATCACGCGCTGACCTACGGCTGGTTGATGTCGGGGCTGGGCCGCGCAGTCACCGGCAAGGGCATGCGGGACCTGATCCGCGAGGAGCTCTCCGAACCACTCGACACGGATGGACTGCACCTGGGCCGGCCGCCGACCGAGGCGCCGACGCGTCCGGCGGAGATCCTCGCGCCTCAGGGCACCCTGGCCAACCCGGTGTTCAACTTCGTCGCGCCGAAGATCGCGGCGCTGCACTTCTCCGGAGTGTTCGGGTCGATGTACTTCCCGGGCATGAAGGCCGTGGTACAGGGCGAGACGCCGTTCCTCGACTCCGAGATCCCAGCTGCGAACGGAGTGACCACCGCACGCGGGCTGGCCAAGCTGTACGGGGCGATCGCCAACGGTGGCCGCATCGACGGCACGCAGTTCCTGTCGCCGGAGCGGGTGGCGGGGCTGACCGGCGAGCCGACCTACGGTCCCGACCGCAACATCTGGGTGCCGCTGTCGTTCCACCTCGGATATCACTCCGTGCCGATCCCCGGCGTGATGCCAGGATTCGGGCATGCGGGGCTCGCCGGCTCGGTGGGATGGGCCGATCCGGCGTCGGGGCTGTCGTTCGGGTTCGTGCACAACCGCCTGCTGACGCGGATGGTGCTCGATCAGGCGACGTTCGCCGGCCTGCAGGCGCTCATTCGCCGCGACGCCGCCAACGCCCGCAAGCGTGGATACCAGACGATGCCTGCACTCGGCGCGCCCTTCAGGGTCACGCGGCCCGTCGCAGGATAGGTCGAGCGCTCAGCTCAGCGGTCGGCCGTCGAGAACCACTTGGTCTTCTTGCGCCAGGATTCGGCCGAGGTGATCGCGAAACCCGCGCCGCACATGCACGCGAACACCCACACCAACGTGGTACGGCGTCAATCGCCTGCAGCTGCGGGATGAACGCGGTGGCCAGGCGGGTCAGGCAGGCGGCGATGCCTGCGGCCGACGACACGAGATAGACGTTGGCGACCGTGCGAGAGCGCGGATCCTTGCGCAGGACCAGCAGCGCCCGGGCACCGTATCCGAGCAGGTAGATCAGAGTGACGCACAACAATAGCCAGTACATGTTCAGCCAGAAGTCGGTCGGCACCTGGAAGAAGTCGGCCTTATAGATGTGGGCGCCGTTGCCGAGCCAGAACGTCACCAAAAGCAGTGGAATGCACAATGTGGCCGGAATTTCGACGTACTGCTTGAACGACTTTTGCAGATGGTGATCGTCCTGCAGGCGGCCGAGCGCGTTGTAGACCACTGCGGATGCGGCGACGATGTAGGCGTCGTGCCCGATGAAGTCCTCGAGATTCCACTTACCGGTCAGTGCGTGAAGCCCGACACCGACGGTCTCTGACGCCAATGGCGAAATAAGCAACACCGCCAGGCCCTGCAAAGCGATATTCAGTGTTGCCGCGACTTCCCAGCGCGACGACCAGGTGACGCGACGAATCCACAAACTCCATGCGATGCAGCAAAGCGTGATTGCAATGAGGGTTGTGAGAGCCATGAGCGTCGCCTTTGAGCCGCGGTGTACTCAGCAAAGTCTACGGCTACAGCGGCGGTGCGTCACTGCGCGGCCTGAGCTCGGAGAGCTTCGGGGCGCGGGTCCTGTGGGTGGTCCGGGTCGCGGTCGTCTCGCGGACGGCGGTGCCCGTCAACTGCATGGACTCGACGTAGCTCCACACCTCGTGCTGGGTCATCAGACCGAACCGGATCTGCAGATCGGGATAGCTCAGGCCGAACCTGTCGGCCACCCGGCGCAGCTCTTCGGCGTCCGGATAGTCCACTTCCTTGATGCGCCGGTAGTAGGTGCTGCTGGAAGTGCCGAGCGCGTCGTAGATGTCCTTCGCCTCGACGTCGCCGTCGAGGAGGTAATCAAGCAGGGCTTTTAGCTGTCTGCCGTTTTCGTCGGTCCTTGGCACCCATTTACAATAAACCAAACTCCCATGATTTGGGCAGTGTCAACCGCAAACCGGAAATCTTTGCCTTAATTGACACTGGCGTCACAGTTTCGGGACGTATCTCCCATATTTGGGACACCTGAGCTATTATTGGGCACATGGTTGCTCCCCAGATGCCGGTGACGGCGACAGAGGCTTTTAACTCCGTTACTGAATTAGCGCAAGCAACGATCCATGTTGTCGATTACGACACCGCGGACGTCACCCGTCCCGCGGACATGGTGCGGCTGCCGACGCCGGACACCGAAGAGCTCACAGCCGAGCTCGACGGCGCCACCGAGTGGCTCGGCGTCGCGTCCGACGAGATCCTTCTCGCGGCCCTGGCCCGCACGATCGCCAAGACGCTCGGCGACGGCGTCGTCCCCGTCGATGTAGCCAGCGAGCGCGGCTGCCTGCTCGACGGGGTGCCGCTGATGTGCGCAACAGCGCGGCAGGCCGCCGCCACCGAGGTGCTGCGCGCCGTCCACCGCACCCTGGCCTCGGCGTCGGAGAGCGCCGCGGACGAGATGTCGGAGGTGTACTTCAACTACCTGGGCGAGGTTGCCGAAGGTTCCGTACCGGTGCCGGTTCAGGAGACGCCTCCCGGGCTGGGCCACGCGCTGGAGCTCCGGGTGTACCGGACCGAGGGTCGCGTGCACGTCGACTGGTGGTATGACACAAGCCGATTCGAGGCGTACACCGTCGAAGAGCTCACCGAGCAGTTCCCGCGTGCGCTCTACGAGATGACCTCGGACGCGCTACCGGCGCTGTAATTCCCTCACAGTCGTCGGGTCCGAAGGTGACGATTCGGACCCGACCAACTTTTGTCGGAACTAGCGGTGCGGCTGATCCTCGGTCAGTGACTCGGCCATAACCGAGCACGCAACTTGGCTGCGCCATAGCATCTGACCTGTGTCGACCTCTGTCGAGGACTTCCACCCTGACCTTCGTCGGGTCGGTCGGATCGCTCGGATCCTGCCCAGTCAGGGTTTGAAAATGACGCCCAGAGCGCTTCGGGTTTCCCGGGCAGCCATGGCGTTGCGTGGTGTGGGCGGTCCGCGGGACGTCACAGTGGTGTCTCTGGGCGGCGGCGCCGGCGTGCGGGTGCATAAGCCGGTAGACGAGAACCGCGAGTATGCCGAACGGCTCCGCCACGACGGAGTGACATGCGCGCTGGAAATCGTGCCGGGCGCTTTTCATGGTTTCGACCTGTGGGCACCCAACGCAGGCGTGTCCCGCCGTTTCTTTGAGAGCCAATGCGCCGCGCTGCGGGAGCCGCTGCGTTTGTAGGTTGCGGCGGCCACTAAACTTGACGAGCGGCGTTGATCCGGCCATCACCGGGGAGCTTTCGGAAGAACGGCTGATCCAGCCCAGTAGACCCGGACGGGTGGGCCCGTCATCGCCCGAAGTGAGCGGCGCACATCCGTGTGCGCAAGCGGGGTGGTACCGCGGCGCTCGCGCAACCGCGCGACGTCGTCCCCGTGCCTGAACGAACCTGGGCACAGGAGACAACGCACCACAGTGACCGCATATCCGAAGCCGGCCGCCGGCGCACCGAACTTCCCGGCGCTGGAAGCAGACGTCCTGGATTACTGGGACAGCGATGACACGTTCCGGGCCAGCATCGCGCGTCGTGACGATGCACCGGAGTTCGTGTTCTACGACGGTCCGCCGTTCGCCAACGGCCTACCGCACTACGGCCATCTGCTGACCGGCTACGTCAAAGACATCGTGCCGCGCTATCGCACCATGCGCGGCGACAAGGTGGAGCGCCGGTTCGGCTGGGACACCCACGGCCTGCCCGCCGAACTCGAGGTTCAGCACCAGCTCGGAATCACCGACAAGGCGCAGATCGAAGAGATGGGCATCGAGAAGTTCAACGACGCGTGCCGCGCGTCGGTGCTCAAGTACACCAATGAATGGCGGGCCTACGTCACCCGCCAGGCCCGCTGGGTGGATTTCGACAACGATTACAAGACGCTGGACCCCGGCTTCATGGAGTCGGTGATCTGGGCGTTCAAGCAGCTGTGGGACAAGGGCCTGGCCTACGAAGGCAACCGGGTGCTGCCGTACTGCTGGAACGACGAAACGCCGCTGTCCAGCCACGAGCTGCGCATGGATGACGACGTCTATCAGAGCCGCCAGGACCCGGCGATCACCGTCGGATTCAAGGTCGTAGGTGGTGACGACAAGGGGCTGACCGGGGCCTTCCTATTGGTTTGGACGACCACCCCGTGGACCCTGCCCTCCAACCAGGCGGTGGCGGTCAATCCCGAGGTCACCTACGTCCAGATTCAGGCACCCGACGGGCGGCGCTACGTGCTCGCCGAGGCGCGGCTGGGCGCCTACGCCCGCGAACTCGGCGAAGAACCCGAAGTCCTGGCCACATACACCGGCCGGGATCTGCTCGAGACGCGCTACCTGCCGCCGTTCCCGTATTTCATGGACGCGCCCAACTCATTTCGGGTGTTGCCCGCCGAATTCGTCAGCACCGAGGACGGCACCGGCATCGTGCACATGTCGCCGGCCTACGGCGAGGACGACATGGTGACCACGCAGGCCGCGGACATCGTTGCCGTCACACCGGTCGACTCGAAGGGCCGCTTTGACGAGACCGTGCCGGACTACGCCGGCCAGCACGTCTTCGACGCCAACCCGCAGATCATCCGTGACCTGAAGAACCAGCGCGGCTCCGCCGGCGTCAACGGGGCGGTGCTGTTGCGCCACGAGACCTACGAGCACTCCTACCCGCACTGCTGGCGGTGCCGAAACCCGTTGATCTACCGGGCGGTCTCGTCATGGTTCATCAAGGTCACCGAGATTCCGCGACCGCATGGTGGAACTCAACCAGGAGATCACCTGGTATCCCGAGCACGTCAAGGAGGGCCAGTTCGGCAAGTGGCTGCAGGGTGCCCGCGATTGGTCCATCTCACGAAACCGCTACTGGGGCACGCCGATTCCGGTATGGAAGTCAGACGACCCGATGTATCCGCGCATCGACGTGTACGGCAGCCTCGACGAGCTCGAGCGCGATTTCGGGATCCGGCCGACAGATCTGCACCGGCCCTACATCGACGAGCTGACGCGCTCCAATCCCGATGACCCGACGGGCCGATCGACCATGCGTCGCATCGAGGACGTTCTCGACGTCTGGTTCGACTCGGGATCCATGCCGTATGCGCAGGTGCACTATCCGTTCGAGAACCAGAAATGGTTCGCGGGTGGGGCGGCGGGAGACGCCGGAGCCGTGAGCGGTGCCGGTGGCGTGGTCGGCGAGGAGGCGCACTTTCCCGGTGACTTCATCGTCGAGTACATCGGCCAGACCCGCGGATGGTTCTACACGCTGCACGTCCTGGCCACCGCGCTGTTCGACCGCCCGGCGTTCAAAACCTGTGTGGCGCATGGCATCGTGCTGGGCAACGACGGGCAGAAGATGAGCAAGTCGCTGCGCAACTACCCCGACGTCACCGAGGTTTTCGACCGCGACGGCTCCGACGCGATGCGATGGTTCCTGATGGCGTCACCGATCCTGCGCGGCGGCAACCTGATCGTCACCGAGCAGGGCATCCGCGAAGGCGTGCGTCA
The DNA here is from genome assembly GCA_963721495.1 of uncultured Actinomycetota bacterium. Taxonomy (GTDB): domain Bacteria; phylum Actinomycetota; class Actinomycetes; order Mycobacteriales; family Mycobacteriaceae; genus Mycobacterium. The sequence continues at coordinate 211,020 of CAVRMG010000012.1, read as the reverse complement.
GGTGTTGCTGCCGCTGTGGAACTCCTACACATTCCTGGCGCTCTACGCGCCGAAGAAGGGCACGTGGCGGACCGATTCGACCAACGTGCTGGACCGCTACATCCTTGCCAAACTCGCAGCACTACGCGACGACCTCACGGAGTCGTTGGACACCTGCGACATCTCCGGAGCCTGTGACCAGCTGCGCCAGTTCACCGAGGCCCTGACGAACTGGTATGTGCGGCGGTCGCGTTCGCGGTTCTGGGAGGAGGATCCCGACGCCATCGACACGCTGCACACCGTGCTGGAGGTGACCGGCAGGCTGGCGGCGCCGCTGCTGCCACTCATGACCGAGGTGATCTGGCGCGGCGTGACCGGGGAACGTTCGGTACATCTGACGGACTGGCCCGCTGCCGGCCTTCTTCCGCAGGATCCGCAGTTGGTGGCGGACATGGACCTGGTCCGCGAGGTCGCGTCCGTGGGCTCTTCACTGCGCAAGGCCAAGAAGCTGCGAGTGCGCCTGCCTCTACCGAAACTCACTGTGGCAGTGGATAATCCGCAGCGGCTCGAGCCGTACCGCGACCTCATCGCCGACGAGCTCAACGTCAAGAACGTTGAACTCACCGACGACATCGCCACCTACGGTCGCTTCGAGTTGACCGTGAACGCCAAGGTCGCGGGACCGCGGCTCGGCAAGGACGTCCAGGCGGCGATCAAGGCGGTGAAGGCCGGCGAGGCGGTCGCCAACGCCGATGGAACGTTGAGCGCCGGACCGGCTGTGCTGCAGCCCGACGAGTACAGCTCGCGGCTGGTGGCGGCCGACCCCAGGGAGACGGAGCGCAGCGGAGCTCGACCCAGAGAGCTATTCACCGCCGCGCTGCCCGAGGGTGCCGGGCTGGTGGTGCTCGACGGCACCGTTACCGAAGAGCTGGAGGCCGAGGGCTGGGCCAAGGACCGTATCCGTGAACTGCAAGAGCTGCGCAAGTCGACAGGTCTCGAGGTGTCCGACCGTATCTCGGTCGTGATGGCGGTCCCGTCTGCGCACGAGAACTGGGCACGCACACACAGCGACCTCATCGCGCGCGAAATCCTGGCCACCAGCTTCGAATTCGGCGAGCCGACCCCGGCCATTGAGATCGGCGACGGTGTGCGTGTTGCGATCGCGAAGGTCAACTGACTCTCGCCGGAATCGCCTTGATGCGATCGATCATCGCGGCGAACTCGTCGTCATCGTCCGGATCCGGCGGCGTGTCGAGCGCGATGCCGTCGCACAGCCGGTCGTACCAGGACGCAAGGACGTCGGGAAGTTCGGCGTAGGTCCCCTGCGGAACGAGTTGGCTGACGACATCGTCGGTGAGTACGCCTGCCAGTGCCGACCACTCCTTGCGACGGGCAAGCTCGCTGAGGCGACTTCCGATCTCGTGCAGCCCGAAGAGCTCCAATGTCCGTTGATAGGCGGGGGTCGAGTACAGGAACGCGAGTTCGGAGCGCAGGTCATCGCGCGCGGCGGCGACGGCCGCCTCGTCGCGCCCGCAGATCACCCGCGGCACGACGACCACCTGTGGGCCTCCGCCGTCGCGCTTCTGCTTCGCCGTGCCGGCGGCCAGCGCAGGCAAGACGTACTCATGCAGCACTGCGGGGTGTGAACTCGTCGGATGCGCGACGAAACCGTCGGCGACGGCGCCGGCGAGCGTACACATCCGGCGGTTGACGCCGCCCGTCCAGATCGCAGGGGCAGCCACGTCGATGGGGCCGGGGTTGAAGTACGGCTGGAGGCGGGTGAACGTGTAGTGGCTGCCGCGGTGGTCCAGGTTGCGTCCATCTGCGAACGCCGCGAATATGGCGCGAAGCGACTCGACGTAGTCACGCAGCTGCGCAACGGGATCCGTCCACGGCATGGAGAATCGCCCGACGATGTTGCCGCGCACCTGCGTGGCGATACCGAGCTGGAATCGGCCCCCGGAGTAGCGGGCCAGCTCCCACGCCGCGCAGGCGGTCACCATCGGGCTGCGGGCGAATGCGACGACCATGCTGGTCCGAACCGACAGCGTCGAGCTGTGCTCCAGCGCGAGGGCACATACGGCGAACGGATCGCGGACGGTCTCGGAGATGTGGACGGTGTCGAACCCCAGTTCTTCGATGCGCCGCACCCGGTCGGCCACGTCGCTCAGTCGTGTGCTCGCGGGAAGGGAGGTGATCACGTCCACGACGTGGACTCCCGCCGGCTCAGGACCGCCGCCGCCAACCCGGCGAAGTCCGTGAGCACATCGCGGACGAACCGGGTGCGCCGGTAGCCGATCGCATCGAGCAGCTTGCCGTGATCGAGGGCGACCACCACCGTCGCGCCGATCGCCGTCACCCACCACAAGCCGAAAGCCAGAAGCCGCAACAGCGCCGGTGAATCGGCGAAACCCGAGTGCAGGCGGTGCCGTTGAAACCGCACATGGGCGTTCTCGTCGTCGACGATGCGTTGGGCCACCGCGCGCACCACCGAATCCTGACCCGCCCTGGCCAGGCCGCCGTAATACGACAGCGCGACCACCTCGGCGACGGTGAGCACCATCAACTCCGTCCGCAGCCCCATCAGCCGGCGCAGTCGCACAAAGATCGTGTCCGACCAGTGCGAGCGCATCGGTGTGCCGCCCAGATATCCGAGCAGCCGCAACAGCAGCGCCGCGTGCTGCTGCTCCTCGCTGACGAAAAGCTTGATGGCTTGCAGGTATTCGAAATCTCCCGAGCGCGCCGCGTTGCGCGTGAGCTGATGTCCGTCACCGCTCTCGCCGAGCTGGAACCGTCGCACCGACGCAATCAGCGGGCGCCGCATCTCGTCGGTGAGCTGGCACTGCGCATCGAAGTCGACCGCCGCATCCACCTGCGCGTGCACGCCTGCATTGGCTTCGAAGTGGTCAACCCACCGGCCGAACTCGCCCCACTCGCCGACCGGTTGCGCCATGTCGGAAGGCTAGCGAAATAGCATCGGCGGGTGTGGACGGTCGCTGGGTGCTGCACCTCGACATGGACGCGTTCTTCGCGTCGGTCGAGCAGCTGACCAGGCCGACCCTGCGTGGTAGGCCCGTCCTGGTCGGCGGGCTCGGCGGTCGCGGCGTGGTCGCGGGCGCGAGTTACGAGTCCCGGGTGTTCGGCGCCCGATCGGCGATGCCCATGCACCAGGCCCGCCGGATGGTGGGCGCCGCTGCCGTGGTGTTGCCGCCGCGCGGCGTCGTCTATGGCGTGGCCAGCCGCCGCGTGTTCGACACCGTGCGCACCTATGTGCCCGTCCTGGAGCAGCTTTCGTTCGACGAGGCCTTCGGCGAACCCGCCGAACTCGCGGGTGCATCGGCCGACGACGTCGAAGCGTTCTGCCGGACCTTGAAATCCAAGGTTCTCGATGTGACGGGACTGGTCGCTTCCGTCGGCGCCGGATCGGGCAAGCAGGTCGCCAAGATCGCCTCGGACCTGGCAAAACCCGACGGCATCCGGGTTGTCTCCCGCACCGAGGAGCGGGTGCTGCTCGACGGGTTGCCGGTGCGTCGGCTGTGGGGCATCGGGCCGGTCGCCGAGGAGAAGCTGCACAGGCTCGGCATCGACACCATCGGTGCGTTCGCCGCACTGAGCGACGCCGAGGCCACCAACATCCTCGGCGGGACCGTCGGCGCGGCCCTGCACCGGCTGGCCCGGGGCATCGATGAGCGGCCTGTCGCCGAGAATTCGCCCGCCAAGCAGATCAGCGCAGAATCGACGTTCCCCGAGGATCTGACCACCCTCGATCAACTACGCGAAGCCGTGGCACGCATCGGCGAGCACGCCCATTCGCGACTGGGGAAGGACGGCCGCGGTGCCCGCACCGTCACCGTCAAGCTGAAGAAATCCGACATGAGCATCCTCACCCGGTCGGCGACGCTGCCGTACGCCACCACCGACGCCTCCACGCTGATCGCCACCGCTCGTCGGCTGCTGCTCGACCCGATCGAGGTGGGGCCGATTCGCCTTGTCGGCGTTGGCTTTTCGGGACTCTCTGAGGTTCAGCAGGAGTCGTTGTTCCCGGATCTGGAGTTGATGGCCGAGGAGGTGTCCAACACCCGGCTGCCACCGACGCTGACCGACGCGACCGCGACAGTCCCTGCCTGGCGCGTCGGCGACGACGTCACCCACACCACCTACGGGCACGGGTGGATCCAGGGCGCCGGCCACGGCGTGATGACGGTGCGGTTCGAGACCCGCGGCACCGGCGCCGGGCCGGTGCACACGCTGCCCGACGACACTCCCGACGTCGCCCGCGCGAACCCCGTCGACAGCCTGGACTGGCCGGACTACGTCGAGGAGCTGAGCCGCTACCAGAGCTCGCCGTGAGCGGCGGACAGGGTGAATCCGTGGTTGTTGTAGCTCTCGAAGCACCGTGTCGTGTTTCTTGACCGCGCAGGTCGCACCCCAGTTCTCCAGGCCGTAGCCCTCGGGCAGGGCGGCCCGAGGATCCCTGCGGCAGCGGCCACGCGACGAGCATTCACAGATCCCTCTCAATCGGCTTCAGCCCCAGCGGGCCAGGACGTCCGCGACAGGTGCGCCCGCCGCCAGCGCGGCCATCAGCAGAACCCTGGCCTGAGGCGGCCGCAGCCGTGGCACCATCACGGCCCCGGCGTCCGCGAGGTCGCGGCCCGGGCCGTAGCCGGGGCTCACCCGTCCACCGGGCACCCTTGTGGACACCGCGACGGCCACTCCGTCCCGGCAGTGTCGCCGCACGCCGTCGATCACCGCGGCGCCGGCGTTGCCCGACCCCAGCGCTTCGAGCACGAGACCCTTGGCGCCGGCAGCCACACAGGAGTCCATCGCGACCGTGTCGCAGCCGGGATACACCGCGAGGGTGTCGACCCGGGGTGCGTCCGCCGCCGACGGCGCGGCCAGGAACGGCCGATCCTTCGACGGTTCAACAGTCAATACCCCGTCGGACACCGTGCCGAGCGCAGAACCCGCGAACCCCTGCAGGTCGGCCGTCGCGACTTTGTGCAGGCCCAGCGGTTGCCACACCGTCCCCGCGAAGCTCACCAGGACACCGAGGCCCTGCGACTGCGAGCTCGCGGCGACCGTCAGCGCGTCGCGCAGGTTGCGCGGTCCGTCGGCATCCGGGGCGTCCGCGCTGCGCTGTGCGCCGGTCAGGACGACGGGGACCGTGCCGTCGTACGTCAGCTCCAGCCACAGCGCCGTCTCCTCCATGGTGTCGGTGCCGTGGGTGATCACCACGCCATCGGCCTCGGACAGCGCGGTCACGGCCGCGCGGATACGGTCCCAGTCGGCGAGCGTGAGCATCGAGCTGTCCACCGCCATCAGGTCGACGACGTGCACGTCGAGGCCGGAGGTCAGGTGGGCGCCGGAGCGGGTCGGGCGCTTCACCCCGTGGTCGTCGGCACTGGTCGCGATGGTGCCGCCGGTGGTGACGACGACGAGGTTGGCCATGGGTGGAATTCTGGCCCATTCGCGCTTTGGAATGATGGGGGAGTGAATGACGAATCCTCGGCGTCGGCCGAGCCGGTGTCCGATGCCGTGGCGCCGCTGCCCGAGGACCAGCCGGTGCCGAGGCGCCGGCTGCGCATGCTGCTCACCGTCGCGGGGATAGTGCTGGCCGCCGACATCGTCACCAAGGTGTTCGCGGTCAGGCTTCTGACCCCGGGTCAGCCGGTGCCGATCATCGGTGACACCGTGACCTGGACCCTCGTGCGCAATTCGGGTGCGGCGTTCTCGATGGCCACGGGATACACCTGGGTGCTCACCTTGATCGCGACCGGGGTGGTGTTCGGCATCATCTGGATGGGCCGCCGGCTGGTGTCGCCATGGTGGGCGATCGGTCTCGGCATGATCCTCGGTGGGGCGATGGGGAACCTGGTCGACCGGTTCTTCCGGGCGCCCGGCCCGCTGCAGGGTCACGTCGTGGACTTCCTGTCCATTGGATGGTGGCCGGTGTTCAATGTGGCCGATCCGTCGGTGGTGGGCGGAGCGATCCTGCTCGTCGCGCTGTCGCTGTTCGGCTTCGACTTCGACACGGTGGGGCGTCGCACGGGCGACGACGATTCGCACAGTGGCAGCATGGTGGCGACGGCGACGGGGATGGCGGCCGGGGCTGATGACCACCCGCTCGATGCCGGTCCCCGAGGGGCTGGCGGGAATGCGTGTCGATGCGGGGCTGGCGCGCCTGCTCGGGCTGTCGCGGACGGCGGCCGCGGCGTTGGCCGAAGACGGCGGCGTCGAAATCGACGGCACCCGGGCAGGTAAGTCCGACAAACTCGCCGCGGGCGCGTGGCTCGAGGTTCGGTTACCGGAAGCGCCTGCGCCGGTAGAGAATACGCCCGTCGAGATCGAGGGCATGTCGATCCTGTACTCGGACGCCGACATCGTCGCGGTCGACAAACCGCCCGGCGTCGCGGCGCATGCCACGGTCGGCTGGAGTGGGCCGACGGTGCTCGGCGGCCTGGCCGCGGCGGGCTTCCGCATCAGCACGTCGGGTATCCATGAGCGCCAGGGGATTGTGCACCGCCTCGACGTCGGCACCTCGGGTGTCATGGTGGTGGCGATCTCGGAGCGCGCGTACACGGTGCTCAAGCGTGCGTTCAAACAGCGCACCGTCGATAAGCGCTATCACGCTCTGGTGCAAGGCCATCCCGATCCGTCCAGCGGAACCATCGACGCGCCGATCGGACGCCACCGCGGAAACGACTGGAAATTCGCGGTCACCGAGGGTGGCAGGCACAGCATCACCCACTACGACACGCTCGAGGCACATCAGGCAGCGAGCCTGCTCGATGTCGAGTTGGAAACCGGCCGCACACATCAGATTCGGGTGCACTTCGCGGCACTGCACCATCCCTGCGCCGGTGACCTCACCTACGGCGCCGACCCGACGTTGGCGAAAAGGCTTGGGCTGGTACGCCAATGGCTGCACGCCCGATCCCTGGCGTTCGCTCATCCCGCCGATGGGCGTCGCGTCGAGATCACCAGTCCCTACCCGGCCGACCTGCAGCATGCCCTCGAGGTGCTGCGAAATCACGAACGGTGAGCGATCCCCGAAAATCCGGGCTGTTGTTCGGCGTTGGCGCGTATGCCTGTTGGGGGACGTTCCCGGCGTTCTTCCCTCTGCTCAGGCCGGCGGGAGCGTTCGAGATCCTTGCGCACCGGATCGTGTGGTGCTTCGTACTGATGGTCGTGGTCATCGCGGCGGTGCGCCGACTCGGCGATATTCGCGCGATCACGGCGCGCACATGGTTGCTGTTGACGTTCGCATCGGCCCTCATTTCGATCAACTGGGTCATTTACATCTACGCCGTCAACAACGGTCACGTCGTGGACGCCGCGCTCGGCTACTTCATCAACCCGCTGGTGACGGTGGCGCTGGGACTGTTGCTGTTCCGTGAGCGGCTCAACCGGGCCCAGTTCGGTGCCCTGGCCATCGCGGCGGTCGCCGTGGTGGTGCTGACCGTGGAGGTCGGCTCCCCGCCCGTCATCGGCCTCGGATTGGCGCTGTCGTTCGGCCTGTACGGCGCGGTGAAGAAGGTGGTGCCGACCGATCCTCGGGTCAGCGTCGGCATAGAGGCGGGAGTGGCGGCACCGTTTGCGATCGCATTCATCGTGGTGCTGGAGACGACCGGCGACGGAACGTTCGCCGACCACGGCGTCGGCCACGTCGTTCTGATGGTCTTGTCGGGCGCGGTGACGGCGCTTCCGCTGCTGCTGTTCGCCGCGGCGGCGCAGCGGTTGCCGCTGGTGACGATGGGCTTGTTGTTCTATCTCACGCCTGCGATGCAGCTCACCTGGGGTGTCGTCGTCGGCCATGAGCCGATGCCGTTGGCGCGCTGGGTCGGCTTCGCGCTCATCTGGCTGGCCCTGGTGGTGTTCAGCGTGGATGCGCTCTGGCGGGCCCGTGTCGATCGGGCCTCGCTTCAATCGTCATCCCGGTGACACCATCATCGTCAGAGAGGATTCAGTCATGCGGTACTGCCTGTTGATGCACTACCAGGAAGCCGGCGAGGTCGGGTTGACGGAGGAGGACATGGCCCCTGCCATGGCAGCCTTCAACGCATACGCGGACGACCTGACCGCCGCCGGCGTGCTGATCGACACCGAGGTGCTCGAACCGGTCCTCGCCAGCACCACGGTGACCGCCCGCAACGGCGCCCCCGAGGTGCAGGACGGGCCGTTCGCCGACACCAAGGAGAAGCTGGGCGGCATCTTCGTCATCGAGGTCGACAACCTCGACGAGGCCCTGACGTGGGCGCACCGCAATCCGGCCAACGGCTGGGGCTCCGTCGAAATTCGCCCGGTGGCGCGGACATACGCCGCCGACCGTGGGTGGTACACCCCCTGACTGAGCCAGAGGCTGTCCGGCAGCGGGTAGCCGACCTCGTCCGCGATTCCTACGGTCGGCTACTCGCGGTGCTGGCGGCACCCACCCGCGACATCGCCGCCGCCGAGGACGCGCTTGCCGACGCGCTCGAACGCGCACTGGCCCGCTGGCGCGACGACGGCATTCCGGACAACCCCGAGGGCTGGGTCCTCACCGTCGCGCGCAACCGGCTACGTGACATGTGGAAGTCCGCGGCCTACCGGGCGACAACGGGTATAGACGAAATCGGTTCTGCTCCAATCGCTTTGGAAGACGACATGCCTGCGATACCGGACCGGCGTCTTGAGCTGATGCTGGTGTGCGCCCATCCCGCCGTCGCGCCGAACATCCGCACCCCGCTGATGCTGCAGACGGTGCTGGGCGTGGAGGCCGCCGCCATCGCCGAGGCCTTCGCCGTCGAACCGGCCACCATGGCACAGCGACTGGTGCGGGCCAAGAGGCGCATCCGCGACGCCGGCGTCCCGTTTGTGCTGCCTGAACGAGACGACCTCGCCGCGCGGTTGCCCGCGGTGCTGGAGGCCGTCTACGGCGCCTACGCGATCGATTGGCAGCTCAGCCCGCAGGGCCCGCAGGTGGACACTCTCTCCGCAGAGGCACTGCACCTGGCCTTGGTGCTGGCTGACCTGCTGCCTGCGGAGCCCGAAGCCCTGGGCCTGGCTGCGCTCGTGTGCCTGTCCGAGTCGCGGCGGGAGGCGCGGCGCACCGAGGACGGCCGATTCGTCCCACTCGACGAGCAGGACACCGCGCGCTGGGACGCCGCGCTGATTGCCCGCGGTGAGTCGCTCCTGCGCCGGGCCCATGATCTGGGCCGCCCGGACAGATTCCAGTACGAGGCGGCGATCCAGTCGGCGCACTGCTCGCGGGCCCGCACGGGTCGGATCGACGGCGAGACCCTGCGCAAGCTGTACCGGGCGGTGCTGCGGGTGGCGCCGTCGCTGGGCGCGGCGGTGGCCGCGGCAGCGGTCGACGGCGAGATCGACGGACCGAACGCGGGTTTGCGCGCGCTGGACGCGATTACCGACCCGGCAGTCGACCGATTTCAGCCGGCATGGTCGGCGCGGGCCCATCTGTTGGCCGAGGCGGGGCGGCATGTGGAGGCAGCGGTCGCGTACCGCCGCGCCATCGAACTGACGAAGGATCCCGGACTGGCCGACTACCTTTTGCGGACGTTGCGCAATCTGGACTGTTGACCGTGTTAGCCAGCAATGCCATAACGTTTGCTCGTGGGGGGCGACTTGGTTGCCTTTTCGTCAGTGGACGGTCAACGCATAGATGACCGTCCACAGACCGATGCCCCGCGGTCGTCTGCCGCGGTCGGTTCGCACGGATACCCCCCGTCGTGGCGTTTGGACGCTTGGATCCCTTGCTCCGACCGGCGCGGCATAGGGAAACACCCGATTCCTCTGGACCCTCCTGCGTCGTAGCGTGGCGGGTATGGATGGTGTCTGGTTCGCGGCGATGGTTGCGGCACTCGTGGCGGCGGGGGTGGCCGCCCAGCTCGGGTGGCAGCTCCCGCCGATGCCCGACGTGAAACGCCTGTTCAGGCTGGATCGACTGCGTCCTGATGGGTCGCCTACTCGTCAGCCCACGTCTGCAGTGGTTGCAGAGCCGCAATAAGCGCGCGCCCGACCTGGGTGAGCCGGTATCCGCCGGCGTCGTGGTCGACGATTCCCAGCTCGCCCAGCTACTTTCAGCCGGGTGTTCAGCGAGCCCGGATTGGTGTCGCACGCCGCCTGAAGTGCGCCAGACGTCAACGGCTCGCCGCGTAGTCCCACAGCAGACGCAGCGCGCCGCGCCTGTCGCTGCAGCAGCACTGCACGGTCGACGAAGAGCTCTGGGCCGACTTGACGGGACACCACGGCGACGAGGCGATGCTGGAGCTGCTCATGCTGGCGGGTACGTACCGAAGCGGTCAGCTAGCTCGTCAACGGTCTGCGACTGCCGCTGGAGCCCCGGCGCCTGCCGGTTCCCGGGGTAGGGGTCAGCCGGCAAGGACACGCAGCCCCGACACGCCGAGATCTGTCGGGCCGCGGTCATAGACTGGCGACCCTATGAACTCGAGTCCGGCTCCTCTTCGCGCGAGCGCTCCACCGCCCGATCTTCGCGCACGCGCTCAGGGGTCCTTCGTGCACCTGCATAACCACACCGAATACTCGATGTTGGATGGTGCCGCGAAGGTCAAGCCGATGCTGGCCGAGGCGCAGCGGCTGGAGATGCCCGCGATCGGCATGACCGATCACGGAAACATGTTCGGCGCCAGCGAGTTCTACAACGCCGCAACCGAAGTGGGGATCAAGCCGATCATCGGCGTGGAGGCCTACATCGCCCCCGGGTCGCGGTTCGACACCAAGCGCATTCTCTGGGGTGACCCGAGCCAGAAGTCCGACGACGTCTCGGGCAGCGGGTCCTATACCCACATGACCATGGTCGCCGAGAATGCGACGGGCCTGCGTAACCTTTTCAGGCTCTCGTCGCTGGCCTCTTTCGAGGGCCAACTCGGTAAGTGGTCGCGGATGGACGCCGAACTCATCGCCGAGAATGCGGCGGGCATCATCGCCACCACGGGCTGCCCGTCTGGTGAGGTGCAGACGCGGCTGCGTCTCGGGCACGACCGCGAGGCGCTCGAGTCGGCGGCGAAATGGCGGGAGATCTTCGGGCCCGAGAATTACTTCCTCGAGTTGATGGACCACGGCCTGGACATCGAGCGCCGGGTTCGCGAGGGGCTGCTGGAGATCGGCCGCAAACTGGACATCCCGCCGCTGGCCACCAACGACTGCCACTACGTCACCCGCGAGGCCGCGCACAACCACGAGGCGCTGCTGTGCGTGCAGACGGGCAAGACGCTGTCGGATCCGAACCGGTTCAAGTTCGACGGCGACGGCTACTACCTGAAGTCCGCCGCCGAGATGCGCGCACTGTGGGACGGCCAGCTCCCCGGCGCGTGCGACTCGACCCTGCTGATCGCCGAGCGGGTGCAGTCCTACGCCGATGTGTGGGCAACCCGCGACCGGATGCCGACCTTCCCCGTGCCCGAGGGGCATGATCAGGCGTCGTGGCTGCGGCATGAGGTCGACGCGGGCCTGGCGCGCCGCTTCCCGCAGGGAGTGGCGTCCGATTATGTCGACCGCGCCGCCTACGAGATCGACGTCATCTGCGCCAAGGGGTATCCGTCGTACTTCCTGATCGTCTCCGACCTGGTGAACTATGCGCGCTCGGTCGACATCCGCGTCGGTCCCGGCCGCGGGTCGGCAGCGGGCTCGCTGGTCGCCTACGCGCTGCGCATCACCGACATCGACCCGATCGAGCACGGCTTGCTATTCGAGCGCTTCCTCAACCCCGAGCGCGCGTCGATGCCCGATATCGACATCGACTTCGACGACCGGCGCCGCGGTGAGATGGTGCGCTACGCCGCCGAACGGTGGGGCCAGGACCGCGTCGCCCAGGTCATCACCTTTGGCACCATCAAAACCAAAGCGGCGCTGAAGGATTCGGCGCGTATCCACTATGGCCAGCCGGGTTTCGCGATCGCCGACCGGATCACCAAGGCGCTGCCGCCGCCGATCATGGCCAAGGACATCCCGCTGTCGGGCATCACCGACAGCAGCCACGAGCGGTACAAGGAGGCCGCCGAGGTCCGCGGGTTGATCGACACCGACCCCGACGTGCGCACCATCTACGAGACCGCGCGCGGCTTGGAAGGCCTGATCCGCAACTCCGGCGTGCACGCCTGCGCGGTGATCATGAGCAGCGAGCCGCTGACCGAGGCGATCCCGCTGTGGAAGCGACCGCAGGACGGCGCGATCATCACCGGCTGGGACTACCCGTCGTGTGAGGCCATCGGCCTGCTGAAGATGGACTTCCTGGGGCTGCGAAACCTCACGATCATCGGCGATGCGCTCGAGAACATCAGGGCCAACAGGGGTATCGACCTCGACCTCGAGACGGTGCCGCTCGACGACGAGGCCGCGTATGCGCTGCTCGGCCGTGGGGACACCCTCGGGGTGTTCCAGCTCGACGGCGGGCCGATGCGCGATCTGCTACGTCGCCTGAAGCCGACCGGCTTCGAGGACGTCGTCGCGGTCATTGCGCTCTACCGGCCGGGGCCGATGGGCATGAACGCCCACAACGACTACGCCGACCGCAAGAACAACCGGCAGGCGATCAAGCCCATCCACCCGGAACTGGCCGAGCCGCTCGAAGAGATCCTGTCCGAGACGTACGGCCTGATCGTCTACCAAGAGCAGATCATGCGCATCGCGCAGAAGGTGGCCAGCTATTCGCTCGCCCGAGCAGACATTCTGCGAAAGGCGATGGGCAAGAAGAAGCGTGAGGTGCTCGACAAGGAGTACGAGGGCTTCTCCGAGGGCATGAAGGACAACGGGTTTTCGGCCGCTGCGATCAAGGCGCTGTGGGACACGGTGCTGCCGTTCGCCGACTACGCGTTCAACAAGTCCCACGCCGCCGGTTACGGCTTGGTGTCCTACTGGACGGCCTACCTCAAGGCCAACTATCCGGCCGAATACATGGCGGGGCTGCTCACCTCGGTGGGCGACGACAAGGACAAGGCGGCCGTCTACCTCGCCGACTGCCGCCGCCTGGGCATCACGGTGCTGCCTCCCGACGTCAACGAATCGAGCCTGAACTTCGCCTCCGTCGGGGAGGACATCCGCTACGGCCTCGGCGCGGTGCGCAACGTGGGCGCCAATGTCGTTTCCTCGCTGATCAATTCGCGGACCGACAAGGGCAAGTACGTCGACTTCTCCGACTATCTGAACAAGATCGACATCGGCGCCTGCAACAAGAAAGTCACCGAGTCGCTGATCAAGGCGGGTGCTTTCGACTCGCTGGGCCATCCGCGCAAGGGCCTGTTCCTTGTGCACACCGACGCGGTCGATTCGGTGCTGGGCACCAAGAAGGCCGAGGCGATGGGCCAGTTCGACCTGTTCGGCGGTGCCGACACGGCCACCGACGCGGTGTTCACGATCAAGGTGCCCGAGGAGGAGTGGGAGGACAAGCACAAGCTGGCACTGGAGCGCGAGATGCTGGGCCTCTACGTGTCCGGTCATCCCCTCAATGGCATCGCCCACCTGCTGGCAGCCCAGGTCGACACCGCGATTCCGGCCATCCTGAACGGCGACATCCCCAACGAGACGCAGGTGCGACTCGGCGGCATCCTGGCTTCGGTGAACCGGCGGGTCAACAAGAACGGGTTGCCCTGGGCGTCAGCGCAATTGGAGGATCTCACCGGCGGCATCGAGGTGTTGTTCTTCCCGCAGACGTATTCGACGTTCGGTACCGAGATCGCCGACGACGCCGTGGTGCTGGTCGGCGCGAAGGTGGCGATCCGTGACGACCGGATCTCTCTGATCGCCAACGAGCTTGTCGTGCCGGACTTTTCGAATGCCCAGATTGACCGTCCGCTGGCCGTCAGTCTCCCGACACGACAGTGCACGGTAGACAAGGTCACCGCGCTCAAGCAGGTACTGGCCCGCCATCCGGGAACGTCGCAGGTACACCTGCGGCTGATCAGCGGCGAGCGCATCACCACGCTGGAACTGGACGCCGCGCTGCGGGTGACACCGTCCTCGGCGTTGATGGGCGATCTGAAGGCGCTGCTGGGTCCCGGCTGCCTGGGCTGATGTCCTTTCGCGAACTGCACGAGCAGGGCTGCTTCGTCATTCCGAACCCGTGGGACCGGGGAACGGCGATCGCGCTGGCGGCCATGGGTTTTCCGGCGCTGGCCACGACGAGCGCGGGCGTCAGCTTTGCGCAAGGGTTGCCCGACACGCCGACCGGGCTGGGTGTCGACGCAGCACTGCGCAACATCGCCGAGATCGTCGATGCCGTCGAACTGCCCGTCAACGCCGACTTTCAGGCGGGCTACGCAGATGATCTGGACGTGCTGGCGGCGAACGTCAGGCGATGCGTGGCAACCGGGGTCGCCGGCCTGTCCATCGAGGATGCCAGAGGGGGCGCCGAGGATCCTCTGTATTCGTTGCCCGAGGCGGTGGAACGGATCCGCGTGGCGGTGTCCGCCATCGACGGTGCCGACGTGCTCCTGACTGCGCGAGCCGAATGCTTCCTGTACGGCCATCCCGATCCTCTGCGCGAGGCCATCACGCGGTTGCAGGCCTTCGCCGAGGCGGGCGCTGACGTGTTGTACGCCCCAGGTGTGCGGAGACCAGAGGACATCGCCGCCATCGTCGACGCGCTCCGGCCGTCACCGGTCAACGTGTTGATGTCGTCCGACACGGGGCTGACGGTGAACGACCTCGCGGAGCTCGGGGTCCGGCGAATCAGCGTCGGCTCTGCGCTGACGAGGGTCGCGTGGGGCGCGTTCCTCTCGGCCGCCCGCCGAATCGCGGAGGACGGTTCCTTCGCGGGGCTGGCTGACACTGCGAACTTCGAAGAGCTCAACGGCCTGTTCGGCACACCGCGGACACGGTAGCCGCGCCGGGTGTATCCGCGCCCCTCGTCGAGAGTGCGGGTTTGTGATGAAATCCGCATCGAATTCGTCATAATCCGTACTGTCGGTGATCTTGATGCAGTGGTTGGTGACGAACGGGGGAGAAATTGGTCTCCACCCGTCCGGCTGGGTTAGAACGCGTACCGGAGGATTCGTGCCTTGCGCGCACCGGATTCGGTCTTGCCCATCAGCTTGGTGGCGGCCCCGATCCACCGCGGGAACAGGTCGACCTCCGGCTGATGCGCCAAGCTGGCCTCCTCGACCAGTTTCATCCGCGGGTTCCATGTCTCGGGATGGTGCGCGTCCTTGAAACCGGCGTAGCCCCATTGGCTTCCGACGTCCTTGAACATCTTCTGTGGATAGACCTTGACCGCCAGCTGGCTGAGCCAGCCGATACGGCCGTAGTCGTTGAACGCCAGTTCTCCGGAGGCGAAGTGGTCGGTGATGCGGCGGAAGATCCCGGCGATCACCGGCTCGGACAGGAATGCGAACAGCCCGTCGGCGAAGAGCATCGTCGGGCGCTCGACGGGGATGGCGTCGGGCCAGCGCTGGTCGACCAGCGAGATCGGTACCGAGTGCGAGTGCGCGTTCACGGGCAGCACTTGGTCACGGAGCGCGATGATGCCGGGCAGGTCGACGCTGTACCAGTCGACCGACTCCGGCGGATCGACGCGATAAAAGCCACTGTCGAGTCCGGCACCGAGATCGACGACGACTGCGTCGGGATGTTCTGCCACGAATGCGCGCACCCGGTCATCGAGCATCTTGGCGCGTAGCGCGGTCTGGCACGCCACGCTCGTCTGCACACCCAATCCGGCGAAGTCGTAGTCGATCTTGCCGACGACGTCATGGGCGAGGCGGTCGCCCAGGATCGGGCGTGGCCACTGGCTGTCGAGTGCGCGGGCGTACTCGGTGAGAAAGGCGGTCTGTTCCATCGGTGTCAGTTCGGCGGTTGCGATGCCCATGAATGCGACCGTACTCCGATTTCCGGGCTGAACGGTCAGCCCAAAACGTTCACCGCCCTTGCGATTACGAGTGCCAGCGTCGTGAACGAGACGATCGACTGCACCGTCATCATCGCTTTTGCCCATCGTGCCATCGGCATCGTGTCAGTGGGGGAGAAGGCCACCACGTTCGTGAAGCTCACGTAGAGGTAATCGATGAACTCCGGACGCCAATTCGGCGGAGCCAGTTCACGTTCCGTCATTTGCGGAAACATGAAGTCCGGGTAGGGTCGGGCGCCTTCGCGGCGGGCGAAGGGCCCGCCTCGGTCGAGTTCCCAGTACCAGATGCCGAAGACGATCACGTTTGTGACGTAGATCGCGCCGCCACTGCCCAGTAGGACCGCCGCCTTGTTGCTCACCTCGCCGGAGAGGATGCGCACGTCCAGCACGAACGCCGACAGTGTGTTGTCAACCGTGATTGCCGCGAGCAGCACATAGCTGGCCCACCTGCCGAACGTCGTGCGCCTCGACAGGCGCACCGGGTTCAGGCCCACCAGCACGACGACGAGAAGTATTTCCAGGGCGATCAGCGGCCAGCGCGGCACCACCGTGTAGCTCTTGGGAATGGCGAGCTGCAGGGCGATCGCCACGATCAACGCCGCCAGCACCGGTATCCGGTTCTCCGGGTCGCCAGGACGCAGCCAGGACGGAATACGGTGTTCGGCGCGCCCGAGGGCCAGACGCTCGGCGCGTCGAGCGAATTCCGCGACCGGTTCCGGCGGTTCGGGTGTGGTGTCCATCAGCCAAGTGTGTGCGCCACCATGGACGTATGGACGACGACACGACTGAAGACCACCTGAAGACGTCCCGTCACATCAGCGTATGGGTCGATGCCGCACCCGAAGTGGTCTACGAATTCGCGGTGGATCCGCAGACGTGGCCGCAATGGGCCGCCGGCCTGGCCGAGGGCGGGCTGCGTCGGAGCGCCGACGGCTGGGTCGCCGATTCCCCGATGGGCACCGTGACCGTGGAGTTCTCGCCACCGAACCAGTTCGGTGTGCTCGACCACGTCGTGCGGATGCCATCCGGAGAGGCGGTCTACAACCCGCTGCGGGTGGTGCCGGGTGAGGTCGGAGAGCCTCGTTGCGAGGTCGTCTTCACCGTGCGGCGACGGCCGAACATGACCGCTGCGGAATTCGACGCCGATGCGGCCGCAGTCGCTGCCGACCTGGCCACGTTGCGGCGGTTGGTCGAGAGCTGAACGGTCGCGTTCGGCGCAGTGAGTCGTTCCCCCGATCGGGCGGACATCCGAATTCCCCCTGGTGACCGGCCGATCAGCGGACATACAGCTGAGCTTGGCCGCGGCATTCTTGAGTCATCGCCGGAACGCACCAGCGGAAGACGAAAAACGAACTCACACAGGAGAACTCAAATGACGAACAACACCATCACCCACCGGATCGGTCGCTACATCGCCAT
Organism: uncultured Actinomycetota bacterium; assembly: GCA_963721495.1. Taxonomy (GTDB): domain Bacteria; phylum Actinomycetota; class Actinomycetes; order Mycobacteriales; family Mycobacteriaceae; genus Mycobacterium. The sequence continues at coordinate 193,766 of CAVRMG010000012.1, read as the reverse complement.
GCCGATCATGTCGGCCGGCATCATCGGCGGAGCCGCCCTGGGGATGGCCGGCGTGGCCAACGCCACCACGTCGACGGCGCCGGCGGGTCCGGGCTACTCCTACGCCCCCAGCGTGAAGGCCAAGCCCGCCGCCCAGGGGCAGCCACACCTGCATGGCGTCGTCCGCGTCGAGACCATGGTCCCCGGCTACCACCGCTGAGTCGACACACGAGTCAGGCCCTCCCAGCCCAGGGAGGGCCTGATTGGTTTGAGGCTTGATCAGTGGGACTGGAAGGCGCCGAGGCCCAGCCACACGACGGTCCCGGCGGCCGCGGCGGCCAGCACTGACGGCGCGGCACTCGCAGTCGTGACGGCGACGATCACCAGGACGACGGCGGCGACTGCGAGCGCGAGCAGCTTGTACACCGGCCAGGGAACCCCGGCGATGCTGAATTGGTCGCGCACGGTCATAGGTTGACGATAGCTCGGAAGGAAGTTTTCGGTCAACCGAAACGCCGGATGAGGCTACTCACTTTCCTAGTCGGCCTAAGCTGGTTGACATGCCACTTTCCGGAGAATACGAAGCAAGTCCGTGGGACTGGGTCCGCGATCACGCCGACAAGATCATGGAGTCGGGCAGCACCGACGGCATCGAGATGAAGGACAAGCCCATCATTCTGCTGACCACCATCGGCGCCAAGACCGGCAAGATCCGAAAGACGCCGCTGATGAGGGTGGAACACGACGGTCAGTACGCGGTCGTCGCGTCGCTGGGCGGGGCCCCGAAGAACCCGGTCTGGTACCACAACGTCAAGGCCCATCCCCGGGTCGAGTTGCAGGACGGTCCGGTGACCAGGGACTATGAGGCGCGTGAGGTCTTCGACGATGAGAAGGCCACCTGGTGGGAACGGGCGGTCGAGGCGTGGCCCGACTACGCGGAGTACCAGACCAAGACCGACCGTCAGATCCCGCTATTCGTCCTGACCCCGGTTAACTGACGAGGTTCAATTTAAGAGAAGAGCTAGGTTGGTGGCACCATTGATCGGTGTCCGCTGAACTGAGCCAGAGCCCTCGTACGTCGCCGCTGTCCGCGGCAGACATCGATGACGCCGCTCAGCGAATCGCCGGGGTGGTGCTGCGCAGCCCGCTGCAATTCAGCGAGCGACTCTCGGAGGCCACCGGCGCCAAGGTCTACCTGAAGCGCGAGGACTTGCAGATCGTGCGGTCCTACAAGCTGCGTGGCGCCCACAACCTGCTGATGCAGCTGTCCGCCGATGAGATCGCCGCAGGCGTCGTGTGCTCGTCGGCAGGCAATCACGCTCAGGGTTTCGCGATGGCGTGCCGGTCGATGGGCATTCACGGCCGGGTCTACGTACCGGGTAAGACGCCGAAGCAGAAGCGCGATCGCATCCGGTACCACGGTCGCGAGTTCATCGAGCTGATCGTGGTCGGCAAGACGTACGACGAGGCCGCGGCCGCGGCGCTGGAGGATGTCGCGCGTTCAGGCGCGACGCTCGTGCCGCCGTATGACGACCCGCGCACGATGGCCGGGCAGGGCACGATCGCGGCCGAAATCATCGATCAGCTCGACACGGAACCGGATCTGGTCATCGTCCCGGTCGGCGGTGGCGGCTGCATCGCGGGCATCACGACGTATCTGGCCGAACGAACGAACAACACGTCGGTGCTGGGTGTGGAGCCTGCCGGTGCGGCGGCGATGATCGCTGCACTGGCGGCGGGGAAGCCGGTGACCCTCGACCACGTCGACCAGTTCGTCGACGGCGCGGCGGTGAACCGCGCGGGCACGTTTACGTACGCGGCGCTGGCCGCGGCGGGGGACATGGTGTCGATCACGACCGCCGACGAGGGCGCGGTGTGCACTGCGATGCTCGACCTGTACCAGAACGAGGGCATCATCGCCGAGCCCGCGGGGGCACTGTCGGTGGCCGCGCTGCGGGAGGCGAACATCGAGCCGGAATCGACTGTGGTGTGCGTGATCTCCGGCGGCAACAACGATGTGTCCCGATACGGCGAGGTGCTCGAGCGCTCGCTGGTGCACCTCGGGCTCAAGCACTACTTCCTGGTGGACTTCCCGCAGGAGCCGGGCGCGCTGCGCCGGTTCCTCGACACGGTGCTCGGCCCCAATGACGACATCACGCTGTTCGAGTACGTCAAGCGCAACAACCGCGAGACGGGCGAGGCCCTGGTGGGTGTCGAACTCGGGTCGGCCGCAGACTTCGACGGTCTGCTCGACCGCATGCGGGCATCCGACATTCATGTCGAGGCACTGGAGCCGGGCTCACCGGCGTATCGCTACCTGCTCTAGGAAGGTGAGACGACGACAACGCCCGCGTCGGCAGCGGCGTCGGCTAGGCGTCTGTCATAGGTGACGAGTGCACGCAGCCCGGGCACGGACATCGCCGCGGCGAGGTGGACCGCATCGAGGGTGCGTAGTCTCGGTCGGCCTGATCGCTGCCGCGGCGTCGCGGTCTGGCCCCATGAACGCGAAGCGCAGCAACCGCTCACCGAACCCCGGTGGTCCCATGAGCGCCCGCCAACGCTGGCGCAAGTCGGCGGCCGAGTGCGCCGGGTGCGTCGCGGTCTCGACGGGCGGAATCGGCAAGAGTTCGCAATGACTCATGCCCGAATCATGTACGCGGCCGCGGGTTTGGCGGTAGTCAGTTATCCACAGGTCGGACTGTTGTAGATGGTGACTTGACAATCGCGAACGAATGTTCTTTGATGCGGGTCGATTTCGGGCCCACCGCCGGGTCATCCCACGCCAGCACGACCTCGCCGGTGACCGGAACGTCGACAGCCTCGGTGCCGAGATTGCATGCTATCGCCAACGCGCCGCGGTGCATGACGATCCACTGCCTGTCCTCGTCATAGTCGACTCGCATGTCGTCCAGCCACGGGTCGGCGAGGTCGGGCTCGTTGTGCCGCAACATGATCAGCTGTTCATAGACGCGGCGCAGCCGGCGGTGTTCGCCGTGGTCGACCTCGTCCCACTGAAGCTTGGAGCGTTCGAATGTGGCCGGGTCCTGCGGGTCGGGGATCTCGTCGGCGTCCCACCCGTGCTCGGCGAACTCGCGCTTGCGGCCCTCGGCGGTGGCCCTGGCCAGGTCGGGCTCGGGATGGCTGGTGAAGAACTGGAACGGCGACGACGAACCCCACTCCTCACCCATGAAAAGCATTGCGGTGTAGGGCGACCCAAGAGCCAATGCCGCCTTGACCGCCAACTGGCCGGTCGTGAGGTTCTGTGACGGACGGTCGCCGCACGCCCGGTTGCCCACCTGGTCGTGCGTCACGGTGTACGCGAGCAGTCGCGTCGCCGGGATGGTGGTCGTGTCCAGCGGCCGGCCGTGCCGACGGTGCCGGAACGAGGAATACGTGCCCGCGTGGAAGTAGCCGTGCTTCAGCGTCTGTGCCAGCGTCTCCAGCGAGCCGTAATCGGCGTAGTAGCCCTGCCGTTCCCCCGACACCGCGGCGTGAATGGCGTGGTGGATATCGTCGTCCCACTGAGCGGTCATCCCCAGGCCTCCGCGGTCACGCGGGGTGATCAGCCGCGGATCGTTGAGGTCGCTCTCGGCGATCAGGGACAGCGGACGCCCCGATTCCGCCGCCAGCGCGTCGGTTTCGGCTGCGAGTTCCTCGAGAATGTGGATGGCCGTGGTGTCGACGAGCGCGTGGACCGCATCGAGGCGCAGACCGTCGGCGTGGAAGGTTCGCATCCAGCGCAGCGCGCATTCGAGAATGTAGCGCCGCACCTCGTCCGCATCCGGACCGGAGATGTTGATCGACTCACCCCAAGGATTGCTGCCCGAGGACAGGTACGGGCCGAACCGTGGCAGATAGTTTCCCGACGGGCCGAGGTGGTTGAACACCGCGTCGATCAGCACACCCAGACCGCGGCGGTGGCATGCGTCGACGAACCGCACCAGACCTGCGGGCCCGCCGTACGGTTCGTGCACTGCGTACCACAGCACACCGTCGTAGCCCCAGCCGTGCGTCCCGCCGAAGGCGTTGACGGGCATCACCTCGACGAAATCGACACCGAGATCGACGAGATAGTCGAGTTTCTCGATCGCCGAGTCGAAGGTGCCGCCCGGCGTGAACGTTCCAACGTGCAGCTCGTAGATCACCCGCCCCTCGATCGATCTGCCAGCCCAGTCATCGTCGGTCCACGCGTCCGGGTCGGGCTGCCACAGCGCCGAGCGGGCATGCACGCCGTCGGGTTGGCGCGGCGAACGCGGATCGGGCAGCACCGTCGGGTCGTCGTCGAGAACGAAGCCGTAACGCGCCTCCGGCCCGGCGTCGACGTCGGCGCGCCACCAGCCGTCGTCGAGGCGGTCCATCTCGTGCAGAGTGCCGTCCACGTCGACCCGGACCCGACCCGGGATCGGCGCCCACACCGTGAACACTGCCGGCCGAGCCGACGATCGAAACTCAGCCACCGGTGCGCTCCAACAGCGCCACGGGCAGGTCTGTGAACAGTTCCGCCGCGAGAGTTTGGCCGCTGAACCGGCCGCCCGAGATGCGGTCGGTCCACTCACCGGGCGGCAGGGCCAAAGCGGTGTCACCCCAGCCCGTTTCGGACAGCAGGACCGTGCGCCGGCTGACGGCGGTCAGCACATCGTCGGCGCGGAGAAACGCGACGAGGTGTTCGGCGGCGGGCCCGTCGGCCAGCACCGGTGTGTAGCCGCCGTCGGTGAAGGTGGCCGTGCGCTCTCGCCGCAGTTGCAACGCCCCCGCGACCACCCGAATCTTCGGATGACGCAACGCCTTCAGTGCCTCGGCGCGGGACGCGTAGTCCACGGGCCGCCGATTGTCGGGGTCGACCAGGCTGTCCTCCCACAGCTCGGTGCCCTGATAGACGTCGGGCACCCCGGGCGCCGTGAGCGCGATCAGCTTCTGGCCCAGGGAGTCGCTTCGCGCGTGCAGATCCAGGCGGGCCACAAGAGACGTCATCTCGGTTCCGGCCGGGCCGTCGAGAACGGCGTCGAGCCACGCATGGACGGCGGACTCGAAATCGGCGTCGGGCTCGTTCCAGGACGTGTGCAGCGCGGACTCGCGAATCGCCTTCTCGGCGTACGCGTGCAACCGGTCGCGCAGCGCAGTATCGATCGCCCCGTCCACCGGCCACACTCCGAACGCGTTCTCCAACAGGAACAGTCCGGTTGCGGCGTCGGGGGGCGGGTCGGCCAGCGCCCATTTGCCCACGAGTTCGGCCCACAGCGACGGCACCTGCGACAGCACCCCGATCCGGGCGCGCACGTCCTCGCCGCGTTTGGTGTCGTGCGTGGACAGGGCGACCATCGTGTGCGGCCACATGCTCGCCCGCACCGCCGCGCGTTGATGAAACTCCGCGACGCTCACACCGAAGCGCCGGGGCTCCCCGCCCACCTCGTTGAGGGAGACCAGTCGCGCATCCCGGTAGAAGAGACAGTCCTCCATCGATTTCGCGGTCGCCGCACCGCACAGTTGCTGCAGCCGCACATTGGCCTCGGTGCTCACCGCCAAAGCCGCCGCGACGATCGCTAGGGGTGCGGCCAGTTCCGGCCTCTGCGAAGTCGTATCGGCGAAGGCGGTCGGCAGCACCGCCGAAAGTGCCTGGTAATCCGAGCGGTAGACGTCGATGTGGCTGATCAGCGTCGCCACGGCGGCGGGCAGGTCGGGATGGTCGCTGCCGGTGGCGGCGACGATGGTGCGTCGCACCCGATCCAACTCACTGCGCAGCGTGTCGGTCGCGGCCTCGGCCTTCAGGCGGCGGGCCACCTCCGGCAGTGCGTCGTACGCCACGCCGGTGGCACCGAACAGGTCGGTCAAGGGGCCGGCGCCCGCGGGATCGATGAACACGCCCCCGATCTCGCGCAGCGCGTCGTAGCCGGTGGTGCCGGCGACGGGAAGTGTGGGCTCCAGCGCCTCGTCGACGGCGAGGATCTTCTCGATGACGATCCACGCCTGCGGCCCGGCGAGCTCGCGCAGCCACGCGAGATAGCCTGCGGGATCGGACAACCCGTCCGGGTGGTCGATGCGCACGCCGTCGACCAGCCCCTCGCGGAACCAGCGGCCGACCTCGACGTGGGTCGCGTCGAAAACCGCCCGGTCCTCCTGGCGGAGACCGGCCAACGAGGTGATGGAGAAGAACCGCCGATACCCGCACCGTCCACTTCGCCAACCGGTCAACCGATAGTGCTGGCGGTCATGGACTTCCGCGCCCGACCCCGAACCGGTACCCGGCGCGATCGGATACACCAGATCGCCCAGCCGCAGCACATCACCGTCGACCTCGAGGGCGGCGACGTCGTCGTCGGAACCCAGGACCGGCAACACGATTCGGCCGCCGTCGAGATCCCAGTCGATGTCGAAATAGGAGGCATACGCGGAACCACGGCCGTGCTCGAGGACGTCCCACCACCACGGATTCTGTTCGGGCTTCTGGACGCCGACATGGTTGGGCACGATATCAACGATCAGGCCCATGCCGCGCGACCGCGCCGCCGACGACAGCCGCGCCAACCCCTCGGCACCGCCGAGCGCGGCCGAGACTGCGGTGGTGTCGGTGACGTCGTATCCGTGCGTCGATCCCTGCGCCGCGGTCAGGATCGGGGACAGGTACAGGTGGGAGACACCGAGCGCGTCGAGGTAGTCGAGCAGGTTCTCGGCGTCGGCGAACGTGAAGGAGTCGCCGCGCATCTGCAGCCGATAGGTCGAAAGGGGGTGAGAATCCATGCGCTAGGCGGTCTTACGCAGCACCAGCAGCGACCGTCCCTGCATGGAGAATTTCTTCGCCGCCTTGACCACCAGGTCACTGGCACCGGTCGGGTCGGCCGTATCGAGAACGGCCGTCCATTCCTCGGCGTAATCCTCGCCCGGAGAGAAGAAGTCGACCGCCTGGCTGTGGGCGTTGAAGCACAGCAGGAACGAGTCGTCCACTACCCGCTCGCCCCGCTCGTTGGGCGCGGGAATGGCCTCTCCGTTGAGGAACATCGCCACGCACTTGAAGCCGGAATTCCAGTCCTCTGGTTCCATCTCCGTGCCTGCCGGGGTCAGCCACGCAATGTCGCGGACCTGGTCGCCGGTACGAAGTGGTTCGCCCTCGAAGAAGCGGCGGCGCCGAAAAACCGCGTGCCGCTTGCGCAGTTCGACGACCTTGCGGGTGAAGTCGAGATGATCGGCGTTCTTGTCGCACAGTGACCAGTCCATCCACGAGATCTCGGAGTCCTGGCAGTAGACGTTGTTGTTGCCTGACTGGGTGCGCCCGATCTCGTCGCCGTGGGCGATCATGGGGGTGCCCTGCGACAGCATCAACGTGCCCATGATGTTGCGCATCTGCCTGCCTCGCAGCGCGAGGATCTCGGGGTCGTCGGTGGGTCCTTCGACGCCGCAGTTCCACGACCGGTTGTGGCTCTCGCCGTCGCGATTGTCCTCGCCGTTGGCCTCGTTGTGCTTGTCGTTGTACGACACCAGATCGGCCAGCGGGAAGCCGTCGTGGCACGTGACGAAGTTGATGCTGGCGCTCGGTCGCCGTCCGGTGGCCTCGTAGAGATCCGACGACCCGGTCAGCCGGGACGCGAATTCACCGAGGGTCGCGGGCTCACCCCGCCAGTAGTCACGCACAGTGTCGCGATACTTCCCGTTCCACTCGGTCCACAAACCCGGGAAGTTGCCGACCTGGTAGCCGCCCTCGCCGATGTCCCACGGTTCGGCGATGAGCTTGACCTGGCTGACCACCGGATCCTGTTGCACCAGATCGAAGAACGCGGAAAGCCGGTCGACGTCGTAGAACTCGCGCGCCAGCGCGGCGGCCAGGTCGAAGCGGAATCCGTCGACGTGCATCTCCAGCACCCAGTACCGCAGCGAGTCCATGATCAGCTGCAGGGTGTGTGGCATGCGGGCGTTGAGGCTGTTGCCGGTGCCGGTGAAGTCCTTGTAGAACTTCTCGTCGCCTTCGAGGAGCCGGTAGTACGCGGCGTTGTCGATGCCACGGAAGTTGATCGTCGGACCGAGGTGGTTGCCCTCGGCGGTGTGGTTGTAGACGACGTCGAGAATCACCTCGATATCGGCCTCGTGAAAAGACCGGACCATATTCTTGAACTCCGCGACTGCGCCGCCCGCATGCTTGTTCGCCGCATACTGGTAGTGCGGTGCGAAGAAGCCGAATGTGTTGTAGCCCCAATAGTTTCGGAGTCCGAGGTCCAGCAGCCGATGGTCGTGCAGGAACTGGTGCACCGGCATGAGTTCGATCGCGGTGACGTTCAGCGACTTGAGATGGTCGATGACCGCCGGATGGCCCAGGCCCGCGTACGTGCCACGCAGCTCGTCGGGAATTCCGGGATGCGTCTGCGTCATGCCCTTGACGTGCGCCTCGTAGATCACGGTCTCGTGGTAGGGCCTGCGTGGCGCGCGGTCGGACGCCCACTGGAAGAAGGGATTGATCACGACGCTGGTCATGGTGTGGCCGAGGGAGTCGATCATCGGTGGCGTGCCACCGGCCGCCAGGTCGTCGGCATTCAGGTCGTAGGAGAACAGCGCCTGGGTGAAGTCGAACTCGCCATGGAAAGACTTGCCGTAGGGATCCAGTAGTAACTTGCTCGGATCGCAGCGATGCCCCGCACTCGGATCCCACGGCCCGTGGACGCGGAAGCCGTAGCGCTGCCCCGGTGTGACGGTGGGCAGGTAGCAGTGCCAGACGTAGCCGTCGACCTCGTCGAGGTTGAGGCGCTCCTCGGTGCCGTCCTTGCCGATCAAGCACAACTCGACCCGCTCGGCCACCTCCGAGAACAGCGAGAAGTTCGTGCCTGCGCCGTCGTAGGTGGCACCGAGGGGATAGCTCGTTCCCGGCCAGACGGTGGGTACCGACGCCGGCGCGTCGGATGCCATCAGTTAACCCACCAACCGGTGGCGGCGGCTATCTGACGTCCGAGTTCTGACGCCATGGTGCGCATGTAGGTGGTCGAGATGTGGTGAGCGTCGCGATAGATCAACACGTTTCCCTCCACCGCACGGCAGATGTCCTTGCGGCACACTGCGTCGGTCATGTCGAGTGGCTTGAGTTGTGGGAACTGCGCGACGAAATCGACTGTTGGGTTATGCGGCGACAGTACGTCGGATCGCCTGATCCCGCAGGAGATGGCGTCACCGCCGTCGGCGAGGCAATCTGCGGGAAAGTACGGCTGACCGCTGCGCACCAGCCACGGGGTGTCCCGCATCGCCAGAATCGGAATATTGTTGTCGGACAACGTCTGCCAGATACCGACGTAGGTGCCGGGCATCACATCGCCGGGTTTGATGTTCCAGGGCCGCGTCGAGTTGGTGAACACGAAATCGGGGTGGTCGGCGATGAGCTTGGGCATCACCCGCTCGTTCCACTCGCGACATCCCGGGTAGGGACGGTTGTCGCCCATGACCAGCGGTAGCTTCTCCGTGGTCAGCGGGCAACCCATCTTCATATAGGTGACCACTTTGAAGTGGTGCATCTTCCCCAGCAGATCCAGCGCGGTGATCCAGTGCTCGGCATGCGAGCCGCCCGCCAGTGCGATCGTGCGGGTCGCCGACTCGTCGCCGAATGTGCAGTTGACGACGTCGGAGTTGTCGAAGTCGCTGATGCAGCCGTCGGTCGTGGTCATCGGCAGGTCGTTCTTGGCCTCCAACACCGTCGGACGCATGGGCAGCTTCGGCACCTTCGCCTTGTCCAGAAGTGCATGGGCGCCGGGGTAGTCGCGCGACGAAAGGCCCGCCAGCTCTACGCCGGTCGAGCGTTCGACGGTCACGTGCTCGCGCCACGTGAACGAGGTCGCGGTCAGCGCCACCCCCAACAACACGACGATCGAGCCCAGCGCCATCGTCGGCCGACGCAACCGGGTGCGCAGGGGGACGGTGGGTGCTGACGTGGCAGATGACCGGTAGCGCAGCGGGTTCTCGACGTATTTGGTGGTCAGCCATGCCAGTACCCCGGAGACGAGAAGCACGCAGGCACCCTCGAGGAAGTTGACGTGCGGCCGTCCCGTGTAGGACAGGTAGAAGATCAGCAGCGGCCAGTGCCACAGGTACAGCGAGTACGCCATCGCCCCGAGCGCGACGAACGGCTTGGTCGCGAGGAGCCGGTTGGGTGCGGGCATCCGACCGCCGGTGTGCGGATCGCCGACCCGGTTGGCCGCGGACAGGATGAACAGCATCGTCGCGCCGACCGGCACCAGCGCCCACGGGCCCGGGAACTCGTGTACCCCGTCGATCACCGCGCCGCACCCGAGGATCGCGACCAGCGCGATCACCGCGGCCGTCGTCCGCAGCCACATCGGCCACCGCAGATGAGGCACCAGCGCGCCCACGAGAGCGCCCAGGAGCAGCTCCCAGGCCCGCGCGAAGCTGTTGTAATACGCCGTGGCCTGGTCTGCGTTGTGGGCGAAGATCGCGTAGACGAACGATGCAATGGTCAGCACGCTGAGCAGCGTGATGAACGCGATCCGCATATGGCGGCCGAAGACCCGACGGAACGCCCACGCGCTCCCGAAGATCAGCGCGAGGAAGGCGATGTAGAACTGGCCCTGCACCGACATCGACCAGATGTGCTGCAGCGGGCTGACGGCCTCACCGGCGCGAAGATAGTCCGACGCGGTGTTGGCGAGCTCCCAGTTCTGGTAGTAGCCCAGGCTGGCCAGGCTCTGGTCGGCGAATGTCTCCCAACGGGTTTCGGGCTGGATGAGGATCGTCAGGACCGCCGCGGCCGCAAGCACCACCACCAGCGCGGGCAGCAGCCTGCGAACCAGCCGGGTGACCTCCGGGACGGGCCACAGCGATGCGTCGGGCGTCATCGCCGTGCGCAGCAGACGTCCGCCGAAGAAGAAGCCCGACAGCGCGAGGAAGACGTCGACACCACCTGAAACACGGCCGAACCACACGTGGAACACCGCGACGAGGAAGATCGCGACACCGCGCAGACCGTCGAGGTCGTGGCGGTAGAAATCCGACGCACGCGGGCCCTTGCGAGCGTTCGGAGTGCGTGATGGCGGTTCCGGCTCGGTGAGGGGCGCCGGCCGGGCAGGGGCGAGGGTCAACATGGTCGACGGATAATCTACCGAAGGTGGCAGCACTGACGCCCGCCGAGATCAGCGACATCGACGCCGCCCACGTCTGGCATCCCTACAGCACGATCGGTGCGGAGGCCCTTGCTCCGGTGGTCGCAGTGGGTGCCCGCGGCGCCTGGCTGACCCTGAACCGCGACGGGCGAGAGGTGGAAGTTCTCGACGCGATGGCGTCGTGGTGGACCGCGATCCACGGGCACGGCCACCCGGTGCTGGACGCGGCGATCACCGACCAGCTGGCCACCATGAACCACGTCATGTTCGGCGGGCTGACCCACGAACCCGCGGCACGGCTTGCACAGCTGTTGGTGCAGCTCACACCGGACGGTCTGGACACCGTCTTCTTCAGCGACTCGGGGTCGGTCTCGGTGGAGGTCGCGGTCAAGATGGCGCTGCAGTACTGGCGCAGCATCGGCCGCGGGGAAAAGTTCCGCCTGATGACCTGGCGCGGCGGCTACCACGGCGACACGTTCACGCCGATGAGCGTCTGTGATCCCGACGGCGGCATGCATTCGATATGGACCGACGTTCTGGTTCACCAGGAGTTCGCACCTGCGGTGCCGACCGCGTACGACGCCGCCTACACCGCAGTCTTCGAGAAGCAACTGGCCGAACACGCCCACGAGCTGGCCGCCGTGATCGTCGAACCTGTGGTGCAGGGTGCGGGCGGGATGCGATTCCACGATCCGCGGTACCTGGTGGACCTCCGCGATATCTGTACCCGGCACAACGTGCTGCTGATCTTCGACGAGATCGCCACCGGCTTCGGCCGCACCGGTGAGATGTTCGCCGCCGACCATGCGCGGGTGAGCCCCGACGTCATGTGCGTCGGGAAGGCGCTCACGGGTGGCTACATCACGCTGGCGGCAACGCTGTGCACGCGTGAGGTCGCCCACACCATCAGCACGAACGACCCCGGTGCACTGATGCACGGCCCGACGTTCATGGCCAACGCCCTGGCATGTGCGGTCGGGGTGGCGTCGGTCGAGCTGCTATTAGCAGGCGACTGGCGTTCGTCGGTGCGAAAGATCGAGGCGGGCCTGCGTGACGGCCTCGCGCCTGCCGCCGCGCTGCCTGGGGTGGCCGACGTCCGGGTACTCGGGGCGATCGGGGTGATCGAGTTGGAGCGGCCGGTCGACCTGCGGGTCGCGACGCCCGTCGCACTCGAGCACGGCGTCTGGCTGCGGCCATTCCGCAATCTCATCTATGCGATGCCGCCGTACATCTGCACGGCCGACGAGGTCAGCCAGATCTCCTCGGCGATGGTCGGCGTGGCCCGTGCGTTAACCTGAACACTGTTCAATTGTCGGCCCGCCGACGTGTTCAATTGTCGGCCCGCCGACGTGTTCAATTGTCGGCTCGTCGACGTGTTCAATTGGAGGTCCATGGTGACCCGCGCAGCTCTTTCGCCACTGGCGTGGCTCGAGGAGATCGAGCAGCAGCGTCGCGCGGCGGGGCTTCGGCGGTCCCTGCGCACCCGCCCGCCCGTCGGCACCGAACTCGACCTGGCCTCGAACGACTACCTCGGCCTGTCGCAGCATCCCGATGTGATCGACGGCGGGGTGGCCGCGCTGCGCACGTGGGGCGCCGGATCGACCGGTTCACGGTTGGTCACCGGCAACGCAGAGATTCACGAAGGCTTCGAGCAGGCGCTTGCCGGTTTCGTCGGCGCCGAGTCGGCGCTGGTGTTCTCGTCGGGCTACACGGCCAACCTGGGCGCCGTCGTTTCGCTGTCCGGACCCGGGTCGCTGCTGGTGTCGGATGCCCTCACCCACGCATCCCTGGTCGACGCGTGCCGGCTGTCGCGGGCCCGGGTGGTGGTGACGCCGCACCGCGACATCGCGGCCGTGGAGGCGGCGTTGACCGCCCGTGGCGAGGAACGCGCGGTCGTGGTGACCGACTCGGTGTTCTCCGCCGACGGCGTGCTGGCCCCGCTGCGGGCGCTGCACAACGTCTGCCGTCGGCACGGCGCGCTTCTCATCGTCGACGAGGCGCACGGACTCGGAGTGCGGGGGACGGGCGGGCGCGGTCTGCTGCACGAGGTCGGCCTGGCCGGTGCGCCCGATGTGGTGATGACGACGACGATGTCCAAGGCACTGGGCAGCCAGGGCGGCGTGGTGCTCGGACCGACGGCGGTGCGCGACCATCTGATCGACGCCGCGCGGCCGTTCATCTTCGACACGGGTCTCGCTCCCGCCGCGGTCGGGGCGGCGTGGGCGGCGCTGAACGTGTTGATCGCCGAGCCGTGGCGCGCGGGGGCGGTGCTGGCTCACGCGGAGGCGCTGGCTTCGGTGTGCGGCATCGGCGAGCAGCCGGAGTCGGCGGTGGTGTCGGTGATCCTGGGCGAGCCGGATGTGGCGCTGGCGGCGGCCGTGGCATGCCTTGACCGGGGTGTCCGTGTCGGCTGCTTTCGCCCGCCGACCGTTCCTGCGGGTACATCGCGGCTGCGGTTGACGGCCCGCGCGTCGCTGTCGGACGACGAGATGGCTTTGGCGCGTGAGGTTCTCACGGGCGTGCTTGCCGCCCGCGCGTGAGCATTCTCCTCATCACCGGGACCGACACCGGCGTCGGAAAGACGGTGGCCACGGCGGCGCTGGCGTGTCACGCGCGTCTGGCCGGCATCGACGTCGCGGTGTGCAAACCGGTGCAGACCGGCAGCCCCCGTGACGATGATCTTGCGGATATCCGGCGTCTATCGGGCGTGACAGATCTGCGGGGGTCGTGGCGATACCCCGAGCCGCTGGCACCGGTCGCGGCCGCACAGCGGGCCGGACTGCCGCTGCCCACCCGCGGGGAGCTGGTCGGGGCTCGCGCGGGATGTCGATGTGAGCCTGACGCTGGTGGAAGGTGCGGGCGGGCTGCTTGTCGAGCTGGGCGACGACGGGGTGACGCTGCGCGACGTCGCCGTTGACCTGGGCGCCCCCGTCCTGGTCGTCGTCGCCGCCGGGCTCGGCACGCTGAACCACACTGCCCTGACGTTGGAAGCGCTTGCTGCCCAGGGGATTCCGTGTGACGGCCTGGTGATCGGATCGTGGCCGGCCGACCCGGGTCTAGCCGAGGAGGGCAATCGCGAGGCGCTGGCCGAGCTGGCTCCGTTGCGGGCGGTGCTGCCCGCGGGTGCGGGCTCCATTGATTCCCGCGGCGTTCGAGACGATGAGTGCCGCGGCCTTCGATTCGGCCTGGGTGGCGAGTCTGGTTTCGTAATGGTTCATTCCATCGAGTTGGTCTTCGACCCGGACACCGAGGCGGCGGTTCGGCACATTTGGGATGAGCTGCGCGACGCAGGCATTCCCAGTCAGGCGCCCGCCAGTCGGCCGCATGCCACACTGACCGTCGCCGAGCGCATCGACCCCGAGGTGGACGAGTTGTTGGCGGCGCTGACGGGGCGGTTTCCGATGCCTTGTCGCATCGGTGCGCCGCTGTTCTTCGGCCGGGCCAAGGCCGTGCTCGCGCGACTGGTGGTGCCGACGGCGGCGCTGCTCGACGTGCACGCGCAGGTCCATCGGCTGTGCCTGCCGCACCTGCATCCGGATGCGATGGCCAATGCGCTGCCGGATCAGTGGACCGCACATGTGACGATCGCACGACGCGTCGTGCCCGCCCAGATGGGCCGGGCCGTGCGGATCGCGGGGAAGCCGCAGGAGATCAACGGCATCATCGTCGGGTTGCGCCGCTGGGACGGCAACGCCAAGCGGGAGTATCCGATCGGCTGACCTCCGTACGTCGGCGACGAAGTCTCCGTAGTTCCCCTGATGTTTGCCGTTTCCGACGACCGCATGCTGGCTAGCATGAGCGGACCCGACCCACGCGCGGAAACATTGAACTGGAGCGACCTGGGCGTGAGCGAACTGCCGACGGGCACGGTGACGCTGTTGCTCGCCGATATCGAAGGGTCGACTCGACTGTGGGAGTCCGACCCCGATGCAATGACGGATGCAGTCGCGCGACTCGACCGCACTCTCACCGATCTGGTGGCATCGCACAGCGGCGTGCGGCCGGTCGAGCAAGGTGAGGGCGACAGCTTCGTGGTGGCATTCGCCCGCGCGACGGACGCGGTCGCCTGTGCGCTCAAGCTGCAGCAGGCACCGTTGGCGCCGATCCGTCTTCGCATCGGCCTGCACACCGGGGAGGTGAGGCTGCGCGACGAAGGCAATTACATCGGCCCCACGATCAATCGGACCTCGCGACTTCGCGACCTCGCGCACGGGGGACAGACTGTCCTGTCCGGCGTCACCGAGGAATTGGTGTTCGAACAGCTTCCGGAAGCTGCGTGGCTGACCGACCTGGGCTCGCATCAGCTGCGCGATGTCTCGCGCCGGGAACGAGTGGCGCAGCTCTGTCATCCCGATATTCGCAACGAGTTCCCGCCTCTTCGGGTCGCGAAAGCGTCTGCACTGCAACGGCTTCCTGCGCAATTTACGAGTTTTGTCGGCCGCGAATCCGAAATGGCGGACGTGCGTCAGCTGCTGGCACAGCACCGCCTGATCACGCTGACCGGCGACGGCGGTGCGGGTAAGACGCGACTAGCCATAGAGATTGCCGGACAGGTGCTCGACGAGTTCCGAGACGGCGTCTGGTACGTCGACCTGGCTCCGATCACTCATCCCGATCTTGTCCCGCTCACGGTGGCTCGTGCGCTCGGGCTACCCGACCAAGCGGGGAGTACGGCGGTGGAGACCATCGTGCGTTTCATCGGTGGCAGTTCGATGCTCCTGGTGTTGGACAACTGCGAGCATCTTGCCGACGCGTCTGCAGAAATTGCCGCATCGATGTTGGGCGCGTGCCCCGCGGTGAAGCTGTTGGCAACGAGTCGCGAGCCTGTCCGCGCGGCAGGTGAGTTCACGTGGCAGGTGCCGTCACTGTCGCTTACAGACGAGGCCATCCAGTTGTTCATCGATCGTGCCCGGCACGTACGTCCGGACTTCGCTGTTTCCAGCGAGAACACCGCGACGCTGGAGGAAATTTGCAAGCGACTCGACGGAATGCCGCTTGCGATCGAACTCGCGGCGGCGCGTATCCGGGCTTTGTCACTGAGTGAGATCGTCGACAGCCTTCATGACAGATTCCGCCTACTCACCGGCGGTGCGCGCACTGCGGTGCGCCGACAGCAAACATTGCGCGCCTCGGTGGACTGGTCGCACGCCTTGTTGTCCGAACCTGAACAGGTTCTCTTTCGTCGGCTGGCAGTGTTCTTGGGAGGCTTCGATCTCGACGCGGCGCAAGCGGTCGCTGGTGGCGATGATGTAGAGCGCTACCAAGTTCTCGACATGCTCACGCTGTTGGTCGACAAGTCGCTTGTGGTTGCCGAGGAGAGCAGCGGTCGGACGCGTTACCGGCTGCTGGAGACCATGCGGCAGTACGCGCTCGAAAAGCTTAGCGAGTCAAGGGAAGCTGACCATATCCGCACGAGGCACCGCGACCATTTCCTGGCGGCGGCAGCACAAATGGATGATACGGGACGAAGCGATAAGGAGTACCTGCTCGATCAGCTGGAAGTCGATATCGACAATCTGCGCGCCGCAGGCGTGTGGTGCCGCGAAAACGGTGAGATCGAGGACGCCATGCGACTGGGGTCGTCGCTGCAGCCGCTGTGGCTGACACGTGGCCGCGTCCTCGAGGGGCTTGCCTGGTTGAACGCCGCCCTCGCGGAGGAAAGCGCCGAGGGTGACGGTCTATCTGTACCGCGTGCAACGGCGCTCGCCGACAAGACACTTCTGCTCGCGTCGGTCGGTTGGACCGAGAGCTTCGACGAGGCAGACGAGGCCCTGGCGGCCGCCCGGAGCCTCGGTGACAAGGCACTGTTGTCGAGGGCACTCGTCGCGCGTGGGTCAATAGCGTCGTATGACGCGGATGCGATGGGGCCATACCTGGCCGAGGCGGCCGACCTCGCCCGCGAACTCGGCGATACCTGGCGGCTGAGCCAAATCCTTGCCTGGCAGGCGACCGCGGCGATCATCGGCAGGCGACGTCGTGACCGCGGTCAAGGCGGCGCAGGAGGGGCTTCGCCTTGCCGATGACCTCGGTGATCGCTTCGTCTCGCGCCAGTGCAGGATATGGATCGCCAACGCGCGGATGTTTTTCGGTGATTTGTCCGGGGCCGCGGGGCTGATTCGGCAGGCGATCGACGACGCGTCAGCAGCTCACGACGTGCTCATGCAAGTCATCGGGCTCCTCGGGGAAGCCTTTGTGTTGGCCGCGCGGGGTGATATCAACGGTGCCGGGCCGCCGTCGACGAGGCCGTGGATTGCAGCACGCAGCTTGGCCAGTATTACGACCAGGTCTGCTACGGCCAGCTTGCGATCATCGGCCTAGCCGCCGGTGACGCCGCAGCGGCGTGGGAGGCGAGTAAGGCAGCAGAACGGGACTGCGAGTGGCAGCCCATGACCACGGTCTCTACATCGGCTACGCCGCCCTGAGCGCATTGCGATGCGGTGATTCAGAAGCCGCTCAACGCTTGGCCAACGAAGCAGTGTCGATGACCAGGGGCGTCTACTTGTCGTTGGCGCTGGCCAATCGCGCGCGCGTGCGATTCGAGCACGGAGAAAACGAGCAGGCTGAACACGACGCCTATGACGCGCTTGCGCTGGCCTCCGAAACTAGGGCCCACCTCCTTGTCCCGGATAGTCTCGAGCTCATCGCAAGGGTCGCGTCCGATGTGAATAGACACCAGGAAGCGGTTCGCCTCTTGGGAGCCGCCGCGTCAGCGCGAAGTGCCATGAACACCGTCCGCTTCAAGGTTTTCGACGCTGACCACGCGGCATGCGTTGCGGCGCTACGCGAAGCGCTGGGCGACGCAAGCTTCGAAAAAGCATGGGTCGAAGGTGCAGCTATGTCCATCGAGGATGCGATCGCCTATGCGCAACGCGGCCGAGGCGAACGCAAACGGCCGGCTAGCGGCTGGGCATCGCTGACTCCAACGGAGCGTGACGTGGTGCGTCTCGTCGGCGAAGGCCTGGCCAATAAGGACATCGCCGCAAGGCTTTTCGTCTCACCGCGGACCGTCGAGTCTCATCTCACGCACGTGTACACGAAGCTCGGGCTGACCTCCAGGGTGCAACTGGCGCAAGAAGCCGCCCGCCGAGCACAAGTCGATTAGTCGACAGTCGCCGAAACGCTTTTCGGTACACACATTCGCCACGCGTCGATCACAAGCTCGCGTAGTTCCTCGAGGTCGATCGCGTCGAGTCGAACGAGAACCCAGTTGTATCGCATCTCGGATTTGCGCGGCAGCATGAATTTGTCGGGCTCGGACGCGACGAGCGCGGCTCGCTCCTCCTTCGGAAAGCCGAACCCCATCACGGTTTCATCGCGCGAAAACGCCACGTAGACAAGCCGTCCGGCGCGGAACCTGATCTCGTCGCGCACCACGGCCTCATACGACCTCGGCAAGGTCGAGGTGATTCGCCGCACATCGTCGACGGTGATCACGTCGACGACGTTAGTCGCGACGTCCGACAAGCTGCGTGACACCGATGCCGTTGACGAGCAGATCGACGCCGAAGCGAAACCGTGCGTTGGCGTCGTCGGCAAGCACCGACTGTGAATCGGGCAGGTCGGCGCCCGCCGCGTCCCACTGAAGGCGCGACTGTTCGTCGACGGTGAATCCCAGCACGTAGTAGACGAGCGTGCGCGCGGTCAGCTCGGCATGTTCGGGGTCAACGCCTGCCTCGGCAGCCGCTTCCGTCAACTTGCTCAGAAGCTGAGCCATCGTCTCCGACTGCCCGGCCGCGAAGCTGGCCGACACCAGCTCGGCACCGTCGGTGTGGGACAGCAGGGCGTCGCGTAGGCCGCCGCAGATCCCCGTGATGCGGTCGCGCCAGGCTGCGGGCACATCGTCGACGGGTCCCAGGATCCGGTCGGCCACCGCGCCGAGCAGCTGCTGCTTGTTGGCGAAATGCCAGTACAGCGCGCCGGGGGAGACATTGAGCTCGCGGGCAAGCCGCCGCATGGTCAGGTCGGCGATCCCATAGTTGTCGAGCAGCGACGTCGCCGCCTCGACCACGTCGCGTTTGTGGAGCTGCACACCGGTACCCTAACCTGAACGGTGTTCAAGTGTCGGCTCGCCGACGTGTTCAAGCCACAGGAGGCTATTCGGGTGAGCGACATTCTGGTTCAGGCTCGCGAGCAGGTGCTGGAGCGCGGCGAGGGCCTCGATCAGGAGCAGACACTGCAGGTGCTGCAGCTGCCCGATGACCAGCTCGACGAACTCCTGGCGCTCGCGCACGAGGTCCGGATGAAGTGGTGCGGACCCGACGTCGAGGTCGAGGGCATCATCAGCCTCAAGACCGGCGGCTGCCCCGAGGACTGCCACTTCTGTTCGCAGTCGGGCCTTTTCGCGTCGCCGGTGCGCAGCGCGTGGCTGGACATCCCAAGCCTGGTGGAAGCCGCCAAGCAGACCGCGAAGACCGGTGCCACCGAATTCTGCATCGTCGCGGCCGTGCGCGGGCCCGACGAGCGGCTACTGGCGCAGGTGGCCGCGGGCATCGAGGCGATCCGCAACGAGGTCGACATCCAGATCGCCTGCTCGCTGGGAATGCTGAGCCAGGAGCAGGTCGAGCGCCTCTCCGAGATGGGCGTGCACCGCTACAACCACAACCTGGAGACCGCGCGCTCGTTCTTCACCAACGTCGTCACCACCCACACCTGGGAAGAGCGCTGGGACACCCTGCGGATGGTTCGCGAGGCCGGTATGGAGGTGTGCTGCGGCGGCATCCTCGGCATGGGCGAGACCCTCGAGCAACGAGCGGAATTCGCCGCGAACCTCGCCGAACTCGACCCGCACGAGGTGCCGCTGAACTTCCTCAACCCACGCCCGGGCACGCCGTTCGGCGACCTGGACGTGCTGCCCGCTTCGGAGGCGCTGAAGGCGGTGGCCGCTTTCAGGCTCGCTCTGCCGCGCACGATGCTGCGGTTCGCCGGTGGCCGGGAGATCACGCTGGGCGACCTCGGCGCCAAACAGGGCATCCTCGGCGGCATCAACGCGGTGATCGTCGGCAACTACCTGACGACGCTGGGCCGGCCGGCAGAGGCGGACTTGGAACTGCTCGACGATCTCCAGATGCCCATCAAGGCCCTCAACGCCAGCCTGTAGAACTTGAAGTGATGGCGTTCAACGTCTACACGGGAGAACCCGACGGCACGACGGTGCCGACTGCAGCGCGGCTCGGCCTGGAGCCGCCGCGGTTCTGTGCGGATTGTGGCCGACGGATGATTGTCCAGGTACGCCCCGACGGCTGGTCGGCCAAGTGCTCCCGGCACGGCCTCACCGACTCCAAGGATCTGGACAAGCGATGAATGAAGTCGTCCCACCGCGGATTTCGCGCAAACGCGCGGCCGTGATCGTGGTTGTCGCACTCGCGGTGACCGGTGTGGCGATCGGCGCGCTGTGGGCATGGCTGGCGCCCCCGATCCACGGCGTGGTGGCGCTGACCAAGGGCGGTGACCGGGTCCGCGCGTACCTCGGCAACGAGGCCGACCACTTCTTCGTCGCCGCTTTCATGATGGTTGGCATGGTGTGTGCGACGGCCTTCGTCGCCGCGGTGTTGGTGTGGAAGTGGCGTGCACACCGCGGCCCGACGATGGTCGCAGCGCTCGGGCTAGGAGCTGCGGTGGCGGCCGGCGCGGCGGCGGGAGTCGGTGCGGCACTTGTGCATTGGCGCTACGGCACGATCGACATCGACGCCGCACCGGTTTCTCCCGAGCACCGCGTGCACTACGTCATCGAGGCACCGCCGGTGTTCTTCGGGCATTCGCCGCTGCAGGCGGCCGTGACGATCCTGTTTCCCGCCGCTGTCGCGGCGTTGGTCTACGCGCTCATCGCGGTGGCGACCGCACGTGACGACCTGGGTGCATGGCCGCCGGTCGACGACCCGGTGATCGCCCCGGTCGTCAACGTGGACAGCGCTCTGCCCTAGCCGTCCGCGCCGGGCCCGCCGCTGGTTGCCCCGTTGGATCCCGTCCCGCCGGTGCCGCCGGCTCCGTCGGGGCTGCCGCCGTCGCCGCCGTGGCCGCCGGTGCCGGTTGGGCCTGAGGCGTTTCCGCCGGTTCCGCCCGCGACCGCCGGTGGCGGCGATGCCGCCGTTGCCGCCGGTGCCGCCGTTGCCGCCGTTGGCAGTGCCGGAACTAGAAGTAGCGCTACCGCCGTTTCCGCCGGAGTTGCCGTCGTTGAAGGCGCCGCTGTCGCCGCCGTCGCCACCCGAACCGCCGGTCGCACCCGTGGCGCCTTCAGCGTTGCCGCCGGCGCCGCCCTCGCCGCCAACCCCAAACGCAGTGCCGTCGGCGCCGATGCCGCCGTTGCCGCCAGTTCCGGTGGCATTTGCGCTGTCCGCGTTGCCACCGTCGCCACCGTTGCCGCCGTCGCCGCCGAGGAAGCCCGGGGCGCTTCCGTCGCCGCCGTCGCCGCCGACAACAGGACCACCTCCCGTGGCGTCGCCGCCGTTGCCGCCGTCGCCGCCGGAACCGACAGCGATGACTCCGCCGCCCTCGCCGCCGTCGCCGCCCTCGGTCAGTTCGGGACCGAGGTCCGAACTGGTGGCGTCGCCGCCGACACCGCCGTCGCCGGCATTTCCGAAGACTCCGCCACGGCCGCCGCTGCCCCCATCGCCGCCGAGGATGAAACCGTCAGCGCCGGAGGCGTTGCCGCCGACACCGCCGCCGCCGCCCTCGCTCAGGAACCAGCCGCCGTTGCCGCCGGCGCCGCCGTCGCCCGCCGTCGCAGCGCTGCTGTCGCTGGTGGCGTCACCGCCGGTACCGCCTGTCCCGCCGTCGCTGATACCGAGGCCGAACGCCTTACCGCCCTCGCCGCCGTCGCCGCCCGTCGCGCTGCCGGCTCCGCTCTGGGCCGATCCGCCGCCGCCGCCTCCTCCGGCGTCGCCGAAGATGCCGGAGTTCCCGCCGGTGCCGCCCTTGCCGCCGGTAGCAGGGTCTGCGCCGGTAGTCTCGGCTGAGTACCCGTCGCCGCCGTTGCCGCCGTCGCCGAACAGCAGGCCGCCGCGGCCGCCGTCGCTGCCGTCCGGATTCGTGGCGCTCACCGTCGGCGCCGTCGCCGCCGTTGCCGAATATCAGGCCGCCGCGGCCGCCGGGCACGCCGGGTGTGGTGCTGTCCCAACCGTCGCCGATCAACAGGCCGGCATTCGGATTTTCGAGAGTGCCGTCACTGATGAAGATGGCGATCACGGAGCCGATAAGACCACGGCTCTGGAACGGCGACGGCGTGGGCGAGAGGAGCGTGGCCGCAGTGGCATCCCCTATCGCAAAGTTCGTCGACCGAGCCGATGCGGGGTCCCCGGTCGCAAACGCGGCGAAGTCTGCCGTCTTGAGTGCGGTCCCGAACATCGTCGACCCACCGGATGAGCCGGTGAAAGCCGTCCCACCTCCTGCCGGGGCTTGCGAACAGCCGAGCAGTAATGGACAGCCCCCGCTTGCGAATGTCACCGCATTGGTGCCCCCGGAGCCTCCGGAGACGACGAAACCGTCGGAGCCCGACGCCCCAGCCGACAACCATCCGCTGGCCGTCAACACGATGGGGCGGTACAGCGTGTTCGGCGTGGCGTAGGCAGCCACGCTGGAGGCAAACGGTGCCGATTTCGGCGCCGCTGCCGTCGGTTCCTGACCGACCGAACTGGTTCCCGCCGCGACCAACACACCAGCCGCCACCGCCGCGGTGACCATCGTCCTCTGATTCCCGTACATCGCTCGTCTCCAAATCCCCGCAAGAGCGTTCCCGTACACCGGCTAATGAAATAGACCGCCCTACGATATTTACGCCCTCATAAGGAGATGCACAGCAACTTCGCGAAGTTCTGATGAGATTTCCTGCGCGGAGATTCTTTGGCGCAGTGTTGCCCAGCGAACAGCGGATCTACGAGTGTGATTACTGATCCGACCCGGATCGACCCATGCTGGGCGCAAGTTCCGCAAAAATATCGTGGGTAGATCGAGGCCAAGAAACGTTTGAACAAACAAGAATTACCTTTGCGAAGTAATTTCAAATTTCTTCTACCCGAACAGCGAAACCACCGACCACAAATTCGCGCAGCGGTTTTCCTGGTTCATTGCGGCTAACCAAGCGTGCCGTAATAGCCGCCGTCACCGCTGTTCATAATGTTGCTGGCGACTCCGGTCTTCTCGCCGTTCCCACGCTTGCCGCCGGCGAGCCGTCACATCCTCAGGCGAGACGGTTCCGAACTGTCCGCAGAGTCACAGAGGAGAACGCTCGACCGTTCGACCCGTGATCACCTTTGCGGCGATCTTCGCCAGCCGCGCCATGCCGATGTAGGTCATCGGGTTCAGCAACGTCGGCCACTTGGTTCGAACCATGTGCTCAGACAACGGCTTTCCGTTGAACCGATCGGTGAGCCAGCGAAGTGTCATCGGCGCGGACATGGGGTGCATTAGCAGGTGCTCACTGAACATGTCGCGGTGGTAGGTCACCGAAGCCCCGCCCGATTGGTAGGTGTCGGCCAGCTCGTCGATGTTCTCGACAGAGATCAGCTGGTCGTGCACCGCCTGCACGATCAGCACCGGCGGGGTCGGCACCGCCACGCCGAGCTTGATGTCGGCGAAGACGTGCTGGACTTCCGGGGAATCGAGAATCTGCTCCAGAGGCACGTCGAGCATGTCGGCCATGTCCTTGTTGGCCATCCGCACGACCGCCTCCGCGGTGGTCATGTTGTGCAGCCGCTTCAGCAGCACCTTGCCCTCTTCGGTGGCGTGCTCCTGGATGATGCGATCGAGGTCGGGGTAGATGTGCGTGAGCGCCGCCACCACGAGCGCGGGCAGCCCCGACATATAGGTGCCGTTGAGCCGGCGGAAGGTCTCGCCGAGGTCGCCGACCGGCGATCCGAGCACCGCGCCGACGATATTCAGCTCGGGCGCGTAGGAGCCGCTCATTTCGGCGGCCCATGCGCTGGCGAGTCCGCCCCCGGAGTAGCCCCACAGTCCGATCGGCGCGTCCGGAGACAGATCCAGCCGCTTCGAGCTGAGTGCGGCCCGCAGGCCGTCGAGCACGTTGTAGCCGGGTTCGTATGGTGCGCCCCACATGCCGAGGCGGCCCTCGTGGTCGGGCACCGAGACCGCCCAGCCCTCGGCGAGGGCAGCGGCAACGAGGAGGAACTCGACCTGTGCGACCGCGCCCGTGGCGAACGCGTGCCGCCGAAGCGCATACGACGGGAAACAGCGCGAGCTGACGGCGTCGATCGCACACTGATAGGAGACGACCGGGGTGACGGCCCTGGGAGCGCGTTCAGCGGGCACGATCACCGTGGTGGCCGCCGCATCTGCATTTCCGTGCATGTCGGTGGTCCGATACAGCAGCTGGGTCGCTGTGAACTTCTGCGGGATCCACCCGAGGAATGCCACTTCGACGTCGCGGCTGCGCAGGACGGTTCCGGGCGCCGCGTGCTGGAAGCCGGTCGGCGGATCGTAGAACGGGTCATCGGCGGGCAGCTGCGGGCGCGTGCCCCGCGCAAGCTCCTCGTGAGGGACGGTCCCGATCCACTCGGCACCAACTACTGGCGCGACGCTGCCCAGATCCATCTGGCCATTCTTACTTAAGAAACCGGTAAGAAGCCAGCCGACTCACCCGGGCGGGCGCAACGCGGCGAATTCGTCGGTGACCCGATAGCGGGCATCGGTGAACCGGTAGAGCGCTGCGGGGCGTCCGCCGCTGCGACCCGAACGCGCGGTGGTGCCGGTGCGGGTAATGACGTTGCGCCGCTCCAACACGCGCTGGAGGTTGGTTGCGTCGACTGGGTGACCCAACGCGCCACTGTAGATGTTTCGCAGTGTTGACAAGGCGAATTCAGTTGGCGCCAGGGCGAATCCGATGTTCGTATAGGAGAGCTTGGCGGCCAGCCGCGTGCATGCGTGCTCGACCATGGGGCCGTGGTCGAACGCCATCGGCGGCAGATCGTTCACCGGGTGCCACCGCGTGTCCGAAGGCAGTTCGGGGATCGCAGGGGAGGGCACCAGCCCGAGGAACGTCGACGCGATCGTGCGTGTCCCCGGCACCCGGTTTGGGTCGGAGAACACAGCGAGCTGCTCGAGGTGAGCAACCTCACGCAGATCGACCTTCTCGGCGAGCTGACGGCGAACGGAGCTGGTCAGGTCCTCGTCGTCGCCGAGTCGGCCGCCCGGAAGAGCCCACTTTCCCCGCTGTGGTTCGAGTGCACGCTGCCACAACAGCACGTGAAGTGCGGGTTTCCCGGATTCGCCGTGGGGGTTAAGGCCGCGAACCTGGAACACAGCGGTCAGCACCTCGTGTTCGGTGATACTATGTGACATGTTTTCGATTATAAGTCGAAAACCTCGACGGGAGTGAGGAGTCGGCTGTGACGGTTCTCGACCGTATGCCCGCTGACGATCTGGCGAGCCGGATTGTCGCTGGTCCGACGGGATTTTCCGGCGTCGACGGCGATGAAGAATGGGCCGCCGAGGTGCGTCGCCTGGCCGACCTGCGCGGCGCGACGCTGCTGGCGCACAACTACCAGCTGCCGGCCATCCAGGACGTCGCCGACCACGTCGGTGACTCGCTGGCGCTGTCGCGCATCGCCGCTGAGGCGCCTGAGGACACCATCGTGTTCTGCGGTGTGCATTTCATGGCCGAGACCGCCAAGATCCTGTCGCCGGACAAGACGGTTCTCATTCCCGACCAGCGGGCCGGTTGCTCTCTGGCCGACTCGATCACCGCCGACGAACTGCGCGCGTGGAAGGCCGAGCATCCTGGGGCGGTCGTGGTGTCCTACGTCAACACCACTGCCGCGGTGAAGGCCGAGACCGACATCTGCTGCACCTCGTCGAACGCCGTAGAGGTGGTCGCGTCGATTCCGGCCGACCGCGAGGTGCTGTTCTGCCCGGATCAGTTCCTCGGTGCCCACGTGCGCCGGGTCACCGGCCGCAAGAACCTGCACGTGTGGGCCGGCGAGTGCCACGTGCACGCAGGCATCAACGGTGACGAGCTTGCCGACCAGGCTCGCGCACACCCCGACGCCGAACTGTACGTGCACCCCGAATGCGGTTGTGCCACTTCGGCTCTGTATCTGGCCGGCGAGGGCGCTTTCCCGGAGGACCGGGTAAAGATCCTGTCCACGGGCGGCATGCTCGACGCTGCGCGGGAGACCCGGGCGCGCCAGGTGTTGGTCGCGACCGAGGTCGGGATGTTGCACCAGTTGCGCCGTGCCGCACCGGAAGTCGACTTCCGTGCGGTCAACGACCGGGCGTCGTGCAAGTTCATGAAGATGATCACGCCCGCCGCGCTGCTGCGCTGCCTGGTGGAAGGCAAGGACGAAGTAGACGTGGATCCCGAGATCGCTCGACTGGCGAGTGCCAGCGTGCAGCGGATGATCGAGATCGGTCAATCCGGCGGCGGCGAGTGACTCGCCAGGCGGCCTGCGGAGGCTCAGGTCCGCGGGCGGGCTACTGGCAACAGCGTGCCGACGTCGTGGTGATCGGCACCGGAGTCGCGGGCCTGGTGGCCGCCCTCGCGGTGCATCGTCGCGGCCGAAAAGTGGTGGTGCTCAGCAAGGCCGGCGAGACCGCCACGTTCTACGCGCAGGGCGGCATAGCCGTCGTGCTGCCCGAGACCGAGGACTCGGTGGAGGCGCATGTCGCCGACACCTTGGCCGCAGGCGCCGGGCTGTGTGATCCGGATGCGGTGCGCTCCATCGTCGCCGACGGATATCGCGCCGTGCGCGACCTCGTCGACGACGGAGCACAGTTCGACGAATCAGCGCCGGGACAGTGGTCGCTGACCCGCGAGGGAGGACATACGCGGCGGCGGATCATCCACGCCGGGGGCGATGCGACCGGTGCGGAGGTGCAGCGCGCGCTCGACGGCGCCGCGGCACGGTTGGACATTCGCCGCAACCACGTCGCGCTGGAGATTCTTCACGATGCGGGTGCGGTCACGGGTGTGCTCACGCTCAACGACGACGGTTTGGGGATCGTCCATGCGCCATCGGTGATCCTGGCGACCGGCGGACTCGGCCATCTGTACTCGGCCACCACCAATCCGGAGGGGTCGACCGGTGACGGCGTCGCGCTGGCGATGTGGGCCGGGCTGCCGGTGTGCGATCTGGAGTTCATCCAGTTTCACCCCACGATGCTGTTCGACGGGCACGGCGGGGGCCGCCGGCCGCTGATCACCGAGGCGGTTCGTGGTGAGGGCGCTGTCCTTCTCGACTCCCAGGGGCGTTCGGTCACCGAGGGAGTGCACCCGATGGGCGACCTCGCGCCGCGGGACGTGGTCGCCGCGGCGATCGACGCACGGATGACCGCGACCGGTGATCCCTGCGTCTACCTCGACGCACGCGGCATCGCGGGCTTCGAAAAGCGGTTCCCCACGGTCACGGCGGCATGCCGGGAAGCGGGCATCGATCCGACGCGCCAGGCCATCCCGGTCGTTCCGGGTGCGCATTACAGCTGCGGCGGTGTGCTGACGGACGTGCATGGGCGCACCGAGATGGCGGGCCTGTTCGCCGCAGGCGAGGTGGCGCGCACCGGTATGCACGGCGCGAACCGATTGGCCTCCAACAGCCTGCTCGAGGGCCTCGTGCTTGGTGGCCGGGCGGGAAAGGCCGCCGCCGCGCATGCTTCGGATGCCGGGGTGTCGACGGCACGGCCGCAGGAGGCGCCGTCACGCCGCGCGTTGCCTCGGGCCGATCTGCAGCGGGCGATGTCAAGTTACGCGTCGGTCGTCCGTGACGACCACGGCCTGCGCGCATTGACGCAGGAACTGGAGGCCGCGTTGCCGCGAAACATAAACTCGCGCAATGATTTCGAAGATGTAGCGCTGACGGCCGCCGCGGGTGCTGTCACGGCGGCGGCGTTGGCGCGCACCGAATCGCGAGGCTGCCATCATCGTGCCGACTATCCGGTTACCGATCCGGCGTTGGCGCGCAGTCTGGTGCCGGTGGTGGCGTGCTGCTGATGGAACTGAATGCCGATGAGCTCGCAGAGGCTCGGCGGGTGATCGCCCGCGCGCTCGAGGAGGATCTGCAATACGGGCCCGATGTCACGACGCTGGCGACGGTCCGCGCCGACGCGACAACGACAGCGTCGATCGTCGTCCGGCAGCCGGGTGTGATCGCCGGGGTGGATATCGCGCTGCTGGCATTCGACGAGGTGCTGGGACCCGGTGGATATGTCGTCAAGGATCGCGTCCAAGATGGCGCGCGGCTGGAGTCCGGCGGGGTGGTGCTCACTGTCGAGGCGCCTACGCAGGGGCTGCTGACGGCCGAGCGGACCACCCTCAACCTGATGTGCCATCTGTCAGGAATCGCCACCACGACCGCGGCCTGGGTGGATGCGGTCGAAGGCACCAACGCCAAGATCCGCGACACCCGCAAGACACTGCCGGGGCTGCGGGCCCTGCAGAAGTACGCGGTTCGTGTCGGCGGTGGTGTGAACCATCGGATGGGGTTGGGTGACGCCGCGCTGATCAAGGACAACCATGTCGCGGCGGCGGGATCCGTGGTAGTCGCACTGCGCGCCGTCCGTGACGCCGCGCCGGATCTGCCGTGCGAAGTCGAGGTCGACTCTCTCGAGCAACTCGACGAGGTGTTCGCGGAGAATGTGGAACTCGTGCTGCTCGACAACTTCCCGGTCTGGCAGACGCAGATCGCGGTGCAGCGTCGCGATTCCCGTTCACCGGCAACGAAACTGGAATCCTCTGGCGGCCTGTCGCTCGACACGGCGGCCGAGTACGCCGGAACGGGCGTCGACTACCTGGCCGTGGGAGCCCTCACCCATTCGGTGCGAGTACTGGACATCGGACTGGATTTTTAAGCAACCCGACGGCTGGATTGCCGCGCAGTTCCGCTGGGCGATGCTCGAGGCCATTAGCATGGCCCATCGTGTATGTCGAATCGCGCCGCCTCGGCCTGTTGACCATCATCAGCCTGGTTGTGGCGGTCGCCGCGCTGGCCCTGGCCGGGTGGACGCTGTACCGGTCGGAGTACTCCAAGACCGAGTACGACCCGGCCCAGATCGCAGACGCCAAGCTCCAGGTCTGCACCGCCGTCAACATCGTGCGGCGTGGCGTCTCCCTCAACACGAACCTCTCACCGGCAGGCGGGCCCCGCGACGTCACAGGCGCCCAGGCCGTGGCCGCCAACGCCCGGGTGTCGCTATATGACGGCGGGCAGTACCTGATGGCGCGGCTGGACCCCGCGACGCCGGAGCATCTGGCTGAGACGGTCCGCGACTTCGCCAACACCCTGATGGACATCGGCGCCAACACAACAGCGGGCGCGCCCAACGATGATCCGGCGCAGGCCGAGCGGCTGAAGAAAGCCGACGCCGCCAACGACACCCTCACCGAGTTGTGCAAGTAGCACCTCTTGGCCGATCTTCGCGCCGAAAGCGAAGTCCGGCGAGACGGTCAAGGACGAGATCACTTCGAACACGCCACCGAACCCGACCACTCCTGGGTCCGACGATCCGGCGAACGCCGGAGACAAGGACACAGACCCCGGACCGTCGGACACATCCAACGACAGCTAACCGTTGAGCAGTGTGCGCGCACCCGTTTTGGCCGCCTCGAGCGCGGCGCTGTCGCCTGCGATGCGTGACAGGATCAGCGCGCCTTCGAGGAGCGCGATAACGGCGAGCGCAGTCTCATCGGCTTCGGCGTCGGCCCAGCCGTCCTGGCGCAGCCGGTCGGCAACGGCGAGGCGCCATCCGCGGAACGCCCGGGCCGACGCCTCGCGAACGAGCGGGCTCGCGTTCACCGACTCGGTCGCGATCGGTTCGATCGGACACCCGTCGCGGCGATCCGAGGCCAGCCCGGAGGCCATCAGGTCGATCCAGCCGTTGACGATGTCGGCGACCGGCAATCCGCTGTCGAGGAACTGCCGCAACCTTTCCTCGATGTCTGTACCCACGCTGTCCACCACAGCGGCGGCCAACTGCTGCTTACCGTCGGGGAAGTGGTGGTAGAGCGACCCGGCTTTGACGTCTGCGGTCTGCAGGATCTGGTTGACGCCCGTGGCGGCGTAACCCTGCCTGCGAAACAGCAGAGCCGCGGTGTCGACGAGCGCCGTACGGCTGCGGTCCGGGCGAGGCATCCCTTGACTTTACTAGAAAGGTCACTCAAGAATAGTTGAGTAATCGCTAAAGAAGGGTTCACTGATGCAGCAGCTGATGTTCGAGGAGGCCGGCGAGTATGCCTGGCGGGAGGCCGCCGAGCCCGAGATAACGGCGCCTGAGCAGGCTGTCGTCCGGCCGCTACTGGTGGCGTGCTGCGACCTCGACGTGGCGGTCGCCGAAGGCAGGCTGCCGATGCCGCCCGGACACGCCGTGGGCCACGAGGGCATTGGCGAAGTCGTCGCCGTCGGGGATGCCGTACGGGGCGTCAACCCCGGCGACCGCGTCGTCATCCCGTTTCAGATCAGCTGCGGGCACTGCCGTGAATGCCGGCGAGGGGCGACCGGGTCGTGTTGCTCGTTGCCGCTGATGGCCATGTACGGCATGGCGCCCCTCGCCGGTTTGGACGGCGGCGGGTTCATGGCGGACCTCGTGCTCGTGCCATACGCCGACGCGATGCTGGTCGCGATCCCCCGCGGCGTCGACCTGGTTAGCATCGCGTCCCTGTCGGACAACATCGTCGACGGCTGGCGTTGCATCGGGCCCTACCGTGCCGAACTCGCCGCGCTCGACGAGGCCGATCGGCGCGTTCTGGTCGTCGGGCGTCAGTCGATCGGCCTGTACGCGGCGGGACTGGCCGCGGCGCTCAGCCTCGACGTCGACTATGTCGACACGGACCCGCAGCGGCTTGCCGCGGCCGAAAAGCTCGGTGCCACAGTGCATGACACGCCGAAACCGGAGAAGTCGTCGGGGCCCTACCCGGTCACTGTCCACACCTCCGCGGAGCCTGCCGTACTGGCGGCGACCTTGCGCGTGACATGGCCGGACGGTGTGTGCACCGACACCGGCATCTACTACCAGGGCGCGGTGGAGATGCCGCTGCTGCCGATGTACACCCGTGGGGTGAGGTTCGTGACCGGCCGGGTCAACGCCCGGGCGGTCATTCCGGAGGTCGTCGAACTGCTGGAGGCCGGCTGTGATCTGGCGCCCGCCGTCGACCGCGTGGTGCCGTGGGACGAAGCCGCCGACGTCTGGCCCACGATGACGGGCAAGACGGTGTTCACGCGCTGACGGTCAGGCGATATCGGCGACGAAAGTGCCGACCCTCTTCGCCTGCGCGCGGGCCATGAACGGCAGGTCGTCGACGCCGCCGCTGCCCGCAGGCAGGATCCGCGGGTTGGTGAGGTGCAGATCACGCCGAATCAGGTGCAGATCGGCTTCGCCGGCCGCCAGCACGTTCTTCACCCAGTCCGTTTTCCCGTGCCCCAGCGCGATCGCCACCGTGTCGCCCTTTCGGTAAGCGGTCACGATCGTCTCGTACGGCTTACCCGACTTGCGGCCCCGGTGTTTGATGGTCGCCATCCCGGGCAGAAATCGCGAGATCGGCTTGAGCATCGGGTTCACGTACTTGACCTGAAAGTTCTCCACCGCCGGCGGGAAGATCATCGGCACGCCCGGCGCATTGTTGGGGTGGTCTTTTCTCGAACCTGAAGCTCGCATGACGCCTCCATAACCGATTTGTACTGCGATGGGAGAATGGTCAGCGTGAATGTATCGCCGGGGCCGATCTCGCGCATCGACTTGCGCAACCGCACGCTGAGTGCGGCGCAGTTGCGGGCCGCCCTGCCGCGCGGCGGCGTGGACGTCGAAGCCGTCGTGCCCACGGTCCGGCCGATCGTCGACGCGGTCGCCGAACGGGGTGCCGAGGCCGCCCTGGAGTACGGCGAGTCCTTCGACGGGGTGCGTCCGGAGACCGTTCGGGTGCCGGCCGAGCGACTGAAGCGCGCGCTGACCGAGCTGGACGCCGACGTGCGGGCCGCGCTCGAGGTCGCGATCGAACGCGCCCGCGCCGTGCACGCCGATCAGCGGCGCACCGACACCACCACGACGCTCGCCCCCGGCGCGACCGTCACCGAGCGCTGGGTGCCGGTCGAGCGGGTGGGCCTCTACGTGCCCGGCGGTAACGCCGTCTACCCGTCGAGCGTGGTGATGAACGTGGTGCCCGCGCAGACGG
The DNA here is from genome assembly GCA_963721495.1 of uncultured Actinomycetota bacterium. GTDB lineage: Bacteria > Actinomycetota > Actinomycetes > Mycobacteriales > Mycobacteriaceae > Mycobacterium. The sequence goes on along the minus strand of CAVRMG010000012.1, from coordinate 161,603 downwards.
CCGGCGTGGACTCGCTGGTCATCGCCAGCCCGCCGCAGGCCGATTTTGACGGCCTGCCCCACCCGACCATCCTCGCGGCGGCGGGGCTGCTCGGCGTGGATGAGGTGTGGGCGGTCGGCGGCGCGCAGGCGGTGGCCCTGCTGGCGTACGGCGGTACCGACACCGGCGGGGCCGAACTCGCGCCGGTCGACATGATCACCGGTCCGGGCAACATCTACGTCACCGCGGCAAAGCGGATCTGCCGCTCGCAGGTCGGTATCGACGCCGAGGCCGGGCCGACCGAGATCGCCATCCTCGCTGACCACACCGCCGATCCGGTGCACGTCGCGGCCGATCTGATCAGCCAGGCCGAGCACGATGAGATGGCCGCCAGCGTGCTGGTCACGCCCAGCACAAACTTGGCCGACGCTACTGACAGAGAGCTGGCGAACCAACTGGCCACCACCGTCCACCGCGAGAGGGTGGCGGCGGCACTGGGTGGCAAGCAGTCGGCGACCGTGCTGGTCGACGACCTCGACGCAGGCATTCGCACCGTCAACGCGTACGCGGCCGAGCACCTGGAGATCCAGACCGTCGATGCCCGCGGTGTGGCGCGCCGAATCCGTTCGGCCGGTGCGATATTCGTCGGTGCGTACTCGCCGGTGAGCCTCGGCGACTACTGCGCCGGGTCCAACCACGTGCTGCCCACCGCCGGCTGCGCCCGGCACTCCAGTGGATTGTCGGTGCAGACCTTCCTGCGCGGCATCCACGTCGTCGACTACGACGAGGCTGCACTCAAGGACGTCTCGGGTTACGTCATCACTCTTGCCGAAGCCGAAAACCTGCCCTCGCACGGCGAGGCGGTACGGCGGAGGTTCGAGACGTGACCCCCGGCAAACAGGTGACGCTGGCTGATCTTCCGTTGCGCGAGGATCTTCGCGGCAAGTCGCCGTACGGGGCGCCGCAGTTGCAGGTGCCGGTGCGGCTCAACACCAACGAAAACCCGCATCCGCCAACCCAGGCACTTGTCGACGACGTGACGGCATCGGTGCGGGCGGTTGCCGGTGAGCTGCACCGCTATCCCGACCGTGACGCGGTGGCGCTGCGCACCGATCTGGCCGTATACCTCGCCGCACAGACCGGTGTCGCGCTCGACGTCGAGAATCTTTGGGCCGCAAACGGTTCCAACGAGATCCTGCAGCAGCTGTTGCAGGCGTTCGGCGGTCCCGGCCGCAGCGCCATCGGATTCGTGCCGTCGTACTCGATGCATCCCATCATCTCCGACGGCACCCAGACGAAGTGGCTGGTGGCCCATCGCGCCGACGACTTCAGCCTCGACGCCGGTGTCGCGGTGCAGGCGATCAAGGAGCACAGCCCGGACATCGTGTTCGTCGCAAGCCCCAACAACCCTTCGGGACAGAGCGTTCCGTTGGAGGAACTGCGCCGACTGCTCGAGGCGATGGATACCGGCATGCTCATCGTCGACGAGGCGTACGGAGAGTTCTCGAGCCAGCCCAGCGCGGTAAATCTCATCGATGAGTTTCCGGCCAAGCTTGTCGTCACCCGCACCATGAGCAAGGCGTTCGCATTCGCCGGTGGACGGCTCGGGTATCTCATCGCTGCGCCTGCTGTGATCGACGCGATGCTGCTCGTGCGGCTGCCCTATCACCTGTCGTCGGTCACCCAGGCGGCCGCCAGAGCCGCGCTGCGCCACGCCGACGACACGCTTGGCAGCGTGGCCAAGCTCATCGCCGAGCGTGAACGCGTCACAGAAGCCTTGACCGGTATGGGTTTTCGCGTCATCGATAGCGACGCGAACTTCGTGCTGTTCGGCGAGTTCGCCGACGCGGCCGCCACCTGGCAGCGCTACCTCGACGCCGGCATTCTCGTCCGCGACGTCGGCATCCCCGGCTATCTGCGCGCCACCACAGGGCTCGCCGAGGAGAACGACGCGCTGCTCGCAGCCAGTGCAGCGCTTGCCGCCACCCAACTCGTATCAGTAGGAGCACAGTGACCGACCCGCGCCGCGCGAAGATCGAACGAAAGACCAAGGAATCCGACATCGTCGTCGAGCTCGACCTCGACGGCACCGGCATCGTCAGCGTCGAAACCGGCGTCGCGTTCTTCGACCACATGCTCACCGCGCTGGGCAGCCACGCGAGCTTCGATCTGACCGTGCGCGCCAAGGGCGATGTCGAGATCGAGGGCCACCACACCATCGAGGACACCGCGATCGTGCTGGGTCAGGCATTGGGCCAGGCGCTCGGTGACAAGAAGGGAATCCGGCGATTCGGCGATGCGTGGATCCCGATGGACGAATCGCTCGCCCATGCCGCCGTCGACGTGTCCGGCAGGCCGTACTGCGTGCACACGGGCGAGCCGGACCACATGCTGCGCTTCACGATCGCAGGATCCGAGGCGCCGTATCACACGGTGGTGAACCGGCACGTGTTCGAAACCATTGCGATGAATGCGCGTATCGCGTTGCACGTGCGCGTGCTGTACGGCCGCGACCCGCATCACATCACCGAGGCGGAGTACAAGGCCGTCGCCCGTGCACTGCGCCAGGCCGTCGAGTTTGACCCGCGCGTCAGTGGGGTGCCATCCACCAAAGGCGCGCTGTGACAGCCAGAGTCGTTGTGCTCGACTACGGCTCCGGAAATCTGCGCTCGGCACAACGCGCGCTGGAGCGCGTCGGCGCGGACGTCGAGGTGACGGCAGACGCCGATGTCGCGATGAACGCCGACGGCCTGGTGGTACCCGGCGTCGGCGCATTCGAGGCATGCATGACGGGCCTGCGAAAGATCGGCGGGGAGAAGATCATCGCCGACCGAGTGGCGGCCGGCCGCCCGGTGCTCGGGGTGTGCGTCGGCATGCAGATCCTCTTCGCACGCGGTGTCGAGTTCGGCGTGGAGTCCACCGGCTGCGGGCAGTGGCCGGGCGCCGTCATCCGACTGGACGCCCCGGTGATCCCGCATATGGGATGGAACGTCGTCGACGCGCCGCAGGGCACCCGCCTGTTCAAGGGACTGGACATCGATACCCGGTTCTACTTCGTGCACTCCTACGCCGCGCAGCAGTGGGAAGGCAACCCGGATGCACAGCTGACCTGGGCCACGCACACCGTTCCGTTCCTGGCTGCTGTCGAGGACGGGCCGCTTGCCGCCACCCAGTTCCACCCCGAGAAGAGCGGTGACGCGGGCGCCTCGCTTTTGGGCAATTGGGTTGAGGGGCTCTAGGTTGACGGCCGTGAGATTGATACTCCTTCCCGCCGTCGACGTGGTCGAAGGTCGCGCCGTTCGCCTCATGCAGGGAAAGGCAGGCAGCGAGACCGAGTACGGCTCGGCGCTCGACGCCGCGATGAACTGGCAGCGCGACGGTGCCGAGTGGATCCATCTTGTCGACCTCGACGCCGCGTTCGGCCGGGGCAGCAACCGTGGACTGCTCGCCGAGGTGGTCGGCAGGCTCGACGTCGCGGTGGAGCTGTCCGGCGGGATTCGCGACGACGATTCGTTGAAGGCCGCGCTGGACACCGGCTGCGCCCGGGTGAATCTCGGCACCGCGGCGCTGGAGAATCCGCAGTGGTGCGCGAAGGTCGTCGCCGAACACGGCGACAAGGTGGCCGTCGGTCTCGACGTGAAGATCGTCGACGGCGACCACCGGTTGCGCGGCCGCGGCTGGGAGACCGACGGCGGCGACCTGTGGGACGTACTGGAACGCCTTGACCGCGAGGGATGTTCGCGTTTCGTCGTCACCGATGTCACCAAGGACGGCACCCTCAACGGGCCCAACCTGGAACTGCTGACGAAGGTCACCGATCGCACCGAGGCACCGGTGATCGCATCGGGCGGCGTGTCGAGCCTCGACGACCTTCGGGCCATCGCCACCCTCACCGACAGTGGCGTGGAAGGCGCGATTGTCGGAAAGGCGTTGTATGCGGGGCGGTTCACGCTTCCGGAGGCGCTCGCCGCGGTGGATCAGTAGATGGCACTGGACACGGCCGATCTCGACGCACTGGTCGCCGAGGCCGCGAAGATCCTCGACGACGCGGCCAAGCCGTTCATCGAGGGACGCCGCGCTGATTCGGCCGTGCAGAAGAAGGGCAACGACTTCGCCACCGAGGTCGACCTCGCGATCGAACGGCAAGTCGTCGAGGCGCTGACCCGCGAGACCGGCATCGAGGTGCACGGCGAGGAGTTCGGCGGCGCCGATGTCGAGTCGCCGCTGGTGTGGGTCCTCGACCCGATCGACGGCACCTTCAACTATGCGGCCGGCTCGCCGATGGCCGCCATCCTGCTCGGCCTGGTGCGTAACGGCGAACCCGTCGCCGGCCTGACCTGGATGCCGTTCACCGGGGAGCGGTTCACCGGCGTCGTCGGTAACCCATTGCGCAACAACGGTGTCGAGCAGCCGCAGTTGAAAACGGCGAAGCTCGCCGAATCGATCGTCGGGGTCAGCACCTTCAACGTCGACTCGCGTGGCAAGGTGCCGGGGCGGTACCGGCTTGCGGTGATCGAGGACTTGAGCCGTAAGTGCTCCCGAATGCGGATGCACGGCGCTATCGGAATCGACTTCGCATACGTCGCGTCCGGGATCCTCGGCGGCGCCATCAGTTTCGGTGCGCATGTGTGGGACCACGCCGCCGGTGTCGCATTGGCGCGGGCGGCCGGCGGTATCGTCACGAACCTGGACGGCAGCGACTGGACCACTGACTCGCGCTCGGCGCTGGCCGGGGCGCCCGGCGCTCACCGCGAGCTGCTCGAGTTGCTGCAGGCGGTCGGCGCACCGGAGGATTTCTAGATGGACCTCGCGGTTCGCATCATCCCGTGCCTGGACGTCGACGACGGGCGGGTGGTCAAGGGCGTGAACTTCGAGAACCTGCGCGACGCAGGCGATCCCGTCGAGTTGGCCGCGGCCTACGACGCGGAGGGCGCCGACGAACTCACGTTCCTGGACGTCACCGCATCGTCCGCGGGTCGGGCCACCATGCTCGAGGTGGTCAAGCGCACCGCCGAACAGGTGTTCATCCCGTTGACCGTCGGCGGCGGGGTGCGCTCGGTGGCCGATGTCGACGTGTTGCTGCGCGCGGGTGCGGACAAGGTCGCGGTCAACACCGCCGCCATCGCGCGGCCCGAGCTACTGGCGGAGTTGTCGCGTCAGTTCGGGTCGCAGTGCATCGTGCTGTCCGTCGACGCGCGCACCGTGCCGCAGGGTGAGGAGTCGACGGCGTCGGGCTGGGAGGTCACCACGCACGGCGGACGGCGGGGCACGGGCATTGACGCCGTCGAATGGGCCACGCGGGGGGCCGAACTCGGCGTCGGCGAGATCCTGCTCAACTCGATGGACTTCGACGGCACCAAGGCCGGGTTCGACCTGCCGATGATCACGGCCGTGCGCGGGGCGGTCAACGTGCCGGTGATCGCCAGTGGCGGGGCGGGTGCACCGGAACATTTCGCGCCTGCGGTTGTTGCAGGTGCCGATGCCGTGCTGGCCGCCAGCGTCTTCCACTTCCGTGAGCTGACGATCGGGCAGGTCAAGGCGGCGATGGCGGCAGAAGGGATTGTGGTCCGGTGATGAGCGTTCGCGCGAAGAACAGACGATCATGACGCTGGACGCAAGCATCGCCTCGCGGCTCAAGCGCGATGCCAACGGGTTGTTCACCGCTGTCGCACAGGAGCGCGGCACCGGTCAGGTACTGATGGTGGCGTGGATGGACGACATCGCACTGGCCCGGACACTGGAAACCCGCAAGGCGACCTACTATTCGCGGTCCCGGCAGGAGCACTGGGTCAAGGGGGAGACGTCGGGCCATACCCAGCATGTCCACTCGGTGCGACTCGACTGCGACGGCGACACCGTGCTGCTCGAGGTCGACCAGGTCGGCGCGGCATGTCACACCGGTGACCACAGCTGTTTCGATGCGGACCTGTTGCTCGGCCCGGAGGCTTAAGCTTCGGGCGTGAAGAAGTTGGCTGCAGTTGCCGCTGTCGGTGTGGCCGCGCTCGCGGTGCGACGTTATAGGGCCATGCAGGACGCCATGGCGGCCGTGTCGCCGGATCTCCGGAGTCCACTCCTGCCTTACATCCCGAACACGGACAGCCGGCGCACACTTCCGTTGTTCCGCTTCAACTCCCGGATCCCGACACTGGCGGGGCGTGGTGTCACGGTGACCAAACGGGTCATCGGCGATCCCGCAGTGCCGGTGCGGATCTTCACCCCTGACGCGGGCAGTGTGCCGCGGCCCGCCGTGCTCTACATCCACGGCGGTGGGATGATCGTCGGTTCACCTCAGTTTGAGGCGTTCGGAACAGCGCGGGTCGCACGGAATCTCGGTGTCGTCGCCGTCTCACCCGACTACCGCCTGGCACCCGAGCACCCGTTCCCCGCACCGCTCGACGACTGTATGGCCACCTTGCGGTGGATGCGCGACCGTGCGGACGAACTCGGCATAGACGCGGACCGGATCGCGGTCATGGGCGGCAGTGCCGGCGGCGGCCTGTCCGCTGCGGTCGCCCAGCGCTCCCACGACGAAGGGATCGCACTGCGCGCACAAGTGCTCATGTATCCGATGCTCGACGACCGCACGGCGCTTCGCGCCGACCACGAAGGCCGCGGCGCGTTCGTGTGGACGGCGTCATCCACCCGGTTCGGCTGGACCTCGTATCTGGGACGCGAGCCCCGGATGTCGGACGCGCCCGAATACGCTGCGCCCGCGCGCCGTGTCGATTTGTCCGGCCTGCCGCCGGCGTGGGTAGGAGTCGGTGAACTCGACCTGTTTTACGAGGAAGACGTCGCGTACGCCGAGAAGTTGAGGGCCTGCGGGGTCGAGTGTGAACTGGTCACCGTCCCAGGGATGTATCACGGCGCAGACGGGCTGCGGCCGAAAGCAGCTGCGGTGCAAGATTTTCACCACCGTGCACAGGAGTTTCTGCGGTCCCGTCTGTGACGGTCACATATCGATGATGCGGGTGGCCTTGGCGCGTGCGGTCCACCGGCCCTGCTCGTAGCCGACGACCACCGGGTGAGCGAACGCGTCGCTGACATTGTCGGTCGTCACCGTCGTGCGTGCGGGGCCGACGGCGACCGTTCGCCCCTCGGCAATCAGCAGCGCGTGCGTCGTGGTGGTCGGTAGTTCCTCGAGGTGGTGAGTGACCAGGATCGACGCCACCTCCGGGTGCGTGTCGTCCAGCGAATCGATGGTCTCCAGCAGCTGTTCGCGCGCGGCCACGTCGAGACCCGTGGTCGGCTCGTCGAGCAGCAGCAGTTGCGGCTCGGCCACCAACGCGCGTGCGATGAGCGTTCGGCCTCGCTCGCCCTGCGACAGCGTCGGCCACACGTCAGCGGCCTTGTGGGACAGGCCCACCGCGTCGATCATCGCGTCCGCACGGTCGCGCTCTTGCGCGCTCGGCGTCCATCGCATCGGGGTGTCGATTGTCGCGGTGATTCCGGTGAGCACGACTTCGCGCACACTGAGCGAATACTGCAGGCGGTGGCGGGGATTCACGTGGCCGATGAAGCGACGCAGCCGCGCCAACTCCACTCGGCCCATCTGTTCGCCGAGGATGTGCACGGTGCCCGACGAGGGGAACATGACCGCGGCGCAGAACCCCAGCAGCGTGCTCTTGCCGGCTCCGTTGGGGCCGAGCAACGCCCAGTGTTCGCCGGCGTTCACGGTGAGTGAGATGCCGTCGATGATCTGCTTGCCGTCGCGACGGAACGTCACGTCGGCGAGTTCGAGGACGGGCGTCACGCCGACTGGCGTTGCCGCAACACCTCAAGCGCCTTGTCCGCGTGGGTGTCCATGCTGACCTCGCTGGCGATCACACCGAGCACGGTGCGGTCGCTGTCGATGACGAACGTCGTCCGCTTGACCGGCATGAACTTGCCGAGCAGACCACGCTTGACGCCGAACTGCGTGGCGACGGTGCCCTCGGCGTCCGACAGCAGCGGGTAGTCGAAGCTCCGCTTCTCGGCGAACTTCGCCTGCTTCTCGACGGCGTCGGTGCTGATGCCGACCCGGCTGGCGCCGACCGCGGCGAACTCCGACGCGAGGTCGCGGAAGTGGCAGGCCTCCTTGGTACAGCCCGGGCTCGACGCCGCAGGGTAGAAGAACAGCACGATCGGGCCGTTGGCGAGCAACTCTGTGAGGCTTCGCACAGTGCCCTTTTCGTCCGGCAATTCGAACTCGGCAACCTGGTCACCACGTTTCATGAGTGTCACGCTACGCCTGACTTGATGCCGGTCCCTTGCTACCGGTCTGGGAGGATTACCTGGTGCAAACGACCGCCAACCTGGCTGATGGCTCTTCGCGCAAGCGCTCATCGCTGGCCCTCACCACTTCACGCGAGGACTTCCGGACGCTGGCCGCCGAACACCGCGTGGTGCCGGTGACCCGCAAGGTGCTCGCCGACAGTGAGACCCCGCTGTCGGCGTACCGCAAGCTGGCCGCCAACCGGCCCGGGACGTTCTTGCTGGAGTCGGCCGAGAACGGCCGCTCGTGGTCGCGATGGTCGTTCATCGGCGCGGGCGCCCCCTCGGCGCTGACGATCCGTGACGGCGAGGCGGTGTGGTTGGGTACGACGCCCCAGGACGCACCGCAGGGCGGCGATCCGCTGGCAGCCCTTCACGCGACACTGGAGTTGCTCAAGACCGAACCGTTGGCGGGTCTGCCGCCACTGTCGGGCGGCCTGGTCGGTTTCTTCGCCTACGACATGGTGCGACGACTCGAGAAGCTGCCCTCGCTGGCGGTCGACGATCTCGGACTGCCCGACATGCTGCTGCTACTGGCCACCGACATCGCCGCCGTCGACCACCACGAGGGCACGATCACGCTGGTCGCCAACGCCGTGAACTGGAACGGCACCGACGAACGCGTCGACGGAGCCTACGACGACGCCGTCGCCCGGTTGGACGTGATGACCGCGGCGCTCGGTGAGCATCTGTCGTCGACGGTGGCGACCTTCAGCCGGCCCGAGCCGATACATCGTTCCCAGCGCACCGTTGAGGAGTACACCGCGATCGTCGAGAAGCTCGTCGGCGACATCGAGGCAGGCGAGGCGTTCCAGGTCGTGCCGTCCCAGCGGTTCGAGGTGGACACCGACGCCGACCCGCTCGACGTGTACCGGATGCTGCGGGTGACGAACCCCAGCCCGTACATGTATCTACTCAACGTGCCCGATGCCTCTGGCGGACTTGACTTTTCGGTCGTCGGATCCAGCCCCGAAGCGCTGGTGACAGTCAAGGACGGGCGGGCCACCACGCACCCCATCGCCGGGACGCGGTGGCGTGGTGCGACCGAGGAGGAAGACCTGCTCCTCGAGAAGGAGCTGGCCGAAGACGAGAAGGAACGTGCCGAGCACCTGATGCTCGTCGACCTGGGCCGCAACGACCTGGGCCGGGTCTGCCGGCCCGGAACGGTACGCGTGGAGGACTACAGCCACATCGAGCGCTACAGCCACGTCATGCACCTGGTGTCGACGGTGACCGGGCTGCTGGCCGAGGGCAAGACCGCCCTTGACGCCGTGACCGCTTGCTTCCCGGCGGGAACCCTGTCCGGGGCCCCGAAAGTACGCGCGATGGAGCTGATCGAGGAGGTCGAGAAGACCAGGCGTGGCCTCTATGGCGGTGTGCTCGGCTACCTCGACTTCGCAGGCAACGCCGATTTCGCGATCGCCATCCGTACCGCGCTGATGCGGCACGGCACCGCCTACGTGCAGGCAGGCGGGGGAGTCGTGGCCGACTCCAACGGTCCGTACGAGTACACCGAGGCGGCGAACAAGGCGCGTGCCGTGCTGAACGCCATCGCTGCTGCGGAAACGCTGACTGAGCCGTGATCCGGATCGCGCAGATCGGTCTGGTGTTGGCCGCGGCCACGCTGTGGGTGGCGTCGCGGATGACCTGGGTTGAGGTGACGTCCTTCGACGGGCTGGGCCAGCCCAAGACCGTCGCGCTGTCCGGGGGCTCGTGGTCGACGGCGCTGCTGCCGCTTGCCGTGTTGCTGTTGGCCACCGCCGTCGCAGCCTTGGCGGTGCGGGGTTGGCCGTTGCGGGTGCTGGCGGTCTTGGCCGCGGCCACCAGCGCGGGGATGGCCTACCTGGCGATCAGCCTGTGGGTGATCCGCGACGTCGCCGTGCGGGCCTCTCATCTGGCCGAGACACCGGTGGCCGACCTGGTCGGGAGTCAGCGCCACCACGGCGGCGCGGTGATCACACTGGTGGCCGCGGCGGTCACGCTCGCATGCGCGGTGCTGCTGCTGCGATCGGCGACGACGGAGCGTTCGGGCGCGGCCCGCTACACACGTCGTAATGCTGCGCAATCAGCCGAACCGGACAACGCGATGTCAGAGCGGATGCTGTGGGATGCGCTCGACGAAGGGCGTGACCCGACCAATCCTGACAACATGGGCCGGTGACACCCGATGGTGTGGCGGCGGTTACCCTTCGTTGAAGATTGATCTGCATGATCGGGAGGAATCGGAACCCATGAGTTCGGCAACCGTGCTCGACACCATCATTGAAGGTGTCCGCGCTGATGTCGCCGCTCGTGAGGCGGCTATTCCGTTCGCCGAGATCAAGGAAACGGCCAAGGCCGCGTCGAAGCCGCTCGATGTGATGGCAGCGCTGCGCGAACCCGGTATCGGTGTCATCGCGGAAGTCAAGCGCGCCAGCCCGTCGCGGGGACAACTGGCGTCAATTTCGGATCCGGCGAAGCTCGCGCGCGCGTACGAAGACGGCGGCGCGCGAGTCATTAGCGTGCTCACCGAACAGCGCCGGTTCAACGGTTCGCTCGACGACCTCGACGCGGTGCGCGCAGCAGTGTCAATTCCGGTGTTGCGCAAGGACTTCATCGTCGGGCCGTATCAGATCCATGAGGCCCGCGCCCACGGTGCCGACATGCTGCTGCTGATCGTCGCGGCGCTCGAGCAGCAAGCGTTGGAGTCGATGCTCGATCGCACCGAGTCACTGGGCATGACCGCGCTCGTCGAGGTGCACACCGAGGAGGAAGCGGATCGCGCTCTGCAGGCCGGTGCGAAGGTGATCGGTGTCAATGCGCGGGATCTCAAGACACTGGAAGTCGACCGGGACTGCTTCGCGCGCATCGCCCCTGGCCTCCCGAGCGGTGTCATCCGCATCGCGGAGTCGGGTGTACGCGGCACCGCCGATCTTCTCGCATATGCCGGAGCAGGCGCCGATGCCGTGCTCGTCGGAGAGGGACTGGTCACCAGTGGTGATCCCCGCGGCGCCGTCGCCGATCTGGTCACCGCAGGTACGCATCCGTCCTGCCCGAAACCCTCACGCTGACAAGTGGCCGACCTCGCCGGGCCGGAGTTGCCGCGTTCCAGTGCGGGCGTCGCTGAGCCCACGGTCCATGATCCCGACGCAGGCGGCCATTTCGGTGCTTACGGCGGACGATTGGTGCCCGAGGCGCTGATGGCGGTGATCGAGGAGGTCACCGCGGCTTATGAGAAGGCCCGTGGCGATCAGGCGTTCCTTGATGAGTTGGATCGGCTGCAGCGCCATTACAGCGGACGGCCGTCGCCGTTGTACGAAGCGTCGCGCCTTTCAGACCATGCAGGCGGAGCGCGGATCTTCCTGAAGCGGGAAGACCTCAACCACACCGGATCTCACAAGATCAACAATGTGCTCGGGCAGGCGCTTCTGGCGCGGCAGATGGGCAAGTCACGGGTGATCGCCGAGACCGGAGCGGGCCAGCACGGGGTTGCCACCGCGACCGCGTGCGCGCTGCTCGACCTGGAGTGCATCGTCTACATGGGTGCGGTCGACACCGCGCGTCAGGCGCTGAACGTGGCACGCATGCGTCTGCTGGGCGCCACGGTGGTGTCCGTCGAGTCGGGCTCGAAGACGCTCAAGGACGCCATCAACGAGGCGTTCCGCGACTGGGTGACCAACGCCGACAACACTTACTACTGTTTCGGCACGGCCGCGGGCCCACATCCTTTTCCGACGATGGTGCGCGACTTCCAGCGGGTGATCGGACTCGAGACGCGCGCGCAGATCCAGGCGCAGGCGGGCAGGCTGCCCGATGCGGTGACGGCGTGCGTGGGTGGCGGGTCGAACGCGATCGGCATCTTTCATGCGTTCATCGACGATCCGAACGTTCGCCTGGTCGGGTACGAGGCTGCAGGCGACGGCGTCGAAACCGGCCGCCACGCAGCCACTTTCACCGGTGGGTCACCCGGCGCGTTCCAGGGCTCGTTCTCCTATCTGCTGCAGGACGACGACGGGCAGACCATCGAATCCCATTCGATCTCAGCAGGTTTGGACTATCCGGGCGTGGGCCCGGAGCATGCGTTCCTGAAGGATCTCGGCCGCGCGCAGTACGAGCCGATCACCGATGCCGAGGCGATGGACGCATTCGCGCTGCTGTGCCGTGCCGAGGGAATCATTCCGGCGATCGAGTCGGCGCACGCCGTTGCAGGTGCGCTGAAGCTGGGGCAGGAACTCGGTCGCGACGCGATCATCGTGGTCAACCTGTCGGGACGGGGCGACAAGGACGTCGAGACCGCGGCGAAATGGTTCGGCCTGCTGGATGGTGTGTCATGAGTCGGCTCGCGGGATTGTTCGACGCGTGCCGGACCGAGAACCGCTCGGCTCTGATCGGCTACCTACCGACAGGATTCCCCGATGTACCGACCTCGATTTCGGCGATGACGGCGTTGGTGGAATCGGGCTGCGACATCGTCGAGGTGGGTATCGCGTATTCGGATCCCGGCATGGACGGCCCGACGATCGCGGCCGCCACCGAGGCAGCACTGCGCGGTGGGGTGCGCGTGCGAGACGCATTGACGGCCGTAGAGGCGATCAGTAACGCAGGCGGACGGGCCGTGGTGATGACGTACTGGAATCCGGTGCTGCGCTGGGGCATCGATGCCTTCGCGCGCGACCTGGCTGAGGCGGGCGGACTGGGAATGATCACGCCCGACCTGATTCCCGACGAGGCGTCGGAATGGCTCGAGGTGTCCGAGGCTCACGATCTGGACCGCATCTTCCTGGTAGCCCCGTCGTCCACCCCGGAGCGGCTGGCGACGACGGTCCATGCCTCGCGCGGATTCGTCTATGCCGCATCGACAATGGGTGTGACCGGCGCACGCGACGCCGTGTCGACGGCCGCGCCCGAGTTGGTCGCTCGGGTGAAGGCGGTGTCGGACATACCGGTAGGCGTGGGCCTTGGTGTGCGGTCGCGCGAGCAGGCCGCACAGATCGCTGCCTATGCGGACGGGGTGATCGTGGGGTCGGCGTTGGTGTCGGCGTTGCAGGACGGGGTGGACGTGGTGCGGACGCTGACCAATGAGCTTGCTGATGGTGTGCGACAGAGGATTACCGCGTGACGACCACACTCCTCGCCTACATCCCGAGTCCGTCGCAGGGTGTGTGGTATCTCGGCCCGGTCCCGATCCGGGCGTATGCGTTGTTCATCATCGTCGGCATCGTGGTGGCGTTGGTCATCGGCGATCGACGGTGGGAAGCCAGAGGCGGCGAGCGCGGTGTCATCTACGACATTGCGCTGTGGGCGGTGCCGTTCGGCCTGCTCGGCGGTCGGCTCTACCACGTCATCACCGACTGGCCCAAGTACTTCGGCGACGGCGGTGCCGGGTTTCTGGGTGCGCTGCGAATCTGGGACGGCGGCCTCGGTATCTGGGGTGCGGTCGCGCTCGGCGGCGTCGGCGCATGGATCGGCTGCCGCAGTCGCGGCATACCGCTGCCTGCGTTCGGTGACGCGATCGCGCCGGGAATCATTCTGGCGCAGGCGATCGGCCGGTTGGGAAACTACTTCAATCAGGAGCTTTACGGCCGGCCGACGACTCTGCCGTGGGGTCTGGAGATCTACGAGCGCGAGAACGCGAGTGGTGTGGTCAGCCCCGACCTGGCGAACGGTGTGTCGACAGGTCAGTTGGATTCCATCGTCCATCCCACGTTCCTGTACGAACTGCTGTGGAACGTCCTGATTTTCGCGGCCCTGATCTGGATCGATCGGCGGTTCAAGGTCGGTCACGGCCGGCTGTTCGCACTGTATGTCGCCGGCTATTGCATGGGCCGGTTCTGGATCGAGCTGCTGCGCAGCGACCAGGCGACGCTGATCGCTGATATTCGGGTCAACTCGTTCACGTCGACGTTCGTGTTCATCGGCGCGGTGGTGTACATCATGGTCGCGCCCAAGGGGCGAGAAGATCCGGAGACACTCAAAGGCAAGCCGCGCGAGGGATCGCTCGTCGACGAGGTGGCCGATGAACTCGTGGCGGTCGCCGCGACGTCGGGCGTCGTCGCAGCTGCGAAGGCCGCAGGCGACGACGAGGATGAAGATGTCGGCGCCGACGTCGACGCAAGTGCGGACGTTTATGAACACGCTGACGCCGAGTTGGACGCGGTGGCGCCGGACGACGATTCGGCCGTTGAGTCCGAGGCAGCTGCGGAGGCGCAGATCCTTGCGGCGGCTGTCGCCGAGGCGTCATCTAAGGGTGCTACCGAGACCGAGGTAGACGCAGACGAGGTCGAGGCTGAGGCCGAGGCAGCCGAAGGCGTTGGCGGTGTGGGTGCTGTCGAGGGTGAGGAAGCCGCGGAGGCGCAGGATGCTGCGCCGGAGGTGCATGAGGCCGCGGTTGAGGATGCCGCAGAGGCTGCGGAAGTAGCAGAGGAGCTGGCCTCGGAGCAAGCCGACGCTGAGGACGAAGTATCAGAGGCTGAAGAGCCTTCAGCGGAAGTCGGGGAGTCCGAGGCTGTCGGCGGTGTGGGTGCGGTCGAGGGTGAGGACGCCGTCGAGGCACAAGAGCCTGCGCCGAGTCCATGTCGCCGCGGTCGAGGGCGCCGCTGAAGCTGCGGAAGTAGCAGAGGAAGTCGCGGCAGAGCCCGACGCAGAGGGCGAAGCTGAGGCCGACGAAGCAGCAGAAGATGCCGTGGTAGAGCCCGAAGAGGCGGTGGCCGAAGAACCTTCAGCAGAAGTCGGGGAATCCGAGGCTGTCGGCGGTGTGGGTGCGGTCGAGGGTGAGGACGCCGTCGAGGCACAAGATGCTGCGCCCGAGGTTCATGTCGCCGCGGTCGAGGGTGCCGCTGAAGCTGCGGAAGTAGCAGAGGACGTCGCGGCAGAGCCCGACGCAGAGGGCGAAGCTGAGGCCGACGAAGCAGCAGAAGATGCCGTGGTAGAGCCCGAAGAGGCGGTGGCCGAAGAACCTTCAGCAGAAGTCGGGGAATCCGAGGCTGTTGGCGGTGTGGGTGCTGTCGAGGGTGAGGACGCCGTCGAGGCGCAGGAGGCTGCGGCCGAAGTCCATGAGGCCGCGGTCGAAGGTGCCGCTGAAGCTGACGAAGTAGCAGACGAGGTCGCGGCAGAAGCCGACGCTCAAGACGAGGCTGCCGAGGAGTCTGAGGCCCCGGAGGAAGAGCCTTCAGCGGACGATGCAGAGGCGTCAGAACCCGATGCCGAGGAGTTCGAGTTCGACACACCCGAAGCGGCCGAGCCCGATCTGATCGGGACCGAAACCGAGGTCGAAGACACTGACGTGGCCGCCGACCAGCCCTCCGCCGATGTACCCGCTGTACCTGCGAAGCCGGCCGAACAGTCCGGCGGGCGGCTCCGTCGCTTGTTTCGCCGCCGCAATGGCTGACTGACGCGAGCTATCCGCGACTTTTCTAACTGGGCCAAGTTTGATCCCGAAGGGGTGCGTGAGGACCGTTATGTGACTGTCGGGCCGCTGAGTCCGGGGATGGCTGGGATCTGGGACAAGGTGTCGTTGGCCGACGGTGTTGGGCTCGATGAGCGTTTGATGCGCTGGCGGCCATGGTGTGTCGTGAGGATCCGCGGACCAAAGAGAATCGTCGCGCTGATGCGTTGATCGCGCTGGTCGCCGGGCAGAGCGCGTTGGTGTGCCAGCGTGGGGTGGCGGGCGCTTAGTGTCGCGGCATGTATCGCATATGGCAGTGGGCGTGGGATCGGTACGGAGCGAGGTACTCATGGGCGCTCTGTGCGATCACGTTGTCCATACTGCTGCCCGCCTACCTCGTTTTGTCGTTTGTCGTTGTCGCTTTCGAGGCGTCCGACCACTACGTCGAGGCGGCCGCCGTCACGGTTGTCGCCCTGCCAGTGCTGATCTACGTGATGGCTTTTCCCGGACTGGGCCCGATCCGCCTCGCTGAGCAGTGGGCAGCCGGCCGCGAGGTCGATCGGGTGAGGGCACTAAAGGCCACCTACACCTGGGCGCGGGGAATGGTTGCCCGAGCGGTAGTCGGCAACGCTGTTTGGGCCGCCCTGCTATTAGTCGTTGTCGGTGCGATTGCCGGGGCGACGGGGTGGCGGCTCGTCCAGTACGGGATCATGGGCGCCGCAGTCGGAACTGCCAATCAGCTGATCGCTATTCACAGCTTTGTGGAAGCAGCGCTGCGGCCAGCCAGGCTCGCCATCGCCGGTGACACGGGCATCGGTGACTCCCTGCCCCGCTCTCGCCCAACCTTTGCCGCGTGGTCGAACGTGGTCATGCTCGCGGTCGCGTTCAACTTCGCCGTCGCGGGCGCGCTGCTGGCGGCCGTGTTCGATAGGGCCAGCGAGGCCCCGGTAGTCTCTGTCGCGATCGGGTGTGTGGCGCTTGGCTTCGCGGTGCCGGTGACCGTCGGCGCCGCGTTCTCACCGTCGCTGCGACCCATTCGCGATCTCGCTAAAGCAACTGAACGTGTTGCGGCGGGCGACTACAGCCAGCGCCTGCCGGTGGTTCAGGACGATGACCTGGGTGCGCTGGCGGCGTCGTTTAACCGCATGCAGGCGGGTTTGGCTGAGCGGCAACGACTTCAGGCGGCGTTCGGCACCTACGTCGACCCGGCCCTGGCGGCGCGGCTACTCGAGCAGGGTGACGATGTCTTCATCGGGGAGCGCCGCGAGGTGACGGTGATGTTCGTCGACGTCCGTGACTTCACGCCGTTCGCCGAAACGCACACCGCCGAGGACACGGTGACCCGACTGAACGCGTTGTTCGAGATCGTGGTGCCCGCTGTTGTGGACGCGGGTGGGCATGTCAACAAGTTCCTCGGCGACGGCGCTCTGGCAGTCTTCGGTGCCCCGAACGATCTTGCCGGTCATGCCGATGCCGCGGTGAGCGCCGCTGTGCTGATTCACCGCCTCGTCGCCGAGC
Organism: uncultured Actinomycetota bacterium; assembly: GCA_963721495.1. Lineage (GTDB taxonomy): Bacteria > Actinomycetota > Actinomycetes > Mycobacteriales > Mycobacteriaceae > Mycobacterium. The sequence goes on along the minus strand of CAVRMG010000012.1, from coordinate 144,493 downwards.
GATTCGGCGAGGAGCTTCGGATCGGCATCGGGATCAACACGGGCAAGGTGATCGCAGGCACCATCGGCGGGGGAAGCAAGCTGGAGTTCACCCTGATCGGTGACACCGTCAACGTCGCCGCCCGCGTCGAACAGCTCACCAAGACCACCGGTGACGCCATCCTTCTCACCCAACAGTCCGTCGACGCTATGGCGTCTCGACCAGCCGAACTCATCGACCGTGGATCGCATGCCCTCAAGGGCAAATCAGCCGCCATGCAGGTCTTCGGCCTCGACCCACCGGCCGACGCTATCTCGGGCTGATCTTTCGCGCGGGACTGGTAGCGGGAAAAACATCGAGAAAAATGGTCGATATTGGCCGTCATAGTGACCCGTTAAAACGTATTTCACACAATCGCTGCCAGCTCCGACTTAAACCGTCAGCGATCAATTTGACGTTGACCGGACGCGACAGGTCTTGCTCACGTAGGCACTCTAAAACCCGCGGCCACAAGCTGGTCCGTGAGTGGCTTCAGATCGTAGGAGTAACGCCACCGCGTGATCAGCCCGTCGGGGCTGATGTCAAACGCCCCTATGGTCTCCATGGAGAACGGTTTGCCGCCGATGATGTAGTTTTCAACGCCTTCCATCATCACGATTCCGGCGTTGGCCACTAGCGAGTGGACGTCGATCTTGATGCTCTCGAATCCCATAGCAAGCTCGGCTTCGAATTCGGACCTGATGGCCTCTTTGCCTCGGTGCACTCCTCGCGGGCCATCGAAGAACACCGCATCGTCACTGAAGAAGCCGACCAGCTTATCGACGCTTCGGTCTGTGAAGGCGGCAAGGAAGTTACGTACTACCGACTCCGGCGAATTGCCCATCTGGATCACCTACGGTTAAGAGCTGGTCTGGCACCGACGCGACGGACCCGATCGTAGCTCGCCCGGACCGTCCCCTCACCTGATTCGGGAGCGCCATCTTGAAGTGTCCTTCACGCGTGCGTGTTTCACCATTTGCTCAAGAATTCTGGACCGGTGTTGGCGGCTAGCGCTGATCGTCAAATGCCCGACGGCACCGTCGTGTGAGTGTGCGCGCAGGTCGGCGACCGGGCTGCGCGTCCTTGTTGAGTTCAGTTCAAGTGTTCGCCAAAGAACGCGAAGATGCGCTGCCACGCGTCTTCAGCCTCGGGTGCCGAGTACGACATTCTGGCGAGGGATTGAATCACCTTCAACGGTCCCCGAGTCTGCAAGTCATTCATGAAGCAATGCCCGACATTGGCGTACTCCTTGACGTCTCGCGGTACATCGCCCTCAGCAAGCAGCGTCTCAAGTCTGGCAGCCGCACCTTTGAGCATCCGATCCTTCGCGCCATAGCTGGCCACTGTCGGGCATGAGTTGGCCAGAGCGGAAACATCTTTCGGCCAGTCAGCGTAATTCGGCGCAGAGGCTTCGAACAGTCCCCGCGGGGCAAGCACCAGGCAAAATCCGCCACCCATACAAAACCCGACGACGCCCACTTTTCCTGTGCACCGCGAGTCAGCAACGAGGTGGTGACGAGCAGCGACTATGTCTTCAACCGCTACCCCTTCGCCGTTTCTGAGTGCCTCGAATGTGCGCACAATGCAGGCGATCTTGTTGCCCCGGTGGAACAGCCACGGCGTAATCGACAGGTAACCGTTGGCGGCGAAGCGGTCAGTGATCCCCACGATATCGCGGGTCATGCCGAAACCCTCGTGCAGGATGACCACACCCGGCCACGGGCCCGTTCCGGTCGGCGTGGCGGAATACGCCGGTACTGGACCCGCCGGGGTGGGATAGGTGGTGTTGGTGTTCGACATGGCCGACATTGTCGTACACGCTGCGCTTCGTCGGCGCACATTACCGATCTGTTTAACCTGGTGGTCCAACCTGTATCTCAGGCCGATGCCCGACGGCACGGTCCTATGGGTGGCCTGAGGACTGATGACGGGCATTCAGCGCACTCCGTGCGCCCGCGTCGCAGACACCGACCGCTGCCAGATCTGCGCCGTCCGATAGACACGGTCAGCTCGCGCTTTCGCGACCGTCTCGCCGTATGCGGCTGGTTTGGCTCCGGATTCGGAGAGGGTTAACAGCCTTCTGGGCGATCAGCAGACCGTTCTGATCGGGCGTCCGCACCACCGCCAACCCGCCTAGCCGGCGGCGTCCCGTCTGGCATGCTGGTTGGCATGACTGAGCCGCAGTTCGGTGGCAACGAATATGGAAGCCAGCCTCCGCCGCCGCCCCAGCAGCAGCCCGGATATCCGCCGCAGCCGGGATACCCGCCGCCGTATCCACCAGCGGGTCAGTACCCGCCGGCCTATATGGACCCGGCCGCGCCGTACGGTCGCCACCCCTTGACGGGTGAGCCCTTCTCGGACAAATCCAAGGTCATCGCGGGCCTCCTGCAGCTGCTCGGGCTCTTCGGGCTTGTCGGCATCGGGCGCATCTACCTCGGCTACACCGGGCTTGGCGTCGCCCAGCTCATCGTCGGCCTAGTGACGTGCGGCCTCGGCGCCATCGTGTGGGGGATCATCGACGCCATCCTGCTGCTCACCGACAAGGTGCGCGATCCGCAGGGGCGTCCTCTGCGCGATGGCACCTAGCACCGACGCCAGCCGCGGTCGGCTCTACACCGCGGTCGGGACAGGCGCCGTGTTATTGGGTGCCCTGGCCTACCTCGGACTCGGCGATCCGCATCGGCCGAACTTTATCTTCCCTCCATGCCCCTTCCATGCCCTGACGGGTCTGTACTGCCCGGGCTGCGGCGGCCTGCGGATGACCCACGACCTTCTCAACGGCGACCTGGCCGCAGCGGTCGTCGACAATGTCTTCGCCCTCGTCGGTCTACCGATGCTGCTGGTGTGGATTCTGCTGCGCGTGCGCAGCGGGCGGCCGTGGATGACGCCCGCCTCTGTCGTTGTGATCATCGTCGCCGCCACCGCATGGACTGTGGTGCGCAATCTCCCCGGGTTCCCGCTGGTCCCGACGGTTCTCGACGGGTAAGTCCAGCATTGCGCTGATACAATCGGCAGTCGGGCCGCTGCAGTCCCGGGCCAGATTTCCCGGACTGCGGAGGTTCTCTCTCGATGCTGTATTCGGCATTTCCCGATCCCCAGGGCCTGTACGACCCGGACAACGAGTCGGACTCCTGTGGCGTCGCCATGATCACCGACATCCAAGGCCGTCGCTCGCACGCCATCGTCGCCGACGGGCTGACCGCCTTGGAGCATCTCGAACACCGTGGCGCGGCGGGTGCCGAGCCCAACAGCGGGGACGGCGCGGGCATCCTCATCCAGCTGCCCGTCGAACTATTGCGCGAGGTCGTCGACTTCGAACTGCCGTCGCCCACCGCCGACGGCGCCAACGCCTTCGCCGCAGGCATCTGCTTCCTACCGCAGGACCCCGCAGTTCGCGCCGACGCACGCGAGCACGTCGAAGCCATCGCCGACGAGGAAGGGCTCACCGTCCTCGGCTGGCGGGAACTGCCCACGGACCCGGAGGGCGCCGAGGTCGGTGCGACGGCGCGCGGATGCATGCCGCACATGGAGCAGCTGTTCGTCGCCTCACCTCATCAGCTCGGCGGTGTCGATCTCGATCGTCGCGTGTATCCGCTCCGCAAGCGTGCGGAACGCAACGGCGTGTACTTCCCGTCGCTGTCCAGTCGGACGATGGTGTACAAGGGCATGCTCACCACAATGCAACTGCCGCAATACTTTCCGGATCTGAGCGACGGGCGTTGTCGCAGCGCGATCGCAATCGTGCACAGCCGCTTCTCGACGAACACGTTCCCGTCCTGGCCGTTGGCCCATCCGTTCCGCTTCGTCGCCCACAACGGCGAGATCAACACCGTGCGCGGAAACCGCAATCGGATGCACGCCCGCGAGGCCATGCTCGCCAGTGCCAAGATCCCCGGGGACCTGTCCCGGCTCTCACCGATCTGCACTCCGGAGGCGTCCGATTCGGCGTCGTTCGACGAAGTGCTCGAACTCCTGCACCTCGGCGGCCGCAGCCTGCCGCACGCGGTGCTGATGATGATCCCGGAGGCGTGGGAGAACAACACCACCATGGACCCCGCCGAGCGGGCGTTCTGGCAGTTCCACGCCTCCCTGATGGAACCGTGGGACGGCCCGGCGTGTGTGACGTTCACCGACGGCACGCTCGTCGGAGCGGTGCTGGACCGCAATGGATTACGGCCGGGACGCTGGTGGCGCACGCTCGACGACCGAATCATCCTCGCGAGCGAGAGCGGCGTGCTGGACGTGCCGTCCGCTCAGATCGTCGCCAAGGGTCGGCTGCAGCCGGGAAAGATGTTCCTCATCGACACCGCGGCCGGCCGCATCGTGGGAGACGACGAGTTCAAGGAAACCCTCGCCGGACAGCGGCCCTACGGAGAGTGGCTGCACTCCGGACTGCTCGACATCAAGACGCTGCCCGACCGTGCGCGCGTGCAGCCGAACCACGAGTCCGTCGTGCGCAGGCAGATCGCCTTCGGCTACACCGAGGAAGACCTGCGCGTCCTGCTCACACCCATGGCCGCTTCGGGGGCCGAGCCGTTGGGCTCCATGGGCACCGACACTCCGACCGCGGTGCTGTCGCAGCGATCCCGGCTGCTCTACGACTACTTCGTCGAACTGTTCGCACAGGTCACCAACCCGCCGCTGGACGCGATCCGCGAAGAGATCGTCACCTCGATGGCGCGCGTCATGGGGCCGGAGCAGAACCTCCTCGAACCGACCGCCGCGTCCTGCCGCCAGATCGTGTTGCGCTGGCCCGTTCTCGACAACGACGAACTCAACAAGATCGTCCACATCAACGACGACGGCGAGCATGGCGGCCTGAGGACCGCGGTGCTGAAGGCCCTCTACGACGTCGAGCGCGGCGGCGAAGGCCTCGCCGACGCACTGGAGGACCTCCGCCTCCGAGCGTGCGACGCCATAGCCAAAGGTGCACGGACACTGGTGATTTCCGACCGCGACTCCGACCACACCAGGGCGCCGATCCCGTCTCTGCTGGCCGTTTCAGCCGTGCACCATCACCTCGTCCGCACGAAGGAACGCACCACCGTCGCGCTGGTCGTCGAAAGCGGCGACGCTCGCGAAGTGCACCACATCGCGATGCTCATCGGATTCGGCGCCGCCGCGGTCAACCCCTATCTGGCATTCGAGTCGATCGAGGACCTCGTCCGCGAAGGCGAACTCACCGGCATCGAACCCGCTGCGGCAGTGCGCAACTACCTCAAGGCGCTCGGCAAGGGCGTGACGAAGGTGATGAGCAAGATGGGCATCTCCACCGTCGCCTCATACACCGCCGCGCAGGCCTTCGAGGCCGTCGGCATCGACAAGCAGGTCATCGACGAGTACTTCACCGGCACTCCGAGTCAACTCGGCGGCGTCGCACTGGATGTGTTGGCCGAGGAGGTGAAGGTCAGGCACCGGCGTGCGTATCCGGAGAACCCGACGGAGCGCGTGCACCGGCGCCTGGAGGTCGGCGGCGAATACGCGTTCCGCCGCGAGGGCGAACTGCACCTGTTCACCCCCGAAGTGGTGTTTCTGCTGCAGCATTCGACCCGCACGGGCCGCCACGACCTCTTCAAGCAGTACTCCGACGAGGTGAACCGCCTGTCGAAGGAAGGTGGCACCCTGCGTGGACTCTTCGGATTCAAGAACGGCCAGCGGCCGCCCGTGCCGTTGGGCGACGTCGAGCCCGTCGAGTCCATCGTCACGCGATTCAACACCGGCGCAATGAGTTACGGCTCCATCTCCGCCGAGGCCCACGAGACCATGGCGATCGCGATGAACAGCCTCGGCGGCCGCTCGAACTCGGGAGAGGGCGGTGAGGACACCGACCGGCTGTACGACCCGAGGCGTCGCAGCGCCGTCAAACAGGTCGCCTCCGGTCGCTTCGGCGTCACCAGCGACTACCTGGTGAACGCCACCGACATCCAGATCAAGATGGCTCAGGGCGCTAAACCCGGTGAGGGTGGCCAACTCCCGGGCTACAAGGTGTACCCGAACATCGCCAGGACCCGGCACTCGACGCCCGGCGTCGGGCTGATCTCGCCGCCGCCGCACCACGACATCTATTCGATCGAGGATCTGGCCCAGCTCATCCACGACCTCAAGAACGCCAATGCCGACGCCCGCATCCACGTCAAGCTCGTCAGCAGCGTCGGTGTCGGCACGGTCGCGGCCGGTGTTTCCAAGGCGCATGCGGACGTCGTGCTGATCTCCGGATACGACGGCGGCACCGGCGCCGCGCCGCTGACCAGCCTCAAACACGCGGGCGTGCCGTGGGAGATCGGGTTGGCCGACACCCAGCAGACGCTGATGCTCAACGGACTGCGGGATCGCATCACGGTGCAATGCGACGGCGGCATGCGCACCGCCCGAGACGTCATCGTCGCGGCGCTGCTCGGCGCCGAGGAGTACGGCTTCGCCACCGCACCGCTGGTGGTGTCGGGCTGCATCATGATGCGGGTGTGCCACCTCGACACGTGTCCCGTCGGCGTGGCGACCCAGAATCCCGAACTGCGAGCGCGATTCAACGGCAAGCCGGAGTTCGTCGAGAACTACTTCCGGTTCATCGCCGAGGACATCCGTCACTATCTCGCCGACCTCGGATTCCGCAGCATCGACGAGGCTGTCGGCCACGCCGAGATGCTCGACACCGACGACGGCCTCGCACACTGGAAGAGCAAGGGCCTCGACCTCACCCCGGTGTTCGCGGTACCTGGCGGGCAGGATGGCGGGGGAGACTCGGACGCTGCGCACCGGCGACGGGTGCGCGACCAGGACCACGGACTCGACCAGGCCCTCGACCGCACCCTCATCCAGCTCGCCGAGGGGGCACTCGAAGACGCGCATCCCGTCAGGCTCGAACTGCCGGTGCGCAACGTCAACCGCACCGTCGGCACCCTGCTCGGCTCCGAGGTCACGCGACGCTACGGCGCCCAGGGGCTGCCCGACAACACGATCCACATCACGCTCACCGGTTCCGCCGGGCAGTCCATCGGGGCGTTCCTGCCGCCGGGTGTCACGCTGGAGCTGATTGGCGACGCCAACGACTATGTGGGCAAGGGCCTTTCCGGCGGCCGGATCATCGTCAGACCGCCAGATGATGTTCTGTTCCTGCCCGAGGACAACGTGATCGCAGGAAACACCCTGCTTTTCGGCGCCACCTCCGGTGAGCTCTACCTGCGGGGCCGGGTCGGGGAGCGGTTCGCCGCCCGCAACTCGGGGGCGCTGACCGTTGTCGAGGGCGTCGGTGACCACGCCTGCGAATACATGACCGGCGGTCGCGTGGTGTTACTGGGCAAGACCGGCCGCAACATGGCGGCCGGGATGTCCGGCGGCATCGCATTCGTGCTGGGGCTCGACCCGAAGAAGGTCAACCACGAGATGGTGGAGCTGCAGCGCCTGGAACCCGAGGATCTGACGTGGTTGCGCGATGTCATCGCCACGCATGCGAAATACACCGGAAGCACGCTGGCCGCCAGCGTGCTCTCCGACTGGCCCAGGCGCAGTGCGCAGTTCACCAAGGTCATGCCCCGCGACTATCAGCGCGTGCTGGAAGCGACGTTGGTGGCCAAGCGGGAGGGCCGCGACGTCGACACCGCGATCATGGAGGCAAGCCGTGGCTGATCCGACCGGATTCCTGAAGGTTCCCAAGGTCGACGCCGCCAAGCGACCTGTCGACGAACGCGTCGGCGACTGGCGCGAGGTGTACGAACAACAGGACCCGCACCAGCGTGCCGGCGAGGTGTCCCAGCAGGCCCGGCGGTGCATGGACTGCGGAATCCCGTTCTGCCACTCCGGAACCGCGGGCTGCCCGCTGGGCAACCTGATCCCGGAGTGGAACGACCTGGTGCGACGGGGCCGCTGGGATGCGGCAAGCGACCGCCTTCACGCGACCAACAATTTCCCGGAATTCACCGGCCGGTTGTGTCCCGCACCGTGCGAGACCGCGTGCGTGCTCTCGATCTCCGAGGAGCAGACGGGCGGAAGCGTCACGATCAAGCGCATCGAGCAGACCATCGCCGACCAGGCCTGGATGGACGGCATCGTCGAACCACAACCTGCGGCCATCGCCACGGGGCGGCGGGTGGCCGTCGTCGGATCCGGACCTGCCGGACTGGCTGCCGCGCAACAACTCACACGTGCGGGCCACGACGTGACCGTCTACGAGCGCGACGACCGGATCGGCGGGTTGATGCGCTACGGCATCCCGGAGTACAAGCTCGAGAAGGCGTCGCTGAACCAGCGACTCGCTCAAATGCGTGCCGAAGGAACGCGTTTCGTCACCGACTGCGAGGTCGGTGTCGATCTTTCCATCGAGCAGCTCAGGGAGCAGTATCACGCCGTGGTACTCGCCGTCGGTGCGTTGCGCGCGCGCGACAACGAGGTTGAAGGCCGGCACCTCAACGGTGTGCATCTGGCCATGGAGCATCTGGTGCCCGCCAACAAGGAGTGTGAAGGCGACGCCGCGAGCCCGATTTCCGCAGCGGGCAAGCACGTCGTGATCATCGGTGGCGGCGACACCGGAGCGGACTGTCTGGGCACCGCGCACCGCCAGGGCGCGACATCCGTCACTCAACTCGACTACAACCCGGAACCGCCGGAGTACCGCGACGAATCGCGCTCGCCGTGGCCGATGTGGCCGATCGTGCTGCGCACTCGGCTGTCGCCGGCACACGCCGAAGGTGGTGACCGCCGCTACGAGGTAGCCGTGCAGCGGTTCCTGGGCGACGACCAGGGCAATCTGCGCGCCATGCAGATCGCGGAGGTCGAGGTCGAACGCGACGCGGACGGCCGCCGGGTCATCACACCGGTCGGTGACTCGCTGGAAATTCCGTGTGAATTGGCACTGCTTGCGATCGGGTTCGGCGGCGTCGAGCACATGGCACTGCTGGACGGACTCGGTCTCACGCTCAACCGTCGCGGCGCTTTGCCGTGTGGGTCGGACTGGCAGACAGACGCACCCGGCGTGTTTGTCTGTGGGGACGCCCACCGCGGTGCCTCACTGGTCGTGTGGGCCATCGCTGAAGGACGCAGCGCCGCGCACGCCGTGGACAAGTTCCTCATGGGGGAGTCTGACCTGCCTGAACCCGTGCGTCCCGGGGCGCTTCCGCTGGCCGTCGTCTGAATCGATTAACGACTATGCTCCCAGTCGTGAATAGACGCGGAAAGATCGTCTGCACCCTTGGTCCGGCCACTGCGACTGACGACGTCCTCAGGGCACTCGTCGAGGCCGGAATGGACGTCGCGCGGCTCAACTTCAGCCACGGCGACTACTCCGATCACGAAGCCAACTACAAGCGTGTCCGCGCCGCATCGGACGCGACCGGACGCGCCGTCGGCATCCTCGCCGATCTGCAGGGCCCCAAGATCCGGATCGGCCGGTTCGCCGATGGTCCGACGTTCTGGGCCGACGGCGAGACCGTACGGATCACGATCGACGACTGCGACGGCACCCACGATCGGGTGTCGACGACCTACAAACGGTTGGCCGAGGACGCCACCGCTGGGGACCGGGTTCTGGTCGATGACGGAAACGTCGGTCTGGTCGTCGAGAAGATCGACGGCAACGACGTGATCTGCAGGGTCACCGAGGGCGGACCGATCAGCAACAACAAGGGAATGTCGCTGCCGGGCATGAACGTGTCGGCACCGGCGCTGTCGGAGAAGGACATCGAGGATCTCGAGTTCGCGTTGGGCCTCGGCCTGGATCTGGTCGCGCTGTCGTTCGTCCGCTCACCTGCCGACATCGAACTCGTGCACGAGGTGATGGACCGCGTCGGCAGGCGGGTACCGGTGATCGCCAAGCTCGAGAAGCCGGAAGCGATCGACAATCTCGAGGCGATCGTGCTCGCGTTCGACGCGATCATGGTCGCCCGCGGCGACCTCGGTGTGGAGCTGCCGCTCGAAGAGGTTCCGCTGGTGCAGAAGCGCGCCATCCAAATGGCAAGGGAGAACGCCAAACCCGTCATCGTCGCGACCCAGATGCTGGAGTCGATGATCGAGAGCTCCCGGCCCACCCGTGCCGAGGCGTCCGATGTCGCGAATGCGGTTCTCGACGGCGCCGACGCCGTGATGCTCTCCGGTGAGACCTCGGTGGGCAAGTACCCGCTGGAGGCCGTCAAGACGATGGCCCGCATCATCTCGGCTGTCGAGGAGAACTCGGTCGTCGTACCGCCGTTGACGCATGTGCCCCGCACCAAGCGCGGCGTGATCTCCTACGCGGCGCGCGACATCGGCGAGCGACTGGACGCCAAGGCGCTGGTGGCCTACACGCAGTCCGGCGACACCGTGCGCAGGCTCGCGCGGCTGCACACGCCGCTGCCGTTGCTCGCGTTCACGTCGCTGCCGGAGGTCCGCAGCCAGCTCGCACTGAGCTGGGGTACCGAGACGTTCATCGTGCCCCACATCCAGACCACCGACGGAATGATCAGGCAGGTCGACAAGTCGCTGCTCGCGCTCGGCCGGTACAAGCGCGGTGACCTCGTGGTCATCATCGCTGGCGCCCCGCCCGGCACGGTAGGCTCCACGAATCTGATCCATGTACACCGGATCGGGGAGGACGACGTCTAGTCGGACGACGATCAAGCGGCGAGGTACGAGCCGCGTTGTGGGGGCCCACCCACGCGAAGCGTAGGGGGAGAGTCGACCATCGGACTAGGGGGCTCAGTGTCGGCCGACGAGCCGCTTGCGCGAGGAGAATCCAGCTCTGCAGACTTGAACGAGCTGCTGGCGATATTGGACCTCCGCCAGGTCGACGACGACACCTTCGTCGGTTCGCATCCGAGCCGGAACCCGGTGCGCACGTTCGGCGGCCAGATGATGGCGCAGTCTCTCGTGGCGGCGACCCGCAGTCTCAAGCACGACCTGCCGCCGAGCGCGCTTTCGGTGCACTTCATCGCCGGCGGCGACCCGGAGAAGGACCTCGAGTTCCACATCGCGCGGCTACGCGACGAGCGCCGCTTCGCCAACCGACGGGTCGACGTGATGCAGGACGGCACACTGTTGACCACCGCGATGGTGTCCTACCTGTCCGGTGGCCGCAGTCTCGAGCACGGCGTCGAACCTCCCGAACTGCCGGATCCACTCACTATTCCGCCGATCGACGACCTGCTGCGCGGATACGAAGACGTCGTCCCGCACTTCGTGAACGCGCTGCGGCCGATCGACTGGCGCTACACGAACGACCCGACGTGGGTGATGCGTGCCAAGGGGGAGAAGCTCACCTACAACCGGGTCTGGATGAAGGCGCAGGGCCCGATGCCCGACGACCCCGCACTGCATGCCGCGGCGCTGGTCTACGCATCGGATACCACGGTGCTCGATTCGATTCTCACCACGCACGGTCTGTCGTGGGGGTTCGACCGCATCTTCGCGGTCAGCACGAACCATTCGGTGTGGTTCCACCGTCCGGCGCGGTTCGACGACTGGGTTCTCTATTCGACGTCGTCGCCGGTGGCCGCGGATTCACGGGGCCTGGGCACGGGGCATTACTTCAACCGGTCGGGTCAGATCGTGGCGACCGTCGTGCAGGAAGGCATCATCAAGCATTTTCCGCGCTAAGGCGTCGGCGTGGTGATCGTCATCGAGAATTGGTCTTCCATGTGCTCGGTGAACTGCTCGGCACACCGTTGGACGGCCTGCTCGTCAGAGCCTGCCCGGGACAGGCAGTCGATGTAGTCGGTGCCGCCGACCTCGCCGAATCCCCAGATGAACAGCCCGATGACGACGATGGCCTCGATGATGCTCAGGAAGCCAAGGACGATGCCGGCGACCGCGATGCCGCCGTTGTTCGCCTCACCGCGTTTCGCCTTACCCCACCCGAGGAAGCCGAGAATCACCGCTACGACGCCGAGCACGATGCCGCCGACGACGCTCAACAGCGCGATGATCGCGGTCACCAACGAAGCGATGCCCAGGCCGTTACTGGGAGCGCTCGGTGGCGGCGCGTATCCGGGGTAGAGCGGGGGCGCAGGGGGGTAGGCGCCCGGATAGGCGCCGTATGGCGACGGCGGGGGCGGGTATGACGACGGCGGTGGCGGCGGCGTAGACGGAGGCGGTGGGGGCGTCGCGGGTTGGTCCGGCTCGCTCATGTCGCTGAGATTACTCGCCACCGGCCAGATCGACGGTGAGACAGCCAATGTCGTCGGGCAGGTGGTGGGTGGCGACGACGACGGTGCGGTCAGCCGGGAAAAGACCGTCGGGAGTGAGCAGTTCGGTGAGGAAACGCCGGCCGTCCGCGGCATCGAGGTGTTCGGTCGGCTCGTCGAGCAATACGGTCGGCGCCGTCGACACCAGGGCGCGGGCAAGCAGGAGTCGCCTGCGCTGGCCTGCCGAGACTGCTGCGGCGCCGCCGACGATCACGGTGGCCAGCCCGTCGGACAACGACTCGAGCCATCCGCCCAGCCCCACGCGGGACAGCGCGTCGTGCAGCTCATCGTCGGTTGCATCGCCACGGGCCACCAAAAGGTTGTCTCGGACCGTGGTGGAGAACAGGTGTGCGTCCTCGGCGAAGAACGCTGCCTCAGAGGGTGTCTCGTCGGGTAACAGGCCCGCGAGGTTCATCAGCAGCGTCGTCTTGCCCGCGCCGCTGGGCCCGGTGACGGCCAGCCGAGCTCCCGGGTCGAGCTGAATCCGCGGGACGGTCGGCCGCCGTGAGTCGACACCGCCCGCGCTCGTTAGCGCGTGAAGGCGTCGAGCGGCGAGGCGGGAGCGGGCCAGTTGTACCGCGGCGGCCGGGAGTGCGGCCGTCGCCTCAAAGGCGGACAGCGGCAACAACATCAAGACCGCCACCGTGGTCGGTGCGACGGACGACGCCAATGCGACACCGCAGACGACGGCGCCGAGCACGCTGGCGCCGATTGCGGCCGTCGGCGCAGCCGCCGCCAGTGCAGCGGGTGCCGCCGCCCGGTCGATTGCGTGGCCCCAGTCGCGTTGCTCCCTGTCGGCGTCGGCGAGTACGTCATCGAGGCGGCCACTGACCCGCAGCTCGGGCGCATGCTCGAGCGCAAGCATCGCGGAGGTGTCCCGCTGTGAATGATGCTGTGCCGCCAGCTGTTCTGCTGCCATCGCGGCCCGCGCGGCAAGCAACGGCGCGGCGACGCCCGCAACCAGGAGACACACCGCCAATATCACGGCGGCGGCAGGCGAGATCACTGCGACGGTGACGGTGGCGGCCAACCCGAGGACGGCGGCGACCGAAATCGGTACCACCGCGCGCACGAGGACATCGGAAAGGTCGTCGACGGATGAACCGATATCACTCACCAGCTGACCGGTGTGTCGACGCATCACCGCGTCGGCCGGGCCGCTCGCCAGTCCTGCGTACAGCCGCTCACGGACGTCAGCGCCCGCACGCAGGGCGGTGTCGTGGGAGGCCAACCGCTCGCAGTAACCCATGACACCGCGCGAGATTCCGAGTGCGCGGACCGCCACGACTGCAACTGTCAGGTCCAGCACCGGCGGCATCTGCCACGCCCTCGTGATCAGCCATGCCGAGACCGCGGCCAGCGCAAGGGCACTGCCGAGTGACAGCACCCCGAACAGGATCGCCATCAGCAGCCGGGGAAGTCGCGGGCGCAGTAACTCAAACATGGGCGAGGCTCCCCACGTGCACGATCTGATCGCCGATGGCCAGTACAGGCTCTCGGTGGCCGACCACGATCACCATCGCGCCGGCTGCCGCCCGCGCAGTGATCGTCTGAAGCACGCGGCATTCCGTTGCGGCATCCAGGTGAGCTGTCGGCTCGTCGAGCAGCAGCACCGGGGCCGCGGATCCCAGCACCCGGGCCAGCCCGAGTCGCTGCCGCTGGCCGAGCGACAGGCCGACCCCACCAGTGCCCAATACCGTGTGCAGACCGTCCGGCAGGTCGGCCAGTACCTCATCGAAACATGCGGCACGGCAGGCTTCCTCGACGTCGCCCAGCGGGCCGAACAGTTCGAGATTCTGCAACACCGTTCCGGGGAGGAGCATCGGCCGCTGCGCCAGCCAGGCCACCTGCGCCCACCACACGCGCAGGTCCAGGTCGGCTACGTCGACACCATCAACGCGTATCCGGCCGGACGCCGGCTCATTGAGACCCAGAATCGCCTGCAGCAGGGTGGTTTTGCCGGCGCCGTTGGGCCCGGCGATCACGGTCACCCGACCCGGCTCGACGGCGGCGTTCAGCGCCGTGATGTCGATGGTGACGGCCGAGGCCGCCGCGACGGTCTGCCTCCCGTCGGCTGGACGCGGCAGCGCATCGAGAAGACGGAAAGCGTTGTCGGCGGCAGCCTTTCCATCCTGTGCGGCATGAAACGCCATGCCGACGCGGCGCAACGGCCAGAACACCTCGGGGGCGAGCAGCAACGCGGTAAGCCCCGCGGTCAGCGTTACGTTGCCGTAGACCAGCCGCAGGCCCACGCTCACCGCGACCAGGGCGACCCCGAGGGTGGCCAGCAGCTCCAACACCAGGGACGACAGGAACGCGATGCGCAGGGTCGCCATCGTGGAACGACGATGGGCGGCCCCGAGTTCGGCGATGCGCGTCGCTGAGCCGCCAACGCGTCGGAGTGCACGCAGTGTCGGCAGGCCCGCGACGAGATCCAGCAGCCGCGACTGCAGTGTGGCCATCGCACGCAACGCCGCGTCTGATCGATCGGCGGTGGTGAGGCCGATCAGCACCATGAAGATCGGAATAAGTGGCAGCGCGATCAGTACGATCACCGCCGATTGCCAGTCGTAGACGGCGATGACGGCGACTGTGGCGGGCGTGAGGATGACGGCGATGAAGAGCGCTGGCAGATAGGTGGTGAAGTACAGCCGCAACCCGTCTAGGCCCCGGGTAACCAGGATTGCGGCGTCGTCGCGCGCAGCGGCGAGTTGCCGTGGCGACAACGAAGCCGTCGCGGTGAGCACCGATCGGCTCAGATCGGCGATCACCGCGCTCGCGCCGCGCTGAGCAAGCCGGCCCTGCTGCCACGTGATCAGCGTCCGAAATATCCACAGCGACAGCAGAATTGACACAGGTCCCAGCAGGCCATGCAGGCTGCGCGCGCCCGGATCGGTGATCACCCGCGCGAGGATGTCGGCGAGAACGACCGAAGATGCGATGGTGCAGCAGGAGATCAGGACGCCGCATGCGGTCGTGGACACCAGAAATCGGCGCATCGCGGCCGACGCGCGCCACAGGCGCGGATCGACGGGTCCACGCGACCGATCGTTCAGGATGGGCGCCTCGACAATCCGACGGAGGCCGGGATGGCGTCGGCGGTGATCCTGCGGCGGAACACCCAGTACGTCCACGTCTGGTAGCCGACGACCAGCGGCAGCAAGGTCAGCGAGGCCCACGTCATGATCCTCAGCGTGTACGGGGTGGACGAGCCGTTGTAGATCGTCACGTTCCAGTCCGGGTTGAGCGTGGAGGGCAACAGATTCGGATACATCGAACCGAACACGAGCACCGCCACGGCGGCGACGACGAGCATCGTCGACAGGAACGCCCAGCCTTCGCGGCGGCGGGTCCACATCAGCGCCACGGCCGTCAGCAGGGCGAGCACGGCGACCCCGAGAGCAAGCCACGTCCACGACTTGCCGTGGGCCAACTGTGTCCACAGCCCGAATCCGCCTGCCAGCACGATCGCCGGCAGTGACAGAACGCGTGCGAAGCGGAATGCGTCGTCGCGTATCGGTCCTCCGGTCTTGAGGGCCACGAACACCGCCCCGTAGAACGCGAACAGCGACGCGGTCGCCAGGCCGCCGAGAAGCGTGTAGCCGTTCAGCACGTCCCCGACCGCCGAGTGCGCGCGACCGTCGGCGTCGATCGGCAGGCCCTGGAGGAGGATCGCGAACGCGACGCCCCACAGGACGGCAGGCAGCCAGGATCCGGCCGCGATGCCCACGTCGGCCCATGCGCGCCAGCGGCGGTCGTCGATCTTGCCCCGCCACTCGATGCCGACGACACGCAGGATCATGCCGAACAGGATTGCCAACAGTGGCAAATACAGTGCCGAGAACAACGTCGCATACCAGTTGGGGAACGCTGCGAACATCGCTGCGCCTGCGGTGATCAGCCACACCTCGTTGCCGTCCCATACCGGACCGATGGTGTTCAGGGCTGCGCGTCGGCGTTGTTCGGGATCCCCGCCATCAGCCCTGCCGACCATCCCGAACGGAGCCATCAGCATGCCGACGCCGAAGTCGAACCCCTCCAGGATCAAGAAGCCGAGGAACAGCGCCGCGATGATGAAGAACCACAACTCTTGCAGGCCCATCACGATCTCCTAGTACGCGAAGGACAGGGGAGCCACGTCGTCCTCGTCGGGCGACTTGGGCGGTACGGGTTCGGAGTCGTGTTCCTGCGGACCCTCGATCACGTACCGGCGCATCAAAAAGAACCAGATGACCGCCAGCACTCCGTACAGCAGCGCGAAGACCGCCAGCGAGAACACCACCATCCCCGCCGCATGACCGGAGACGCCGTCCTGCACGGTCATGCGCACCAGTTGGTCCCCGGTGGGGTTGGGGACCACCACCCAGGGCTGCCTGCCCATCTCCGTGAACACCCAGCCGGCCGAATTGGCCAGGAACGGTGTGGGAATCGTGATCAACGCGAACCAGCCGAACCATCGCCGGTCGGGGATCCTGCCGCGGCGTGTCAGCCACAGTGTCGCCAGCGCGAACGCGACCGGGATCAGCAGCAATCCGATCATCGCCCGAAACGCCCAGTAGGTGACGAACAGGTTGGGCCGATAGTCACCCGGGCCGAACCGCTCCTGGTGGTCCTGCTGCAGATCATTGACTCCCTGCAACGTGACGCCGCTGAACTTCCCCTCGGCGAGGAACGGCAACACATAGGGCACGTGGATGAGTTGGGTGATGCTGTCGCAGTTGTTCTGGGTTCCAACCGTCAGGACCGAGAAATTCGGATCGGTTTCGGTGTTGCACAACGATTCTGCCGACGCCATCTTCATCGGCTGTTGGACGAACATGAGCTTGCCCTGGAAGTCGCCGGTGAAGAACAACCCGGCCGCGGCCACCAGCGCGACGAGGCTGCCTGCGATCGTCGCCGGCCGGTACATGGTCCGCGCGTTGTCAGCCTCGTCCGGGCGTTTGTGTGACCGGACCATCAGCCATGCGGATATTCCCGCGACGAAAGTGCCTGCGGTGAGGAAGGATCCGGCCACCGTGTGCAGGAACGCCCAAATCGCGGTGTTGTTCGTCAACAGCGCGCCGAAGTCGACCAGTTCCGCGCGGCCGGTATCCGGGTTGAACCTCGCCCCGACCGGGTGCTGCATGAACGAGTTCGCCGCGATGATGAAGTACGCCGAGGCGTTGACCCCGAACGCGACGATCCAGATGCATGCGAGATGCACGAGTCGCGGGAGTCGGGTCCACCCGAAGATCCACAGACCGAGGAACGTCGACTCGAAGAAGAACGCGATCAAGCCCTCGAACGCCAGCGGTGCCCCGAAGATGTCACCGACGAACCGCGAGTACTCGCTCCAGTTCATCCCGAACTGGAATTCCTGCACGATGCCGGTGGCCACGCCCAGCGCGAAATTGATCAGAAAGAGCTTGCCGAAGAACCGGGTCAGCCGGTACCAGGCCGGGTTGCCGGTGACGACCCATGCCGTCTGCATGGCGGCGATGAGCGGAGCCAGTCCGATAGTGAGCGGGACGAGTATGAAGTGGTAGACGGTGGTGGTTCCGAACTGCCACCGCGACACATCGAGTGCGTCCATCTGAACCTCTCCCGTGGCTGTGTCACTAGCCTACGACAGAGCGTAGTAGAAATCGGTGTGGGTTAGCTCACCGGCGCATCGGTCGGCGGGCGCAGGCGTTGTTCCGCCAAGCCTCTTGGAGGCTTTGCGAATGCCGAACGACGACACGACTTCGGCCAGACCGATGACGATCAGCCAGATGCCCGACGACCCTGGTCAGAGTTTCCAGGGATCCGAGTGGCCAGGACAGCATGAAAATGCCAGCCACGAGGCTGAGCACACCGATGACGATCTCCCAGCATCCGGCCCGGCAGGGTGGTGTCGCTGATTGCGGAGACGGCCGTCGCGACGCCCCGGAAGATGAACCCGATGCCGATCCAGATGGAGAGAAGCAGAATCGACTGCTGCAGGCTTCGGAAGCACAGCAGTGCCAGGATCAGCGCGGCAGCGCCGCTGATGAACAGCAGCACCCGCCCTCCGGCCGAGACGTGCAGGCTGAACGCGAACACCACCTGCGTGATGCCGGTGACCAGCAGGTACGCGCCGAAGAAGATCGCCGTGACGATGATGGTGAGGGTCGGCCACGTCCACGCCAGGACGCCGACGACGACGGCGACAATTCCGGACAGCAGAGTGGATTTCCACAGATGTTGGAGCAGATTCGGAGGTGCAGGGCTTTCCATGCGCGCAGTTTGGCATAGACGCAATATGGATAGTTCGACTATTTCCCTTCTGTATGCAAATTGTGTCGTCGCCGCGCGCGCCGTTCGATTCCTTGTAACGGCTGATTCGTTTGCCATGACGAATATCGATCGCTCCCGCACCCGAGGAGTGCCTACTGCCATCCGCCGAAGCATGACCACGGCGATCGCGGCCCTTCTCCGGCAGCACGACCAGGGATGGTCGGAATCGAGTACCGCTGACTTCGCGATGAGCGCGATTCCCGCGTACTGCCCCAACGTCTGGAAGTAATCTGCGGTTCGTTCCCCTGCCGCCGCGCATAGGTCTGGCTACTACTGTTCCGTTACCGGCGCTGTGCGCTGGGTCCACGAGGCAGAAAGTAGAGGGAACCGTGCTACGTGAATGTCAAGACCGTCGAGTGAAACTGTGGCGCTTTGCGGCGGTGTTTGCTGACGACCGGCGCTCTTGCCCTGTCGGGATGCGCTAGCGGTGGCGAGAAGAGTGAGCCGGCCAGTCCGACGGCGGGATCGTCGGAGAAAGTCGATGAGATTGCGAACACCGTTCCGGAAGCAATCAAGTCCTCCGGGAAGCTGATCGTCGGCGTCAACATTCCGTACACGCCCAACGAGTTCAAAGATCCGAGCGGCAAGATCGTCGGCTTCGACGTCGACCTGATGAACGCGATCGCCGCGACGCTCGGTCTGACCGCGGAATACCGGGAGGCGGACTTCGCCAAGATCATCCCGTCGATTCAGGGCGGCACCTACAACGTCGGCATGTCGTCGTTCACCGACACCAAGGAGCGCGAGCAGTCCGTCGACTTCGTCACCTACGCTCCGCGGGCATCCTCTGGGCGCAACGTCCCGAGAATCGCCGATCGATCCGAGCAACGCCTGCGGCAAAAAGGTTGCTGTGCAGGCCACCACGACAGAGGAGACAGAGGAGCTGCCCGCCAAGAGCAAGGCGTGCACCGACGCGGGCAAGCCTGCGATTCGAGATCGTGTCGTTCGACGGCCAGGACGCGGCCACCAACGCCGTGGTGCTCGGTCAGGTCGACGCCATGTCGGCCGATTCCCCGGTGACCTTGTACGCGATCAAGCAGAGCAACGGGAAGCTGACACAGGCCGGTGAGATCGTCGATGTCCGCGCCGTACGGCTGGCCGGTGCAGAAGGGCTCGCCGCTGGCGCAGTCGCTCCAGAAGGCGCTCGAGCACCTGATCGAGAACGGTCAAGTACAAGGAGATCGCCGACCAACTGGGGCGTCGAAAACGTGATGATCGACAAGCCGGTGATCAACGGCGCGATCAACTAGGTTCGGGATTCCACAATGACTGATGTCGACACGTCGCCACCCAAAACTCCCGCCGCGATCGATGCCGTTCCGCTGCGTCATCCGTGGCGGTGGGTGGCGGCGGTCGTCATCGTCATCCTGGTGGGGCTGTTCGTCTACGGCGCTGCCACCAACGACGCCTACCGATGGCACGATCTTCGCGAAGTACGTCTTCAACGAGCGGGTGCTGACGGTCGGATTGGTGAACACTCTGCAGCTGACCCTCTACTCGATGGTGCTGGCGATCGTGCTCGGCGTGATCCTGGCGGTGATGCGGTTGTCGCCGAATCCGGTTTTCAAGGCGGTGTCGTGGGTGTACCTGTGGATCTTCCGCGGCACCCCGATATACGTGCAGCTGGTGTTCTGGGGACTGATCCCGACGATCTACGCGAGCATTCAGCTCGGTGTGCCGTTCGGGCCGTCGTTCTTCCAATCTCAATCTGCAGGCGCTCTCCATTCCGTTTGCTGTTGGCGATCCTCGGGACTTGCGCTCAACGAGGCCGCCTACATGGCCGAAATCATCCGTGCCGGAATCAGTTCCGTGCCGGAAGGCCAGCTCGAGGCGTCGACGGCACTGGGCATGTCGTGGGGGATGGCGATGCGCCGCACCGTGCTCCCGCAGGCGATGCGGGTGATCATCCCGCCGACCGGCAACGAAGTCATCAGCATGTTGAAGACCACGTCGCTGGTCACCGCCGTGCCATTCACGCTCGACCTGTACGGCATCACCTCCCGCGAGATAGCCGCCCGCGAGTTCGAGCCGGTACCTCTGCTGCTGGTGGCGGCGTTCTGGTACCTGGTGGTCACCAGCATCCTGATGGTCGGCCAGTACTACCTGGAGCGGTACTTCGCCCGCGGAGCGTCGCGCAAGCTGACCACCAAGCAGCTCGAGGCGCTGGCCAAGGCGCAAGGACTAGCGAGCACCCGGCGGAGGAGGTGAGGGCGCATGACCCCGATGGTGAAGGCCGAACAGGTCTGCAAAAGCTTTGGTGCCCTGCGCGTGCTCAAGGGCATCACGCTCGAGGTCGGCAGGGGCGAGGTGCTGTGTATGGTCGGCCCGTCCGGCTCGGGCAAGTCGACGTTTCTGCGCTGTATCAACCATCTGGAGGTGGTCAATGCCGGCCGGCTCCATGTCGACGGCGACTTGATCGGCTACCGCGACCGGGGGACCAAGCTGCTCGAGATGTCACCCCGCGTCGCCGCTAAACAGCGCCGCGACATCGGCATGGTGTTTCAGCACTTCAACCTCTTCCCGCATCGCACGGCACTGGGGAACATCATCGAGGCCCCTATCCACGTCAAGGGCGTCAAGAAGGCCGAAGCGATGGCACGGGCAATGGATCTGCTGGATCAAGTCGGGATGGCGGAAAAGGCCACCGCCTATCCGGCGCAGCTGTCCGGCGGCCAGCAGCAGCGTGTCGCGATCGCTCGTGCCCTGGCGATGAACCCCAAGCTGATGCTGTTCGACGAACCCACGTCGGCGCTGGATCCGGAGCTGGTCGGCGAGGTGCTCGAGGTGATGAAAAAGCTTGCCGCCGAGGGCATGACGATGGTGGTGGTCACGCACGAGATGGGATTCGCCCGTGAGGTCGCCAACCAACTCGTGTTCATGGACGAGGGCGTGGTGGTGGAAAGCGGACCACCTCGGGACGTGCTGAGCAACCCGCAACACGAACGCACGAAGGCGTTTCTGTCAAAGGTGCTGTAGGTCCCATGCCGGCGAGTGCACCGGATCCGGCCACACCGCTGTGGCGGGCCGCGCAGGTCTTCCGGCTACTGAGTTGCGTTTACGCACTGGGCTTTCAGATCGCCGTCAACGGTGAGCTCGACCGCCCTGCCATCGGATGGGCGCTGTTCGCCGTGCTGATTGCATGGAGCGCGGCGTGTGCAGTCGCGTATCTGCAGGGCTTCGGCAGGCGTGTGCTGTGGGTGTCGGCCGAGATCGTCGTAGTGGTGGTACTGATTCTGTCCACCGAGTTCGTCGCTTCGGATCAGTGGGCGCTCGATAACCAGTCGTGGCCGACGACGCTGTGGGCCACCAACGCCACGATCTCCGCGGCGATCCTGTCCGGGCCGATCGCCGGGATGCTGACCGGGGTTGCGGTGATGATCGCCAGTACGGTCGTCAAGGGGTTCATCAACTACGACCTGGGTCGAAACGCCACGCTCGTCATCGAACTCGCGGTCGGACTTGCGGTCGGAATGGCCGCGCAGACCGCACGGCGGGCCCACGCCGAACTCGAGCAGGCGGCGCGACTGGCAGCCTCGCACCAGGAGCGGGAGCGGTTGTCGCGTCAGGTACACGACGGCGCGATCCAAGTGCTGGCGCTGGTATCGCGTCGTGGCCGCGAAATCGGCGGGGAGACAGCCGAATTGGCAGAGCTGGCGGGGGAGCAGGAGCGGGCGTTGCGCCGCCTAGTCAGCTCGACCGACACCGAAACCCCCGCCGGGACGGAGACCGATGTCGGTGCGCTGTTGCGCAAGCGCGCCTCGGACCGGGTGTCGGTGAGCGTGCCCGCCGAGCCCGTTCTGATGGACACCGGCACGGCGACCGAGCTGTACGCCGCGGCCGTGAACGCACTGGACAACGTCGCCGCACACGCCGGGCCCGATGCCCGCGCCTACATACTGCTGGAGGACCTGGGCGACTCCGTCACGGTGAGTATTCGCGACGACGGTGCCGGGATCGCGGACGGCCGGCTGGACGAAGCGGTCGGCGAAGGCCGCGTCGGCGTGGCGAAATCGATTGTGGGACGGATGGATTGGCTCGGTGGGAGTGCGAAGCTCAACACCGCGCCGGGATGTGGGACGGAATGGGAGCTGACAGTACCCCGACGGTGATGGTGGTCGACGACCATCCGATCTGGCGCGATGCGGTGGCCCGCGATCTCGCCGAGGGCGGATTCACCGTCGTGGCCACGGCCGACGGCGTGGCCGCGGCGCGTCGTCGGGCCGGGGTCGTGCATCCCGACGTGGTCGTGATGGACATGCGCCTCTCGGATGGTGACGGGGCGCAGGCGACCGCGGAAGTGCTCGCGGTCTCGCCGTCCTCGCGAATCCTGGTCCTCTCGGCGTCCGACGAACGCGAAGACGTGTTGGAGGCGGTAAAGGCCGGCGCGACGGGTTATCTCGTGAAGAGTGCGTCGAAACAGGAACTCGGTGACGCCGTGCGGGCCACCGCCGAGGGCCGCGCCGTGTTCACGCCGGGACTCGCAGGGCTGGTGCTCGGTGAGTACCGGCGCATCGCGCAAATCAGCAGGACGGCCCCACCCGGGACTCCGATGCCCAGCTTGACCGAGCGGGAGACCGAGATACTGCGGCACGTCGCGAAGGGACTGACCGCGAAGCAGATCGCCGGCCGGCTGTCGTTGAGCCACCGCACCGTCGAGAACCACGTCCAAGCCACCTTCCGCAAGCTCCAGGTCGCAAACCGGGTGGAACTGGCTCGTTACGCGATAGAACACGGGCTCGACGAGTAGTCCTACTCATCCGGAAACGGTGCCGCCGCTGCCACGATGTTGGCCATGACCGAACCGCACCGCGCTCTCGTCGCCCGGCTGTCCTCCGACTTCACCGCCATATCGCAGTACATGGCGAGGGTCTCGACGGACCTGACCGCGCTGGACCGCCTGCTGTCCGAGCAGCCGCCGGTCGCCCCGCCGGTTCCGCAGCCGTACCCGGTGCCGCACTGGCCGCAGTATCAGCCGCAATATGCGCTGCCACCGCAGCAGGCCGCACCGCAACAAGCTGTACCGCCGGTACAGCCCGTCGTGCCGAAGGCGCCGCGCGACGAGGGTTGGATCGGGAAGCTGCTCGCCGTCGCCGGAGTGGCGGTCACCCTGGTCGGCGTTGTCCTGCTGCTCGTGCTCGCCGCCCAGGCGGGCCTTCTGCGTCCAGAGTTCCGGGTCGCGGCGGGCGGGGTATTGGCCGTCGGACTGGTGGCAGTGGCCGCATGGCTGTACCGCCGGCCCGGTGGACGGGTCGGTGCCATCGCCCTGGCCGCTACGGGCGTCGCCGCGGCCTACATGGACGTCATCGCCGTCACGACCATCTACGGCTGGGTGTCCGCGCCGGTCGGCCTGGTCGTCGCCGCGATCATCGGAGGTGGCGGCCTGACCCTGGCCCGCAGCTGGGACTCTCAACACCTCGGTGTGCTGGTGTTGGTCCCGCTCATCGTGCTCGCGCCCGTGGTGGTCGGCGGGATCACTCTGCTCCTCGTCAGCTTCATGCTGGCCCTTGCGGCCGCCTCTCTGCCGATGCAACTGGGCAAGGACTGGATCTGGCTGCACTGCGCTCGCATTGCGGCCAGCACGTTTCCGCTGATCATCGCCCTGCTTGCGGTCTATTTCGATGACCGCCGCGACCTGTGGCTGGTCGGCGCATGCGGTATCGCCGCGGTGCTGGCGGTCTCCGCCGCGCTGATCCTGCTTCCGCGGACCGCCAATCGGGTTCTGATGGCGTTGCTGACCGCCGCCGGTGTGCTGCCCGTGCTGTGCGTGGCGCTGGTCGCCGGCCGAGCGGTCGCCGCGCTGATGGCGGCTGCCCTGGCCGCGGCGCTGCTGGCGATCGTGCTCCTCGGCGGCAGGCTGACCGGCGTCGACGGGGTTGTGCGGCAGATCTGGGCGGCGCTCTCGGCGATTTCTGCGACGATCGCGGTGCTGGTGGCGTTCGACGGCCACATCGCTGGGCCGGTGCTGTTGGCGATGGCGGTGGTTGTCGCCGTCGCGGGTCGGCGTGAGGCGATCGCCAGATGGGTCGCCGTTGGCGTCGCCGCCGTCGGAGCCGCCTTCTACCTGAGCTACGCCCCGCCCGGTTCGCTGGTCGCGGCCACTGCCACGACGACCGCGACCGGGGTGTCCACCCTGATCGCGAGCCTGTTGCTGATCACGTTCGCCGCGGTGATCGTGTGGACGTTGAACGAGCGTGATTCCGTGGTGTGGGCCGGCTCGGCGGTCGTGATCGTCTACGCGATCACCGCGTTCACTGTCACCGCGGGCGTACTGGTCGGCGGTGAGACGCGCGGGTTCTTCGCGGGCCACGTGGCTGCGACGATCTGCTGGATCGTGCTGGCGGCAGCGCTGTTGATCTACGCAACGCGGGTATCGCGGGCGAACCGTTCCCTGCCGATCGGCGGGGGACTGGCCCTGGTCGCCGCCGCGATGGCCAAGTTGTTCCTGTTCGATCTCGGCACATTGGACGGCATTTTCCGGGTCGTGGTGTTCATCGTCGTCGGCCTCGTGCTCCTGGGCATGGGCGCGGGCTATGCCCGTCTGCTCGAGAAGCAGGACCAGCAACAACACCAGCGGGCGTGATCGCGATCACACTATTAATCTGGAGTCATTCCAGATTATGAGGCGTTGGCAAGTACATGGGTACACATCGGCGAAATGACACAGAAATACACGGATTCCAGGCGTCCACGAAGCTCAGCGGCAATCTCCAACGGGTTCTGGTCGACCTGATCGAGCTGCATCTGCAGGGCAAGCAGGCGCATTGGAATGTTGTCGGCACCAACTTCCGCGACCTTCACCTCCAGCTCGACGAGCTTGTCGACTTCGCGCGCGAGGCCAGCGACACCATTGCCGAGCGGATGCGTGCACTCGATGCCGTACCGGACGGCCGGTCGGACACGGTCGCGGGAAGCACGACGCTGCCGCAGTTCCCGGCCTATGAGCACAGCACCGACGAGGTCGTCGACCTGATCACCGGACGCATCTACGCGACCGTTGACACCTTGCGCGCGGTGCACGATGCGGTGGATGCCGAGGATCCCAGCACCGCCGACGTCCTGCATCAGTTCATCGACGGCCTGGAGAAGCTGGCCTGGCTGATCAAGTCGGAGAACCGCAAGGTCTAAAGCGTGTCGAGCACCTCCCGCTGCGCCCCTGTGCGGGCGCGCGCGCGGACAAGGTGTTCGCGGTCGCCACTGCGCTCGAACCGTTCCGCGAATGTGAAGCCCGACATCCTCGCTTCAACGATGTCCCGCACCTCGGCATCGGTCTTCGCATCGGTGATCGCGGCACTCGTGGAACTGTTGGCACGCCCGTGCGTCGTTTCGCCCGCGGCGGGTATCCCGCCGAGATGACCGTGAAACGAGACGTCCGAGCATCCCGCCGTCAGGTATGGGACGTGATGGCCGATGGCTGGACGTATTCGCAGTGGGTGGTCGGCAACAGTCGAATGCGCGCGGTGGATCCGCATTGGCCGGCACCTGGCTCGCGGATTCTGCATTCGATCGGCGTGTGGCCCGCGGTGATCAATGACGAAACCGTGGTCGAGAAGAGCGTGCCGCTCGAGGAATTGGTGTTGCATGCGAAGGGACGACCTTTCGGCGGCGCCCGAGTCATCTTGCGGCTCAGCGACATTCCCGACGGTTGCCGGGTCGAGATGGAGGAGTTCCCGGTCAGCGGGCCCGCCGCGATCCTGCCCGACCGGCTTTCGGATCTGGCTGCCTGGCCACGCAATCGAGAGACGCTGTGGCGGTTGGGCCTGGTCGCCGAGCGCATGAAGCCCGCCGAATCGGGCGACTAGGAGCGACCTGCGACGGCGTCCTGCTCGACGGCGCTTCGGACGGCGTCCTCGTCGCGACGCGCAACGAGGTACCAGGTTTGCATCACGCCCTTTCCTTTGATGTCGACCTCCCCGCGTTCCTCCAGCACGAACGCGTGGTTCAGGCGTTCGTAGACGTCGTGCGGCACCTGGATTCGGCCCTCGACGTCCGTGGTCTCCATGCGCGACGCGACATTCACGGCGTCACCCCATACGTCGTAGAAGAACTTTCGTGCTCCGACGACTCCCGCGACCACCGGGCCCGCTGCCAGGCCGATACGCAGCGGCACTTCGCGTCCCTTCGGATCCTTCAGATCCGCGACGGCATCGGCCATGTCCAGAGCCAGACAGGCAAGCGCCTCGATGTGGTCGGGCCGTGGCTCCGGCACACCGCTGACCACCATGTAGGAATCGCCACTGGTCTTGACCTTCTCCAGGCCGTGCCGGTCGACGAGTGCATCGAGATCGGTGTAGAGCCGATCCAGGAAACGAACAAGATCGCTGGGCGTGGTGTCGCTGGCGCGCTTCGTGTAGCCGGCGATGTCGGCGAACAGGATCGAGGCGTCGTCGTACTTGTCGGCGATGATGTTGCGCGCCGGGTCCTTGAGCCGCTCGGCGATCGTCGCGGGCAGGATGTTGGCCAGCAGCTGTTCTGAACGTTCGTACTCCGCTTCCATCGCCTCTCGGGCGCGGCGAATTTCGCGCAGTGCGAACCAGATGGTCGCGATGACGAGCACCCACGCGGTGATCACCGTCAGGATGAAAGATGTCCTGAACGCCCACGGCGGTTGCGTGCCGGTGTCATTGGGCACAAAGAGTTCGAGCAGGATGACCGTGGCGGCGCCGATGGCCGAAAGTGTTGAGGCCAAGACGATGTGCTCGACTCCGAGAACGACAATCATGATCGCGGCGGCGACCACGTAGTAGAACAGAAGCCCGGAACCCGTTCCCAGATAGATGCACAGCATTGTGATGGTGAAGTAGGACACCACGAAGAACACCACGGGTGCGACGATCTCGCCCATGCCGCACAACCGCGGAATCATCACGAAGACGGTTGCGCTGCCCAGGTTGACGAGCGAGACCCACCAGTCCTGACCGATGAACAGTCCCTGGATTCCGAAGAACGCGGTGATGGCGGCGCTGATCATGGCCGTCATGTTCAGCACGCGCCTATTTCTTGCGGCCATTTCTGAGTGATGGCGGGTGCGACCAGGGACGCGGCCGTCCACCGCGACGTCAGGCATGCACACCGGCCGGACCCTCATTGCCACGGAACAAGCGTAGCCCGCCTGGGCAACCACCTGCGGTTTTCACGGCGCGGGTGGCGTCAGGGCATAGCTAGGTCTTTGGACCCGAGTGATCCCGGAAGCGGCGCGGATGAGCGGCCTGCCGTCGGCCAAGCAGGAAACCTGATGAGTAACCAGTCGCTGGGCGAATCGCGCCGGCACGACCGGTGTGGATGGTGCCCTCGGTGAGACTCGAACTCACACTGGCTGGGTTTTGAATCCAGTTCCTCTGCCAATTGGGATACGAGGGCTCTGATGTCACCTGGCGGCGACCCGCCGCGGCCTTCCACCATAGAGGATGCACCCGAGGTCGCTGATCGCGGCCGCTACCGCCACAATGGCAGCCATGACCGGGTCACCGAGCAGCGACGTGAAGCCACACCGTGTTCTCATCGCCGAAGACGAAGCGCTCATCCGGATGGATTTGGCCGAGATGCTGCGCGAGGAAGGCTACGAGATCGTTGGCGAGGCCGGCGACGGGCAGGAGGCCGTCGACCTGGCCGAGAGCTTGAAGCCGGACCTGGTGATCATGGATGTCAAGATGCCTCGTCGAGACGGCATCGACGCGGCCTCGGAGATCGCCGGCAAGCGCATCGCACCGATCGTCATACTCACCGCGTTCAGCCAGCGTGAGCTCGTCGAGCGGGCCCGGGATGCCGGCGCCATGGCCTACCTGGTCAAGCCGTTCAACATCACTGATCTGATTCCTGCGATCGAGGTGGCGGTGAGCCGCTTCGGCGAGATCGCCGCGCTGGAGCAGGAAGTCGCCGAGCTGTCGGACCGCCTGGAGACACGCAAGCTGGTCGAGCGCGCGAAGGGTTTGCTGCAGTCCAAGCAGGGGATGACCGAACCCGAGGCCTTCAAGTGGATTCAGCGCGCCGCGATGGACCGCCGGACGACGATGAAGCGCGTCGCCGAGGTAGTGCTGGAAACCCTCGACACGCCCAAGGACGCGCCGTCGTCAAACTAGCGATTACCTCGGCCAACCGTTAATTTCGGGTTTCCGACGCCGCAGTTTGGCCGGATCGCGTACTGGATCGACACGGTCCCTTTTCCAACATCACGCACCACGGCCACGCGTTGGCTATGGTCGTCCCGAAGCATCGCCGCCCCCGCCGACCTGGGCAGGGGCGTCGACGCCGATCAAAACATCGACCCGGAGGTGAAGCGTGCGCGGTCGCGTGGCACGGAAAGCATTTGCTATCGGTAGCGCAGGTGTTGATTGTGCTCGGCATAGCCGGCTGCCAACAACAATCCGAGCCGACGATGAGGGCGGCGCGGCGCCGACTGATCTGAAGATCGTCGAGCAGGTGCAGATCGACGAGAACGGTACAGAGGTCAAGCCGCGCCGAAGGCGTGCGGCCCCTCGATCCCGCCGGCGACGGCAAGGCGCAGTGCCCACCGGTGTCCCTGGCCATGGCGGGCGCGCTCAACGGGCCCGACGCCGCGCTGGGAATCAACATCAAGAACGGCATCCAGCTCGCGGTCGACAAGCACAACGCCGCCAACCCGGGCTGCCAGGTGCAGTTGAAGACGTTCGACACCGAGGGCGATCCGCAGAAGGCCACTCAGGTCGCACCGCAGATCATCAACGACGCCTTCACCATCGGCCTGATCGGACCCGCGTTCTCCGGCGAGACGAACGCCACCGGCGACGTGTTCAACCAGGCCGGCCTGGTCGCCGCCACCGCGTCGGCCACCAACGTCACGCTCTCGGAGAAGGGCTGGAAGACGTTCTTCCGCGGCCTTGGCCAACGACGGCGTGCAGGGGCCCTCGGTCGCGAACTACATGAAGAACACGCTCGGGCACAAGAAGGTGTGTGTGGTCGACGACAGCACCGACTACGGTCTCGGTCTCGCCCAGGCGGTGCGCGAGACGCTCGGCCCGGTCGCCGATTCGGCGTGCAATATCTCGGTGAAGAAGGGCGACAAGGACTTCTCCGCCGCGGTGACCCAGGTGAAGGGCGCCAGCCCCGACTCGGTGTTCTTCGCCGGCTACTACGCCGAGGCGGCTCCGTTCGTGCAGCAGCTCAAGGACGGCGGATTCGAGGGCGCCTTCGTCAGCGCCGACGGCGTCAAGGATCCGGAGTTCGTCAAGCAGGCGGGTGAAGCGTCGAAGGACGCCATCCTGGCCTGCCCATGCGGACCAGCGACCGGCACCTTCGCCGACGAGTACACGAAGAAGTTCAACCAGGAGCCCGGTACGTACAGCGTCGAGGGCTACGACCTTGGCGCGATCATGCTCAAGGGCATCGACTCCGGCAAGATCACCCGGCCCGACCTGCTGGAGTTCGTGCGCACCTACGACGGTCAGGGCATTGGCCGCAAGTACCAGTGGACCCCCACCGGTGAGCTGACAACCACCTTGATCTGGATCTACAAGGTCCAGTAGGAAGCTGATCGAGACGCGTCCGAGACCTCACGGCTCGGGCGCGTTCTCGTTAACAGAGTGATTTTCCAAGGAGCCGCCGCCGGATGATTCACCAGTGCGTCGACCAGTACGCCTGCCTGGCCGCCAACATCCACTTCAACTTGGAAGGCCTGCGTAACGGCTTCTGGCAGTTGACGATCGACGGTCTCTCGTGGGGTGCGATCTACGCATTGGTGGCGGTCGGCTACACGCTCGTGTTCGGCGTGCTGCGCTTGATCAACTTCGCGCATTCCGAGATCTTCATGCTCGGCATGTTCGGCGCCTACTTCTGCCTCGACATCATCCTGGGCTTCACGCCCAGCGGCAACGCCTACAACAAGGGCGTCGCGCTGACCGTGCTCTACCTCGGCATCGCGATGCTGTTCGCGATGCTGGTGTCAGGTTCGGCAGCGGTCGGGTTGGAGTTCATCGCGTACCGCCCATTGCGAAGACGCGGGGCACGCTCTTTGACGTTTCTGATCACCGCGATCGGCATGTCGTTCGTGC
Source organism: uncultured Actinomycetota bacterium (assembly GCA_963721495.1). Classification (GTDB taxonomy): domain Bacteria; phylum Actinomycetota; class Actinomycetes; order Mycobacteriales; family Mycobacteriaceae; genus Mycobacterium. The sequence continues at coordinate 114,012 of CAVRMG010000012.1, read as the reverse complement.
TGCAGGAGTTCGTGCACTTCGTGCTGCCGAAGCTGCTCAAGGGCTACGGCGGTAGCAACGCCCAGCAGCCGATCATCTTGATGCAGCCCAAGACGCAATTCACGGTCTTCGGGGCCACCGTCTCCAACGTCACCTTGGTGATCGTGGCCTCCGCGCTGGTGTTCGCACTGCTCACCGACACGGCGATCAACAGGACCAAGTTCGGCCGAGGAATCCGCGCAGTAGCCCAGGACGCCACCACGGCCACCCTGATGGGCGTCTCCCGCGAGCGCATCATCATGACCACATTCCTGCTGGGCGGCCTGCTGGCCGGGGCGGCCGCGCTGTTGTACACGCTGAAGGTGCCCCAGGGCATCATCTACTCGGGCGGCTTCCTGCTCGGCATCAAGGCGTTCTCCGCGGCGGTGCTCGGTGGCATCGGCAACCTGCGGGGCGCTCTTCTCGGCGGCCTGCTGCTCGGCATCATGGAGAACTACGGGCAGGCGGTGTTCGGCACCCAGTGGCGTGACGTGGTCGCGTTCGTGCTCCTCGTTCTGGTGCTGCTGATCCGGCCGACCGGAATACTCGGTGAAAGCCTCGGGAAGGCAAGAGCATGAGTTCGACCGAGAAGCCGAAGGCGGATCGCGCATCGACCTGGTCCGACAAATTCATGGCGCCCGGCGACGGGCTGCGCCAGTGGTGGGATCGGCTGTCCCGCGTACAGAAGTGGGGTTTCGGTGTCATCGCCTTCGGGTTGTTGGCCCTGCTGCCGTTGTTCCCGCCGCCGTTCCTGAACACCCCGAACATCAGCTTCGGCGGCACGATGGCGCAGTTCGCGATGGTGGCGATCATCGCGATCGGCCTCAATGTCGTGGTGGGCCAGACGGGTCTGCTGGACCTCGGCTACGTCGGGTTCTACGCCGTCGGGGCGTACACCGTTGCGCTGCTGACCAGTCCGAACAGTCCCTGGAACCAGATGGGCGAGTCGGGGTGGCTCCACAAGGACTGGGCATGGCTGGCATGTGTGCCGCTGGCGATGGCCATTACCGCACTCACCGGCCTCATCCTGGGCACGCCGACACTTCGGCTTCGCGGCGACTACCTGGCCATCGTCACGCTGGGTTTCGGCGAGATCATCCGGTTGCTGGCCGACAACCTCGCCGACGTCACCAACGGTCCCCGCGGCCTCAACGAGGTGGCCTACCCCCGCTTCGGGGAGAGCGAGAAACTGCCCGAAGGTGTGTTCTCGAGCGGAAACTCGATGGGCGACGCCAACTACGGCACGTGGTGGTTCTGGCTGGGCATCATCTTGATCGTCATCATCCTGCTGCTGGTGGGTAACCTGGAACGCAGTCGCGTCGGGCGCGCCTGGGTCGCCATCCGCGAGGACGAGGACGCCGCGGAAGTGATGGGCGTCAACACGTTCCGCTTCAAGTTGTGGGCATTCGTGATCGGTGCGGCGATCGGTGGACTGTCGGGGGCGCTCTACGCCGGCCAGGTGCAGTTCGTCGCGCCCCCCACGTTCAACATCATCAACTCGATGCTGTTTCTCTGTGCTGTCGTGCTCGGCGGCCAGGGCAACAAACTGGGCGTCGTCTTCGGTGCGTTCATCATCGTCTATCTGCCGAACCGACTGCTGGGCGTGGAGTTCCTCGGCATCAACCTCGGTGACCTCAAGTACCTGTTCTTCGGTTTGGCGCTCGTGGCGCTGATGATCTTCCGGCCCCAGGGCCTGTTCCCGGCGCGCCAGCAGCTACTCGCTTACGGCAAGGCGGCCCGCGAGTTCCTGCGGTCGCCGGAGAAGGAGTCGGCGAAATGAGCATCGAGGAACTCGCCGGCGTCCACCGAGAGATCGAGGTGGCCGAGGGCGAAACACTACTGCAGACAAAGGATCTGACGGTCAAGTTCGGTGGTCTCACAGCGCTGGACGCGGTGACGTTCGACATCCGGCGCGGCGAGATCCTCGGCATGATCGGTCCGAACGGCGCAGGCAAGACCACGTGCTTCAACGCCATCACCGGCGTGTACCGGCCCACCTCCGGCACGGTGACGTTCGACGGTGCCCCGCTGGGACGCATCAAACGCCACCAGATCACCCGCCGCGGCATCGCCCGCACGTTCCAGAACATCCGACTGTGGGGCGAGATGACCGCGCTGGAGAACGTGATGGTCGGCACGGACGCACGCCATTTCACGTCGGTACCGGGCGCCCTCGCGCGGAGCCCACGCCATCGCCGGGAGGAGCGCTCGGCCATCGAGCGCTCAGCGGCGCTGTTGCATTTCGTCGGCATCGCCAATCGCGGCGAGGAGAAGGCCAAGAACCTGCCGTACGGCGATCAACGACGGCTGGAGATCGCCCGTGCCCTGGCAACCGAGCCGAAACTGCTCTGCCTCGACGAACCGGCCGCCGGCTTCAACCCCCGCGAGAAGTCCGCGCTGATCGAACTGATCCAGAAGATCCGCGAAGACGGCTACACCGTGCTGCTCATCGAGCACGACATGCGGCTCGTCATGGGGGTGACCGACCGCATCGTCGTGCTGGAGTTCGGCCGGAAGATCGCCGACGGCCTGCCGGCGGAGATCCGTGAGGACCCGAAGGTCATCGCGGCGTATTTGGGGGTGCCCGATGACGACACCGAGTGACGACAAGCCGATTCTGCTCGAGGTGCGCGACATCGTCGTGCAGTACGGGCGCATCCGTGCCCTGCACGGCATCTCGCTCGTGGTGCGTGAAGGCGAAATGGTGACTCTGCTGGGTTCGAACGGGGCAGGGAAGACGACCACGATGCGCGCGATCTCGGGCCTGCTGCCGTTGACGTCGGGATCGGTGTCGTTCGACGGTGTCGACATCTCCAGGGTCAAGGCCCACCATCGAGCCATTCAAGGCTTGGTGCAGGCCCCGGAGGGTCGGGGTGTGTTCCCGGGCATGACGGTGGTAGAGAACCTCGAAATGGGCTGCTACGGAAGAAAGTTCGCGTCCAAGGCCGAACACAAAGAGCGGCTGGACTGGGTGATGGAGACGTTCCCGCGGCTGGCGGAACGGCGCAGTCAGGTCGGCGGCACACTGTCGGGCGGTGAGCAGCAGATGCTGGCGATCGGCCGTGCGTTGATGGCCCGGCCGCGCGTCCTGCTGCTCGACGAGCCGTCGATGGGCTTGGCGCCGATGGTGATATCGCAGATCTTCAAGATCATCGCCGAGATCAACGCCCAGGGCACCACGGTTCTGCTGGTGGAACAGAACGCGCAGCAGGCGTTGAGCCGCTCTGACCGCGCCTACATCCTGGAGACCGGCGAGGTCACCCGTACCGGTAACGCGCGAGAACTGTTGGCCGACGACAGCATTCGCGCTGCCTACCTGGGCGTGGCCTAGCTCTCACTTCATCCCCCGCGTGGGCCCACACGCGAGTAGGGGACGTGCGTGTCTGCGGCCGACACACCGGGCAAGATCCACTAGTTTGCGCACGCTCGCGCCAACGTCAGCGTGCGACGCGGGTCTCGATAGCATCGAGCACTGCAATCTGGTCGGGGGAGACATCGATGCGCATGATCACGTTCTCGCCTGCCGAGTCGAAGTCGAACGTGAAGAACGAACAGCATTCGCTCTCGCGCCTGGCCAGATCGTGTGCCGCCGTCTCGACATCGGCTGGTATCGCAATTTCCAAACGGGTCGGCTCACGGCGGTCGCATCGCAGGACGTATTTGAAGAGGTCGTCGAACTCTGCCAACCGAAGAGGACGTTCCGATGTCGGCAGGGTGCACGCCTCGGACACCCAGTCATCGGGAGCGGTCATGATTGCCAGGCTAACTCTAGGGCGAGCCGGCACCTGGCACGTCGACGCGTGCCTGCCTGATCCACCCCGTCGACTCGCCCTTCGCAAGGCCCTCGATGGTCGTGTCGTCGATCACCATGTACAGCGTGCACCCGTCCGCTCCGCCGAGGGCGGGTGCGACCGCCCAACCGCGATCGATCTGGACGCGATGGGTCACGGTGCCACCGGCGATGACACGCAGGAACTCGCCGGTGTCGTAGCAACCGACCCACACCCCTCCTTCGGTGTCGACGCAGAGTCCATCGGGGTGGCGCTCGGGTCCGAGATCGGCGAAAACGCTTGGTGCACCGAGGCTGCCGTCGGGTTCGGCCAGGAACGAAAGTATTCGCGAGCCCCTGGTCTCGCTGACGACCAGGGTCGACCCGTCAGGGAGGAAAGCGAGGCCATTGGGAAGCGCCAGTCCGCTTGCCACGACCCGCACCCCACCGTCCGGGCCGACAAGCCCGATCGCGCCTTCGGCTCCGTAGAGGTCGACGTACGTGCGGCCGTCAGGGGTGACCAACAGGTCGTTGGTCGAGAAGGCGAGGTCGCTGTGGTCGTAGGTGGCTGTGACGTTTCCCGCGGCGTCGACGTGATAGATCTTCGCATCGAAAAGCGCTGACACCACCAGCGTTCCGTCTGGGAGCCAGCCCAGCCCGGAGGCTTTCGCGACCTTGGCCTCGACAGCGAGGTCACCCGCCTCGCTCACCGAGTAGACGTGGCCCGCCGGCCCGTCGCTGAACCACAGTCGGCCGTCGTGCCACCGTGGGCCTTCGCCGTAAACGATGCCGTCGATGAAGGGAAGTGGCTCAACCGCCTCCGGCGCAGTCATAGACAGAGGCTAATAGCGACCGTCCGATGCCGGACGAGCGTGCGCAAACTCAGGGATTTGCCCGGTGTGTCGTCCTCAGACACGCACGCTGGCGGGAAGGGGTGACGAATCTATCGCGCGACGATCACCGACGAGCCGTGTCCGAACAATCCCTGATTGGCGGTGATGCCGACCTTGGCGCCCTCCACCTGACGGCCGGTGGCCTGGCCCTTCAGCTGCCAGGTGAGCTCGCAGACCTGTGCGATCGCCTGTGCCGGAATGGCTTCGCCGAAGCAGGCCAGCCCACCGGACGCGTTGACCGGAATCCTGCCTCCGATGGTGGTTGCCCCGCTGCGCAGCAGTTGTTCGGCCTCGCCCTTCGGGCACAGGCTGAGGTGCTCGTACCAGTCCAACTCCAGCGCGGTGGACAGGTCGTAGACCTCCGCGAGGCTCAGGTCCTCGGGTCCGATGCCTGCCTCGGCGTACGCGGCGTCGAGGATCTGGTCTTTGAACACCCGCTCGGGTGCGGACACAGCGGCAGTGGAATCCGTTGCAATGTCCGGCAATTCGGGCAGATGCTGAGGATATTGCGGCGTCACCGTGCTGACGGCGCGCACCGACGGCACGCCCTCCAGTGAGCCGAGATGTTTTTCTGCGAACGACTTGCTCGCCACGATCAGGGCGGCTGCGCCGTCAGACGTCGCGCAGATGTCAAGCAGCCGAAGCGGATCCGAGACCACCGGGCTGGCGAGCACGTCTTCGACCGAGCTCTCCTTGCGGAAGCGGGCATTGGGGTTGTCGAGCCCGTGCTTGGAGTTCTTGACCTTCACCTGGGCGAAGTCCTCAAGGGTCGCGCCATAGAGGTCCATGCGGCGGCGCGCCAGCAGCGCGAAGTAGACCGGGTTCGTCGCGCCGATCAGATGGAAGCGCTGCCAGTCGGGATCGTTTTTGCGTTCACCGCCGACGGGGGCGAAGAACCCCTTGGGAGTGGTGTCGGCGCCGATCACCAACGCGACGTCGCAGAACCCGGCCAGGATCTGGGCGCGGGCGCTCTGCAACGCCTGCGACCCGCTGGCGCACGCCGCGTAGCTCGAGGACACCGGCACGCCGTTCCAGCCGAGTTTCTGTGCGAACGTCGCACCTGCGACGAATCCCGGGTAGCCGTTGCGGATCGTGTCGGCGCCCGCGACGAGCTGGATCTGTCGCCAGTCCAGACCCGCCTCCGCGAGCGCGGCGCGGGCAGCGATGACGCCGTACTCGGTGAAGTCACGACCCCATTTGCCCCACGGGTGCATGCCGGCACCGAGGATGTACAACGGGCTTGGGCTGGATGTCGCCGCCGGGGCGGCTCCGGGGCTCATGATGCGATCCTCCAGGCGTGCACGACGCGCTCGACGCCGTCGTCGTCGACGTACAGCGGCATCGTGGTCAACTCCATCTCCATGCCCACCTTCAGATCTGCCGCCAGTGTGCCCTCGACGACCTTGCCCAGCACGATCAGACCCTCGTCGGCCAGCTGCACGGCGGCCACGGCGAACGGCTCGAAGGGGTCCGGTGAGGGGTACGGAGGCGGTGGCGCATAACGGTTTTCGGTGTAGCTCCACAGCGTGCCGCGTCGCGACAACGGAACTTGCGCCAAGTCATCGCCGTCGCATGCGGGGTTGGGGCAGTTGTTGGCTCTGGGTGGGAACACAAAGGTCCCGCAGTGATGACACTTGCCGCCGATCAGGTAACCCGCGCCGGATTCGTCGGTGGCGAACCACCCGTCAACAGCGGGCTGAGTGGATGCAGACACGCGGTCAGCGTACCGAGTGGAGCGCTGAAACTGAAACGTGTTCCAGTTTCGGCGCCTGGGGTGAAGTTGGGGCGGTTGGTGCTGGCATGGCGGTCCGCAGGCCCGATCAGCCCGGCTGCGCGGGTTCTGATCGATCGGGCTCAGCGGCTACTGCGTGTCAGCGCCCGTGCATAGAGTAGGGCCGTGACCGCAAGCGCAACGGCCGAGAAGGCGACCGAAAAGCCGACATTGATGCTGCTGGACGGCAATTCGCTGGCGTTCCGGGCGTTCTACGCACTACCTGCCGAGAACTTCAAGACCCAGGGCGGGCTGACCACCAACGCGGTGTACGGGTTCACCGCGATGCTGATCAACCTGCTGCGCGACGAGCAGCCCACCCACATCGCGGCCGCGTTTGACGTGTCCCGGCAGACGTTCCGGCTGGAGAAGTACCCCGAATACAAGGCGGGCCGGTCGGCCACACCCGATGAGTTCCGCGGTCAGATCGACATCACCAAGGAGGTCCTCGGCGCGCTGGGCATCACGGTGCTGGCCGAGGCCGGCTTCGAGGCGGACGACGTGATCGCCACGCTGGCCACCCAGGCCGAGGACGCGGGCTACCGGGTGCTGGTCGTCACCGGCGATCGCGACTCGCTGCAGTTGGTCAGTGACGACGTCACCGTGCTCTACCCGCGTAAGGGTGTCAGCGAGCTGACCCGGTTCACTCCGGAGGCCGTCGTCGAGAAGTACGGGCTGACCCCGCAGCAGTACCCGGACTTCGCGGCGCTGCGCGGCGACCCCAGCGACAACCTGCCCGGCATCCCGGGTGTGGGGGAGAAGACGGCGACCAAATGGATCGCCGAATACGGATCGCTGCAAGCGCTCGTCGACGGCGTCGACACGGTGAAGGGCAAGGTCGGCGACGCGTTGCGGGCCAACCTCTCGAGTGTGGTGCTGAACCGCGAGCTCACCGATCTCGTGAAGGACGTGCCGCTGGCCCAGACTCCCGACACGCTGCGGATGCAGCCGTGGGACCGCGACCAGATCCATCGCCTCTTCGACGATCTCGAGTTCCGGGTGCTGCGCGACAGGTTGTTCGACACCCTGGCGTCCGCAGACCCCGAGGTCGACCAGGGTTTCGACGTCCGTGGCGGCGCCCTCGAGTCGGGCGAACTGGCGGCCTGGCTGGCTGAGCACGGGTCGGGCACGCGCTTCGGGATGGCCGTCGTAGGCACCCATCTGGCATTCGACGCCGATGCCACCGCGCTGGCCATCGTCGCGTCCGACGGCGACGGGCGCTACATCGACACCGCGACGCTGCACGCCGACGACGAGGCCGCGTTGGCGGCGTGGCTGGCCGACGCGGGCCAGCCCAAGGCTCTGCACGAGGCCAAGCTGGCGATGCACGACCTCGAGGGGCGCGGCTGGCACGTCGCCGGTGTCACGTCCGACACCGCGTTGGCCGCTTATCTGGTGCGGCCCGGCCAGCGCAGCTTTGCCCTCGACGACCTGTCGCTGCGCTACCTCAAGCGCGAGCTACGCGCGGATAATCCTGAGCAGCAACAGCTTTCGCTCCTCGACGACAGCGACGGCGTCGACGACCAAGCCGTGCAGACAGTGATCCTGCGCGCCAGCGCGGTGATGGATCTAGCCGACGCGCTCGACGAAGAGCTGGCCCGCATCGACTCGTCGTCCCTTCTCGACAACATGGAAATGCCCGTGCAGCGAGCCCTGGCAGAGATGGAGACCGCAGGCATCGCCGTCGACGTCCAACAGCTCTCCGAACTGCAGAGCGAATTCGCCGACCTGATCCGCGACGCCGCCGAATCGGCATACGGGGTGATCGGCAAGCAGATCAACCTCGGGTCGCCCAAGCAGCTTCAGGTGGTGCTGTTCGACGAACTCGAGATGCCGAAGACCAAGCGGACCAAGACGGGATACACCACCGACGCGGACGCACTGCAGTCGCTGTTCGACAAGACCGGGCATCCGTTCCTGCAGCATCTGCTGGCCCACCGCGACGCGACCCGGCTCAAGGTGACCGTCGACGGGCTGCTGAACTCGGTGGCCTCCGACGGCCGCATCCATACGACGTTCAACCAGACCATCGCCGCCACCGGCAGGCTGTCCTCCACCGAGCCGAACCTGCAGAACATCCCGATCCGCACCGACGCAGGCCGGCGGATCCGCGACGCGTTCGTCGTCGGGAAGGGCCATGCCGAGCTGATGACGGCCGACTACAGCCAGATCGAGATGCGGATCATGGCGCACCTGTCGAGGGACGAGGGCCTGATCGAGGCGTTCAACACGGGGGAGGACCTGCACTCGTTCGTCGCGTCACGCGCGTTCAGCGTGCCTATCGACGAGGTCACCGGCGAGCTGCGGCGCCGGGTGAAGGCGATGTCCTACGGGTTGGCGTACGGACTGTCGGCCTACGGGCTGGCGGCGCAACTCAAGATCTCCACCGAGGAAGCCAAGGTGCAGATGGAGCAGTACTTCGACCGGTTCGGCGGGGTGCGCGACTATCTGCGCGACGTCGTCGACCAGGCCCGCAAGGACGGTTACACGTCGACGGTGTTCGGCAGGCGGCGGTACCTGCCGGAATTGGACAGCAGCAACCGCAACGTCCGCGAGGCCGCCGAGCGGGCCGCGCTGAACGCTCCGATCCAGGGCAGCGCGGCCGACATCATCAAGGTGGCGATGATCAATGTCGACACGGCCCTCAAAGACGCTCGCCTGAAGTCCCGAATGCTGCTGCAGGTGCACGACGAGCTGCTGTTCGAGGTCGCCGACGGTGAACGCGACGCCGTCGAAAAGCTGGTCCGCGATCAGATGGGCCATGCGTACCCGCTCGACGTGCCGCTGGAAGTCTCGGTCGGCTACGGCCGCAGCTGGGATTCAGCAGCGCACTAGGTCACTGCGCCCCAACACTTCTCGAGCCCGGTCCGCGGCGAGCACGACACCCACGCACCATGCGGTGTCGAGCACCAGCTGAGTGACCGCCAGTACGAGCAGGGTGGGCAGCACCTAGCAAACGTTGGCCGCTAGGGACGCACCGGCGGTGCCTGGAACCCCGCGAGGCCCTGCAGCGCGGGGGCGGCCGCACGTGCCGCGTGCACCGCGTATGCCTCCTCGGTCTGCATCGCATACACCCTGTCGTCGCCGAAGCCGCGATCAATCCGATCGCGCACGAAGGCGAGTTCCACCACCTGGCCGGCGAAGTTCCGGACAGCCTTGCGCGCAGGTTTTCCGCCCATCCGGGCCGCGTGACCGATCGCCGTCTTGCGGTTACGCATGGAGCCCAGCCATGTCGCCTCGTTCGCGGTCACCAGGCCCGCCGCGACCATGCCGGGCAGCTTCTCGGCGACGATCCGCTGCTCCCTCTTACGGCTTCGGACGCCGAGCACGATCGCCAGCACGAAGATCGGCACCATCCAGAGGAAGTAGACCGCGAAGTAGGTTTCGGGGCCGATCAACGAAGAACCGTTCCACAAGCCGTGCATGATCACCGCCCCGAGGTAGCCGAGCAGGATGCAGCCGGCCTTGGCAATCGCGTTGCGGTTCTGGAGCGCGAAGTAGACGCCGATACCGAACATCGTCGTGAAGAGCGAGTGTGCGAACGGGCCCATGATCAGCCGGAGGGCGGCGGTCAGCAGGGAGTCGCCGAGGGATTCGCCACCGGAGATGTAGAGGATGTCCTCCAACCAGGCGAAACCGGCGCCGACGAGGCCCGCGTACACCAGGCAGTCGGTCAGCGAGTTGAGCTCGCTGCGTCGCCAGCCCGTCATCATGAGCAGCAGAAACGTGCCCTTGGCCGCCTCCTCGACGATCGGCGCGAAGACGGAGACGGAGACCCAGCTGTCGTCGCCCGATTCGCCCGTTGCAATCAGTGAGTCGAGGTAGAGCGACAGAATCACCGACAGGATGACGGCGACGGTGGCGCCCCAGAGAAACGCAAACACAAGCAGCCGTGGAGGCTCGGGTTCCCACCGGTCCAGCCATATGTAGGCCAGTACGACGACTGCGATCGCCACGCCCGACAGCACGAACCCGACGGATGTGCCCACCGGGTTGAGCGCGGTGAGCGCGACAACGACCAGGCCGGCGATGATGCCGAGCAGGATGAGCAGCGCCAACGGCGCCCCGACTTTGCGAATTTTCCTCTGAAACGGTGGTCCGATCGGCCATGACTGCTGAGGAGCGCCGGCGAATGACACGTAAGCAGGGTAATCAAGGGTGTGGCTCGCCCGCCGGTACCCGGGACCGGGTTTGTCCAGCATGTCCACAGTCGAGTAATCTCTACTGGTACCTGTCTGTGGTTTTTCGTTCGGGCCGAGGCTCGTCCGGCCCTTCCACGGCGGTATCACCAATAACAACTGTCCCTACGACCCAACCTGTCCGGAGCAACCCACCACATGCCAAGTCCCTCCGTCACCTCGCCGCAAGTAGCCCTTAACGACATCGGCTCGGCCGAGGATTTTCTCGCCGCCATCGACAAAACCATCAAATACTTCAACGATGGCGACATCGTCGAAGGGACCATCGTCAAGGTTGACCGTGACGAAGTCCTTCTCGACATCGGTTACAAGACCGAAGGTGTCATCCCTTCCCGTGAGCTCTCCATCAAGCACGACGTCGACCCCAACGAGGTCGTTTCCGTCGGCGATGAGGTCGAAGCTCTGGTCCTCACCAAGGAGGACAAGGAAGGTCGCCTGATCCTGTCCAAGAAGCGCGCTCAATACGAGCGGGCCTGGGGCACCATCGAAGAGCTCAAGGAAAAGGACGAGGCCGTCAAGGGCACCGTCATCGAGGTCGTCAAGGGCGGCCTGATCCTCGACATCGGCCTGCGCGGCTTCCTGCCTGCGTCGCTTGTCGAGATGCGTCGCGTCCGCGATCTGCAGCCGTACATCGGCAAGGAGATCGAGGCCAAGATCATCGAGCTCGACAAGAACCGCAACAACGTGGTGCTTTCCCGCCGCGCTTGGCTGGAGCAGACCCAGTCCGAGGTGCGCAGCGAGTTCCTCAACCAGCTCACCAAGGGCGCCATCCGCAAGGGTGTCGTGTCGTCGATCGTCAACTTCGGCGCGTTCGTCGATCTCGGCGGCGTCGACGGCCTGGTGCACGTCTCCGAGCTGTCCTGGAAGCACATCGACCATCCGTCCGAGGTCGTCAACGTCGGCGACGAGGTCACCGTCGAGGTGCTCGACGTCGACATGGATCGCGAGCGGGTTTCGTTGTCGCTCAAGGCCACTCAGGAAGACCCGTGGCGCCACTTCGCGCGCACCCACGCGATCGGTCAGATCGTGCCCGGCAAGGTCACCAAGCTGGTGCCGTTCGGTGCGTTCGTCCGCGTCGAGGAGGGCATCGAGGGTCTGGTGCACATCTCGGAGCTCTCGGAGCGCCACGTCGAGGTCCCCGACCAGGTGGTCCAGGTCGGCGACGACGCGATGGTCAAGGTCATCGACATCGACCTGGAGCGTCGCCGCATCTCGCTGAGCCTCAAGCAGGCCAACGAGGACTACACCGAGGAGTTCGACCCGTCGAAGTACGGCATGGCCGACAGCTACGACGAGCAGGGCAACTACATCTTCCCCGAGGGCTTCGACGCCGAGACCAACGAGTGGCTCGAGGGCTTCGACAAGCAGCGTGAAGAGTGGGAGTCGCGGTACGCCGAGGCCGAGCGTCGTCACAAGATGCACACCACGCAGATGGAGAAGTTCGCCGCGGCAGAGGCCGAGGAGGCTGCCAAGCCTTCATCGTCGAACGGCAGCTCGCGCTCTGAGGAGCCTTCGACCGGCGGGTCGCTGGCTAGCGACGCCCAGCTCGCGGCGCTGCGGGAGAAGCTCGCCGGCAACGCCTGATCCTTCGAAGACAACGTCCGCCCTGGCTCGTTCGAGCTGGGGCGTTCGTTGTTTTCGCGTCCTGACAGACTGGTGCGGTGCTGCGCATTGGCCTGTCCGGCGGTATCGGCGCCGGAAAATCGACGGTGTCCTCGACGTTCAGTGAGCTCGGAGGGATCGTCGTCGACGGCGACGTCATCGCCCGCGAGGTCGTCGAACCCGGGACCAAGGGGTTGGCCAAGCTCGTCGACGCGTTCGGCGAGGACATCCTGCACGACAGTGGACCCTCGGCTGGCGCGCTGAACCGGCCCGCGTTGGCGGCCATCGCCTTCAGTAATGAAGACGCCCGTAAGACCTTGAATGGGATCGTGCATCCGCTGGTGGCGCATCGTCGGTCGGAGTTGATCGCCGCGGCGGCCGACGATGCCGTGATCGTCGAGGACATTCCGCTGCTCGTCGAGTCCGGTATGGCACCCATGTTCCCATTGGTGGTGATCGTTCACGCCGACGAGGATCTGCGCGTGAAGCGCCTAATCGAGTACCGCGGCTTCACCGAGCAGGACGCGCGCGCCCGAATCGCCGCGCAGGCCACCGAGGAACAGCGCCGAGCCGTGGCCGACGTGTGGCTGGACAATGCGGGCAGCGCGGGCGAGCTCGTCGGCAAGGCCCGTGGGCTGTGGCGTGAGCGGATACTGCCCTTCGCGCACAACCTGGACAGCGGACAACCCGCGCGCTCTGAGCCGGTTCTGGCGCCCTATGACCCGGTTTGGCCCGACCAAGCGCGTCGAATCGCGGCTCGGCTCAACACCGCGTGCGGGCACCGCGCTGTGCGCATCGATCACATCGGATCGACCGCCGTTCCTGGGATGGACGCCAAGGACGTGATCGACATGCAGGTGACGGTTGCCTCGCTCGAGGTGTCCGACGAACTGTCTGATGCGTTGACCTCCGCCGGATACGTGCGCAGGCCGATCACCGCAGACGTGGGTAAGCCCGATGCCCGCAGCACGATCGCGGCGTTCGATCACACGAACGATGAGTCTTTGTGGCACAAGCGACTTCACTGCTCTGCCGATCCCGGCCGGCCGACCAATGTCCATATCAGGGTCGACGGTTGGCCGGGGCAGCAGTTCGCCTTGCTGTTCGTCGACTGGTTGCGGGCCAATCCGACGGTGCAGGCCGACTACCTCGCTCTCAAGCGGCGAATGGTGGCAGAGGCGCACGCCGACACCGGTGCATACGCCGATGCGAAGGAGCCATGGTTTCTCGACGCCTACCGGCGGGCCTGGGAATGGGCGGACACGACTGGGTGGCGGCCCAACTAACGCAGCCTGATTTGCATTCGGGACGACTCGTGTCGATCTGACCCGGCGGAAGTAGAACCGGCGGTAGTCCGGAAGGCATGGCCGCTCCTAGCTGCGCGCGCTTCAGGAGGAACTAGCTTTCGAGACGTTACTTTTCAGCGAAGGCGTCGCCCGACGAATTCGCGCGATTTCACGGAATGCACGTGAGTTGTTTCCGCGTTCCGACTAATCGAAAGCGGTTCAGCCCAAGGGTGTCGCGGCTTCCATCGGGGGAGCTCCTACTTCGGCAGCCGCCGCCGGGTCCGTCGGCACATTCGGGTCAGCCGGCACGGCGGTGAGCCCGGTGTCGAGCGGCGCTCCACATTGCAGCACGCCATAGAGCGGATCGTTCTTCGGACGCAGCAGACGCGGTGCGATGAATTGGTCGGCCTGGGCGACGATCTGATCGTCCACCAGGATTTCGCAGTGCAGATTGGACCCGTATGGCCATTGGATGGACAGCTCCATCCCCGCCAGCTTCGGATCCGCCAGAACCGCGTTCACCTCGAACGTCTGGCCGGGCAGCATCGTGGGCTGGGCGCTGTTGACGTTCTCGTCATCCATCTTGTAGGCGACCACTGCATCGCGGGATGTTCCGTCCGCACGTGCACGGTAGATGACGTTGTGCAGCACTACGGGCTGGGGCGCAGTGCCCTCGGGTGCCGGCGGCGCTTCGGTCTCGGTGCCGTCGACGGGTTGGGCCGACGCGACCGCAGGCGACATCATTGCGCCTGCAGCGACGGCAACGGCCGCGATGGCCAGCCAGCGACGCTTGGTCGAGCTCATGACAGGTGACCCTACCGGGCTTTCGCAAGTCACAGCCACGTCGTAGCCCTGCACTGTTGTTGCCATCACAAGGGGAATCGACGCGAAGCGGGCAAGCGTTACGGCACGTCACGCCAGGTCAGCGGCATGCCTTGGGTGGCCAGCCAACGTCCGAGGTGGTATTCGTGCCTGGACAGCCCGTCGATGGCCGAGACGGCCGTCTGTACCGCCCGCTCGCCGGTTTCCGGCGTCAGCAGGCCATGGCGTACCGCAGTCAGCAGTTCGTCGACATCGGACAGCTCGGCGCCCACGCCGGTGCGGACGATCAGGTCCAGATAGTGATCCTCGGAGTGCCAGGCGGCCTGCCCCGGTGTGAACCTGCCGACGTCGAGGTAGAAGTCCTGATCGAGTTCATGGCCGGGGTTGAAATGGAACACCGTGGCCCGCAGCCCCAGCGACGGCAGCAGCCACGACTCGATGTAGTGAAACTGGGCCCGACCGGGGGTGGGGCGGGCCATGTACAGGCCCCACGGCTCTACGGTGTAGACGTCCACCGCCCGCACGATGCCCTTCGGATCGGTGTTGGTGCGGGCCAGCAGGTCGAACGTCTCGTGTTTGGGAGCGTGGATGGAGCCAAGACTAGTGGTGCACGCTGGCCGTACCTAGGTCTGCGGTGGTCTCCACATGGCATAGATTGCCGGGGAGTCCGAGACCGTAAGCTCGCGCACCAGTTCAAAGCAGTGACGCTCGTACAGCCGTTGATTCTCCGGGCATGATGCTTCCAGATAGGCGGGCATGTGGTCGTGATCGGCACGCGCGAGCACTGCAGACAGCAGCGCGGAGCCGATCCCTTGGCCTTGAGCCGACGGATCAACGCCCATGAAGGCCAGGTACCAGTGCGGGTCCGACGGATGATGTTCGTCGAGCAAGTCGAACATGTTCGCCATCCGTGCGGCACACGCGTCGTCTCCGGCGCTGTCCAACAGGTCGCGCACGAATGCCTCACCTTCGTCTTCGCCGACCAGTGGTACGCCCGGTGGCACCCACAGCGCCGCGCCCGCCCCCGCGCCTGCCGCGTACACCTGCCCATGCGGCCAGCACGCATCAACGAAGCGTGCGTAGAAGATGGCTGCGCTGCGGCGCCGCTGAGCATCGTCCGGAACCATCCATCGGTAGATCCGGTCATCGACGAACGCACGGCACAGTGTGGTGACGACCTGGTGCCGTTCGTCGTCGGCGGCAGGATGGGCGTCGATGACGTCTGGTGCGGTCATGGGGCCTGAGTATCCGGGAATCACATGTGTCGGTGGTGGGTTCTACCCTGGTGAATATGGCTTTCGCTACCGAACACCCCGTGCTCGCGCACTCGGAATACCGCCCCGTCGACGCCGTCGTGCGTGCCGGTGGTCGCTTCGAGGTTGTCAGCGAGTACGCGCCCGCGGGTGACCAGCCGACCGCCATCGAGGAACTCGAGCGCAGGGTCATGTCGGGGGAGCGCGACATCGTGCTACTGGGGGCCACCGGGACGGGCAAGTCTGCCACCACGGCGTGGCTGATCGAACGGCTGCAGCGGCCCACCCTGGTGATGGCGCCCAACAAGACGCTCGCCGCACAGCTCGCGAACGAGCTCCGGGAGATGTTGCCGCACAACGCTGTTGAGTACTTCGTCTCGTATTACGACTACTACCAGCCCGAGGCGTACATCGCGCAGACCGACACCTACATCGAGAAGGACAGCTCGATCAACGACGACGTGGAGAGGTTGCGGCACTCGGCCACGTCGAGTCTGCTGTCGAGGCGCGACGTCGTCGTGGTCGCCTCGGTGTCGTGCATCTACGGCCTGGGCACCCCGCAGTCGTATCTGGACCGGTCGGTGGAACTGCAGGTCGGCCAGGAGGTTCCGCGCGATGCGCTGCTGCGACTGCTGGTCGACGTGCAGTACACCCGCAATGACATGGCGTTCACCCGTGGCTCGTTCCGCGTCCGTGGCGACACCGTCGAGATCATCCCGTCGTACGAGGAGCTGGCGGTCCGCATCGAGTTCTTCGGCGACGAAATCGAAGAGTTGTACTACATGCACCCGCTGACCGGTGACGTCGTGCGCAAAGTCGATTCCCTGCGGGTCTTCCCGGCTACCCACTACGTCGCCGGTCCGGAGCGGATGGCGCACGCCATCTCCACCATCGAGCAGGAGCTGGAGCAGCGCCTGGCCGAACTGGAAGGGCAGGGCAAGCTACTCGAGGCGCAGCGGCTGCGCATGCGGACCAACTACGACGTCGAGATGATGCGGCAGGTCGGGTTCTGCTCGGGCATCGAGAACTACTCGCGCCACATCGACGCCCGCCCGGCGGGTTCCGCCCCGGCGACGCTGTTGGACTACTTCCCGGAAGACTTCCTGATGGTCATCGACGAGTCGCATGTGACAGTGCCGCAGATCGGCGGCATGTACGAGGGCGACATGTCCCGCAAACGCAACCTGGTCGACTTCGGTTTCCGGCTGCCGTCGGCGGTCGACAACCGTCCACTGACCTGGGAGGAGTTCGCCGACCGGGTCGGGCAGACGGTTTACCTGTCGGCGACACCGGGACCTTATGAGTTGAGCCAGGCCGAAGGGGAGTTCGTCGAACAGGTGATTCGACCCACGGGCCTGGTCGACCCGCAGGTGGTGGTGAAGCCGACCAAGGGGCAGATCGACGACCTGATCGGGGAGATCCGCACACGGGCCGAGCGTGACGAGCGCGTGCTGGTGACCACGCTGACCAAGAAGATGGCCGAGGACCTGACCGACTACCTGCTCGAGATGGGCATCCGGGTCCGCTACCTGCACTCCGAAGTGGACACGCTGCGCCGCGTCGAGCTGTTGCGGCAGCTTCGGCTCGGTGACTACGACGTCCTCGTCGGTATCAACCTGCTGCGGGAGGGTCTCGACCTGCCCGAGGTGTCGTTGGTCGCGATTCTCGACGCCGACAAGGAAGGGTTCCTGCGGTCGCCCCGCAGCCTGATTCAGACCATCGGTCGCGCGGCGCGCAACGTGTCCGGCGAGGTGCACATGTACGCCGACAAGATCACCGACTCGATGAAAGAGGCGATCGACGAGACCGACCGGCGCCGGGCGAAGCAGGTCGCCTACAACGAGGAGCACGGCATCGATCCGCAGCCGCTGCGCAAGAAGATCGCCGACATCCTCGACCAGGTTTACCGGGAGGCCGACGACGTCGAGGTGGGCGGATCGGGCCGCAACGCCTCGCGTGGGCGCCGCGCACAGGGCGAGCCAGGCCGTGCGGTCAGCGCCGGAATCATCGAGGGCCGCGACACGTCCAACATGCCGCGCGCCGAGCTGGCCGACCTGATCAGAGATCTGACCGAGCAGATGATGGCAGCCGCGCGCGATCTGCAGTTCGAGCTGGCGGCGCGCATCCGCGACGAGATCCACGATCTGAAGAAGGAACTGCGCGGCATGGACGCCGCGGGACTGAAGTGACGCCGCGTAACTATCCGCCTCGCCCGGTGAACTGCCGGACGAATATCCGACTCTTGACCTCAACAGCGGTTGAGCTCGTAGCGTGACCGGCGTGACCGATACCGCGACGATTACCACGAGCAGCTGGCGTGAGCTGTTGGGCCCGAAGAACCTTGGGGCCTCGACGGTGTTGGCCGGCGGCGTTGCGCTGTACGCCACCAACGAGTTCCTGACGATCAGCCTCCTGCCGAGCACCGTCGCCGACATCGGCGGGCAGCGCCTCTACGCGTGGGTCACCACGGTGTACCTGGTCGCCTCGGTGGTGGCGGCGACCACCGTGAGCGCTGTGCTGGCGCGGGTGGGGCCGCGGTGGGCCTACCTTTTGGGCCTCGGAGTGTTCGCCGTGGGCAGCTTGCTCTGCGCAGTGGCGCCGACGATGCAGCTGCTGCTGGTCGGACGTGTGGTCCAGGGCTCTGCCGGCGGGCTGCTCGCGGGGCTCGGCTATGCGGTCATCAATTCCGCTCTGCCGCAGTCGTTGTGGACGAAGGCATCGGCACTTGTCTCGGCGATGTGGGGGGTTGGCACGTTGCTCGGCCCTGCAGCCGGCGGCCTCTTCGCGCAATACAGTTCGTGGCGTTGGGCATTCGGTGTCCTCGTCGCTTTGGCCGCGGCGATCGCAATGCTGGTGCCGTTCGCGCTGCCCGCGCGGACGGGCGCCCCACTCGTGCGGGACCGGATCCCCGTGTGGTCTCTGCTGCTGCTCGGCTCGGCGGCGTTGGCGGTCAGCATTGCTGGTGTCCCGCGTAGCGTCGTGTGGACCGCGGTGCTGCTCGCCGTGGGCGCGGTTCTGGTCGCGGTGTTCCTCGTCGTCGATCGTCGGACCACCGCGGCGGTGTTGCCGCCCACAGCCTTTCGGCCCGGTCCGCTCAAGTGGATCTACCTGACCCTCGGCCTGTTGATGGCCGCCACCATGGTCGACCTCTACGTGCCGTTCTTCGGGCAGCGACTGGCGCACCTGGCACCTGTTGCCGCCGGTTTCCTCGGGGTGGCGCTCGCGGTCGGGTGGACGGTCAGCGAGATAGCGAGCGCATCGGCGACCAACGCGAAGAAGGTGGTGCGGATCGTGGCCGTCGCACCGCTGGTGATGGCCGCGGGCCTGACACTGGCAGCGGTCAGTCAGTTCGAGGATGCATCGGGCGGGCTGATCGCGATCTGGGTGGTGGCGCTGGCGGTGACCGGCGGCGGGGTGGGCATGGCGTGGCCACACCTGTCGGCATGGGCGATGGGCTGCGTCGACGACCCGAGCGAGGGCGGCCGGGCGGCGGCGGCGATCAATACCGTGCAGCTGATCTTCGGCGCCTTCGGAGCCGGGCTGGCGGGGATCGTGGTCAACGCCGCCGATCGCGGGGATGCGACGGCGGCGCGCTGGTTGTTCGCGACATTCGCGGTGCTGGCCGCGGTCGGTGTTATTGCGTCGTACCGGTCTGGGCGACGCTGACCTGTCGGGCGTATCGGCGGGACTCGCTGCGTCGCGTCTACGCCGCCTGCTTCTGCTCGCCGGCGATGGCCGTTTCGATGAGGTCGGCGATGGTGGAGAGGGTGGGGTAGTCGAAGACGACCATTGCCAGGTCGACGTCGATGTCGAAACGCTCTTCGACGTCATCGACAAAGCTGATTGCGAGCATCGAGTCAACGCCCATGTCGAACAGAGCGACCGTGGGGTCGATGGTGCTGGCCGGAACCCCCAGGTATGAGGCGAGTTGGGTGGTAAGCCAGCGGAGGATCAGGCGGTCTGCGTTCATTCGAGGGCTCCTAGGTGTCCGCGTGGGGGTTCGACCAAAGTGTCCGACCGGATTCTTGGCGAATTCTTGGATCGACCACAGTCGCCGAGATCCGTCGTGCAGGACGTCGGTGAAGCCGTACTTGAGGACGGTGGATCGGCGGCAGCCAGACGCCATTGCGAACAAATTCGCCCCGACGATCAGCGGCGATGGCCATCGGCGCGCCGTCGGATTCGCTTCACGGCGATCAGAACACTGGGCCCACTGGCTGTCACCGTGGCAGGGTCATGCCTGCTGCGGGTGTGGCTGAGTGGCTAGGCACCGGCCTGCAAAGCCGTCTACACGGGTTCGAATCCCGTCACTCGCTCGCGAGCTCAGCGCGCGATTTCCGTCCTGCGCAGCGCCGTTGAATTCGCGGCGCGGCCATCGTGCCAGTGCGGCCACTCGTCGGCTGTGATCGTCGGCGAACAGCGCAGGTCATCGCTTCGGGTGTGGCGATGGCCACGTACGGCCAATGCAAAGCGGCTCACTTTGGCTATCGGGATTCCGGCACTCACGCACAAGCTCGGTGTAGGTGTCAGGACTACGCGACATCCTGTCGAATGCCGAGAACGACTCACGTTCGTGAAAGTCAACTGGACGTTAAGGATTTGGCTGTCGACGTTTGGTTCAACGGCTCGCGGCGCTAGTCACCGCCCTTACCGCCGCCGTGGCCGCCGCCGTGGCCGCCGCCGTGGCCGCCCGGCGGCTTTTTCAGATTCGGACCCGGGTTGAAGAAGCGCGGTAGCTGCAGAATTGGTGGCCACTGGATGATCGGCGCCGGTATCCCCGGCGGAATAAAAGCGGGCGGTGGAGGGGCGGGCGCGGCCGGGGCCGGCGCGGCGTTGCGCACCAGTACCTGCGGCGGTGGCGGGGCGGCCGGAACCTTCAGCCGTGCCGTCGCGATCGCCGCAGGCGGTGCCGCCGGAGCAGGGACCGTCTTGGGCACGTGCTGCGGCGCGCCGGGCACCACAGCCTCGGGGTGCACCGTCATCTCGCCCGAGCCTTGATCGTCGGTCGGCCGGACGTTGCTCACCAGTGCGATGGTCAGTGCCATCACTCCCGCTACGAAGATGGCGGTCAGCGAGCTGCCCATTAACAGGAACGGCTTGCTGTGTTTGGGCACATCGTCGGGATCCGAAGCGTATTCGTCGGTGTCCGGGGAGGTGTCGTCGTGGCGAAGGAACATGGTGGTGTCATCGGCCAGGGCCAGCGGATGGAGCACCGTGTCGTCGAGAACTTGGGAGTAGGCCAGGCCGATGGTGGTGGTGTCGAAGCGCGGCGCGCTCGCCGAGGCCAGCGCGGCGCCGCGGGCCAACGCCAGCTGGGGTTCTTCAGGGGCGATGACGGGCACCGAGACGAGGTCCTTCAAATGGGCCTTGACCGCCGTGACGTCCACGCCGGCACCGACGACGTACAGGCCTTGGGGCATCGATTCCTCGATCTGCAGGCTGCTGACCATCTCGGTGAGCACTGTGATCGCGTCCGCATCGGGCAGGCTTTGGCTGAGCACCTTCACGACCGAGCCGTCAACGGTCTCGACGAGCGCAAGCGTCGCAGTGTCGCGCTCGACGAAGATCAGTGCGGTCTTGTCGTAGCCCATTGCCCGCCCGAGCGCCTGGGCGAGGGCCGCGGCGGCGTGCAGCTCCGAAACCAGCAGCACATCTTCGACGCCGCGGGCGACCAACGTCTCCCGCAGTACGGCCGCTTCGGCGTGATCAGTCCAGGCCACTCCGGTCGACACAAGATGATGACCGGCGCCGATGGCGCCCTCCTGGGTACCCAGGACCGCGGCGATGACGTGATCGGATGCGCTCGAGGTTGCCGAGCCGTCGCTGGTGCTGATGTCGACGGCGTCGTGCTCGAGGATCACACCATCGGCCTTTTCGCCCTCAACTAGGGCGATGCTGACCGTCGTGTGTGTCATCGACACACCAAGTACGATCTCCACCGCCCCTCCAAAACATTCGCTGGGCATATTCGGCTCTCGGCGGGGAGCAACGGGTCTCGTCGATGTCGGCTCGCGCTGGCCCTGCAAGTAAACCCTACTCGCTCAGTCCAGCCCCGTCGCTGACTTTTCGCGGGACTTCGCGCGGTTCATCGGCCAACCGAGACCACCCTCAAACCCGGGCATTGCGTGACCGCTGACCATAAGATGTCGATGTGCGGTGAATCGGTCCGGACACGCTGGCGCGCTACGAAGTGGTTCACTGCGCACGACCGGTTGACAACACTGAGCGACTAGATCCGGATACGATGGCCGTTAAGCCTTCGGTTCCGCCTCGGCGGCCGAGACAGCAGACCGATGCTTCATGCACGAAGCTGTGCGGGCGCACTGGCGTGGGGTGGTTCGCCGCATAGGATCGGTTGACAACACTGCGCAACTAGGTCTCGATCCTGACAACTCTGCGCGACTGGATCCGGATACGGTGGCCGTTGAGCCTTCGCTTCCGGCGCGGCGGGCGGATCAGCAGAACGATGCTTCATTGCACGAAGCTGCGCGGGCGCACTGGCGTGAGGTGGTTCGCCGCGCACTACCGGTTGACAACACCACTGCGCGAGTGGATCTCGAGGTTGACAACACCGCTGCGCGAGCAGAACTCGATCTTGACACCACTGCGCGAGTAGACTGCAGATGTTGACACCACTGCTCGAGTAGAGCGCGATGTTGACACCACTGCGCGAGTAGAGCGCGATCTTGACGCCACTGCGCGACTGCATCCGGATCGGGAGCCCGTTAAGCCTTCGGTTGCGCCGCGGCGGCCGAGACTGCAGAACGCTGCTTCATCGCACGAAGCGGTTGGGGCCCGCAGGCGCAGCGGTGACGTCGTTCGCCGCGCACGACCGGTTGACAACACTGCACGACTTCGGAGGAGCGCCGGTAGGCCTTCGGGTCCGCCGCGGCGGCCGATACAGCGGAACGTTGGTGCACTGCACGAAGCTGTGCCCGTCAGCGAGGCAAATCTTTGGGGGCTCCGGGTCAAGCGGACTGCTGTGGCGTTCGCTGCCGTTCTCCTCTTCGTCGCGTTAGTGGTCTTCAGTGGGCGGCCCTTCGGGGGCGACGACCAACCCGCGCCGCAGCCGTCGGTGCCCTCAGCCGCGGCACAAGGGAAAGGCGAATCGGGAACCGTTCCACCTGTTCCGGGTGCGCATCCCGAAGGGGCATCCGGCGGCGCACTGCCACCGGCCGAAGGCGTGCAAGCGTTTTCCGGCGGCAATGAGCCGCCCGCACAGCCAATGCCGCGCCGAGCAGAGCGAGAATCCGTTGTCGTGGCCGCAGCTCCTCCTCAGCGGCGTGTTGATAATCCTGTCGCTAGGTTTGTTCACTGTCGCCGGCACTACCCTGTGGTGGATGCTGCACGCGTGGCGCAGTCCGGACGCGTTGGCAGCAACGGGTTTTCGGCGTCGAGCAGCTGGTGCACCTCGGTCGTTCTCATTGCTGTTACCGGCTCGCCACGAACAGGATGTCCTCGGGGACACGATCGACGCGCTGGCCCGGCTGGACCACCCCAAATACGAGGTGATCGTGATCATCGGTCACGACGACCCGGAGACAGAATTCGTCGCGCGTGATGCAGCGGCGCGCCACCCCCGGATCGTCAGCGTGGTCACGGACTACCACCTGCCCAAGAACAAGCCGAAGGCGCTCAACACCGCATTGCGCAAATGCCGCGGTGACATCGTCGGTGTCTTTGACGCCGAGGACGAGGTGCATCCGGGGCTGCTGCGTCTGGTCGAAGCGCGTTTCGAGGAATCCGGCGCAGATGTGGTCCAGGCGGGCGTGCAGTTGATGAACGTCCAGACGAGTTGGTGGTCGCTGCGCAACTGCCTCGAGTACTACTTCTGGTTCCGCTCCCGCCTGCATTTCCACGCGGAGAAACGGTTCATTCCGCTCGGGGGCAACACCGTGTTCACCCGCACCGAACTGCTGCGGGAAGTGGGCGGCTGGGATCCCGACTGTCTGGCCGAGGACTGCGAGATCGGCGTGCGGTTGTCCACCCGGGGTGCAGTCGTCGCCGTCGCCTATGACCCGCAAGCGGTAACCCGGGAAGAGACCCCTGGTTCGATCCGTGCCCTCGTGAAGCAGCGCACGCGCTGGGATCAAGGTTTTCTGCAGGTGCTCCGCAAGGGTGAGTGGCGCAAGCTGCCTAGCCGCAGACAGCGCTGGTTGGCCCGGTACACCTTGGCGATGCCCTTGCTGCAGGCGGCAACAGGCGTGTTGATGCCGCTGTCGCTGGCGATGATGTTCCTGCTGAAGGTTCCGCAGCCGACGGCGTTGATGACGTTCTTGCCGCTGGCGCCGACGCTCGTCATGATGGCCGTCGAGTCTGCCGCACTCGGTGAGTTCGGACGGGAATTCGGCGTCCGAATACGAGCCCGTGATCAAGCGCGACTATTGCTGGGCACCCTCCCATACCAGCTGCTACTTGCGGCCGCCGCGGTACGGGCGGTGTGGCGTGAGATCCGCGGGCACGGCGGCTGGGAGAAGACCACTCACACCAACGCCCACCGCACCACCACACCCAAGCGGCCGGTTCCGGCGTGAGTCGGTCATTTCGCTTGAATCCTTCGATCCCGATGCTCGGGATCCTGTTGATGCTCACCGCGGCACTGCGGTTGATCAACCTCACGGGGTCGCCCGGCCGGTTCGACGACGAAGGCACGTATATGGCCCAGGCCTACGCCGTGGCCCAATGGGGAGAACTCGCCCACTACACCTACTGGTACGACCATCCGCCGGCCGGCTGGCTGCAATTGGCATTGTGGACGGCGATTTCAGGTCCCGACTTCGGGGGCAACGCGGTCGCTGCCGGGAGATACCTGATGGTCGTCGTCGCCGTGATCACCGCCGCCCTGCTGTGGGCCCTGGCGCGCCGAATCGAAATGTCGCGGTGGGCAGCCGCGGCCGCGGTCGCCGTCTTCGCGCTGTCTCCTTTGGCAATCTCGTTGAGCCGCATGGTATATCTGGACAATCTCGCCATCGCGTGGATGCTGGGCGCCCTGGTGCTTCTGTGCTCACCCCGGTACCGGCTGTCGGCAATGTTCGGCGCCGCAACATGTTTCGGCATCGCGGTGTTGACCAAAGAGACCATGCTGCTGCTCCTACCGATGTTCGCCTGGCTGGTCTGGACCAGGACCGCGCCGGTGACCCGCCGCTACGCGCTCGCCGTGTTCGTCGCCGTGTTCGGCGTGGTGGTGAGCACGTACGTCTTGATGGCCGTCCTGCGTGGTGAGCTGGTCCCCGGGCCCGGACACGTCAGTCTGTGGGACGGCATCAGGTTCCAGTTGTGGGAGCGCACGGCCGGCGGCGCGCTCGATGATCCCTATTCGCTCAACCGCCATACCGTTGACGAATGGTTCCAACTTGATCCGGCCCTGCCGTTTCTGGCCGGCCCGATCGCCCTGGCCGCACTGTTCGTCAGGCGGCTGAGGCCGTTCGCGGTCGGGTTGGTGATACTCATCGCCACGATTCTCCGTCCCGGATACCTGCCGGTGCCGTTCATCCTGTCCGCGCTGCCGTTGACAGCGCTTCTGGCCGCGGGCACCGGCGAGGTGGCGCTGCGCTATCTGTTCCGCACCGTTGAGCAGCGATCGGTTGGCCTGCGGCGCTTCCGTGTTCCGGCGCTGGCCGCCGGGGCGCTGATCGTGTCCATCGCCGTGTCGCTCTGGCTGCCCGCCTATCACGGCTTGCTGGAGTCCGACGATGACGCGTCGATGCGGCAGACACAGCAGTGGATCGAGCAGAACGTGCCGAAGACCGACCGTCTGATCGTCGACGATGCGTTGTGGCTGGACCTGATCCGGGACGGCCGCGACCGGCGCAATGTCGTGTGGGCCTACAAGGTGGACACCGACGAGCAGGTGCAGGGCTGGGCGCCCCACGGCTGGACCGACTACGAGTGGGTCGTGTCGACGGCATCCTTGCGTGCCAACATGCGGCCGACCGGTGTACTCACTGACGCGGTCGCGCACTCACAACCAGCGGCGACATTCGGCTCGGGTGGGACGCGAGTCGAGGTGCTCCGTGTCGACAACGGCGCACCCACCTCGAAACCCCCGTCGCCCGCGGCGCCGGCGTTCGGAGGGCAACTCGCGGCCCGCCTTGCCGGGTGCCACCGATCCGGATGTGCTCGCGGTCCTGCAGTCTCGGACGGTGGATCAACGCGTGCTTGCGACGCTGGCAGTGATCGCTGCGACGCAACCCGTTCGGCTCGAGGATATTTCGACTATCGAAGGCGAGGACGACACCGGAACGCCCCGACGCGATATCACTCTTACGGGCCCGCGCGAACGGCTACAAGGGATGGCGGCATTCTTCGAACGCCAACAGGGCCCGTTCGCAGTTCAGTCCGTGGATCTGACCGCGAAGGGACTGAGAGTTCGATTTCCGTTGCGCACCAAGGATATCGGTCTCGGCACAGCTCCGGCGCCGCCGCAGGGGGGTCCGGCCGCGCTGCGGGTGGCGGACCTGCGCCGCAGCCCATCGGCAGATCAACTCAACTTCGTGCGCATCGACGGCACCGCCGCCGGTTCGCTTGAGACGAGCGACGACGCGAATCCGTCGAGCTATCGGTCGATGCCCGCGGGGACGTACGTGGTGGTGACGAACCGTCCCGGCGGAGGTGACCCCGTTATCCGTCAGGTGCTCACGCTCGATCCAGGGGTGACGTACACGCTCGCACTGTTCTCTGCGGCCGAATCCAGCCAGGTCGCAGTGCAACTCGCACCGGATGGCCCGCCCACCGGCCCCACGCCCGACTCCGCTGTGCGAATGCTGCACGCTGCCAGTGCAACGGGATCCGTCTACCTGGCGCTAGTAGCACCCGGCATCGTCGAGCCGATAGTGCTGGCGAACCAAGCGGGGTACGGGCTGATCACCGGGTATGCCGCGCTGCCCGCGGGGCAGTACGAAGCGGTGGTGAGTGCAAACGGCCGGGAATGGCGCCAACCCGTTGAATTGCCCGGTGGCGTGCCGATGAGTCTGCTGCTCACCGACGGGCCCGACGGTCCCCTGCTACGGACGCTGCTGGATGTTCCGGAGGCCCCCGTCGCGCTGAGTCCCCAGACGTTGACGATGCCGGCGAGCGAAAGTGCGGTGGAGAAAACCAGCGCGAAAACGCCTGCGATTGAACGCGCCGACGGAAGGCGGATCGCGTTCGTACTGTGCGCCGCCGCCATCATGGGCGCAGCGGTCCTGATGGCCAGGGCGCGACCAATGCGGCGGCCCGGACAGCAGAACGGTGCTGCACTGCACGGGGTGGTGCGGGCGCGCGGGCGCAGCGGTGAGGTGGTTCGCCGCGCACGACCGGTTGACCCCGGCCTCGCGACAACACCGCGCGCCTGAAGATCGACGTCGACAGCACTGCGCGACTCCGATCGGGCGGCGGTTAAGCCTTCGGTTCCGCCGCGGCGGCCCGGACAGCAGAACGCTGCTGCACTGCACGGGGCGGTGCGGGCGCGCAGGCGCAGCGGTGAGGTGGTTCGCCGCGCACGACCGGTTGACGACAACACTGCGCGCCTGAAGCTCGATGTCGATAACACTGCGCGACTCCCTAGGGCGGCGGTCAAACCGTTGGGTTTGCGGGAGCCCAGATGAAGAGGCGACTGAGCACCGCGTCGGCGATTGCGCTCGTGCTGGTGTTGACAGTCGGCGCCGGCTGGTGGATCGCGAATGCCATTGATCCGCGGATGGATTCGGCAGACATCGCCGGCATGCGCGAGGACACGGCGCGTATCGCCGGCCAGAAGTTCCTGGATGAGTATGTCGAACCCGACGGGCGGGTCGTGCGACGTGACGAGGGCGGCGACGTCGTAAGCGAGGGACAGGCCTACGGGATGCTCATCGCTGTGGCGGTCGGTGACGAGACTCGGTTCCGGTCGATATGGAAGTGGACGAAGACTAACCTGCGCCGCACCGACGGCCTGCTGGCCTGGCGGTGGGCCGACAACAAGGTCACCGATGTCAACAGCGCCGCGGATGCCGATCTCGATGCGGCGCGGTCGTTGGTGTTGGCCGGCCGACGTTTCAATGCGCCGGAGCTCACCAAGGACGGCAGACGGCTGGGCGTGGCGATCCTGGAGACCGAGACAGTCGCCGTCGGCACCGGGGTCGCCCCTTCGAGCGACGTGAATCCGCCGGGTACCTGGGTAGCCGGATCAGGGCGCACGCTGGTCGGCGGAAACTGGGCGAGGAAGGCGCCGTACGTCGTCAACCCGGGATACTTCAGTCCTCGCGCCGAACGGGAACTCTTCGAAGCATCGGCCGACAGGCGGTGGACGGACATCACCCGCACCCAGCGGGTCCTGGGCTGGCAGCTCATCGGGACCGGGATGCTGCCGCCCGACTGGGCCACCGTGAGTGAAGCCGGCCATGTCGTGCCCACCGGACCCGTCACCGGGGGACCCGTACGCTTCGGTCTCGACGCCGCGCGCCTACCGGTCCGGTTCGCAGAATCCTGCGATCGAGAGGACCGAGCCCTCGCGGGGGCGATGCGCCCCGTCCTCACAGCGCCGGGTGAAGTTCCCGCGTTGCGCAACCTGGATGGGTCGGCAGCCGGCGATTGGGAGCATCCCGTCGCCCTGGTCGCCGCGGCGGCCACCGAACAGGGCGCCGGCAATCCCGACGGCGCCATCGAACGCCTAGACGCGGCGGCGCAACTGGAGCAACGGTCTCCGACCTATTACGGCGCCGCCTGGGTGGCGCTGGGCCGCATCATGTTGACCACGTCGCTGCTCGGCGAATGTCCGGTGGCTGGCTGAGAGTTTCGATCGCCGCGCCGCCGAGATGTGGTCCACCCCTGGAAGCCCCGATCACGCGCCTGCTGTACGGCGGTCGGCCACAGTGTGGTCTTGCCGATACCAGGATCGCCCTCGAGCACCAACGCCACGGGCTCTTCCGATAGCGACGAAAGGAAGTCGTCGATCGCTAGAGCCTCCGCGGGCCGGCTCACGACGCTGCGTGGCATGTCGAGGCATTCCAGTAGCTGCGCATCCCTTTTGGTGTCGCGTGGTGGGTCCGACACGCTCGTTCACATATCGGCCGGGTTAGCATTCGGCGGTGGCCAAACTTGAGCTGTCGCGCGACCTGTCGCTGAGCCCCGAAGAGGCGTGGGAGCACGCGTCCAACCTGTCAGAGCTCGGCGACTGGCTGCAGATGCACGAGGGCTGGCGTGGTGAGGTGCCGTCTGAGCTGACGGTCGGGACGACGCTCGTCGGCGTCGCGGGCGCCAAGGGGATGCGCAACCGTGTCACGTGGACGGTCCGCGAGCTCGATCCTCCGCGGCTCCTCGGAATCACCGGCGACGGTGTGGGTGGCACCAAGTACGCACTCAAGATGTCGGTGGCGCCGACGAAATCGGGTTGCTCGTTCTCCGTGACGATCGATTTGGGTGGCAGGCCGTTGTTCGGACCGATCGGAATGGCCGCGGCCAGAGCGGTGAAGGGCGATATCGAACGTTCGATCCGGAAATTCGAGTCGCTGTACTGCTGAGTCGGAATCGATCACCGAGATCCGCACCAAGGCTGTGGTCGGGGCCGAAACCACGACCCTCCTGCAGATTTCGCGACTCTAGCGGCTCAGCGCCTCGAAGATCTCGTAGTAGCAACGGTGCGCAACCAAATGGCCGCCGTCGCGAATAGTTCAAGGTGGCGTTGGGAATTCGCGCGGCCAGGCGACGCGGCCAGCTGGGATCGACCAGTTGGTCATCTGTGCCCGCCCAGATGTCGACCGGCACGTCGAGGTCCGACGTGAATTCCCGCGGCCGCACCTATGCCAGATATTCCTCAACCGCACCGTGCAGTTGGCGCGAAGCTTTGCATGACATTCGCGCGAACGCATCGAAACCTTGGTCACGGATGACGGCACCATCGGCGGGTCCCAGTTCGCGCGCGGCCAGGCGGCCTTAGAGCGTCGGCGCCGTGCGCGCCGCGAACCTCATCACCCGAAACCATTGTCGCGCCGACCACGGCGCACTGCCCGCCCATCGACCAGCCCATCACGGCGAATGTCGACGCCGATCTGGTCGAGCAAGTCGGCCACCTCGCGCGCCCGGTCCAGCACCGTGCGTCCCGGGGCCGGATCGGACAGGCCGACGCCAGGCCGGTCAGGTGAGATCAGCCGGACCTAAGATTTCAGAAGTCCGGCGGCGTAACGCAGATCCGATACGAGTGCGTCGAACGCCTTGTCGCGGTCCTCTGGGCGGCCGCGCAGGACTGACGACGGGTGAGCGGTCACCACGACCTGCGGATCGAACGCCAGATCGTGGGCGTCAGGCAGGCGCAGCACCTCGCCGCGATGCACGGTGAGTCGAAATGTGCTGCCCATCAGCGACTGTGCGGCTGTCGCGCCGAGCAGCACCACGACATCGGGCTGCACCGTAGCCAACTCCGCGATCAGCCATGGCCGGCATGCCACCGCCTCGGTGCGGCTTGGCGTCTTGTGGATGCGTCGCTTTCCGCGTTCTGGAAGCGTGAACTTGAAGTGCTTCACCGCGTTCGTGACATAGATCCGCTTCCGGTCTACGCCGGCCGCGTCGAGGGCCTTGTCGAGCAGTCTGCCCGCGGGTCCGACGAACGGCACACCGGCCTTGTCCTCCTGATCGCCCGGCTGCTCTCCGATCAGCGTGATGTCAGCTTTGGGCGAGCCGGCGCCGAATACCGTCTGCGTGGCGTTCAGATAGAGGTCACAGCCCTTACAGCCGTGCGCGGCCTCTGCGAGTTCGTCCAGGTCGTGGCTGTCCGGAACGAATTCGGCCGCTGTCTGCGCTGCCATGGCAAGCGGTTACCCAGCAACCGGTAGCGCTACCCAAGCGAACAATCAGCCGGTTTGGGTGAGTCGACGCCCCGTGGTACCGATACACGTTCTCAGACAGCGACTTTGCCGTCGAGGCGCCACATCCGGAGTTGTCCAACTTCGATCCCCGGGCACGGTGTGTAGGCGAGGTCACGTCGAGCACACCATAGTGATGTTGCCTGCGCAAGAAGGACGAAAGACCAGGCAAATGCTATTCAGGTGTGGTGATTCGCACCCATGTTCCCCTGACAACGGGTTACTGTCTCGGGTGGCGAGCCAACTGACATCGGGAGGACATGGATGAGCGGCTACACGACCATCGTGGTCGGCACGGACGGATCGGATTCGTCGCTGCGCGCGGTGGAGAAAGCCGGCCAGATCGCCGCAGGATCCGGCGCGACAGTGGTCGTGGCAACGGCGTACTTCCCCCAGGGCGAAGATCAGCATGCCGCCGACGTGCTCAAGGACGAGGGCTACAAGATGGCGGGCAACGCCCCCATCTACGCGATTCTTCGTGAAGCCCGTGAGCGGGCACAGCAGGCGGGCGCCAAGAGCGTCGAGGAGAAGGCGGTCGTCGGCGCACCTGTCGATGCGTTGGTCGACCTCGCGGAAGAAGTGAAGGCAGACCTGCTCGTGGTCGGCAACGTCGGGCTGTCCACCATCGCGGGCCGGCTGCTCGGATCGGTGCCTGCCAACGTCGCGCGCCGGTCTAAGACCGACGTGCTGATCGTGCACACCACGCCGTAAAAGCAAACAGCGCCAACACGATCGGCCAATCGCCGAGCCGGTTGAACAACGTCGTCCGCGAATCCAGCGGGACGTCCACCACCAATACGCCCGTGTCGGTGGCGGGCAACCAGCCGAGCTTCCGACCGCGCGCATCGAATGCCGAACTGATACCGGACAATCCGGCATGCACTGCCGGGTGGCCCACCTCGGCAGCATGGACGGCGGCCATGGCGGCCAGCTGCGGTTGCGCCCAACTGCCTTGGTAGGTCGATGTAGAGCTCTGGTACGCCAACAACTCGGCACCCAGCCGTACCTCGCGCCGGGGCAGATCCGAGAACGTCGTCTCGAAGCTGATCAGCGGTCCGATGGCCAACGAGTCCGTGTGCAGCACAACGGGTCCGTCGCCGCGGCGACGATCCTCGCCGGCAGCCTTGGTGTGGCGAGTGGCCCAGCCGAGCAGCGAACGCAGCGGCACGTACTCGCCGAACGGCACCAACCGCGTCTTGGCATACGAGCCGCGCACACCGTCGGGTCCGATGAGCACCGACGACTTGTAGATTCCGCCACCGGGCGACCGTGCATCGACGTTGACCAGCAGGTCCGCTCCGACGCGCCGTCGAAGCTCGACGAGACGATCCACGGTCGCGGGGTCGCTGGCGAGATCGACGCTGACGCTGCTCTCGCCCCAGACCACGAGGTCGACCCGCTGACCGGCCAACGTTTCAGTGAGCGCCTCACTTGCGGCCTGACGCGGCGCGGCCTCCACGATGTCACCGGGCTGGACGAGCGCGACCCGGACCGTCGGCCCCGGCGTGGGTGCCGGTCCCCACCAGAACCACATGGGGCCGAGCACCGCGAGCACAACCGGTAGCGCGACCGCCCGCGCGGACCGCAACAGGATCGCTCCCACGACCGCGGTGTTGACGGCGACGATCAGGAAGGTCACCAGCCACACGCCGCCCAGCGAGGCCGCGGCGAGCGTCGCCGGCTGATTCCACTGCGAGGCGCCGAGCGGCGCCCAGGGTCCGCCGAGACGGTGCCACGACCGCACGGCCTCGGCGATCACCCAGGCAGCAGGGGAGTACAGCGACCGCGGTTAGCACCTGTCGCGCAGTGGTGTGCCCGGAGAGCAGCCGATGCGCCGCCCACCCCCACGGAAGCCACAGGGCGCCGATCGCGATCGCGTAACACGACCAGCAACGGCCCCACACTCGGCCCCAGCCAGTATTGGCTGAACAGCACGAAGCCGGCCATCCCGACCCAGGCGCGCACGGCGCCCTGGACAGCGGTGGGTGCGGCGCGGACGACTAAGAGCAGCGGAACCAACCCGACCCACGCCAGCCACCACCAGGACGGGGCGGGAAAGGCCACGGCGGGCAGCGCGCCGGCGGCCAGCGCCGCCGCGTGGGCTCGGACGGACGTCAGGTAGCCGACGCCTTGGCGATCTCCGCGATCGCAGAATCCAGCGTGGCGTTGAACTCGTCGTCGCTCTGCTGCGCGGTGAGTCCTTCGGTCAGTGCGCGCGAGAAGCTGGCGATGACGCCGGTGTTGCGGGCCAGCCGCTCGCAGGCCTCGTCACGGCTATAGCCGCCGGACAGCGCGACCACCCGGAGCACCTTCGGGTGCGCGACGAGATCGCTGTACAGGTTGTCGGTATCGGGCAGTGTCAGCTTGAGCATGACCACCTGGTCGTCGCCGAGCTGGTTCAAACCCTCGAGGAGGGCGGCCTTGAGTTGGTCCTCGGCCTCGGCCTTGCGCGGGCTGTTGATGTCGACCTCGGGCTCGATGATCGGCACGAGACCCTTCGCGAGAACCTGCTGGCCGACCTCGAACTGCTGAGCCACGACCGCGTCCAGGCCGGCGCCGGGCAGCTTGATGACAGAGCGTTCCTTGGTGCCGAAGACGCCGTTGGCGACCGCGCGGTCGAGCAGCTCGTCCAGACCCGGCATCGGTTTCATGGTCTGCGCGCCGTCCTTCTCCTCGGCCAGACCCTTGTCGATCTTGAGGAACGGCACGACGTTCTTGACGTTCCAGAGGTAGTCGGCGCTGGGGCGACCCTCGATCTCGCGGTCCATCGTCATCTCGAACAGGATCGCGCCCATGATCCGGTCGCCGTCGAAGGCGCGGCTCGTGATGATGCGGGTGCGCATCTCGTGTACCAGGTCGAACATCTGCTCGTCGCCCGAGTAGGCGTCCTCGGAGATGCCGTAGAGCTTGAGTGCCTTGGGCGTGCTGCCGCCGCTCTGATCCAGCGCTGCGATGAAGCCGGCGCCACTCTGCGCCTTCTTGAACTGATCCTGATTCATATCCGCCCTTTCTTCTTCATCAGGCAATCTAGCGCTGCCCGCATCGCGTCCCGCACGATGGCTGGCTCAAAATCCGATCGTTCCCGGTTCAGGGTGCGACACTCAGACTGACGGGAGGAACAACGATGACGACGACAATGCATCGGGCAGGCATCGCGCGACGTGAGAACGGCGTTCCTCCGCCCGACGTACCGCTTGGTGATATCGACCTCGGGTCGCTCGAGTTCTGGGAGCGCGATGACGACCTGCGCGATGGAGCGTTCGCGACGTTGCGACGCGAGTCGCCGATCACCTTCTTCGAAGTTGCGGATTTCCCTGGTTTCCCTGCGGGCGCCGGCCACTGGGCGCTCACCAGATTCGACGACGTCCACCATGCCAGTCGCCATCCCGAGATCTTCAGCTCGCTTCCGACGAGCACGTCCCTCAACGAGGTGCCGCCGGAGATCGCGGAGTTCGCAGGCTCGATGATCAACCTCGACGACCCGCGTCACCTGCGGCTGCGCACAATCGTCAACCGTGCGTTCACGCCGAAGGTGGTGGCCCGCATCGAGGACAGCGTGCGAGACCGGGCACGCACAATCGTGACCAACATGATCACCAGCCATCGCGACGCCGAAGCCGACTTCGTCGCCGAGGCTTCCGGCTTGCTGCCTCTGCAGGTCATCTGCGACATGATGGGCATTCCAGAAGTAGACGAGGCGAAGGTCTTTCACTGGACGAACGTAATATTGGGATTCGGCGACGACGAAGTGTCCGGCGAACTCGCCGAAGTCGTGACGGTGGTGACCGAAATGGCCGACTACGCCATGCGTCTCGCCGAGGAACGGCGAGCGAATCCCGGCGAGGACCTCACGACCAGCCTTGTGCAGGCCGAGGTCGACGGTGAGCGCCTGACGTCGGTTGAGATCGCATCGTTCTTCATTCTGTTGTCCGCCGCCGGCAACGAGACAACGCGCAACGCCATCAGTCACGGCATGGTGGCACTCACCCGCTATCCCGAGGAACGACAGAAGTGGTGGTCGGACTTCGATGGTGTGGCCGCCACCGCCGTCGAGGAGATCGTCCGATGGGCGTCCCCGGTTATCTTCATGCGGCGCAACCTGACTCAGGACATCGAGATCGGCGGAATCAACATGAAAGCCGGCGACAAGGTGTCCCTGTGGTACAACTCGGCCAATCGCGACGAAGCCAAATTCGCTAATCCATGGCTATTCGACGTGACCCGGGACGTCAATCCGCACGTTGGGTTCGGGGGCGGCGGCGCACACTTCTGCCTTGGCGCAAATCTGGCGCGTCGTGAGATACGGGTTCTATTTGAAGAACTGCACCGCCAGATACCTGACATCGTCGCGGCCGAGGAACCCGCGATCTTGCACTCGGCGTTCCTCCACGGCATCAAGCGATTACCGGTCGCGTGGACGGCGCCTGCCTGAGGGTCACGGCATTGCCGCGGCCCACTGCATGTGCCCTTCGAAGCCCAGCGACGTGGCCATCTCGCGGTAGCGGTCGCGAAGTTCACGGTAGCCCGCCTCGTCGCCCTGGGCCTGCGCCAGCAGCGCGCGCAGGCGTAATAGCCAGACGTCTCGAATGACCGACCCGTCGGCCGGTGCGGCCGCCAGTCTGGCGATCGCAGCCTCCGCTTCGGCCACATCGCCGTCAGCGCCACGGTCGAGCAGCGTCTCCACCATGACACCAATAGTGAAAATGCAATAGATGAGTTGCCGCTGATCGAACAGGCGATCCAACGATTTCCGCATCGCCGGGATGGCGCCATCGGGATCACCGGCTCTGGACCGCTCACGACCGGCAAACAAGTCGATGAGCGGACGCTCCGACAGCGTATAACGCTGCCGCGCGCACGCGTCGCTGAGCTGGGCCAGCATCTCAAGTCCGCGATTCCGGTCTGCTGGGTCGTCCCCGTGCAAGAGCATGTAAGCCCTCGACTGCTTGATCATTGAAACGGCAAAGTCGTTGCCGGATGCCTCCGCGATCATGAGTGCTTTTTCGACTGATGCGATAAGCGCACTGTCCACCCGAAGCACACCAACACACATTCCGATGCCGTACGCCCATGCGAGGACAACGGCGAGGGTCAACGGTTCAGCGGTTTCCGCGATCGTCATAGAATCATCGATGTCCTCGCGCCACCCGGGACGGCCGAACCACCATCGCGTGACTCCGCGCACCGCCAATGCCGCTGCCAACGGCGATCCCACGATGACGTTGCCCTTCGTGGGATCGCCATCGGCCAAATCGATGGTTGCCTGCGCCCATCGGCCCGCGACATCCATCTCACCGGTCTGGGCTTTGATGCTTATCCCGTTGAACGCGGCCAGGACGGTCAGAGCAGGATCGCCGATCGACTCGAGCAGCGCCATCTGTTCGGACGCCAGTCGCGATGCTTCGCGCAAATCGCCGCGCTCGCCGTGCATCGCTACCGACATCGGACCGCTCATTCCTATTGCCAGCGATTTCTGATCGTCGGCGGGCGTGCACAACTCTCGCAGCTCGTCGAAGCGGATAGCGGAATCGTCGGCATTGACGCGCCAGTCAGTCGCACAAAGTATTGTCCGCGGCGCGATGCGCATTGGTGTGCGGTCCGGGTCGTCGTCAGGCAGTGCGTCGGCGACCTGTCGGGCACGATCCCAACTGACCCGCGAGGCGGCGACATCCCGGTTGTTCGACCATGCGCCGGCGCGCATGTGCCAGCCGAATGCAGCGTGCAGGTCGCCTGCCGCCTCGAAATGCTCGGCGATCAACGCCGCGTTCTCGTCAAGCGATCCCCCGCCGTGTTGTTCGATCGCGGTGGCCACCCGGCGGTGTAAATCGGCGCGGTCCGACTTGAGCT
The DNA here is from genome assembly GCA_963721495.1 of uncultured Actinomycetota bacterium. Taxonomy (GTDB): domain Bacteria; phylum Actinomycetota; class Actinomycetes; order Mycobacteriales; family Mycobacteriaceae; genus Mycobacterium. Next base: position 77,736 of record CAVRMG010000012.1, on the reverse strand, counting down.
GAGCCTCATAGGCCACCGCACGTATCAGCGGATGATGAAACACATATTCGGGATAGCGGGTGAAAGTGACCTGATCGATGAGCTGGGCCGTCAACAAGTCGGCAACGAACGGTTCGACACCGAGCCGCGTCAGCAGATCGACGCCAAACCGCGAGCCGACCACCGCTGCGGCGATCAATGTGCGTTTGGCCTTCGGGTCGAGTCGGTCGATGCGGGAGGCGATCGTCGCTTGCAACGTGGCCGGCACATGCACATCGGCGGACTCCGCCGTCGACACGTATGCGCTCAATTTTCCTTGCAGGACACCGCTTTCTGCGAATTCGCGAACGATCTCCTCCGCGAAGAACGGTGTGCCACCCGCTCTTTCGACGATTGCCTGGCCTAGGTCCCGAACAGAGGGGTCCGAGCCGAGAAGACTTGAAACCAGCGCCGCGGTCTCGGGATCGCTCAGAGGCGCAAGAGCCAACGTCTGTGCCCCCGGCACATTGGCCAATGCGCCGCGATACTCAGGCCGATAGGTGATTACCGTCAGCAACGGCGTCTGCGGCACCACGGTGAGGAAGTCGGCCAGCATCGACTCACTGGACTCGTCAATCCAATGAGTGTCCTCGATGACATAGACCGCTGGGGTCCGAGCGGCCAGCGTCGCGGAATTCACCAACGCGGTCAGCCGTCGACGGCGTGCGTCCGGATCGATGGGAGGTGGCTCAGTCGCGGGATCGCCGATGCCGAGTAGATCCTCGTAGAGCGCGACATCTTCGGGATCGGCGTCCGAGAAACCAGCCTCGATCTGTGCGCGGGCCGCCGTCTCGTCAACACCTTCGACACTGGTCGCCGAACGCATCAGTCGGGCGACGACATGGAACGGCACTTGGGTGGTGTGCGATTCGCAGAATGTGGCGAATACATCCACTCCGCGGTCATAAGCCAACCCCGCAAGCTCGCGCGTCAGGCGGCTCTTGCCGATGCCAGGTGGGCCGACGACGCCCACCACCGCACCGTGGCCGTCAATCGCCCTGTCCAGCAAGCCCTCGACGGCCGACATCTCCCACCGCCGACCGACGAGATCCGGCTCAACAGACCTCGCAGCGCGACGCCGTTCGGACATACCCTCCAGTTGTCGGGCGGCCACGGCTTCGTCAACGCCCTTGATCTGAACCAACTCAGGCACACCCAGCGCCGCGATGCCATCGACGAGTCGGGAGGTGGACGCGCTGAGCATCACGCCACCCACGGGAGCGACAGACTCCATCCGCTGCGCCATTCCAACATGCTCGCCGATGGCGGTGTAACCAACAGTGCCCGAACCGATTTCACCGGCGATCACCTGGCCGGAATTCAGGCCTACCCGCAATTGAAGATCGAGGCCGTCGCGCTGCTTGACACCGGCGGCTACCGCTCGTGCTTCTTCCTGAATGCCCAACGCCGCCAAGCATGCCCGCACCGCATGGTCTTCCAGGGCCACTGGCGCGCCGAATACTGCCATGATCCCGTCACCGGTGAACTTGTCGACGGTGCCGCCGTAGCGCTGCACCACCGCGCTGGCGCCGTTGACCAACTCGGCCATGATTTCGCGTAACCGTTCCGCGCCGACGGCCGCCGCGAGGTCCATCGATCCAACGACGTCGGCGAAGAGGACCGTCACCTGCTTGTACTCGGCAGATCGGGCAGGCCGGGTCAGCGGCGCTCCACACTCACTACAGAACTTGGCTGTCGCGCCCACTTCAACGCCACATGATCCGCAGCGTGTGCCGTCCACGCGATCATCGTGTCACTGCTGGTGAGGCAGCGTGCACCATATCGTCACGACAGCGGTTGGCGTAAGAATGTCCGCCGATCTGCGCGCACGCTCGGCTGATTCCAGCAAGGATGAGCGTCGGGAGGTGCGTATGGAAGACGAAGGCTTGCGCGCGTCGCTGCGCGCGATGTGGGGGTCAGTGGCACCGTCCTGGGGTTCGCACGCCGACTACGTTGACACCCGAGGGGCCGCGGTCGCTGAGGCGATGCTCGATGCGGCGCGTCTTCAGCCCGGGGAGCGCGTTCTCGAGCTCGCCTGCGGACCAGGTGGCGTCGGCATCGCCGCGGCTGCACTTCGTGGGACCGAGCGGCGAGGTAGTGCTCTCCGACGTCGCGCCGGAGATGACGACGATCGCCGCCGACGCGTGCGAAAATGCCGGACTCACGAACGTCACGACCCGCGAAGTGGACCTCGAGCGGATCGACTACCCGGAGGCGTCCTTCGACGCGGTGCTCTGCCGTGAGGGTCTGATGCTGGTAGCCGATCCGGCCACTGCCGTGCGCGAATGCCACCGCATACTTCGGCAGGGCGGCCGCGCTGTCTTCGCCGTATGGGGACCTCGTGACCGTAATCCATGGCTGGGCCTGCTGTTCGACGCTGTCACGGCACAGACGGGTATGCCTGTCCCGCCGCCTGGTATTCCGGGGCCGTTCTCGCTCGAAGCGCCCGGCGCACTCGGTGAGTTGTTGGCCGGCGCAGCGTTCTCCGACACCGACGTCCGAGAGATTCAGACGCCCATGAAGGCTTCCTCAGTCGACGACTGGTGGTCGTGTGGTCCCGTCGCTGGCGGGGCCCATTGCGCAGGTGTTGGCGGTCACTTCCCGCCGACGTGAACGCGGCGATCCGTGCCCGCGTTGACGCGGCGTTGGCAGATTTCGCCAGTCCCGATGGTTACGAACTGCCGGGCGTCAGCATCCTCGGCGTCGGGAGCTGTTAGGCCATAGCATCGGCCCACTGCATCTGGCCTTCGAATCTCAGCGATGTCGCCAGCGCGCGGTACCGATCCCGATACTCGCGATAGCCGCCTTCGTCGCCGTGAGCCCTGGCCAGCAGCGCGCGCAGGCGGAGCACACATGTCTCGTGTAGCACGAATTCGTGGTCGGTCGGCGCGGCCGCCAACCGGTCTATCGCCGCTTGTGCTTCCTTGAGGTCAGCCTCCCCGCAGCGTTGCACTAGCGCTTCCACCAGCACACTCGTCGCAAGACGCATCCCAGATCGCGGCACCCGATTCGCGCACGTCAGCTCCGACGGTTCGGGCCGACTCGATTGCGCCGTCGACGTCGCCAAGCCGAAGCTCGGCCATCGCAATGTGAAGGTCGACAACGGGCAGCGCGGTCAAGTGCGAAATCGCGCCTTCTTGGCCCTTTCGCGCGTCGTCGTCAACAGGGCTAGGCCGGCTTCACGCTGCTGGTCGTCCTGATGCACGAGCGTGACGCCTCGCGCGGTGCGCGCCAGATCGAGTGCAAGATCATCGCCGGACTGCTCTGCGGTAGCGAGTGTCTCAGCGGTGTCGCGCAAGGCCGTCGCGTCGGGAAGAAGTACTCCGTAGGGGATGGCGAAAACGTACTTGCGCCACATCATTCCGGAAAGCATCGTCGGGTAGGAAGCTTTCGCCATGGTGGCCCCGTGGTCGAGGTCGTCCTGCCATCCCTGCTTTACCGAGGCTCCACCGCGCGACGCCCCTCAACACGATGGCGAAGGTCAGCGGGGAACCAAGGATAACGTTCCCTTTCGTCGGGTCACCCTCGGCGAGGTCGATGACGCGCTGAGCCAGCCGCAGAACATCGGCCATTTCGGCGGTTTCGTGTTTGGCGATGATCGCCGAAAACGACAGTGCCAGCGTCAAGGTCGGATCATCAATGGACTCCAGCAGCGCCGACGAGTTCGGTCGCGGTTCGCGACGCTTCGCGGCATCGGCCGCCGAAGTTCTGTGCGAGCACTGCGTCCGGCCGTGCCGATCGCCAGTGACCGCTGGTCGCCGATCGCCGTGCAGAGCTGTGTCAACTCGTCGAAGCCGCTCTCGCTGAGACCGCTCTCCACCCGGAACGCGGTGCCGCACAGCAAAGTTCGTGGCGCGATACGCATCGGCATCTGATGCGGATCGTCTCCGGCGAGCTGATCGGCGACGTGTCGCGCTCTCCGCCAACTCGTTCGTGCCGCCAAGACGTCCCGGTGGTTGTACCACGCTCCGGCTCGCATGTGCCAACCGAAAGCCGTCGAAAAGTCGCCGGCGGCCTCCAGATGTCCGGCGATCACCGACGCGTTCGCGTCAGCTGACTCCGGTTCTTCCAAGTGAGCAGCCAAGAGCCGGTGCAGCTGCGCGCGATCGCTCTTCAGCTGCGATTCGTAGGCGACCGTGCGGATCAGGGGGTGGCAGAACGCATAATCTCCACTTGCCGAAGACGGAAGCGCGGAGACGAACTCGCCGGCAGTAAGAGCTTCTAGATCCACCCCATCGATCAGCCTGCTCAGAAGCGTTGGGGCGAAACGTGTCCCGATGACCGCGGCCGCGTTCAGAGTTTTCTTGGCAGTCGCGCCAAGTCGATCGATGCGAGCGCCGATAGTGGCCTGCAGGGTGGCTGGTACCGCGGCATCGGAAAAGCGACCACGTAGCTGATATGCGCCGTGTGCCCCTGTAGCACATCGCGTTCGGCCAGATCGCGCACCATCTCTTCGACAAAGAAAGGATTTCCGCCGGCATCGCTGGGCGACCAGCGCGCGCAGGCCGCTGACTGAGGAGTCGTCGCCGAGAAGCTGTGTGACCAACAGGTTTGTCTGCGAATCATCAAGGGGCGCGAGGTTGACCTGTTGGAAGTTCGCTACCCGAGTCAGCGGTCCGCGGTACTCCTGGCGGTAGGTGATGACGACAAGCGACGACGTCCGCGCGATCGCGCCCATCAGTTCGACCACCATCGATTCACTAACCTCATCGATCCAATGCGCGTCTTCGATGACGAACATCCCGGGCTGCCGGCGGGCCAACGAGGCCGCGTTGATCATTCCGATGACCCGCCGACGCCGCGCATCGGGGGCGATTTCGGGCAGAGCTACCGCAGGGTCGCGAATTCCGAGCAAGTCGTCGAGCAATTGCAGGTCCTCTGCATCTGCCTCGGGGAGACCAACGCGAACCCGAGTTCGTGCCGCGTCTCCGTCGAGATCGGCAACACCCGTGATTGCGCGCAGGAAGCGGGCAACCATGTGGAACGGGATGTTGCTGGCGTGCGATTCGCAGACTGTGGTGAACAGCTCGACTCCACGTTCGGTGGCTGTCTTCGAAACATCGCGCACCAGACGGGACTTGCCGATGCCTGCCTGTCCAATGATCCCGACGACACCGCCGTGGCCCGCAATGGCACGGTCCAAGAGGCCCTCGACAGTCGACATCTCCCACCGCCGACCGACGAGGCCCGACGCGGCGCGGGTGACCGCGCGATGCTGATCGCCCATGCCCAGCAGCCGGCGGGCGGGAACTGCCATCAGCGGCACCCTTGATCTGGACGATCTCCAGATCGCCCAACAGCGCGACACTTTCGACCAAACGTGCAGTGGAAGCGCTGAGCATAACCCCGCCCGGCGGAGCGACCGATTCCATCCGCTGCGCCATACCGACCTGCTCGCCGATCGAGGTGTAACCAAATGTTCCCGCACCGATTTCGCCGGCAATCACCTGGCCGGAGTTCAGGCCGACCCGCAGCTGGAGATCGACGCCGTCGCGCTGGTTAACGTCGTCGGCGAGCGGCCGGACGCCGTCCTGGATTTTCAAGGCGGCAAGACAGGCACGGGTCGCGTGGTCTTCGAGCGTTGCTGGTGCACCGAACACAGCCATGATGCCGTCGCCGGTGAACTTGTCAACGGTCCCGCCATAACCCGTCACGACCGCGGCGCAGCCGGTCGCCAGCTCCGTCATTATTTCGCGCAGCCGCTCCGCGCCCACTAACCGGGCGAGGTCCATAGAGTGGACGACGTCGGCGAAGAGGACCGTCACCTGCTTGTACTCCGCCGATCGGGGAGCCTGGGACAACGGGGTTCCGCACTCGCTACAGAACTTGGCTGTCGCGCCCACTTCAACGCCACACGATCCGCAGCGTGTGCCGTCCACGCGATCATTGTCACCTCAGAATGCGGTCGAACTGCCTGATCGGATGAATTCCATGCAGGTCACGGTAGGACGCAGGCACGCGGCCTCCGTCATCGGTGATGCCGTATTCGGCCGCCAGCTCGGCGCCAATCAGTGTCTGGCCGCTTTTGTCCATGCGATCGGGATCGTTGAAGAGTGCCCAGATGAGGTGCCCCGTCAATTCAGGAGTCTCCGCATTGTTCAGCATGTGCTCGAACTTCTGGGGGGCGAGCGCGACGATGTTCTTGAACCGTTCGGTCAGCAGGATGCCCATCCAGATGGACACCGCGGCGATGCCGAACTCCTTGAAGTCCACCGCCATGTCCGCGGCCATCTTGTCCATGCCCGCCTTGTGCACGCCGTACGACGGACCGAACACGTAGTGGGCGGCACCGGGGGCTGATGTGAACACCACCAGGCCACGGCGCTGCGGAAGCATCAGTGGTGCGGCGTACACGGTGGCGACGTAGCCGCTGCGAAGCCCGACGTCGAGGGTGTCGATGACGTTGATCGGCTCCTCCCAGAACCGGGTCCGGCCCATCATCTCGTCGCGGATGATCGCCGCGTTGTTCACCAGGATGTCGAGCCTGGCCCTGTTCGCGCGCGACCTGGTCGAACAGCGCCTTCGTCTGCTCGTCGTCGGCGTGGTCGACATGGACGGCGATCCCGGTGCCCCCGGCCGACGTGACCAGTTCGGCGGTTTCGTGGATCGTGCCGCCGAGGGAGGACTGGCCGGCCTTCTCGGTGCGTCCGGTGACGTACACCGTGCATCCGTGACTCCCGAGCGCATGTGCAATGCCGAGGCCCGCGCCCCTGCTGGCCCCCGTCACGACGGCGACCGGCGCATCGGCGTTGACTACCAACCGCGTTCCTTCCACTCGTTCAGATGTGGGCTCGCGGTCCCGGATGAAGTCATCACGCCATTCTGCGCGCAGCGATCTGCGCCCATATCCGCGGCTCAGTGGTGCCACCGCTCCCAGGCGGCCTGTTTGGTGGTGCCGGCGAGACCAGCAACGCCGCTCCAGGACTGGGTTCCAGCCAGGGTGCGGGCCGAGATGCCCAGGCATTCTCCGACGTGTTGACTGAGTCCGAGCAAGGTTTGAAAGGCAGCCGGGTCGGTGCTGTTGGCGAGCGCATCCAGCAGGGTGCAGACTTCGGCCGCAATATCGGTTGGTTCTCGGCTCATGCGTGGGCCAAATTGACCGTGCGTACACCGTCCGGGTCGTCGAAGCCTCGCGTCCAGGACGTCTCGGGCCAATGCCACGTCGCCGTTCCGGCTGCAGGCTCATACATGGCCGTGTAGAGAGTGCCGAAGCCGATCTCGAACTGGTTGTTGCGCAACGGTGGCTGCAGCATCTCGGCGACGAGTTGCTCGCCCGACACATTGTCGGCTCGCAAACGATTCAACCGCGCAAGTCGCCCGACACTGTTCAATCTGGCGGCAGTAGCGGGGTATTCGACCTGATCTAGTCGGTGGTTCGTGGTCGCATCGAGGCGACTCACTACCGCAGGCTGGCCCGGGGCGACGAAAACCGTGGCGTGACTGCCAACGGTATCGACCAGGGCCACGTTGTAGGACTGCGCGACAGGAATCCGACGGAGTGCGATGACGGCCTGGTCGACGGTGGCACAGGTCTCCAGCACGTAGCGCAGCACGATGGGGATGCCGAAACCTTCACTACCGCCGGGTCGGCCGCCGAACGTCAGTGAGAGTGCCAGCCCGTCCTCGTTCATCCCGTCGAGCAGACCCCAGAGCAGGTCGCTCGTCCCCAGCACCCGGCGATGCCCGGAGTAGTTGGTGGAAGCAATGACGCCTTCAAACAGCGACTGGTCGTAGTCGTAGTTGCGGATCAAGATCGGCTGCTCACCGGGGACGACAACTTGCGAACAACCGACCGCGAAAGCCGGAAGTCCCCACATCGACAGCATTCGCGCGGCAACGGAGTCGTCACCACTCAGACGACACAACCGTTCCCAGGTGGGCATCAGCTCCGGGAGGTATCGGGAAAGGGCGCGCCGACACTCGTCCAGGGAGGGACGGGCGGCCAGCCCCTCCCGTGTGTACCAACGGCGGTACGCCGGCCAGGTTGCGTCGTACAGCGCCCGCCAGCGAGGACCCGGCTCGGCCTCTCGGTACGCGTGGAGCGTCAAGGAGCGGCTCGTGGACGTGACGGGCTCGACTACCGGGGCTCGCTCGACCACCGAGGCCCAGCGCAGTCCGTAGGTGACCCACTCCTGCCAGCGAGCACCAGATGAGGGGAGGGGTGGGGCTGCGGCCGGAGCCAAGAGTGCTGTCATGCGTCAAGGTTATCTTGACGCCCCCCTCATTCGTCAAGTTTTACTTGACGGAACGCTCGGGTCACCAACCACCACACCATTGGCAAGATCAACATTCATACCAGGGCACGTATCATCACATGCCCGGGGTAAATCACCCATCATACAAATCATCAAACCTTAGCTAGTGACATCAGTAGAGACTGCATGCAACACCATGCCTGGCAATAACGTCGTTTTTTTTTTTTTTTTTTTTTTTTTTTTTTTTTTTTTTTTTTTTGTTGTTTTTGTTTTGTCGTCTACTTGGTTGAGCATGTGTTCACCTCATGGAGCGGTGCTATGTTGTCTGATCACGTGCCTCACCGGCACAAGATCGGTTCGAACCTATGGGGACCCGAGCAGACAGGTTCATTGCAGGGTGAGGAGGGGGTGAAACGCGGAGGCATCCTGCCCGATCCTGCCGCTCTGCAAGGCGCCGGCATCTCCGGAAGGCTCGATTACGCACTGGTGCTCCAACCTGGAGAGCGGCACGTATTCTCTTTCGCGCTGGCGGGCGGTGTGGATGGACCTGCCTGCGCCCGACAACAGGTAACGGAGATGCTTGCGAAGCGCGATGCCCTGCTGAGTGCGAAGCTGGTCGGGCAGGAGGCGCTGATTGGCGCCGCGTCCAGGATCGAGACGCCGGAACCGGGCATCGACCGCGCTTATTCTCTCCAGAACGTCTGCATGGACATGCTGACCCTGGAGATGCCGGGGGTCGCCTGCGGCGCAGTCGCCGGATTTCCGAGCTTTGCCTGGTTCTTCGGGTGCGATACATACTACAGCATTAGCGGCCTGCTTATGGCCGGTCAGACTGAAGCCGCAATATCGAACCTGCGGCTGCTCGCCAATATCGCCCGGCGGCAGGGAGGCCGCGTACCGCACGAGATCACTCAGACGGGAAAGTTATTCAATCCCGGCAATGCTGTAGAGACTGCCCAATTCGTGATATCGGTCGAGCGTGCCTACAGGTGGACGGGCGACAGGGCTTTTCTTCAGGAGATGTACGGCGTCTGCAAAGAGGGCATATTCGACTATCTGCTAGGCGAATGCGACCCTGAGCACACCTACCTTCCAGACGGTCCTGGGATGTTGGAATTGAGGAGTGCGAGCCGTGGTAGAAAGCTCGACGTAGCGGCCGCGTTGCATCAGGGGCTGCGATCATTAGCTTACCTGGCCGGATCTATAAGCGATCCTCAGACGATAGCCCGGTGCGAGGAAGTGCGCCTAAAAGTGCGTGAGAGTATAGACAGGTATTTCTGGGTGGCGGATCGCGGTGAATATGTTTGGCGCGTAGAGCACGACCTGTCGGTATGGCCCGAAGAGCCTGCGCACAGCTATGTGATGATGGAGATGGGCGTGCTCGATGGCTCGAATGCACAAGATGCCGCCCGGCTTACCTCCCTGTTTGGCAAAGTAGAGGGGCCCGAGCATACCGGGCCCAAGGGGATGATCCACCCCGGCACGAGCGACTTTGTGATGCCAATTCAGAACGCGATTGTGGCGCAAGCGGAGTTTCAGTACGGGAGACCGGACCACGGCCTGTGGTACCTGCAGCGCATGGCCGAACTGTGCGACCGAGGTATGCCCTGGGCCATCCCCGAGTTTGAGGTAATGCGGGGTGGTTACAGGCCGTGCTTCTTACAACTCTGGTCGAGTGCTGCGTACAACTGGTTGGCAGTGCAGGGGTGGTTCCGTCTGCTGCCCAACCCCGATCGGGGCGTGGTGCTGGTGAGGCCCCAGTTGCCTGCCGAGTGGCAGGAAGTGCACGTGAGGAACCTGAGACTGTGGGGCGAGCGGTATGATCTATCGCTGCAGCGCAAGGAGGGGGAGATTCAGTTCAATGTAGTGCCCTTGAACGGAAGTCACAGTCACCCGTTCCAGCTGGACCTCGCGCCCGACACGCCGGTGGAGTTTGCATAGGATCCTGGAAACTCAGCGCGGCGTGCGAACGTCAAGCAAACGGTTCAATTGGCCTGACCACTGCAAGGAGAAGGGCGGCGGCTGCATATAGTCCCGCGGCAACCAACAGTGCAGCCTGGAAGCCAAAGGCTATGGCAATCGCAGAAGAGACGGCCGAACCGAAGACAGCCGCGATTGCGTTTAGGCCCCACATGGCCGGCACCGACTGCGGCAGCCAGGCCCCGGTTATGCGCAGCCCGCTGGGGAAAGGCAGGCCGATCAGCAGGCCCAAAGGTAGCGTGAGCAGCAGGACGGCGATTATACGCACATAGAGGGGTGCCTGAAGCAGGCTATTGCCCACTAGCGGATAGAAGAGAGCCTCTGCTATGAGCAGTGCGACCAGCAAGGCGAGGGCAGCGATAACCGGCCTCAATAGACGCCCGTGCAGCCGGGAACTGATGAGGCTGCCAAGCCCCGCACCGAACAGAAGGCCTTCCAGGGTGACGACCAACGCGAGAGTGGGGTTCCCCATCAACAGATAGTACCGCTGCACGAGCGGCAACATGACGAGCATATAAGCAGCCCCCAGCGTGGCAAAATAGAACAGCAGCGCGACCACCCGCCTCAGCCCGGCACGCCGGTAAACCCGTGCCGTAACCAACAGATAAATGAGTACGAGGGCGCCCGTCAGCAGCAGGAGCAACACCACGGCCTCGGGCAGTCCCCACTTGAGCTGGTAGAAAAACGGCTGGTCGTCTGTCGTGGGCACAAGGTTGTAGTCACCGTTGCGCGAGAAGTCGTATATGCCTGCGTTACCTTTCACCAGGTCTCTTAGCGCCAACTCGAAGAGTACGGGAACGTACATCGACCGCATCCCCAACGCATCCGCTTGCTTGACGTTGGCCGACAACTGGCTCTCATCGAGAGAGGGGCGCGTCACCAGCAGCACGCTGGTAGCTGCATTGGGATCGTCAGATTGAGCCTGGTAGAGGATCACGCGGTCGAGCGCCTGGCGCATCTCCAGCCCTTCGCTCTGCAGTGCCGCTATCGCGGTGAGCAAGATGCGACTGCCCTCGAACCCATTGTGGGTCACGATGCCGATACGCCCGCCCGGCTTGAGATGCTTCCAGTAGGAGCGCAGCGCCTCCTCGGTGAACACGTAACTCTCGGCTAATGGGGAATTCTCGTGCCCGGCCGCCTGGCTGTAGACCAGGTTCATGTAGATCAGGTCGTACTGCTGGCCCGTCTGCTCGACGAATGAGCGCCCATCCGCCGCCACCGTTTGGACGCCGGGCCGGTCGAGGATGTTGCCGTTGAAAGGTGCATAGCGGCGGGTAAGATCAATCACATCCGGGTTTAGCTCGACAGCAGTAATATTCTTGCTGCCGGCCAGCAGCGAAAGGAGTACGTCCTTGCCGGCCCCCGCTCCCAGCACCAGCGTATCGGTAGGGACTCCCAGCGTGAACGGTAGATAATCGGCGCCCGTTTTCAGGTCGGCGACTTTGCTAAGGTCACCGTCGAAGCGCACCATATAGCTGCCCGCACCGCCATCGGTGAACAGCAGCTTGGTATCCGGATCGGATGTGTCCACGAGGTCGAGGCGGGCGAAAGACCCCCAGACGGTCTCGGCGATGTGCCCCTGCTGCACCGGATCCTGCAATACGCGCAACATGGTTTTGTCCGGCGGAGCACCGCTAATAGCAGCCACGTCGAATCTGGGCAGGTGAAACACCAGTCCCGCAAGTACCAGCAAGGCGATGAGCGCCACAACAGGCAGGGCGAAGGGCAGCGCCGGCCTGTCGCCGGTCACATAAGTGAGAAAGAGCCCTAACAGTGCGGCCAGGAGGCCAAGCCACAAGATAGAGGTGAATACCCCACTCCAGAGGATCAGGAGTAGTACGGCCACGGTACCTACCGCCGCGCCGAGTAGGTCCGAGGCGTAGAGACGGGCGCTATCGGCAGAGCGCGCCGTGAAAAGGATCGCAACAAGCAGCCCGATCAGCACGAAGGGCGGCAGCGCGAGCACGGCCTGGATGTAGACCACACCAGCCCAGGGCATCAGCGAGAAGAGCAGGCTGTCGAGGACTAACGTTACCGCAAGCGCGATCATTATTCGGCCGGGGCGCAGCATATCCAGCGTATCCCGGCTCTGGTGCGCCAGCAGCCAGGCCCCCCAGGCAGCTCCCAAACCGAGGCCGCAGATGGCAAGCGAAGTTGCCACGAACACGAAGTGGTACTCGAATAGGAGTGAGAAGAGCCTGGTCAGCAAGACCTCGTAGGCCAACGAGACGGCTGAAGCGATGGATATTGTGATTGCGGACAGGGGCAAGCCAATAGATTGCGCCTTATCAACAGTGCTTGCGGACGCCGCTGTGTGCCGACGCGCCCGCGATGATATGCTTGGAACCAATAGTTATTCCTTCTGCGCGGCTGCCGGGCTACGCGATCGACGCTGTAGCCGCGAAGTGATTGGTCAAGAAATTACCAACACAACAAGTCCCCTGGTATTGACATCTTTCTGCACTTCAGCCAGTATCTTGTCTCAGATAGCAGCCTTAGACCAGAGATAGAAGTGAGAGGACACCGTATTGTATGATCCGTAACGTTCTGGCAAGTCTTCCCAATAGCCTCTCCAGATGACCCTCCCAAAGTAGCTTGTCACGCTGCGATCTGATCTTACTTTCGACAGATAAAGCTCAGCTCATTGTGATCTGCGGTAGCCGCTTCGTCACTGAAATCTCCAAAAACCTGTACGTCGCTGAAGCCCGCGCGCTCAAGCATCAACACCAGCTCGTTCTTGGTATAGTCATCCAACCTTTGCGTGTGAATCTCCTCCTTGATCAGATCTCCTTCGTGCCACAGCCGGAGTCGAATCTGGCGGGTGGCGACATTCTCCAGAGGATCGGTTTCCACTGTCCGGGTAGCCTCTTCCAGCTCCGTGCCGTCGGCCAGCCGCTGACGCTCGCTGGAAGCTGGCCATTCGTCGGGTAGAGCCCGCCTGTTCTCAGGCAACCTAGCCAGCCAGGCGGGCGGATCGTTCCATCGCACCGTATAGTTGAATGCGAACGTACCCCCGGGACGTAGATGCTCATAGCAGCGCTGCATTGCTTGCATGGTCAGGCGATGTTCTCCGCCGAGACCAATGACCCCGCAGGCAAAAATCGTCTTGTATCGTCGGGGCAAATCCAACTCGTGCATCGCTTGTGCATAGAGCCGGGGTGAAAGGCCTTCCTTTTCTGCACGTTCCTGGCACACTGCAAGCATATCCTCCGAGTAGTCGCAGCCGTCCACATCCAGACCAGCCTGCAAATACAGGAGCAACAAGCGTCCGCTGCCGCAGCCCAGATCAAGCACCGGTTGTCCATACGTCTCGATCAGCTTTTTGTAGTACGCCGCTTCTGGACCACCTTCCGTACTGAATTCGGCCCAGCTCCGCGCAACAAGGCCATAGTGCCATATTTGGGGTCGTTGCACTTTTGGGCTCCTTCCTTCCATATGATTGACATCAGAACAGGACAGGCAGAAATAACTGCCATATGCATCATTCTACTCAGGTTGTTTCTGCAAAGTACTGTGAGACCTTATCCATTCATCAAGAGATTTCCCATTCAAACAGCTTGACCTCGGCAGGGTCGAGCCGTACTTTCTCGGACCGGCCGCCCGAACGGACGCTCAAGTCGACGGTCTGATTCCCGATGCTGCGTATCTCGGCATCGGCTTGCCCCGTCGCACGGTCGAAACGTCCTGATACCTCCACGCCGCCGGCCAGCAGCCTTTCAAACGAGCAGACGGGCCAGGCGGAAGGCACAGCAGGGAAGAGGTGAACCCCACCCTCGCGCTCCTGGAGAAGCAGGTGGTGAATGGCCGTACAAACCGCCGCCTGTGCCGTGCTGAAGTACTGCATATTCCAGCGCCCGCCATCTACAAATTCCGACATTCCGCCGAATTGGCAGATGGCAGACGCGGCCTGCGATACGACGCGCCACGCCGTGTCCCCGTCCCCCTGAATGGCGAACACCGTCGCCAGCACACCCGCGGACCAGGGTGAGTACATACCGGTTTCGGCGTACGTGCGTTCGCTCGTCTCGAGGTAGGCGCGCGCGCTGTGCTGGTGGCGCGCGGGTCGTCCGGTGGAATAATCATCATCGGGTAGATCGCGGCCAGGGAGCTAAAATTCAACGTATCTATATCTTCCGCGCCCATGAAATATCGACCATTATACAGCAGGTCGAGCGTGGGCACTAAACCCAGCGCCACCTCCGAGCAACGGCTGGCGAACTCCTCATCGGTGCCAAGTACCGCTGCGGCGCGGGCAGCCAGTTGGAGCACCCGGATTGCACCCGTCAGGTTCAAGCCTTCGTTCTTTACTCGCGTCACCCGCTCGGCCACGTCCACCAGTGCGCGTACTTCATACCCGCGCGAGGTTTGCACGATCACGTTAGCCAGGAAGAACTCGGCAATGCCGCGCAGCAGCGGGTAGAACTCGGCCAGGTAAGTCCGGTCGCGTGTGGCTGCATAGTAGCCCCAGATAATATTGGCATATGACGCGTTATTATGTACCTGCTCCTTCTGATGCTCCCAGGTGCCATATGCCCTCTCGCCTCGGTGCGTGATTTCCCAATCCCACTTCAGGCCGGGTGCGCTAAACTCCTCGCGGGCGTGGCGGCGAGCATGATCTAGCGTGCGCATGAAAAAGCGCGCCCCTTCAAGCGCCTCGTCACGGCGGTTCGCCTCGAGCAAGGCACGGTGCATGAAATAGGCATCCCAGAACACGTGCGAAGACCACGTCAGGCGCAAATTGTTAACGGGCAGGCCGCCCGACAGGCGGTTCTGCGTGGCTTTGAACTGGTATAGGCTGTAATCGTAAAGGCCCTGGAAAGTGGCATCAGGGATTACAACGTGCTTTCCCTCGTTGTATTCCCGCCAGAAAGCGAGATGCTCATCGCGCAGCGCCTCATAGCCCAGAGCAAGCCTCTCGTCCAGCGCCGCATCGTTTAGCGAGCCGTCAAGATCGTCCTCCACGGCGAAATACTGCACAATCTCCTGCCCGGTCACCTCGAGCCAGCAGCAACCGTCACCGCCTCCTGCCTTACCTTCCCGGTCGAGCGCCAGCGTGATCCGCCCATGTGTATCACCCAATCTGTATGCCACACTTGAGCTATCTTTGCTGTAATTCGCCTCGGCAAAGGGGTTAGTGTCGTATCCTTCCTCTACCCACACGCCGGCAGCGGCATAGGCTCTGAAGCTCACGGGTTGGTCGAACCGGTAGTGGGTTACCAGCAATGAGCGCCGGGCGTGCAGGAATGTGACAACCTCGGCGTTTACAGATCCATAGTCCACTCTGGAGTACAAAGTACCCTCGGCAGGTACGAAGTGCTGCTCGCTGGCACGCACGTCCAGCCGCAGTTCCCCTTGCCTGATCTCATACCAGGTACGCGCCAGCGGAGCCAGTTCGTGCCAGGGAGCGCCCTCGGCATGCAGAGGCTGACCCTCGCGCGGTAGCCGTCCCGGCACAATGACGACGCTCTCTTCAGGGTAATACCGGTCGGCCTTATACCAGTAACAGCGGTCCAGGTTGCCCTCCGCGCGCTCGTCCACCATCGACCCGCTATAGCCAATAAGCACAGCGTCCAGGCCATTGCCCAGAAAGCAGTGATAGTAGTTGTCTGAATGCAGCATCAGTGTTCCAAGTTGGAATAAAAGACGGCGGATTGCCGGAGACCGCCGATCATCTCGGCGGTTATTTTTGCGTCTCGATGTTCAGTCCGCAGTCCGCGATCCCCTTATCCTTTGACACCTGTGAGGGTTATACCCTCGATGAAAGCCTTTTGTGCCACGAAGAAAAGGATGACCAGAGGCAACATCATCACGAGCGACGCCGCCATCAGCATGTTCCAGTCGGAAGTGTACTGTCCCTTGAAGAAGTTTAGCCCCAGGGCGAGGGTATAGGTTTCGGGTTTGTTAAAAGTAGATCAGCGGCCCCATGAAGTCGTTCCAGACGCCCATGAATGTGAAAATGGCGACGGTTGCCAGGGCCGGCTTGGATAGCGGCAGCACGATCCTGGTCAGGATCTGCCAGGTGTTGGCTCCGTCAGATGCGTGCCGCATCCTCGAAGTCGCGCGGTATTGTCATGAAGAACTGCCGCAGCAAGAAGATGTAGAACGGACTGCCGAACCAGTACGGCACAATCAGCGGAAGGAATGTGTTTATCCAGCCCAGTTGCCTGAATATGAGGTAGACCGGGATCATTGTCACCACACTCGGCAGCATCATCGTTGACAGCAAGATGACGAACCAGAAATTGCGCCCCGGCGCTTGCAGCCGGGCAAAGCCATACGCCACGATCGAGCAAGATAGCAGCGTGCCCGCTATGACCCCGGCCTCGATGATGAGAGTGTTGCGGAAATAGGTTGCGAAGGGCAGAGTGGTCATCGCTTTGGCAAAATTGTCCCACTGGATCGGGTCCGGGATCCATTGCGGCGGAAAGACAAAAATCTGGTAATTCGGCTTGAGTGCGCTCGACACCATCCAGAAGACCGGGATCATTATCAATATGGACCCTATAGTGAGTAGTGAATACGCAAAGATCTTACCGAGCCGGTCGCCCGCGCTCTTCGATCTCGTGCGCGGTTGCCGCCGGGGAATAGCGGCAGGCTTTGGTTCTGCCGTTGGTTCTACCGTTGGTTCTGCCGTTGGTTCTACCTTCGGTTCTATGGCGTCCTGCGTGGCCATGAATGCCTCCTTGTGCCCCGCTACCAGACCCGGGACCCGGGCCAGGCTATCGCGGAGCGTCTACTTCGTCTCAGATTCGTAATAAACCCACAGGTTCGAAGATCTGATCACCAGCAGAGTAAAGACGAGGATGATGATAAAGAGGATCCAGGCCAGCGCCGAGGCGTAGCCCATGCGGAACTTGATGAACGCCATGTCGAACAGATAGTACATATAAAACAGCGTCGCCTTTCGCGGGCCGCCCTCGGTCATGGCGTAGGCCTGGGTAAAGACCTGAAACGAGCCAATGATGCTCATTACCAGGTTGAAAAAGATCGTCGGCGTCAACTGGGGAATCGTCATGTTGAATAACGCTGGGCTTTGTTGGCCCCGTCCAGTTCGGCTGCCTCGTAGAGCGTCGCGCAGATTCCCTGAAGGCCGGCCAGGAAGATGATCATGCTCGCACCCAGGGCTCCAGAAGCTCATCAAGATCAGCGCGGGCAAAGCCCAGTTTGGATCCCCAAGCCACTTGGGGCCCTCAATACCCACCAGTGCAAGCATTATGTTCAAGATGCCGTAGCTGGGGTTGAACACCCAGACCCAGAGCACAGCCACTGCGATGGCCGGTAGCACCGAAGGGAGATAGAAGATCGTACGAAAGAAGGCGATGCCGCGTACTTTTGAGTTCAGCAGCAACGCCAGGGCGAGCGCGATTATGAGGCTGAGGGGCACGGAAACAAAAGTATAGGTGGCTGTCACCTTCAGGGACTGCCAGAAATCAGGGTTGTCGGTGAGCAGATCCTGGTAATTACCGAGGCCAACCCACTGCGGTGCGGTGAAAAGGTCCCAGCTGGTCAAGCTGAGATAGAGCGAGTAGACCATCGGCCCGGCGGTCCAGATCAGGAAGCCGAGCAGCCAGGGGGGTGAAATGCAGATATAGAAGAGCCACGTTTCACGCTTTTTCCAGCGTCTGAGCCACACCGAGCGCCGCTTTGCGGGCCCGGCGAGAGGCTTGGACAGAGTAGCCATACGCGACCTCCGTGTTAACTCTCCCTCCCGCAAGGTATACCTTGCGGGAGGAGAGACTTGCAGATGGGCCGGTGCTGCCTGAGCGCTACACAGCTATGCCACGGCTATGCCACGGCTATGCTACGGCTGCGGCTGCTTGCTTAGTTTAGCATATTCAGCGTCTGCTTTCTGGGCTGCATCTGTCAAGACTGCCTGGACGTCGCCGCCCTCAGACAGCAACTTATCAAGTGCTTCACCCCAGAATTTGTTGGTCGTGTCGTTCCAGTAGCGGGTGCGCATATCGGGGAGCGGCTTGAGGTACTTGTTTTCGTTCAGGAAGACCGACTCGTTGGCATCCTGCGCGATCTTGAGGTTGTTGGCGACCGACGGCATGGACGGCAAGCCGTTCGCGGCGAACGCGGTCTGGCCCGCCTTGCCGCCGATATAACGCAGGAACAGCCATGCCTGGTCGGGGCTCTTGCTGCCCTTATAGAGGCCGAGACCTGCATAGCAGACGGCGTTCGCCCGCACCTTGCCCTGCGGCAGACCAATGACGCCGAAGTGCATGTTGGGGTCCTTCGCATAGCCGGCCTCAGGCCAGATACCGGTCAGAGTCCATAGCCGCCTTGCCGGTCTGGAACAGGTCGACACCCTTAAAGGTGGTGCTCATATCGGCCGGGCTGGGTGAGACGTGGTACTTGTTATAGAGGTCGACATAATACTGGTGAGCCGCTACGCTGGCTGGCGAGTCGAGGTACCCGCTCGTCTTGGTTCCGTCCGGGCTCGTCACGTCCCCGCCGTTCTGGAAGACGAACGGTTCGACAGCGCGGGTCCAGTTGCCCGGGAGGACAATACCGTACTGGGCGGTAGGGCCACTACCCGAGGTGAGCTTGACGGCGGCGTTCTGGAGGTCAGCCCAGGTCCAGCCCTCCTTCGGATAAGCCACGCCCGCCTTGTCGAAGAGCGTCTTGTTATAGTAGATAGCAAGCGGGCTGTAGTCCTTGGTCAGGAAGTACGGCTTGCCGTCTACAACTTCAGTCTGGTATAGCGTGGGGTAGTAGACGCTAGTGTCCACACCGGGTAGGCCACCTTTGCCCTGGACGTAGGCTGTCAGATCTGCCGCCCCACCGCGCTCCACGAACATGCGCACGTCACCGTCGCCTACCTGGAAGACATTCCGGCGCATCATTCGCGGCGATCTGGGTGAGCAGTTTGGTGCCGTAGTTATCGGGGACCGGCTCGAAGCTGACTTTGATGTCCGGATAAACGGCGTTGAAGTCCTTGATCAGCTTGGCCCAGATGTCGAGGGCGTCCCCACTTTCCCAGGTGCCCACGCGGATGGTGGCGGCCGGGACCTTGACGGCTACATTCGGGTTCTGATAGTAAGCGAACCTGCCCAGCAGAGAGAGGAGTACGTCATTGGGAGCCGCGTTGCCTGGGTGCTCCTCGAACACTGCTCGCTCGAAATACTGGACCTTGTAGGGCTTGCCGTCGACGGACGAAACCTCCTGGAACTCATCAGAGATGGGATAGCCCTGCTGAGCCAGTCCACCGTGTGATTTCCAGTAGTCGAGGAACTTGCCGCCGACCGTGTGGCCCGTCTCCGCGAACTTGGTCGCTCCGGGCTGGGTGTTCACCGTCTGCCCGGGCGCGCCGGCCGAGTGTATCTGCTGGTAGCGTAGCGACCCAAGCAGCGAAAGCAGCACATCATAGGGAGCCTGATTCTCGGGGTGCTCCTCGAAAACGGCCCGTTCGAAGTACTGGGTGAGGTAAGTCTTGCCGTTGACGGGAGATACCTCATTCGCGGCTTCAGTGAGCGGATAGCCCTGCTGGGCCAGCCCGCCGTGAGCGTTCCAATAAGTCAAGAACTTGCCGCAGACTTGATGGCCGGTCTGTGTGAACGTTTGACAGTTGGCCTGTGCGCGGGCACCGCTCGCCACAGGCAACGACAACAACGCTAACGCGAGCGCCGCTGTTATTGAAAACCACCGTCTTGTACTTGTTGACATTGCATTCTCCTCCTTGAGCTTCCAGTGTTGCTGCACAGCATTTCTCGTGCAAGGGTATCGGGAGAACAAAGCCTTCCCTAACACCGCTCGTTGCACGCTGGACCAGGAAAATCGCTTGGTGGCCGCCACGCGAAGGATCGCTTTCCTCGTACTTTTGCGATAGGCTCCCCTCCTAACTCTAACACGATCGTAGTCGGGTGCGGCGCTCATAGATCATTGACTGCTTTTGCCGGCATGGTCCTACGGACGGACTTGCTGAATCGTGTCGAATGGAGGGAACTACAACTTTCGGGCACGAACCATATGAGCAATCCTGGCTACGCTAAGCCAGCCTGACCGGATAAGTGCAACGGGTCTACGCGTCAGGCTGGTGCGTTCTGCCAGGTTGTTTGCTTATTGCCGCACCACGAATAGCATCGGGGACCAAAACGTTTTGATGCTGACACCGATGATAGCACTTATCCAGCCGCTTGTCAATATCAGATCTGCCCCTCTCGGTCCGGTCACACTTGCTGTATGCGCTTGCTGTATATTACTTTCTGCAGGGTGAAACTGGGCCCTGTAGCCAGGCGGTTATGCCGCATCCGAGATATCCGTTCACCCGAAACACACGAATTACAGAACGGCAGTTGTGAGGCTCAATGCATGTAATACATGAAGCGGAAACACAGACCTGGTCTCTGTCGTGGCGAGATGTGATGCTGCATCTTCGCCTGGTCGACGGCACGCTGCTGGCCGACTACTTCGGTCCGGCTTCAGAACAGGATTCGCCGTCTCTTCCCGGCCCGGACATATTTGATGCCCTGACCGCCACGCGAAGTGACACCGCTGTCCAACTCGCACCAGATGACCGGCGGCTGTACTGGTCTTGCCAGGACTGGGCACAGCCGGACGCGGCAACTCTTGTTATGACCCTGCAGGCAACTGACGCACCACTGCGGGCGGCGTTGCGCTTTACCGCAGACGAAGAGACCGGCATTTTGCTTCGGCAGACAGTGCTGGTGTACACCGGCGATGGTCTGGATAGGCCCACGATCGAACTGAGCCACGCCGGAAGCATGACCGTTCTCTTGCCCGCCGACGTCCATGAGGTCGTACACCTGGCGGGCCGCTGGGGTGCCGAGGCACAGGTCCAGCGCTCGTCTCTGCCGCACACTGCTCTCCTCCTGGAAAGCCGGTCGGGTAAGAGCGGCTTTGAGTTCTTGCCGTATGTGGCGTTGCTCGCGCCACATCATACCTACTTCACCCAGCTATTTTGGTCGGGCAACTGGCAATACTACGTCCGCAGGCAAGCCACCGGCCGGGTCGTGCTGTCGGGCGGTCTGAACTCCTGGGGCTTGAGGCACCGGTTGGGTGCGGGCGAGACGCTGGCTCTGCCCGATGTACTGCTAGGCTGCGTCGAAGGAGGCCTGAACGAGGCAACGCAGCAGTTACATAGCTACCTTCGCCACAGCCATAGCCGCAGCAGCGTTGCCCCCCATGGAGGGCGTCCCATCCCGGTACAATTCAATAGCTGGTTCCCTTACCAGGGTGAGCCACACGTAGACACGATGAAAGCCTACGCAACGCAGGCGCGCGATCTGGGCTGCGAGGTATTTGTCCTGGACGCCGGCTGGTACACCACCGAGCAGGAGAACCCCAACGAAGGTTGGTGGCTGCGCACGGGCGATTGGGTAGTTGACCGCAAGCTCTTCCCGGCTGGACTGGAAGAGCTAAGTGCGCGTTGCCGAGAATTGGGGATCGATTTTGGCATCTGGGTCGAACCCGAGGCCATAGGGCCGAGCGCAGTGATACGGCAGATCCACCCCGAATGGCTGCACGCGATAGGTGGTCGGATAGCACCTCCCGAGGACAGAGCGATCCTCAACCTGGGCGTGCCACAAGCGCGCGCCTGGATCCGCGGCCGCATCCTCGATATTCTGCGGCCAACACGGGCACGCTGGCTGAAATGGGACTTCAACACGGACCTGCATCAAGGGGGCTGGGCACCTGGTCTGCCGGAGGAGTTACACGCGGCAGGACCCTCTAGTGGCGCATTACCAGGGTCTATACCGGCTACAGGAAGAATTGCTTGAAGAACACTCCGGCCTGATCCTGGAAATGTGCTCCAGTGGTGGCGGTCGCTTTGATGCCGGCATCCTTTCGCGCGCGCGGATACCTACTGGATAAGCGACCAGACGCACCCCTTGATGAAACTGGCTATCCATTTCGGCAGCCAGATCGCCCACCCCCCTGAGCAGTGCAACGACTGGCTGGTAGAGTGGCCGCCACACGAGGCCCAGCACGATCCACTGCGAAGTCCGGGAGGCGAATCTGGCGATCTGCCTTTCCGTCTGGGGATAGCAATGCTCGGCAGCTTCGGTATCAGCGCGCCACTTGAGCGATGGAGCAACGAGGAAGTTGCAGCCGTCAGGAAACACGTGGCATGGTACAAACACGCTGTAAGGCCCATCCTGCCGTCAAGCCGCCAATACCTGCTGACTGACGCTCCACCACTTGACGGCAAAGGCGACTGGGCAGCGATCTGGTATGTGCAGCCAGGCGGCCTACACGGGGTGCTGTTTGCGTTTCGACTGGCAAATGGCGCGTCTGAGCGAACCTTCATGCTGCCGGGCCTCGTGGCGCAGGGCGTGTATCGCCTGGTCTCGCCTGATGGCTGGAGCACCACCGTCAGTGGAGAGGAACTGGTAGCGGGTATCACGGTGAAAGCCGATTCACCCTTCCGCTCGGTGCTCTTATCCGTTGAAAGGGTTGCATCAAAGTGACGCCTCCCAGGCGGTGCACCTATCCTAAGGATCAGCACCCGAGCTTCGAAGCGACCCACGCGGTTCTCCTTTACATCAGGGTCAATCGCAGTGGTCCGTTCGGTAAGCTGGTGTAGGATAGATGGGCGCGGTAGGGGCCGGTCCCCGTGCCCGCCCTGCTATGCACCCCTTGCTATGGGTAAGCACAGCATGGGCGAGCACCGGGACCCACTCCTACGGTTGTGACCTTCAATTCCCACATGCACAACTCAGGCTACCGCAACATTGGTAGGGGTCTTGCGAAGATGGTAGAATTACGCACAAGTGCGCACCTTACCTGCTGAAGTACCGAAGAGAGCATGAAATGGCGACAATGCACAGGCGCCATCATGCCGGCGTTACAAGCGCTACGAGCCGTACGAGTGGAACCGTTCAACATGAATATTTTGAACAGCATAATTTACAGGATAGGCGAAGTTCTTGCTAACCTGATTCTGCTGAACCTGCTATGGCTGGTTGCCTGCTTGCCTGTCATAACAGCGTTCCCCGCCACAGCCGCCATGTTCGGTGTAGTGAGAGACTGGGCAAGGGATGCCGACAGCGGCATAGTCACGCTGTTCGTCCGCCATCTGAAAGCCAATTTCGCCCAGAGCCTCTGGATTGGCTTTGTATGGTTGGTGGTTGGCTGCGTGCTGCTAATAGACTTCGTTGTGCTTGGCGGCATGGTGGGTTGGTTGAAGGTACCCTTATTCGTGCTGCTTTCGCTGGTCGCCTTGTGCTTTTTCCTCACTTCTGTATACCTCTTCCCGGTGATGGTCAACTACGAAGGCCACTGGCGCAACGTCATCAAAAACTCCTTCTTCATAGCAATCACCCAGCCGGGCACAACAATTCTGTGCATTCTGGTCCTTGCAGTGGCGCTGCTCGTCGTCAACTACGCGCCGGTGTCTGCGCTGATTGTCGGCAGTGGAACCGCGTATATTCTGTACTTGCTTTGTACGCGGGCGTTCAACCGGGTTGATGTATTGAAGAGCATTCGCCTGGAAACTACTCAGAAGTCAGGTTCCTAGGCGATGTGAGAATTCGGCTCTTTCCACTCAGCATCTTGATTTTGCGATGCGTCTAAGGAAAGGGTAGTGTTGCAACAACTGAAGTGAACCGATAAAGACGTGTTTGTGTGAAAGAGGAACCGCGTCTAAGCAGCCAGTCCAAATGCCGTAGATACGAACCGCACCTGGCTGACGATGTCTCCTCTACTTGTCCCTTGTACCTGACCCTTCCTCAACTGATGCATAGCCTCGTACCCCTGCAGTGTCCCCTATGCCGTGTCGAATGACCAAAACCCCATACCTGGATTCGTACGGCGTTTGATAAATCGATGATCCTGCTCGACCAAATTGTTGAGATACTTGACCGGCCGCAACTCGCAATCCCGTGGTAAGGTGCCCTTCTTCTGGAGCTTACTGGACGGCTTTGGGGTAAGAGGGATTACGGTCCACATTGATCACCCGTGGAGGGACAGTGTGCCTGGCTGTGCTGGCTACCTGGCTGATCCATGCCGACTTTACCTACGGATGAGCCAGGTAGCCAGCACAGGGGGCGGACCGTTTATTGAAACGCGTGCTGCTCCCACTTTTTCTTGTGGAACTGTGAAGTCCTCCCCCAAAAGGTCGTTGCGTTCCGCGATGATGAAACGTGCAGCTTGTGCTAACCTGCCGCAACCGGTCTAAACATGACCGTCACCGACAATAAGAGCCTAACGATAGGCTTGATGGGCCACTCGCTGGGCGGCGCAACAGTTGTGCGGGTTGCGAGAGACCGTCGCGATGGTAGTGTTGCAAGAATGGAACGGCTCTGATAGAGTGAGGCTTGCCAACCATCAACACATGTCAACGGAGCCTCGCTTGTGAGCCAACCCATGCTGTTCAAGTACCGCCACTTCGAACCCGGATCATCCTTGTGTGCCTGCGGTGGTATTTACGTTATTCGCTCAGCTACCGGGACCCTGAGAGACCGTGGAAGAGATGATGGCGGAGCGGGGCCTGTCCGTCGACCACACTACCATCTATCGCTGGGTCCAACATTACGCCCCTGTGCTGAGGAAGCTTATGAGGGCAAGGAAATGCCGAGCCAAACTCAAGCCGACGAACGACTCCTGGAGAGTGGATGAAACCTACGTCACCCAGAGGGTACCCGGTCAAAGGGCAGTGGATGTACCTGTACCGACCGAGCAGTGGACTTCGAATGGCAATACAGTGGAGTTCATGCTCAGCCGATGCAGGAATGCCGTTTCGGCCAAACGCTTCTTCCGCAAGGCTCTACGTGCCAGGCACACGATCCCTCCTCGCGTGATCAATGTCGACCACAACCGTGCCTACCCCAAAGCAGTAGGCAAGCTCAAGAAGAAGGGGACTCTACCCGAGGGCTGCGAACTGCGGCCAGTCAACTTGCCCTCATAAAGCTTCCTTATTACCTGATAGAGCAGGCACCCGGAGGGTACCCGCGTTTTATCAAACGCAGAGTGAATCCGGGAATGGGTTTTGGGTCATTTGACACGGCATGGCACACGATCCAGGGATACGAGGTCAATGCACCAGCTAAGGAAGGGTCAGGTACAGGGTACAAGTAGAGGAAGCGTTCACAGCCAAATCAACTTTGTATCCAAGGCCTTCGGTTTCACTGCCTAACTGCTTGCCTCCTGTTATGTTTCAGCGTGCCCTCATTCACCGGCAGCACGAATCCTGCAACACTACCGTTGTACAATAGACGCATATTCGGCATATTGTGGAGTGACAATCCCGACCCGGGTGCCGCTCCCAACCGGTGCCGGCAGATGTGCAGATGTATTGTGGTGAGCTAGATGTATCCACGTGTACTCGGACGACGCTGGGTGGGAACGCTATGCCAAACTGGACTTCCATCCCTTATACCCTCCCGCTGGTGCTGGCCGGTCTTGCCGCTGCTGCCCTCGGTCTTTACGCAGCCCGGCACCGTGAATTGCGCGGGGCCCTCCCGTTCGTCGCGTTCTGTGTGGCCGCGAGCGACTGGTCATTTGCTTATGCGCTCGAAATCGCCAGCTCTGACCTCTCTCAGAAGGTTTTCTGGGCCAGGATCGAGTACCTTGGTATCGCGTTGGGCCCGCTCTGCTGGGTGGCTTTCGCATTACACTACACGCGACGCGACAACTGGTTGCGTCTACGTGTGTGGATCCCCATCACTCTTCGTCCCACTCACCACTTTGGTGCTGGTCTTCACCAACGAAAGTCACGGCCTGATCTGGCGCAATGTCAGCCTCGTCACCAATGGCCCTTTCCCCACGCTGTTTGTTGAGTATGGTTGGTGGTTCTGGGTACATACCATCACTTCCTATCTGTGGGTGCTTGTAGGGAGTATATTGCTGCTTACTCGGCTTGCCGAAGGTGGCGTGTTCTATCGCCGCCAGCGCCTGGCACTCCTCGTGAGCGTGGTAGCCGCCTGGTCGGGCAACCTCTTGTACCTCGCCAAAATCAGCCCCGTGCCCGGACTCGATCTCACTCCAATCACCTCGACCGTAACCGCTCTTGCGGTCGCTCTAGCCCTCTTTCCATTCCGGCTGCTCGATCTTGTGCCTGTAGCAAGGCGCACCTTGCTGGACAGCATGAGTGATGCCGTCTTCGCCCTCGATTCGCAAAACCGAATTCTTGATCTTTAACAAGGCTGCGAGTCAATTCATGGGTGTTTCACAGAGCGCCGCAATTGGGCGTCCCGCCAGAGAGTTCCTGGGGAACCACATGGATTTGGTGCAAATCTACCGGGAAGTGAGGGAGCTCGATACCGAGATCGTTCGGGGCACAGCAGAGAACCCGAGATATTTCGAGATGCAGATTGTACCTCTGCGGGACGTTGTAGGCGACTACTCGGGGCGTCTGATCACTCTGCACGATATCACTGAGAGAAAGCGGGCAGAGGCGGAGATACGTCAACTGAACGAGAACCTGGAGCAAAGAATAAGGGAGCGTACTGCGGAACTGGAAGCTCTAAATCAGCACCTGCAAAATGAGATCGCCCAACGCGAACAGAGCGAGCTGGAGCGTGAGCGACTTGTCTCGCAGCTAGAGGCACAGCGGACACTTCTGGAGACGGTGATAGACAGCGCTCCCATCGGTATCATCGTCTATGATGCGGAGATGCACGTACTGGGGGTCAATGCTGAATATGCTCGTCTCGCTCGGACAAACCCAGGGCAGCTTCGTGAACAAATGCTGCACGAGGCAGCGCCCATCGTTGGAGTCAGAAGTAAGCTAGTGCATGAACAGGTGTTGGCCGGTGAAGCAGTGGATGAAGAAGATGTGCGCTACGAGTCTGTTTATGGAGAGGTCCGTTACTGCGATTTGCGCTTCCGCCCCGTGCGAGACGCCGCTCACAAGGTAATAGCAGTCGTTGGTACCGCAAGCGACGTCACCGGCCGCCATGAACTTGACGAGCAAAAAGAGGAATTCATAGCACTCGCCTCGCACGAACTTAGAACCCCGCTTACCTCAATAAAGGGTTTCGCGAAAATCTCCATACCTGCGGCCGCAAAGACGGGGGACAAAAGTCTGTTACGCTCCTTGCAGGTGATCGACGAGCAATCCGACAGGCTCACACGCCTTATCGGAGAGCTGCTGGACATCTCATCGATACGCAGGGAGGCCTTACCCCTCTCGCTCGAGTCGGTCGAACTCCGCACTTTGGTTAGCCAGGTAGTAAGCAGGATGCAGCTCACCGCGCCACAGTTCATATTCGATCTCACAGTGCCTGATGGTCTGATCCTGGTAAATGCCGACCGGCAGAGGATCGAAGAAGTGCTCACGAACTTGTTACAGAACGCAATCAAGTACTCAGGAAATAGCCGCCGCATAGCGGTTGCCGTCAGTTGCGCAGAAAGGGAAGTGGTAACTTATATTCGCGACTTTGGGGTTGGTATACCCGACGATGAGCAAGCTCGCATATTCGAACGTTTCTTCCGGGCCACCAACGTCGCCTTACCTCAGCACACCGGACTGGGCCTCGGGTTGTATATTTCGTCAAACATAATTCACGACACGGCGGCAGAAATGTGGGTCGAGTCAAAAGCCGAACTCCGGGAGTAAGATTCCACTTTGCACTGCCACAAGGGCAGTAGCCGGGTTGCGTCAGAAACCAGACCACCGAGTGACGTGAACCTAATCTATCGGTTATCCTTCGGCGAAATCCAATTCTAAGGGAAAACCGATGAATTGTCCTAATTGCCCGGCTTGCCACCTCCTCGATAAGCGCGCTATCTAGGAGAACCTCTCTTGGCTACAAGGTTTTCCGTTGTAGACACTGCAACCGCATCTTCAACGAGCGCACAGGCACCATTTACAATCATCTCCATTCCCAACCGACATTGTCCTGCTGGTCGTTCGATGGAGACTAAGATACAAACTCAGCCTGCGAGACCTGGCCGGGTACCCTCTGGTGATGTTCTTGGAGCGCGGCTTCGAGTTCAGCAAGGAAGCTATATGCGATCGAGGCAGTATGCGATTGGGAAGCCCGTTTTCGCTCCGCTTATTACCCAGCAGTTTCGAGCCCAGCGTAAAGGCAGGGCGGGTAAGTCCTGGTATACTGATGAAACCTACATCAAGGTCGGTGGCAAATGGTGCTACCTGTACAGAGCAATAGACCGGGTACCCTCCGGGTGACGGCAACCTGGTGGACCTGATGCTCAGGGAGCATCGGGACATGGAAGTGGCCGGGTAACCCTCCGGGTGCCTTTTTCAAGCAAGCTAAGGATGTCACTGGGTGCGTTCCCGAACGAGTGACACCGATGGCCACGACTCTTACCCTCGCGGCATACGTGGAGTGCTTGGTCGCAAAGTGAAGCACCGGACCAATAGGTACTTGAACAATAGGCTGGAACAGGATCACCGCGGCATCAAGCAACGATACTAATAAAGGAAGGCTTATGAGGGCTAGCGGGTTCGGCTCTTTCAAGTCGGCGTCACGATTTTGCCGGGCATGCAAGAGTGTCATGCGATCTTATGGCGAGACTACTTCCGCTACCGAACCAGGCCAAAAGAAACGATACCGTTAGCCAAGCAACGTCAGATGTTTCGGCAGCGATTCGGCGCCCTGCAATACTTGCTAATGGCAGCCTAACGGCACGCGATAGCCTGACCAAGACTAACCGAAACGCTCAAAGCCTCGCCGAGGAGATTGTTTGACCTCAGATCTGACGCTTCCATCTGCTACTGCTGATTTTCGTAGAGTTGTTTGGTAAGTTGCATCTGCGCCAGATGCTCGCGTATATGCCCGTAGTTGCGCACTAACCAGAACAAACCCGACTGAGGAACGGGCTTGTTAGGGCGCGGCACGAGGGTCCTCAGAACATCTTCGTCTATTCGGGGGGCAAGCTGATCCCAATCCTGGTCTGAGGTATCAATCAATCTTAGCAGGTGGTCCCGCTCGTGCATCTGCGGGGCGAATTCCGCCTCTCGGTTGCGATCCGTAGGTATATTCAGAATGTTTCGCAGCATCTCAGCTTCGGCTCCAAGGACGTGTGTTATGATCGTGCCTATTGAGCTAGTCTCCGCTCCTGGCGCCCAGTTCAGTGTCCCGCTGTCTAGGTCGGATATTTCATCCCGCAATTGCCTGTGTACAGCCTTGTGTAGCTCAATAATGTCCTGGGTGAATTGATGGCCACTGTCTCTATTGCTCATCACTTTTGCTCCTCAGCTATTCCTAAACTAAGACCGGTTCGTATTTCGAAAGATGACCACATTATGCACCATCAGGATATGTGCCGCACTTTGTAAAGGCCGGGGCACGATCCTGATCGCCCCCACGCGTCTCTGATAGGTAACGATAATTGAGATGTGGTGACGAAGAAAGCTTGAGCACCCGAAGGGGAGAGAAGGAGTTGTGGAGAGCATCAGAGCTATTGCTAACCCTGATAAGTTATGGCGCCTTGATTTTCAAAATGTGAGTGCCAAAAAAGGGTGGAGCCCATTGAAAAACTCGGCTTTGCAGATCCTGAGGCCAAAATTAGGCCCTGCCCATCTCCCGGGAAGTCTTGTACTCCCGGCTGCGGTGTGCTGCATCAAAGTACGTCACGTGAGCGGCAGCATGGAGTTACGGTATTCAAGCAGCCCCCGCGTAGGTATAATAATCGACACGGAGGTATAAGATGAGAGATTTCGTGCTCGTTGGCCGGCAAGGAAGAATTCTGGAAGTGCCCAAGGAGAAGTGGATCGAGCATTTAGAGGGTGCGCGCCACGGGCCCTCCTAGCGGCTCGCTTTCTTGACGCCCGAGCACCACCGGGTGCGCAACTTTGCAGTCGCCCAGTTGCCCCGCAACCAGGGAAGGCCGCTAGGGGCCCAGGATATAGCGCAAGGTCTTGGGCTTCCCCTCGATCTCGTCGAAACAGTTCTGGACGACCTGGAGAAGCGCCTCTTCTTCCTCGTGCTCAATCCGGCTCGCCCCGTCCGCGAGGTAGTCTGGGCGTACCCGGTTACGGCAGAGAAGACGCAGCACCGTCTGCGCTTCAGTACGGGTGAGCGTACCTTTGCGGCCTGAGCAGAAGACGCGATAGCGACGCCCTTCGTGCAAGGGCGGTTACGGAACGAGGCTCTAGAGGTCGAGGTGGAAAGTGAGTGCGCGCACTGCGGCCGAGAGCTACTTTTCACGCTGGACAGTGAGCTAAAATGGAGTTTTGATGAGGCTGCTAGTAGTCCATATCTGCTGCTGTTCGAACCGGATATCGATTGGACGCAGTTCAGAGAGGCGAATATTATCCACGCTTACTGAAGCAACTCGCTTTTCTTCCGGTCAGAAGAACATGCCAGGGAGTTTCGAGCGAGCAGGCACCAGGTAGACGGGATCTACCTGACGCTGGAGCAGGCTGCGTATGCTACCAGGATAGCGCAGAGTGCTCTATTTGGCTTCAGCTGAGAGCCTGCATACAAGCTATAACTCGAAGAGGACAGTGGCATAGTGGCATAGTGACATAATGGCAATGAGAAGGAAGGCTTTGTAGTTGGCCACATGCGTCTTGTGGAGCTATGCTACAGCAGCGAGCGAACGCCGTATGCGATGTGTTGGGCATCAATGCCGAAGTCATTCACCGATTTTGTGGCGCCCACGAGTCGGGCGTCCCTGGAGACTGGTAAGCATATGGAACCGTCGAAGGGAACTTCTGCTCAGCGGCGCTCTGCCTCAGAGGGAGTAGGGCCACAGGCTGAACATCGCACAGTGCTGCTTGCGACAAAGCTGGCGCGGCCGCGCTTGCCCGCTGCCCTGGTCGTGCGTGAACGGTTGCTGAGCGCCCTGGACGGCTGTGCTGGCTCTTGGCTATCGATGCCCACAGGGACCACGGATCAGCCAAGTAGCCACGCACAGCCAGCTACACCGACGCCCATAGTCGCGCCATTCGCTCCTGGTCGCCTGCCCCAACCCCATTTCCGTAGTAACCGCTTCAGGCTTTGTCCACTCGCTATCCGCAGGCTCTCGATATTTACCTTGATACAGTAAGCGGTGCCAAGTGGGGAGCGCAGGAGAGGACTGGCCTCACCGAGGCACTCGAATTCATGCGAACGGGATGACACTTTTATCGTATGGAAGTTGGACCGGCTGGGGAGATCACTCAAGCAGCTCATTGAAACGGTGAACATTCTTCAAGAGCGAGGCATTGGATTCAACAGCCTCACCGAGCAAATAGATACCACTAGCTCGGACGGGAAGTTAATCTTCCACGTCTTCGGTGCCTTGGCCGAGTTCGAGCGTGATCTCATCCGGGAGAGAACGAATGCAGGTCTTGCGGCGGCCAGAGCTAGGGGTAGGGTTGGAGGCAGACCTCAGAAGTTGGACGAGAAGAAGTTGAAGATGCTGCACGCTCTGTATGCTGACAAGAGCAACTCGATACCCGATATATTGTCTACCCTCAATATCTCCAAGTCCACCCTCTACCGATACGTCACGCCGGACAAGCGCCGGTAGAACCTCTTTAGAGTATAGACGTCGAAGTCCCTGCGGGACGATATTATATTGTTCTCTCCCCTGCCCGTCAGAAATGGTTGGTAGGGCTGGCTACGGTAGTTACCCGAGTACGAGAATCGGAGGGTTTTGCGACTAAGACTGATAGCTGACAGCGTTCTTGCCGGCTGGTCGAGTATAGGAAGTGACGCTCCTATGTCAAGGGGTTAGCGACAAATAAGGGCAGGAGTGTTGGGCCTAGGCCCAACACTCCTGCCCTTATTTGTCGCTTATTCGCAAGCTTCGCTTCTCTGCGCCCGCAGCTAGTCCTGGCCCCGCATCTCCTGCGTTCGCCCTACTCAAGAATATGTGTATGCGCCTACATTTAGGCAGGGGAGATTGTGGTAGCGGGAGTAGCGAGGCTATTGGTAGCCAGGCACTTCTGCCACCCTCTCCATACTGCCCGTACCAAGTAACGCTTCAATGCTCGTCGCGCCTCACGCTCGGTCTTGCCCTCCGCTTGCCTCTTTGCTAGGTAACGTTGTGCCTGTGGGGAATAGTGGCTCTGGGTTACGGCCATACGATGTAGTATTGAGTTGAGCCGACGGTTACCTCCTCGGTTCAGCCGGTGGCCGGTGGTGCACCCTGCCAGCTGAGGAGACCTCTAGTGGGGCTACTCCGGCGTGCATTGCCAACTGCGCTTCGTTGGTAAAGCGCTGACCCGGTCCCAGGATGCCCCAGCCAGCGCTCCTGCCGTCAGCAACTCAATTCCACAGATTTCAGTCAGGGGCGCATAGTGCACTTGGGCCAGGCTACCGATTTGCTTGGTAAGAGCCGCCGTGTCGTCCAATACTAAGCGCAGCCGGGTACTCAGCCTTCGCACGCTGGCCGCTCGCTGCTGGTCTAGCTCGCTGGCAGCGATCGTGTTGTCGTTGTCGTTGTCGTTGTCGTTGTCGTTGTCGTTGTCGTTGTCGTTGTCGTTGTCGTTGTCGTTGTCGTTGTCGTTGATGTTGCCTGTTGTATAGTTCACCAATGCTTGCAGTCCGGCACGGGTTCTAACGCCCCAGCTAAGCTGCAAGCGAGTCAATAAGAGTGCGCGCGAAGCGCGCACAATCAATAGATCGCTTGTCAGCTTCAGCGTTCGTTATACGGCCGCCTCTTGGTCTCGATCGGCGCGCCGCTATTGCCTACAGGCGTGGTGCAGCCCCTCCACGAATGTTCGCAACACTGCCAAAAGCTGTTCGAGTTCTCCATCAGTCAGCGCCACCGGATCTTCCTGTTCCATATCCGTGAATGCGTCAAAGACATACTCGAAAACCGCCGGTTCGCTGCTCTCGGCTAGGAGCGCGCTGAGGGGATCGGAACCGCCTGGCGCGTTAAGTGATCCCGCGATGGCCTGCTGGCTTTCACGCCAGAGCCGCATCACTGCGAGCTCGTCGATCTTCCGCATCGATTTCCGGGAAGCTGAACGAAACATCTCCAGCACGACGATCATCACGTAGAGCGCCAGGCCCGCAGCCTCAGCCCGTAGATCGCTCGTAAAGCCAAGAACGAAGCCGACGAGTTCGGGCTGGAGTTTGCCCGCGTTTCTTTGAAGCTTGAGCATGTCGCGCGCGGGCAGCGCGCCGAGACGCCGCCACGTGCGCTCAACCACTCCCTGATCGACGAAGGCCGTCATGTTGGCCGGTCCGCCATCAGATGCGTGAGGTCCGCCATTGTCCGCGTCGCGATCTATGTGACCGTATAACGCCCAAGCTCAGCTGCGGGCGGTCTACTTGCCAAGCGGCTCACCACTCAAACGTGTGAGCACTCCGCCAGGCGCACAACCCAACGACTGGAAGCGCCCGTCTGCTGCAGCGATACGTTAGATGGCCGCGTCGGTCGGCGCACCCGGCAGATCGCCTGGCCTCAGGATTCCGCGCACGGCGCGCCACAGCGCGCCCCGCACGAACTCGCGGCGCTCTCGGCGGCGTGTCTTGAGTCCCTCATCCGCAACCGGCCCAAAGAGGGCGAGCTCCTCGCGCTTGAGGTACCCACTCACCTCTGGCTCCCCGCCGCCACCACTGAGAATACCCGCGACTTCGATTGCGACATCGGCGAGCATCCGGGGCCGTGGGGATCCGGCCCCGCGGGTCGCGTCGCGAGCGCGCTGCGAATGACGCCGTCCGGGTCCCAGTGCAGCGCGAGGAGCCGCTCGAGTGTCGCCAGCATCGGCGGCGCGGTGGCGGCTCGGGCGAGATGCAGCGGCAGCACGTCTTGAGTCCGACTCACACGCGTCAACGCTCCTTGAAGTCAGCCTCGCGTCGAGAGACAGCGGGCCATCTAACGCTCAAGCTCAGCTGCAGACGCATCAAATAAATGCGCGGCCGCAGGCCGCGCCATCCGAAGAGCGGCTGTCAGCTGCAGCGCCACGTTAGGGAGCGAGCACACGGTCACTCGATCGTAAAGTGATCGACTGGCGAAGAGGGGAGTCGCTTGGCGTCCACTGTCCAGCGCCCGGGCCGGATAGGCGACAGGAGGACGGTGTACGTTTCCAAGTTCAGTAGCCCTGGACAGATGAGACCATCGGACGTTCGTGCCTCCAACACCAGGGTATGCCCTGGGTGCTCGCGAGCCCGCACGCGCACGGTCACGCCGCACGGATTGTCGATGGTGATACGGAGTGCCGCGGCGCGAGGTGGCGTGGGTGAGATCCGCAGTGAAGCTCGAGCGAAATAGGAAGCTGTATCGCTCTTGAGCGTGGGGACGCGGTGGAGCATGAGGGTGCGCCATCGCGTATCGACTGCCTGGGCGCTCACAGGGCGGAATGCAATGGAGAGTAGAAGAAGCGTAAGCGCGCACGACCAAGCGTCCAAGCGATACCGTCCCTTCATGTGCGGCATGTCGCTCCCTAACGCTTAAGCTCAGCTGCAAACGATCGACTCGCCAAGCGGCTCACCAATTTGAAAGTCTGAGCACTCAACAGCCGCTCAACCACAACGCCTCCGCAGCACTTCGCGCTTGTCGGCTGCAGCGCCACGTTAGACAGCCGCCCGTCGAAGGCCGACCGGTGACTACTGGCCGCGGCGTCCGGACTTCGCGGAGGTCGCCGTTGGCTTGACCTGAGGTGCGCGCGGCGCTGGCGGTGCGTTGGGTGCACGACGATCCGGGACGACCGGATGAGCCGTCTTGGGCTTCTTGGAGAAATCGGGGACGTGACGCTCGCCTTTGTGCTTCATAGAGTCCTCCGGATCTGTACCTTCGACGGCGCCCATGGCTGTCTAACGCCTAAGCTCAGCTGCAAGCGGTCGACTCAATATGCGGCCCACCAACCGGGGATGCACTAGCATCTCGCCAGGCGCTCAACCGTGATGCTTCCGATGCCTTCGCGCTTGTCAGCTGCAGCGACACGTTAGATCGCTCGCGAGACGGGCGCCGTATCGCGGTGAGCGCGAGACCACGTGAGAGCGGCCACCGCACAGGCGAGCGTGAGCTGAAGGCCTAAGCCAAAGATCTGCCATCCGTGCGGCAACGTTGCCGTGCCGCCCATCGCGAGGCCAACCACCTCGAGTACGGCGGCCGCACTCAGCATGTGCAGCGTGGGAAGTCGCGGCGCGAGCCAGCCAACCGCGGCCCCAGCGAGTAGCGCGACCAAGCCGGTGCCGAAGAGATACGCCATGGCCAGGACGCTTTGCGAGTGCGCCTCGACGTACGCGGGCGACAGTTGCCCCAGGACCGGTAGGAAGATCAGCGGTGCGATCGCGACCGCAGCGATGGCAATAATGCAGGCCGCTACAACGGCGCCGGCGCTACGAAGCAGGTTCGCTGGCATGGCTTCCTCCTCACAGTGCGATGTAGTCGATCTAGAAGTTATGACTGGGCTGGCCTCCGACTTTCGCGTGGGTTAGCTCCTCGCGTGTTGAGTCGGAGTTGCCAGAGCCACCTGCGACGATCGTACTGTCGCACACCGGAGACCAGCCCATGTCATCACAGTCTGCTGCTGCTCGCTCTATCATCTACCTCGGCATGGATGTCCACAAGGACTCCATCACGATCGCCGTGCTTGCCGACGGCGGCGAAGACCCCGACGCGCCTCGAGCGCCTCCCGAACGACCTGCCGAAGCTCAAGCGGTTCCTCGATCGCGTCGCGCGCGACGGCGAGCTCCGCGTCTGCTACGAGGCGAGCGGCGCCGGGTACGTCCTGCACCGCGCGCTGCGCGAGTGGGGCTACGCCTGCGACGTGATCGCGCCGTCGCTCATCCCGAAGCGGCCGGGCGTCCAGCGGAAGCACGACAAGCGCGACGCCAGCCGACCTCGCGCGGCTCTATCGCGCCGGCGAGCTCACGCCGGTGCGCATCCCGAGCGAGGCCGAGGAGCGCGTCCGCGACGTCGTGCGCTGCCGCGAGACGTTCCAGCGCGAGATCCTCAAGTCGCGCCACTACATCCTCAAGTTCCTCGCGCGGCGCGGGTTCGTCTTTCGCGAGGGGACGAACTGGTGCACGCCGCACCTCCGGTGGCTGCAGCACCTAACGACGGAGGCGTCGCCGCTCGCGCCGGCCGATCGGCTCGTGTTTCGCGAGTATCACGCGCTGCTCGCGTACAAGCTGCAGCGGCGCGACGAGCTCGATCGCGCAGATCGAGCAGCTCGCGCTGACTGCCGACGCTCGCCGCCGATGGTCGCGCGCCTGCAGTGCTTCCGCGGGATCTCGCTGCACGGGGCGATGGTGCTGGCGACGGAGATCGTCGATTGGCGCCGCTTCGAACGGCCGGGCGCAACTCGCCGCCTATCTCGGGCCTCGTCTCGCGCGAGGACTCGAGCGGGCCGCGCGAGCGGAAGGGCTCGATCACCAAGGCCGGGAACAGCCACTGTCGCCACGTGCTCGTGCAGGCGGCGTGGAGCTATCACACCGGCCGCAACCGAGCGTCGAGCTCCGGCGGCGGCAGCAAGGCCAGCCGCCCGCGGTGATCGCGCACGCGTGGAAGGCGCAGCAGCGGTTGCATCAGCGGTATCACGCATCTCGCGTATCGGAAGCAGCCGCAGATCGCGGTCGTCGCCGTCGCGCGCGAGCTCGTCGGCTTTCTGTGGGCGGTGATGCGGATCTGCCGACGCCGGAGGTCGCCGCCGCCTAACGTGCCATCGACGTGGTGCGGCCGCGTGCGCCTGCGGCTCGAAGTGCGAGCACTCTCGAGGGCGTTATGCGGGTCGCGTCTGCCAGCAGCGACGAGATCCCCGAGCCTAGAATGAGCCAGCTCCCGACGAATCCAATTCTTGCCGCTCCGGCATGGCGATCGTGCTAATCGGCGTATATCAGCAGGATTCACCGTCGCTGTCGCCGTAGGTCCTTGGTCAACCAACTGCAGCCCGATCATCACCAACGAAATCGCGCCTTGACTTCTGCCCAGTCATATCAACGCTAATTAGACGGCAAGGTTTGGAATTTCCTCGCGGAATTATGCAGCGCTACCGCGACAAAAGCAGCTACCGATTGCTGCCTTTTGCGGTGGGGCGTTCTGACTCCTGTCGCCGAAGTTGTTGGCCCGATTGTACTTCTGCGCGCGAAAAACTGGCCGGCGTGGCGGATAGACTGCGTAGGATTGCTGCGTAATCTGCGCGGGTCGTCGAATGCTCGCCGAGGAGCGTGTGGGGGGCCCGCGTCAGAGATCATCGCCGGGGCTGCGGACGCCGAGGCCGCCCCGGTTGAGGACGTGGGTGTAGATCATCGTGGTCCGCACGTCGCTGTGCCCGAGAAGCTCCTGGACGGTGCGGATGTCAGCACCCGATTCGAGGAGATGGGTCGCGAAGGAGTGGCGCAACGAGTGACAGGTGGCCCGCTTGGCAATGCCGCTCGCCGCGACGGCCGCCCGGAACGCGCGCTGGAGCACGGTCTCGTGCAAATGGTGCCGACGACGGATCCCGTCCGGAGCGATGAAGGTACGCGATGCGGCGAAGATGTAGCGCCAGCGCCAGTCGAGATCGACGTCAGGATACTTCCGGCGAAGTGACTCGGCGATTCCAGTGGTCCCGATCCGCTCGCGCCGATCGTGTGTCGCCAGCGCCGACACGCGCGCCAAACGTTCGCGGAGCGAAGTGACGCACGAATGTGCGAGCGGCGTACGGCGATCCTTCCCGCCCTTTCCGTCACGCACGACGATCTCGCGCCGCTCCAGGTCGACGTCCTTCACGCGCAACCGCAAGCACTCGAGCACGCGCAACCCACTGCCGTACATCACGCGGAGCGCAAGCGGCGGCTAGAGCTTTACCCCTCCAAACACCGCCAGCTCCCGCCACTTCCAGAAGCAGTCCACCTGCTCGAACCCGATCTCTCGCAGCCACGCGAGTTGCGTCTCCACATCGAGCAGCTGATTCGACAGATCCTCGTCCGCCAACGTCATGCCCAGCGCCCTGAAGAACGCCTCGTGCAGCTCCGGCGTCGGCGACGCGACATGCTCGAGGTTGTAGAACACTCCACCCGGCGCGAGCAGCTCGTATACCTCCGCATACAACGCCCGCTTCCGCGCGTGCGAGCAGTGATGGATCGCGAAGCACGACACCACCGCATCGAACGACGCCGTCTCCCCGAGCGCGGCGAGTGGCGCATCGAGATCGTGCTCGACGACCTCCACACTCGCATCATCCGCAAAGCGAGCCCGCGCCGCATCGAGCATCGTCGGCGAGAGATCGGTCGCCACACCGCGCGCGTCGGGACGGTCGATCTTCAACAGGGCGAGCAGACGCCCATCGCCCGCGCCGAGATCGAGGATGCGCCGCACCGTCCTCGGCACGAGCTCCAGCACGACCGCCTCTCCCGCCGAGCGGTGCGCGATCTTGTCGGCGCGCGCGAGATACTGCAGCGCGTGCTCCGCAGAGTTGTACTCCCTGAGACTCGTCATCGCCGCTCCTCTGTCATCCCGAGCGCAGTCGAGGGATGACACCAAGCGAGTGCGCACATTACCAGCTACGCCGCCGTGGTCTCGCGCGCCAACCGATTCAGCACTTCGTCCGCCGCCGCCACGGTGCTCAGCGAGCCGCCGAGATCCTTCGTCCGTGCGCCGTCCTTCACCGCATCCGACACGGCGCGCTCCACCGCCTTCGCCTCGGCCTCGAGCCCGAGCGAATGCCGGAGCAGCATCGCCGCGCTGAGGATCGTGCCGACGGGATTCGCGATCCCCTTCCCGGCGATGTCCGGCGCCGAGCCGTGAATCGGCTCGTACAACCCGACGCGCGTCGCCGCTCCGCGCACTGCGCGCACCGAGCGACGCCGACGGCAGCAGACCGATCGAGCCGGTGAGCACCGCCGCTTCGTCGGTGAGGATGTCGCCGAACATGTTCTCCGTCACGATCACGTCGAACCGCGCCGGGTTGGTCACGAGCACCATCGCGCACGAATCGACGAGCACGTGTTCGACTTGCAGATCTGGAAATTCCTCCGCCAACACCTTGGTCGCGACGCGCCGCCAGAGCCGCGACGTCTCGAGCACGTTCGCCTTGTCCACCGACGTCACCTTGCCGCGCCGGCCGCGCGCGAGCTCGCCCGCCATGCGGACGATGCGCGTCGACCTCCTCCGTGTCGTACGTGCAGAGGTCGCGCGCCCGCTCGCCGCCACCGGGCAGCTGCTCGAGTCCCTTCTCACCGAAGTAGATCCCGCCGGTGAGCTCGCGCACGACGAGCAGATCGACTCCGTCGAGCCGCTCCGGGCGCAGCGGCGACGCATCCACCAGCGACGCATGCGGCGCGACGGGACGCAGGTTCGCGTACAGGCCGAGCGCCTTGCGGATCGCCAGCAGTCCCTGCTCCGGCCGCACCTTCGCCGACGGGTTGTCCCACTTCGGGCCGCCCACCGCGCCGAGCAGCACGGCGTCGGCGCGCTTGCACATCGCCGTCGTGTCGTCGGGAAGCGCGGTGCCGGTCGCGTCGATCGCCGCACCGCCGATCAGCCCTTCCTCGAAGGTGAACTTCACTCCCGCCAGCTCCGCCGCCGCGACGAGCACTCGCCGCGCCTGCTCCACGATCTCCGGACCGATGCCGTCGCCCGGCAGCAGCGCGATGGTGTACTCGCTCTTGCGCGCCACGCTCATGCCGCACCCGCCGCGGCGAGCGTGCTGAACGACGAGCGATGCGACGCCTCGTACTTCGCCGCGTCGTCCGCCGTCTTGAGCAGGAAGCCCATCTCGTCGATGCCGTTCAACAGGCAGTACTTCGAGAACGGCGGCACGGGGAAGGTCACCGTCTCGCCGTCGGGCAGCGTCAACGTCGACGTCTCGAGATCCACCGTCACCTTCGCCGACGGCGTGTGCGACGACATCAGCTTCGCCAGCACCTCGGGCGACACCTGGATCGGCAGCATTCCATTTCCGAGCGCGTTGCCGCGGAAGATGTCGGCGAACGTCGAGCTCACGACGGCGCGGAACCCCGCGCCGGCGAGCGCCCACACGGCGTGCTCGCGCGACGAGCCACAGCCGAAGTTGTGTCCCGCGACGAGCACTTCCGCCCCCTGCGACTCGGGCTTGTTCAGCACGAAGTCGGGGTTCGGCGAGCCGTCGGCGAGATATCGCCAGTCGTTGAACGCGTTCGGGCCCGAGCCCCGCGCGACTCGTCGTCGTCAGAAATCGCGCCGGGATGATCTGGTCGGTGTCGACGTTCTCGCGTCGGCAGCACGACGTACGTCGCGCTGAACTTCCACTGCGTGTCGGCGTTCGTGCCGGTCATACGGCGACCTCGAGGAGAGTGCGGGGATCGGTGATCACGCCGGTGACGGCGGCGGCGGCGGCGGTGAGCGGACTGGCGAGCAGCGTGCGACCACCGCTCCCCTGCCGCCCCTCGAAGTTGCGGTTGCTCGTCGAGACGGCGAGCTGGCCGGGTCGCAGCTGATCGCCGTTCATCGCGATGCACATCGAGCAGCCGGCCTCGCGCCACTCGGCGCCCGCTTCCTTGAAGATGACGTCGAGCCCCTCGGCCTCGGCCTGGCGCTTCACCTGCTGCGAGCCCGGCACGACGAGCACGCGCACGTTCGGCGCGACGTGACGGCCGCGCAGCACCTGCGCCGCATCGCGCAGATCGGAGATGCGCGCGTTGGTGCAGCTTCCGAAGAAGACGACGTCCACCGGCGTGCCGGCGAGCTTCTTCCCCGCCGTCGAGCCCCATGTACTTCAGCGCCTTCGCCGCGCTGTCGCGCTCACTCCGGTCGGCGAGCGACGCGGGATCGGGCACCGGCTGGTTGATCGACATCCCCATGCCGGGGTTCGTGCCGTAGGTGATCCACGGCTCGAGCGCGTTGCCGTCGATGACGATCGTCTGGTCGTACGTCGCGCCCTCGTCGGTGCGCAGCGTCGTCCAGTCGGCGACCGCCGCATCCCACTCGGCGCCCTTCGGCGCGTGCGGGCGGCCCTTCAGGTACTCGAACGTCGTCTCGTCCGGCGCGATCATGCCGGCGCGCGCGCCGGCCTCGATCGACATGTTGCACACCGTCATGCGCTCTTCCATCGAGAGCGCGCGGATGACCGAGCCGGTGTACTCGATGACGTGGCCGGTCGCGCCGCCGACACCGAGTCGCGTGCACACCGCGAGGATCACGTCCTTCGCCGACACGCCGGGACGCAGCGTGCCGTCCACGCGCACCTCGAGCGTCTTCGGACGCGTCTGCAGCAGACACTGCGACGCGAGCACGTGCGCCACCTGCGACGTGCCGATGCCGAACGCCAGCGCGCCGAACGCGCCGTGCGTGCTCGTGTGGCTGTCGCCGCACACCACCGTCATGCCGGGCTGCGTCAGTCCGAGCTCGGGTCCGATCACGTGCACGATCCCCTGCCGCTTGTCGCCCAGCGCGAGCAGCGGGATGCCGAACTCCTCGCAGTTCTTCGCGAGCTGATCGAGCTGCGCCTTGCGCGACTGCGCGCTCTGGTCGAGCACGGGCATCGCCTTGAAGCCGCCCGGCGTCGTCGGCGTGGAGTGATCCATCGTCGCGATCGTCCGCTGCGGTGCGCGCACCTTCAGGCCGCGATTCCGCAGCTCGGTGAACGCCTGCGCCGACGTCACCTCGTGCACGAGGTGGAGATCGATGTAGAGCACCGCGGGGGTCGCGTCCGTCTGCGGACGGACGAGGTGTCGCTCCCAGAGCTTCTCGAACAGCGTCTTCGGTGCGCTCATGCCGACACCTTCGCCGGCTTTCCCTTCGGGAAGCGAATGGTGTCGCGCGTCGCTCCCTTGTCGCCTTCCGCGTCGCGCGCGGCGAGCAGGCTGTTCACCGCATCGAGGTACGCCTCACCCGACGCCTCGACCACGTCCACGTGTGTACCGCGGCCGACGAACGTGCGGCCCGAATAGAGATCCTTCACTCGTACCGTTACCTCCGCGAGCGCGCCGGTCCCTTCGGACACGGAACGCGTGGTGAATCCCTGCAGCTCGCCGGTCTCGCCGACGACTGCGTCGATTGCCCGGCAGCATGCGTCCACCGGGCCGTCTCCCGTCCCCGATCCCACCTTCGTCGTCCCGTCGGCAGCGCGCAGCCGCACCGTCGCCGTGGGGATGAGATGCGTTCCCGACTGCACCTGCATCTGCACCATCGTCCAGCGCGCCGGCGCGTGGTCGTGCGCCGTCGTCGCCAGCGCCGCGATGTCGCGGTCGTCGACGAACTTCTTCCGGTCGCACAGCTCCTTGAACCGCCCGAACACCTCGAGGAAGCGCTCGTCGTCGAGCTCGTGGCCCAGCTCCTTGAGCCGCTCGCGGAGCGCGTGACGACCCGAGTGCTTGCCCAGCACCAGCATGCTGCCGTCCGCGCCGACCGACTCCGGCGTCATGATCTCGTACGTCGCGCGGTGCTTGAGGACGCCGTCCTGATGGATCCCCGCCTCGTGCGAGAAGGCGTTGGCGCCGACGATGGCCTTGTTCGGCGCGACGTACGTCCCCGTGCACTGCTGCAGCAGCCGCGACGCGCGCGTGAGCTGCGTCGTGTCGATGCGCGTGTGCGCGCCGCCGAACAGCTCGGGGCGCGTGTGCAGCGCCATCACCACTTCCTCGAGCGACGCGTTCCCCGCGCGCTCGCCGATGCCGTTCAGCGTGACCTCGACCTGTCGCGCGCCGGCGCGGATGCCGGCCAGCGTGTTCGCGACGGCGAGGCCGAGGTCGTCGTGGCAGTGCGTCGAGACGACGACGCCCGGATGCTTCGCCGCCAGCTCGACGACGCGACGGATGGTGGTCTCGTACTCCCAGGGCGTCGTGAAGCCGACGGTGTCCGGGATGTTCAGCGTCGTCGCGCCGCACTCGACCACGGCGGCGAGCACGTCGAGCAGATACTCGGGATCGGTGCGCGCCGCGTCCTCCGGCGAGAACTCCACCTCGTGGACGAGCCCCTTGGCGAGCGACACCGCCATCCGGCCGCGCTCGATGACCTCGTCGCGCGAGCAGCGCAGCTTGTGCTGCAGATGGATGTCCGACGTCGCGAGGAAGATGTGGATCCGGCTCCGCGCTGCCGGGGCCACCGACGCGGCGCAGGTCCGGACGTCGTGCTCGGTCGCTCGCGCCAGCCCGCAGATCGTCGGGCCGTGGCCGCCCCCGACCTCTTCGGCCACCGCCTTGACCGATTCCGCGTCACCGGGCGAGGCGGCCGGATAGCCCGCCTCGATCACGTCCACCCCGAGCCGCGCGAGCTGGTGAGCGACCTGGAGCTTCTCGTCCAGGTTCATGGTACAGCCGGGCGCCTGT
Source organism: uncultured Actinomycetota bacterium (assembly GCA_963721495.1). Taxonomy (GTDB): domain Bacteria; phylum Actinomycetota; class Actinomycetes; order Mycobacteriales; family Mycobacteriaceae; genus Mycobacterium. Next base: position 34,499 of record CAVRMG010000012.1, on the reverse strand, counting down.
TCTCCGTCGCGCAGCGTGGTGTCGAAGACGCGGACGCGATTGACGTCGTCGCCCGGCGTTCGTACTCGATTGGCGTCGGGGCTCACGGTTCGCCGTCCGCTTGGGGGTAGGCGCGTTCGTGCGACGGCTCGGTCGGCGCGGTGGCCGGAAATGCCGGAGTCGGCGCCGACGTGCTCGGCTGTGCACTGGGCTGCGGCGCACCGGTCCGGAGGCGTCGGGCGCCCTCGCCGGTCAGTGCGTGTGCGTTCACTGCGTGACGGTCTGGAGAGAAGGCGAACATGGCTGCAACGGTGGTGAAAGGGGGCGAGGCGGGGTCCCCGAGCCGCGCGGGCGAGCGGCGAGCGATCCTTGTCCGAAGCAGGCGAGCGGTCAGTATGAAAAAGGCCCCTCGCCGTGTGCCGGGAGGGGCCGTTCGCGACAGTGGCGCCGCGTTACTCGGTACGTCCTCCCATGCACGAAATCCCGCGACCGATAATAATAATTCGGCCGAGGGCGCTGCTAAGGAGGAGGACGCTCTGGTGTGGCATGGTCAGTTCAGTATACGCGGGCAGGAGCGGGCGTCAAGGGCAGGACGCCTACGCCGTTGAGCGGCAACGGGACCGAACGAACGGTGAACACGCCCCCGTCGCTCCGGCCTCGCACCGCGGGGTTGTACATCTCCTCGGCGAGACCCGTCAGGGGCGTCGGTCGTCGTGTGACGGGTACGGGACAGATTGCCTCGCCATGAGGGGACTACTTTCCCCGCGCGCCCCACGGTCCCACTCGCTTGCCAGATCTTGGTACAGGATCGAGTCTCGACCCTCACCGGTCCGCTCGACGTTCTCATCGACCATCAGCTCGACACCGACGTTGCTGCACGTTCTGCTCGTCGTTCCCTGGGATCAGACGCATGGCGGGGTCAACACCGTCGTGCGGAACCTCGCGCGCTTCCTCGTGGAATCGGGGCGCTCGCCGCTGTTCCTGTTCCCGGGCCGGAAGACGGTTCCGGAGAGGGGGCTGTCCCGACTCGGCTTCGACGCGCTCTACATGAATCTCCGGCCGCCGTTCGTGCGGCGTCGCCCGTTCCGCTCGGTGATCGCGTTCTGGCTGACCTTTCCGCTCTCGCTCCTCTCCCTCGCGCGGCTGGTGCGAGCCCGGAAGATCGACGTCGTGAACGTGCACTATCCCGATCTCAACTTCGTGCACTTCGTGGCGCTGCGCTGGCTTACCGGTGTGCGACTGGTGACGTCGGTTCATGGCGCCGACCTCACGATGCTCGAAAAGCGATCGCCCGCACGCTGGTTGATGGCGCGCCTGCTTGCCCGCTCCGACATGGTCGTCGCGCCATCGCGCGAGTACGCCGAGTACGTGCGACGGGAGTTTCCCGCCGCTGCTCCGCGCGTGGTCGCCATCCCGAACGCCGTGGACGTGGATGAGGTGCGCGAGCTGGCCGAGCAACTGCGCCCGCGCCCGCCGGCTGGACGCCGCCGCAGGGACCGTACTGCGTCTGCGTCGCCGCGCTGAATCGCAAGAAGGCACACGACACCCTCCTCCGGGCCTTCGCTCGGGTGCCGGCGCCGACGCGACTCATCCTCGTGGGCGACGGGCCGTTGCGGGCAGAGCTCACCAGCCTCGTCGCGCAGCTCGGCCTCGGCACGCGCGTGGAGTTCGCCGGTTCGCAGCCGCCGACCGTCGTGGCGAAGCTGCTCGCGGGGGCGCAGTGCGCCGTGCTCGCGTCGCGCGACGAGCCCTTCGGCATCGCCGCGGTCGAGGCGATGGCGGTTGGCACCCCGATGGTCGCGACGAATGTCGGCGGGCTGCGCGACATCGTGAAGCACGAGCAGAGCGGGCTGGTCGTCCCGGTGGACGACGAGCGTGCGCTCGAGGCGGCGCTGACGCGGCTCACGAGCGACGCCGAGCTCCGGCAGCGGCTCGGTCGGACGGCCGCCGACCGCGCGAAGTCGCTCTTCGATTGGAAGGAGTGGGCGTCGTTCTACGTCGACGCGGCGTACACGAAGTCGGGAGTGCCCTCCGGCGACCGGAGGCTCGTCACACCGTCGGAGCCTGCAGCAGCCCGAGCTTGAGCGCCAGCTTCACGTAGTCGGCTCGGTGCGTCAGCCCGAGCTTGTCGTTCACCCGCTGCTTGTAGGTGTCCACCGTCTTCGGGCTGATGGCGAGCTGCTCGCCGATCTCCGGCGCCGTATAGCCCTCGGCGATCAGCCGCATCACCTCGCGCTCGCGGTCGGTGAGCCGCTCGTAGCGCGCGCGCTCCGTCGCCTGCTCGTCGCGGCGCCGCGCACCCTGGGCCAGCACGCGCGCCGCGCTCGGCTGGACGAAGATCTCGCCCCGCGCCACGGCGCGCACCGCTTCCACGAGATCGTGGTCGGCGGTCGCCTTGCCCAGATAGCCCGACGACCCCGCCTCGAGCACCGCCTCGAGGTAGGCCTCCTCGGCGTGCATCGTCAGCACGAGCACGCGCGTGCCGTCGTCCTTCGCGATGATCTCGCGCGTCGCGGTCAGCCCGTCGCCGTCGCTCATCGAGAGGTCCATCACGACGACGTCGGCGGCGATCCGCGTCGAGCAGCTCCACCGCCTCGTTGCCACCTGACGCCTCGCCCACGACGTCGATCTCCGGCGCCTCGGCCAGCACGGCCTTCAGTCCGGTGCGGACGATGGCGTGATCGTCCACCAGCACGACGCGAATCGTCATCCTCGCTCCCGCTCCGATGTTGTCGGTCAGTGGCACCGTCGCCACGACCCGCGTTCCTCGGCCGGGTGCGCTCTCGATCGGAGCGTGCCATTCGCGAGCCCGACCCGCTCGCGCATGGAGAAGAGTCCCATCCCCGGTCGCCGCTCCTCGGCGCGCCGGACGTCGAAGCCGAGACCGTCGTCCACCACCTCGAGCGTCGCCGTGGTCGCGGTGCGGCGGAGCCAGACCTCGACGCGGCGCGCGTGCGCGTGGCGCACCGCGTTGCGCAGCGACTCCTGGGCCACCCGATACAGCACGGTAGCCTCGAGCCGCGGGATCGGCGCGCCCTTCGTCGGCGAACACCTCCGCGTCGAGCGCTTCCTGCTCGCGCGTCTGACGCGTCAGCCACGACAGCGCGGCGGCGAGGCCGAGGTCGTCGAGCACGCGCGGATGGATCGTGTGCGAGAGGCGTGCGCACCTCCTCGAGCGCGTCGGCCACCATGTCGCGCACCGTCGCGATGCGCTCGTCGAGCGCGGGAGACTCATTCTCGCGTGCGGCGACGCCGAGCTGGAGCATCACCGCCGCGAGCATCTGCGCCGTCGAATCGTGCAGCTCGCGGGCGACGCGGGCGCGCTCCTCGTCCTGCGCGCTGATCACCTGCGCGGCGAGCCGGCGGACGCGCGCGCGGTCGTTGGTGAGATTGTCGAGCAGCGTGTTGAGCGTCGTGCCCGACGCGCGCCATGTCGCGGTCGGCGAGGCGGCTCGGACGCGACGCGCGCCTCCAGGTCTCCCGCCGACACGCGCGCCGCCGTCGCCTCGAGATCGTTGAGCGGGCGCAGCGCGACGTATACGAGTCCGAGATTCACCACGCAGGCTGAGCCCGAGCGCCGACGCCGAGGATCGAGACCGCGTTGCCCGGCAGGACCCCCATTCGCTCGGCCACCATCGACGATGAGCGCCGCGACGACGATGAGCAGGTTGGCGCCGACCAGCTTTCCGAGCAGGGGAACGCGCAGCGCCTGCGCGGCCAACGCGCGCAGCGCCGGATGCCGAGGCGCCGTCACGGGTCGGGCGTCGGCTCGCGGATCAATCGCAACTCCTGAAAAGGCACGCGCTTCGGGCATGGCCGAAAGATGGTCGGTCGCCAGCCCCGCTACGAGAGGAATTCCCTCACCCTCGGTGGGGGATTTCCCTACCGCGTCAAACCCGGGACAGACCCGGGGTCAGACCGACGAGCTCAGCGCTACTCGAAGTCGAGCGCGAGGTCGAGCGCGGGCGCCGAATGCGTCAGCGCGCCGACCGAGATCCAGTCGACGCCGGCCTGGGCGATGGCGCGGACCGTCTCGAGGTTCACCCCGCCCGAGGCTTCGGTCGTCGCGCGGTCTGCGCACGAGCTCGACGCAGCCCGCCATCTCGTCGGGTGACATGTTGTCGAACATGATGATGTCGGCGCCCGCCTCGACCGCGGCGCCGACCTGCTCGATGCGGTCGCACTCGACTTCGATCTTGGTGCCCGCGGGGGCGAGGTCACGCGCGCGACGCACCGCGAGTCCGACGTCGCCGTCGACAGCGGCGAGGTGGTTGTCCTTGATGAGGACCGCGGCCGAGAGGTTGAGGCGATGGTTCGTGCCTCCGCCGGCGCGAACCGCGTACTTCTCCAGCAGCCGCCAGCCGGGCGTCGTCTTCCGCGTGTCGAGGATCTTGGCGCGCGTTCCCTTCACCGCGTCCACGTACCGCGCCGTGAGCGTCGCGATCCCCGAGAGCCGCTGCATGAAGTTGAGCGCGACGCGTTCGGCGGCGAGCAGGGCGCGCGCATGACCGGACAGGTAGAGGATGTTCGAGCCGCGCTTGAGTCGCGCGCCATCCTCGAGATCGACACGGATCGTGACTTTCGGATCGAGCTGACGGAACGCTTCGACGGCGAGCGGCACGCCGCAGAGCACTCCCTCGGCGCGTGCGACGAGCTGCCCGCGTGCATGGCGATCGGAGACGACCGTCGCGATCGTCGTGAGGTCGTTGAACGCCTCGTCCTCATCGAGCGCGGAGCGAACGAGGTTGCGGAGCTCGTCCTGATGGTACGGAAATCGGAGCAGTCCCATTCCTCCGAGCGCAGCCGGCGTGCTGAGCGGAGTGATCGTACGCGGCGACGGGCGACGCTCGTGCTCGAAAGGCTGCATTTCCATGCGTGATCTCCGAGTCGGTGCGTGTTTGGGCCGGCTATTCGCCCGGATCGACCGTGGTCTCAGGAACGGGGCTGAGCGGAGTCTGACCCCCGATGGCGATCATCCGCTCGATCGCGCGACGAGCCTGATTCGCGACGTCCTCCGGGACGGTGATCCGGTGCTCCAGTCGCGTCAAGCGCGCGCTTCACCTTCGGCAGGGTCGTCACCTTCATGTATGCGCACGACGCCCGCTCGTTCGCGGCGAACGAAGCGCTTCGCAGGATTCTCCCGGCGAAGCCGATGCAAGATGCCGACCTCAGTCGCGACGATGAATTCCGTCGCGTTGCGAGAGTGCGGGCCGCTTGATCATCCCTTCGGTCGAGAGAATCTGCACCCCTTCCGGATCGATGTCGCCAGCGGACATCGCCTCGAGCACGCTCGTCGAGCAGCCGCACTCGGGGTGAATGAGCAACTCGGCCTCGGGATGCAGGCTGCGCTGCAGTCGGATGTTCTCCGGATCGATGCCGGCGTGCACGTGGCACTCGCCCATCCAGATCCGGATGTTCGTCGCGCCCCGACATCCGCTTCACGTGCGCGCCGAGGAACATGTCGGGGCAGAAGAGGATCTCCGTGTCGGCGGGAATCGAGTTCACGACCTCGACCGCGTTGCCCGACGTGCAGCAGTAGTCGCTCTCCGCCTTCACCTCGGCCGTCGTGTTGACGTACGAGACGACGACGGCGCCCGGGTGCTCGGCCTTCCACGCGCGGAGCTGATCGGCGTCGATCGTCGAGGCGAGCGAGCAGCCCGCGGCGAGGTCGGGGAGCAGCACCGTCTTCTGCGGGCGAGAGCACCGCGGCGGTCTCGGCCATGAAGTGCACGCCGCAGAAGACGATGACGTCGGCTTCCGTCTTGGCGGCTTCGCGGGAGAGTCCGAGCGAGTCGCCGACGAAGTCGGCGACGTCCTGCACTTCGGCGCGCTCGTAGTTGTGCGCCAGGATGACCGCGTTGCGCTCGCGGGCGAGCGTCCTGATCTCTCCCTGCAGCTGGGCGACGAGCTCTTCGCGCGGGACGATGCCCGTATCGGTCGTTCCCATGGTCGTGACAAGCTAATCGCGGGTGCGCGGACGTGTGAGCGGCGGAGCCCGGAGGCGCGGGCCCGAGGTGACGCGCGACACACACCCTGGCGAGCGGGAGCATCTGTCGGCATGCTCTTCCGCGTCGCATGACATGTCCCGTCGCTATGATCGCTCCTGGCGGAGCTGAGCGCCTTTTACACGAAGGTCCGCGTGTCCGTGTAATCGCTCCTCCCTACGGCGCTTCGCGCCTTCGGTCGGAGTGCCGTAGGTCCGGGTCTCCCTCACCCAATTTTTTATGCTCAAGGAATTCAAGGCGTTCGTGATGCGCGGCAACGTGCTCGACCTCGCCATCGCCGTCGTCCTCGGTGCGGCGTTCGGGAAGATCGTGACGTCATTCACGAGCGACATCCTGATGCCGCCGCTCGGCCTCGCGCTCGGCAAGATGGACATGTCGAACCTGTTCATCGATCTGTCGGGGCAGCATCACGCGACGCTGGCCGAGGCGAAGGCAGCCGGCGCGGCGACGATCAACTACGGCGCGTTCCTCAACACCGTCGTGGACTTCCTGATCGTCGCGTTCATCATCTTCCTGCTCATCCGGCAGGTGAATCGCCTCAAGGGTCCGGCGCCGATCGAGGAGCCGAAGACGCGCGAATGCCCGGAGTGCCTGACGCCAGTGCCCGCGCTGGCCCATCGGTGCTCGGCGTGCACCTCGGTGCTGCCGCCGCCGACGGTCGCGATCGTGTAGGCGCCAACTGACGTACGCTGGGGAACAGGCTTTGCCCTCGTGATCGCCTGGTCTGCACTCACCGACTCAGAGCGAGGGATAGTCCAGTGGCTGAGATTCCAGTTCGACGGAAGGAAGGGCGAAACGTCTGGCCGCTGCTGCTCGGTCTGCTCGTTCTCGCGGCTGTACTCTGGTTTGTGGTCGTACGGAAAAGCCCGAGCACGGCGGCAGTCCGCGCCGACTCCGCCGCAGCGGCGAGCAGCAACGTGACGCGGGACAGCGTTGGAGGGACTACCGTCAGGGTGGATACCGCCGGGAAGGCGGACACGGCGAAGCGGAAGCCTTGAACTACAACTACGAGTAGTGGGTAGCGGGTAACTCGTAGCGGGACTGGCATACCAGCCACCAGCAACAGGGGCAGCGCAGTTTCAGGTCGAGATCTCGTGCATCGGCGTGCATCGGGGTCAGACCCCAACGGGTCTGACCCCTTCGTCGCCACTCGTGTCAAGGGGTCAGACTCCTTGACGTCAATGGAGTCTGCCCCACCGTCTACTTCTGGGGAGGCGAATGCCAGTCCCGCTACCACGTACCCGCTACTCACGACTCGTGGTTGCAGTTCTGAATCACATCTCGATGTGCCTTCCCCTCCACAGCGACTTCGCCCGCGGGAAATCCGTTCGATAGTGCCCCCCGCGTGATTCCTTGCGGAGCAGCGCCGCTTCCGTGATCAGTCGCGCCGTCTGCACGAGGTTGAGCTCCTCGGTGGCGCCGGCGGGGAGGCGCTGCTCGATGTCGACCAGGTCGGCGAGCGCGGTGCGCAGCCCCTTCGCCGTGCGCGTGATCGCGACGTGCGACCACATCACCGTGCGGATGCGCTCCGCGGCGACGTGCGCGGCACCGCGATCGTTCAGCGGGGGCACCTGCCACGGCGTCGTCTTCGGCTCCGTCTTGAGCGGCTTCACGTTCGCGAGGTCGCGCGCGACGCGTTCGGCGAAGACGAGCCCCTCGAGCAGCGAGTTCGAGGCGAGGCGGTTCGCGCCATGCACGCCCGTGCGCGCGACCTCTCCCACGGCGTAGAGCCGCGGCATGCTCGAGTGTCCGATGAGATCCGTCACGATCCCGCCCATCATGTAGTGCGCGGCGGGCGTGACGGGGATGAGATCCTTGCGCGGGTCGATGCCGCGCGCGCCGCAGAGAGCGAAGATGCCGGGGAAGCGCTTCGTGAAAGCCGCGCCCGAGCTTTCGCGCATCGAGATACACGCGCGACGTCTTCTGCTGCCGGTAGATGGCGCGCGACACGACGTCGCGCGGCGCGAGCTCGGCGTCGCGGTGCTCCTTCACCATGAAGCGCACGCCCTTCTCGTTGACGAGGATCGCGCCCTCGCCGCGCACCGCCTCGGAGATGAGCGCCAGCGGATTCTCCGGCGTGTCGAGCGCGGTGGGATGGAACTGCACGAACTCCATGTCGGCGAGGGTGACGCCGGCGCGATGCGCGATCGCGTAGCCGTCTCCGGTGGCGACCATCGGGTTCGTCGTGTAGCGAAACACCTGCCCGCACCCGCCCGTCGCGAACACGGTCGCGTCGGCGATGATCTCGACCGCCTTGCCGGCGATGCTCGCGCGAACTCCCGCGGCGGCGCCGCGCGCGACGACGAGGTCGAGGACGCGGGCTCGCTCGAGCACGCGGATCCGCGTGCTCGCCCGCACGCGCTCGATGAGCGTGCGCGCGACCTCGGCGCCGGTCTGGTCGCCATGCGCGTGGACGATCCGGTTCGTCGAGTGCGCCGCCTCGCGGCCGAGCTTCAGCTCACCGCTGCGGATCGAGATCGAACTCGGCGCCTGCCGTCTGCAGCTCGCGCACGCGCGCCGGGCCCTCCTCCACCAGCACCTCGACCGCGGCGGCGTCGCACAGCGCCGCTCCGGCGGCGAGCGTGTCGCGACGATGGAGCGTCGGCGAATCACCAGCGCCGAGTGCCGCGGCGATCCCACCCTGCGCATAGGCAGTCGCGCTGTCGAACAGCGAGCGCTTGGTGAGCAGCAGCACGTCGCCATGCTGCGACGCGCGCCATGCGGTGTGCAGGCCGGCGATCCCGCTGCCGACGACGAGGAAGCGGGTGACGAGGCGCTCTGGCATCGCTGCAAGCTAATTGCGCGCCGGAGTCGGGCTACGTGCATTCAACTGCCACTCCCAGTAGGTGAGTACTGGTACTTGGTACCGAGACTGGCATACGCTCCCCAGAAATCGCGGCGAGATCTCGATCGAAATGCGCACGGCCGTACTGCAGTACGAAGTACTTGGTACCGAGGTACGGCCGTGTGCTGTGCTCGATGAGAGCGACGTTCCGAGTCTTCTGGGAGCCAGTATGCCAGTCCCGCTACCGAGTACTCGCTACTCACTACTGGGAGTGGTAGTTCAGGACTCACCGCATATCGAACACATAGCTATTCAGATGCTGGATCGTCGTCTCCTGATCCGACAGCCGGTGCGCGAGGAGATCGCCAATTGTCACGACGCCGTGCAAACCCCCCGACGTCGACGACCGGGAGGTGTCGCACGCGGCGCGTCGTCATGATCGAGCCGATCTCCTCGACGTTCATCTCCGGCGTGCAGGTGATGATGTCGCGCGTGAAGACGTCGGCGACCTTCGTCGTCTCGGGCGGGAGACCGGCGGCCACGACGCGTCGCAGGATGTCGCGCTCGGTGAAGATGCCGAGCAGTGCGTTCGCCTCGTCCACCACGACGACGCCGCCGACGCCGCGATCGTTCATGAGCCGCGCGGCTTCGAGCACGCTGGCGGTGGGCTGGATGGAGACGACGTCGGTGCCCTTGCGGGCCAGCAGATCGCGAACGACGGGCATGGGGCGCTCCTGAGGAGTATGCCGCGATTGTAGCGGGCGCCCCTCGGGACCGCTAGAACCGGCCCTGCCCCTCCCACGGAGCGCCGGTCGCCGGCGATGCGCGGTCAGTGGCGCTCCCCGTCGCCCCGATGGCACGCCTGGTCCACGACCACGGCGCTCGCAAGGATGAGCACGTCATCCTCGCCATCGGCGACCTCCACCCCGTAGGTGTCGGCCCACGCGAACCAGCGCTTCGAGACGCGTGGCGACCTCGCGCCCGCCGCGCGTGAAGACGTACTCGTGGTCGAGGAAGTCGCCCTTCGCCTCGAGGTCGTCCGGGCCCGGCACGTCCACCGTGAAGCGGTGGTGCAGCAGGGCGAAGAGCTCCTTCTTCACCACGGCGGCGAGCTCGCCGTTCCGATAGATCTCGTAGGTCGGGCGAGAGCTTGAACACCTTCTGCTTGATGAACGCGAGCTCGCGGCCGTCGGATCCCTGAACGAGAGCTGTCCACCCCAGCTGATCGCCTTGCCGTCCACGAGAAGACGCTCGCGGTCCTGCTCGTCCCGGATGACGTAGTCGTCGCCCCACGAAAGCAGCTTCTGTCGCATGACGTAGCGCACGGTCGGTCCTCGTCGAGGTGATGGAGCACACTACGGCCGAGCGTGGCCGCGGGTGACAGACGACGGAAAGGTTGCCGGCCTTCGTTCGGATCGTGGCACGCTTGACAGTCGCCGAGACGGCGAGACAATCTGCCTGCCGCCCGATCAGCGAACACTTCACTCAGGATTCGACTCGATGCGAACCCGTCTCACCACGCTCTCTCTGCCCGGACTGTGTGCGCTCGCCCTGCGTCGGCTGCTCCACGCAGCCCGCGCCGCAGAGCGCACCGACGCCGGCGACCGCAGCGGCGCAACCCGACCGGCAGTGGAAGCCGGAGGACACGGAGTACTACACGCCGGTGCCGCCGATCGTCACGCCCGGTGAGAACGGCTCGCCGCCGTCGGACGCGATCGTCCTGCTCGGCAAGGGCGGCCTCGACGAGTGGGTGCTGTCGAAGGATCAGAGTCCGGCGACGTGGCCCGTGGCCGACGGCGTGATGACCGTGGACAAGAAGGTCGGCGGGATCAAGACGAAGCGCAGTCTTCACCAACTATCAGCTCCACATCGAGTGGCGCATCCCGGAAGGGATCACCGGTTCGGGGCAGGCGCGCGGAAACAGCGGCGTCTTCCTCGCCTCGACCGGCCCGGGCGACATGGGCTACGAGCTGCAGGTGCTCGACTCGTACAACAACAAGACGTACGTGAACGGCCAGGCGGCGAGCATCTACAAGCAGACGCCTCCGCTCGTGAACGCGATGCGTCCGCCCGGACAGTGGCAGGTGTACGACGTGATCTGGACGGCGCCGACGTTCAACGCGGACGGGTCGGTCAAGACGCCTGCCTACGTCACCGCGCTGCACAACGGCGTCCTCGTGCAGAACCACTTCCAGCTGCGGGGTCACACGCCGTACATCGGCCTGCCGAAGTACACCGCGCACGGACCCGCGCCGATCATGCTGCAAGCGCACGGCGATCCGAGCCCGCCGATCAGCTTCAAGAACATCTGGGTGCGAGAGCTCAAATGACCGGGTGCGGGGCGACGCGCGGGTGAGATGGTGGATCGCGACGCCGAGCTGCCGGGGACGGACGCCCTCTTCCCGCTCGTCTACGACGAGCTGAAGCGGCTCGCGCGACGTCACCGGCGCAGCGTCGGCGCCGGTTCCACGTTGTGCACGACCGAGCTGCTGTGCACGACCGAGCTGGTCACGAGGCGTTCTTCAAGCTCTCGGCATCCGAGGGCGCCTCGTGGGACGGACGCGCTCACTTCTTCGGGGCGGCGAGCCGCGCGATGCGCCAGGTGCTCGTGGACTTCGCCCGTCGGCGCAAGGCGAGCAAGCGCGGCGAGAATCTGGAGCTCGTCACGCTCAGCGACGCGGGGTCGGTCGTCGAGCTGCAGCTGGAAGAGATCCTCGAGCTCGACGCCGCCCTCGACAAGCTGAACGCCGTCGCGCCTCGACTCCGGCTGGTCGTCGAGCTCCGCTTCTTCTGCGGGCTCTCCGAGGACGAGATCGGTCGGGCGCTGGGCGTCTCGACACGAACGGTCGGCCGCGACTGGCTGAAGGCGCGGCTCTTCCTGCTCGAGGAGCTCGCACCAATCGCGCAGCGGCTTCAGTAGATCTCGATCGCGCCGTTCGAATCGGCGTCAGACGCTTTTTGATAGCAGTCGATCCGCACTCTCATCAAAAAAGGAGTCTGACCCCGATCAGGGATGATCGACCGGCAGCCTGCTCGGCACCCGCACCGGCACCGAGCGGGAGAGATCGCGCGCCGCGTCGTCGGTGAGCGCGCTCATGTACGCCATCAGCTTGTCCACGAGCGCGTCGGTGAGCACGACGCCGGCGAGCAGCGTGTCCCGCTGCAGCAGAATGTCGGCGTGGTTGTTGACCATCGTGAGCCGCAGGCCGGCTCGAGCCGAGTCGGATCGAACGCGAGGAGCTTGAGGTCGGACTCGCTGTAGTGCTCGACGAACTCGCGCAGCGACGCGATCGAGCCGTCGTGGCCGTAGGGACCGGTGAGCTCCACGTTGCGCAGCGGCGTGGTGCGGAAGCGATAGCGGTCCTCGGGAAGTCCCGTCACGTTCATCCGGCCGAAGTCGTCGCGCAGGCTGATGCCGTTCCCCTGCCCCGGTCCGATCTGCGCCACGGCCACGTTGTGGAACTGCTCGTCGCTGAACGTCGCGCCGGTGTGGCAGATGGAGCACTTCAGCGTGAGAAAGGTCTGCGCGCCGTCGAGCTGCTGCATCGTGAGCGCGGCGTCGTTGCCGGCGAGGAAGCGATCCCACGGCGAGTTCCGCGTCGAGAACTGTCGACGAAGAATCCCGCGATCGCGTTCGATGCGTGCGCGAACGTCATGTCGTCGAAGCGCGTGCCCGGATAGGCGGCCTCGAAGAGTCCGCGATACTCGCCGATCGCGCCGAGCCGCTTCATCAGGGCGGACCAGATCCCCTGGAAGTCGTCGTCCGCGATGAGCGCGAGCTCGTTCCCCGTACCGGAGCGCATCTCGGCGCGATTGGTGACGGGGAACATCCCCAGCGCGGAGACGGGCCCGAACTCGAACACCCGCGTCATCGCGGGCGTGAGCTGCGCGCCGGCCGGCGTGGAGAAGTTGCCGGCGGCGTCCACGGCGACGCGACCGTCCCAGAAGAGATGGCGCATCGCCGACAGGTTGAAGAGCGGCGGCGCATTGCGCGGGATGAAGACGCCGGTGGGATGGACGCGCGCGGGTCCCAGCCCCGTCGCGCCCTGGCCGACGGAGAGGCTCCGGCCGTCACCCGTCGCGAACGCGGGGAGATGGCAGGTCGTGCACGCGATGTCCTGTTGCCGCTGAGGATCCTGGTCGAACGCGAGCGCCTGCCCGAGCCTCGCGAGCGCCGGGCGCACCGGGGGCGGCGCGGCGAGCGGCACGATGCCGCGGCGCGGCCGCGAGCTGACGGACGATCTGGGGGAGCGTGCCGGTGGGAAGCTGTGTCCGGCGCTGCGAGGTGGGCGCCGTGAGCGGGCCGGCTGCGGCTCGGGGAGGGGGTCGTCGCACGCCGCGAGGGGGAGGGCGACGACGAGAGCGACGGAGAGCCAGGGTGTGCGAAACACGGAACGACTCCGGTAGGGTTCCGGACTGAGTGCGGGAGGCGGGAGCGGCCTCGTCGAACGAGCCGCCCCCGAACGTCATACGCAATCGCGTGCTCGAACCAGACATCGCACGCGCCGGTGCGGCGCCGCATGCCGCGCGTCACCAGATCCGCGCTCGCGCTCCCTCGCTCCGCACCATCGGGTCGCCCTCCTTGCAGCCGAACGCCCGAGCGAACTCCGGCATGTTCGACAGCGGCCCGTTCACGCGGAAGCGTCCTGGAGAGTGCGGATCGGTCGCGAGCAGCAGGCGCGCCGACTCGGGCCGCAGCACCGACAGCCGCGCCTGCGCGTAGGCGAGGAAGAAGCGCTGCTCGGGGGTGAAGCCGTCGATCGGCGCACGGCTCTTCCCGTTCAGCGCGCGCTCCAGCGCCTCGTAGGCGAGCGAGACGCCGACGACGTCGGCGATGTTCTCGCCCAGCGTGAGACGGCCGTTCAGATGCATCGTGTCGATCACGACGTACGCGCCGTACTGCTTCTCGACGACGCTCGCCCGCGCGCGGTAGCGACGCGCATCCTCCGGCGCCCACCAGTCGCGCACGTTGCCCGCCGCGTCGTACTGACGGCCGGAGTCGTCGAAGCCGTGCGACATCTCGTGCCCGATCGTCGCGCCGATGCCGCCGTAGTTCGCCGCCTCGTCGTACGACACCGAGAAGAAGGGCGGCTGCAGCCGGCCGGCGGGGAAGACGATCTCGTTGAGCTGCGCGCTGTAGTACGCGTTCACGGTCGGCGTCGTCATCAGCCACTGCTCGCGGTCCACCGATCGGCCGATCCGCATCAGATCGCGCTGGAACAGCCACGCGCGCGTACGTCGCACGTTCTCGGCGTACGGCACGGCGGCGATGTCGAGCCCGGAGTAGTCGTTCCACGAATCGGGATAGCCGACCTTCTGATTGAACGCGTCGAGCTTCCGGAGCGCCTCGGCGCGCGTCTCGTCGCTCATCCAGTCGGCCTGGCGGATCCGGTCGCGCAGCACGCCGCGCAGGCTCGCGACGATCTCCACCATCTTCGGCTCTCGCCTCCGGGGAGAACTCGGTCTTCACGTACTCGCGGCCGAGCGCGTCGCCGAGCAGCTGGTCGGTGGCCGCGAGACACCGCTTCCAGCGCGGCTGCTGCTCGCGCGCGCCGGTGAGCATCGAAGCGAGCCGGAACGATTCGTCGGCGAACGGCGCGCCGAGCTGCGAGGCACTGCGATTCACCACCGTCCAGCGCAGATACGCCTTCCAGTCGTCGAGCGGACGCGTCGCGAGCTCGTTGCCCAGCGTGGCGAAGAACGTCCGGCGTGCCGAGGTTGACCGTCGTCACGTTCGGGAGACCGACCGCGGCGAGGTAGCGCGGCCAGTCGAAGCCGGGCGTCAGCGCGCGCTGGCCTGCTCGACCGTCATCGGATGGTAGCGCGCGTTCGGATCGCGCAGCGCGACACGCGCGAGATCTGCGAGCGCGCGAGCGACGTCTCGAGCGCGAGGACGCGCTGCGCTCTCGACTCGGCCACCGGCGCCGCATCGCCCGCGAGCGAGAGCATCGACGTGACGCTCGCGACGAACCTGTCGCGCGTCGTCGTTGCCTTCGGTGTCGGCGCGCAGATAGTACTCGCGGTCCGGCAGGGTGAGTCCGCCCTGCGACGCGTTGGCGATCACGCGCGCGGCGTTCTTCGCGTCGGCCACCGCGCCGAAGGAGAACGCACCGCCGTAGCCGAGCGTGTGCAGTCGCGCGATCTCGTCCTGCAGCGCCGTCCGGTCGTCGATCGCCTCGATGCGCGCGAGCTCATCGGCGATCGGCTCGATGCCGGCATGCTCCACCGTGGTGGAGTCCATGCAGCTCGCGTAGAAGGTGCCGAGCTTTCGCGTGCTCGAGTCGGGCGAGGTGGCAGCCTGCGCCGCGGCGCGCTCGGCGATGCCCTTGAGCACGAGCGTGTTCCGCTCGCTCAGCTCGTTGAACGTGCCCCAGCTCGCGAACGCCGCGGGGATCGGATTTCGCTCGATCCACCCGTTGTTGGCGAACATGTAGAAGTCTTCACACGCGCCGTATCGTCGGTCGACGTTCGTCGGATCGAGCGGACGCGTGGGTGCGGATTGCGCGCCGAGCGGCGCGGCGACCAGAACAGGAGCGAGAGCGTGCGAACGTGTGACATGGGTCACCAATCCGATTGGTCGAGCCTGACCGGATATGGGCTCGACATCCCGTCTCCGGGCGATCGGATCAAGGCGTACTTGCGCGCCGCTGGCCTGAAGGCATTACTCGATTTTTCTCCTCATTCCCCAGAGGAGCCTGCTCCTGTCGCGCACGAGCGACGGCACGGCCCCGCGGGCCGCCCGAGCGACCGCGCGGGTGCGTCGCGGCCCTGGCCACGCGCGTCCGGCACCGCCCGGGGCCGACGAACGTCGGGTCGTACCGGGGTGTACGCTCCTCTTTCCAGGCTTCCCTGCCCTCCTCGACTGGCGGAGTCTCGAGCGTCGGCGACATGATGTGTGCTCCCGTGTGAGTGGCGGCGGGCGGCGCATCCCCTCCCCGCCCTGTTCGACTCGTTCACGCGAGAATCCACCTCGGACCGGCTCATGGATCGACCGCACAGCTCATCTGCCGCGCCGCCGCCGTCGTCGTCCGACGCGCCGCCCGCCGACGTCACCGGGCTCCTCCTCGCGTGGGGACGCGGCGACCAGTCGGCTGCCGACCAGCTCGTGCCGGCGGTCTACGACGAGCTGCGCCGGCAGGCCGAGAGGGCGATGCGCCGCGAGGGTGGCGAGCACACGCTGCAGGCCACGGCGCTGGTCCACGAGAGCTACCTCCGCCTCGTCGATCAGCGGCGCGTAGAGTGGAAAAACCGCGCTCACTTCTTCGCCATCGCCTCCACGGTGATGCGCCGCATCCTCGTCGATCACGCGCGGGCGCGACTCACCGCCAAGCGCGGCGGGGGCGTCGTACCGATCACCCTCGCCGGCGCCGAGCGTGGCGGTGCGCCGGAGACCGACGACGTCGATCTCCTCGCGCTGCACGAGGCGCTCGAGCAGCTCGCGCTGCTCGATGCGAAGCAGGCGCGGCTCGTCGAGCTGCGCTATTTCGGCGGCCTCACGATCGAGGAGACGGCGGAAGCGCTCGACGTCTCCCCAGCGACGGTCAAGCGCGAGTGGGCGCTGGCGCGCGCCTGGCTCCGCCGCGAGCTCGCAGCCACGTGACCGACGCGCGCTGGCAGCGTGTGAAAACGCTCTTCGCCGAGGCGATGGAGCGTCCGACGCCGGAGCGCGGCGACTACCTCGACGCAGCCTGCGCCGGCGACCCGGCGATGCGCGCCGAGCTGGCCTCGCTCCTCGAGGCGGCCGACGATTCGGCGAGCGTACCGGGCGCGCGGGCCGCAGTCGCCGCGGCTGCGCGTGCGCTCGCACTCAGCGTCGCGTCTCCGGCCGCGAATGAGAGCTCGCTCCAACGCACGCTCGAGCTGGCGCTCGGCCAGCAGTACGAGATCGTGCGGCTGCTCGGCCAGGGCGGCATGGGCGCCGTCTACCTCGCGCGCGAGCGCTCGCTCGAGCGGTTCGTTGCGATCAAGGTGCTGCGCCCCGAGCTGGCCGAGGCGCACGCTGGTCGCGAACGCTTCCGGCGCGAAGCGCGGATCGCTGCGCAGCTCTCGCATCCGGGAATCGTGCCCCTCCACACCTTCGGCGAGGTGGGTGGAATCTGGTACTTCGTCATGGGTTACGTCCGCGGCACCTCACTGGCCGAACGGCTGCGCCTCGAGGGATGCATCCCTGCTCATGAGGTGTACGGTATTCTCACCGAACTGGCTGACGCGCTCGCGTGCGCGCATCGCAGCGGCGTCGTGCACCGGGACATCAAGCCGGCGAACATCCTGCTCGACGCAGAGGGCGGACGCGCCCTGCTCGCCGACTTCGGCGTCGCGAAGGTCGGTGCGAGCGACGAGCAGCTCACGGCGACCGGTGTCGCGATCGGCACGCCGCACTACATGTCTCCCGAGCAGGTGCTCGGCGCACGCACCGTCGACGAGCGCAGCGACATCTATTCGTTGGGCGCGGTCGCCTACACCATGCTCGCGGGACGAGAGCCATTCTCCGGCGGCGAAGCCGTTCAGGTCATGCGCCGACGCATCGCGCAGAGCCCACCGCCGCTCGCGCCGCTCGTTTCCACCGCTGCCGCGCCGCTCGCCGCCGTCGTGATGCGTTGCCTCGCGCGAGATCCTGCGCAGCGCTGGTCGTCGGCGCGCGAGCTGGGGGCGGCGCTGGCGCGAGCCGGCGGCGCGGAGAACACTGCGGCCGTTGCGCCGGCACGCGAGCTTCCCGCGTTCGGGCCGTACGCATTGCTGTGGGCGACGCTCTGGATCGCACTCGCCATTCGGCCATCGCATTCACTCGGCGATGCGGCGCTACTGCTGCTCATCGCGCTGGTCGTGCCGTTCGGCTTTGCGCTGCACGCCCTGAACGTCGGCCGCGGCGAGCTTCCGCTGCGCGAGATCGCCCGACTGTCGTTCTGGCCACCCGAATGGTGGGGGATGTGGTGGCCGTCGTCGCTGCGGCGGCCGAACGACCTCTATGCCATGCTGCCGCGGCCGGCGCGGCGCGTGCGCGTGGCGGTGAGCGCCTTCATCGTCGCACTCCCCGCGCTCATCCTCGTGCGCGAGTGGGTCGGAGCAGCGACCGCGGGGCCGCTCTCGGCCGACATGCGGCGCGTCTTTCTCGGCGTGGAGGCACTGCTGCTCGCGGGAACGGCGCTGGCCATCGTGCACGCCGCGCGCTGGGCACGCTCGCGCGGCGCAAGCTGGCCCGAGTCGCTCCAACTCCTCTTCGGCTCGACCGCACCGTCGCGCGGATGGGACGAGCCCAATCTCTCGGCGCTCCTGAGCGCTCGGGGCGGCGAGGTCCGTCCGCCGCGCGTGGACGACGCGGCCGATCATGTGCGCGCGATCGTCGATCTGGTGGCGGTGCTCCCGGCGAGCGCCGCCGAGCTGGGACGCGACGCCGAGCACGCCGCGCGCATCGCCGGTGCGCGCATCGAGGAGAGCCAACGTGAGATCGTCGCCCTCTCGCGTCACGGCAGCTCCGCCGAGCTCGATCGGCTCGTCGCGCAGCTCGGCGCTCTCGAGGCGGCACCCGATGACGCCGAACGACGCGAGCTCACCGAGTTGCTGCAGCGTCAGATCGACGTCGTGCAGCGCATGCAGCTGCGCTGCGAGCTGCTCACCCACCAGCGCGCGCGGACGTTCCAGCTCGTTCGCGCGCTCTGGCGACGGCTCCTGCTCGTACGTGACGTCGCGCTGGACTCGGGCGAGGTGCCGTCGGCCCAGCGCGATCATCTGCGTGCCGTGGTGGAGGAGCTGAACGGTCAGGAATGAAGGAACGCGGACGCTGTCATCCCGAGCGAGCGTAGCGATCCGTCATCCCGAGCGAGCGCAGCGAGCGAGGGATCTGCACTTATCAGCATCCAGGCCGTTCTGACGCGTACAGATCCATCGGCCGAGGGCGGATCGCGGGGCCGCGCCGTTGCGAAGCCCGTGCGCAGCTGCGGCGCCCGTGTGACCGGCGGAGATCCCTCGACTTGCTCGGGATGAAAACGGCCTCGGGAGGCGAAAGCTTCCCGAGGCCGTTCACTTTCCCGCACCTGCGTTCGGCGCTCAGCCTCCGCCGAAGCCGCCGCCCTGCTGCTGCGGTTGCTCGTCCGGCCGCGGCTGACGGATGCGCGGCGTCTGGCCGTAGTTCCACTGGTAGGTCAGGTACGCCGCACGGTTGCCCATGCTGCGCTCGGTGATCTGCGTGAGCGCCGACGGTGCCCGCCTGGACGCGGAACTTGCCCGTGTTGAACGGATCCGAGAGGCGCAGGCTCACCGAACGCCTTGTCGCCGTCCACCTTCTTTTTGAAGGTGATGTTGGTGAACTGCATCTTCGAGAACCTGCCGCCCTCGACCTTCATCGGCGCGCGGTACATGTGGAACGCCTGGACCGAGAACGTCGGCGTGACATCGGCCGTGCCGTTCACGCGCGCCGACCAGGTGACCGCGTCCGTGCCGGCGACCGACGTCGTCGAGCCGCCCTCGGTGACGAGCTTGAAGACGTTGCCGCCGACGAAGCCGCTGAACCGCTTGCCGAGCCGGAACGAGCCGTTGACGTCGGTGCCCCACGAATCGCTCTTCGCGAGGTTCTTGAAGCTGATCGTCGTCACGTTCGCGTCCATCCACCACGTCGTCCGTGTTGATGATGAAGCGGATGACGTTGGTGGTGTGCCGGTAGAAGGGCGACAGCTGGAACGAGCCGAACTTGCCGCTCTTGTTGTAGCCCAGCTCGTACGCGTCGGTGTACTCCGGATTCAGCGCCGGATTGCCGAGGAAGACGTTCTGGACGTCGAAGAACGTCGGGAACGGGTTGAGCTCCTGCGTGCCCGGGCGACGGATGCGGCGCGAGTAGCTGACCTTCGCCTGGCTGGACGGCGTCAGGTTGTAGCTCAGCACTCCGCTCGGGAAGAAGCTCGTGTAGTGGTACGGATAGCTCTTGTCGGCGAGCGCGAAGTCGCGGCTCGCGTACTCGGCGCGCAGTCCGGCCTGCGTCTCGACCTTGCCGAGCGGACGGCTCACCACCGCGTACGCCGCGTGGACCTGCTCGTCGAAGGTGAACGCGTTGCTCAGGCTGCTGCGCACCCAGTTCTCGTCGCCGAGCGAGTCCTTCACGACGACGTAAGTCACGATCGAGCCAGCGCGCGTTCGACTTCACCCCGGACTCCAGCTTCGTCGTGCCGAGCTGGCGGGTGTAGTCCACCTGTCCGGTGACGCTCTTCGTGACCGCATCGACGTTGTCGCGCTGCACGCTGGATCTGCGTGCCGTTCGAGATGCCCGACGGACGACTCCGACTCGCGCCAGAGCGACGTCACGTCCTCGTCGTGCGACCGGTTGAAGCGGACCTCGGCCGACAGCTCGTTCTTGCGCGGCTCGATCGTGCGCTTGAGCGCGCTCGTGTAGTCGATGTTGAGTCCCCTTCGACTCGTTGTCGCGCGGACGGAGGTAGCGGTCGAGCAGCGTGCGCGAGCCGTTCGAGCTCCGAGTAGTCGGCGCGCGAGTCGTCGGTCGCGTCGACGATGGTTGATCGAGATGCGAGTTCGAGAGGACGTCGCGCGCGTTCAGCTTGTAGTCGACGTTGGTGCCGAAGTTCTGGCCCTTGAAGCCGTTGCTGCCGTCGATGTCCTGCTCGGTCGCCGACAGCAGCGCGTTGACGTCGTCGTAGCGCAGACGGTCGTTGATGCCGATGACGTTCCGGTCGTCGCTGAAGATGCCGAGGTTGGAGAAGGTCGTGAGCTTGCCGACCTGATAGCCGAGGTTGCCCGAGGCGTTGTACTTGTCCTTGTTCGCCGCGCCGACGGTGAGGCCGGCGCTGATGCCGAGATCGACGTTCTGCTTGAGGACGATGTTGATGATGCCGGCCATCCCTTCGGGGTCGTACTTGGCCGACGGGTTGGGCACGACTTCGACGCGATCGAGCAGACCGGCGGGCAGGCTCTTGAGGTACGCGCCGAGCTGCGCGCCCGAGATGGGCGCGGGGCGACCGTTGATCTGGATGGCGACGTTCTCGTTGCCGCGCAGGCTCACCTTGCCGTCGGCGTCGACGGTGACGGCCGGCGTGGCCTCGAGCACCTGGCTCGCATTGCGTCGCCGCGGGCGCGACGTCCTTGGCGCGATACGAGTTGCGATCTGGCTCGATGCGTGACGGCGTCCTGCTTCTCGACGACGTCGACCTGCCGAGCGTGACGGCGACGCGCGTCGAGCTGGACGGTGCCGAGATCGACGACCGGCTTGTCGGGCGTGATGGCGACGTCCTGCGATCTTCGGCGCGAAGCCGAGGAAGGTGATGCGCACGGCGTAGGCGCCGGGCCGGAGGCCCTGCACGCGGAAGGCACCCGTTCGGGCCGGCGAGCGCGCCGGCGACGAGCGCACCGCTGGCCTTCGTCCTCACCGAGACCGAGGCACGCGCAACGGGCGCGCTGCTCTTCAGATCGACGATGGTCCCTTTGATCTCTCCATTGCCGGCTGGCGGCGGAGCACCCGGCGCACCGCGAGCCGGGAGCCTGGGCGGGGAGTATGCCGGCGGCGAGGAGCAGGCCGAGCGCGGCGGCGAGGGTGGACTTCATGGCGGAGCTCTCAGGCGAACGGTGAATGCGACGACTGGCGAGAGCCGCGATGGGGATCGCCTCCAGTGTCGGCACTACGACGTGGCTTCCGAGAGGTTTCAGACAGCGACGCGCGTGGAAGGGTTGCACTGCGCACGCATCGCAGCGTCGTCTGACGCGATGCGAAGTTGGACGATCTTGCGCGCTCGTCTGCTTTATCGCGCGCATTCGTTCGTTTCCGTGTGATCTGTCGCGCGGGTCGGTCGCGCGCGGGTATTCCGGCGGCGCCGGCGGGCTTACACGCTGCGAGCCTCGCGCAAACTGCGCCGAGTCTCTTGCTACGCCCGATGGCGCCGCCTCCACACCCGCGCGCTCCCGCCCTTCCGAGATCTCGATTTGTGCGGATGGCGCGCAAGCGCGTGCTGCGCGCGCGATCGTCGCGCGTTCGTCTGCACGGCGAGATCGATCAGTGTGCGCGCAACGCCTCGTCGCGACGCCGTCAGACCGTGTCCCAGATTTCGAGGCGGCGTGCTGCGCACGCATGACGCGCGCCACACGCCGATCGCTCGGCGCGCGGTCTGTCACGCAATCGAACGACGTCAGGCCGCGGGCGCTCCTGGAGGAGGAGCATCGCGCGTAGCAAGAGACTCGGCGCAGTTTGCCGAGGCTCGCAGCGTGTAAGCGCGCAGCGACGACGGAAGGAGTGCCCGCGGCCACTCCGGCGCAACGATCTCAGAAGACGAAGCGCGCCGAGAGCGCCGAGCTACGCGATCAGCGCGTGAACGCGTAGTACAGCACGTACAGCCACGAGAAGAACCCCTGCACGATCGCCCACAGGATCGAGTGGTGCACGCTCCACGAGATCGCGATCGCGAGCGCGGTGCCGAAGCTCACGCCGGCCTTCACCGCGCTCGCCGAACGCTCGCGCATCGTCGCGCGCGGAGCGGGACCGTCGTACACCGGACCGGAATGTGTCATCGTTCGCTCTCCAGTGAGTGCGGTCGCGGCTACATCTTCGGCTGCAACATGATGTGCGCCTTCGGCGTGCCGGGAAACATGATCCACGGCGTGCCTTCGGCCGGCTTGGCCGAGAGACCGGTGGACGCCGTCGTCGCGCCGGGCATGTAGACGACGTAGAGCGACTGCGCCTTCGCCGTTCCCGTCGCCGCGTCGAACGCGTCGGGTGGCGCCGAAGAGCTGGTACATCGCGGCCGCGCTGCTTCGGCATCGCGAGCTTGCCCGCGCGCACCTCGGCGAAGCGCGCGGTGTCCACCTGGTCGCCCTTCACGCCGCTCGCGCGCAGCGCACGGCCGCGCGCCATGAACGGCTCCATCGACTGGTGATAGCACGCGACGTGGAACTCCTTCTGCGCCGGATCATCGGCGAGGCAGATGAACGGTCCCTTCCCCGCGCGCAGCGTCACCAGCTGGTGGCGAGCTCCCCGAATAGCCGAGCACCTTCGCGTCGGCCCGGAACTCCGGCGGGAGCGGCGAGGACCGCCGCGGCGATCTGCTGCGGCGGCGGGCGGCGCGACGACCGCGGCGGCGGGCGCCGCCTGGGCGCGCACCACGACGGGAGCGAGCGAGAGCGGAAGCGCGAGCAGCCAGAGGCGAAGTCGCATGGGGATTCTCCGAGGGGAGGTGAGACGCCGACGTCATGGATCGCGGCGGGCGGCGCGGCGCGGATCGAGCGCGCGGCGCGAGGAATGCTGTCCAACTGGAACACGTACGGCCAGTACTTCCCCGTCACGAGCACGCGCACCCGTGGCGCGATCGTAGGCGATCCCGTTCGCCACGCCGCCGCGATCCTTCAACCGATCGCGCTGCGCTTCGGGGAGCAGCTTCCGCAGATCGACCCACCCGACGACGCGGCCCGTCGCGGGATCGATGCGCGCCACGAGCGTCGTCTCGTAGACGTTGGCCCACAGCTCGCCGCGCACCCATTCGAGCTCGTTGAGCATGTGCACCCCCTTCCCCGCCTCCGTCACGCGGATGCGTCGCACGACGCGGAAGCCGTTCGGGTCGATCACGCGCACGCCGCTCGTGCCGTCGGTCATGTAGAGCAGCGAGTCGTCGGTCGCGAGTCCCCACCCTTCACCGTCGTAGGCGAACGAGTCCACGACGGCGAGCGTGCGCGCGTCGTACACTCGGCCGCGCCCCGACTGCCAGGTGAGCTGATACACGCGGTCGCCGATCGACGCGATCCCCTCGCCGAACTCGGTGTCGGGGAGCATCGCGCGCTGCAGCATGCGGCCGGTCGCGCGATCGACCGCGCGGAGGTCGGAATGTCCCTCGAGACCGGTGCTCTCGAGCAGCACGCCGTCGCGCGCGAGGAGCCCCTGCGTGTACGCGAGCGAGTCGTGCGGCCAGCGCCGTGTCGCGCGCGCGATCCAGCGCGGCGTCTCGCGCGAGAAGGGAACGTCGGGGATCGACGCCTGCGCGTTGTTGCGCTCCTGCGACGAACGACGGGCAGGATCGCGGGACGTGCGTCGCCCGCGCGTGCTCCGCGTCGTCCGCGCCACCGCACGACGCGATCGCCGCGACGAGCGCGCTCGCCACCGCGACGAGCCGCGCGCCGATCATCGGCGCGCTCGTCGGGAAGTGCGTACGCCGCGACGACGTCCGCCTGGTCGCGATCGAACGCACCGCCACCGCCCGCGGCGATGACGACGAACTGCCTGCCCGATCGCTCGCCACGATAGGTGATCGGCGTGGCGTGCGCGCTCGCCTCGAGCCGCGTCGACCCACAGCTCGGCGCCGGTGCGCGAATCGAAGGCGCGGAAGCGTCGATCGTTCGTGCTGCCGATGAACACGAGACCGCCGGCCGTCGCGATCGAGCCGCCGAGATTCGGCGCGCCGGTCTTCGGCACGCCGCGCGCGAGCAGGCTGTCGTTCACGCCGAGCGTGACGGTCCACGCGAAGTCACCCGTCGCGAGATTCACCGCGATCAGCTTTCCCCACGGCGGACGCTGGCAGGGCAGATCGTTCGGATCCCAGAAGCGCGCGTAGATCCCCCACGGCGACCAGCGCTCCCACTCCGGCGCCGTGGCGCCGCTCGGCTTCCGTCGCATCGCCCCGACCGCGCCGACCTCGTTCACGTTCACGAACGCGTAGCCGAGCTGCGGATCGATCGACGCGCCCGACCACGTCGCGCCGCCGAGCGTGCCGGGAAACCAGACGCCGGCGATCGTGTCCGGCGGGACGTATGCGCCGCCGCTCCAACCGAGCCTGCCTGAAGAGGTTCGTGCAGAACGCGCGCGACTCGGGCGTGACGTCGGTGAGATCGGCGGCGGTGATCGCGGTGTGCCGCACGAGCGGTGCGGGCTTCGACCGGATACGGCTGCGTGGGCCACGCCTGCTCGCCCGGCACGTGGCTCGACGGCATCGGACGCTCCTCGATCGGAAAGAGCGGCTCGCCGGTGCGACGGTCGAGCACGAACATCAAGCCGCTCTTCGTCATCTGCACGACGGCGGGGATCTCGCGGCCGTCGCGACGGATCGTCACGAGCGCGGGCGGCGACGCGAGGTCGTAGTCCCAGATGTCGTGATGCACGAGCTGCCGATGCCAGCGTCGCGTTCCGGTCGCCGCGTCGAGCGCGACGATCGAGTTCGCGTAGAGGTTGGCGCCCTTCCGGTCGCCGCCGTAGAAGTCCGAGGCGGCGGAGCCGAGTCGGGAGGAAGACGAGCCCGCGCTCGACGTCCACCGACATGATCGACCAGACGTTCGCGCCCGTGCGGTCGCGCCACGAGCCCGGCTCCCACGTCTCGTTGCCGGCCTCGCCCGCGTGCGGCACCGTGTGGAAGCGCCAGACCTGCGCGCCCGTGCGGACGTCGAAGGCGCGGATGTCGCCGCTCGGTCCGCGCGACGCCGTCTCGGGGACGAGCGCGCCGGTGATGACGAGATCGCGCCAGATCGCCGGCGGCGACGTCATCGTGTACGATCCCGCGACGTCGGTCATTCCGGCGCGCAGGTTCACCACGCCGCCGTCGCCGAACGTCGGCACGGCACGACCGGTGCGCGCATCGAGTGCGACGAGCCGACCGTCGGTCGTGCCGAAGAGGATGCGCGCCTCGCGTCGCGCCGCTCGCGCTGCGCCCCTCCCAGTACGCGAGGCCGCGATGCGGCCCCGACACGCGCTTCCGATCGCCGCCGGCGTACGGATCGTACGTCCAGCGCTCGCGCCCCGTCTCCGCGTCGAGCGCGATCAGACGCGACGACGGCGTCGAGAAGTAGAGCGATGCCGCCGACGACGAGCGGCGTCGTCTCGAACGCGGTGGGACGCCGCGCGTCGCGCGCGATCGCCGAGTCGGGACGCGGGTCGAGCTCGCCGGTGTGATAGGTCCACGCGCGGACGAGGCGCGCGACGTTGCTGCGGTCGATCTGCGCGAGCGGCGAGAAGCGCATCCCGCCGGCGTCATGGCCGTAGCTGCGCCACTCGGCGTCGCTCGAGGCACGGGCGCGGGCGTCGCGTCCGGTCGCGACGCGCTGTTGGCTGCACGCGACGAGAAGGAGAGTGGCGCACGACGCGAAGGTGCAGATCCCTCGACTCGCTGCGCTCGCTCGGGATGACACGGCGTCGCTGCGTCGCTGGGATGACCCGCTCGCAGCTGCGGGATGACGTCAGGGCGAGCTGGATGCCGGGCACCCCGCATCGAGAGCCGTCAAGTCGGCTTGCCGCTCGCGGGACGCGTCCGCATCTTCGGGGCCCGCTGGACCACACCTCCGCGCCCCCGATCGCACCATGCCCGTCCTCGCGCTCGACGCCGGTACCACGAGCACCCGCGCCATGGTCTTCGCCGACGACGGCGCCGTGCTCGCGCAGGTGCAGAAGCCGTTCGCGCAGCACTTCCCCGCCGACGGCTGGGTGGAGCACGACGCCGACGAGATCTACACGACGACGGTCGCGTGCGCGCGCGAAGCGCTCGCCGCGGCGAAGCTCGACGCCGAAGCAGATCGCCGGCATCGGCATCGCCGTGCAGCGCGAGACGGTGGTCGTCTGGAACCGCGCGACGGGCAAGCCGATCCAGCGTGCGATCGTCTGGCAGGACCGACGCACCGCCGACCGCTGCCGCGAGCTGGCGGAGGATCCGAACGCGGTCGAGCTCGTCGGCCGCACCGGGCTGCTGCTCGATCCGTATTTCTCGGCGACCAAGCTGGCGTGGATCCTCGACCACGTGGACGGCGCGCGCGCCGCCGCCGAGCGTGGCGAGCTGCTCGCCGGCACGATCGACACGTGGCTGCTCTGGAAGCTCACCGGCGGCAAGGTGCACGCGACCGACGCGACGAACGCGTCGCGCACGCTGCTGTTCGACATCTACCGACAGCAGTGGGACGAGGAGCTGTGCATCCTGTTCGACGTCCCGATCGTCGATCCTGCCGCAGGTGCGCGACAGCGCCGACGACTTCGGCGCGACGACGCCGGACGTGTTCGGCGCGCCGATCATGGTGCGCGTCGCTCGTCGGCGATCAGCAGGCGGGCGCGGTCGGCCAGGACTGCGTCAAGCCGGGCGAGGCCAAGGCGACCTACGGCACGGGATGCTTCGTCCTCGTGCACACCGGCGACGCCGCGCGCGTCTCGCGCCACCGGCTGCTCGGCACCGTCGCGCTGCGGCTCGCCGGCCGACGTCGTACGCGCTCGAGGGGAGCATCTTCAACGCGGGCACCGTGGTGCAGTGGCTGCGCGACCAGCTCGGCCTGATCGAGCACGCGCACGAGAGCGCGACCGTCGCGGCGAGCAT
Organism: uncultured Actinomycetota bacterium; assembly: GCA_963721495.1. Lineage (GTDB taxonomy): Bacteria > Actinomycetota > Actinomycetes > Mycobacteriales > Mycobacteriaceae > Mycobacterium. Next base: position 7,470 of record CAVRMG010000012.1, on the reverse strand, counting down.
CCCGTCGTCGGACGGCGTGTACTGCATCCCCGCCTTCACCGGGCTCGGCGCGCCGTGGTGGGATCCCGACGCGCGCGCCGCGCTGATCGGTCTCACGCGCGACAGCGGTCGCGCGCACATCGTGCGCGCCGCGCTCGAGTCGGTGGCGTTCCAGACGCGCGACCTCGCGAACGCGTTCGCCGAGGACGGTGTGCCGCTCGCGGCGCTGCGCGTGGACGGCGGCATGGCGGCGAACGAGTGGCTCATGCAGACGCATCGCCGATCAGCTCCGCATCCCCGTCGAGCGGCCCGTCGTGCTCGAGACCACGGCGTGGGGCGCGGCGCGGCTCGCCGGCATGCACGCCGGGATCTATCCGCGCGCTGGGCGAGAAAGGCGTGCGTCGCGTCGAGCAGACGTTCACGCGCGAAGGCGCGTCGAAGCCCGAGAGCGACGCGCTGCACGCCGGCTGGCTGCGCGCGATCCACCGCGTGCGGTCGTAGCGCGGCTACCTCGTCGGCCGTCTCAGGTCGATCGTCGCCGGCATCGGCTCACACCACGCGCCGAGGCTGCGCCGTGGTGCGATCGCCCGTGTTGGGCGTGCCCGACGGCTCGATGAGCAGCATGTGCACTTCCTCCTCCGCGACGGGGCGATGCTCGACGCCCTTCGGCACGACGAACAGGTCTCCAGGCCCGAGCTCGACGTCGCCGGTCGCGCAGCTGGATCACGAGTCGGCCGCGCAGGACGAGGAAGAGATCGTCCGTCTCGTCGTGCTTGTGCCAGACGAACTCCCCCTTCGCCTTCACCACCATGACGTCATGGCCGTTGAACTCGGCGACCGTGCGCGGCTGCCAGTACTCGGTGAAGTCGGCGAGCTTGTCGGCGAGAGAGATCGGACCTGTGGGACCGCCGGCGGTCGACGAGGGCATTCGAGTCCGCGCTAGGGGAGGATCGCCAGGTCGGTCGACGCACCGGTCTTGTCCGATAACAGGGCGAAGAGGATCTGGCCCTTCGAGACTCGGGAAATCCGAGGGTGACCTTCTTCGAGTCCTCGACGTTGTAGACGAGCACGATCTCGCCCGCCGTCGTTTTCGAGTTCGGGTTTCCGAACTGCTCCTGCGCCTTCCGCACCGTGAGCGCCTTCGTGATGTACGGCTGCATCGAGGCGAGCGTGCGGAACTCGGTCATGTTCGTCGGCGTGCCGACGACGTGCTCCGTGCCCTTGCAGCCGGCGAGGAGCAGCGGGAAGGCGATGGCGAGTGTCCGTGCAGTGATTCTCATGACGACATCCCTGGCCAGACGTCGGTGAATCGAAGCGACTAGCTGTCTTCGACCGAGCGGCGAGTGAAAGGAGAGACGCGACATCGAAGGTGAAGTAGTTGAAGCCCTGCGACGACGTCGTCGGTGAGCTCACGCCCGGCACCTTCAGCTTGAGATTCTGTCCGATGTAGCGGACCTGCGGCGACAGGCTCACCAGGCCCAGAAGCGAAACGTCCGCTCCAGCGCCGAGCTCGAAGCCCGGTGTCCGGTCGGATGGTGAACGGCGTCGGCGTCGGGTCACCCAGCACTCCTCCGGACGGTGTCCAGTTGACGTATGTCCCTTCGAGACTGTTGAAGGTGACGCCACCCTTCACGAACGGGCGCACGCCGCCCGACGTTGGCCGCGGATCGCCTTGAGCCCCAGCGTGACACCCTGGAGAGTGTACCGTCCGTCACTCGTACAGGTCGGCGTCCCGCATCCGAACTTCACGTGATCGAACCCGCCGTAGATCCCGAGCGGGCCGAAGTGCGAGGCCGACATCGAGGCCATAGCCGAAGCCGCTCGAGGCGCCGGCCACGATCTGCCCGCTCGACGAAGCCTGCGGGTCGGCGGAGTCCCCGATGGGGAGGGTACTGACGCCGCGCAATCCGATGGAGAACGACTGCGCGTGGAGTGGGAGGGCGAGGAGCGCGAGTGACGCAGCGGCGAGGGCGATGCGGGGGATTGTTCTCATGGGACTCGCTCTGGATCGGGACGGTGTTCCGACACACGGAGTATGGAGCGCCCAACGGCGCGCCACAACGATTGCCCGCATCCCCCTACGGCTCAGCGTGCGGCCGCGGCGAGCGCGAGCGCAACCTCCATCGCGGCGGCACAGACTCGCCCGTCCAGGTCATACGCCGGGTCATACGCCGTGATTGCCGCGGCGGCGATGGGACATCGTGTCCCCGCCGCGCTGATCACAGCCAGCAGGCGGGCCAGTGCGATCCCCTGGCCCCCCACATACCCGTTTGCACGACCCTCGGACGCGTCCAGCACGTCGAGGTCCACGTGGACGTACAGCCGCCGCACTCGTCGCGCGACCTCCTCGATCGCCGCGGCGATCCGGGTCACTGGTGCGTCGGCTGGCAGCTGCTGGACGCGACTCGCTTGCAACAGCTCCGCCTCGGCGGGGTCGAGGTCGCGCGCACCGACGAGCACGACGTTCTCTTCCAGTACGGGAGTGAACGTCTGCACCGTAGCGGATAGGCCGGTCCAACAGCGTCCGGTCGCGACGGCGAGAGCCATCCCGTCGAGGAATCCGCCGACGGTCGTCTCCGGCGTGTTGAAGTCGCCATGCGCGTCGAACCAGAGCACGCCGGTGGGCTCGGCGCCGAGTCCGCCGAGCGTCCCGACACTCGAGATGCAGTTGCCGGCGAGCGTGAGCGGGAAGGCGCCGCGCAGCCGACCGTCGCGGCGACGGACGTGCGCGAGCTGCCGATCGAGATCGAACGCCGTGCCGATCTCGGCGACCCATGAGCCGCTGGTCGCCGCGAGCTCGGTGACCGTTGCGGCGTGGCCGGCGCTCGCGCAGCCGCTCGAGCAGACCGCGCGACACCAGGTGCGACGGCCCCGCACCCATCCGCTCGCGATGGCGCGCCGAATCATACGGAACCAGCGTGAGGCCGATGTCGCGCGCCGGGCACGCTCAGTTGCCGTTCGTGTTCGTTGGCCTGCGCGAGCTGAGGAGCAGCATGTCGGCGATGCGCCAGGTCGATGCCGGAATCGGCGCGCAGCGCGATCACGACGCTGTGGCCGCACGCGGGCCCGCACTCCCATTTCGTGAACACGACGGCCTCGCGTCCCGATGGTGAGAAGCCGACGGGGGAGAAGCGCAGCAGCCCCGCCGCGCCGCGATGATAGAACTGGAACTCGCCCCACATTCCCGCATCGCTGCCGGCGACCGGGAATCTCGCGCGTCTCGATCGGGAGGATCTGCTCGTGTCCCTGTCCGATCGCGCGGAGATCGACCGTGTCGCCTGCGTGGCGCAGCAGTGCTGCATTGGCCGAACGCGCCTCGCTGCGAATCGGCGACCGCCGCCCACCAGGGCGACTCCACTCCCCAGCGTCGCGCGAGCGGCTGGCACTCCGCACCGGCGCACGACGAATCGATCGAGGTCGATACGACGGCGACCGGTCGGCCCGTCGAGCGCACGTAGGTGGACTCGGCGAGCAGTCGGTAGATCGCGAGCTCGGCGTCGTTGGCCAGCCGGCGCTGTGGCAGCGGTGGCAGGCTGGGATGCTGCCGGCACGACGACGAGCGCGACGGCGAGCACGAGAAACAATGGAAGACGGCGACGCGACATGACTGGTAAGATTCGCGAATGCTCGAAGAGCCTCAAGTCTCGCGCCTCACCGGCGCGCCCTCAAATGTCGCCGACGCGTACGACCGCTGGTCGCGCCAGTACGACGACGATCAGAACGCGACGCGCGATCTCGACGCGCTGGTCCTGCGGCAGGTCCCCTTGCACGCTCGCCGGCGCGCGTGTCCTCGAGGTCGGATGTGGAACGGGCAAGAACTCCGCCTGGCTCGCGACGCAGGCGCGCGAGCTCATCGCGCTGGACTTCTCGCCGGGCATGCTGGACGTCGCGCGACGCCGCGTGCGCGCATCCACGGCGCGCTTCGTCGAGCACGACATCACGCGACCGTGGCCGGCGGAGACGGGCTCCGTGGACGTGGTGGTCGGCAATCTCGTGCTGGAGCACGTGCGGGATCTGGCGTCGGTGTTCCGCGAGGCGGCGCGCGTGCTGCGCGCGGGCGGACAGCTCTTCGTCTGCGAGCTGCATCCGTATCGCCAGCTGCGTGGCGGTCAGGCGCACTTCATCGATCAGCGCACCGACGAGACGGTCCACGTCGCTGCGTACGCGCACACGGTGAGCGAGTACGTCACCGAGGCGATCGCGGCAGGATTCGTGTTGCGCGCACTCGGCGAGTGGATCGAGAACGACGCCGAACCGGGTGCTCCGCCGCGGCTGCTGTCGCTCCTGCTCGAGCGGCATTGAACTGAACGGCTACTGGCTCGTTTCCGCTCGAGAAATCGCCGAGCGCACAGAGGCCTGCCGGGACAGTTCCGTCGCGCCGGGAGTTTCACGCGGAGACCGCGGAGCAATGCACCGAGACGGCCACTATCGCCTCGGCCCGCGGAGGACGCGGAGCGCGGCACAGCGATCTCTCCGCCGACCCTTAAAGCAGTTGGTGCTGTGGTCGTGGCGGAGCAGTCCGTCTCGCCGCGAGCACCACGACCCGCCGAATCCGTCTCTCCGCCGCGCCCGGCAGTATCGTCCGCGTCTCCGCGATGCCACAGCGATGCGGCCGAAGAGACCTGCCTGACCCGTCCGTCGCCTCGGTTGCTCGGCTTGTCGGCGCCCATGCTCGCGTTGAACGACTGCGACTGCCCGCGCGGGATGCTCAGCGATTGCCACGGGCCGGCGACGGTGATCCTCGCGATGAGGATGATCTGGCCCATGTGATTCGCGATGTGCGCGAGCGAGCGGGTGAGCGCGGCGTGCACTGTCATCGCCTGGCCGCGGATCGTCACCGTGCGCGCGACGTCGTCGTCGGTGAGCGACGCCAGCGCTCGTGTCGACGGCGTCGAAGCCGCGGCGCAGCATCTCGTTCACCTCGGCGCGCGTGTACGGGCGCTCGACGAACTCCGCCTCGCGATCGCGGTCGGGCTTCTCGCCGTCCTCGACGAGGAAGTTGGTGAAGCGCGAGACGAGGTTGCCGCTCACGTGACGTGCGAGCATCGCGACCGAGTTCCCCTCGGGCGACGGGACGTGGTTCAGCGCGTCGTCCGGCATCTGCGCGATCGCCTTCTCGGCGACCTCACGCCAACGCTGTGTACTCCGTTCGAAAGTCGTCGATCAGCATCGTCATCTCACTGTGGAAGTCCGAGCGCGCGCTTCGGCGCAGTCGTTGGCGACGGCGTGCACGCCATTCCGGTCGAGCGCCAGCGATCGAGGTACTGCGCCGGCCTGACCAGCGTCACGCGCGCGGTGTCGAGCAGCGACTCGAGCGCCGGATCGGCGTACGGCGTCGCGACCCCGCCTCGAGCGGGGCGAAGAAGTCGTCCCAGTGCACCGGCAGATACGCCTTCGGCCGCAGCACCGGGAGCACGAGCCGCGCGAGCGGCGCGCCGCCGCTGGCGATCCAGAGATCGACCGACGCGATCGCCGGCATCGCGCAGCGCCGCGCGCAGGTTGTCGATCGGCGCGCCGAAGCTCGTCCCGTCGACCACGATCGGCCGGTCGAGATCGACCGGGCTGCCGGTGTTGCTGAAGAAGATCGTCACCGGGCCGTCGCGCGTCGCGATGGTGAACAGATAGGCGCGACTTCCCCCGCCGTTGGGAAAGTCCTCGGCGAGCCCGGGCCGCAGTCCACCGTTCGTCGGGTCGCGCTTCGGGACCTCAGCGAGCTCCGTCGGGTCGTGCTGCTCCGGGTTCACCGCGTGGTCGCCGCTGTGGTTCCATCGGACGACGCGCACCGTGACGCCCTCGCCGAGCGAGAGCGTCTCGCCCCCCTGCACCGCCGTGCACCGCGACGCCGGCACCTCCTGCGCGACGAGCTGGTAGGCAGGTCGTGCGCGGCCCGTACACTCGCGGCGTTCGTCAGCTTCGCCCACATCGCGGCGTCGAACGAGTGGTCGAAGTGACTGTGCCCGCTCAGCAGCACCTCGCACCGCATCGCGCCCACCGAGCACGGCGAGCACGCGGCGCGACGGCGGCGCTGTCGGGACGGAACGCGCCGCGCGAGTGCACCATCGTCCGGTCGACGAAGGCGCTCGCCGGCAGCCGCGTCAGCGTACCCGTCGATGAGAATGCCGAGCGCGCCGCGCGGAGGTAGACGTTGGTGACCGACGAGCCACTCGATGTCGACCGACGAGGCGAGCGCGCTCCGCGACTCGGGCGTCGCCGGCGCCTCCCCTCGCGCGCGGTCCAGTCGGGCTGCGGGCCGGCGGTCGAGGCGCAGCCGGTCAAGAGTGCGGCGAGCGCGAAGCGCGCGGCTCTGTGCAGTGACATGGAGTGGAGTATGGGCGATCGAGCGGAGAACTGCAGCTACGAGTAGCGGGTAGTGAGTAGCTGGAGTAGCGGGACTGGCATGCTGGCCCCCAGAAGTAGGGAGGACCCGCCCCCTCTGTCAGGGGCCTGGGTCCCTGAAACCGCCATGGGCGTCCGCGCTTCAACGTAAACATCAGTTCGCTTCCGCCAGCGAGCACTGCTGTAAAGCGTTACATACCAACACTTTACCTGAGAGGCCTGGGTCACTAAACTTATGTATCCTTCCTTGCTTGCGGGTGTAGAGAGTTGAGGTCTTCACTCCGCCCGCGGCAAACGCCCAAGAGGGCGTCCTTCCGATGTCTCAGGAGGCTCATGCGTAAAGGTTTCCTCATTCAGAACGTGCTCCTCGGTACCAGTGCGCTGGTCATCGTCGGTTCTCAGCTCATGCCTGAGCGCGACCACACCGGTCCCGTCTTGAATGCGGCGGCCAATTTCGTGAAGGGCGTCGACTCGACGTCGCTGCTGGCGACCCCGACGGTCACGGCGACCGCCGATGGCGAGGTCGAGGGTGTGGTCCAGTCCGCTGTGAACGCCTTCTCGGGTATCGTCCGCGGCCTCAGCCGACCGGAAGCGCTCGAGACCGCCTTCAAGAGCTACTTCGCGTACAAGACGGCGCACCCGAACGACGTGAAGAAGCCCTACCTCTACTTCGTCGACCTCGGCCTGCCGGCCACGCACCGCGCGGCTACGTGTTCGACATGGAGAAGCTGCAGATCGTCGACGGACCCTTCACGGTCGCGACGGCGCGGCTCGAACGTCGGACAGACGGCATCCCGACCCGGTTCTCCAACGGGTCGGCAGCCCCGCCACCTCGCTCGGCCTGTACCTGGCCCAAGGCGACCTACGGCTTCAGCGGCCACTCGGGCGGCCGCGCGTACTCGTCGGTGGGCCTCCGGCTGCGACGGCGAGTCCGACCGGCTTCAACGACAACGCCTGGCGCGTGGAGTCGTGGCGCACGGCGCGCCGTACGTGACGCCGAACAAGGCCGGCCGCAGCGAGGGCTGCCCGGCGATGGAGCCCGGCCGCGCTCAGAAGCTGCTGCCAAGCTGGCCGATGGCGCAATCGTCTTCCTGTTCGCGCCGGACAAGAACTGGCTGTCGCGCGATCCCTGGGTGACGTCGAACACGATCTGAT